>NZ_FOUG01000061.1 GCF_900114785.1 Variovorax sp. OV329
TGTGATGTCTCAATAGGTTGTTCACCCGGAAGAGTCTGGGAGACTGGAGTTACGACGCTTCAGAACTTTCCAGAAGGAACAACCGGGTGAACAGCCACAAGAATGCCAGATTGACCTTTGAAGGGCGCAAGTTGCTCATTGAACGCATTGCGGGAATGGGGCTGATGCCGGCAGCCGAGGCTGCCGGCATCAGCGTGCGCACTGCCCGCAAGTGGCTCAAGCGATTTGATCAGCAGGGCCTGGCGGGTCTGCACGACCGCAGCTCGCGCCCGACCAACGTACGGACTAACCTGGATCAGTCGCTGCGCCAGCGCATCGAGCAACTGCGCCGCGCGCGCATGCCCATGCGCAACATTGCCCGCATCGTCGGGCGCAGCGTTGCCACCGTCAGCCGTTTGCTCGCTCGCCTGGGGCTGTCCAGCCTGAAGGCGCTCGATCCGGTTGTTGCGGTCGTGCGCTACGAGCGGCACGCCCCCGGCGAGTTGCTGCACATGGACACCAAGAAGCTGGGGCGCATCTTGCGTCCCAGCCATCGGGTCACGGGCGACCGGCGAGACGCCAGCAAGCGCGCAGGATGGGAGTTCGTACACGTGGCCATCGACGATCACTCCCGAGCGAGCTTCGTGCAGGTGCTCGAGGATGAGCGCAAGACTTCAGCCACGGAGTTTCTGAAGGCCGCTGTGGCGCACTACGCGGCCCTGGGTGTGACGATCAAGCGCCTGATCACTGACAACGGCTCTGCATATCGCTCGGTGCTGTTCAACAAGACCTGTCAGGCCTTGGGCATCAAGCACACGTTCACTAGGCCGTACCGACCGCAGACCAATGGCAAAGCCGAACGGTTCATCCAAACCTGTTTGCGCGAGTGGGCCTATGGACGCACTTGGAACAACAGTGCAGAACGCACTGCTTGGCTGCCATCCTTCCTGAGCTACTACAACGCCCGAAGGCCGCACTCGGCCTTGGGATACCAGCCGCCAGCCTCCCGCCTTGGCGGGAAGAACCTATTGCAACTCAACA
>NZ_FOUG01000060.1 GCF_900114785.1 Variovorax sp. OV329
GGCAAGACCACGCTGACGGCGGCCATCGCCACGGTGCTGTCGGCCAAGTTCGGCGGCGAAGCCAAGGCCTACGACCAGATCGACGCGGCTCCCGAAGAAAAGGCGCGCGGCATCACGATCAACACCGCGCACGTCGAGTACGAAACGGCCAACCGCCACTACGCACACGTCGACTGCCCCGGCCACGCCGACTACGTGAAGAACATGATCACCGGCGCTGCCCAGATGGACGGCGCCATCCTGGTGTGCTCGGCCGCTGACGGCCCGATGCCCCAGACGCGCGAGCACATCCTGCTGGCTCGCCAGGTGGGCGTGGGCTACATCATCGTGTTCCTGAACAAGTGCGACATGGTCGACGACGCCGAGCTGCTCGAGCTGGTCGAAATGGAAGTGCGCGAGCTGCTGGACAAGTACGAATTCCCCGGCGACGACACCCCCATCATCCACGGCTCGGCCAAGCTGGCCCTGGAAGGCGACAAGGGCAAGCTGGGCGAAGAAGCCATCATGAAGCTGGCCGAAGCGCTGGACACCTACATCCCGACGCCCGAGCGCGCCGTGGACGGTACGTTCCTGATGCCCGTGGAAGACGTGTTCTCGATCTCGGGTCGTGGCACGGTGGTCACCGGCGCGGTCGAGCGCGGTGTGATCAAGGTGGGCGAGGAAATCGAGATCGTCGGTATCCGTGCCACCCAGAAGACCATCTGCACGGGCGTGGAAATGTTCCGCAAGCTGCTGGACCAGGGTCAGGCTGGCGACAACGTCGGCGTGCTGCTGCGCGGCACCAAGCGTGAAGACGTCGAGCGCGGCCAGGTGCTGTGCAAGCCGGGCTCCATCAAGCCGCACACGCACTTCACCGCCGAGGTGTATGTGCTGTCCAAGGACGAAGGTGGCCGTCACACGCCGTTCTTCAACAACTACCGTCCGCAGTTCTACTTCCGCACGACCGACGTCACGGGCTCCATCGAGCTGCCCAAGGACAAGGAAATGGTCATGCCGGGCGACAACGTGTCGATCACGGTCAAGCTGATCGCCCCGATCGCCATGGAAGAAGGCCTGCGCTTCGC
>NZ_FOUG01000059.1 GCF_900114785.1 Variovorax sp. OV329
CTAGTGGACTGTAACGGTTAAATAGGAAGTATCATTGTGCCTCCGGAGGGCGCAATGGAACTGACGAAAACTGAAGTCTTGGAACTGCAGCGACAAGCCAGTGCGAGAACGGGGCGTGCCGATTCGGCGCGCCGCGCTCGGCTGATCCTGTTGATGTCCGAAGGACTGACGTGGGCCGAGATTCGCGCCAAGCTCGACTGCAGCGACAGCTACATCGATCGCTGGAGCAAGCGCTTTGCAACCGATCGACTGGCGGGGCTGTTTGCGCGCCACGCTGGGCGCGAGCGCTACAAGGTGACCGAGCGCGTCGAGGCGCGCGTGCTGGCATGGACCACCAAGCGCAAACCGGCCGATGGCTCCACGCACTGGTCTTCGCGCAAGCTCGCGGCCGAACTCGGCGGGGACATCTCGCACATGACGGTGGCGCGCATCTGGGCCAAGCACGCCATCAAGCCCCATCGGCTCGAAGGCTATCTGGCCTCCAACGATCCGGACTTCGAGGCCAAGGCCGCCGACGTGATCGGGCTGTACCTGAACCCGCCGCAGCACGCCGCCGTGTTCAGCGTTGACGAGAAGACCGCCATCCAGGCGCTGGACCGCAAGGACCCGGTGCTGCCGCTGTCGCCGGGGCGCGCCGAGCGCCACGGCTTCGAGTACTACCGCCACGGGACGCTGTCGCTGTACGCGGCCTTCAATACCAAAACCGGTGAAGTGCTGGGCAAGACCGCCGCGCGCCACACCTCGGCCGAGTTCGTCGCCTTTCTCACCGACATCGTGGCCAACCAGCCCAAGGGCAAGGAAATCCACGTGATCGCGGACAACCTCTCGGCGCACAAGACCAAGCAGGTCGATGCATTCCTGAGTGAGCATCCGAACCTTCATATGCACTTCACGCCGACCTACTCGTCCTGGCTCAACCAGGTCGAACTGTGGTTCGCCAAGATCGAGCGCGACGTGATCGCGCGCGGCGTGTTCACCTCGGTGCCCGATCTCAAGAGAAAGCTCCTGCGCTACATCCGCAAGTACAACGAGCAACCCAAACCCGTGAAGTGGAAGTACTTCGACCCGACACGGCGAATTACTCCCGATTCAATCGTTACAGCCCACTAG
>NZ_FOUG01000058.1 GCF_900114785.1 Variovorax sp. OV329
AACTTCATCTTCATCGTGGCCGACGACCTGGGCTTTGCCGACCTGGGCTGCTACGGCGGGCGCGACGCGAGCTTCGGCCCGGTGTCCCCGGTGCTCGATGGCCTGGCGGCCCAGGGCATCCGCTTCACGCAGGGCTATTCGAACTCGCCGGTGTGCTCGCCCACGCGCTTCGGCATGATCACCGGCCGCTACCAGTACCGGCTGCGCGGCGCCGCCGAGGAGCCCATCAACAGCAAGAGCCGCGGCAGCTCGACCCTGGGCCTGCCGCCCTCGCATCCCACGCTGCCTTCGCTGCTCAAGGACGCGGGCTACCGCACCGCGCTGATCGGCAAATGGCACCTGGGCTCGCCGCCGCACTTCGGCCCGCTGCGCTCGGGCTACGAGGAATTCTTCGGCCCCATGTCCGGCGGCGTGGACTACTTCAGCCACTGCGACTCCACCGGCCAGCACGACCTGTGGCTGGGCAACGAGGATCACCAGGCCGAGGGCTACCTCACCGACCTGCTCTCGCGCCGCGCCGCCGACTACGTGCAGCGCATGGCGCAGGGCGATGCGCCCTTCTTCCTCAGCCTGCACTACACCGCGCCCCACTGGCCGTGGGAGACGCGCGACGATGCAGCCAAGGCACCGCAGGTCAAGGACAACCTCTTCGACCTCGCCGGCGGCAACATCCACACCTATCGCCGCATGATCCACCACATGGACGAGGGCATCGGCTGGATCATGCAGGCGCTGGAGCAAGCCGGCATCGCCGACAACACCCTGGTGGTCTTCACCAGCGACAACGGCGGCGAGCGCTTCTCGGACAACTGGCCCCTGGTGGGCGGCAAGATGGATCTGACCGAGGGCGGCATCCGCGTGCCGTGGATCGCGCACTGGCCTGCGGTGATCCGCCCCGGCAACACCAGCGCGCAGTTGTGCATGACCATGGACTGGTCCGCCACGATGCTCGATGCCGCCGGCGTCGCGGCCGATGCGCAGCATCCGCTCGATGGCGTCTCGCTGATGCCGGTACTGCGCGATGCGGGCCACGCCTTCGAGCGCCCGCTGCACTGGCGCATGAACCACCGCGGCCAGCGCGCACTGCGCGAGGGCGAGTGGAAGTACCTGCGGGTGGACGGCAACGACTACCTGTTCAACATCCCGCAGGACGAGCGCGAACGCGCCAACCTGGGCAGGAAGGAGCCGCAGCGCCTGGACGCGATGCGCGCGGCCTGGGA
>NZ_FOUG01000056.1 GCF_900114785.1 Variovorax sp. OV329
GCCTTGGCCACCAGGTAGGCCTCCATGGCCTCGGGGCCGCCTTCGGAGCCGTAGCCCGAATCCTTCACGCCGCCGAAGGGCATCTCGGGCGTGGGCGCGGCCGGCTGGTTGATCCACAGCATGCCCACTTCGACCTGCTGCGAGAGCTGGTGTGCGTTCTTGATGGACTGCGTGAAGGCATAGCCGGCCAGGCCGTAGGGCAGGCGGTTGGCTTCGGCGATGGCCTCGTCCAGCGTGTCGAAGCCGCGGATGGCGGCAATCGGGCCGAAGGGCTCGTTGTTGAACACGTCGGCGTTGAGCGGCACCTCGTCCAGCACGGTGGGGGCGAAGAAGTTGCCTTCGGAACCCACGCGCTCGCCGCCGGTCAGCACCTTGGCGCCGGTGGCGCGCGCGTCCTGCAGGATCTTGTCCATGGCGGCGATGCGGCGCGCGTTGGCCAGCGGGCCCAGCGTGGTGCCTTCGGCCAGGCCGTCGCCGATCTTGAGCTTCTCGGTCTGCGTGGTCAGCGCCTTGGCGAACTCGGCACGGATGCTGTTGTGCACCAGGAAGCGGGTGGGCGAGATGCACACCTGGCCGGCGTTGCGGAACTTGGCCGAGCCGGCGGCCTTCACCGCCAGCGCGATGTCGGCATCGGCAGCGACGATCACCGGGGCGTGGCCGCCCAGCTCCATGGTGGCGCGCTTCATGTGCAGGCCGGCCAGCGAGGCCAGCTGCTTGCCCACCGGGGTGGAGCCGGTGAAGGTCACCTTGCGGATGATTGGGTGCGGAATCAGGTAGCCGGAAATCTCTGCCGGATCACCGTAGACCAGGCCGATCACGCCGGCGGGAATGCCGGCGTCGACGAAGCACTGCAGCAGCGCGGCGGGCGAGGCCGGCGTTTCTTCAGGTGCCTTGCACAGGAAGGAGCAGCCGCTGGCCAGCGCCGCGCCCAGCTTGCGCACGATCTGGTTGATGGGGAAGTTCCAGGGCGTGAAGGCGGCGACCGGGCCCACGGGCTCCTTGATCACCAGCTGCTGCGCGGCCAGGTTGCGCGAGGGCACGATGCGGCCGTACACGCGGCGGCCTTCGTCGGCGAACCACTCGATGATGTCGGCCCCGGCGATGGACTCGCCGCGCGCTTCCACGAAGGGCTTGCCCTGTTCCTGCGTGAGGATGCGACCGATGTCGGCGGCGCGCTCGCGCAGCAGGCCGGCGGCCTTGCGCATGATGGCCGCGCGCTCGTGCGCCGGGGTCTTGCGCCAGGTCTCGAAGCCCTTCTGGGCGGCCGCCAGGGCGCGGTCCAGGTCGGGGATGCCGGCATGGGCGACCTTGCCGATCACCTTGCCGGTGGCGGGGTTGTACACGTCCAGCGTCTTGCCGCTGGCCGCGTCGCACCATTCGTTGTTGATCAG
>NZ_FOUG01000054.1 GCF_900114785.1 Variovorax sp. OV329
GGTCGTGTCCCATTCCGTGGTGTAGGTCCAGCCCGGAGAAGGCTGAGATGCACGGTACTCAACGTGCCACTGCAGACAGCCGAGTGGGCGCAGTATCGCTCAGGGTCTGCAAGCCTTCCAACTGCATGTAGCGCCGGTTGAGGGACCACTCGTCGTTCTGCTCCATCATCATGGCGCCGACGAGCCTCGTGATCGAGGCGTCGTTGGGGAAGATGCCCACCACGTTCGTGCGTCGCTTGATCTCGGCATTCAGCCGCTCCAGCGGGTTGGTGCTGTAGATCTGCGTCCAGTGCGCCCGAGGGAAGGTCATGAAGGCCAGGACGTCGTTCTCGGCGTCGTCCATCAAGGTGCCGAGCTTGGGGAACTTGTCTCGGAGCTGGTCGGCGACCGAGCGCCATTGCGCCCGCGCTGCATCAGCCGAGTCCTGCACGAACACCGTGCCGATGGCCGCAGAGACCATGCGCCGCTGGGTCTTGCCGGCATGCGCCAGGGCGTTGCGCATGAAGTGCACGCGGCAGCGCTGCCAAGTGGCCTTCAGGACCTTCGCCGCGGCGGCCTTGATGCCTTCGTGGCTGTCGCTGATCACGAGCTTCACGCCGCGGAGACCTCGACGGTTCAGGCTGCGCAGGAACTCGGTCCAGAAGGGCTCGGCTTCCGAGGCCCCGACCTTCAAACCCAGCACTTCACGCTGACCGTCGGTGTTCACGCCGACCGCCACTATCACCGCTACGCTCACGATGCGCCCGGCTTCGCGCGTCTTCACGTAGGTGGCATCGACCCACAGGTAGGGCCAGTCGCCCTCGATCTGCCGTCCAAGGAAGGCGTTGACGCGCTCGTCGAGTTCGCCGCACAGCCGGCTGACCTGGCTCTTGGAGACGCCGCTCATGCCGAGCGACTTCACTAGGTCGTCCACCGAGCGGGTCGAGATGCCCTGCACGTAGGCCTCCTGGATGACCGCGGTGAGCGCCTTCTCGGCCGTACGCCTGGGCTCCAGGAACTCGGGGAAGTAGCTGCCCTGGCGCAGCTTGGGGATCTTCAGCTCGACGCTGCCGGCCCGGGTGTCCCAGGTGCGCTCGCGGTAGCCGTTACGGCTATTCAGGCGCTCGGCCGGGTTCTTCTCGTCGTAGGCCGCGCCGCAGCGCCCTTCGACGTCCAGCTCCATGAGGCGCTGGGCCATGAACTGCACCATCTGGCGCAGGACGTCGACATCGGCTCCCTTTTCGGCGAGCTCGGCAAGTGCGATAGTTGCGGTGGTCATTGTGATTTCCTTTATGGACAGGGCTTGGTGGGTCGCACCTCAAACCTTATCCGGACTTCACGATGACCACCCCCCGAAGGGAGCGGTCGCTGCGCGGCAAGCCGCTTCGGGCTACGCCCTACGCGCCTTGCCGCGCAGCGAGTGAAAGAAGACTTACACCACTTGCCGGGACATCAAC
>NZ_FOUG01000053.1 GCF_900114785.1 Variovorax sp. OV329
AGGAGATGTAATGGATGCCTCCCTCCCTACGGGGACAGCAAGAGCAGGAGCACGGAGATGAGCAGCTTGGCTGTTCTGGGCGGCTGGCTTGCCTGCATGGCAAGGTGGACCTCCGGATGGATACGGCATCGAAGTGCCCATGGCGTGATAGACCGAGGTCTTCACAAACACCATCGGAGGTCCGAGATGAATCGTATTGCAGCTCAGGGTGCGGGACAAATCATCGGCTTGATCGACGGGCGCCAGGTTGTTGGCCTGGACATCGCCAAGAGCGTGTTCCAACTGCACTCCGTGGATATGAGCACGGGCGAGATTGTCAACATGCAGCTCAAGCGTGCCAAGGTGCTGGAGTATTTCGCCAACCGCGTGCCGTGCCTGATCGGCATCGAAGCGTGCGGCGGGGCCCATCACTGGGCACGCGAGCTGACGGGGTTGGGCCACAGCGTGCGGCTGATCCACGCCAAGGCCGTACGCCCCTTTGTGGCCGGCAACAAGACTGACGTTACCGACGCCCGAGCCATCTGGCTGGCGATCCAGCAACCGGGCACGAAGTTCGTGGGCATGAAGACACAGGCGCAGCAGGCCACGCTGGTGCTGCACCGCCAGCGCGAATTGCTCATGCGCATGAAGGTCATGCAGATCAACGCGCTGCGCGGTCTGCTCTACGAGTTCGGGGCAACCTTCGCCAGGGGAAAGAACGCCTTGTTCAGCGAGATCGAGGCCACCTTGGAGTCGTTGGCGCTCGACATCCCGCAGTACGTGGCCGACAGCCTGCGCGAGCAGGTGCAGCGGATCAAGAAGCTTGTCCAAGACATCAAGGCCATCGAACAGCGCCTCGCGCAGCGCCTGCGCGACGATGAGGACATGAAGCGCGTCGCGGCGATACCCGGAGTCGGGCTGCTGACGGCCACGGCGGCGATCGCCACGATGGGAGAAGCCAAAGCCTTCAAGTCGGCGCGAGAGTTCTGCGCCTGGCTGGGCCTGGTGCCCCAGCAGCGCGGCACGGGCGGCAAGGTCTTGCTACTGGGCATCTCCAAGCGGGGCGACACCTACCTGCGCACCTTGCTCATCCACGGCGCGCGCTCGGTACTTGCCCATGCAAAGGAGCCGGGGCAATGGCTGGAGCAACTCAAGGCCAGGCGCCCGGACAACGTCGTGGTCGTGGCGCAGGCGGCCAAGATGGCTCGAACGATCTGGGCCGTGACAGCCCGGCAACAGGATTACCAACGGGGCCACCAGAGCACCAAGCCGCAAGCGGCTTGAACTGGCGGGCCGCTCCATCAACCCAACCAAAAGAAAGGGTATATGAGCCTTTGAAGGCGATTGAGGCAGCAGCACGCGAAGTGATGTGAAACAGGTCAGACCGGGACAAGCCAAGCCTGCATGGGATCAAGGACTTCAACAGTCCGTCCAGGAGATGAGGCGCTTGTCGGCGGATTACATCGGGGCCAGTGAGCAACGGGGGCAATCCCGGCTCCTCACACAACAGGCCGGATACAAGGCAGCAGCCGACTTCTTCACAACACCGATGCGGGTTACTCCTCATAGCCGGGAGGCATCCATACAAG
>NZ_FOUG01000051.1 GCF_900114785.1 Variovorax sp. OV329
GTAAGCGTCCGGCCAACCCATCTTGATTCCCGCCGGCGGGCCTAGGAGCATCGTGTTCACTACTCCACTTATTTCTTGGCGGACACGTGAACACTATCGAGGCTGCAGCGGTGAAGGGAGATCGGCGCCGCAGGCGCCGTCACACCGATGAGTTCAAGGCGAACCTGGTTGCCGCCTGCTCTCGGCCCGGCGTGTCGATCGCTTCGGTGGCATTGGCCAATGGCGTCAATGCGAACCTGTTGCGCCGTTGGATTGAGCAAGGCGGTCAACGGTTGCCCAGCGTCGACCCTGTCGACCTGCCGCGGGATCAAGCCAAGGCGGCGTTCGTGCCCGTGCAGCTCGACACCACGCCTTCGCCAACAGCATCTGACATCCGCATCGAACTCAAGCGCGGCGCGACCACAGTGATCGTGAACTGGCCATCCAGTGCTGTAGCGGCGAGCGCTGCCTGGCTTCGCGAGATCTTGCGTTGATCCGCGTCGAGTCGATCTGGATGGCAGTGCAGCCGCTGGACATGCGCGCCGGCACCGAGGCTGCTCTGGCCCGGGTCGTGTTGGTGTTTGGCGCTGCACGCCCGCACCATGCCTACCTCTTCGCCAACCGGCGTGCCAATCGCATGAAGGTACTCGTGCACGACGGCATCGGCGTGTGGTTGGCAGCCAGGCGGCTGAACAGCGGCAAGTTCGCCTGGCCCAAGAACATTGAGGGAACGCTGACACTGAGCCGGCCGCAGTTCGAAGCGCTGGTACTGGGACTGCCCTGGCAACTCGTCGGCGAGGCCGGTGTGATCACCACGCTGTAGTGCGTCCATTGCGGTATCTGCGGATAGTTCGCGTGCACAGTTGGTGGCACGATCACTGTCCGTGATCGCCGACGACATCGACACGCTGGACCCCCAGGAGCTTCGCGAGAGGCTGCGCAAGGCCGACGCTCAGTTGGCGTTCCACAAGTCGATCATCGACAAGCTCACGCACGAGAACGCGATCCTCAAGCGGCTGAAGTTTGCCGCCAAGAGCGAGGTCTACAACGCCGAGCAAAAGAGCTTGCTCGAGGAGACGCTGGACACCGATCTGGCCGCCGTCGCTGCAGAGATCGAAGCGCTGCAGGCAACGAGATCGTCCCCCGCTGAGAAGCAGCAACCCAAGCGCGAGAAACTGCCCGCAAACCTGCCGCGCCGTGAGATCCACCACGAGCCGGAGAACACCACCTGTGGGTGCGGCGAGACACTGCAGCGTATCGGCGAGGACGTAGCCGAGAAGCTGGACTACCAGCCGGGCGTGTTCACGGTGGAGCGCCACATCCGCGGCAAGTGGGTGTGCAGGTGCTGCGAGAAGATCACGCAGGCGCCGGTGCCGGCTCACGTCATCGACAAGGGAGTGCCCACCGCCGGGCTTCTCGCTCAGGTGCTGGTGGCCAAGTACCTGGACCACCTGCCGCTGTATCGGCAGGAAGCGATCTTCGAACGTGCAGGCCACGTCATCGCGCGCTCGACGCTGGCCCAGTGGGTGGGTGAGTGCGGCATCCAGCTGCAGCCGCTGGTGGACGCGCTTGCAGCAGAGCTGCTGCGACACGGCGTGCTGCATGCTGACGAGACCCCTGTGGCGATGCTCAAGCCCGGAGCGGGCAAGACGCACCGGGCCTACCTGTGGAGCTACTGCACGACGCAGTTCAACCCGATCCAGGGCGTCGTGTTCGACTTCGCCGACAGTCGAGGCGGACAGCACGTGCGTGACTTCCTCAAACTGAGCGCAACCAGCGCCAAGCCGGGGTGGGGCGGCAAGCTCGTCACCGATGACTTCAGCGGCTACAAGGCCTGCTTCGAACTCGGGGTAACTGAGGTCGGGTGCATGGCACACGCGCGGCGCAAGTTCCACGAGCTATGGGTCAACCACGGCAGTCCGGTTGGCGAACAGGCGCTGAAGTTCTTCGCGACACTGTATGACCTCGAGCGCGAGGTGGCGCGAGCCGGCAGCGGCACCAGACTCGAACTTCGACGACGACGATCTAGGCCGGTGGCCGATGCGCTGCATCAGTGGATGCGCCAGCAGCGCCAGAAGATCCCCGACGGATCAGCGACCGCCAAGGCGATCGACTACAGCCTCAGGCGCTGGGATGCGCTTACGCGCTTCCTCGAAGACGGCAACCTGCCGATTGACAACAACTGGGTAGAAAACCGGATCCGACCGATCGCGCTCGGCCGCCAGAACTGGCTGTTCGCCGGATCACTGCGCGCAGGCAAACGAGCAGCCGCCGCCATGAGCCTGATCCACTCGGCCAAGCTCAACGGGCACGATCCCTACGCCTACATCCGAGACGTCCTGACCAGGCTGCCGACCCATCCCGCCAGCCGTATCGAAGAGCTCCTGCCGCATCGCTGGCAGCAGAGCTGACCTGCGCGAATCGCCGTCAAGGCGAGTTCACCGGACGCTTACC
>NZ_FOUG01000049.1 GCF_900114785.1 Variovorax sp. OV329
GTAAGCGGCCAGTCTCCCCACCTTGAGATCAGAGGCCAAGCCGGAGACCATGCTGTCCACCTAAGTTAGCTGGACATCTATGGACGTCAATCCGAAGCAACGCCGCCGGCACAGCGCGGCGTTCAAGGCGCAGGTTCTGGCCGCCTGCGCCGAACCCGGCGCTTCCGTCGCGGCGGTCGCGCTGTCGTTTGGGCTGAACGACAACCTCGTGCATCAGTGGCGTCGTGGCCGCGGGGGGATTCCCGCGCCATCTCCAGCAAGTGTCACGGCCGAGCGTGCGCGGGAGTTTGTCGAGTTGTCGTTGCCTGCGCCGCCGGCGGCTCCGGCGCCATCGCGCGTGGCGGCCAGTACCGAGACGATCCGACTCGAATTCAAGCGCGGTGCTCTGGGCGTGAGTGTCACATGGCCGGTCTCGGCGGCGGTCGATTGCGCGGCTTGGCTGCGCGAGCTGTTGCGATGATCCGCATCGACGCCCTCTGGCTTTGCACCCAGCCCTTGGACATGCGTGCCGGCGCCGAGCGCCTGATGGCTCACGTCGTGCATGCCCTCGGCAGTGCTCATGCGCACCACGGCTATTTGTTCGCCAACGTGCGGGCCACCCGTATCAAGCTGCTCGTGCACGACGGCTTCGGCGTGTGGTGTGCCGCCAGGAGGCTCAACGCCGGCCGCTTCGTGTGGCCGAGCGACAGCAGCGCGGCGACCCCTCTGTCATTGACGCAGGCGCAGTTCGATGCGCTGGTGGTGGGACTGCCCTGGGAGCGCCTGCCAGAGATGACTGTGATCACCCGTCTATAGCCCTTCGCAGGGAGCGCGTTCACAGCGCAATTCCCAATGACGCGAAGCAGCCGGTCTTGCATGATGAGAACCCATGCAGGACCTGCGCAACCTCAAGGACGAAGACCTCCAAGGTCTGACCCCCGAGGCTGTCACGGCGCTCGCGCAGCAGATGCTGCAGCAGATCCAGCGCCAGGCGCAGGACATCCGCCTGAAGGACGCCAAGCTCGAGAAGCTCACGTTCGAGCTGGCTCGGCATAAGGCCTGGAAGTTCAGTGCGAAGTCCGAGGCGATGAGCGCTGAGCAGCGCCGGCTGTTCGAGGAGACACTGACAGAAGACGAGACCGCTCTGGAGGCCCTTCTAAAGCAGGCCCAGGGCACGCCGCCGGATGACACAGCCGCGTCGTCCAAGCGCAAGCCGCGACGCCAGCCTCTGCCCGACCATCTGCGTCGCGTGCAGCATGACCATGAGCCCGAGGACACCGCCTGCCCAAGCCCGGGCTGCGGCAAGCCGATGGTGCGCGTGGGCGAGGACATCAGCGAGAAGCTGGACATCGTGCCGGCGGAGTTCTTCGTGCACCGACACGTCTACGGCAAGTGGGCGTGCCGCTGCTGCCAACGCCTGGTGCAAGAAGCCGTCGAGCCGCAGATCATCGACGGCGGCATGCCCGCAGCCGGCCTGGTGGCGCACACCCTGATCAGCCGCTTCGTGGATCACCTGCCGTACTATCGCCAGGAGGCCATCAACGCGCGTTCGGGCGTGCACACGCCGCGCTCGACACTGGCAGCCTGGTCTGGCCGAGGCGGCGCGGCCCTGGAGCCGCTCTACGACGCGCACAAGCACTTCGTGCTCTCCGCCCGGGTGCTCCATGCCGACGAAACGCCGGTGGCCCTGCTCGACCCGGGTCGGGGCAAGACCAAGAAGGCCTACGTCTGGGCCTACGCACGCAGCGCCTTCGATCCAGTGCCGGGCGTGATCTACGACTTCTGCGAGGGACGCGGCGCGCAGTATCCGATCGCGTTCCTGGGCGCTGAGGGTGGTCAGGACGAGCGAAGTTGGCGCGGCACGCTGGTGCGCGATGAATACAAGGCCTACGACAGCGTGATGAGTGCCAAGCCCGGACGCATCGCCGCCGGATGCCTTGCCCATGCCAGACGCAAGTTCGATGAACTGCTGCTCGACTCGGGCAAGAGCGCTGTCGCTGAGGAGGCGCTGCGTCGCATCGCGGAGATCTACCGCCTCGAGCGAGAGCTGTCGGCGCTGACGAGCGATGAGCGGCTGTCGAGAAGATGCAGCCATGCGAAGCCACTGTGGGCGGACCTGCATGCATGGCTGCAACTGGAACGAAGCCGAGTGCCCGACGGCAGCTCAACCGCCAAGGCCTTGAACTACAGCCTCAACCACTGGGAGGCGTTGACGCACAACCTGCTCGACGGCGACGTGAACGTCGACAACAACAGCCTGGAAAACCTGATCCGTCCGTGGGCGGTCGGGCGTCGAGCATGGCTGTTCGCCGGCAGCGCGCTCGCTGGTCAGCGTGCCGCGATAGTGATGAGCTTGGTGCAGTCGGCAAAGCTACACAGGCACGATCCGTGGGCCTACCTCAATGATGTCCTCACCCGGCTGCCCACGCAGTTGAACAGCCGCATCGACGAACTGCTTCCGCACAACTGGCACCCCGCGCGCTGAGCACGCGCCGCTACCGCAGCGATCCTCGTCCGCCCGTCAACCATGGGACGGCCAGCCGCTTACG
>NZ_FOUG01000048.1 GCF_900114785.1 Variovorax sp. OV329
TGTTGATTTCCATCTAGAAGTGACCCACTAACCCCGGCGATTTCCATCTAAATCTGACCCACGTAAGAACCCTAACCTGCTGCTTTTAGTGGCAGGAGCACAGGAGTGATTGACGTGGCGACACTGAGTGTCATCAGACGTTGGGCATTGCGTGAGCAACTGTCCATTCGAGAGATAGCCCGACGCACGGGCCTGTCTCGCAACACCATCCGCAAGTACCTGCGCGAGGGCGAGGCGGCGCCGAGTTACGCGAAGCGGGTCAGCCCGAGCAAGCTCGACGCCTTCGCCGAGAAGCTCAGTATCTGGCTCAAGAGCGAGGCATCGAGGTCACGCAAGCAGCGGCGCACCCTCAAGCAGATGCACGCCGACCTGGCGGCGCTCGGCTACCAGGGCTCCTATAACCGCGTGGCAGCGTTCGCACGAGCGTGGCATACACATCGCCGCGAGGTCGAGCAGACCACCGGGCGAGGCACCTTCGTGCCGCTGGCCTTCGGTCCAGGCGAGGCGTTCCAGTTCGACTGGAGCGAGGACTGGGCCGTCATCGGCGGTGAGCGCACCAAGCTGCAGGTCGCGCACTTCAAGCTCAGTCACAGCCGGGCCTTCCTCGTGCGGGCGTACCCGCTGCAGACCCACGAGATGCTGTTCGATGCGCACAACCGCGCCTTCGAGGTGCTGGGCGGCGTGCCACGGCGCGGCATCTACGACAACATGAAGACCGCCGTGGACCGGGTGCGCCGCGGCAAGGAGCGCGATGTCAACGCGCGCTTCAGCGCCATGGTCAGCCACTACCTGTTCGAGGCCGAGTTCTGCAACCCGGCCTCCGGTTGGGAGAAGGGCCAGGTGGAGAAGAACGTGCGCGATGCGCGCCACCGGCTGTGGCAGCCCGTGCCTGCGTTCGCGACGCTGCCGCTGCTCAACGACTGGCTCGAGCACCGCTGCAAGGCGCTGTGGGGCGAGATCGTTCACGGCAAGCAACCTGGCACCGTGGCGGATGTGTGGGCGCAGGAGCAACCGCTCCTGATGCCCGTTCCTCGTCCCTTCGACGGCTTCATCGAGCACACCAAGCGCGTGTCGCCCACCTGCCTGGTGCACTTCGAGCGCAACCGCTACAGCGTTCCCGCGTCGTATGCGAACCGTCCGGTGAGCCTGCGGGTCTACGCGGATCGCCTGGTCGTGGCGGCCGAAGGCCAACTCTTGTGCGAGCACACCCGCATCATCGACCGGCGCCATGACACCGCGGGCCAGACCGTCTACGACTGGCGCCATTACTTGGCGGTGCTGCAGCGCAAGCCCGGGGCGTTGAGGAACGGCGCGCCCTTCAGTGAACTGCCACAGGGCTTCCGACGGTTGCAGGCCGTCCTGCTCAAGCAGCCCGGCGGCGACCGGGAGATGGTGGAGATCCTCGCACTCGTGCTGCACCACGACGAGCAGGCCGTGCTGACCGCGGTCGAGCTGGCCCTGGAAGCCGGCGTGGCGAGCAAGACGCATGTGCTGAACGTCCTGCACCGACTGCTCGACGGCAAGCCGGTGGCGCCAGCGCCAGTGACGGCGCCCCAGGCGTTGCGCCTGGCAAACGAGCCCCAGGCCAACTTGTTGCGCTACGACTCCCTCAGAGGGCGCGTGACCGCAGTTGATCCGATCATCATCCAGGAGGTGCGCCATGCGCCATGACCCCGCCAGTGCAGCCATCGTGATCATGCTGCGCGAACTCAAGATGCACGGCATGGCGCATGCCGTGGCCGAGCTTGCCGAGCAGGGCTCGCCGGCCTTCGAGTCCGCGCAGCCGGTCCTCTCGCAGTTGCTCAAGGCGGAGACGGCCGAACGCGAGGTGCGCTCGGTGGCTTACCAACTGAAGCTGGCACGCTTCCCGGTCTACCGGGACCTCGCAGGCTTCGACTTCGCTCACAGCGAGGTGAACGAAGCCTTGGTCCGTCAGTTGCATCGCTGTGAGTTCATGGAGGACGCCCAGAACGTGGTGCTCGTCGGTGGTCCTGGCACGGGAAAGACCCACATCGCGACGGCGCTCGGCGTGCAGGCCATCGAGCATCACCACCGGCGCGTGAGGTTCTTCTCCACGGTCGAACTGGTCAACGCGCTGGAGCAGGAGAAGGCCAGCGGCAACCCGGGCCACATCGCGCATCGGCTGATGTACGCCGACATGGTGATCCTCGACGAGCTCGGCTACCTGCCGTTCAGCGCCTCGGGCGGTGCGCTGCTATTCCATCTGCTGTCCAAGCTCTACGAGCGCACCAGCGTGGTGATCACGACGAACCTGAGCTTCAGCGAGTGGGCCAGCGTCTTCGGCGATGCGAAGATGACGACAGCGTTGCTGGACCGGCTCACGCACCACTGCCATATCCTGGAGACTGGCAACGACAGCTTCCGGTTCAAGCACAGCTCGGCTCAACCAGTTCAGGCAGACCAATCTAGAAAGAAGGAGAAGACCAAGAACTTATCCACACCGTGAGCCACCAGGCTCGCAAAGAGGGTGGGTCAATATTGGATGGAAATGCCGGGTCAGGATTGCATGGAACTCAACA
>NZ_FOUG01000047.1 GCF_900114785.1 Variovorax sp. OV329
AGGCACGGTTATGCGCATCGAACAGCATCTCGTGGGTCTGCAGCGGGTATGCCCGCACGAGGAAGGCCCGGCTGTGGCTGAGCTTGAAGTGCGCCTGTTGGCGCCGACCGGAAGTTGAGCCAGTTTTGCGGATAGTGCCGAAGTAAAAGTGAGCCAGGTGTTCAACCTACTCTGCTGCTTTTTTAAGCGGCGGGGTTCGAGGAGTGATCACCATGGACATGATTGGCAAGATCCGACGGCTGCACGCGAGGGACCAGCTGTCGGAGCGCGAGATAGCGCGCAGGACGGGGCTGTCCCGCAACACGGTTTCCAAGTGGCTGCGCGCGCCTGTGAAGGAGGCACCGAAGTACCGGCGCGATCCACGCCCGAACAAGCTCAGCGCGTTTGAGGAAGCGCTCAAGCAGGCGCTGACGGCCGATGCCAGACGGCCCAAGCACGAGAGACGCACGGCGCGTGCGCTGCATGCCGAGATCAAGGCCGCGGGCTATGCCGGTGGGTATTCGGCCGTCACCGACTTCGTTCGAGCACGGCGTCAGGGCGAGGGACAGGCGGTCAACGTCACGGCCTACGTTCCGCTGAACTTCGAGTTGGGCGAAGCCTTCCAGTTCGATTGGAGCGAGGAAGGCCTGGTCGTCGGCGGCATCTACTACCGACTGCAGGTGGCCCATTTGAAGCTATGCGCGAGCCGTGCGTTCTGGCTGGTGGCTTATCCGAGCCAAGGCCATGAGATGCTGTTCGACGCCCACACCCGCTCGTTTGCTGCGCTGGGCGGTGTCGCGCGCCGCGGGATCTACGACAACATGCGCACCGCCGTGGACAAGGTTCACAAGGGCAAGGGCCGCACCGTCAACGCGCGCTTTGCGGTGATGTGCGCGCACTACCTGTACGACCCGGACTTCTGCAATGTGGCCTCGGGCTGGGAGAAGGGGCGCGTGGAGAAGAACGTGCAGGACAGCCGCCGGCGCATCTGGATCGAGGCGGCCAGGCGGCGCTTCGGCTCCTTCGCCGAGCTCAATGCGTGGCTGAGCGAGCGGTGTCGGGCGCTGTGGAGCGAGGTGCGCCATCCCGAGCACAGCCAGTTCAGCGTGGCCGAGATGCTCGAGCACGAGCGGCCCCACCTGATGCCCATGCCAGAGCCCTTCGATGGCTACGTGGAGAAGCCTGCACGGGTGTCGAGCACCTGTCTGGTGTCGGTGGCGCGCAACCGCTACTCGGTGCCGTGCGAGTTGGCTGGACAGATGGTCAGCACACGGCTGTATCCGGCCAGCGTCGTGGTCGTCGCCGACGATGCGGTGGTCGCGCGCCACGAGCGCCTGAGCGACTCGGGCGGCACCCGCTACGACTGGCAGCACTACATCCCGTTGGTGCAGCGCAAGCCCGGTGCGCTCAGGAACGGAGCGCCCTTCGCGGACATGCCCGAGGCGCTGCAGCAGTTGCGCCGAGGCCTGCTGCGCCAACCCGGCGGCGACCGCGTGATGGCACAAGTGCTGGCCATCGTGCCCACCGCTGGTCTGGATGCGGTGATCGTGGCGGTCGAGCTGGCGATGGAGAGCAGCCCTGCGTCCGGGCGCGTCAGCGTGGAGCACGTGGTCAACGTGCTCAGCCGGCTGACCGCACCGGCTGCGCCGCAGAGCGCCGAGACGGCGCTGCAGGTCGCCACGCCGCCGCTGGCCAACACGGCGCGCTACGACAGCCTGCGCGGCCAGGAGGTGGACCATGCGTGAAGTGACCGTTGAGCTCAAGGCGTTGCGCCTGCACGGCATGGCCGGGGCCTGGTTCGATCTGCAGGAGCAAGGGCCGGCATCAGGGCTGGATGCTGCGCGCTGGCTGGTCGAACATCTGCTGCAGGCCGAGACCACGGATCGGGCGATGCGCTCAGTCCAGTACCAAATGACGTCGGCGCGCTTCCCTGTGCACCGAGACCTTGCTGGCTTCGACTTCGATGCCTCGGTGGTGGACAAGAAGCTGATCCACCAGCTCGCCACGCTGGAGTTCACCGAGGCCGCGCACAACACCGTGCTGGTCGGCGGACCAGGCACGGGCAAGACCCATCTGGCCACCGCCCTGGGTGTCTCGGGCATCACACGGCACGGCAAGCGCGTGCGGTTCTTCTCGACGGTCGATCTGGTCAATGCACTGGAGCAGGAGAAGGCCCAGGGCAAGGCCGGGCGCATCGCCAGTGCGCTGCTGCGCATGGACCTGGTGATCCTGGACGAGCTGGGCTACCTGCCGTTCAGCCAAGCCGGCGGAGCGCTGCTGTTCCATCTGCTGTCCAAGCTGTACGAGCACACCAGCGTGGTGATCACCACCAACCTGGACTTCGCCGAATGGTCCACGGTCTTCGGCGACGCGAAGATGACCACCGCCTTGCTCGACCGGCTCACGCATCACTGCCACATCGTGGAGACGGGCAACGAGAGCCATCGCTTCCTGCACAGCAGCGCGACCGCCAAGAAGCGCATCAAGGCCAGGGAACAGGCCCGCAAGGGCGGCAGCAAAAGCGAGCCAACGGACACCGCCGACTGACGTATGCAGCATCCGAGACAAGGCGCTACGGGCTTCGCCCTCCGCGCCCTATGACTCGAATCACAAGACCAAGAGGAGGTCAACGAACAAGGCAGGCCATACACTTATCCACAGCCGACCATCGCTGCGTCGGCTTCCACCCTGGCTCACGATTCAATCGGCGCGGTGGCTCAGTGGTCGTGTCCCATTCCGTGGTGTAGGTCCAGCCCGGAGAAGGCTGAGATGCACGGTACTCAACGTGCCACTGCAGACAGCCGAGTGGGCGCAGT
>NZ_FOUG01000022.1 GCF_900114785.1 Variovorax sp. OV329
CTGCCACTAAAAGCAGCAGGTTAGGGTTCTTACGTGGGTCAGATTTAGATGGAAATCGCCGGGGTTAGTGGGTCACTTCTAGATGGAAATCAACACCCCAGCATCGAGACGCACATCCGGCCGTCGTCATGCAGGCGCCAGGTGCCGGCCACCAGCCCTGCGCTACCGGGCCTGAAGGCTTCGACAGTGCCATCGGGGTTGAAGATCCAGCGCGAAACGAGGCCGCTGCCCAGGTTCCTGGACAACAGCGGCCGGCCGACGATGGCGAGTTCCACCTCGGGCTTGCTCAGGAAGACACGGCCCTGTCCCTGCACCCGCAAAGGTGCCAGCAAGGCCGAGACGAGCAGCGTCAGAAACGGTATGCGCAGCATTGCGGCCTCCCTCCCGAAGACACGGCAGGCTCGCGGGCGATGCGCGGCCGGTCAGGGCCGCGCCGCCATCGACTCGCGCTTCTGCGTGGTCGGGACGACCCGGCTGTTGACCTTCGACTCGCTCGCCACGTTCTGGTCCGGCGCGCTGGCCGCCTCCCGGGCTTCGGAGGCCACCTTCGCCGGATCGGCCGTGCCCTTGAATTCACCGAACCCGCGCGTGCCCGCCGCGCCGTTCTGATCAGGCGCACTGGCGGCCGCACGGGCCTGGGCAGCCATTTGAGCAGGATCGGCCGTGCCCTTGAACTCGCCGAAGCCGCGAGTTCCGGCCGCACCGTTCTGGTCGGGGTCGTGCGCCGCCGCGATGGCCTCGGCACGCACTGCCTCGACGCTGCGTCCTGCGGGGGCCGCAGTCTGCGCGTGCGAGCCACTCGTGGACAGCGCCACCAGCACAACAGCCAGACAGGAAGGAAGATGATGGGTCTTCACGGCTGATCCTTTCGTGGGTCGTCTTGCCGGGACTGGCGACGCGCCAGCTTGCCGGCCCACCAAAGTTATCTGCCCAAGCGCATTTCTCCACGACGTCTGGCCGAGCGTGCAACGAGACTTGGCCGATGCGCTCCGACTTTTCGGCGACGCTTCCGAGGCAGCGACTACTTGCGGAAGCTACTGTCCAGAAAGTCGATCACCTCCAGGGTGACGCTGGCCTTCTGCGTCAGGTTGGTCCAGGTCGAGGCGCCCTTGCCCATGCATGTCTTTCGCATCTCGGCAATGAGCCCTGCGGATTCCGCATCCGGGAACGAACGTCCGCCGACGACGAAACGGCCGTCCGGCTCGACCGGGATCCGGCACTCCACGAAGGTCTCGGTGAACGAGTCCCGCACGCGCCGCGTCATGACCGGATTGCCGTCGAAGCCGCTGGAGACGCCCGGGTAGATCCTCATCTTGGCCGAGCCGCCGGCGGCGGCGTAGTCGCGGACCAGGTCCGGGCAGGCCCTGGCGCCCGCAATATCGTCCTTGTCGCCGGCGACAAGGAACACATCCGAGCCCGGCTTCGGCGATCGAGGATGGAACATGCAGGCGGGCGTAAGCGCAACCGCCAGCGTGAAGCGCTGTGTCTCGTCCTGCAGGAAGGTGCGGTCGGCCGCCATCAGCGCGATCGTGCCGCCGCGGCCCGACCCCATGATGGCGATCCGGTCGGCCACGTGCCCCTGGGCGACCAGATAGCTGCGGGCCGCGAAGGCATCGCGCAGCTGCGCGTAGAAGCTCAGCCTGGTGTTGTCGATCAGGGTGCTGTTGACGCCACGTGGCCCATTGCTGTCGATCGCGATCACGGCGTAGCCGGCCGAACTCAGCGCGCGTCCGAAGTGACCTTCGCGGGCATTGGTCCACCCGGTCGGGGCATTCACGATCACGACCGCACCACGCGGCGCGCCGATCGGACGGAAGTAGACCGCCGGGACCGGCACGACCAGCGCCCCGGGCTGCGGCGACATGAGCGTCAGCAGCTTGTCTCCCTTCGGCGGCATGTTGATGTCGTCCGGCACGAAGTACGACAAGGGATTGCTTTGAATTCCAAACTGCGCACCGGCCCCCAGGGGAGCAAGCGCGAGCAGAAGCGCCGCGACGAAGCGCGCGACCAGGTGATTGGAGCTTCGGGCCATGTCGGTCATTTGCCTCCGTCTGGCAGGCCTGCCTTCCTGAGCCCCTCCAGCAATCGGCTGCGCTGTGCCAGGAATTGCGGATTGGCGGACGGATAGGTCCGGATGACGTAGTCGATGCTTCCCAGCGGATGTGCCTCGCGATACTTCGCCATGTGGTCGGCGGCGGCTGCGTCGCGCCAGTACAGGGCGTCGAGGGCGGCCAGCATGAGGTATGGCCGGGCGCTGCCCGGGAACTCGGCGGCCCAGTGCTTGAGGATGCTGTAGGCCTCGTCGTCCCGACCCTGAGCGAAGGCGGCGTCGGCCAGGATCTGGTTCAGGCTCTGCTGGCGCCGAGTCTGGAAGGGCCGCAGGTCGGTCACCTTCTGCAGGTGATCCTGTGCGTCCTCGTAGCGGCCCTGGCGGATCAGCGCCCCGGCCATCCGGAGGTGGATGACGGGACTCTCCGGCGAGACTTCCAGCGCGCGCTGCCAGACCCAGAGAGCCTCTTCGGGCCGCTCGCGCAACAGCAGCACCTCTGCCCAGGCCGCCATGACCCGGGCGTTGTCGGGCGCAAGCTCCATGGCACGCCTGAGAACCTGCTCCGCGTGCTCGAGCGTTCGCTCCGGGGTCCGGCTGTAGAAGGCGTAGAACTCGCTCAGGTGACTCATCCCCAGACCGAGCATGGCCTCCACCGAGTAGGGATCCGCCTGCACCGCAGCCTCGAAGTGGCGGCGGGCGCTCTCCAGGTCCGCCCTGGAGCTGCCACGATCCAGGTCGCGCCAGGCCAGGGCGATGCGGTCCACAGGATTGTTCTCGCGCCCCGAGGAGCGCGCCCTCTCGACCTCGATCTCGTAATAGCGCGCCTGCAGCGCCACGAGCACCTCCCGCCCATAAGCGGGACGGGGCGCCTCGTCGGCGGACCTGAATTCCGCCTCGTGCAGGCGGTAGACCGCGCCGGAGGCAATCTCTGTGAGGTAGGTATCGACCGTGATCCTGCCGTCCGCCCTCATCACCCGGCCGCCGAGGACGTAGCGCACGCCCTGCTCCCGACCGATGCGCTCGAACTGCGGCTCGGCCGGGTCCTGCCGGACCGTCGCCGCGCGGCCGATCACCCGGACACCGGCGCGCACGAGTTGACTGCCGACGATGTCCGCGAGGTCATCGCCGAGCGTCGAACCCTGCGCCGAACCCTGTTTGTCGGTGAAGGCCAGCACGGCCACCGAACGGCGGTTGCGGATCTCGTCGTCGATGCTGATGCGTGTGTCGCCCTGGCGCTGCCACACCGCGGCGGCGCCGAGCAGTGCCGCCAGCGCCAGGGCGCCGCATGCCAGGAGCCACTGGCGCCACGACGGCCTTGCCGCAGGCGGACCCTGCTGCACGGCAACCGGCTGAGGCTGCATGGACCTGACGTCCACGTCGAACATGTAGCCGCGGCGCGGCAGGGTCTTGATGCGCTGCTGGCCCTTGTCGTCCAGGGCGATGCGCAGGTCCTTGACGCATTGGACCAGCGAGTCGTCGGTGACGACCACTGTTCCCCAGAGCGCCCGCATCAGCTCTTCCTTGAGCAGCACCCGCCCCGCATGGGCGAGCATGTACTGCAGCAGCGCCAGGGACTTGGGCGTCAGCGCGACCCTGATGCCCTCCTTGTCGACCAGTTCCTGGCGGGCCGGATCGAAACGAAACCCATCGAACGCGATCACGCCCTCGCCGCCGGACGTTCGCCCGGCCGAGTCGGCCAACGCAACGCGCGTGTTCACCGATGGATTGTTCAACCCGCCTCCGACGCCGCCGGACGCCGAGGGACCCGCAGGTACACCCCAGTTCGAAATTGTGGCGGCGCTCGCCATGACTGTGAGCCAAACCTCCGGCTAAGTCGAATGGCCATCCATCATGGGCATCGGCGATCGCCTGCCCACGATCGCCGCCCGATCGTTCGACGATCAAGCCGTGAAGCCGCGCCGAAGCCGGCCGGCGCTGGTCCGCTAGATGTCCAGCCCCAGTGGATCGACCCGTCCGTTCCCGTGGCGGCCCTCAGCCTCCATCTCGCTGCAGTAGGCCCGCAACTTCAGCAGCGCGCGGTACATCGCGTCACGCTCCTCCACCGGCAAAACGCGGATCGCCGCGGCCTGGCGCGCGCGGGCGATCGGGATGGCCTGCGCGTGCAGTTCCCGGCCGCTGTCGGTGATCACGCAGTAGATCTTCTTGCGCGGCGTGTTGCCCTCGGCCTCCAGCGCCACCAGGCCGCGCCCCTCCAGCAGCTTGAGCGTGCGGCTCACCAGCGCCTTGTCGGAAGTCGACTGCAGCACCAGGTCGCTGAAGGCCACGCGCTGCGCATGCGCCACCAGCGACAGCAGCCGCCACTCCGACACCGACAGGCCGAACTGGTCGGCGTAAGGCAGCGTGATCGTGCGGCGAAGGGCGTTGCCCACCTGGCTCATCATGGTCGTGATGAAGGCATCGACCGTGAGGCCGGTGCCGGCTTCATCCAGGTCGTGCCAGGGGGTGGCGGTGTTCTGGGGGCGGGAAGAAGGGGGGCTTTGCTCGCTCATGGGGCACGCATTGTTCCATGCCGGTGCACTGCGATTTCAGGCTTGCTGCGAATTCGAAAATTATCTGTGTCAATAGGTAGTTGCAGCAAGTTGATGCATCAATTCAAGCCTCAGAATCTTTATTCATTAGTGAATCTTTGTTTCACTAATAAAACGCATCAAGCAAAGCCGCCCCACCCTTCGACTCCAGGAGTCCGACTTGACCCTCTCGACCCGCCGCCACGTCCTCAGCCTCGCCACCGCCCTGGCCGCCAGCGCATTTGTCGCCACCCCGGCCCTCGCCCAGGGCGAGTACCCGAGCAAGCCCATCACGGTAGTGGTCTCGTACCCGCCGGGCGGCGACACCGACGCCATCGCGCGCCTGTTCGCCGACAAGCTCTCGGCCCGCCTGAAGCAGCCGGTGATCATCGACAACAAGCCGGGCGCCGGCGGCGCACTGGGCAACAACTACGTTGGCCGCGCGGCCAACGACGGCTACACGCTGCTGTTCACGCCCAACCCCTTCACGACAGCCCCTCTGGTGATGAAGCTCTCGCCCAGCGCCAGCTACGACGTGCTGCACGGCTTCGAGCCCATCATCAACACCGCCACACAGCCGCTGGTGCTGGTGGCCAACCCGGGCCTGGGCGTGAAGACCCTGCCCGAACTGATCGCCATGGCCAAGGCCGGCAAGCCGGTCACCTACGCCAGCCCCGGCGCGGGCTCGCCGATGCACATCCTGGGCGAGTGGCTGAACCAGGCCGCCGGCGTGAAGATCACCCACGTGCCCTACCGCGGCGTGGGCCCCTCGGTCACCGACGTGGTGGCCGGCCATGTGAACACCGCCTGGGTCACCTTCGGCGCGGTGCGCCAGTACCTGCAGGCCGGCAAGCTGGTGCCGCTGGCCATCGGCGACGCGCAGCGCTCCAGGCTGGCGCCCGAGGTGCCCACGCTCAGGGAACTGGGCTACAAGGACGTGGTGGTCGGTTCGTGGAACGGCTTCTTCGCGCCCAAGGGCACGCCCGCCCCGGTGGTGAAGATGCTCAACGCGCACCTCAACGAGATCGTGAAGCAGCCTGAGGTGGTCGAGAAGCTGGCCATCTTCGGCGCCCTGCCCGCCGGCGGCGCGCCCGAGGTGCTGGGCAAGATCAATGCGAGCGACTACGTGGTCATGGGCAAGGTGATCCAGGATCTGGGCATCGTCGCGGAATAAGCGCCATGCAGTCGCCACCCTCCGAGGAAGAACGGAAGGGCGCATCGACCCTGGGGGCCGACACGCCCCAGGTCACGGCCCGCGCGAAGGTGCTGGGCCGCGCCCTTTATGCCGGTGACATCAAACTCGCCGGCATGCTGCATGGCAAGGTGCTGCGCAGCCCCTACCCGAGCGCACGCATCGTCTCCATCGACGCCTCGGCCGCCCTCGCCCTGCCGGGCGTGAAGGCCGTGCTCACCGGCGCCGAGGCGCCGCGCGCCATGTGGGGCGTGCATCACAAGGAGCGCCGCATCCTGGCTGAAGGCGTTGTGCGCTTCGCCGGCGAGGAAGTGGCTGCGGTCGCAGCCGTCAGCGAGGACATCGCTCGCGACGCGCTGGACCTGATCCGCGTCGAATACGAGGAGCTGCCCGCCATCCTCACGACCGACGAGGCGCTGGACGAGGAAGCGCCCGGCATCCATCCGGGGCGCAACAACGTCTCGCACGAGATCAGGTTCACCCGCGGCGACATCGACGCCGGCTTCGCTTCCGCGCACCTGATCCACGAGGCCACCTACGACTGCCATGCGCAGTACCCCGGCTACCTGGAGCCGATGGGCACCGTGGCCAGCATCGACCCCGACGGCCGGCTGGTGGTGTGGACCTCCACCCAGTCCGTCACGCAGGCTCGCCTGCGCCTGGCGGCGGCGCTGGAACGCCCCATCTCCAGCATCCGCGTGATCCAGGCCACCACCGGCGGCGGCTTCGGCGGCAAGATGGTGGAAGACGCCAACAACCTCATCGCCGGCCTGCTGGCGGTGAAGACCGGCAAGCCGGTGCGCGTGGTCAACAACCGGCTGGAAGACTTCCTGGCCTGCTGCTCGAGCGTGCCCGAGCGCGTCACGCTCAAGCTGGGCATGAGCGCCGACGGCACCATCGTCGCCAAGGACGTGCGCATCGTCGCCGAATGCGGCGCCTACAGCGGCCTCTCGGCCGAGGTGATGCACGTCAGCGCCATGCGCAGCGACAACATGCACCGCAACCCCAACGTGCGCTCGCATGCCACGCTGGTCTACACCAACAACCCGCCGCACGGTGCCTTCCGCGGCTTCGGCGGCACGCAGATGCAGTTCGCGCTGAACAGCCACATCGACACGATGGCGCGCATGCTGGGCCTGGACCCGGTGGACATCCACCAGCGCAACGCCATCGGCCAGGGCGAGGTATCCATCCACGGCTGGCAGATCGGCAGCACCGGCCTCGTGGAATGCATCGCCCAGGCCGCGCAGGCGATCGGCTGGAAGGACAAGCGCGGCGCGCCCAAGGCCCCCGGGCCGAAGCGGCGCGGCGTGGGCATGGCCGCGGCCATGCACGTGAGCGGCAACCGCACGATCGGCAACTGGGACGGCTCCACCGTCGTCATCAAGGTCAACGAGGACGGGCGCCTGTTCATCCTCTCGGGCGAATGCGACATGGGCCAGGGCGCGATGACCATGCTCAGCCAGATCGTCTCGCACGAGCTCGACCTGCCGATCTCGCACGTCTACGTGCAGGCGCCGGACACCGACACCTCGCCCATCGCCATCGGCTCGCTGGCCTCGCGCGTGACCATCGCCGCAGGCAACGCGGCCATCGTGGCGGCGGGCATGGTGCGCGACAAGCTCTTCGCCCTGGCCGCCAGGCAGTGGAGTGTGCCCACGGACAGCCTGAAGCTGGAAGGCGGCTTCGTGATCGCACCGGAGCGCCGCGCCACCATCGCCGAGCTGGCGAAGCTGCACGTGTGGACGTACGGCGGCGAAGGCATCCAGGTCAGCGGCACCTGGGACGCCAAGACGGTGATGCACGACGACAAGGTGTACGGCAACATCGCACCGGCCTATTCCTTCGCCGCGCAGGCGGTGGAGGTCGAGGTGGACACGGAGACCGGCAAGGTCACGGTGCTCGACAGCTTCGTCTCGGACGACTGCGGCAAGGCGCTGAACCCCACGGCCATCCACGGCCAGACCAACGGCGCCACGGTGCAGGCCTTCGGCTGGGCGCTGTACGAGCAGCTGCAGCTGGAGGGTGGACGCCTGATGAACGGCAACTTCGCCGACTACACCATGGCCACCGCCGACGCCGTGCCGATGCTGCGCGGCGGTTTTGTCGAATCGAACGATCCCAACGGCCCCTACGGCGCCAAGGGTGCGAGCGAGACGGCCATCCTGCCCGGCGCGCCGGCCATCGCCAACGCGGTCTTCGATGCGGTGGGCGTTCGCATCACCACGCTGCCCATCACACCCGAGAAGGTGCTGGCAGCGCTGGCCGCTCAACGCGAGGAGAACGTGCATGCGTGATTTCGATTTCCTGGAACCCACGACCGTGCACGAGGCCAGCCACATGCTGGCCGACCTGGGCGACGACTGCCGCGCCATCGCCGGCGGCACCGCGCTGATGCTGGGCATGCGCCAGCGCATGCTCACGCCCACGCACCTGGTTTCGCTGGGCCGCCTGCCGCAGTTGCGCGGCATCGAGTTCGACGAGAAGAACGGCCTGCGCATCGGCGCCCTCTCGCGCCATGCCGACGTCGCCGCTTCGGCCATCGTGCGCCAGCACTACCCGGTGCTGGCCAGCATGGCCTCGCGCGTGGCCAACCCGCAGGTGCGCAACCAGGGCACCATCGGCGGCAACCTCTGCTATGCCGACCCGTCCACCGATCCGCCGGGCTGCCTCATGGCGCTCGATGCGAAGGTGGTGCTGGGCAGCAGCCGCGGCGAGCGGGTGCTGTCCATCGAGGAATTCCTGGTCGACTACTACGTCACCGCGCTGGAGAGCGACGAGATCGTGACCGAGATCCGCGTGCCTGCCCCGGTAGCCGACACCAGCGGCGTGTACTCGCGCTTCCTGCGGACGGCCGCCGAGCACCGCCCGCTGGCCAGCGTGGCACTGGTGGCGCGGCGCGAGGGCCTGCTGTGCCGCGAGGCGCGCATCGCCGTCGGCGGATCCACGCCCATCCCGGTTCGCCTGCGCCGCGCCGAGGCATTTATGGAAGGCCGTACCGTGGACGAGAACACCGTGAACGAGGTGGCCGACATCGTGGCCACCGACATCGATCCTGTGTCCGACACCCGCGGCAATGCCGACTTCCGGCGCGAGATGGTGCGCGTGGTGGCACGCCGCACCGTGGCCGAGCTGTTCGGCCTTAACGACCCCTTGCAAGAAGGAACTGCGCGATGAGCACGCACCGAATCGAATGCAGCGTGAATGGCGAAGGCTGCAGCGTGGAGCATGTGCCGGCCCGCCGGCTTCTGTCCGACTTCCTGCGCGACGACCTGACGCTCACCGGCACCAAGCGCGGCTGCGAGACCGGCATCTGCGGCGCCTGCTCGGTGCTGGTGGATGGCGAGGTCGTCAAGTCCTGCCTGATGCTGGCCGTGCAGGTGCAGGGCCGCGAAGTGCGCACCGTCGAAGGACTGGCCCAGGGCGAGCAGCTTCATCCGCTGCAGGAGAGCTTCATGAAGTGCGGCGGCCTGCAGTGCGGCTACTGCACGCCCGGCTTTCTCATGACCTCGTGCGCGATGCTGAAGCACAACCCCTGCCCCAACGCCGACGAAGTGCGCCACGGCCTGAACGGCAACCTGTGCCGCTGCACCGGCTACACGCAGATCGTGGAATCAATTCTGGAAGCCGCAGAAAAAATGAGGGAGACCGAACATCATGGAAATTGAAAAGACATTGACCGTCGCCGCCGCGCCGCAGCGCGTGTGGGAGCTGCTGCTGGACCCGCAGGTGATGGGCGGCTGCGTGCCCGGCATGCAGTCCATCGACGTCATCAGCCCCACCGAATACGTCGCGCTGATGCACGTGAAGATCGCCTTCGTGAGCGCCAAGTTCAAGCTGCGTACCAACATCGTGGAGCAGCGCGCGCCCGATTACCTGCGTGCCGAGGGCACGGGCGAGGACGCCTCCGTGGCCAGCTCGCTCAAGCAGCAGAGCGAGATCTTCCTCACGCCGCTGGCCGACGGTGGCACCGAACTGCGCATCAAGGTCAACGTCGATGTTCTTGGGCGCCTGGGCACATTCGGCCTCTCGGTGATGAAGACAAAGGCGGACCGGATGTGGGAGGAGTTCGGCAACAACCTGCGGGCGCGTATCGACGGGCCGGCGGCTGGAGCGGCGAGTGCTGGACCGGCAGCGGCCGTGAAGCCGGTGGCTGCGGGTGCCACGCAGGGAGCGGCTCATGCAAAGGCCGCGCCTCCATCCGCGGCTGCCACGACGCCTGCATCGGAACGCGCTGCGTCGGCATCGCTACCTGCAGCGTCAGCAGCTCCTGCCGTGTCGGCGGTGGGAACTCTGGCGCCCTCGCCTTCCGCCACTCCAATGCGTGCGGCGGCACCCGCAGCGGTCCTCAACGGCCACGGCGGCAGTTGGTGGTCGCGCCTGATCGGGGGGCGCAACACCAACGGGCACGCCGACGGCAACGGCCGCTTCATCCACATCGAAGTGCAACAGGGTGGCAAGACCATCCGCGTCGACTGGCCGTTGGAAGGTGCCGACCAGTGCCAGGCGTGGTTGCGGGAGATTGCGTCGGGAGGGTGACGTTCTGCGACCACCGGATGGTGAGACAGGGCCCGCGGGCCTTGCCTGCCAGCTCTCGGGCACCTCGGGGCCCAGCTTCGCCCACAATGGCAAGTGCTCTGCGGGGATGGAATCCCGACCCTCTCGCCGAGAGCAATCCGTCGTATTGCTAGCATTGGCAGCTCGACGACCCGTAGACGACCCGAAGCCGTATGACAAACGCATTCAACCGACGAGAGAAGCTGAACAAGATGGTGCTTTGCGCTTCGTGTTCCGCCATCCAGCGCAACTGGCGCCGTGCACCCGGACATGCCGAACTCGTCCAGGCATCCAGCCGCAAGGTCGAGCGCAGCGATGGCCACACGGTCACCGTTACCAGCTACCGCTGCGACGCTTGCGGCACTCGGTGGGAATACGAGAACGACCGGACGAACCAGCAGGCCGGCTGGTCGGTTGTAGGGGGCTAGATTCTCCCTCGGGGGTCGCACGCGGGCAGGCGGCTCAGGCATCGCTGCTGTCGTGGTCAAGGTGACCTGAAGGGTGCTTTCTCCGACACGGTGTCAGCCTCGGCTGGCATGAAGTATCTGCGTCATCCGCACGCCGCGGCCCGCGCAACTGCTGCAAACTGAGGCCACGGTCCCGGCCAAGCCCTCGTGGTACCCCGGCATCGCGAGAACCCTCCGGCCAAGACGTCTTGGCGGAGGGCTTTTCGTCGTGCTCGTCCTTATTCGGCCTCGATCCCTGCAGTTTTCACGATACGACCCCACTTCTGCGATTCGCCGGCCTGGAACTTCGCCAACTCTTCCGGCGAGGTGGTGAAGACTTCCGTGCCGGTGGGTTCGTAGAAGGACGTCTTAGCCTCCTGGCTGCGTGCCGCCTGCACCATCAACTCGTTCAGGCGCTTGACCACGGCCGGCGGCGTCTTCGCGGGCGCATAGGCCGCGAACCAGTAGCCCATCTCGTAGCCCTTCACGCCGGCCTCGGAAATGGTGGGCACGTCCGGTGCCAGCGGCGAACGCTTGTCGCTGGACACGCCCAGCGCGCGCAGCTTGCCGGCCTTGACCTGCGGCAGGCCGGTGGCGGTGTCGGTGATCATCATCTGGATCTGGCCGCCCAGCAGGTCGGTCACGGCCAGGGTGTTGCTCTTGTAGGGCACGTGCAGCAACTGAATGCCGGCCATCTGCTGCAGCAACTCGCCCGCCATGCGGCTGGAGGAACTGCCGCTGCCGAAGCTCAGCTTGCCCGGCTCCTTCTTCGCCATCGCGACGAACTCGCCCACGCTCTTGGCGGGGGAGGCGTTGTTCACCACCATGATCTGGCCGCCCTTGCCCAACGCGGTGATGGGCGAAAAGTCCTTCACCGGGTCGTAGGAGAGCTTCTTGTACAGGTGCTCATTTGCCGCGTGCGTAGTGTTGGTGGTGATGAGCACCGTGTAGCCGTCGGGCGCCGCCTTGGCCACCTGCTGGGCCGCGATCATGCCGCTGGCACCGGCCTTGTTGTCGATGACCACCGCCTGCTTGGTCGCGGCCGTGATCTGCACGCCGATGGGCACGCGCGATCTGGTCGGTGGCCGTGCCGGCGGCGAAGGGCACCACGAAGGTGATGGGTTTTTCCGGAAAGCCCTGCGCCTGGCCGATGACGGGCAAGCCGGCCAGCAGCGCGGCTCCGAGCGCAGCAGCGTGAAAACGGTTCATTTCTTTTGTCTCCTGAGTTGATGTGAGGAAAGAGAGGTGATCAGTCGTGTCCGCCCTTGAGCAGCGGCACGAGTTCACCGGGCACGCGAAGGCGCATGTCCAGCAGCAGGAAGGACAGCGACTTGCCATGCGTGTCCAGGTTGAGCGCGTCGTTGACGCCGCCGTCCAGCACGCCGTCAAGCACGAAGTTCATGGCGTGCAGGCCGGGCAGCAGGAAGCGCTGCACCCGGCTGGGCCGGCGGTGCGCGAACTGCGCGGCCACGGCCTCGCAGCCGATCTCGTCGACAAGCAGCGGATAGAGCTGCGGATGCCAGGCGATGACGCTGATGTTGGAACGGTCCCCCTTGTCGCCGGTGCGGCCATGCGCGGCGCGGTACAGGGGCACGTCGATGAAGTCGCTCATGGAAGTACCTTCGTGCTTCGCGCCGCGGTGCGAGCTTGCTTGCGCGGTGCTCATGCCGTGCCCTCCACGAATCCGAAGCGCACCGGCACCGCCTCGCGCGGCAGCAGGCAGGACACGGTGTTGAGCCGCGGCGTGAGCGCGCTGCGCACGCCGCCGCCGCCGGCCGGGCCGCAGGTGTAGAGCGCCATCACCTCCCGCTGCAGGCGCTCGGCCTGGGCGCGGTCCCCATGGGTCGCGGCCACGCGCAGGCGCACATCGCGGCCTCCGGCATCCGGCGTGGCCGCCAGTGCGCGCCCCGCGTCGTCGCCCAGGATGCTCAAGGTGCCGATCAGGTCCACACGCAGCTTCAACTGTGGCAAGCGCTCGCGCAGCACCTCGGCCGCCAGGCGCGCACGGGCTTCGGCGCGCGGGCCGGCATAGGAGATCTCGCCCTCGGCCAGCCAGCCGCCTTCGTGGCAGACGTTGACCTTGTAGTGCGTGGGCCGTTCATGGCCGCCGATGCCGGAAAGCCGGACCCGATCGGCGCCAACGGCCTGCACCGCGGCGTTCGAGAGGTCGGCCACGACGTCGGGAGTGAGGTAGGCGGCGGGATCATGCACTTCGTAGAGCAACTGCTCCTTGACGCTGGCCTCGCTCACCAGGCCGCCGGTGTGCTCGGCCTTGCCGATGACGCAGCCGCCGTCGGCATCGATCTCCGCGATCGGGAAGCCGACCGAGGCCAGCCCCGGCACGTCCTTGAAGCCAGGGTCGGCGAAGTAGCCGCCGCACACCTGCGCCCCGCATTCGAGCAGATGGCCGGCCATGGTGGCGCGGCCCAGCCGGTCCCAGTCGTCCGACCGCCAGCTGAAATGCGACATCGCCGGGCCGACGGTGAGCGACGGGTCCGCCACACGCCCGCACACCACGACCTGCGCGCCCGCATCGAGCGCGGCGGCGATGGCTTCTGCGCCGATGTAGGCATTGGCGCTGACGATGCGCAGGCCTTCCATCTGCGCACCCAGCACCTCGCGCAGCAGAGCCTGCTGTGCGGGTGCGCCCAGGTCGTCGCCCTCCACCACCGCGATGCGCGGCGCCGTTGCGCCCAGTTCGCGGGCCATCCGGGCAATGTGGCGCGCCGCGGCGCGCGGGTTGGCGGCGCCGAAGTTGCTGACGATGCGGATGCCGTGCTGCAGGCAGCGCGCCAGCACCGGGCGCAGCATCTCGTCCAGCAGCGGTTCGTAGCCGGCCTGCGCGTCGGCGCGGCGACGCAACTGGGCCAGGGCCAGCGTGCGCTCGGCCAGCGTCTCGAAGATGAGGAAGGCCTTCTGGCCCGCCGGGCCCGATTGCAGCCGGCGCACCAGGGTGTCGACCACCGGGCCGGCGGCGTCGGTGCGGTCGCCGGAGAAACCGGCGGCGCAGCCCACCAGCAGCGGAGGTGCCTGTGGTTCCAAAGCGTGATTCGTGCCTTGCATGCTTCGAACTCTAGGGATCGGCCAGTCATCCGTAAAATCGAAAGTTCAGATCGACTCATCCAACTTTCGGATAAGCATGAAGCTGCCCGATCTCTCGACGAAGCAATTGCGTGCCTTCCTCGCCCTGGCCGAACAGCGCAATTTCACGCGTGCGGCGCAGGGCTGCCACCTGTCGCAGCCCGCCTTCAGCGCGCTGATCCGCGGCCTGGAGGAATCGCTGGGCGCGCGCCTGTTCGACCGCGACACCCGGCGCGTGCTGCTCACGCCCGAGGGCCGGCGCTTCGAGGAATCGGCGCGCCGCCTGATGGAAGACATGAGCGGCGCCCTGCAGGATCTGGCCGACCATGTGGAGCTGCGCAAGGGCCGCGTGCGCGTGGCCGCCCTGCCCTCGCTGGCGGCCGGCTGGCTGCCGGGCGTGTTCGCCGAGTACATGCAGCAATGGCCGGGCGTGCGCATCGACCTCATCGACGCGCTGTCGGACGACTGCATCGCCCAGGTGCGTGGCGGCCAGGCCGACTTCGCGCTCGCGGCCTCCGGTGCGGGCAGCACTGCGCAGGGCGACCTGCGCAGCCGCCGCCTGTGCTCCGACCGATTCCACCTGGTGTGCCGCGCCGACCATCCGCTCGCGAAAGAGTCGCGCATCACCGCGAAGAAACTGGCGCCCTGGCCCTTCATCCAGATGGCGCGCAACAGCAGCGTGCGGCAGGCGCTCGACGCAGCGCTGCATCCGCTGCGCATGAACACGGTCTTCGAAGTGGAGCACCTGGCCACGGTCACCGGCCTGGTGGATGCGGGCCTGGGCATCAGCGTGGTGCCGGCGCTCACGCTGTTCCAGTTCCGGCGCGAGAGCCTGGTGACGCGGCCGCTCTCGCTGCCCGCGCTCACCCGCACCGTCTACCTGGTGCAGCGCCGCGAGGGCGGCCTCTCGGCGGCTGCGCAGGCGCTGCACGACCTGGTGGTCGCGCGGCTGGGCTCGCTCAAGGTCGATTGACGACGGCGCCGCGCAAGGAAGGCTGGCGCGCCAGCACCTCGGCGCTGGGGCCGTAGTCGGCGATGCGACCGGAATCCATCAGCAGCACGGAGTCGAAGCGCTCCAGCAGGCTCAGGCGGTGCACCGAGGCGATCATGCAGGCATCCGGGAAAGCCTCGGCCATGCGCTGCAGCACGCGCGCCTCGGTGGCGGCGTCGAGCGCGCTGGTGGGCTCGTCCAGCAGCAGCAGCGAGCTGCCGCGCGCCAGCAGCATGCCTCTTGCCAGGCACAGGCGCTGGCGCTGCCCGCCCGAGAGGTTGAAGCCGCGTTCGGACAGCGGCGTCTCCAGGTTGCCATGGGTGGTGGCCAGCACCTCGTCGAAGGTGCTGGCATGCAGCATCGCGTGCAGCAGCTCGTCGTCGCAGGGCTCGCCGAAGCTGAGGTTCTCGCGCACGCTGGCCTCGAAGATCTCACTTTCCTGCGGGATCAGCGTGGCGATGTTTCGCAGGCTGGACCAGGGCGCCGGCTGTCCGTCGAAGGACAGCGTGCCGCTGCCCGGCTGGTACAGGCCGGCCAGCACGCGCAGCAGCGTGCTCTTGCCGCCGCCGCTGGGCCCGACCAGCGCGATGCGCTCGCCGCGGCGCAGCGAGAGGCTGATGTCGTGCAGCCCGCTGGGCACGCGCTCGCCCGCATCCACGGCTGCTGCGGCGGCCGCCCCACGCGGCAGGTAGCGCCAGTTGAGCTTGGCCAGCTGCAGGGCCTGCCACTGCGCATCGGGATCGAGCGTTTCGCCGGCCTGCACGTCGGCCACGCGCGGCGGCGCGGCCCAGATGGGCGCGGCGCTTCCGAAGTCTGTGTGCATGCGCGCGAAGGACTGGAAGTTGTTGGCCATGGAACTGACCACGCCTGCGGCCTGCTGCGCGTACTGGTAGATCATGAAGACCGAGCCCAGCATCACCGCCTGCCCGGGCTCGCGCGTCTGCACCACGTACAACACCACCAGCCCCCAGGTGAGCGCCATGCCCAGGATGTCGACCGCGAACCACTTGCCCTCGTTGAGCACCACCGTGTGCTTGAGCGGCTCGGAGATGGCCGCCATGCGCCGCGCCAGCAGCCGGCGCGAGGGCCTGACCAGGCGCAGGCCGATCACGGTGGAAGTGTTGGCCAGGAAGTCGAGCAGCGCCGACACGTAGCGCCGGTCGGCATCGTTCTCCTGCCGCGCGTACTTCATCAGCGCCTTGTCGAAACGCAGCACCACCAGGCCGATGAGCACGTAGCCGACGATGGCCAGCGCGCCGCTGCCGCGCGACAGCAGGGTCAGCGCCACCAGCGGGCCGACGATGCTGACGATGGTGCTGAGGTAGACGAACTGGTTCTGCGCGAAATCCGCCAGCGCCCGGCTGGCCTGGTGCACGCGGTGCTGCAGCTCGCCCGAGTGGTGCGCGTCGTGCCAGGCCAGGGGCGCATCGGCCAGCCGCGTGTAGAGCTGGTCGGCCAGCTGCTCGCGCACATGCAGGCCCACGTTGCGCTCCAGGATGCGGCCGGGGCCGTGCATGAGCCATGACGCGAGGTAGACGCCCGCCAGCGCGCCGATCCAGCGCGCTGCGCCAGGGTAGTCGCCGGCCTGCAGCGAATTGATGGCCTGCCCCGCCAGCCAGGGCATGGCCAGGCGCAGCAGCTGCGCCGAGGTGAGCAGCGACAGCGCGCCCACCAGCTGAATGCGCGTGCCTTCGGCATGACGCCACAGCGCACCGTAGAGACTGCGGATGGCGTGGCCGGCCGAGTCCATGCGTCAGCGCGCGGGGCGCAGGAAGCCGCGGGCCGGTGCCAGCCAGGCTGCTTGTCCAGGGATCTCTTCGGCGCTCCACGGGGATTCGCCGGTGAAGAAGAGGCCGTCGGGCAGCAGCAGGAAGCCACGCGCCTGCACGTCGCCCCCAGGTGACAGCACCCGCAGGTGCAGTTCGCCGGAGCGCAGCTCGTCACCCGGCACGAGGCGCACGTGCTCTGCTTCCGGCCAGGCCCGGCGCAACGCCTGCGCCGCGGCGTCGGCCAGCTCGCCCCGTGTGGACAGCACCCAGCGCACCGGGCCCGGCGCCGCGGCTCGAAGCGCCTCGAAGTGCGCGGCATCTGCGGGCTGCGGATCGATCAGCGCCCAGGGGCCATCACCGTTGCCGGAACCGACGAAGTAGCTGTGCGCGCCCGGCCCTTCGCCCTCTGACGCGGTGACCCGCACCACGCGCGGCGACAGCGCGAGCACCTGGCCGCCCTCCAGCGTGTGGCGCCCGTGGCCACGGCCGTCGGGGTCCACGTAGCCCAACTCGGCATAGGCGGGCTCTTCCATGTTCACCGGGCGCGGTGCGCCCGGCCCGCCGGCCACGCGGGGCATGGTCAGCGGGATGTCGCGCAGTGTGCCTGCATGGGCCATGCATTCCTGCACGCTGCCGAACGTCGCCAGCTGCTCCAGGATGCGCCGGGTCACGTTCATCAGCTTGAGCCGGCGCGCGGGGTCGATGGCGTCCTGCGGCCGCAGCCAGGCGTGCTCGGCGATCTCCACCTGGTCGATCTGCACGTTCTGGCCGGGCGGCAGGGCCGCGATGAAGAAGCGGGTGTCGAAGCGGCGCGGCATGCCAGGCGGCGTGAGCCAGTGCGCGAAGTAGTTCAGGCGGTCCATGGCCAGCTGCCAGCCCTGGTCGGCGCACATGGCCAGCAGCGCATCGGTGCCGGCAGCGGCCGCACCGCGCAAGGCCGCCAGGCGCTCGGCGCCCAGGCTGTCGAGGTCCACCAGCCGTTGCTGCGCGTCGTGCGCGAACAGGATGCCGGCCTCCTCGAAGCACTCGCGCACCGAGGCGGCGTAGTAGTCGAGCCCGCCCTGCGCAATCGACAGCCGCGTGCTCGCGGCCCGGTCGTCCACGCCGGCGCAGCAGGCATGCAGATGGCGGTCGTGCGCATCGAGCAGTCCGCCGGGGAACACGCTCGCGCCGCTGTTCTGGTCGTTGGCCTTCTCGATGCGGCGCAGCATCAGGGTCTCCAGGCCCTGCGCGCCGTCGCGCAGCACGATGAGGGTGGCGGCCTGGCGGATGGGGCGCACCGGGGCGGCCGGCGACGATGGCGGCGGGGTAGCGGGCGATGGAATCATTGCGGTCGATGGTAGCGCCGCCACCCGCGGGGCAGGTGCGGCGCAGGTGACAGCTTTGAATCCGCAGGTACGCGGGACGTCCCGCACCTGGAGCAGGCCGAGGTAGCCGAGCACGAGATGAGGCCTGGCCCGCCCGAGCCGCGCTACAGGACCAGGATCGCGCGGAAGTCGTTCACGTTGGTGTGCGTGGGCCCGGTCACCAGCAGGTCGCCGATGGCATCGAAGTAGCCGTAGGCGTCGTTGCGGTCCAGGTGGTCCGACAGCTTCTTACCGGCCGCCTCGGCGCGCGACAGCGTGTCGGGCGTGACGAAGGCGCCGGCGTTGTCCTCCACGCCGTCGATGCCGTCCGTGTCGGCCGCCAGTGCCCACACCGCCTGCTGCGCCATCAGCGCACCGGCCAGGCCCAGGCAGAACTCGCCGGCCCGCCCGCCGCGGCCCTTGGCCTGGCCGGGCTGGCGTGGACGGATGGTGACCGTGGTCTCGCCGCCCGAAAGGATCACGCAGGGCTTCGCAAAGGGAGCGCCGCGATGTGCGACGGCTCGCGCCAGCGCGGCGTGCACCTTGCCGACCTCGCGCGACTCGCCCTCGATCTCGTCGCTGAGGATGTGCGCCTCGATGCCGGCGGCACGTGCTGCGGCGGCGGCTGATTCCAGCGATTGCTGGGGCGTGGCGATCAGGTGCACCTCGTGGCCCTTGAACACCGGGTCCTTCGGGTCGGGCGTTTCCAGCGCGCCGCTCTTGAGCGCCGCGCGCACCGCGTCGGGGATCTGGATGCGGTAGCGGTCCAGGATGCCCAGCGCATCGGCGCAGGTGGTGTCGTCCGGCACCGTGGGGCCGCTGGCGATGATGGCCGGGTCGTCGCCCGGCACGTCGCTGATGGTCAGCGTGACCACCCGCGCCGGCCCGCAGGCGGCGGCCAGGCGGCCACCCTTGATGCGCGACAGGTGCTTGCGCACGCAGTTCATCTCGCCGATGTTGGCGCCGCTGTCCAGCAGGTCCTTGTTGATGCGCTGCTTGTCTTCCAGCGTGAGGCCCTCGGCCGGCAGCACCAGCAGCGAGGAGCCGCCGCCGGAGATCAGGCACAGCACCAGGTCATCGGCCGTGAGCCCCTGCGTGAGCGCGAGGATGCGCTCGGCCGCCTGCATGCCGGCCGCGTCGGGCACGGGATGCGAGGCCTCGACGATCTCGATGCGCTGCGCCAGGCCCTCGGGCCGCGGCGGGATGTGGCCGTAGCGCGTGACCACCAGGCCCGACAGCGGTGCGTCGGCCGGCCAAAGGGCTTCGAGCGCCTGGGCCATCGAGGCGCCGGCCTTGCCCGCGCCCAGCACCAGCGTGCGGCCGTTGGGCGGCTTGGGCAGCTTCGCGCCCATGCTAGACAGCGGCAAGGCACGGTCCACCGCCACGCGGTAGAGGTGCTCGAGGAATTGGCGCGGGGCTTGCCGTGCGTCGGGCACGGGGCCTGCGGCTGGATTCGATGCGATCATTGCTCTTCAATCTCCAACGTACTTCCCGGATTGTCTGCGCTATGGCAACGCTCCTGATTCGCGACGCCCAATGCGTCGCCACCTTCGACGATCGACGCAGCGAACTGCGCGATGCCTCCATTCTGATCCGTGACCATGTGGTCGAGGCCATCGGCCCCGCCGACGCGCTGCCGCGCGAGGCCGACGAGGTGATCGACGCGCGCGGCCACCTGGTGGTGCCGGGGCTGGTCAACACGCACCACCACATGTACCAGTCGCTCACCCGCGCCATTCCCGGCGTGCAGGATGCCGAGCTGTTCTCGTGGCTGCGCGGCCTGTACCCGATCTGGGCCGGGCTCACGCCCGAGATGGTGCAGGTGTCCACGCAGCTGGCCATGGCCGAGCTGCTGCTGTCGGGCTGCACCACCAGCAGCGACCACCTCTACATCTACCCCAACGGCGTGCGGCTGGACGACAGCATCGAGGCGGCGCACGAGATCGGCATGCGCTTCGTGGCCACCCGCGGCAGCATGAGCGTGGGTGCCTCCCAAGGCGGCCTGCCGCCCGACCGCGTGGTGGAGCGCGAGGACGCGATCCTGAAGGACACGCAGCGCCTCATCGAGACCTGGCACGACAAGTCGCACGGCGCGATGGTGAACGTGGCGGTGGCGCCCTGCTCTCCCTTCTCGGTCAGCCGCGACCTGATGCGCGAATCGGCCACCATGGCGCGCGCCTTCGGCGTGCGGCTGCACACGCACCTGGCCGAGAACGACCACGACATCGCCTACAGCCGCGAGAAGTTCAACTGCACCCCGGCCGAGTACGCGCAGGACCTGGGCTGGCTGGGCCACGACGTGTGGCATGCGCACTGCGTGAAGCTGGACGAGGCCGGCATCGCCCTGTTCGCGAAGACGCGCACCGGCGTGGCGCACTGCCCCTGCAGCAACATGCGCCTGGCCTCGGGCATCGCGCCGGTGCGCCGCATGCTCGACGCGGGCGTGCCGGTGGGCCTGGGCGTGGACGGCAGCGCCAGCAACGACGGCGCCCACATGGTGAACGAGGCGCGGCAGGCAATGCTGCTGGCCCGCGTGGGCCGCGCGCTGGAGCCCTTCGGCTGCGACCATGGCCCCTCGGAGATGACGGCGCGCAATGCACTTGAGATTGCGACCCGCGGCGGCGCCCAGGTGCTGGGCCGCGCCGACATCGGCCACCTCGCGCCGGGCATGTGCGCCGACCTGGCGATGTTCGACCTGCGCACGCTGGGATTCGCCGGCGGCGCGGTGCACGACCCGGTGGCCAGCCTGCTGCTGTGCGCCAGCCCGCAGGCGGCCTTCACGGTGGTCAACGGCCGCGTGGTGGTGCGCGAAGGGCAGCTCGCCACGCTGGAGCCGGAGCCGCTGGTGGAGCGTCACAACCGGCTCGCCGTGCAACTGGCGCAGGCCGCGCATTGAGGTTCAGGGCACGGGCGCATCGATCGTCCCGTGCCCCTGGCGTCACTTGGTGACGGCGCCGTCCTGGAACCACTTGCCCAGCAGCGCACGCTCTGCATCGGTGATCTGGGTGGCGTTGTTCATCGGCATGATCTTGGTGACCACTGCCTGCTGGTAGATGCCCTGGGCGTGCTGGGTGACGTCGGCCGGCGTGTCCAGGCGCACGTTCTTCATCTGCACCGCGGCGCCGTGGCACATGTAGCAGCGCTGCTCCAGCACCTTCTGCACCTCGCCGTACGACACCTTCTGCACGGCCGCGCCGGGCGCCGGCTCCGGCGTGGGTTCGGGGCGCATCCAGACGATGGTCAGGCCCAGCACCACCACGCCCAGCATCGCGTAGGGCAGCGGGTTGCCGGCGTTGCCCAGCTTGAAGCGGTGGCGCACCACGAAGAACTGGCGGATGGCCGCGCCGCCCAGCATGATCAGCAGCAGGACGACCCAGTTGTACTTGTGCGTGTAGGTGAAGCTGTAGTGGTTGCTCAGCATCGCGAACAGCACCGGCAGCGTGAAGTAGGTGTTGTGCACGCTGCGCTGCTTGCCGCGGGCGCCGTGGATCGGGTCCACCGGCTTGCCTTCGCGCAGCGCAGCGACGTTCTTGCGCTGGCCGGGAATGATCCAGAAGAACACGTTGCCGCTCATGGTGGTGGCCATCATGGCGCCCACCAGCAGGAAGGCGGCGCGGCCGGCGAACCAGTGGCAGGCCAGCCAGGCGGCCGCGGCCACCAGCAGGGCCACCAGCACGCCGACGATGGTGTCGCCGTTCTTGCGCTGGCCGAAGAGCTGGCAGATGGCGTCGTAGGCCATCCAGAACACCACGAAGAAGGCCAGCGCCACGCCGATGGCGGCGCCCGGCTGCCAGTCCATCTTGCTCTTGTCGATGAGGTAGGTGCTGGCGTTCCAGAGGTAGGACATGGTGAACAGCGCGAAGCCGGTCAGCCAGGTCGAATAGCTTTCCCAGTAGGACCAGTGCAGGTGGTCGGGCAGCTTCTTGGGCGCCAGCGCGTACTTCTGCATGTTGTAGAAGCCGCCGCCGTGCACGGCCCACTGCTCGCCGCCCACGCCCTTGTCCAGCGACTCCGGGTCCTGCGGCTTCTCGAGGCTGTTGTCCAGCATCACGAAGTAGAAGGAGGCGCCGATCCAGGCGATGGCGGTAATGACGTGGACCCAGCGCAGCAGCAGGTTGGCCCAGTCGAGGTAGTAGCTTTCCATGTGAGGCTCTCAACCTTGGCGGCGCTTGGGCGCCGCTTCTTGTGTGGACCTGCTCACCACTGCGGGCGCTGTAAGCAGAGAATTGACCGCGAACGACAGACGGGGGACCCGCCTCGCTCCGCTGCGGCTACTGTGGACTGAAGTGTATACAGTTTTGGAATCTGATCGTAGTGGGCACGCGCCGCGGGCCTTAGTGGTTAACCCTGAGAGATCGATTGCAACAACTGTGCCGACACCGCCACGGCGATCACCTCCGGCTCCTTGCCGGTGATGCCCGGCACGCCGATCGGGCAGGTGATGTGGTCCATCTCCGCCTCGGTGAAGCCGCGCGCCTCCAGCCGGTGCCGGAAGGTGGCCCACTTGGTCTTGCTGCCGATCAGGCCGATGTAGGGCAGGTCGCCCTTCTCGCGCTGGCGCTTGAGGCAGGCGATGACGATGTCGAGGTCTTCCGCGTGGCTGAAGCTCATGATGAGCACGCGTGAATTCGTGGCCAGCTGCGCCACCGCGTCCTGCACCGGCTCGGAATGCTCGGTCTCGATCTGCACCGGCAGCTGCGGCGGGAACACGCCGTCGCGGCTGTCGATCCAGCGCACCGAGAAAGGCAGCGTGGACAGCAGCCGCGCCAGCGCCGCGCCCACGTGGCCGCCGCCAAAGAGGGCGACCGGGTTCAGGTGTGCGGTGAGCTCGGTGCGCAGCGCGGCGATGTCGGCCTCGGAGATGCGCTGGTAGCTAAGGTAGACCACGCCGCCGCAGCACTGCCCCAGGGTGGGGCCCAGCGGATAGCGGCGCACGCCCTCGATGGCCGTGCCGCCGTCGGTCCAGGCACGCGCTTCCTGCGTGGCCTGGAATTCGAGTTGCCCGCCGCCGATGGTGCCGGTGAGGTCATCCTCCCACACCGCCATCCAGGTGCCCTTCTCGCGCGGCGCCGAGCCCTGCGTGGCATGCACGCGCACGAGCACGCCTTGCTCGCCCCTGGCGAGCCGCGCCAGCAATGTGTCGACCAGGCCGTTCATGTGTGAAAGCGAAACCTCGTGTTGCGGCGCAGCGTGCGGAGCACGGTATAAATCCGCCGATGCATTTTGAACGCCTGTCCCGACGCCTTGCCTTCGCCGGCCTTTTCCTTGCAACCCTCATCGTGGCCGGCTGCGGCACCGCGCCCGACGGCGCCGTGCGCGGACAGATCAGCGACGCAGAAGCCCCCGGAAGCATTGCCGCCCGGCCGACGCCGCGCGCCAGCAACGCCGCCACGGCGCGCGACTACCGCCGCGATGCCGCCGGCCACGTCTACGCCCTCAACCAGAACCGCATCTACAAGGGCAAGCTGCCGCCGCTGCTCTACGCCATCGGCACGCTGGAAGTGAACCTCGACGCCCAGGGCCGCGTGCGCTCCGTGCATTGGCTGCGCGCGCCCAAGCATGCGCCGGAGGTCATCAAGGAGATCGAGCGCACCGTGCTCGCCGCCGCGCCCTACCCGGCCGCAACGCGGCTGGGCGCGGTGACCTGGACGGACACCTGGCTGTGGGACGAGAGTGGCAAGTTCCAACTGGATACCTTGAGCGAGGGCCAGCTTCAAGATTAGCCCCGGGAGACGGCTGTCAGGCATCTCTTCGCCAGCCCCGCACCGGGGAACCGGCTTCGCCGGGCCCCTGGTGGGGTCGCCCCCTCGGGGGGTGGCGAATTACACGCAGCGAAGCGAAGTGAAAAGCCGGGGGGCGCCATTCAGGAGCCACGGTAGGTGGAATAGCTCCAAGGGCTGACGAGCAAGGGCACGTGGTAGTGCTGGTCGGTATGCGCCACGCCGAAGTCCAGCGCCACCTTGTTCAGGAAGTTCGGCTCCGGCAGCTTCACGCCCTTGGCCTTGAAGTAGCCCGCGACATCGAACACCAGGCGGTAGGTGCCCGTCTTCAGGCTGTTGTTGTCGTACAGGGGGCCGTCGCTGCGGCCGTCGCTGTTGAGGTTGAAGCGCTTGACCAGCGTGGCTGCATCGCCTTCGGTGGTGTAGAGGGCCACCTCCATGCCGGCTGCAGGGCCGCCATGCATCGTGTCCAGAACGTGAGTGCTCAATCCCATGGTGGGGCTCCTTCGCGTGGCAAGAATGGGCCGGGAAAATCCGGTGGACAAAAGTGTATACAGTTCTGGGCTTTAGGGCTATCATGAATTCATGGACTCGACCACGACCCGTGCCATCGTCGACGCGCTCACCAAGGCCATCGTCGAACACCGCCTGCAGCCCGGCAGCAAACTTGCCGAGCAGAAGCTGGCGGACCACTTCGGCGTGTCGCGCACGCTGGTGCGCCAGGCCCTCTTCCAGCTCTCGCAGAACCGCCTGATCCGCCTGGAGCCCGCGCGCGGCGCCTTCGTGGCGGCGCCGGCGGTCGACGAGGCGCGGCAGGTGTTCGCGGTGCGCCGCATGCTGGAGGCCGAGATGGCGCGCGAGTTCGTGCGCAACGTCACGCCGGCCAAGATCAAGGCGCTGAAGGAACACGTGGCGCTCGAAAAGGCCTCGGTCGGCGGCGAGGACATCTCCGGCCGCACCGAGCTGCTGGGCGACTTCCATGTGCGCATGGCCGAACTCATGGGCAACCAGGTGCTGGCGCAGATGCTGGGCGAGCTGATCTCGCGCTGCGCGCTCATCACCCTCATGTACCAGAGCAAGTCCGCGGCAGCGCATTCCAATGACGAGCACGCCGACATCGTCAAGGCCCTCGCGGCCAAGGACGAAGAGCTTGCCGTCAAGCTCATGACCGAGCACCTCCTGCACGTCGAGGCCAACCTCACGTTCGACCGCAAGGTCCCCACCAGCGACATCGCGCTGGCCCTGTCCTGACGCCTTCTCCCGGCGTCGCCCTCCACCTCATTCGACCCGCAACATGGCTGCTGTCTACGACTCCACCCTGCCCTATCCGCGCGACCTGGTCGGCTACGGGCGCAATCCGCCGCATGCGCAGTGGCCGGGCCAGGCCCGCATCGCCGTGCAGTTCGTGCTGAACTACGAGGAAGGCGGCGAGAACGCCACGCTGCACGGCGACGCCGGCTCTGAGCAGTTTCTCTCGGAAATGTTCAACCCCGCGAGCTTTCCCGATCGCCACATCAGCATGGAAGGCATCTACGAATACGGCTCACGCGCCGGCGTGTGGCGCATCCTGCGCGAGTTCGAGAAGCGTGGCCTGCCGCTGACCGTGTTCGGCGTGGGCATGGCGCTGGAGCGCTACCCCGATCTGGCCGTCGCCTTCAAGGAAGCGGGCCACGAGATCGCCTGCCACGGCCACCGCTGGATCCACTACCAGAACCTGGACGAAGCCACCGAGCGCGAGCACATGCGCCTGGGCATGGAAGCCATCGAAAAGCTCACCGGCGAGCGCGCCGTGGGCTGGTACACCGGCCGCGACAGCCCGCGCACCCGACGCCTGGTGGCCGACTACGGCGGCTTCGAATACGACAGCGACTACTACGGCGACGACCTGCCCTTCTGGATGAAGGTGCAGAAGAGCGACGGCGAGGTGGTGCCGCAGCTCATCGTGCCCTACACGCTGGACTGCAACGACATGCGCTTCGCGCTGCCGCAGGGCTACTCGCATGCCGATCCATTCTTCCAGTACATGAAGGACAGCTTCGACGCCCTCTACGCGGAGGGCGACGAGGCGCCCAAGATGATGTCCATCGGCATGCACTGCCGCCTGCTGGGCCGCCCCGGCCGCATCACCGCACTGCAGCGCTTCCTCGACCACATCGCCCAGCATGACCGCGTGTGGGTATGCCGCCGCGTCGACATCGCCCGGCACTGGAAGAAGACGCACCCCTTCAACAACACCCAGGGAGCATGAACATGGCATTGACCGTCGAACAACTGAACACCGCCACGCCCGACGACGCGGCCAACCTCCTGGAAGGCGTCTACGAGCATTCGCCGTGGATCGGCCGGCGCGCGATGGCCTCGCGGCCCTTCCGCTCGCTCGCGCATCTGAAGGAGGTGCTGGCGCACGTGGTGTCCACCGCCTCCGAGGCGGAGCAGCTGGGCCTCATCAAGGCCCACCCGGAGCTGGCCGGCAAGGCCATGGTGAGCAAGACCCTCACCGCCGAGAGCACCAACGAGCAGGGCAAGGCCGGCCTGACGGACTGCACGCCCGAAGAGTTCGACAAGATCCAGAAGCTCAATGCCGAGTACAACGCCAAGTTCGGCTTTCCCTTCATCCTGGCGGTGCGCGGCCCGCGCGGCACGGGCTTGAGCAAGCGCGAGATCATCGAGACCTTCGAGCGCCGGGCCTTCAACCATCCCAGCTTCGAGCGTGGCGAGGCGCTGCGCAACATCCACCGCATTGCCGAGATCCGGCTGAACGACAAGTTCGGCGTGGAGCCTTTGCTGGGCAACGACGTGTGGGACTGGCAGGAGCAGCTCGCGCAGCACACCGACCCGGGCTACGCCGAGAAGAATCAGCTCACCGTCACCTACCTCACGGACGCGCACCGCGCCTGCGCCGCGCAGATCGCCGGCTGGATGCGCGAGGTCGGCTTCGACAGCGTGAAGATCGACGCCGTGGGCAATGTGGTGGGCCGCTACGAAGGCGCGACGCCCGACGCCAAGACGCTGCTCACCGGCAGCCACTACGACACGGTGCGCAACGGCGGCAAGTACGACGGCCGCCTGGGCATCTTCGTGCCCATGGCCTGCGTGCGCGAACTGAAGAAGCAGGGCCGCCGCCTGCCCTTCGCCTTCGAGGTGGTGGGCTTCGCCGAAGAGGAAGGCCAGCGCTACAAGGCCACCTTCCTCGGCTCGGGCGCGCTCATCGGCCACTTCGACACGAAATGGCTGGACCAGAAGGACGCCGACGGCATCAGCATGCGCGAGGCCATGCAGCACGCGGGCCTGAAGACCGAGGACATCGCCGGCATCCAGCGCGACCCGGCCAAGTACCTGGGCTTCGTCGAGGTGCACATCGAGCAGGGCCCGGTGCTCAACGAGCTGGACGTGCCGCTGGGCATCGTCACCTCCATCAACGGCGGCGTGCGCTTCGTCGGCGAGGTGATCGGCATGGCCAGCCACGCCGGTACCACGCCCATGGACCGCCGCCGCGACGCCGCCTGCGCCATTGCCGAGCTGATCCTGTTTGCCGAGAAGCGTGCGGCGAAGGACGGCGACTCGGTCGCCACCGTAGGCATGCTGGAAGTGCCCAACGGCTCCATCAACGTGGTGCCGGGCCGCTGCAGGTTCAGCCTGGACATGCGCGCGCCCACCGACCCGCAGCGCGACGCCATGGTCAAGGACGTGCTGGCCGAGCTGGCCGCCATCTGCGAGCGCCGCGAAGTCCGCTACACGCTGGAGGAATCCATGCGCGCCGCCGCCGCGCCCAGCGCACCGGCCTGGCAGCAGCGCTGGGAGAAGGCTGTCGACTCGCTGGGCGTTCAGCTCTTCCGCATGCCCAGCGGCGCCGGCCACGACGCCATGAAGCTGCACGAGGTGATGCCGCAGGCCATGCTTTTCGTGCGCGGCATCAATTCCGGCATCAGCCACAACCCGCTCGAATCGAGCACCAACGACGACATGCAGCTGGCCGTGGAAGCCATGCAGAAGCTGCTGGACAATCTCGCACTGGAACAGGACTGACCCATGACCGACTACACCAAGCTCGACGCCTGGATCGACGCCCACTTCGACGAGGAAGTGAAGTTCCTGCAGGAACTGGTGCGCGTTCCCACCGACACCCCGCCCGGCAACAACGCGCCGCATGCCGAGCGCACGGCCGAGCTGCTGGAAGGCTTCGGCCTCGCGGCCGAGAAGCACCCGGTGCCCGCGCAGGAAGTGAAGGACTACGGCATGGAGTCCATCACCAACCTGATCGTTCGCCGCCAATACGGTGAGGGCGGCCTGAAAGTGGCCCTGAACGCGCACGGCGACGTGGTGCCGCCCGGCGAAGGCTGGGCGCACGACCCCTACGGCGCGCAGATCGAGGACGGCCAGCTCTTCGGCCGCGCCGCCGCGGTGAGCAAGAGCGACTTCGCCACCTTCACCTTCGCGCTGCGCGCCCTGGAGGCCGTGGCCAAGCCCGCAAAGGGCGGCATCGAGCTGCACTTCACCTACGACGAGGAATTCGGCGGCATCCTGGGCCCGGGCTGGCTGCTGAAGAACAAGCTGACCAAGCCCGACCTGATGATCGCGGCCGGCTTCAGCTACGAGGTGGTCACGGCCCACAACGGCTGCCTGCAGATGGAAGTGACGGTGCACGGCAAGATGGCCCACGCGGCCGTGCCCGACACCGGCATCGACGCGCTGCAGGGCGCGGTCCACATCCTCAACGCGCTGTATGCGCAGAACGCCGAGTACAAGAAGGTCACGTCCAAGGTCGAGGGCATCACCCACCCCTACCTGAACGTGGGCCGCATCGAGGGCGGCACCAACACCAACGTGATCCCCGGCAAGGTGATGTTCAAGCTGGACCGCCGCATGATCCCCGAGGAGAACCCGGCCGAGGTGGAAGCCACCATCCGCCGCGTGATCGCCGAAGCGGCGGCCCAGAAGCCCGGCATCACGGTGGAGATCAAGCGCATGCTGCTGGCCAACTCGATGAAGCCGCTGGCGGGCAACAAGCCGCTGGTGGACGCCATCCAGAAGCACGGCGAGACGGTCTTCGGCGAGCCCATCAAGGCCATGGGCACGCCGCTGTACACGGACGTGCGCCTGTACGGAGAAAACGGGATTCCGGGCGTGATCTACGGCGCCGGCCCGCGCACCGTGCTGGAGTCGCACGCCAAGCGCAACGACGAGCGCGTGGCACTGGAAGACCTGCGCCGCGCGACCAAGGTGGTGGCCCGGACGCTGGCCGACCTGCTGGCCTGAGGGCCTCGCCGGCTACACCAAAACCGACCCGGTGGCCCGCCACCCGGTCGGTTTTTCCGGGATTTCTTGTCCCCTCAAAACGGGGACAAGCCTGTGGAAAACTCGCCTCGATTCCCGGCGGGGCCTTGCCCTACAAGGCTTTGCGCCAGACTGCCTGTGCAAACAGCAGTGGGAAAGTCGCTGTGGCCTGCACGCCGCATGTCAACGCGGCGCGTCTCCTTTTCTGTATTCGTGCGTGACTTCGTCCAGTTGCTGTTTCAGCGCTGGGTCGATCACGTAGCTGGCGCCGGCGATGGTTGCGTCCAGTTGCTCCGGCTTGCTTGCGCCCAGCAGCGGCGCCGTGATGCGCGGGTTGGCCATCACCCAGGCGACCGACAGCGTGGCCAGCGGCACGCCGGCTTCGTCGGCCAGCTTCTGCAGCTTCGCCACGGTGTTGAAGCTGCGATCGTTCCAGTAGCGGTCCTGATACATGCCGCCGGCCGTGCCCAGGGTGAAGCGCGTGTTCTGCTCGGGCTTCATCTCGGCCTTGTACTTGCCGCTGAGCAGGCCGCCGGCCAGCGGGTTGTAGGGAATCACGCCCAGGCCTTCTTCCTCGCACAGCGGCAGCAGCTCTCGCTCGATCTCGCGGAACAGCAGGCTGTAGCGCGGCTGCACGCAGACGTAGCGCGACAGGCCTTTCAGGTCGGCCCGGCCCAGCGCCCGTGCCAGCCGGTACGCCAGGAAATTGGAGACGCCGATGTAGCGCGCGCGGCCGGACTTCACGATCACGTCCAGCGCCTCCAGGCTTTCGTCCAGCGGGGTGTCGCGGTCGTCGCTGTGCAGCTGGTAGAGGTCGACGTAGTCGGTCTGCAGGCGCTTGAGCGAGGCGTCGATGGCGTCCAGCAGGTGCTTGCGCGAGGCGCCCTGGTCCCAGGGGTGCGGGCCCATCTTGCCCACCGCCTTGGTCGCCAGCACGTAGTCGCCGCGCTGCTTGTTCTTCAGCCAGCGGCCGATGATCTCCTCGGTGCGGCCGGCAGTCTCCAGCGTGCCGCCCAGCGGATAGACGTCCGCGGTGTCCAGGAAGTTGATGCCGGCGCCGGTGGCCTTGTCCAGGATCTGCTGCGACACGGCCTCGTCGGTCTGCAGGCCGAAGGTCATGGTGCCGAGCGCCAGGCGCGACACGGTGAGGCCGGTGCGGCCGAGGCGGGTGCTGGGGATGCTCATGGGATCGTCGCTCCTCGGGAAAGGGAGCGGGGATCATAGGAAGCTTTGCCCGCGTCTGCAGGCGACGGGTCAGACGCTGGGCCGGCGCTCGAAGCTGTCCAGCTTGCTGCAGGGTCGCGGCAGGACCTGCACATCCAGCGAATCGACCCTCGCGCCAGGCACATGGTGGCGCAGCCAGTCGCACATCGCATCCAGCACCGCGGGCCGGCCTTGCAGCACCGCCTCCACCGTGCCGTCGGCGCGATTTCGCACCCAGCCGGCTACGCCCTGAGATCGGGCGTGGCGCACGCAGCTTTCCCTGAAGCCCACGCCTTGCACGCGGCCATGGGCCAGGACGCGGCGGCACTCGGTGTCGGGCTTGTCTTCGGTGGGAGAGTCCATGGCGCCATTCTGCGGCTCGTCCGGGTCAGCGCGTGTCGGCGACTTGCTCCCGGCAAACCGGACCACAAGGGGCGGTGCAGCTCATGCGGCCGGCACTGCGCCGTGCACGAGCCGGCCCTTGTGAAAAACGGCATTGCGCGCCGGCAGCCGCGCAACCGCTTCGGCCGAGCAACTTGCCGGCAGTAGATTGAAGCTCGCCTCGTCCCCGGCCTTGGGCCACACCTGCTGTCCCTTGTCGTCCAGCGGTGTGACGAAGCCGGTCGCATAGCCCAGCGCGCGGCTGATCTCGTACTCGGTGCTGGCGTACTGCAGCCGGGCAATCTCCTGCGCTTTCTGCAGGATGTCGCAGTTGCCGAACGAGTTCCACCAGTCCATGACGCTGTCCGTGCCGCAGATCACGTTGACGCCCGCCTCGTGCACCTCGCGCAGCGGCATGGCGCCCTTGCCCAGCGGGACCCCGCTGGCCAGGGTGATGCCCAGCGCCTTCATGCGGGCCACGATGTCCTTCAGTTCTTCCTTGGAGAGTTCGGCAAGGGCATAGGCATGGCTGAAGGTCACCTTGCCTTGCAGCTGCTTGTTCTTCTCCACGTGGTCCATGAAGCGGTTGAATGCGGGAATGGCAGTGGCCCGCGGCTCATGGATGTGGATGTCGATGCCGACGTTGAAATCGGTCGCGAGCTGAACCGTGGTGTCGACCGACTTCTCCATGTCGCGGTCGAAGGAGGTGGGATCGACCCCGCCCACATAGCCGACACCGCCCGACTTCAAGGCCTCGCGCATCAGCCCCACGCTGTCGGAGGCCAGGAGGCCGTGCTGCGGAAAGATGATGATCGCCGACTCGAGCGTGCCCTTGGATCGCTCCAGCGAGGTCTTGAGATGCTCGAGATTGCCCAGCTTGCTGACCGGGTCGACATTGCAATGGCTTCGGCACACGGTCGTGCCCTGCGAATGCATGAGGCGGATCATCGCGGCCGTTCGCTCTTCGGCCACCGGGAGCAGCTTGGGCAGCAGCTCCTTCTCCTGGGCGACACGGTCTGCCCTTCCATGCTGCGTGGGAAGGGTCGCTTCCCAGGGGCCGCCGTAGAAGCTCTTGTCCAGGTGGATGTGCATGTCGCGAAAGGTCGGCAGCATCAACTGGCCTTGTGCGTCGTAGACCGGTGCATCCGAGGAACCCGCCGGTGCCGCGTCCATGATTTCTGCGACCTTGCCATCGGCGATGCGCAGGGTCTTCAACTCGGTCCGGGTGCGGGTGATGACCGGCCTGTCGAGCCAGGCCCTGCTTTCCTCGACGAAGCCGGTCTCCAGACGGACCTTGCTCAGGTAGTAGGCGTTCGGCAGGGCCTGCACGCTCGAAACGGGCGTGGTGACCTTGCTCACGTCGATCACGGACGCAGCGGCGGCCTTTTCACTGTGGCCCACCAGGCTGGCTCCAAGGGCCAGGCCTCCGGCGCCTACGCCGCCCATGAAGCCGCGACGGGAAACAACTGACCTTGGATTGCCCATGTTCGACTCCTGATCGACAAAGGCCCAAGGGTAAACACGGACGCCCGATTGCAGAAACTTCCTTGATTGCACCCGATTTTTGTATACAAATATAGGGCGCAATCGAAAAGCCAACCTCCGCCTTCCAGGTCACCGACCTGACCAACGCCACAGGAGCCAAAGTCATGAATTCAGCTGTCACACAAGCCGCCGCGCCACTGCCCGGCACCGGCCTTGCCGCCGATGCCGGGCATGTGGAGCATTCCAATGCCCTTATCAAGCCGGGCTACGACCGGCGCCTGACCAACGAAGACCTCGCGCCGCTGAAGAAGCAGACCTGGGGCCAATACAACATCTTTGCCTTCTGGATGTCCGACGTGCACAGCGTGGGCGGCTACATCACTGCCGGCAGCCTGTTCTCGCTGGGCCTGTCGAGCTGGCAGGTGCTGGTCTCGCTGCTGGTGGGCATCGTCATCGTGCAGTTCTTCTGCAACCTCGTGGCCAAGCCCAGCCAGCTGACGGGCACGCCCTACCCGGTGATCTGCCGCGCCTCCTTCGGCGTGCTGGGCGCAAACGTGCCGGCCGTGATCCGCGGCCTGATCGCCGTGGCCTGGTATGGCATCCAGACCTACCTGGCCTCCAGCGCCTTCATGCTGCTGGCGCTGCACTTCTTTCCCCACCTCGCGCCCTATGCCGACGTGAAGCTGCACGGCTTCGTGGGCCTGTCCGCGCTGGGCTGGGTCGCCTTCATGACCATGTGGGTGCTGCAGGCCTTCGTGTTCTGGCACGGCATGGAAGCCATCCGCCGCTTCATCGACTGGGCCGGCCCCGCGGTGTACGTGGTGATGGCAGCGCTGTGCGGCTGGCTGGTGTGGAAGGCCGGCTGGCAGAACATCGACATGAACCTGGGCGGCCTCAAGTTCCAGGGCTGGGAAGCGCTGCCGGTGATGCTGAGTGCCATCGCACTGGTGGTGAGCTACTTCAGCGGCCCGATGCTCAACTTCGGCGACTTCTCGCGCTACGCCAAGAGCTTCAACGCGGTGAAGAAGGGCAACTTCTGGGGCCTGCCGGTCAACTTCCTATTCTTCTCGCTGCTGTCGGTGATCACCTCGGCCGCCACGCTGCCGGTGTTCGGCGAACTCATCACCGACCCGGTGCACACCGTTGCCAGGATCGACAGCACCACCGCCGTGGTGCTGGGCGCCCTCACCTTCATGATCGCCACCATCGGCATCAACATCGTGCCAACTTCGTGTCGCCGGCCTTCGACTTCTCCAACTGCGCGCCCAGCAAGATCAGCTGGCGCACCGGCGGCATGATCGCCGCGGTGGGCTCGGTCTTCATCACGCCCTGGAACCTCTACAACAACCCCGAGGTCATCCACTACACGCTGGACATCCTGGGCTCCTTCATCGGCCCGCTGTTCGGCATCCTGATCGCCGACTTCTACCTGGTGCGCAAGCAGAAGGTGGACGTGGATGCGCTCTACACCATGAGCCCCAAGGGCGCCTACTGGTACACCAACGGCATCAACCGCAAGGCGGTGGGTGCGCTGATCCCCTCGGCGCTGATCCCCACGCTGTGCGTGCTGATCCCGGCCCTGCACGGCGCAGCCAACTACGCCTGGTTCATCGGCATGGGCCTGGGCTTCGTGAGCTACCTGATGCTCTCGCGCCGCGCATCCTGATTTCCTGCCTCCTCTTCCACCACTGCCATGCGAATCAAAGTCATCAACCCCAACACCACGCGCAGCATGACCGACACGATCGGCGAGTGCGCGCGGGCGGCGGCCCGGCCGGGCACCCAGATCGTGGCGGTCAGCCCCGCGATGGGGCCGGCCTCCATCGAGAGCCACTACGACGAGGCGCTGGCAGTGCCGGGCCTCCTGCAGGAAGTGGCCACCGGCGAGCTGGAAGGCATCGACGGCTACGTCATCGCCTGCTTCGGCGATCCGGGCCTGCAGGCGGCGCGCGAGCTGGCGCGCGGGCCGGTCATCGGCATCGCGCAGGCGGCCATGCACCTGGCCAGCCTGGTGGGCAGCCGCTTCAGCGTGGTCACCACGCTGGCCCGCACCACGGGGCAGGCCTGGCACCTGGCCGAGATGTACGGCATGAAGCGCTTCTGCGCCAACGTGCGGGCCTGCGAGATCGCGGTGCTGGACCTGGAGAAGCCCGGCTCCAACGCCCGCGAGCGCATCGTCGAGGAATGCCGGCGAGCCCTCGCCGAGGACGGCAGCGACACCATCGTGCTGGGCTGCGCCGGCATGGCCGACCTGTGCGAGCACATCAGCCAGCAGCTGGGCGTGCCGGTGATCGACGGCGTGGCCGCCGCCACGCAGCTGGTCGAGTCGCTGGTGAACCTGCGCCTTCGCACCAGCAAGCACGGCGAGCTGGCGCATCCGCTGCCCAAGCCCATGAGCGGGCTGCTGGCGGACTTCGCCCTGCCCGCGCGCGGCAAGCCGGTGCTGCAGCGCGCCGCGTGAGGCGGCCGGGCCCCCAAACGCTGGGGGCGCGGCGGCGCGCACAAACTGGCCACAATCGGCCCATGCCCGCTGCCACCGAAAAACCTGCCGCCGCCAACCCGATGCCCGACAAGAGCGCGACCATCGAGAGCATCGCGCAGGACATCGCCACCGCCATCGTCGAGAAGCGCCTGCCGCCCGGCACCTGGCTGCGCGAGGAGGCGCTGGGCCGCGTCTACGCGGTCAGCCGCACCAAGATCCGCGCGGCGCTGCTCACCCTGTCCAAGGACAAGCTGATCGAGATGATTCCCGACAAGGGCGCCTTCGTGAGCCGGCCCAGCGTGACCGAGGCGCGCGAGGTCTTCGGCGTGCGACGCCTGCTGGAGGGCGAGGTGGTGCGCCTGTTCATCTCCAAGGCCAAGGCGACCGACTACAAGGCGCTGGAGCAGCACATCCGTTTCGAGCGCAGCGCCCTGCAGTCGGGCACCACCACTGGCACCGTGCGAGAGCGGCTGCTGGGCGACTTCCACGTGGCCATGGCCGAGGCCACCGGCAATGCCACGCTCACCGAGCTGGTGCGCGAGCTGGTGGCTCGCAGTTCGCTCATCGCCATGCTCTACCACTCGTCCAACGATCCGCACTGCTCCTCGGACGAGCACTCGGAGCTGCTGCGCGCTTGCCGCGGCGGCAACGTGCAGGCCGCGGTGGACTGCATGGCCGAGCACCTGGCCCGCATCGAGGCCAACCTGGACCTGGACAACGAGACGCCCAACCGGCAGCTGGATCTGGTGAAGGCCCTGTTGGCCTGAGCGCTCCGCGGCACGAGGATTGCTGGCCTCTGGCGGAATCGGGGTTTACCGCCATACGGTCTGCATGCTGATTTGTATACAGTTTCGCGTACAGAACGTGTGGGCACTGGTCCATCCTCCCTTGTCATCCCAGCCAGGAGAAAAAGCCAATGACGGCTGCCGCCACCTCCCCTGAAGCCCAGACGGGCGTCCACCCGGTCGACCAGCGCCTGCCCATGGGCAAGCTCACGGCCCTGGGCCTGCAGCACGTGCTGGTGATGTATGCCGGCGCCGTGGCCGTGCCGCTCATCGTCGGCCGCGCCCTCAAGCTCAGCCCGCAGGAAGTCGCCCTGCTGATCTCCGCCGACCTGTTCTGCTGCGGCATCGCCACGCTCATCCAGTCGATGGGCGCCACGCAGTGGTTCGGCATCAAGCTGCCGGTGATGATGGGCGTGACCTTCGCCTCGGTGGCCCCCATGGTGGCCATCGCCAATGCCAACGGCGGGCACGGCGGGGCGCAGTTGCTCTTCGGCTCCATCATCGGGGCGGGCATCATCTCGATACTGATCGCGCCGGTGGTGAGCCGAATGCTGCGCTTCTTCCCGCCGGTGGTCACCGGCACGATCATCCTGGTGATCGGCGTGAGCCTGATGCGCGTGGGCATCAACTGGATCTTCGGCAACCCGGTGGGCCCCACGGCCCCGGCGCTGGTGGACCCGGTCTACGCCAAGTGGCTGGCCGACGTGACCTCGCCCGGTTCGGCACTGCCGCCCATTCCGAAGGGCATGGCCATCGTGCCCTCGGTGCCCAACCCCAAGTACGCCGACCTGACCGGCCTGGGCATCTCGGCGCTGGTGCTGGTGTCCATCCTGCTGATCGTGAAGTACGCCAAGGGCTTCATCGCCAACATCTCGGTGCTGCTGGGCATCGTGATCGGCGGCGTGGTATCGGCCGTGATGGGCCTCATGACCTTCGAGAAGGTGGCGCGCGCCGACTGGTTCGACGTGGTGCTGCCCTTCCACTTCGGCATGCCGCAGTTCGACCCCATCCTGATCCTGACCATGACGCTGATCATGATCGTGGTGATGATCGAATCGACCGGCATGTTCCTGGCGCTGGGCGAGATGACCGAGCGCAAGATCAGCCAGCAGGACCTGGCCCGCGGCCTGCGCACCGATGGCCTGGGCACGCTGATCGGCGGCGTGTTCAACACCTTCCCCTACACCAGCTTCTCGCAGAACGTGGGCCTGGTGGCCGTCACCGGCATCAAGAGCCGCTATGTCTGCGTGGCCGGCGGCGTGATCCTGGTCGTGCTGGGCCTCCTGCCCAAGATGGCGGCGCTGGTGGAGTCGCTGCCCACCGTGGTGCTGGGCGGCGCGGGCCTGGTGATGTTCGGCATGGTGGCTGCCACCGGCATCCGCATCCTGGCCGGCGTGGACTTCAAGACCAACCGCAACAACCCGATGATCGTGGCGGTGTCGATCGGCATCGGCATGATTCCGCTGATCGCCCCCAACTTCAAGCAGTGGATGCCGCACTCGATCCACTCGCTGGTGGAGTCGGGCATCCTGCTGGCCTCGGTGGCGGCGGTGCTGCTGAACCTGTTCCTCAACGGCGCGAAGCACGACGAGGCGGCGGTGATCGCGGCGGCCAAGCAGGCCGAGGCGCATTGAGCTCGCATCGCACGACTTCCAGCGCCATGGACCGCCCCCTGCTCCCCGCATCGCTTTCGCGCCGGCACCTGCTCGCCAGCGCCTGTGCATTCCCGCTGCTGGCCGCCTGCGGCTCGACCACCACGCGCAAGCCTTCGGAACTGAAGGTGTCGGCGCTCTTCGCCGGCAACGTGGCCGACCAGGGCTTCATGGAGGCTGGCTGGCGCGGCCTGCAGAGGGCAGGCACCGAACTGCGCGTCAAGACCCGCTACATCGACGGCATCCAGCCGCAGAAGGCGCTGCTGGTGCAGGCGCTGGAGGAACTGGCGAAGGAGCAGCCGGACCTGGTGGTCGCCCACGGCGGACAGAACAACGAGGCCTGTGCCGAGGTGGCCGCACGCCATCCCGGCACCCGCTTCGTCGTCACGCAGGGCGCGGTGCGCGGCGCCAACCTGGCCAGCTACGACGTGCTTCAAGAAGAGTCGGCCTACCTGGCCGGCGTGCTGGCCGCATCCACCACGCGAACCGGCGTGGTCGGCCACATGTCGGGAATACGCGTGGTGCCTGGACTCAAAGGCCGCGCCGCCTACGCAGCGGGGGTGCGCGACACCAGTGCCAAGGTGCGCCTGCTGACCAACTTCTCCGGCAACCAGGACGACAACGCGCTGTCGCGCCGGGTCGCGCTGGCGCAGAGCCAGGCCGGCGCGGACGTGATCTTCACCATGCTCAATGCCGGACGCGATGGCGTCACGCAGGTCTGCCGCGAGCAGGGCCGGCGCCAGATCGGCAACGTGGGGGACTGGGTGGCGCGCGACCCCAAGGTCTTCGTCGGCTCGGCCATCGCGGACGTGAGCGTCGGCGTCTTCGAGTCGGTGCGCGACCTGCAGGCCGGGCGTTTTGCCGCCAACGAGATCCACAGGATCGGCCTGGCCCAGCGCGAGGCCGTGCGCCTCACGATGGCGCCCGACGTTCCCGCCGATGTGCGCAACCGCATCGAGCGCGTGGCGGCCGAGATCGCATCGGGCCGGCTGCACGTGCCGACCACCTTCGACGGACCCGAGTTCGCCACGCCGGCGGCGTGAGTTAGCTGGCAGGCGCCGCGTGGCGCCTTATCTCGCTGTGCAGTGCGGCCTGGCCGGAGGCCAGTGCTTCTTCATAGCTGTCGGCCGGATCGGGCGCCATGCGCAGCACGCGCGCATTGCCGCCCTGGTCATCCGTGAGCAGCAGGCGCCAGACGAAAGAGCCGGGTGCCGGCTCCACGACGAGGAGTTCGATGGGCTGTGTCATGAACCCAAGATGGTCGCTTGTGGGCAGACTGTCTGTAGGAGAACACCTCAGGCGTCTTTCGCCGACGTGACAGCCGCCGGCCGGCCATCATTCGTCCAGGAATCCGCCCCGGTAGAAACTCCAGGCCGTGCCGTCATGCAGGTAGAAATGGCCGTCGGCGCAGAAGTCCTTGCCCGGGAAGTATTCGCGATAAGCCTTGGGCACCAGGCGCTCGAGCTGCTCGTCGCTCAGCTCCTCGAACTCCTCGGGCGTGATGGGCTGGCCCACGCGGAGGCGGCGGCGGGGTGTGGCGTCGTCGTCAAACATGGTGCTTGAAGCAGCCCTTCGTGTGGTCGTCCACGATGCCCACGGCCTGCATCCAGGCATAGACGATGGTGGGCCCCACGAACTTGAAGCCGCGCTTCTTCAGCGCCTTGGAGATGGTCTCCGATAGCTCGGAGCTGGCCGGCACCGTGTGGCCATTGCCGCGCAGCACCTTGCCGCCGGTGAAGGACCAGCAGTAGGCGTCGAAGTCCTCGCCATCGGCCCGCATCTGGTTGAAGATCTTCGCGCCCTGGATGGTGGCCTCGATCTTGGCGCGCGAGCGGATGATGCCCGGGTCTTCCAGCAGGCGCAGCACGTCCTTCTCGCCCATGCGCGCCACGCGCGCCGGGTCGAAGGCGTGGAAGGCCTTGCGGAAGGCCTCGCGCTTCTTCAGCACGGTGATCCACGACAGGCCGGCCTGGAAGCCCTCCAGCATCAGGCATTCCCACAGCGCGCGCGGATCGTGCTCGGGCACGCCCCATTCCTCGTCGTGGTAGGCCTGCATCAGCGGGTCGCTGCCGGCCCAGGCGCAGCGTTCGCGCGCCTTCGCCTCAGCCATTCGCAGACCTGGCCTGCAGCATGGCCGCCATCTTCTGGTGGATCAGGTTGACCGCCTTCAGCGGCCGCAGCATCACCTTGAAGTCGGTGATCTCGCCCTGCTCGTTCCAGCGGATCATGTCGACGCCGTTGACATGAACGCCGTCGAGTTCCAGTTCGAACTCCAGCACCGCGTCGCGGCCCTGGCGCACGTCGCGCACGTAGCGGAAGCTCTCGTTGCCCAGCACCTGCAGGGCAGCCGCGAGGTAGGCCTTGGTCACGGCCCGGCCCGCCTGCGGGGTGTGGACCACCGGCGAATGGAAGACCGCGTCGGGCGCCAGCAGTGTGTCCAGTGCCTTCAGGTTGCGGTCCTTCACCAGGTGGTGCCAGGTGTCGATGGGGTCGGTCATGGGTCTCCTCCAGTGTTGGTGTGTTGTTCGTTCTGCGCTCAGGGCTTGCAGTTGCCGCCCACGCTCACCGAGCCGTCCTTGCACTCGGTGATGATCGGCTGGCTTTTCGCCCGAGGCGCGGGTGCCGGTGCAGTGCCGGGCGAAGACGCGGTGCCGGTGCGCTCGTACATGATCTTCTTCGTTCCCAGCTCGCAGCTGCCGACCACGCGGCCGCCGGCCGGCGCGTCGGCTTCCACCACGCTGAGCACGAAATCGTTGACGCCGGAGGCGCGCACCTTGGCATCGATCTGCGCCTTGATCGCATCGCAACCGGAACTTTGAGCGTGGCCGGCGCTGCCCCATGCCAGAAGCAGCGCTGCCGAAATCGTGGCAAGGGTCTTCATGCCTTGGACTGTAAACCCCTGCGCTTTCGCACCAGGGCGTAGAGCATGAGGGCGACGATCGCCAGGTTGGCCACCAGCATGCCGGCGTGCAGCAGCGTGCGGTGCTCCCAGAGGCCCATGATCTCGAAGGGTACGTAGATGGCACCGCTGAGCGCGGCCAGCATCTCTGCCCAGCTGCGCGCGAACAGGAGGCCGAAGGCCTCGACGAAGCGCAAGGCCGCATAGCATGCGGCGCCGCCGGCCAGCACCAGCAGGCGCGTGTTCTGCAGGTCGCTGGCCGCATCCAGGAAGATGTGCGGGTAGCGCGAGGCCGGGTTGAGGTGCGCATGCGCAATCAGCGACAAGGCCACGTCGTACACGCCCTTGTGCCGCAGCGCGATCACGCCCGTGCCCACCAGCAGCACCAGCACGCCCTTGGCCGCCTCGAAGAAGGCGACCAGGCGGACGGCACTGTCGACTGCCTTGTTGGCCGGCGCCGTCATGCGGGCTGCAGTTCCGCGGGGCCGCCGCAGCCACGGCTGGCTTGCACCTCGTACGCTTTCGCGCTGCTGCTGTTGGCGAAGGCGCTGACCCGCATGGTTCGCGATTCCATGCCTTCAGATCATCGCCAGCGGATGCTTGCGCCGCGGCGGCGGATGCAGGCGGTCGATCTCGGCCAGCACATCGGCACCCAGAACGAGCTGCGATGCCGCCAGGTTCTGTTCGAGATGCGCCTTGCGCACCGTCTTCGGAATGGCCACCACGCCGGGGCGCGACAGCACCCAGGCCAACGCCAGCTGCGCGGCGCTCACACCCAGGCCCCTGGCGATCTTCGCCAGGCCGGCATCGCGCATCACGGCGCCCTGGTCCACCGGGCTGTAGGCCATGAGCGGCATCGACCTTGCCTGCAGCCAGGGCAGCAGGCTGTACTCGGGGCCGCGCTCGCTCACCGAGAAGTAGACCTGGTTGGCCGCGCAGTCCAGCTGGCCCTCGCCACCGCAGGCGGCCGCCAGCTCCTCCATGTCCTCGGTGTCCAGGTTGCTCACGCCCCAGTGGCGGATGCGCCCGGCCGCCACCAGCGCACGCATGCCGTCCACGGTTTCCTCGAGCGGAAACTCGCCGCGCCAGTGCAGCAGGTACAGGTCCAGGTAGTCCAGCCCCAGGCGCTCCAGGCTGCAGGCGCAGGCAGCGGGCAGGCCCTCGCGGCCGGCATTGTGCGGATAGGCCTTGCTGACGATGAAGAGGTCCTCGCGCTCGACGTCGCCGGCGCGCACGGCCTGCGCAATCGCCTCGCCCACCAGTTCCTCGGCAGCGCCTTCGCCGTACATCTCGGCTGTGTCGATGAGGCGGTAGCCCATGCCGATGCCGGCCCGCAGCGCGGCCAGTTCGGCCGGGCGCTGGCCGCGATCCTCGCCCATGCGCCAGGTGCCCATGCCGAGCACCGGAATGCGGGCTGCGCTGCCGCGCAATTCAAGCGTGTTCATGCGCGGCAATGCTAGACGAGCCGGCGTGTTCGCGCACGGGCTTCCTCAGGGCTTGCCCCAACTCGGTCAAGCCAATAACTCCGATAATATGACTTTTCGTTCACAAACGAGCCCATCATGTCCAAGTTCAAGCCCGAGAGCTTCCACGGCATCCACGCCATCGCCTACGCCCTCTTCGACGCGCATGAGAAGCTGGACCGTGAAGCCATGCGCCAGCAGGTGCAGCGCAGCCTGGCCTGCGGCGTGCACGGCATGGCAGCGCTGGGGCTGGCCACCGAGGTCTCCAAGCTCAGCGAGGCCGAGCGCCGCACGGTGATGGACTGGGTGGCCGAGGACACGGCGGGCCAGGTGCCCTTGGCCCTGACCATCTTCGGCTCCTCGGTGGCCGAGCAGGTGGCGCAGGTGCGGCATGCCGAATCGGTGGGCGCCGACTGGGTGATCCTGCAGCCGCCGGCGGCCGGCAGCTTCGGCGCCGCGGAGTACATCCGCTTCTTCGGCCGCGTGGCCGAGTCCACAGACCTGCCGGTGGCGATCCAGAATGCGCCCGCCTTCTTCGGCAGGGGGCTGAGTGCAGACGAGATCCGCGAGCTGGTCACGCGCTATCCCAACATCCAACTGCTTAAGGGCGAAGGGCCGGTGGTGGACATCGCGGGCCTCATCGAGCGCACCGAGGGCCGCGTGCCGGTGTTCAACGGCCGCGGCGGGCTGGAGCTGGTGGACAACCTGCGCGCGGGCTGCCGCGGCATGATCCTCGCGCCCGACTGCATCGACTACGCGGTGCGCGCCTACGAAGCCTTCCGCAGTGGAGACGAGGACACCGCCGAGCGCGAATACCAGGCCATGCTGCCGGCGGTGGTCTTCGTCATGCAGGGCATCGAGAATCTGCTGTGCTACGGCAAGCGCCTGTTCGCCGAGCGCGCGGGCCTGCAGGTGCACGACCGCGCGCCGGCCATGCGTCCCAACGATGCGGGCCTGGCGATGGTGCGGCGCTTCGCGCAGGCACTCGGTCCGCTGCCGGTGGCGTCCCCCCGATGAGCAGGCCCTACGACCACGGCGGCGAGCGCGGGCTGCCCGCGCAGATTGCCGGGCGCATCGGCCGGCGCATCATCCAGGGCGAACTCAAGCCCGGCGACACCCTGCCCAAGGAGACCGACCTGCTGGCCGAGCTGCAGGTCAGCCGCAGCACGCTGCGCGAGGCCTTCACCCTGCTGTCGAGCAACGGCTTCATCGAGGCGAAGCAACGCATCGGCACCCGCGTGCGGCCGCCCGAGCGCTGGAACACGCTGGACCCGATGGTGATCGCCTGGCAGAGCGAGTCGGGCGACCCGGCGGCGCTGGCGCAGGAGCTCTTCGAGATCCGCTTCGCCATCGAGCCGCTGGCCGCGCGCCTGGCCGCGCAGCGCGCCCGGCCCGAGGACATCGCGCGCATCCGCACCGCGCTGCACACCATGGGCGAGGGCCACCAGAACCCGCAGCGCGCGATGCAGGCCGACATCGATTTCCACATGCAGGTGATCGCCGCCGCGCACAACCGCTTCCTGATGCCGGTGGGCTCGGTGATCCGCGCCGCGCTGGAGATCAGCGTGCCGCGCACCTTCGAGAAGTTCGGCGGCATGGACCGGTCGATGGCCATGCACGCCGACATCGCCCGCGCCATCGAGCAGAGCAAGCCCGAGGCCGCGGCGCGCGCCGCCACGCGGCTGCTGGAAGACACCTACCAGCGGAATTTCACCTAGAGCCAACCCGCACACATAACAGGAGACAAGCGCATGAAGCAACGACACACCGGCACCTGGAACCGCCGCCGCATCCTCCAGTCCATGGGCGCCGCCGCGCTGCCATGGTCGATGCCGGCCTTCGCCGACGAGTACCCGAGCCGCCCCGTCGAACTGGTGGTGCCGGCCTCGGCCGGCGGCGGCACCGACGCGCTCACGCGCCTGTATGCCGAGGTGGCCAAGAAGTACATGCCGCAGCAGCCCTTCGTGGTGAACAACAAGCCCGGCGCCAGCGGCGTGATCGGCATGAGCGACGTGCTCGCGAGCCGCCCCGACGGCTACAGGCTGTGCATGGTGATCGCCGAAGTCACCACCCTGCCCAACCTCGGCCTGGCCAAGTTCGACTACACGAAGTTCGAGCCCATCGCGCGGCTCAACGCCGACCCGGCCGCCATCACGGTGCGCGCCGACGCGCCCTGGAACACGCTGGAAGAATTCCTCGCAGCCGCGAAGAAGCAGCCCGGCGAGGTCAAGCTGGGCAACGCCGGCAACGGCTCGGTCTACCACCTGTCCGCCATCGGCCTGGAGGACCGCGCCGGCGTCAAGTTCAACCACGTGCCCTACTCCGGCGCCGCGCCGGCCGTGGTGGCGCTGCTGGGCGGCCACATCGACGCGCTGGACGTGAGCCCGGCCGAGGTCGGCCAGCACGTGCTGGGCGGCAAGCTGAAGATGCTGGGCATCATGGCCGATGAGCGTATTCCCGCCTTCGGCAACGTACCCACCTTCAAGGAGCGCAAGCTCGACCTGGCGCTGGGCACCTGGCGCGGCCTGGCCGCGATCAAGGGCACGCCCAAGCCGGTGATCGACCTGCAGCGCGAGGTGGCGCGCAAGACCTCGGAAGACCCGGCCTTCAAGGAAGGGCTGGCCAAGCTCACGCTGGGGCAGGCCTACCTGGATGCGCCGCAGTTCGCGCAGGCCATGCAGCGCGACCACGAATACTTCGGCCAGCTCATCCAGAAGAACGGCATCAAGGTCTGACGGCCAGCGGCGGGACTTGGGGGATGGTCACGGTGAAGGCATGAAGGTCTTCAGCTTTCCAGCGCCGCGGCCGCCCGCGCCAGCGGCTCGGTGGAGACGCCGACCAGGCCCGAATAGGGTGTGTCGAGTTCGATGACGATGGCCACCGCGCAGGCGAAGGCCAGTGCGCAGATGTCCAGCGTGATGTTCACCGTCAGGTTGCTCACGTTGAAGATGCCCAGGCCCAGGTAGATCAGGATCACCCAGGCCACCACCACCGTGAGCAGCACGGCGGGAATGGAGCTTTCGTTGCGCTCCACGATCAGCACCCGGTCGTGCGCGATCTCGCTGGACAGCTGCATGGCGCGCGCCTGGTACCACTTCTGGGTGTCGTCCTGAACGGGTAGCGCCAGCACGCTGTGTTGCAGCTGCGTGAGCGAATGCAGGTTGCCCATCAGCTCCGTCGGGGGATCCACCGCGCGCTTGCGGTCTTCCACGCGTGCACGCACGCTCTCGAACAGCACGCGCAGCTGTGCGCGGCATTCCTTGGCGCCGTCCCCGAAACCCACCAGCGCGCGATCCAGCAGCACCACCGTGGAGGCGATGCGCAGCAGTTCGGTCTGGCGGTCGTCGAAGGAATGCTTGGCCGAAGTGATCATCAGCCCCAGCACCCAGCGCCAGCAGCGTGGCCAGCATGCCGATGCCCACGTGCGCCGCATGCCGGGCCTCGGAAGTGAGGTGCCCCACCGGCAGGCGGCGCGCAAGCCGGTTGCCGATCCGGAAGGCGGCAATCGACGCGGCGAACAGGAAGATCAGTGCCCAGGGGGATGTCATGGCGATGGCTCCCGGCGATGGCAACGGATGGCGGCCCCTCTGGAAGAGCAGCCGGATCGTAGGGGCGCATTGTGCGGGCAAGTTGAGCCCCGGTGCCATGGCTTTCCCCAGCGTCCCACACGTGTTGCCGACAGCCCGCTTGACATGCAGGTATTTGCCTGCATATCATGCCCTCAGCTCACGAAACGCAACGGATGGACGCTGACAAGGTTTTCAAGGCGCTGGGCGACCCGACGCGCCGACGGCTGCTCGACCTGCTATGCGAGAAGAACGGCCAGACGCTGGGCGAGCTCTGCGAGCACCTGGACATGACGCGGCAGTCGGCCACGCAGCACATCGGGCTTCTGGAGGCGGCCAACCTGGTCACCACCGTCTGGCGTGGCCGGGAGAAACTGCATTTCATCAACCCGGTGCCGCTGCACGAGGTCTACGAGCGGTGGGTGCGCAAGTTCGAACGGCAGCGGCTCAGCCTGCTGCACGACCTGAAGAAAGAACTCGAAGGAGAGTGAGAGATGAACCAAGAGAAGACCAGCTTCGTCTACGTGACCTACATCCGCTCGACACCGGAGAAGGTGTTCGAAGCCATCACGAAACCAGAGATCGCGCGGCGCTACTGGGGCCACGAGAACGTCTCCGACTGGAAGCCCGGCTCGGGCTGGGAGCATGTGCGCGCCGACGCGCAGCGCACGGTCCAGTTGGTCGGCAAGGTGGTCGAGGTCGCGCCGCCGACGCGCCTGGTCATCACCTGGGCGAATGCATCGCAGGCCGAGGATCCGGCCGGCTACAGCCGCGTGAGCTTCGACGTCGCTCCCTACGACGGCATGGTGCGGCTGACCGTCACCCACGACGAACTCGAGGCCGGCAGCGGCATGGACAAGGGCATCCAGCAAGGCTGGCCGATCGTCCTGTCCAGCCTCAAGTCACTGCTCGAAACAGGACAAGGCATCGACGTCTTCGCCAAGCCGAAGTCGGCTGCCTGAACCAGGAACCGTCCATGAACCAGCCCTACACCGGCGGATGCGCATGCGGCGCGATCCGCTACGCCACCCGCCACGCGCCCCTCTTCCAGAATCACTGCCAATGCCGCGACTGCCAGCGGCGAAGCGGCACTGGACACGGATCCTGGCTGACCTTTCCCGCGCGCGCCGACATGGAGATCAGCGGCGAGGCAACGCACTGGGAAGTGGCAGGCGACAGCGGCAACGTGAAGATCCACGCTTTCTGCCCGGTGTGCGGAACGCCGGTCTTCCTGCGCTTCGCCGCGATGCCGGAAATGATCGCGGTCCCCGCTGGCAGCCTCGACGAGCCGGGCCGCTTTGCGCCGCAGGTGCTCACCTACGGTGTCCGCGGGCTGGCGTGGGATCCCATCGATCCCGCGCTGCGGGCCTTTGACCGGATGCCGCCCACCGCCTAGTCGCGCAGGCCGGGGAGGTTCGGCAGACATACTTTCGGTATGCTTGAAATCCCGTCCTCCCAGGAGTCTCTCGATGAATGTTGGCTACTCTCAGCGGCAACGCCTGGGCATCGGCATTGCGGCGCCCGGTAGCCCGTTCGCCCAGCAGTTGCTGCTCTCCTGCCTGTTCGTCGCTGCATCCTTCGCCGTGAATGGCTACCTGTTCGGCGGTGCCGATCACGCCGTCCATTTCGCTTTCATCGAGCGTGCACTGCACCCCGACTTTCTCGTCGGCGACCCACTGGTCGATCGCGCGCAGTTCCACCCGACCCTGCTCTGGCCGGCCATTGCCGCCCTGATGCATGTGGCGCCCCTGGAATGGATCTACTTCGCGCTTCAGATCGCCTGCACGGCCCTCATGTTTTCAGGCGTCGCCGCCCTTGCGCGTGCGCTGTCCCCCCGTCAGGTCGCCGGGCTGGCCGGACTTCTCGCGGCCTGCATGGTGCTTTTCGTGCGCTTCTCGAGCGCGGGCCTGGCCAGCTTCGACGTCATGGTGCTCAACCGCAGTCTCTCGCTCGGCCCGCTGCTTTTCGCGCTCGGGCTTGCTGCGCAAGGCCGATACCGCGCCGCGTTCCTGCTGGCCGGGCTGACGTTCAACATCCATCCCACGACGGCCGCCCATGGCGCGATCCTGGTCTGGTTCGCGGCCGCCTTCAGCCCTGCGCGTCTCGTGAATGCGTTGAGGGAGCCCTTGTGGTTCCTTGTAGGCGCGGCCCCACTCCTCGTGATGATGGCGTTTACCGGCGGTGCCAGCGGCGTTCCCCTCCATGCGCCCAAGGAGTGGCTGGACGCACAACGGCTGCTGCTCTGGTTTCACCACTTCCCGTCGCTCTGGCCCCGCAGCTACTGGATTGCCCTGCTGCCGCCCCTTCTTGCGATCGCCATCAGCCAGCGCGCGAAGCCGGACCGCGTCGTTCTTGCCTACCTGTGCGGCATCGTGGCGGCCTGCGTGGCCGGCTACGTCGGCGTGGAGGTTTTCGGCATTCCCGTCGCGCTCCAGCTTCATCTGCAAGAGACCTTGCGCTTCCTGCCCTACCTGGCTGCGGCATCACTGGCCTGCTGGGCCGCCGCCGCGTGGAACACGACAGGCAGGCTTCGCGCGATCGTGGCCGTGAGCGCGCTGGCGCTGGACCAGGTGCTGACTTATCCCGACGGCTATTCGATCGCTTCCACGGCGTCGTTCTGGATCCTGCTTGTCGTGCTCGGGCTCGAGATCCTGCGCCCTCGAGAGCGTCGTCGGGAGACCCCGCCGACGCCTCAGCCGTCGCTGCGGTGGGTCGTCGGTGGACTGCTGATGGCCTCGGTCGCGGGGCACCTGTACCGGCATGTCCCCATTTCTTCGTCGTACGAGTCCTACTACGAGAACAAGATCACCACATGGTCCCGGGCCAACCTGCCCGCGGATGCGGTGGTGGCCATCCCGCCCTATTACTACATCGGCCACGCCCCGCTGCTGAACTTCCGCTGGGCGGCCGAAAGACGGGTTCTGGGGTCCTTGAAGGACGGCGGCGAAACCACCTTCAGCCTGTCGTACTTCGAGGAGTGGCGCCACCGCATCGAAGACGCGATCGGCCATCCGCTGGACTTCAAGGTTCCCGATGACTTTCGCAACCACAGGAACGACTGGATCGAACAGGCCGTGGCCGACTATGGGACGGCCGACGCGGCACGCTTCGGGATGCTTGCCATCCGCTACGGGGTGACGCACGCCATCACCGAGATCGGCGCAGCGGTGCAGCCGGATCTGCCGATCCTCTACCAGGATGAGCGCTACAGGATGTACAAGGTCATGGCACCCTGAAGCAGCGCCGCGGCGTATCGGGCGGGGTCAACCGTCCACCGGATCGACAGGCGTGTCCAGCAGCAGTTGGTAGAAGGCGGCATCGAGCCACCGTCCGAACTTGAAGCCCACCTGCGGCAAGGTGCCCGAATGCGTGAAGCCAAGGCCCTTGTGCAGCGCAATGCTTCCTGCGTTGCTGGCATCGATGCAGCCCACGATGGCGTGCAGATTGGCAGCGCGGGCCCGCCGGATCAACTCGCCGATCAGGATCCTGCCCAGCCCCTGCCCCCGATGCTCGTGATGCACGTAGACGCTGTGCTCTACCGTGTACTTGTAGGCGGGAAAGGCTCGAAAGGTTCCGTAGCTCGCAAAGGCGATCAGCTTGCCGCTGCCGTCGACCGCGCCCACGACCGGAAAGCCGTTGGCGTTCTTCGCCGCGAACCAGCTCTTCATCGCTTCCGGCGGGCGCGGCACATAGTCGTACAGGGCCGTCGAGTTGGCGATGGCCTCGTTGAGGATCGCCAGGATGGCGCCGGCGTGCTCTTCTTCACTGCAGTCGATCAGCTGGATGGCTTCGCTGTTCATCTCGGTGTCCCTATCGAAAAAGATGCATGACCGCCTGGTCGCACAGAGCGACCAGGTACTTCGCGGCCTGCGTCGACGGATTGCTGTAGATCAGCGGGCGATCGAGCCTCAGCGCAAGGCAGTCGCCGGCTTTCAATGCGAAGTGCCGCTCGCCCAGGGTGATCTCGATCTGTCCTTGAATCACCCAGACCTGCTGTTCAATCGCGGGCCTGCGATCGCTCGATTCGTAGGCCACCCGTGCCCCCGCCGGGAAATGCACCTCCACCAACTGGATGGGTGTGGGCCAGTTGGGCGGCGAGAGATTGCGCCGGAGGTAGCCCGACTCCGGATCCTTCCAGATGGGCTGGTCGGCACGATGCGACAGCGGATGCTGCTGCGCGGACTTGTCCGGCCCGAACAGCGTGGCCATGGCGACCCCGAGGCCGGCTGCGAGCTTCTCGAGGACCGCGGCGGTGGCACTGGTCTCGCCGCGCTCGATGAGCGAGATCATGGACTTGCTCACCCCGGACCTGGCGGCGAGCGAGTCCATCGTCTCGGCTCGCGCAGAGCGAAGGTCCCGCACCCGCCTGGCAATCCGGGTGTTGATGTCCTCTTCAGGGACAGCTTGCGCAGCCGGATCTTTCATGATGGACTGATTGTCCAGTATCCTGGACCCACCAGCAAGCCACGCAGTCCGGCCAGAGGTCGTGGGGTGACCCTTCTTCAGTCGAGCTGCAAGCCCGCCGCCTGTGCGGCCTTGGGCAGCACGGCCAGTTCACGCTTCAAGACTTCCGCGAAGGCTTCGGGCGTGTTGCCGGTGGAAGGCGCGACGCCGCCGAGTTCGTTGAGCCGCTTGCGGAAGGCCGGCTCGGCGACGATCTTTGCGATCTTCTCGTTCAACAGCTTCACGACCGGCGCGGGCGTCTTGGCCGGCGCAACCACGCCGAACCACACATCGAAGTCCACCCCGCCAGCCACGCCTTGTTCGGTGAGCGTGGGGATGTCCGGCCACAGCTCGGAACGGCCATTGCGCAGCACGCCGATGGCGCGCAGCTTGCCCGATTGCACGAAGCTGCGCGCGTCGCCGGTGCCCAGCAGGCCCCAGGTCACCTCGTTGGCCATGAGTGCCTGCACCAGCGGCGCGCCGCCCTTGTAGGGCACGTGCACGAAGTTGCTGTCGGCATGCGCATTGATCGTTTCCGAGGCCAGGTGCGACAGGCCGCCCGCGCCCGCCGAGCCATAGGGCAGGCCGCCCTTGCCGGCCTTCTTGCCCGCGGCCAGCAGTTCCTGCACGTTCTTGTAGGGCGAATTTTCAGGCACCACCAGCAGCAGAGGCGCCAGCGACACCTGCGCAACCGGCACGAAGTCCGAAGCAGCGAAGCCGGCCTTCTTGTAGATCACCGGGTTGATCGACAGCATGCCGGTGAGCGTCATCGCCAGGGTGTAGCCGTCGGCACCGCCCTGCAGCACCGAGGCCATCGCGATGTTGCCGCCAGCGCCTGGGCGGTTGTCGACCACCACCGGCTGGCCGAGTTCCTCCTGCAGGCGTGGCGCCAGCATGCGCGCCGCCACGTCCGTGGCACCGCCGGCCGGATAGGGCACGACCATCCGGATCGGCTTGGTCGGGTAGGCGCTGCCTTGCGCCACAGCCGCGCCTACGATACCCAGCGCCAGGAACCCGGCCACGGCGACGCGGCCCAGAAGTTTGAAAGTACGCACGCTTGCTCCTGATTGTTTTGAACGGGAAAGGGGTTGCTTGGTCGACGAGGGAGTCGGAACGCTCTCAGCGCTTGGCGCCGACTTCGTAGTGCGCCTGGCGTTCCTCCAGGGCGTGCCAGCCGATGATGTCCTTGAAGGCCGCCATGGTCGTCTGCTCGAAGGGCAGGTCATCGAAGTTGCCGCTGCGTCGCTGCGCCAGCACCTGCAGGTTGGCGCGCACCGCGTGCACGGTGCTCAGCAGGCCCGCGATGGGATAGGTGGCGAAGGCCGCGACGTTCTCGATCTGCGTGCGGCTCAGCCCGGTCATCCAGGTGCCGGCCATGAGCTGCAGCGACAGGCGACGGCCGCAGGTCTCGCGCATCTGCACCAACTGCTCGTAGCTGCTGAAGGTGCGTGAAATGGGCTGGATCAGGTCGGCGCCCGCCTCGGCGTAGCGCGCGGCGCGCTCGAGGGCCTCGCCTGCGTCCATGGCGTCGGTGCGCGCCACGATGAGCAGGTCCGCATCCTGGCGCGCATCCACCGCGGCCTTGATGCGTGCGATCGCCGCATCCATGGGCACGACGATCGACTCGGTGGCCGCGGCCGGGCAGCGCTTGGGGCTGACCTGGTCTTCCAGCGACAGGGCCGCGACACCGGCCTTCTCGAACTCGCGCACGGTGCGTCCCACGTTCAGCACGTTGCCGTAGCCGGTGTCGGCGTCGGCGAAGACAGGCTTGCGCACCACGTTGACCATGCGGTTCACGGTGGCGACGTTCTCGCTCAGCGTGTAGAGCTCCATGTCCGGCTGGCCGAGCAGCGCAGCGGAGATGCCGAAGCCGGTGCTGAAGATGCCGTCGAAATCCGACTGGTCCACCAGCAGTGCCGACAGGGCGTCCTGTGCGCCGCCGAACCAGAAGGTGGGGCCGTGGGTGATGCGCTGGCGCAGGGCCTGGCGTGGGGTGGTCATCGCGATTCTCCAGTTGAGCGTGCCCTGGCCGTGGCGGGCCTGGACACAGGTGGTTGTGAGAGCTGTCAGGCCGCGCGCGCCTGCGCGTTTTTCTCTTCAGCGAAGCGCGCCTTCAGGTAGGGGATGAGGCCGCCCGCATCGAGCATGCCGCGCTCGGACGAAGAAAAGGGCTGCAGCGGCAAGCGCTGGCCGCTGCGCGCGTTGCTCACCTCGCTGGCGTCCCAGTTCACGTCCAGCTCGTCGCCCCGCTCGGCCGCGGCAAGAATGCCGGGACAGCTGACCAGCGGGAAGCCCATACTCATCTCGCCGCGGAAGAAGCCGGGCGAGAAGGACTCCGCTATCACGCAGGAGATGCCCAGGTGCCGCATGGCGCGCATGGCCGGATAGTGCGGGTGGCCGTAGCCGAAGTTGCTGCCGCCCACCAGCAGGTCGCCCTTGCGCACGCTGCTCGCGAAGCCGGGCATGTAGTCGGACATCGCCAGCGCGGCAAGCTCCTTCACGTCGGTGATCTTGATGTTGCGCACGCCGATGATGAGGTCGATGTCGAAGTCGTCCTCGGCGAAGACCCAGGCCACGCGGCCGCGCAGGTTGACGAGGCTCATGCGGCGGCTCCTGCGGCAGCGGCCGCTTCGGCCAGGTAGGGACGCGGGTCTGCAATGCGCCCTTCGAGCGCGGACGCCGCCACGACTGCGGCGTTGCAGATGTAGATCTCCGAATCGACGCTGCCCATGCGGCCCGGGGTGTTCAGCGTGCCGGTGGACACGGCGCGCTGGCCATCGCTCATGGTGGCGATGCGGCCGAAGCAGTAGTCGCAGCTGGGCGAGCTGATGAAGGCGCCCGCCTCCACCAGGACTTCGATCAGGCCTTCGCGCGCCGCGGCGGCCATGATCGCCTTCGAGGTGGGCACCACATGCAGCTGGAAGCCCGGCTGGATATGCCGGCCACGCAGAACATCGGCGGCCACGCGCAGGTCCTCCAGGCGGCCACTGGCGCACGAACCGAGGTAGCCGGTATGCACCTCCAGGCCGACGTGGTCCTTGAGGTCGCGCGTATTCGCCGGGCTGGGCGGAACCACCACGATGGGCTCGAGCGAGGACACGTCGATCCTCACGACCTGCTCGTAGACGGCGTCGGGATCGGGATGCACCGGCTCCAGGGCCACCTTCGAGCGGCCTGCCACATAGGCCATCGTCTTCGCGTCGGGCGCAATGAGCATGGTGGTCGCGCCCAGGAACATCGCCTGGCCGCAGATGGTCTGCCGACCCTCGATGCTCATCGCGTCGATGACCGGGCCGCAGATTTCCACGGCCTTGAACCGGCAGGACGCCGGCCCCATGACGCGCACCATGTGGTGGAACACGTCGCGCGCCATCACGCCGGGCTGGAGCGTGCCCAGCAGCTCGACCTTCACGGTGGCTGGCACGGTCATGGTCACGCGCTCCGTCACGAAGGACTCGATCACGCCCTTGCGCGCCCCGAAGGCGAAGGTGCCGAAGGCGCCCAGCTGGCTGACATGGCCGTCGAAGTGCACGACGAAGGCGCCCGGCGTGGCATAGCCCAGTTCAGCCGAGACCTGGTGGCCGATGCCTTCGCGCTCGTACACCGGCACGCCCTGCTCCTTGCCCCAGGCGCGGGTGATCTTGTGCAGCTCTTCCTCCTTGGGCGCCGCGGCCGGGACCATGTGGTCGATGAAGAGCACGAAGCGCTCGGGGCTGGAGACTTTCTCGATGCCGAAGTCCTCGCGCGTCTCCTTGAAGAACACGTCGGTGTAGCCGGGGAAGTCGTAGCTGATCACGAAGTCCGGGCGCGCCGTGACCTCGTCTCCCGGCTTCACGCTCTGCCTGCCGCAGGCGCGCGCCAGTATCTTTTCCGTCATCGTTTGGGGCATGTCTGCGCTTCCGTTTCAACTTCCACGATGTGGTTGTTGATCAATCTCGATTGCCCAAACTATAGTGACGGCTCCTATGACACCGTTCGGGTGCAACCCGGATTACTGCCACACTGTGGAAACTAAAAGCAGAACACCCCGCAAGCGCGCCTTGGCCCCGGACGAAACCGCGGCACCACCGCCCCAGGACGAGTCAGGCGCCAGAAGCGGCACGCAGAGCATCGAGCGGGTCGTCGGCATGCTGCGGGTGATTGCCTCCCGCGGACGGCGGGGCATGCGCATCGCGGACGTCGTGAGCGTCAGCGGGCTGCCGATGTCCACCTGCTTCCGGATGCTGCAGCGCCTGGAGCTCGAAGGCTTGGCCATTCGCGACCCGCTCACGCGCAAGTACCACCTGGGTCCGCTGCTCTACGAACTCGGGCTGCTCGCCGAACCGGGCTATCGCCTGAGCCAACTGTGCGAGGGCCCGATGCGCGTGATCGCCGACCTGACGCAGGACACCGTGTACCTGAGCGAGCGCCGCGGCGTGGAATCGATCTGCACGAGCCGTGCCCTGGGCGACTACCCGATCAAGGCGCTGACGCTCGACGTCGGCATCCGCCGTCCCATGGGTGTGGGCGCGGGCGGGCTGGCGATCCTCGGCGCGCTGCCCGAAGCCGAGGCGGCCGAGGTGCTTGAAGCCAACGGCGCGCAGTACTCGAAGTTCGGCGAGTTCGACCCTGCATTCCTGCAGGCGGCGGTCGCCGAAAGCCGCAAGCGGGGGTACTCATTCCTCGACAGCGCCGCGACCCCGGGCACCGCGGCCGTGGGCGTCGCCTTCCCGCCCAGGAACCCCGTCGCCGCCATCAGCGTGGCCGCCATTTCCACGCGCCTGGGGCCCGAGCGCCGGGTCGAGGTGGCGAAGATCATCCAGAAGCAGGTGCGGGCGATCTGCGGCTTGCTGGAATCGCAGGGGTCCAGGTCGGCTTTGTAGCGTTTCGGGCTCGCACGGTCAGTTCAGAACTGAAGCAGCGAGCATCGCCGCAAGAGAAGCGATCGTGGTCCCGCGCACGATTGGCATATGCTCAAGCCCGGAGGGACACTTGCATGGCCATCGGAACCGTATTCGTCACCAAGCGAACTCAAGCAGTCCGCCTCCCCTTTGACGTGCGTTTGCCTGAGGGCATCCACAAGGTAGAAGTGCGAGTTAGGGGCAACGAGCGCATCCTCGTGCCCCTCGGCAAGACCTGGGACAGCTTCTTCCTCCAAGACCCCTGTCTCAGCGACGACTTCCTGCCCGACCGCGCAAACCAGCACCAATCAGCCCGGGAACTGCTCTGATGCCGCGATACCTGCTGGACATCGACTTCGTCATCCACGTGTTGAACGGTGTCCCAACGAGGTACTCGCTACTTTCAATGCGAACACCAGCAGCATCGCAATCTCCGCTGCCGGCGGGACGCTTGCGGCCATTAGCCCAGGCGCTCGTCAACCGATGATTCGAGCCCGAAGCATGAAGTCGAAACCGAAGTTGCGCTCGCGCTGTGCGTTGCTCGCCTTGGCGCTGGCATGTTCGTCCAGTGCATTCGCCCAGTGGCGAGCCTCCACTTCCCAGGAGCAGTCTCTGGATGCCCTCGCCTTCCAGGGCATCGAGCAAGCCATCGGCGAGGACTTTCCGGACGTCCAGAGCGTGGTTGTCGCCCTGCGGGGTCGCCTGGTCTTCCAGTACTACCGCGATGGCAATCCGGAGAGCCTTCGGCAGGTCCAGTCCGTGGCCAAGAGTGCGCTGTCGACGCTCGTCGGCATTGCGATGCAGCGCGGGCATATCAAGAGCCTGGACCAGCCCGTGGTGGAACTCCTGCCGCAGCTGCTGCCGCTCAACACAGACCCCAGATCCCGCGACATCACGCTTCGTCATCTCTTGACGATGACAGCAGGCTTCCCAGTCGACGACCCGACGGGCACTGCGCCGGCACTCGCCGTCCAGGCCGGCTGGGCGCGGCCGATCTCGAGCAGCCCCGGAACCGTGTTCGCGTACGACAACACAGCCGTCAACACGGTGGCAGAGATCCTCAGGAAGACGACCGGCATGCCCGTGCCTGACTTCGCTCGCCAGCAGCTGGTGACCCCTCTTGGCATGGCCGAGCCGTCCTACCAGCGCGGCTTGAGCATGCGAACGCTGGACATGGCGAAACTGGGCCAGTTGGCACTGCAGGACGGCCGCTGGGGCGAGATGCAATTGCTCTCGCCATCCTTCGTCGCGGATGCGACCACTGCCCGCAACGCGGGCGGGAAGCCGGTTGCGCTGCCTTATGGCCTGATGTGGTGGGTGGTGCCATCCAAGGCGCCACGACCCACATTCCTGGCCAGCGGCTTCAGCGGCCAGTTTGTCTGGGTGTATCCCGGCATGCAGATGGTGGTGGCGACGACCTCGACGGTTTCGATGGGCGCCCAGGAGCGCGGCCAGGCGCTGCAGCTCATGCGCACCCGGCTCTATGCGGCTGCGCAGAAGCGCGAAACAGGGACGCCATGACAGCGGTCGGGCCAGGAGCGGGCGCCCTGGAAGCAGCAGCGGACGCGCGCGCGCCGGCTACGCGCCAAGTCCGACGATGACGAACGCAATGGCGACGTCGACGAGAACGGCCACAGCAAAGGTGGAAAGCGCGAGCGCTGTGAATCTGCAGGCGCCAACGGAACCATCGGGTCTGGACAGCGAGATACCAGGCGATGGCTGAAACTGCGAGCAGCCCCGAAATGACGGGATGACCCACTCGGCCAAGCGCAGTGGCAAGCGCGATGCCGACGACGAACGGCGCCGCAAAAAGGCATTGGAGGAAGAATGGACGACGCAGCGCCACAGCGTCCGCGGATAGAACAGCAGCCACGTCATCTCATAGAGAAGCTCTTCGACCGAGCGGATGAACTTGAGAAACTCCATGGACGCCTCGTGAAGTCTGCACGTTGGCCGATTATGAAGCGCGCTTCGGACCGCGGGAACCAGTCCATTCGGACGGCGACGTGCGGCGGTGCGCCTGGCACGATGCAGACCTGCAAAACCTTGTCGTTCACTACGACCCGAGAGCAAATGGCCTATTCGATCCAGTCCACCGTCAACGAGCTGATGGCAAGCGACAGCGCCAAGGCGATCGTCGACAGGTACCTGCCTGGCGCTTCGTCGCATCCCCGGATCGCCTTGGCTGGCGGGATGAGATTGGCCACCGTCGCGCAGTTGGCCGGAAATCTGCTCCCGCAGGAAACGCTGGACAAGATCGACGCAGAACTCCGGTCCCTGTAGGTTCAGCGCACGACAGGACTTCGCGGGAGGCCCCGGGCTCGTAGGCGCGGCCCTGGTGATTCAGGACCGTTCGGCCACGACGCGAAATCGCGACCCCGTGCCGGCGACAGCCGCCCAGGGGCCGAGTCTCAGGCCAGCTGTGCGGCGAGCAAGCGCGCCACGTGAATGGCTTCGCGCTGCGCGCCGTCCGCGATCTGGTGCCGGCAGCTGGTGCCGTCGGCCACGACGATGGCGTCGGGGCGCTTGCGCACCGCGGGCAGCAGGCTGGCTTCCGCCATCTGCATCGACACCTGGTAGTGGGAAGCCTCGTAGCCGAAGCTCCCCGCCATGCCGCAGCACGAACTCTCGATCAGTTCAGGCTTAGCGCCCGGAATCATCCTGAGGACGTCCAGGATCGGACTGACGGCGCCGAAGGCCTTCTGGTGGCAGTGGCCGTGCAGCAGGATCGGCTGCGCGGTGGGCTTGAGTTCGAGTTGGAAGCGGCCGGCCTTCGCCTCACGCGCGATGAACTCCTCGAACAGCAGCGCCTGGCCGGCCACGGTCTGCGCCTTCTCGCCCAGGCCCATGACCAGTGCCTCGTCGCGCAGCGTCAGCAGGCACGAGGGCTCCAGCCCCACGACCGCGATGCCCGCCTGCGCCAGCGGCAGCAGCGCGTCGATCAGCGCGCCGGCCCTGGCCTTGGCCTCCTCCACCATGCCGCTAGCGAGGTAGGTGCGGCCGCAGCAATGGTGGCCGCCATCCTTCTGAACCGTGTGCAGCAGGTAGCCGGCGGCACGGAGCACGCGTGCGGCGGCCAGCGCGTTCTCGCTTTCGAAGTTGCCGTTGAAGGTGTCGACGAAGAGCACCGCCACCTTCTGCCCTTCTTTCGCAGCGGCGATCGCCTGGTCGCGGCTGGCGAACAGCGAGGCATCGCCGGCGCGCCAGAAGGTGTCGCTGCGCCATTCAGGCAGTGAACGCTTCGCGGAAAGCCCCAGAACCTTTTCCCCGAGCCAGCGCGCGCCCGGCACGGTGTTGCGAAGGTTGAGCAGCCACGGCACCCGGCTGGCCGCACGGGCGTAGTCCGGCAGGCGGGCGACCAGCCTGTCCTTGAGCGTGTGGCCGTGCTTCTTCTTGTAGTGCGACAGGAACTCTATCTTCATCCTGGCCATGTCCACACCCGTGGGGCAGTCGCGCTTGCAGCCCTTGCAGCCCACGCACAGGTCCATGGTCTCGTGCATGGCCTCGCTGGTGAAGGCGTCCGGCCCCAGTTGGCCCGAGATCGCAAGGCGCAGCGTGTTGGCGCGGCCCCGCGTCAGGTGCTGCTCGTCGCGCGTGACCCGGTAGCTCGGGCACATCGTGCCGGCGTCGAACTTCCTGCAGTGGCCGTTGTTGTTGCACATCTCCACGGCCTTGGCGAAGCCGCCCGTGAGGTCGCCGCCGGTGCCCGGCGCCGTGGTCACTTCCGTCACCGGATCGGCCTGCACGTTCCACGCGGACCAGTCGAGCACCGGCGTGAGCGGGATGCGCCTGTACGGCCGCGGCGCGGTCTCGGGCGCGAAGCGGAACAGGCTGGCGTCGTCCATCTTCGGCGGATCGATGATCTTCCCGGGGTTGAAGAGGTTGATCGGATCGAGCTTGTTCTTGATGGAGCGGAAGGCCTCGTTGAGCGCCGGGCCGAACTGCCATTCGATCCACTCGCCGCGGCACAGGCCGTCGCCGTGCTCGCCGCTGAAGGCGCCCTTGTACTTGCGCACCAGCGCGCTCGCCTCCTCGGCAATCGCCCGCATCTTGGCAGCGCCGTCGGCGCGCATGTCCAGGATGGGCCGCACGTGCAGCGTGCCCACCGACGCATGGGCGTACCAGGTGCCCCGGCTGCCGTACTTCGCGAACACCTCGGTAAGCCCGTCGGTGTATTCCGCCAGGTGCTCCAGCGGCACGGCGCAGTCCTCGATGAAGCTAACGGGCTTGCCGTCGCCCTTGAGGCTCATCATGATGTTGAGCCCCGCCTTGCGCACTTCCCACAGGTTCTTCTGCGGCGCATCGTCCTGCATCTCGACCACGCTGCCCGGCAGGCCGAGCTCGCCCATCAGCTCGACCAGGTCCTTGAGCCTGGGCAGCAGCGATGCCTTGTCGCCGCCCGAGAACTCGACCAGCAGGATCGCGGCGGGCCGGCCGACCAACGCCGTCTCGACGGTGGGGCGGAAGGCCGGGTTGGCCAAGCTCAGCTCGATCATCGTGCGGTCGACCAGTTCGACCGCCGTGGGGCCGAGCTTCACGATGTGCTGGGCCGAATCCATCGCCGCATGGAAGCTGGGGAAGTTGACGATGCCCAGCACCTTGGCGCGCGGCAGCTCGCTCAGCTTCAGCGTCAGGCTGCGGGTGTAGGCCAGCGTGCCTTCCGCGCCGATCAGCAGGTGCGCGAGGTTGACGCTGCCATCGGCCGTGTACGGCTTCTCGCTCTGGTTGTCGAAGATGTCGAGGTTGTAGCCCGCGACACGGCGCATCACCTTGGGCCAGTTCGAATGGATCTGCTCGCGGTGCTGCAGCGCCAGCTGCTGCACGTGCTGCGCGATGTCGCTGGCACGCCCGCTCAGCGCCGACACCGGGCCGAAGTCGACCAGTTCGCCATCGGACAGCCAGGCGCTCGCGCCGGCCACGTTGTGCACCATGTTGCCGTAGGCAATGGAGCGCGAGCCGCAGGAGTTGTTGCCGGCCATGCCGCCCAGCGTGGCTTGCGCGCTGGTGGACACGTCGACGGGATACCAGAGCCCGTGCGGCTTGAGCTGGGCATTGAGGTGATCGAGCACGATGCCCGGCTCGACCGTGACGGTACGGCGCTCCAGGTCCAGGTCCAGCACGCTTCGGAAGTGCTTGCTGTTGTCGATGACCAGCGCTGCACCCGTGGTCTGGCCGCACTGGCTGGTGCCGCCGCCACGTGCCAGGACCGGCACCTTGAGATCGCGCGCCACGTCGATGGCGGTCGCGATGTCGCGCTCGGTCCTGGGGACCAGCACGCCCACGGGCATGATCTGGTAGATGGACGCGTCTGTCGCGTAGCGGCCGCGCGAAGCGGCGTCGAACAGCACTTCGCCCTGGGTCTCGGCCGCCAGGCGCCTGGCGAGGGCCTCGCAGGTGTCGTTGGGGGGCAGGACGGTACCGGCTGGCTGGAGATGGCTCGCGGGCTCGATGCGCATGGGGTCAGGCTTCAGGTCTTGGCCGCGTTGGACCGTGGATAGATTTCACCGGCGCGCAGCAACTCCAGCACCGTGTCGCGCTTGCGGTTCAGGTGCTCGATCAGCACCTGGCGCATCGCGACGGGGTCGTGCGCAGCGAGCGCCTCGATCATCCGGCCGTGCTCCGCGACCGCGCTCGCCCACTTGGCTTCGTTCTGGTTGGTGCGAAAGCGCAGCGACTGCACGCGCGCGTTGATGGACCGGTAGGTGCTCGTCAGCACCGGGTTGCCGGCCGCGTCGTTGATCGCCGCATGGATGCGCGCGTTGATGCGGTAGTAGCCCGAGAGGTCGCGCCGCGAGAAGCAGGCCAACATCTCGTAGTGCAGCGCACGCAGCTCGGCCAGCTCCTCGTCGGAGATGCGCTGCGCCGCCAATTCGCCCGACAGGGCTTCGAGCGCCGAGAGCAATTCGAAGGTGTTGATCACGTCGGCCTCAGTCAGCTTGACCGCCACTGCGCCGCGATTGGGCAGCAGGTCCACCAGGCCCTCCGCCGCCAGCAGCTTGATGGCCTCGCGCAGCGGCGTGCGCGAGACGCGCAACTGCTCGCACAGCTCGCGCTCGTTGAGCTTGGCGCCGGGGGCGATGTGGCCCTCGATGAGCATCGTCCGCAGCCGCGACGCCACCTGGTCATGCAGCGCGAGACGCGAGATTTCGATCACTTCCGCCATGGTTTTCTTCCTTCGGTTGCATTTTGAATGCAATTTCCCGGGCACTCAATCCCTAGATCTAGGGGATAACCATCAGATCGTTTTGTGTTTTGAATGCAAAACTGGCGCCGAAAGGACGGCCCCATGCTTCAACTCGATTCCCACCCCACCGGCAGGCACTTCCTGCAGATCCCCGGCCCGAGCCCGGTGCCCGACCGCATCCTGCGCGCCATGAGCCTGCCCACCATCGACCATCGGGGGCCCGAGTTCGGCGTGCTCGGCCGCCAGGTGCTGAGCGGCATCAGGCAGGTCTTCAAGACGCAGCACCCGGTCATCATCTATCCGGCTTCGGGCACCGGCGCGTGGGAAGCGGCGCTGTCGAACACGCTGAGCCCCGGCGACCACGTGCTCATGTACGAGACCGGCCACTTCGCCTCGCTCTGGCAGAAGATGGCCACGCGGCTGGGCATCTCGACCGAGTTCCTGGCCTTCAATGGCTCCGACGAACATCTTCCGCAGGCGCCCGGATGGCGCCGCGGCGTGCAGGCGGACCTGATCGAGGCGCGCCTGCGCAAGGACAGCGAGAAGAAGATCAAGGCCGTGTGCGTGGTGCACAACGAGACCTCGACCGGCGTCACCTCCGACATTGCCTCGGTGCGCCGCGCCATCGATGCCGCCGGCCACCCCGCGCTGCTGATGGTCGACAGCATCTCCGGCCTCGCCAGCGCGGACTTCCGGCATGACGAATGGGGCGTGGACGTCACCATCAGCGGCTCGCAGAAGGGCCTGATGCTGCCGCCGGGCATCAGCTTCAACGCCATCTCGCCGCGTGCGCTCGAAGCGATGAAGAGCGCGAAGCTGCCGCGCTCCTTCTGGGCCTGGGACGAGATCGTCGAGATGAACAAGGACGGCTACTGGCCCTACACGCCCAACACCAACCTGCTCTACGGCCTCTCGGAGGCGCTGGACATGATCCTCGGCGAAGGCCTGGACAAGGTGTTCGCCCGCCACCAGCGCTGGGGTGCCGGCGTGCGCGCCGCGGTCAACGCATGGGGCCTGCCGATCCAGTGCGCCGACCCGGCCGTGTACTCCCCGGTGCTTACCGGCGTGATCACGCCCGAAGGCGTCGATGCGGACGCGGTGCGCCGCCTGATCCACCAGCGCTTCGACCTGTCCCTGGGCACGGGGCTGGGCAAGCTCAAGGGCCGCATGTTCCGCATGGGGCACCTGGGCGACAGCAACGACCTGACGCTCGTCGCCATGGTCGCCGGCGTCGAGATGGGGCTGAAGCTCTCCGGCGTGAAGCTCGCCGGCAGCGGCGTGCAGGCCACGATGGATTACTTCGCCGGCCATGCGGCGCCGGCCGCCCTGCAGAAGGCGGCCTGAGGGTTCACGCGTTCGATCATAAAAACGGAGACAACATGCAACGACGTTCCTTCATCCAGGCCGCAGGCGTTGCCGCGGCGGCCACCCTGGGCGTGCCCCAGGTGTTCGCGCAGGACTGGCCCTCGGGGCCGGTGCGCATCGTGGTCGGCTTTCCGCCAGGGGGCGGCACGGATGCGCTGGCCCGGGTGGTCGCGCAGAAGTTGACGGAGATGTGGAACAAGCCGGTCATCGTCGAGAACAAGGGCGGCGTGGCCGGCGTGCTGGCGGCCGAGTACGTGGCGACGCAGCCCAGCGACGGCAGCACGCTGCTGATGGCGCACATCAACAGCCACGCCCTGGCGCCCAGCCTGCAGCCCAAGCTGCGCTACAACGTGGAACGCGACTTCGTGCCCATCGTGCTGGTCGGCGTCACGCCCAACCTGCTGATCGCCAGCCCCACGCAGAAGGCCGTGACGGTGAAGGACATCACGGCCCTGTGCACCGCCGAGCCAGGCAAGGTGAGCTTCGGCTCGGCCGGCGCGGGCTCCGCCCAGCACCTGGCGCTGGAGATGTACAAGCTGCAGGCCAAGGTGGACGCGATGCACGTGCCGTACAAGGGCAGCGGTCCCCTGCTGGCCGACCTGATGGGCAGCCAGATTCAGTACAGCTTCGAGACGATGACGGCCGCCACGCCGCACGTGAAGAGCGGCAAGGTGATCGGCGTCGCGCAGACGCGGCTCAAGCGTGCCAAGGGGCATCCGGGCATCCCGACCATGCAGGAGCAAGGCTTCGAAGGCTTCGAAGCCACCACCTGGTACGGGCTCGCCGGCCCCGGCAAGCTGCCGGCCAGCGTCGCCGACAAGATCAACCGCGATGTCAACACCGTGCTGGCCATGCCCGACGTGCAGGAGAAGCTCGACAACTACGGCGCCGAGGACGGTGGCGGCTCGCGCGAGAAGTTCGCCAGGTTCATCTCGAGCGAGATCGAGAAGTGGGGCCGCGTCGTCAAGGACGGCAACGTGAAGGTGGACGCATGACCGACCTGGCGAGCACCCTGGCCTCGGCCTGGCGCGAGGGCCGCACCCTGGATGCCGCGCCGTGGCAGGACGGTATTGCCGACGCGGCGCAGGCATACGACGCGCAGGACCGCCTGGCGCAGGCGATGGGCTGGTTCGGCACGGCCGTCCCCGGCCACTGGAAGTCCGGCGGCCCCTCGCGCGAGGCGGTGCTGACGCATGCACCCCTGCCGCCGTCGGGCGTGCGCGCCAGCGTAGCGGACTACAGCGACATGCATTTCCACCGTCCCGGCATCGAATCCGAGATTGCGCTGCGCCTGGGATCCGCCGTGACACCCGAAGCCGCCGCGGCGCTCACGCCGGAAGGTGCGGCAGCCCTGGTCGATGCGATGACCGTCTCGATCGAGATCGTCGACTCGCGCTGGGAGGACCCGGCCAATGCCTCTGCTCTGCTGCGCCTGGCCGACCTGCAATCGCACGGTGCGCTGGTCCTGGGCGCCTGGGTGCCTTACGCCCCGCGCGACTGGGCGGCGCAGACCTGCGAGACGCGCATCGGCGCCCATGCACCCGATCTGCGCCAGGGCGCGCACTCGCTGGGCGACCCGGCGTGGCTGCTGCCGACCTGGCTGCGGCATGCGACTCGCCACGGCGCCACCGTGCCCGCCGGCACCGTCGTCACCACCGGCTCGTGGGTCGGCGTGCTGCCGATCCGCAAGGGCGAGACGGTGGCGGTCGAGTTCCCGGGCATCGGGCGGGCCGAAGCACGTCTTTGAGCGCCAGCCTCAGGCTGCGTACAAGGTGATCAGGAAGAGCGTGAAGCGGTAGCCCAGCACGATGAGGCCCACTGCCACGGCCAGGACAGCGGCCTGCACCACCCGCGCGACGCCCTTGGCCTGATAGACCGTCCCGATGGCCGCGTACAGGTAGATCGCGCAGGCGGCAAGGTTCGCGACGCTGAGCACGTTGTCGACCAGGGGCGTGTTGAGGTCCCCGATTCCCGACCACTCGCACACCTTGGCCGCCAGCAGGGCCAGGCAGAACACCAGCAGCAGGAAGGTGTAGAGGTGCAGGGAAAAGACGACGTGGAGCATGAAGGGCCGGCGCCTGCGGAAGAACATCAAGGGCAGCAGCGCAGCGAAGGGAACGGTCATCAGCACGATGAGCGACTTGGCGTGCAGGACGACCGCGCGATCGAAGACCGGCGCGAAGGTCTCCAGCGGTGTCCCGGTCTCCTCCAGCCGCCTTGCCAGCAGCGATTGAGCCAGTTCGCTCCAGTCCTGCTGGTGGAGGTGGGAGTGCAGGGTCGAGCTGAAGACGTTGATGCCCGTCAACGACTGCAGGAAGAAAAAGATCACATTGGCGATGAGGAAGAGCTGGAAGGGCGCGACGTAGGGTTTGCGCACGCCCTCCGTCCAGGCCAGCGTGAGTTCCCCGGGCCGAAGGACGAGGCGGCGCGTCGTGCGCAGCACCCGTGCGTCGATGCTGGTGAGGGCGTGAAACAGCTTTTCCGACAGGCCGCGCAGCGTCAGGTCATTCGGCTTGAGCGGCTCTTCCCCGCAGACCGGGCAGAAGGGCGTCGGCACACTGGTCTTGCAGGTGGGACAGGTCCGGGGTGCTGGCTCGGCCATGGCATCGCTCCATTGCGGTCTGGGCGCATTGTCGACCAGTACCCCCTCGGCGTGCTGCCGCGGAGGCGCGTGCTACCTTCACCCTCGATGATCAAGCGACGACAACTGCTCCTGCTGGCCGGCCTGCCGCCTGCCCTTGCCCTCGCGGCCTGCGGAAAGCGCAAAACGACCGCGACCGCATTGAAGTCCGATGCGCGCGTGCTGGCGCTGGGCGACAGCCTGACTGCCGGCTATGGCGCCACGGCCGAACAGTCCTGGCCAACGATCCTGGCGCAGCTGACCGGCTGGCAGATCGACAACGAAGGCCTCAACGGCGACACCTCTGCCGGGGCACTGCAGCGCCTGCAGGCCCTGCTGGCCGATGGGCACTATGACGCGGTGCTGGTGGGCATCGGCGGGAACGACATGCTGCGCGGCATGTCCATGCAGGCGACCAAGGACAACGTCGCCGCCATCGTGCGCGCCGGCCTCGCGCACACCCCCTACGTCGCGCTCATTGCGACGCCGGCGCCCGAGCCGCTTCGCGCATCGATGGGGTCGCTCAGCGACGCCGGCTTCTACGAAGAGGTGGCAAGGGCCGAGAAGGCGCTGCTGATTCCGCAGGTGTATTCCGCCGTGCTGTCCGACGCGGCACTGCGCTCGGACCGGATCCATGCCAATGCCCAGGGCTACGCCTTGATCGCGCAGCAACTGGCCGACCGACTGAAGGCCGCCGGCTGGCGCTGAGTCCATCCTGGTCGCCGACTCGACGCGACGCCGCTGGCCGATGCCACGACCGAGCGCTGCTTTGGCACAACATTCGCCCGTTCTCAAGCGACAGGACGTGTGCTGAAATCTCGGCTCCACAGGACGGAGCAGGCAGGAGATGGCACCCATCATGGCCACAAGGCTGGCAACGGTCCTCGCAGCAGCGCTGCTTTGTGCTTGCGCTACCCAGCCGCCTGCGGGACCGGGCATCGGCTCGGGCGCGGCCTACGTGCCGGTCGTCGACATGGACGGCGTGAATCCCCAGACGCTGGCTTCGGATGTAGGCATCTGTCGCGAAGCGGCCTCCAGCGTACGGGTGATGCGCGCCAGGGAGCGCAATGACGTCAGCGACGTCATCGTGATCAGCGCGGGCCTCTTCGTGCCCTACGGGCTGGTGAGCATGGCCGCAGCGGCGGGTGTCGCGGCCGTATTCCTCGACGATGGAGTGACCCAGCCAGCGGACGACGCACTGCAGCAGAAGACGCTGGTCAACTGCATGGCGCGCAAGGGCTACCGCAACCTCGATCCGAACGTGACGGTGAGCTATCTCCCTCAGGCGCCCGCCGCGCCGCCGGCCCTGGCGCCGCCCACCGGGCGCGACGGCTACGTCGCCGAAAGCTACGCGAAATCAAACGTCTGCCAGGGCGAGCCAGCGAAGGCCGTGCTGTCAGGCAAGGGACCGGGCTTTGAGCGCTACAGCGTCAACTGCGGCGACGCGGCGGGCGTTGCCTTGCGCTGCGAGTTTGGCCACTGCGCGCCGGAGACGACCGCAGTAGGCCGGCAGCCCTGACGCCTGGCCGCTTTCTCCCTTGAATCCGCGGGTCGTTGAAGATCAGCGGGGCAATGCCAGGACAGCCAGGGACCGCCTGTGCCCCTCGGTGAGGAGTCGGGAGGCATCCTGGATGCACGGGCCCGGCAAGCGCAAAAAAAAGCTCCCGAAGGAGCTTTCAGAGCTAGTGCTTAGTAGCCGCCGCGGCCACCGCCACCGCCGCCACTGCGATTGCCGCCGCCATAGCCGCCGCCGCCACCGCCGCCATAGCCGCCGCCGCCACCACCGCCATAACCGCCGCCGCTGCGACCACCACCACCGCCGTAGCCGCCACCTGCGGGACGGGGCTCCATGGGACGGGCCTCATTCACAGTCAGGCTGCGACCGCCGAGCGATTGGCCATTGAGGCCTTCGATGGCCGCCTGCGCTTCCGCGTCGGTGCCCATTTCGACGAAGCCGAAGCCCTTGGAGCGGTCGGTATCGCGCTCCATCATCACCTTGGCGCTGGCGACCGAGCCGTATTGGCTGAAAGCCTGTTGAAGATCGTTGTCGCGCACGGAGTAGGCGAGGTTGCCTACGTAAAGTTTCTTGCCCATTCAGGACTCCTGTTCAAACCAAAAAAACGAAGCGGGAGTCCCAGAGTCACAACAAACAAATAATGCGCTGTGGCGCGAAACCAGCCGATCGCCGGACACGGACCGTCCACCAATGGACCGGTTCGTCCCTATATTGTCGTTCATTTGACGAGGTTTGGGAAAGTTCCCTGCTTGGCCCTTGACTTTACCTGACTGGCGTCAGGGCGCCAGGGACAATATGCGGCTGGCGCGCAGGGGCTACTTCCAGAACATCTGACCTGGTGCCGCTACACGGCGGCGGCATGCTTCATGCGCAGCGCGGTCTCGACCACCACGCTGCGCAGCGATTGCACCGTGGGGTGGGATTCCACTTCCTTCAGGGTGAAGAAGCTCACCGGCGGCAGGTTCCAGTTCAGCCGGTAAGGCAGCGCGGCCCATTGGGATGAGCGCTCCATCTCCACCATGACGTCGCGCGCGAACATGGTGATGGCGTTGGGCTCCTGGCGCAGCACCATCTCGATGCTGCGCAGCGAGGTGCTCTCCAGGATGGGCATGGGCGGCTGGACGCCTGCACCGACGAAGACCGCGTTGTAGGTCCGGCGCATGGGCGTGTTGGGCGGCGGCAGGATCCAGTCCAGCTGCGCGAGACGGGCCCAGTCCAGCGGCCCGCGCGAGAGGCGCGCGACGTTCTTCGCGCCCACCACGAGGCAGGGCTCCTGCTCGTAGATGGCCTGCTGCACCAGCCCGCTCGCCTCGCCGTCGTACGAGCGGCCGATGGCGCAGTCGATCTCGCGTGCAAGAAGGCTGGCCACCAGTTCGTCCGTGGTGCCTTCACGCACCATCACCGAAATGCGTGGCGAGCGGTCCAGCAGATGCGTCAGGGCCGCCGCCATGAGCTGATGCGGCACCTGCTGCGTCAGGCCCAGCCGCAGGCGTCCGCCGCGTCCCGCTTCCAGCGAGGTGAGAACACGCGTGGTCGCTTCGAGCTCGGCGAGCCAGCGGCGTGCGCAATGCAGCGCGGCCTCTCCCGCAGCAGTCGGCACGAGACCGCGGCTCGTGCGGTCGAAAAGCCTGCTGCCGAAGATGTCCTCGACCTCGTGCAGCGCCTTGGTGATGGCCGGCTGGCTGAGCTGCATCTCGGCGGCCACGCGGACCAGCGAGCGATGCCGGTCGATGGCCTGCAGCAAGGAGAGTTGCCGCAGCTTCAGACGGGAAAGCAACGCGTGCTGCAGGGCAGCGGCAGGGTCCTGGACAGACGGCAAGGACTTAACTCCACGGTTATAGGTCTATCAGAAATTATTTCATTTTTGTGAATTGCGAGTCCTAGACTTTTCCCCATGGACCCGATCGACGCACCGAAGACCGCCGCCATCACGGCCGAGTTTCTGGACGAGCTCGCGCAGGCGCGCACTGCCGGCGAAGCGCTGTGGCGCATCGACCGCCAGCGCCTGCTGATCGCGCCAGGCGGCATCTTCAGCATCCAGCAGAACGTGACGACCGCAAACGACGCGGCTGGCGAGATCCGGCTGCGCCGCTTCTACTCGTCGGAGGGCGGAAGCTTCCCGGTCAATGGCACGAAGCGCAAGACGCTGACGCCCTGGACGGAATGCCTTTTCGCGCACAGCCGCGTGTTCGTCGGCGAGGGCGAGCATGTGCTCGCGCAGACCTTCGACGACTTCGAGCAGCTGCGCGCCTACAAGCTGCGCAGCGTGGTGAACGTGCCGATGATGCAGGGCAAGCTCTGCTACGCCACCTTCAACGTCTTCGGCACGCTCGCCCGCTGGCAGCCGGAGCAAGTCCTGGGCATCCGGCTGCTGGCGCTGGCCTGCGCGCGCTGGGTCACGCCCACGCCCGGCCTGGCCTACCGCGTGCCGGGCGCGTCCCCTGTCGCGCCCATCCGGGACGACTCCGATGCCTTGCCCTCTCCCGGCCTCGATGCCGAAGGCAGGGTGTCGGAGCGCCTCAACTGAAAAGGGGAACACGATGCCAGTGACTGCCCTGCACCACTTCACGATCCGCTGCACGCCGGACGAGCTGCCGCCGCTGCTGGACTTCTACACCCGCGTGATGCGCCTGACGGCCGGTGCGCGCCCGGAGATTCCGGCGCCCGGAGCGTGGCTCTATGCCGACGGCCAGCCGATCGTCCATCTCTACGCTCACCTGTCGACGCCCGACGAGCCGGTGAACCTTGCCACCGGCCACCTCGACCACATCTCCTTCCGTTCGCGCGGCATCGTCGAAATGCGAGAACACCTGCGCGCAATGGACGTGCCCTTCGCCGAGGCGCCCATCCCCGGCTGGGCGATCCAACAGCTCTTCCTGCACGATCCGCGCGGCCTCAAGATCGAGATGACCTTCTGGATGGACCAGGAAGAGCAAGGAGGCGCCGCATGACGCGCTTCGTCCAGGCCGGCGACCTCCGCATCGCGTTCGACCGCGAGGGCGAGGGTCCCCCGCTGCTGCTGATGCACGGCGCGGAGGCCTCGCGGCAGATGTTCTCTGCGCTGGTGCCGCACCTGGCGAAGCACTTCACCGTGATTGCCTACGACCAGCGCGATTGCGGCGAGACCGAGGGGCCGGACCACGCATCGACGCTCACGGATCTCGCCAAGGATGCACAGGCACTCGTCACGGCGCTGGGCTTGCGGCGGGTGCACGTGTTCGGTTCCTCCTTCGGCGGGCGGGTGGCGCAGGCGCTGGCGTTGCTCTACCCGCGCCTGGTCGACCACCTGGTGCTGGGCAGTACCTGGCCACTGCCCAGGCCCTACGAGGAACTGTGCCCCGACGCACGCCGGCTCGTGGAACTGCGGCGCGGCCTGCCCGGCACGGCCGAGGAACTCGCGACCTGGTTCTTCCCCGAAGCGTTCCTCGAGAAGCGGCCGGAGTTGCGGCGCATCTTTGCCAACGCCAGGCCCGAATCGGCGCGCTCCGCCCGCCGTGCCGCAACCGTGGCGACGGCCTTCGACAAGGGAGTGGCCGACATCGTCGCGCCCACGCTGGTACTGGCCGGCGAACTCGATCGCGTGGTGCCGCCGGCCGTGACGCTCGCGATGGCGGCCCGGATCCGCGGTGCCGACGCGGCGCTGCTGCCCGCCATCGGCCACGTCACCGCGATGCAGGCACCCGAGGTGCTGGCGCATCACATCGTCCGCTTCCTGAATCCAGAAGGAGCCAAGCCATGAGAATGAACCAGCAACGCGCACGCGGGCGGCCCGACTACATCCGCATCGAAGGACTCTCCAAGCACTTCGGCGATGGCGGCGAAGGCGTGCTGGCCCTCAAGGGCATCGATTGCACCATCGAGCAGGGCAGCTTCGTGACCATCGTCGGCCCCAGCGGCTGCGGCAAGAGCACCTTGCTGCGCATCCTCGCCGGCCTGCTGGACTACGACATCGGCCAGGTCGTGCTCGACGAGCAGCCGATCCGAGGCACGCGGCGCGACGTGGGCGTGGTGTTCCAGAGCTCGATCCTGCTGCCCTGGCGCACCATTCTCGAGAACGTGATGTTGCCGGCCGAGGTGCTGGGCATCCCGACGAAGCAGGCGTGCGAGCGCGCGATGCAGCTGCTGCACATGGTCCGGCTCGACGGCTTCGAGCACAAGCTGCCCCGCCAGCTGAGCGGCGGCATGCAGCAGCGCGCCTCGATCGCCCGGGCCCTGCTGCACGACCCGAAGATCCTGCTGATGGACGAGCCCTTCGGCGCCCTGGACGCGATGACGCGCGAGCGCATGAACCTGGAGCTGCAGCGCATCTGGATGGAAAGCGGCAAGACCGTCGTGCTCATCACCCACTCGATCCCCGAGGCGGTGTTCCTCGGCGACCGGGTGTTCGTGATGTCTCCGCGCCCCGGCACGCTGGAGCGCGTGCTGCCCATCGACCTGCCGCGTCCGCGCTCGATGGAGGTGATGTCCCACCCCGTCTTCGCCGCCGCATCGGCATCCATCCGCGAGCGCTTCTCGCACGCCGCTTCCTTCGACTGAGAGGTGCTTCCATGACCACCGCCATGCTCACCACCAACGATTCAATCGCGGAGACCGGGGATGCCGCAGCCCGCCCCGCGAAGTCGAACCAGAAGCGCCGCGCCAACCCGCTCGCGTCGACGCGGGTGCAGTCGATCCTGCTGCTCATCGCACTGCTCGGTTCGTGGGAAGGGGCCGTGCGGCTGTTCAAGGTGCCCAGGCACCTGGTGCCGCCGGTCAGCGACATCGCAGTCGCCCTCTGGCGCGGCCTGGCAACGGGTCCGCTCGCGAAGGACGGCTTCTGGTACCACGGCGGCGTGACCGTGGCCGAAATCCTGCTGGGCTTCCTGATCGGCAGCGGCATCGGCCTGGCGATCGGCATCGTCGTGTCGCAGATGCCCAGGGTCGAGGCCCTGCTGGAGCCCTACGTCGCCGCCCTGCAGAGCGTGCCCAAGGTGGCGATCGCGCCCATCATCGTGGTGTGGCTGGGCTTTGGCATCGGCTCCAAGGTGGTGATCATCTGCCTGCTCACCTTCTTCCCGGTGCTGGTCACCAGCATCGCGGGCTTCAAGGCGGTGGACCCCGACCGCATCGACCTGCTGCGCTCGCTGTCCGCAACGCAGTGGCAGATCTTTCGCAAGGCGAAGTTTCCGAGCGCCCTGCCCTACATCTTTGCGGGCCTGAACATGGCCGCGGCCTTCAGCGTGGTGGGCGCGGTGGTCGGCGAGTTCGTCGGCGCGCAGGCCGGGCTCGGGGTGCTGATCCTGCAGATGGAGGCGCAGGCCGACACCGGCGGCAGCTTCGCGGTGTGCGTGGTGCTGTCGGTGATCGGCATCGCACTCACCGGCTTCTTGCGCCGCATCCAGCGCCGCGTGCTGCACTGGATGCCGCCCGACACCTCGCAGCGGACGGTCAATGTCTGAACGCCCTGCCCGTTCCATCAGTTTCTTCGTGAAGGAGTGAACCATGTTGACGCGACGTGATTTCGGCCTGGGCCTCGGCGCCATGGGTCTGGCCGCGGGCCTGCCGGCGCTGGCGCAGAGCGTGCGGATGATGCGGGTGGCCAACACCGCGGCGGTGAACGATCCGCAGCAGTGCTTCTGCACCGCGGGCCAGCATCCCAAGCTCAATTTCTACAAGCCCAAGGGCGTGGACGTGGAGTACGTCAACATGTCCAGCATGACGCAGGCGCTGCAGAGCCTGCGCGGCGGGCATGTGGAGTTCGGGCCGGCCGTGCCCGGCGTGCTGCTGCCGGCAATGGCCAAGGACCCGGGGCTGGACCTGGTGGTCGTCTACAAGTGGCTGCCGCGCAATGCGAACGTGATCGTGGTCAAGCCAGGCAGCCCGATCAAGTCGGCGGCGGACCTGGCGGGCAAGCGCATCGGGGTGCGCAGCCAGGGCGACACCGGCATCGTCATCACCAAGACCGTGCTGGCCGAACTGGGGCTGAAGGACGACAAGTGCGAGTACATCGCCATCGGCGACGGCGCGCCTGCGGGCGCGGCCATCGACAACGACCGGGTGGATGCGATGGTGGCCTTCGACACCGCCACCGCCCGCATCGAGCTGGTGGGAACCAAGCTGCGCTACGTGCCGCTCCCGCCGAAGTTCGCACAGCTGGGCTCGGGCTGGATGTGCGTGCCCCGCAAGCTCCTGAAGGAGGATCGCAAGTCCCTCGTGGCCCTGTTCCAGGGCATCGCCAAGTCCACGATCTTCTCGAACACGAACCTCGATACCGCCATCGACCTGCACTGGGCGGTGTATCCCGAGAGCCGGCCCAAGGGCCGCAGCGAGGAGGAGGCGCGCAAGGAGCTGGCCTTCATCCTCAAGGACCGAAAGAACAGCTGGATGCGCCGCCCGGACGATCCGGATCAGCGCATGGGCGCATCGTCCCTGGCCGAATGGAAGGCCAACATCGAGATGACAGCCGAGAGCACCAGGAACCCGAAGCTGGCCGAGGAGCTCGGCGACCCCAATCGCCTGTTCACCAACGAGTTGATCGACGACATCAACGCCTTCGACAAGCAGGCGGTGGTCCAGATGGCCAGGGAGTTCAAGCTGTAGCCAGCCGGCCGACCCTTTTGGCAATCGACGACTCTCGTATCCAGGAGCAGACCCATGGACGTTCTCATCTCCGGAGCCAGCATGGCCGGCCTGTCGGCCGCCTACTGGTTTGCCCGTCTCGGTCACCAGGTGACGGTTGTCGAACGCTCGGACGGCCTGCGGCCGGGCGGCGCACCCATCGACGTTCGTGGCCGCGCGATCGGGACCGCGCAGCGCATGGGCATCCTGGCGCGCATCGACGACGAGAAAGTCCGCGTCCTCGAGCCGGCGAAGGTCCTCGACGGCACGGGAGCGCAGGTGGCGACGCTCGACCTGCGCTGGTTCGCCAACGAGACCGACGAGGACACCGAGATCACGCGGGACCGGCTCAACCAGATCCTGCTCGGCGCAATCCCCGAGGGGGTCGAGTTCCGCTTCAGGACTTCCATCGCATCGATCGCCGATGGTGCCGCGGGCGTGGACATCGCCTTCACGGATGGATCGGCGGGCCACTACGACCTGGTGGTCGGTGCCGACGGACTCCATTCCAACGTGCGCAAGCTCGCCTTCGGACCGGAGAAGGACTACGTGCGCCACTTCGGCTACTACGTTGCGCTCGTCGACCTGCCGAACGACCGGGCGTGGCAGCGCGGCATGCTCAACGTCCCCGGGCTGACGATTGCCGTGCGCGATGCGGGCGACGGACCGCAGGGCATGATGCTCGTCGCGAGCTCCGAGCTGGACTATGACTACCGCGACCTCGACGCCCAGCGCGGGTTGATCGGCGACTTCCTCTCCCGCGTCGATGCCTGGCAGGTGCCCGCCTTGCGCGCAGCCTTCACCGACCCTGCCGCAAAGGGCTTTTACTTCGACTCGGTGAGCCAGACCCACATGCCCAGCTGGATCCAGGGCAACGTGGCGGTCATCGGCGATGCCGGTCACTGCGCTGCGCTGTTGTCGGGCATGGGCACGACGCTGGCGATGGTGGCCGCCGAAGCGCTGGCGAACACCTGGACCGAGTTCGGCGGCAACACGACTGCTGCGTCGCCGGCCTACCACGAGCGCCTGCGCCCTTACGTCCAGCAATGCCAGGCCTTCGCTCTGGAGGGTGCACCGATCATGGTGCCGGCGACCCAGCAGGCGCTGGACGAGCGCAACGCGACTTTCCGGGAATACGCGGCGAGGTTCGCGAAATGAACTGAAGGCATTGGGCGGGGCCGCTAAGATTCCTGCACGTCCAGTCCGAACTCACACGCGTCCCCCGAACCGTGCAACCGCTACCTACTCAAATGGTCACCTGCTATCTCCGATACGTCATCGACCCATTCAAGCTCAAGGAATTCGAACACTACGCCAAGCTCTGGATTCCGCTTGTCGACACCTTGGGTGGGCAGCACCACGGCTACTTTCTGCCGTCGGAAGGAGCAAACAACATTGCGCTTGCCATGTTCACGTTTCCAAGCCTGGCGGCCTACGAGAAGTACCGTGCGCTGTCTGCCCAGGATTGCGCGTGCCAGGACGCATTCAAGTATGCGGAAGACACGCGTTGCATCATCAGCTATGAGCGCAGTTTCTTCAGGCCCGTGTTCGCGTGAACAAGGAGGACGGATCAAGCGGCTCCCTTGACTGGCAGTCGCCGGCACGTGGTCGCCGGGTGGCGGACCCGAGCGCTTGAGCGATCCGGAGAGACGGCACACAATGGCCGGCCCAGCAACTGCAGGAGACTCCATGAACAAGCGTTCCTTCCTGGCAACAGGGCTCTTGACCGTGCTCGCCACTGCGTGCACCACCACCGCCAACAACCAGGGCGACCCCGCAGCGCGGCGAGCCAGCATCGACAGCCAAGTGGACAGTGCGCTGACCCGGCTGTATGCGCAGGTGGCCGGTTCTCGCGATCTCGTGGGCAAGGCTCGGGGCGTGCTGGTGTTTCCTGCCGTCGTGTCGGCCGGGCTCATCGTCGGCGGCTCGCGCGGCGAGGGCGCACTGCGAGTGGGCGGCAAAACCGATGGGTTCTACAGCACCACGGCGGCGTCGGTGGGCCTGCTGGCTGGCGCGGACTCCCGGGCGGTCTTCATTCTCTTCATGACCCAGGATTCACTCGACCGGTTCCGCGCAAGCAGGGGCTGGACCGCGGGTGTCGATGCCTCCGTCACGATGCTGAGGGTCGGTGCCACGGCCGGCGTGGACACGCAGACCGTGCAGCAACCCGTGGTGGGCTATGTGCTGAGCAATGCAGGCCTGATGGCCAACCTGAGCCTGGACGGCACCCGGATCAACAGGCTGGACCTCTGATCCTGTTCGACGCTGGCAAATTCCGCAGTGAAATGCGCCAGCATGGACCTCGACGACACCCTGCGTGAGCTGATCGCCGGCAGGCTCGCACGCTTCGATCAGCGCAGCCTCGGCGCGCCAGATTCGCGCCGGGCTGCCGTGGCGCTGGCCCTCATCGAGGAAGGCACGGGTGCCATGCTGCCCGGCATCGACGCGCCGGCCGCCTGGAGCCGCAGTGCCGCGATGCTGTTGACGCGGCGATCGCAGCGGCTGCGCAACCACCCTGGCCAATGGGCGCTTCCGGGCGGAAGCATCGACGGCAGCGAGTCCCCGGAGGAGGCCGCGTTGCGCGAGCTGCATGAGGAAGTCGGCCTGCGCCTGGAGCAAAGCGCCGTCCTCGGCCGCCTGGACGATTTCGTCACCCGCTCGGGGTTTTCAATCACCCCCGTGGTCGTGTGGGCAGGGGAGGCGTACGAGCTCGAACCCAACGCGGGCGAGGTCGCCAGCATTCATCGAATTCCTCTGAGCGAGTTCATGCGCACGGACGCACCATGGCTCGATCCGATCGAGGACAGCGAACAGCCTGTTCTTCGCATGCCCGTGGGCCTGACCTGGATCGCTGCGCCGACGGCGGCGTTCATCTATCAGTTTCGCGAGGTCTGCATCGCCGGGCGAGCGACGCGCGTTGCACATTTCGAGCAACCGATGTTTGCGCGACAGTAGTCCCCGACGTGCGGGTGGTGTATGAATCGCTCGGAGGCGAGCTACTTCAATACACCGAAGAGATTGTTGAAGTCATCCGTCCACGGCTGCAAGCCCGGTATTGGCATCAGTGCGGATGCCGCGTGTCGGATCGGGTCGCGTGCCAACACCTGCGCATCGCGCGCAACCAGCATCCAGTCCGTCTGACGGAAGTCGGTGCCCACCGCGTCGTCGTGGACGAGTACCGCATGCAGGCCCCTGGCGTGGGCAACCTTTTCGACGACAGGCGCCAGCGCAAGATAGTGGTTGGTGACGTGGAAGGCGACGACGCCGTCGGCTGCCATATGGCGCCAGTAGACGTCCATCGCCTCGGCGGTGATGAGGTGGATCGGAACCGAGTCTCCCGAGAACGCATCGACCGCCAGCACGTCGAAGGCCTGGGGCGCCTCTCGCTCGAGCGCCAGCCTGGCGTCTCCCAATACCTGTTCGATTCGCGCTGCGCTGTCCGCCAGGAAACTGAACTCGGTGCCTGCCAACTCGATGACCTGGGGGTTGATCTCGTAGAGTCGATAGACGTCGCCGGACCTGCCGTAGGCTGCCAGGGTCCCTGCGCCCAGCCCGATCACACCGACGCGCCGCGGCCGTTGAGGCGCAGCTTCGATGGCCCGCCCCACACCCGATTCAGGCCCATAGTAGGAAGTGGGCTCGCGCCGGCGAGCAGCGGACAGGTACTGCTGGCCGTGCTTGACCGAGCCATGGAACAACTTGCGCACGTCGTCTGCGGGAGTGTCGCCGACGCTGTCGACCGTGAGCAGGGTGCCGTAGAAATTCCGCGTCATTCGCCGAACGTCCTTCACGCCGCCATGCACCTGGAGCGCCAGGAACCAGGAACAGAAACCGGCGAGGCCCAAGGTCGACCAGGCGAGGATGCGCGACGATCGCAACACCGTGGCGCCGGCAAGCGCCGTCAACACCAGGCCGATGCCCAACTCATAGTAGGCCGGGAGCACGCGCGGCGCGATCAGGCCCACGGTCACCCCGCCGACGGCGCCACCGAGCGACAACATCAGATAGAAGCGCGTGAGGTAGCGACCGTCGGGCCGTCGACGCGCCATTTCCCCGTGCAGGAACATGCAGAACACGAACAATCCGGCGATGTACAGCGGCACCCCGGTCTCGATTTGCCATCCGATGCTGTGCTGCAGCCCGAAGGCGCACAGGGCAAGCAAGGCCGCAGCGACCGGCAGTACGACGGGGCGGTGGTACCACCGGTCGTTGTCAAAGGTGAGCACGAAGGTCAGGAGATAGACCGACAGCGGCAAGACCCAGAGAAAAGGGACCGGCGCCACGTTCTGCGTGATGTGGTTGGTGATCGCCAGCAGCAGCCAGGACGCCAGCGCCGGGAATGCCAGCCACAGCAGGTAGTCGACGGCACGGGGAGGCGCACCGGGCGCGTCTCCAGCGCCTGTCGACTGGATTTGCCGGGGCTCGGCCTGCTGGGCCGCGTGACGTGCCAGATAGATCATCGTCGCAGCGCACAGCAGGACAAAAACCCCGTAGCCGATGGACCAGGCCCATGCTTGCGTCCTCAGGGCCCAGTAGGGCTCGATCAGCACCGGATACGCAAGAAGGGACGCCAACGATGCCAGGTTCGACAACGCGAAGTACCGGTACACCTGGGCGCCCCAAGCTGTGCGCGCCAGCCACGACTGGAGCAAGGGACTGGTGGTCGACAGCAGGAAGTACGGCAACCCGATCGTGGTCACCAGCAGGCCGAGGATCCATAGCGTCGGTTCCTCGGTCCCCGCAGGCTTCCAGCGCGCGCTGGTGATGATCGGCAGGAAGCCCAGGCTTGCCAGCAGCAGCGCCATCTGCAGCAGCGCCTGGGTGCGCGTTCGCAATCGGCGTGTGATCCAGTCCGCGTAGGCGTAGCCGACGAGCAACGTCACCTGGAAGAAGACCAGGCAGACGGTCCACACCGCGGCCGAGCCCCCGAACCATGGAAGGATCTGCTTGGCGATCAGCGGCTGAACGAGAAACAGCAGGAAGGCGCTCGCGAAGATCGTGCCCGCGAAAATTGCCTTGATGAGACGAGTGTTCATCCATCCTCGCGCGTTTGGCCGGCGACCTTCTCAGGCAAATCCCCAAGAGAGCGCCTGGCCACCCTCTTGGCGACAAGCTTCCACGATGGGCGCTTGAAGCCGCATGGTCAATTGTCGCCTACCAGGCCGGCGCAATGGACCAGCACCGCCGCAAAAGCGCGCGTCCGGATCGCGTCGAGGCGGGATCCCTCAAGCCAACTTGAAAGGCAACTCCCGCACCGGCTTCCCCGTGATCGCCGCCACCGCATTCGCAAACGCCGGCGCCAGCGGCGGCAGCCCCGGTTCGCCCATGCCGGTGGGTGCGTCGGCGCTTGGCACGATGTGCACGGCGACCTGCGGCATGTCGGTGATGCGCGGCACGACGAAATCGCCGAAGTTGCTCTGCTGCACCACGCCGTCCTTCAGCGTGATCGCTGCACCGGGCAGGCACATCGACAGGCCCATCACCGCGCCACCCTGCACTTGCGCTTCCACGCTCTTCGGGTTGACCACGAGGTTGCAGTGCACGCCCGCCGTCACGTTGTGCAGGACGGGCGTGCCGTCCTTCACCGAGGCTTCGACGACATACGCCACCACCGAGTTGAAGGATTCGTGCACCGCCACGCCCCAGGCCCGGCCCGCGTCGAGCTTCTTCTTGCCGTAGCCGGATTGGTCCACCGCGAGTTGCAGTGCCGCCTTGTGGCGCGGGTGCTGGTCGCCGATGAGCTTCATGCGATAGGCGACCGGGTCCTGCTTCGTGGTGCGGGCAATCTCGTCGAGCAGCGATTCCATGACGAAGGCGGTGTGGGTCGAGCCCACGCTGCGCCACCAGAGAACCGGCACGTTGAGCCTGGGGTGATGCACCGTGAGCCGCATCGGCAGGTCGTAGGGCTCCTTCATGCCTTCGACCGCAGTGGCATCGATGCCGTCCTTGACCATCATGGGCTCGAACATGCTGCCCATCAGCAGCGACTGGCCCACGATGACGTGGTCCCAGCCGGTGACCTTGCCCTGCGCGTCGAAGCCGATCTTCGCGGTGTGAAGATGCATCGGCCGGTAGTAGCCGCCCTTGATGTCGTCCTCGCGGCTCCACAGCGTGCGGATCGGCGCTGCGATGCCCGCGGCCTGCGCCGCCTTGACGACGCCACAGGCCTCGGCCACGAAGTCGCTGGTGAGCAAGCCGCGGCGACCGAAGCCGCCGCCGGCCATCTGCACGTGGACCTTGACGTTTTCCGGCGGCACGCCCAGCACCTTGGCAGCGGCCATGCCGTCGATGCCCGGCATCTGCGTGCCCGTCCACACTTCCGCCTTGCCGCCAGCCAGGCTGACGGTGCAGTTGAGCGGCTCCATCGGCGCGTGGGCGAGGTAGGGGAAGACGAACTCGGCCTCGATCCTGTGCGGGGCTGCGGCGAGCTTCGAGACGTCGGCGTCGTACTTGCGCTTGCCCGGCTTCGTCGCGAGCTCGCGGTATTGCGCGAGCTGCTTCTCGCTGTCCACCTTCTCGACGCCGCTGGTGTCCCATTCGAGCTTGAGCGCATCACGGCCCTGCTTGGCCGCCCAGTAGCCGTCGGCAACCACGGCCACGCCTTCGGCGCCGCGGTCCAGCGGCACGCGCAGCACGGCCTTGACACCCTTGATCGCCTTGGCGGCGCCGTCGTCTACCGACTTGAGTTTGGCGCCGAACACCGGCGGATGGGACACGACGGCGGTCAGCATGCCTGGCAGGCGCATGTCGATGCCGTAGTCCTGGTGGCCGCTGGACTTGGCCTGTGCGTCGAGCCGGCCGGTGGGCTTGCCGATCAGGCGGAAGTCCTTCGGGTCCTTCAGCTTGACGGTGTCGGGCACCGGCAGCTTCATCGCCGCTTCGGCCAGTTCGCCGTAGCCCAATTGCTTGCCGCCGGGGCCGATGACGACGCCATTGCGCGTCTGCAACGTGGCTGCATCCACCTTCCACTGCGCCGCCGCCGCGCTCACCAGCATGGCGCGGGTGCGGGCGCCGAGTTCGCGGTATTGCGTGTACGAGTTCTTGATGGAACCCGAGCCCCCGGTGATGTGCATGCCGAAGGCAGGGTCGACATAGGCCGGGTCGTTGGTGCCGTGAACGCTTCTGACCTTGGACCAGTCGGCGTCGAGCTCTTCCGCCAGGATCATCGGCAGTCCGGTCTGCACGCCCTGCCCGAAGTCGAGCCGGTTGATGGTGACGGTGGTCGTGCCGTCACGCTCGATGCGCACGAATGCCGCGGGTTGCTGCAGCGGCTTGAGGCCGGCCGGCCTGGCGGCGGCTGCGCTCGTGTCCTGGGCAAGTGCGCTCATCGGGAAAACGCCGAGCGCGAAGCCGCTCACCGCCGTGAGCTTCAGGAAGCTGCGGCGCGCCAGGCCGCTGGATTCGGTGCTGTCGTCTTGGCGTGTCAGCAGCGCGCGCAGGTTGGCGGGCAACTCGAAGGTGGCTTGGTCGAAGTTCATGGGGTGCTCTCTTTCGTCAAGCCAGCGTCCTGGCGGCGTCGGCGACCGCGGCACGGATGCGCGCGTAGGTGCCGCAGCGGCAGATGTTTCCGGCCATGGCCGAATCGATCTCGGACTCGCTGGGCAGCTTTCCGGGCGCGACGGTCTTCAGGAAGGCGGTGGCCGACATGATCTGGCCGCTCTGGCAGTAGCCGCACTGCGCCACGTCATGCTTGACCCAGGCGTCGTGCACGGCCTTGCCGACCTTGTCGCCGCCATCGGTGACCGCCTCGATGGTCGTGATCTTCTGGCCCGACGCTGCGGAGATCGGCGTGATGCACGAGCGGATCGCCTGGCCGTTCAGGTGCACGGTGCAGGCGCCGCACAGTGCCGCGCCGCAGCCGAACTTGGTGCCGGTCATGCCCAGCGTGTCGCGCAGGGCCCAGAGGATGGGGGTGGAGGGGTCGGCGTCGACCTGCCGGTCCTTGCCGTTGATGTTCAAGGTGGTCATGGTGTGGGGCTCTCTTCTTGGGTGAATATCGGTTCGGCTAAACAATAGACCTGTGCAAGGGCCAGGTCAAGCGAATCAGGCCTTGATGCCGTCCCAGCACAGCCCGAAGGCCATCGCCAGGTTCGCATCCGTGCGCGCCAGCGCGCCGGAGCGAAGCAGGTTGGCGGTCTCGCGCACGGAGCCGCCGAAGCTGTTGGTCAGCAGCACCGTGGGCACGTCCTTGAGGATCTGCTGCGCCTTGGCCGACTCGATCAGGTCGATCCAGTCCTTGATCAGCCGGGCGGAGAGATTCCGGCTCTCTTCGCTGAACCAGGGCGAGTTGTAGTACTGCTCCAGGAACACGACCTGCGCGTAGTGCGTGAGGCGGTGTTCGAGCCAGTTCATCCACATGTGCCGGAAGCGGCTGCGGAACGGCGCCTTCGGGTCATCGCCGTGCATGAGGCTCGCAGCGGTGGTCGTCTTGGCCTGCTCGTAGAGCGCGACCATCAACTCTTCCTTCGACTTGAAGTAGACGTACAGCGTGCCCGTGGCCAGGCCCGCCTCGCGAGCGATGGCCGCCATGGTCAGGCCGCTCAGGCCGGTCTGCTCGACCAGCACGAACGTGGCTTCGGCGATGGCGCGGAGCTTTTCGTCGTCCTTGGGTTTCACGGCGCCATCTTAGCGCGTGCCGACTCTTTAGCGAACAATTATTCGCTCACGCCCAGGAAGCCCCGCTGCCGCCCCCGCTGTTCAAGGCTTGCCCCCAGGGGCGCTGGTGGCAGCTGGACAGGATCGTGTAGCGCCGGCCGGCCGCCCTCGCGTGGCTCATCCCGATTTCGCACTGGGTCTGCGTCCTCATGGAAAGGTCCGCGCGCAAGCCGGTCGACTTGTCGATGATGGAGACCTCGTACGGCAAATCGGGGCCCGCATCGTCGGCCACGCATTCGAAGTCCACCTCGCCTTGCGACACGTACCGGGCCAATCGACGGTTTCTTTGGAGTGTGCGTTTGCGCTCGATTTCGCATTGCTTGGCCGAGGCGAGCGCTGTCTGCGTGATGGAAAAACCGTCTACCGAGAGCAGAAGAAAGCGGTCCTGGCCGCCGGGCTCGGTTTCGGGTTTGGACTGCGGTGCCGAGTTGTGGGCGGCGTTCGGAGGGCGCTTGCTGGAACCGGGGCCAAGGGTCGCTGCCATCGCGCTCGCGCAGCACACGCAGGCCGCCAGGCAGACCAGCGACTTCGTCGTCCAACGGGCCAGGCGTTCAGTGTTCATCAGAGTGGAATTCATGGGCCGACCCCCTTTCCAGGCTGAAGTGGACCACATCCGGACAACCTTGCCCTGGAGTTCCTCAGCCGCACGTCGAGGATAGCTTGTCCACGGCGCAGTCCAGCGGCCATCCACCGGTCAACGTCGGCTTCGAAGCAGGCTCACCCCACTCCCGGCAAACGCGGCCAGCGCCGCCAGCCCCAGGCCCCAGTGCACTGCGCTGTGCGGCGACAACAGTCCAAAGCCCAGGCTCATCAGCAGGCTGCCGAGTGTCAGTCCCGCAAGGCGCGCGGTCCCCTGGGCGCCCCCTGCGGCGCCGCTGCGTTCCTTGGGTGCGGACAGCAGCATGTTCTGGTTGTTGGGCGTCTGGAAGAAGCCGAAGCCAAGGCCGGCCAGGCCCGTGAACATTGCAATGGGCAGCGCAGGGTTGCCATGAAGGGGCCACAGGGCACACAGCGCCAAGCCCGTGGCGAGGCATGCACTTCCCGCGGCGCAAAGCCAGGCAGTCGGCACGCGCTGGGCCAGGCGCGCCGACAGCGGCGCCGCCAGCATGACGGCCAAAGGCCACGGCGTCATCAGAAGGCCGGTCATTGCCGTGCTCTGGCCCAACTCGTGCTGAAGGTAGAACGGCAGCGCCACATAGCTCGCCATCTGCCCGGTGAAGCAGCAGACCGAGGCGATGATCGAGATTCGAAACGAGTGCAGGCGCAGCAGGTCCAGCGGGATCAGTGGCGCCGCCTTGGGCAGCTCGCGCCGGACCAGCAGGAGCAGGCACATGGCCGACAACCCCAGCAACGCGCCGCCATGCCATGAGTTCGACGGCAGCCGGTCGCTCCCGAGCACCAGGGAGGCAAACATCATCGCGTTGAGGGCGACGCTCCAGAGATCGATGCGATCCCTGGATGGCGCCGGGTTTGGCAACTTTGCACACGCGGCCAGCACGAGAGCGCCGATCGGAAGGTTGACCGCAAAAAGCCAGGGCCAGTTGGCCGTGGAAAGGATGAACGCGCCGACCACGGGCCCCGCCGCTGTCGCGCCGGCAACGGCCAGCGCATTCCAGCCGATGGCACGCGCCAGCAACTGGCGCGGATAGGTGAAACGCAACAACGCGAGGCCGAGCGGCATGACCGCTGCAGCGCCCAGCCCCTGAAGGCACCTGGCGGCCACCAGCCATGGCAGCGACGGCGACAACGCACACAGCACCGACGCCAGCGTGAACAGCGCGACGCCCGCAGTGAACACTCGGCGATAACCCAGCCTCGACCCGATGGCTGAAGCAGGCAGCAGGAACATGACCACGGCAAGCTGGTAGGCCGTGATGATCCAGACCGTGTCGGCAGGTGCCGCGCGCAGTTGCCGGGCCACGCTGGGCAGCGCGACGTTGGCAATGGCGCCATCGAGCACCACCAGGACGCCGGCGCCGAGGATCGCGGCAATGGCTGCGAAGCGCCTCGGCAGCGGCAGGCCATCGGCGTCATTCGCTGCTTTGGCTTCGGTGGTGCGGACATGGACGGAGGAGACTCTGGAGCGAAGCGCGCGTGTAGGCAGCATGGGATTGACCGGTGGAGACGCTCAATTGCGCCAACTCAGAATAGGTCGCCGCACGCCCTTGGCCCAGAGCGCCGCACGCACTTTGCTCCTGCATGCCGCGCCTACCGAAACCCGTGCGGCTGTGCTAGTTTTGGGCATGCCAGATGCCGATCTCAACCTGCTGACTGCTTTGAATGCCCTGCTCTCCGAGGGCAACGTTGCAAAAGCCGCCGAGCGCATGGGTTTGAGCGAATCGGCCATGAGCCGCACGCTCGCGCGTTTGAGAGAAGCAACCGGCGATCAGCTTCTTGTGCGTGCGGGCCGGGCGATGGTGCCCACACCGCACGCGCAGTCACTGCGCGACCGGGTCAAGGAATTGGTGCAGGAATCGCACGCGGTCCTTCAGCCCGCCAGCGCAAGCTTCGATCCGCGAACGCTTCAACGCTTGTTCACCGTGCGGGCCAACGACGGCTTCATCGAGGCCTTTGCCCACCAACTGGTCGCCCGCATTGCACAGGAAGCGCCCGGCGTTCGCCTGCGCTTCGCGCCCAAACCCGACAAGGACGTCCGCCCACTGCGGGAAGGCCTGATCGATCTCGACGTCGGTGTTCTCGGCGACTCAGGGCCGGAAGTGCGCATTCAGGCGCTCTACCGCGACCGGTTCGTCGCCGCAGTGCGCCAGGGCCATCCCCTGCTCACTGAAGCCGGGCTCACGCCGCAACGCTACGCGGCCTGCGATCACGTGGTCACGTCCCGCCATGGTCGAAGCGCCGGGCCGGTAGACGATGCGCTCGCAGCCATGGGCCTGGTGCGCCATGCCGCGGTTGTCGTGCCAAGCTTCAGCACGGCACTGTCGATAGCGGCAGAGACCGACCTCGTGGCCCTCATACCGTCGTCGTACTTCGAACACCTCAGGGCGCGCGGCACGCTGTGCTCTTTTGCGCTGCCGATGCCCACCGATCAGATCACCGTATCCCAGATGTGGCATCCGCGCCTCGACCGAGATCCCGCGCACAAATGGCTGCGCGGGATCGTCCTCGAGGTGTGCCGGCCAAAGTGGGCCGAGGTCACCGCCGAAGCAAACACCAAAGCAGACGAGTGAACATCATGAGTGAAGCACCCAAAAGACTGAAGAAGGGTTTGACGAACTATGGCGACCAGGGCTTCTCGCTGTTCCTGCGCAAGGCCTTCATCAAGGGCGCGGGCTACACCGACGATGCGCTGGACCGTCCGGTCATCGGCATCACCAACACGGGAAGCAGCTACAACCCCTGCCACGGGAACATGCCGCAGCTCATCGAGGCGGTGAAGCGCGGCATCATGCTGGCCGGCGGGCTGCCGATGGACTTCCCGACGATCTCCGTCCACGAGAGCTTCTCGGCGCCCACCAGCATGTACCTGCGCAACCTCATGTCGATGGACACCGAGGAGATGGTGCGTGCGCAGCCGATGGATGCCGTGGTGCTCATCGGAGGTTGCGACAAGACGGTGCCCGCGCAACTGATGGGCGCGGCCTCGGCAGGCATCCCCGCCATCCAGCTCGTCACGGGTTCGATGCTGACCGGCAGCCATCGAAGCGAGCGCGTCGGCGCCTGTACCGATTGCCGCCGGTACTGGGGCAAGTTCCGCGCGGAAGAAATCGACGCCGAGGAGATTGCCGAGGTCAACAACCAGCTGGTTGCGAGCGTGGGCACCTGTTCGGTGATGGGCACGGCCAGCACCATGGCCTGCGTTGCCGAGGCCCTCGGCATGACCGTGCCCGGCGGTGCGTCGCCGCCGGCCGTGACGGCCGACCGCATCCGCATCGCCGAGCAGACCGGCGCCCAGGCCGTGGAGCTGGCCCGCCAGGGCCTGACCATCGACAAGATCCTGACCCCGGCCGCCTTCGAGAACGCCCTGCGGGTCCTGCTTGCGATCGGCGGCTCGACCAACGGCATTGTTCACCTGACCGCCATCGCCGGTCGCATGGGCATCGACATCGACCTCGCGGGGATGGACCGGATGGGCACGGAAACGCCGGTACTGGTGGACCTCAAGCCGTCCGGTCAGCACTACATGGAGGACTTCCACAAGGCAGGCGGCATGGCCACCTTGCTTCGCGAACTCAAGCCCCTGCTGCGATTGGAGGCCTTGACGGTCACCGGCCGCACGCTCGGCGAAGAGATGGAGCGGGCCGGCAGCGGCTTCGCACAGGAAGTGGTCCGACCCTTGGGCAACCCCATCTATCCGCAAGGCGGGCTGGCCGTGCTCCGGGGGAATCTTGCGCCTGGCGGCGCCATCATCAAGCAGTCCGCCGCCGACCCGAAGCTGATGGAGCACGAGGGGCGCGCCGTCGTCTTCGAGAACAGCGCCGACCTGGCCGGCCGGATCGACAGCGATGCGCTGGACGTGAAGGCGGATGACGTGCTCGTGCTCAAGAACATCGGCCCCAAGGGCGCCCCCGGCATGCCCGAGGCGGGCTACATCCCGATTCCGCGCAAGCTGGCGCGCGCCGGCGTCAAGGACATCGTGCGCGTCTCCGACGGGCGCATGAGCGGCACGGCCTTTGGCACCATCGTGCTGCACGTCACACCGGAAGCGGCAGTCGGCGGGCCGCTTGCCCACGTGCGCAATGGCGACCGCATCCGCTTGAGCGTGAAGAACCGGGAGATTGCGCTGCTCGTGTCCGATGAGGAACTTGCCAGGCGCGCAGCCGAGAACCCGGTCGTGGAGCCAACCGCCGAAAGAGGCTATCGGAAGCTGTTTCTGCAGACGGTCACGCAGGCTGACAAGGGCGTCGACTTCGACTTCTTGCGTGCACCGCGTTCCGTCGGAAAGGCGCCCGAGTAGCCCCTGGGCTGCAGGTACAAGCGAACAACGGGCCTTCGATCCGACCGTCGCGACCCGAGCGCGGCGACCCGTGCGGGCGCAAGCGCCGATTTCTGCCGATGCGCGTTACCCTCGCGGCTATCCAGACAGATGGGGAACGCAATGACGACTCCACGGCACGTTGGCGGTGTTGTCCTGGCGCTCGCGGCCCTCGCCGGAGTCGGCGACGGCTCGGCGCAGGGCACGGGTGCCCCGGACAGCCAGGGGGCGGCGCGCCGGTCGGACACGGCGGCCCTGCAATTGCAGCTGTTCGAGGCGACGAAGCGAACCAACGAACTCGCCGTCGAGCAGAACAGGCAGACCAGGCTGATCCTCGAGCAGACCAATGCGCTGGCGGACGCCTCGGTCAAGCAAAGCGCCGAGGCGGAGCAGACGAGGCAAATGGCCGAGGAATCCATGGCGCAAAACCTGCAGGCGATGGCGTACGTGAAGACGCAGATGGCGCGGACCCTCGAGACGGCGCAGTCCCGCAAGGCCTTCATGGAGAATTTCCTGATGTTCTGGTCGGCCGTGCTGGCGCTCCTCGTCGTTGCCGCCGGCTACTTCAGCTGGCGCGAACACAAGAACATGCGGCAGAAGGTGCCTCAGGCCATGGACGAGATCCGCAACCTGGGCCTGGGCGAGCTGCAGAAGGTTCTGGCCGATGTCAAGGCCGAGAGGCAGATGCTGCTCGATGACGTCACGCGCCAGAAAGGTGCCTTGCCGAACAAGACCATCGATTCCTGAAGGCGCGTCCCTTTTTCCGGCCGTTGGCCATGCCGACGGGACATTGCCAGGAACAAGGTTCGCCATAGGCCCGGCAGCAGGTCCTCAGATACCGTGCGGCAGCGGCGCTTGCGCTTGCACGAGACCGGCCTGCCGCAGCTCGCGCCAGAAGTCCCCCGGCACCACCGCTTCGAGCGCGGAGCGGTCCTCTGCAATGCGACCCGGCCGGCTGGCCCCGGGGATAACCGCGGCCACCGCGGGGTGCGCCAGGGCAAACTGCAGCCCCGCCGCCTTCATCGCCACGTCGTGGCGATCCGCAATGGCCTTGATGGCCTGCACCTTGCCGAGGATCTCCGGCGTGGCGGGCGCGTATTCGAAGTTCGGTCCGCCGACCAGCGCACCCGAGCTGTACGGCCCTCCGACGACAATCCCCAGGCCTCGCGCCGCCACTTGCGGCATCACGCGCTGCAGTGCCCGTTCGTGGTCCAGCAGCGTGTAGCGGCCAGCGAGCAGGAAGCCATCCGGGCGAGGTCCTTCCAGACCCAGCAGCAGCTCGATCGGCTCGACCCGGTTCACCCCCAGGCCCCAGGCACGGATCACGCCTTCGTCGCGCAACCGGTCCAATGCCTTGAAGGCGCCCTTTCGCGCCGTTTCGAACACGCCCAGCCACTCGTCACCGTAGAAGTCCTGCGCGACATCGTGCACCCAGGCAATGTCGATGCGGTCTGTCTTGAGTCGCTTCAGGCTGTCTTCGATGGAGCGAAGGGTCGCGTCCTCCGAGTAGTCGTTCACCATCCGGTTTGCGCGGCCATGCCTGAATACATCGCCCTTCTCGCCGAGGTCACGGGCGTTGACGTCCTCCACCTCGTCGAGGATCAGTCGACCGACCTTCGTGCTGATGACATAGGCGTCGCGATCGCGGGCGGCGAGCGCTTCGCCCAGGCGGGCTTCCGCCAGCCCCGCGCCGTAGAACGGTGCGGTGTCGAAGAAGCGGATGCCGTCGTTCCACGCTGCGTCCACGGTGGCCCGTGCCTCCTCCTCGGGAATCGCGCGGAACATGTTGCCCAGAGGCGCCGTGCCGAAGCCCAGCTGGCCGGGAAGAAGGCTCTCGAGTGTCATGGTGATCTTGTATGGATGCCTCCCGGCTATGAGGAGTAACCCGCATCGGTGTTGTGAAGAAGTCGGCTGCTGCCTTGTATCCGGCCTGTTGTGTGAGG
>NZ_FOUG01000018.1 GCF_900114785.1 Variovorax sp. OV329
CAGGCAAGCCAGCCGCCCAGAACAGCCAAGCTGCTCATCTCCGTGCTCCTGCTCTTGCTGTCCCCGTAGGGAGGGAGGCATCCATTACATCTCCTCATTGATGAAGCACTGTACAGGCTCAGCGCCCGCTCATACAAAGGTTAACGGTTCGCTATTCGGTGCTGCCTGCTTCTTGTTTGTTCGGGACCCGCCATGAGCGGACCGCGTCCGTGATCGCTGCTTGTGCCGTTGAAGAAGGTCAGCGCTGGACTTTCGCTCTCATGGAGATTCGGCGCCTCATGGCACGCGGCGAGCGACCGATGCTTGGTTGGCGCAACCGCGTGCAGCGAGAGAACTCGGCGCTTTGGGGTCGAGTCGCCGATTCGGCCAAGATCGAGAAGCAGTGACGAAGGAGGGCGAGATTCATGCTCTTTCTGCAGCAGCGGAGGTCATGGAACTCGAGCGCTTCTCCAGCATGCCGGCGCACCTATGGCCTCAGGCGCGTGGACGAAGCGGACGCGCCGGCGTGTCAGGCGCTGATCCATAGTCCTTCTGATCGGCCAGGATTGATGCCGCCCTGTAAGCGGAGCGCCCCGCGGTCTTGGTGTAGAGCACCAGCGTCTTCCACTGTCGCTCGCGCTGGATAGGCGTCATTGAAGTCTGCTGCTGGAGCAGCACCTGGCTCACTTCGAGCAAGGAGATCGCGGCGTTCAGACAGAAGAAGATTGCCGAGTCCTCGGGGTCCTGCTGGTAGCGTGCTTGCTCGGCCTGCAGCGCCATGGCCTGGTCCTTCTCATTCATCGAGGCGAGGAGAGTCGGACCATAGAAAGGCACCGCCCCTCGATCGGACCTTGCTTTTCCCATCGCCTGGTCCAACTCGTGCAACGCCCGCTCGATGTTCAGCATCGTGTCCATGCTCTCTCCTCAGCTCTTGCAATCGACAATCGTGAAATCCACGCGACGATCTGGCGCATCGACGACGTCGTCTGTGCCGCTTCCCACGAGGTTCTGTCTCGAGCCCATCCCAACAGTGCGGGTGCGAGCTCCGAGTTCCCCGGATTCAATGGTTAGTTTGTTCTTGATGAACGAGGCGCGTCGGGACGACAAGTTGTCGTTGACTTCCTCCGGCCCGGTGCGGCTGGTATGCCCGACGATGTCCATGCATACCTCGGAGTTGCTCGCCTGCCTGGCAATCTGGCGCAACCACATGCCATAAGCGCTCGTGAGCCGGGAATCCGACCAGAAATCAGTGCTCCCGGGGCTGAATAGAAACTTCACGCTCAGGCTCCTTTGTGCCAGACCGTATGCCACGAGCTTGCCAAAGGCGTCCTCGGCGTCCGAGCTGCGTCCCAACCTGGCATTGCTCAGGTACACCCCGTTCAGAACCCGGATTTGGTAGCCTGTGGGAGTCGCCGCCAGCCGTCGATATTCCGCAAGCGCCTCGCGGTAGCGCCCGGCGTTGTAGAGCTTGGTCGCCTCGTTGATCGTCGCTGCCGCACCGATACGTGAAAGGTAACTCGCATCGGCCTTCTGGCCCGTGCTCGCGGTGCTGGTGCGGATGTAGGCTTCAATCGAGTCGTCATTCACTACCACGGGGCTGTCGCGGTAGTAGTTGAGCGGCTTCATGTCCGCTGTATCGAGCCGCGCCAGCGCCGAGGATTGGGCTACGACGATGCCACTTTGAACGTTTACAAGTGCCAGATTGATCCGATGGCCACCTGGTGCGCGCGCCAACGATCCCACGACAAGAAAGCGCGCTCGCGCGAGGCCGCCAGCGTCAAATGGAATCCAATCCAACTGCCGGGCTTGCATCACCCGATTGCCGATGATGCGATCCAGTTGCTGCGTCGCCGACGTCTGTTGCCCGCTTTCGGCGTCCAGTGTGGGGTCCAGAATGACCGCGTGGCGATCCGAGGCGCCACCCGCAATGCCTTGTAGCTGTTCCACCAACGCGTTGGCGGCATTCGTCGCGGCCTGGTCAAAGGACACGGCTTGGACGACCGGTGGGCTGCTGCAAGCGGACAGGCTGGCAAGGCCACACACACCTAGCGTCAGCGCCCCGAGTAGCGGCCATGACGCCATTGACAATCTCATTTGCATAAATTCTTCTGAAATGCCACCTCGTCGGAAGTCAGACTCTCCAACGAAGCCTTGAAAACCAGATCCGAGCACCGCTGCATCCGCTTTGCGTCCGAGAGAAGGAGCGTCGATTCCGGTGCCATCGGCGCTACGTTCTGCTTGGTCTCCAATGCTGAGACTTGGCGATCGGCAGGCGCGTGAAGCCGCGCGGGAACAGCGGCGGTGGTTTTGGGCAGTGCGGCCGGCCGACTTGCAGGCCTTGGCGACTGGACCGGTGCGGACGGAGACGCAGCAGTCGTGAGTTGTGCTGCAGTTGCAGGTGCTGCGGGTGCTGCAGGCTCTGGCGCCGCTTGCGACTGCAGCGGTTGCGCAGGTAGCGACAGGGCAGGCGTTTGCACCGCCGATGGCGCAGCCTGCGTCTGAACCTCCGCCGCACGAGTCGCCGGACGCGAGGCCACCCACCACGCGCCGCTGCAAGTCACTGCGACGACCAGCGCCGCTGCGCCCCATCTGAACCGGTTGCGCTGCGGCCGCGCCTGCTGCGCGGAAGGCGCTCCTGACACGAGCGGCTGAAAAGCAGTTACTTCCAACGCAGCAACGTGCGACGGTTCGGGCTCGAGGGCGAACTGGCCCTCTTTTTCGGCGTACGAGTCGGGTTCCAGTGGCGACTCTGGTTTCTTTGCCACTCGCGGGATCGCGATCAGTGGCGACGCCGCAGAGGCGGACGCGGATGTCGGTTCCTGCACCGGCAGGTGACCTATCAGCGCGCGAAACTGGGCCGCATCTTGCGGCCTTCCCTGCGGCCGCAGCGACAACGTCGCGTCGATGGCGTGAAGAAACGCGCTGGAGTAGGAACCTGCATGCGTTTGGCCAAGCGGCGTGAAAGCATCACTCACCACTCGCGCGGCGGCGGCGGGCGGCACCTGGCCGGTGAGGGCGTAGTAGACGACGCCCGCGACGGCATACAGATCAGTCCACGGCCCTTGGTTGATCACACCACCATACTGCTCGATGGGCGCGAAACCGGGTTTGAGTACGGCGGTCAGGCTCTGCGTCATATCGTGAATGACGTGCCGGGCTGCGCCGAAATCCAGCAGAACGGGGCCGGCGCTGGTCAGAATGATGTTGTCCGGCGAGACGTCGCGATGCAGGCAGTCTTCGCGATGAAGAACCGAAAGCGCATCCAGCAGCGGATGCAACCACGCGCGCACTTCCTCCTCCGAAGGCGCCATCGGTTCGCCGGCCAGCGCCTCCTTCAGCGTCGGCCCGTCGTAGTAGGGCATCGCCATGTACGCCGTCCCATGACCCTCCCAGAAGCGGAAGACCTTCAGCAATGCCGGATGGTCGAATTTGGCGAGCAGCCGTGCCTCATTGAGGAAGCTCTTGAGGCCCGCTTCGTAAGTGCTCCGATGCCCTTCGGACCGTATTGCCACCTGGAGCGAATTGGCGCCGCGAAGGGCAAGCGTCGAAGGCATGTATTCCTTGATCGCAACGTGCCTCTCGAGCAACGCGTCCCACGCCAGATAGACGATTCCGAAACCGCCCTCACCCAGCGGACGCAGGATCTCGAAGCCCTCGATCAGCGTGCCTGCCGGAAGCGCGAGTCGAGCCACGGCCGCCTTCCCGACGCGCTCGCCATCCGGGGTCGCCTGCTCCCGACTCTGCACCATCGTGGGCGCATACGCAGGGGAGAGCGCAAGCGCTCGAGGCCCGGCCAAGGGCTCGACACAGGAGTTGCAAAATTTGGCAGCCGCACGGTTTCGCGCACCGCATTTCGGGCACCACGCCTCAACGGAACGGGCTTGCGTGTGCATTGCGGCCCGAAGTCAGTCTTCGCAAGTCAGGAATCGGCGAGCCGCGTGCACGAGACGTACTTCCGCGGGTCCGCCCCTCGATCCTGATTTCTTGAACACCATGCCAAAGTATTACCTGACGCATCGGCGCCGGATACGTCTTTTTACATTCCGCGGTACATCGTCCGTGACGGATCTCACGGTCTGCGGCGATAAGACTTTTCAGCGCCGTTGACATCCTGCCCATATATGGGCAAAGAAGATGACTGCGACCCGTTGGTGGGTGAACTTCAAGATGCGATGAAGATGAGGACGGCCTAAAAAAAGCACTTGAGCCCATCAGATAGATCACGTGCAGGCTGTGCCACTGCATTGGCACAGCAAGGGGGACGAGACACAATCCGGCGGCCCTATCACCGGAGCCTTCATGCCTCGAACTGCCCGATGTCTTCCTGGAATTGCAGCAGCAGGCCTTGTCCTTGCACTTGCCTCCTGCGGTGGCGGCGGAGGCGGAGGCGGAGGCGGCAACGGTTCGTCGCAGGGACCTGCGGAGCTGCCGTCGCGCGAGGCGCTCATTGCCCGCGCGAAAGCACTTGAGCTCGATACGCCCTACGTACCGCCTCCCGGCAACGTCCTGGAGCATCACACCTCCGGCTACGCCAAGACGATGTGTTCAGCCGTATTCATCACCGGGCTGGACCCCAATGTGGCAGCAGAGAGCGTTGGGTACTTCACCGGACCGTACGACCAGCGCAAGAAGGTCGGCCAGCCAGTCGTGGATCGCGCCAAGAAAGAAGTTCGCATCACCATTCCCGGCGGGCCAACCCTGACAGCACGCTATACCGGGTCGCAAGGCTGCGTGACGCTGCCGCCGAACTCGAGCGATGTGCTCTTTACCCCGGTTACTGTCACCAGTGCACTGCCGCCCGCAAGCACTCAGCCTTGGCCAATGGGCGATGTGCTACCTGCGTCGTTGCCGGCCGGCGTTGACTCGCTCAAGGTGGCACAGGCCTTGGACGCAGCGTTCTCGCTGCCGGATGCGTATACGACGGCATTTGTAGTTACCTACAAGGGCCAGATCGTCGGCGAGCGATATATGAGCGGGATCGCGCCCACCACGCCGCTGGAATCCTGGTCCATGGGCAAGAGTGTGGTCGGGACGCTCATGGGCGTTCTTATCCAGCAGGGTGCCTACTCGCTTGACCAGGCTGCGCCCATTCCAGAGTGGCAAACTGCAGGCGATGGGCGGCAGGCCATCCGCATCTCCGACATCCTGCGAATGTCGAGCGGACTGCGCCTGAAGGCGCCGGACGATCCGGACTTCGATCCCGACGGAACCTACCCTGACCACACCTTTCTGTATACCGGCCGCGTCAATTCGTTCAGCTACGCTGCGACGCGACCACAGCAATGGCCGCCGAATACCGTGGGCCGCTACCGCAACACCGAGCCGGTACTGGCAAGCTACCTGATACGACTCGCCGTGGAGAAGCGCGGCGAACAGTACCTGTCGTTTCCCCAGCGCAACTTGTTCGACAAGATTGGCATCCGCACCATGACCATGGAGACGGACCCCTACGGCAATTTCCTCACGCAGGGCTATGAATTCATGTCTGCGCGTGATTGGGCACGGCTTGGCAATCTCTACCTACAAGATGGCGTGTCCAACGGCGAGCGCATCCTGCCCGAGGGGTTCGTCAACTTTGTTCGGACGGTGGCGCCTGCCTGGGAAGCCGACAAAAGACCCATCTACGGCGGCTTTTTCTGGCTCAACGGCACCGGGGCGTTGCCTGTTCCTCGGTCGGCGTATTACATGCTTGGTTCAGGCGGCCAGTACGTCGTGATCATCCCCTCGCATGATCTGGTGGTGGTGCGGATGGGCTTCGACAAGGGAGCGCCAAGGTCGTCGGTCGGATTTGGGGCAGCGCTTTCGACGTTGGTGCAGGCGGTGCCTTCGCATTGATGGAACGGGCAAGTGCCGCAGGCGGCCACGTACAAGCAGATGGAGGGACTGATGAAGCTCGTTGGAAGTGTGACCGTCATTGCATCCTTGGTTCTCGCCGGTTGCGCCGGGACGCCTCAGACGGAGGTTGTTGAGGTGCGCATCACTCCTGATGCGTATCAAGTGGGCAGCGTCAGGTCGACGCTCGCGACTCCTGTGGTGGATGAAGTGGTGCGTCGCAACCCACAAAGGGTTCTGATGGTGATGTGTCGTGCGACACCTCCCGCCAAGATTATTCAGTTCCAGACTGAACTGAGAGCGCGCAACAAGGCTGAGATTCAAGGAACGCACACAACCGAAGGGTGTCCCGGCCAGTTCCGGTCTGCATAGCCCTTGCCGGTCGGCGAGCAGTGTCGGTTTGGGCAAGAATTGGCGGGAGTGACTCCGGCGGAATGCGGCCAAGACCCGTCGGAACCTCTCAATTTTCTCGTAAACAGACACTCGGGGCCGAGACCCAATCAATATGGCAATCGAAATCATCTCTGAGCGTTTGCGACTTCGGCAGTGGAAGGAGGATGATCGCGAGCCGTATGCTGCCCTGAACGTGGACCCCCTGGTGATGCGCTTCTTCCCAGGTCTGCAGTCTCGCAAGGGTAGCGACCACGATATTGAAAGGTGGAGCGCAGAACTCGATAACCGAGGCTGGAGCAATTGGGCTGTCGAGACCCGGGCATCTGGGACCTTCATCGGCTTCATCGGTCTGACCGTCCCAAGGCGTGCTCTGACGTTCATGCCCTGTGTCGAACTTGGCTATCGGTTGGCCCGGGAGCATTGGGGCAAGGGGTATGCGACCGAAGGCGCCATGGCGGCACTACGCGTTGGGTTCGAGCAAGCGGGGCTCCAAGAGATAGTTTCGTTCACGGCGAGCATCAACCTTGCCTCCCGTGCGGTGATGGAACGCGTTGGGATGACCAATGCAGACTCGGACTTCGACTACCCCAACCCGGCGTTGGACGGTAGCGAACTGAAAAGACACTGCTTGTATAGACTTAGCCGCAAGAGATGGTTTCAGTTCGCTGGCGGATCGCCGTAGTCGGCCAGCAGCAGTCCTTCGCAGGGCCTCCCGAGAATGTCGGGTTCTGGGGCAGCTAGCAATCAATATTGATCCGCGAAGTTCAACACATCGACATCCACTGTTCGCGAATGCCGCAGACCTCTTGCGAGAGCCAGATGACTCAAGCGCATGGCATCGCATGTTGCACGGCTGCCTCGAAAGCAACCGTCTGTGCCAGGTCTTCAGGCGAGTCCAAGTTTTTTCCTCAGACTTGCATCGACAGGGCCGGCGGGCATGAAGCGGCGCAGTTTGCTCAACAAGGATGCCTGTCCGGACGGAGTGATCCGCATATGCCACCCGCCAAGCGCTGCTTCGACGATCGCGCTTGCCACACCATCGGGCTCGGGAGCACTGCTGACACTGTCGGCGACTGCGCGCGATGCGAGCTCGCGTTCGCGGTCATAGTCCGGGATTCTCGACTTCGCACGGGGCGAATTGGCTTCCAGGTTGGTCTTCGTGTAGGCCGGCTCGACCAGGGTGGCGCGGATGCCGAACTGGCGCACTTCGTGATCAAGGGTTTCAGAAAGTCCTTCTACAGCATGCTTGGATGCCGAATAGAGGCCCATGTAAGGGGCCGGGAGAAAGCCGAGCACAGAACTGACATTGACAATCCGCCCGCGGCGCTTCGCTCGCATATGCGGGAGCACGGCTTGGGTGGTGCGCAGGATGCCGAGAACGTTGGTGTCAAACAGCGCCTGGGCCTCGGCGGTCGCCGTTTCCTCCACCGCACCGATCAGGGTTGTTCCCGCGCTATTGACGAGCACGTCGATGCGCGTGGTCCGGCCGAGGATGGATTGGATTGCACGCTGAACGGACGCGTCGTCGCGAACATCCATCTCGACGAGCTCGACACCCGGCAATGCGGGCGCCTTCGCGATGTTGCGTACGGTGCCGAATACCTGGCAACCCCGCTTGGCAAACTTCAGGGCGGCGACGCGTCCGATGCCCGATGACACGCCGGTAACCACGACAACTGTTGAATTCGACATTGCAGTTCCTCGATGCAGGTGAATGGAATGAAGAGCAGGTCAGTGCGCAGGCCGGCTGCTGTTGCCGGGCCTGATCTTGAACCAGATGGAATACATGGCGGGCAGGAATACCAGCGTCAGGACCGTCCCCGCGAGAGTGCCGCCGATCAGCGTGTACGCGAGCGCCCCCCAGAACACCGAATGGGTCAGCGGGATGAAGGCGAGGATGGCCGCCATCGCTGTCAGGATCACCGGCCGGGCACGCTGCACGGTGGCCTCGACGACCGCATGAAAGGGGTCCAGTCCCGCCTGTTCGTTGTGGTGGATCTGCCCAATCAGGATCAGGGTGTTGCGCATCAGGATGCCCGACAGAGCAATCAGTCCGACCAGCGCGTTGATGCCGAAAGGCTGTCGGAAAAGAATCAGCGTCGGCACGACGCCGATCAACCCCAGCGGGCTGGTGAGAAAGACCATGACCATCGCGGAGATCGAGCGCACCTGAAAGATGATGATGAGCAGCGTCACCGCCAGCATGATCGGGAACAGCGGCAACATGGCTTTGGTCGCCTTGCCCGATTCCTCGACGGAGCCGGCCTCTTCGATGCGGTAGCCGTCCGGCAGCTTGTCCACGACGGGCCGCAGCCGCTGCGTGATGGCGGCCGACACGTCCGGTGGCTGCAGGCCATCGGCGATGTCGCCCTGCACGGTGATAGTCGGCATGCGGTCGCGCCGGCGCATGATCGGCTCTTCCATGCGCACCTCGACCTCGCCCACCTGCGACAGCGGGATGCGTTGCCCGTTGGTGCCTGACAGCGTGAAGTCCGCGATCCTCGCCGGGTCGAGCCGGATGGCGCCTGCCGAACGGGCCACCACCTGCACTGTGCGGATGTCCTCGCGCACCGCGGTGACGGGCACGCCGCTCAGAAAGAATTGCAGTTGCTGCGCCACTGCGCTGGAAGTCAGTCCCATGGCCTGCAACCGGTCCTGGTTCAAATTGAAGTGCAGGGTAGGCGTGCGCGTTCCCCAGTCGGTGCTGACCGTGCGCATCATCGGACTCCCATCCATGACCTGCCGAACCTCGGTCGCGATCTTGCGCAGCTCGTCCGCGTCCGGCCCCGTGACCCGGTAGGCGACCGGGAACGGCGAGTACGGGCCGAACACGAGTTGCGTGACGCGTACGCGCGCCTCGGAGGCCAGGCCATCGGCGATCGCCTGGCGCAGCCGATGCTTTAGCGCCTCGCGCTCTTCCTGGCTGCCGGTGCGGACCACGATCTTGGCAAACGAGGGATCGGGCAACTCGGGGCCCATCGCGAAGTAGAAGCGCGGCGCGCCCTGCCCGATGTAGGCCGTGACGATCTCCGCCTCTTGCTGCTTGGCCAGCCAAGCCTCCACCGTTGCCGCGGCGCCGCTGGTCTGCACGATCGAGGTGCCATAGGGCATCTGCACCTCGACCAGAACTTCGGGGCGGTCGGAGATCGGGAAGAACTGCTTCTTGACCACGCCCATGCCCAGAATGGCCGCAACGAACAGGCCGATCACCGCGCCGGCCACCAACCACTTGCGCGCGACGACGCGCGCAAGCACCTGGCGCAAGCTGTTGTAGCGCGGCGTGTCGTAGATCGCGGCGTGGCCGCCTTCAACCTTCTTGAAGTCAGGCAGCAGCTTGACACCCAGGTAGGGCGTGAAGACCACCGCGACCACCCAGGACGCGATCAGCGCAATGCCGACGATCCAGAACATGTTGCTCGTGTATTCGCCCGCGGTGGACGGCGCGAAGCCATTGGGCATGAAGCCCACGGCGGTGACCAGCGTGCCCGAGAGCATTGGCGCTGCCGTATGGCTCCAAGCGTAGGCCGAGGCGGCCACGCGACCGTAGCCCTCCTCCATCTTCACCACCATCATTTCGATGGCGATGATGGCGTCGTCCACTAAGAGGCCCAGCGCCAGGATCAGCGAGCCCAGCGTGATGCGGTCGAAGTTCTTGCCGGTCGCGGCCATCACGACGAAGACCACCGCCAGGGTTAGCGGCACGGCGGCAGCGACCACGAGGCCCGCGCGCCAGCCCATGCTCAGGAAACTCACCAGCATGACCACCAGCAGTGCGGCAAAGAACTTGACCATGAACTCATCGACCGCGGCACTGATATTGACGGACTGGTCTGTGACCTTGGTCAAGCTCATGCCCAGGGGCTGCTCGGCATTGACCGCGGCGACCTCGTGATCCAGTGCCTTGCCCAGGTCGAGCCCATTCCAGCCTTCCCGCATGACGACGCCCAGCAGGAGGGTCGGCTCGCCGCCGTTGCGGACCATGAAAGTCGCCGGGTCTTCGTAGCCACGCTTGACGGTGGCAATGTCCGACAGCTTGAGGGTGCTGCCCTGCGCCACCACCGGCGTGTCGCGAATCTTCTGCAGTCCATCGAAGGCGCCGTCCAAGCGAATGAACACCTGCGGCCCCTTGGTTTCGACGGAGCCCGCCGGCGTCAGGGCATTCTGGCCGTTGAGCGCGCCGAACACGTCCTGTGGGCTGATGCCCAGTGTGGCCAGGCGATCATGCGAGAACTCGACGTGGATGCGTTCGGGCTGGTCGCCGATGATGTTGACCTTCTTTACCCCCGCAACGTGCAGCAGCCGCTGGCGCAGCGTTTCCGCATCCCGCACCAGCAGGCGCTGCGGCTCGCCCTTGGCCTTGAGCGCGAACAGCGCAAAGGTGACGTCTGCGTACTCGTCGTTGACCATCGGGCCGATCACGCCGGATGGGAGATTGCCTGCCTCGTCGCTGACCTTCTTGCGGGCCTGGTAGAACTGCTCCTGCACCTGCGAAGGTGGCGTGCTGTCAAGCAGGGTCAGGGTCGTGAACGCGAGGCCCGGTCTTGTGTAGGTCTCGACACGGTCGTACCAGCGCAACTCCTGCATGCGCTTTTCAATCTTCTCGGCCACCTGGTCCTGCATTTCCCGCGCGGTCGCCCCGGGCCAGGCGGTAATGATGGTCATCACCTTGACCGTGAAGGCCGGGTCTTCCGCCCTGCCCAGCTTGAAAAATGAAACGAGCCCGGCCATCGAGATCAGGCAGATCAGGAACAAGGTGATTGAGCGCTCTCGTACCGCGAGCGCCGACAGGTTGAAACGCCCTTCGCTCACGGACGAACCCCAGCAGCCTCGACCGTGGTAGCCTGGCCGGCCACCCGCACCTGCACGCCTTCTTGCAGCAGGTGTGCGCCTAGTGCGGCAATCCGGTCTCCTTGCTTGAGCTGGCCCGCGATGCGCGCGCTGTCGTCATCCAGGTGCTGCACCGTCACCGGCCGCCAGTGAACCTTCGCCGGCTCGCCGCTGATGACCCACACCCCCGGCCCCTTGCCCGCGTCGAACAGGGATCCGATGGGCACCTGCAAGCCACCCTGGCCGGACGATTGATCATCCGGAATCCGGATGGTGACCGTGGTACCCAACGGCGCATCGGCCAGTCCGCCTTCCAGCACATATCGCGCCTCGAAGGTGCGGGTCTGTCGATCCGCCGCATCCGAAAGCTGCCGGAGTTTGGCCGGAACGGCCACGCCCTCTCTGCCGAAGAGCGTGGCCTGTGCGGCGGAACCGACCGATGGGCGCAACGTTTCCGGCAGTTGGATCGCGGCTTCGCGGCGGCCGGCGTGGGCCACGCGCACCACGACCTGCCCGGCGTTCACGACCTGGCCCGGCTCGACCAGCGTTTCCAGGACGACGCCGTCGGCATCGGCCACCAACTCGGTATAGCGGTTCGCGTTGCGCGCGACTTCGGCCTGCGCCTCGGCAGCACTCTGCTGGGCCTTGGCTGCGTCTGCCGCAGCCTTCACCTGGTCGTAGGCCGAGGCCGAGATCGCGCCGGTTCCGCGCAGATCGCGGTAGCGGGCTTCGTCCTCCGCCGTCTGCTGCGCCCTCGCCCGCGCAGCGGCGACCGCCTCCTGCTGCGCGCGCGCAGCAAGCTTCAGATCGGCGGGGTCGACACGCATGAGGGTCTGGCCGCGCTTGACGGCCTGCCCCGCATCGACGAGCCGCTCCAGCACCTTGCCGGAGATGCGGAAGCCCAGATCGCTTTGGACGCGAGCGGCTACGGTCCCGGTGAAGGAACGTGACGCGGGAATTGCCTCCTGGACGATGGCGGCACGCACCAGCGGCGCTTCGGTGCGCGGATCGGATGACGGTTTTTCGCCGCAAGCAACCAACGCAAATGGCAATACACAGAGGACTGTCGATGTAACCAGGCGGCGCCGAAGCATGAATGACCCGTTGACTAAGTGAGCAGGGCCTCCATGTTGATACTAGTGACCATATTAGTCAAGCGTCACCGATAAAATCCGGTCTCAGGGAGAAAGGCTGCGCAGCACCAGGCTCGAGAGTTGGGCCGGCGCCTCGTCGGTGTAATCGAAGCTGTGCTGCAGGAGCAGCGGATTGACGTAAGGGTGCAGGACCAAGTAGATGGCTCTCGCCGCCTCGTCGAGCGGCGTCTTGCGCTCGAACTCCCCGGTCTCTCGCCCCTCGCGCAGGATCTCGTGCAGCAATTGCCGGATGCGCTCCTCATGCGTGAGCACTGCCTGCCAGCGTTCGGTGACGGCCGAAGTCGCAATTTCGTACAGCTTCCGATCCTCGGAGAACAGGCGAAGGCTCTCCTCGACAACCGCCTTGAACATCCGGCGCAGCTTCTCGGGGGGGCGGTCGACGCCGTCGACGGCCGCTCGTACCTGGGCTTCGATGTCCCGCAGGCAGTTGGCGCAGATCATTTCGCCGATGGCCTGCTTGGATTCGAAGAACTTGTAGATGTAGGCCTTGGAAAACCCGATGGCCTTGGCCAGGTCGGAGACGGTCGTCTTTTCGTAGCCGTAGCGGCTGAAGTGCTCAGTTGCTGCGGCAACGATCTGGTCTCGCACCTCGTGATCGGCCGGTCCGCGGGCCGAGACGGTGGTGGTGATTGCTTTGCTCATGGCTCGACAGCTTACCGTCACAGTCACAAATCAACAACAAGTGACCAATCCGTATTATAGTCACTTCTAGAAGATCCTTTGCTCTGGAAGAACGCCATGTCCCAACGCATCCTTGCCATGTTCGTCGTTGCCAGCCTTTCGGCGGGCTGCGCCGTCGGTCCCGACTATGTCCGACCTGACACGCCTATGCCCGCAACGTACCTGGGCCAAGCCGCGCTGGATCAACGCCATGCCACCGCCAGCGCCGACCTCCTGGCATGGTGGACGGGGTTCGGCGACCCGCAACTGACGCGGTTCGTGACGCTCGCGCTGGTGCAAAACCTCGATCTCGCGCAGGCGTCCGCGCGCATCTCCCAATCGCGCGCGGGACTCGGCGCGGCGAACGCCGCGCTGCTGCCTTCCGGCAACATCAGCGCCCAGGCAGCCAGGGCCTATCAGTCGATCGAAACCCAGCTGGGACAGGTCCTGAACTCGACGCCAGGTTTCGATCGCTACGGGAATGCCTACGAGGCCAATCTCGGCACGAGCTGGGAGCTGGACATCTTCGGTGGCCTGCGCCGTGGGCGCGAAGCGGCGATTGCCGAATACCAGGCCTCGGAGGCAGGCGCGGCCGCGACTCGGTTGGCAGTGGCGGCACAGACCGCCGACATCTATGTCAGCGTGCGTGGATTGCAGACCCGTCTCGACGTCGCACGCGGGCAGCTACGAACACAGCAGCAGTTGCTCTCAACCGTCAACCTCCTTTATGGCAAGGGGCTGGCAGCCGAACTCCAGGTGCGGCAGGTCGAAGGGGCGCTCGCCCAGGTCGGGGCGTCCGTCCCGGTCCTCGAGGCAGGTCTGGAGGCGGCCATGAACGCGCTGGATGTGATGCTGGGCTCTCTCCCGGGCACACACCGAGCGGAATTGACCGATGCCGGCGCGATCCCCGTCGCCCCGCAGATCACAGACGCGGGGTCCCCGGGCGAGTTGCTCCAGCGCCGGCCCGATCTGATCGCAGCCGAGCGCCGACTCGCCGCATCGAACGCCCGGATTGGCGTAGCCATGGCCGAGTACTACCCCAAGCTCTCGCTCGGTGGACTGATCGGCAGCGCGACATCGGTGTCCGGCGGCAACCTGTTCACCAGCGGTGCGAGCCAGGGCACCGGGGTGCTGGGCCTGCGCTGGCGTCTATTCGATTTCGGCCGCATCGACGCGCAGATCGACCAGGCCAGGGGCCAGGAGGTCGAGATGCTGGCCGCCTATCGGCAGGCTGTGCTGCGAGCAACCGAGGACGTGGAAAACGCCTTCTCGGCCCTGGTCAAGCGCGAGGAACAGGCCGAGCTGCTCGCGCAGGGAGTGGATTCGCTCAGTCGCGCGCGAGGCGCTTCGTTTGCCGCATACCAAAAAGGTGTGGTCAGCCTGATCGAAGTACTGCAAGCAGACGAAAACCTGCTGCGTGCCTCCGATGCGCGAGCACAAGCGCAAACCGCGTCAGCACATGCCGCGATCATCGCCTTCAAGGCACTGGGCGGGGGTTGGCAACCGGACCGGCAATCTACTGCGGAGGCATTTCGAATTGCCAACCATCTCTGAGCATCAAGGGCTTCGGGATCCGACGCTGTGGCACTTATTGCAGATGTCGTCGAACTTGCGGTTGGCGTGGTTGGGCTCACCCAAGAGTTCACTCAAGAAGTTGCGAGTATTCCTTGCGCACGCCATACCAGGGCCATTGACAGGCAGGACGAACTTCTCGTCGAGCCTGCTGGTAGGGTGGGCGACCCGACTTCCGTGCCGTCTTTGGTGACTCCCGAAGTAAATAGCCGGCGGGCTCGCGAGGAGCCCCTCGGCTGCCATCTTCGGCGGCTAAAGCCGGTGCGAAGAACGGCCCGCTTTACTAACAGACCACGGCAAGCACACGATCGGGACCGATAGATTTGCAAAGAGTGCGCAGGCCCCAGGTGGCAGAGTTCGTGCGATGACTGCATTGGTCGCAAAGACCAGCCCTTCAGGCTCATCCGCGTGTACGACAGCAAAGGGCGCCGAGCCGTCGTCCGCGCCAACACGAGGCGCTCGTTCACAACTCCGACCACTAGCGCCGATGCGCTCAGCAACCTTGACCAGTTCGGCCAAGCCAAGGATCGCACTTGATGCACGGTGCCTGTCGATGCTGGAAGCGGTGCGCTAAACAACCACGGCTCCCCACACGCGCGGCGACCTCGCCCGTGCATCTCACGCGCCGACCAGTAGCCGTAGTTCTCCCCGCAAGAGTCCCAGCATCGTCCTCAGCATCAGCCAGAGCACGACCAGGGTCGTGACGCCCAGGAGCATCAGCGCAATGCCCTCGTTGACGCGGTTCGGTCGCAGCGCTGCAAAGTGCAGCGATGCGACCGTCGCGGCCGCCAGCGGAAAGCTCACTGCCCACCAGGACACCCTGAACGGGCAGCAGCGCGGCAGGTGCGTGAGCAAGGGGGCAAGCACGCACAGCAGCAGCAGGTCGACCATGAAGAGGGATTGCGAGAACAGGTCGCCGTGTCCGGTGACGACGAGGTAGGCGGACGAGCCGATCGAGAAAGGCGCCGTCAGGATCAGCAGCGCCGGCAAGGCCTGCTGCGGCGGCGGCAGTTGGAACAGCAGGCGCGAGAACACCAGCGCGAAGACCAGCACCGAGAAGAAGATCCCGATGGCGAAGGCGAACATCGCCAGTTCCTGGAGAGGGTCCAGGCCCAGCGCCGGCATGGCGATCGGAAGGTTCAGCGGCCCGCCCACCGGAATGATCCAGGCCGGCAGGGCCAGCTCGGCCTGCTGGCGCGCGCTCATCCAGCGATACAGCGTGAAGGCCGTGAAGCCCAGGCACGAGACGGCACCCACCGCCCACAGCGTCATCGCGAGCCGCGGAGCCAGCGGCACGAGCGGAATCGGCAGCAGCATCAGCGCGATCGGTATCAGGCCGAACAGGCTGCCGCTGACCGAGTGGGCGAACTCGGCCCGCACCGCCTCGGGCGCGGTCAATAGCTTCACCAGGTAGGCGGCCGACATGGCGGCAAAGACCAGCAGCGAGATCGTGGCGAGCAAGGCCGACGGCCAGCCGGGCAGTCCGAAGTCGTGGTGCGCCAGGTGCCATGCCGCGCCTAGACCGCCGATGCCGGTGGCAGAGCCGAACAGGCCCACGGGCAGGTGTGCCAGCGCGGAGTCCGGCGACGGCACCTTGCTCGCGACTGCTTCCTTGGTGTGTGCTTCCATCGGGGGCGCCTGCTTTCCGGAATCGGCAATTGCCGCATCTTCCCACGGAGGTTCCTCACGAACGCTGCCTCGGTTTAGTTAGCTATATGCAAACCAAATCTGCGTCGTTCCATTTCCAAGGCGGGCTTTCGACAATGGCGCCCTTTGCATGGCCGCCACGGCCGACCTTGTTCCGAATGACCGCCTCATCCTCTTCACCCGAGTTGCCGCTGCGCATCGCGCACGCGGCGACGGGTCCTGCCGCCTGGGCGGCCTGGCGCCGCCTGGCACCGCGCCTGGCGGGCTGGCCCTTTCCGCTGGCGGTGCTGCTGCTGTGGTGGCTGGGCGCGCACTTCGAATGGATCGCACCGCAGGTGCTGCCCTCGCCAGAAGCGGTGCTGGCCACGCTGGTCGACCTGTTCCGCACCGGCGAGATCTGGGGCCACCTGCAGGTGAGCCTTGTCCGCGTGTTCGCGGGCTTCGGCGTGGGGCTGGCCGCCGGCATGCTGCTGGGCATCGCGATGGGCCTGTGGCCCACCTTCAAGGACTACGTCCATCCCACCTTCAAGGCCTTCAGCCAGATCCCGGTGCTGGGCTGGCTGCCGCTGCTGATGCTGCTGGTAGGCATCGACGAGGCGCTCAAGATCATCCTGATCGCCAAGGCGGCGCTGGTGCCGGTGGCGCTCAACACCTACAAGGGCATCGAGGGCGTGCCTACCCGCTACATCGAGGTGGCGCGGGTGCTGCGCTTCACGCGCTGGCAGTTGCTGACCAAGGTGGTGTTCCCCTCGGCCTTCGGGCCGATCTGGAACGGCGTGCGCTACGGCTTCACGCACGCCTGGCTCTCGCTGGTGGTGGTGGAGCTGCTGGCATCGAGCGAGGGCATCGGCTTCCTCATCGTCTATGGCCGCCAGCTCTTCCAGCTGGACGTGGTGCTGGCCGCGGTGGTGGTGGTGGGGGCGGTGGGCTTCGTGCTCGACCGCGCCCTGGCCCGCATCGAAACGCGCCTCACGCGCTGGCGTCGCGCCGGCTTCTAGAACAAGGCTCTCCGATATGACCCAGACTCGATCCGCAACCGGCGGCGGGCGCATTGCGCGCTTCTTCCAGCGAGTGCCCAAGCCCTTGCGTGGCTGGGTGCTGCCCCTGGCGTTGCTTCTGGTGTGGTGGATGGCTTTCCGCTTCGAGTGGAGCAGTTCCCCCTTGCTCGTCTCGCCCGCGGCGGTGTGGGAGCGCGGCGTGCGCTATGCGGCCAGCGGCGAGCTGCAGGTAGCGCTGGGCGCGAGCCTGTGGCGCAACCTGGCGGGCTTTGCCATAGGCGCCACCGGGGGGCTGGTGTTCGGCGCGGTGCTGGGCTTCTCGCGCGGCTTCGAGCGCGCCGTGGGGCCGAGCTTCCACACGCTCAAGCAGATTTCGCTGTTCGCCTGGATCCCGCTCATCTCGGTGTGGTTCGGCCTGGGCGATGCCGCCAAGGTGGCGTTCCTCTCGCTGGCGGCCTTCTTCCCGGTGGTGCTCAACACCTTCGAGGGCATCCGCAGCGTGCCGCGCGAATTCATCGAGGTGGGCAGGGTACTGCGCTTCTCGCGCGCGCAGATGCTGCGCCGCGTGGTGCTGCCCAGTGCCTCGCCCTCCATCTTCGCGGGCATCCACCTGGCGCTCATCTATGCCTGGCTGGCCACCCTGGGCGCCGAGTACCTGCTGGTGGCCGGCAAGGGCATCGGCAACACCATGGTCGATGGCCGCGAGCACTTCCACATGGACCTGGTCATCTTCGGCGTGATCGTCGTGGGCCTGGTCGGCTTCACCCTCAACTGGATCGCCACGCGCCTGGAACGCCGCGCGCTGGCCTGGCGCGGCCAATCGGTCGCGCAATTCTGAAAACGACAAGGCACGGAGGAATGGGATTCATGGCAAACAACGCAGGCACGCTGGAGATCCGGCAACTGAACAAGCAATACGAGGTGGAGGGCGCGCCGCTGCAGGTGCTGCGGGACATCAACCTGCGCATCGAGCCGGGCGAGTTCGTGAGCATCGTGGGCACCAGCGGCTGCGGCAAGTCCACGCTGCTGCGGCTCATCGTCGGCCTGGAGCAGGACTACCAGGGCGAGGTGCTGCTGGACGGGCGCCGCGTGGTGGGCACCAGCCTGGACCGCGGCATCGTGTTCCAGGAGCACCGGCTCTTTCCCTGGCTCACGGTGCAGGACAACATTGCGCTGGGGCTGCTGAACTCGGATCTCACCGAAGGGCAGAAGCGCCAGGCGGTGCGCGAGCACATCGCGCTGGTGGGCCTCAAGGGCTTCGAGAGCGCCTGGCCGCACCAGCTCTCGGGCGGAATGGCGCAGCGCGTGGCGATTGCCCGCGCGCTGGTGAACCGGCCCGAGATCCTGCTGCTGGACGAGCCCTTCGGCGCGCTGGATGCGATCACGCGCGCGCACCTGCAGCAGGAGCTGCAGCGCATCTGGCAGGCCGAGGGCATCACCACCATCCTGGTCACGCACGACGTGGAAGAGGCGGTGTTCCTGGGCGACAAGGTGGTGGTGATGGAGCCACGCCCCGGGCGCGTGCGCCGCATCGTTCCGGTGCCGCTGGCGCATCCGCGCGAGCGCGCGTCCAGCGAGTTCGCCCGCGTCAAGCAGGAGGTGCTGGCGCAGTTCGGCGCCCGCGAGGAAGCGCTGCTCGCCGAGCCCGCCTGAGTCCCCTCACCGAATCCTTCATCTCTCATTTTCCGGATGCACCCATGACACGACACAGCTTCTCCATCGCCCGCCGTCCGCTGCTGGCCGCCTCGCTGGCCTTCGCCGGCCTGCTGGCTTCCGGCGCCTCGCAGGCAGCCGACCTTCCGCAGGTGATCCGCCTGGCCGCGCCCGAGCAGGGCAGCGCCGGCAAGTCCTTCCTGGGCGCCGGCCCGGCATCGCTGGCCTATGCCAGCAAGGCGCTGGAAGCCGAGTTCGAGAAGGACGGCATCAAGGTCGAATGGAAGTTCTTCAAAGGCGCCGGTCCGGCCATCAACGAAGCGCTGGCCACCGGGCAGCTCGACGTGGTGTTCCTGGGCGACCTGGCCGGCGTGATCGGCCGCGCCAGCGGCCTGAAGACGCGCCTGGTGAGCGCCGGCGGCCGCGGCAGCAACAGCTACCTCGCCACTGCGCTGGGCTCGAACATCCAGAGCTTCAAGGACCTGAAGGGCAAGCGCGTGGCGGTGCTGCGCGGCACCGCCTACCAGCTCACCTTCAACCGCCTGCTGGAAGACCAGGGCCTGACCGAGAAGGACGTGCGCTTCACCAACCTCGACTGGCCCACTTCCAAGGCAGCGGTGGTGAGCAAGGACATCGACGCCACCTTCGGCGGCTCGGACCTGCAACTGCTCAAGCTGGCCGGCACGGCCGACATCCCGGTGAGCACGCGCGGCAAGGGCCCGATCTACGGTATCAACTCCGGCACCATCGTCACCGACGACTTCGCGAAGAAGTACCCGCAGCTGGTGACCCGCCTCGTCAAGGTGCTGGTGCAGCAGGCCCACGCGGCCTCGCTGGACGAGGGCAAGCGTGGCGCACTCTTCAACCGCTTCCACGAGATCAGCGGCCTGCCGGTGGCGCTCTTCGCGAGCGACTTCGAGGGCACGCTCATCAAGGAGCGCTATTCGCCCCTGCTCGACAGCGGCTTCGTTTCGCACTACGCCGACGTCATCGACGGCGCGCGCAAGGTCGGCATCATCCGCCAGACCTTCGACGCCCAGGCCTGGGCCGACCCGAGCTTCCTGAATGCCGCGCTGAAGGAACTCAGGCTGGAGTCTTTCTGGACGCCGACGAACGCCGCAGGCCTGGTGGCGCAGCGATGAGCAGCCAGCCCAACATCGTCTTCATCCTGGCCGACGACCTCGGCTGGGCCGACCTGGGCGTGTACGGCCAGACTGCATTCGCCACGCCGCACCTGGACCGGCTGGCAGGGCAGGGCGTGCGCTTCGAGCAGGCCTATGCCAACTCCGCCGTGTGCTCGGCCACCCGCTTCGCGCTCATCACCGGGCGCTACCAATACCGCTTGCGCGGGGGGCTGGAGGAGCCGATCGCCAGCGGCGGCCAGGGCCTGGGGCTGCCGCCCTCGCATCCCACGCTGCCTTCGCTGCTGAAGGCGGCGGGCTACCACACGGCGCTCATCGGCAAATGGCACCTGGGCCGGCCGCCGGAGTACGGCCCGCAGAAGAGCGGCTACCACCGCTTCTTCGGCAATCACAGCGGCGCCGTCGACTACTTCACCCACAAGCCGGCCGTGGGCGCCCAGGTGCCGCGCGACCTGTGGGAAGGCGAGGTGCCGGTGGAGCGCACCGGCTACTACACGCAGATCCTGGCGGACGAGGCCAGCGCCTACATCCGCGAGCGCGCGGAAGTGCCGGGCACGCCTTTCTTCCTCTCGCTGCACTTCACCGCACCCCACTGGCCGTGGGAAGGGCCGGACGACGAACAGGTCTCGCGCGACATCAAGGACCTGTTCCACTACGACGGCGGCAGCCTGAAGAAGTACGGCGAGATCGTGCAGGCGCTGGACGCCGCGGTCGGGCAGGTGCTGGCTGCGCTCGACGCGCAGGGCTTCGGCGAGAACACCCTCGTGGTCTTCACCAGCGACAACGGCGGCGAGCGCTTCTCCAAGACCTGGCCTTTCGTCGGCCAGAAGACCGAGCTGCTCGAAGGCGGCCTGCGCGTGCCCACGCTGCTGCGCTGGCGTGCCCGCCTCCAGCCCCAGGTCCAGCAGCAGGTGACCATGAGCTTCGACTGGCTGCCCACGCTGCTGGCCGCAGCCGGCCTGGCGCCGCATCCGGACTATCCCAGCGACGGCGAGAACATCCTGCCGGTGCTCGAAGGACAGGCGCCGGTGCATGCGCGCACGCTCTACTGGCGCTACAAGGCGCAGTCGCAGCGCGCGCTGCGCGACGGCGACTGGAAGTACCTGAAGATCAACGACAACGAATTTCTCTTCGACGTGGCCGTCGAACAGCGCGAGCGCGCTAACCTGCGCGAGCGCCATCCCGAGGTGTTCCAGCGCCTGCGTGCGCAATGGGAAGCGTGGAACGGCGGCTTCCTGCCCATCACCGAGGGGGTCTTCACCCATGGCGTGACCCCGGACATCCAGGCCGACCGCTACGTGCCGCACAGCCTCACGCGCAGCAGCCGGCCGGCCGGCCGCCCCGCATGAGCGCCATTGCATCAAAAGCGCGCCAGCTGCACCTGGGCGCCTTCTTCTTCGGCGTGGGCCATCACCTGGCGGCGTGGCGCCACCCGGAGGTGGACCCGCGGGCGGCCAGCGACATCGAGTCGCTCAAGCGCTGGGCGCGCATCGCCGAAGCGGCCAAGTTCGACGCCATCTTCTTCGCCGGCAACGTGGGCCTGCCCGGCCCGCCCGACGAGGGGCTGGCGAAGAATGCGCTGTGGTATCCGATGGAGCCCACGCTCACGCTGGCGGCGCTGTCGCAGGCCACCACGCACATCGGCCTGGTCGCCACGGTGTCGGCCACCTACCTGCCCCCCTACCACCTGGCGCGCAAGTTCGCCACGCTGGACCAGCTCAGCGGCGGGCGCAGCGGCTGGAACCTGGTCACCTCTGGCAGCGACTTCGAGGCCCGCAGCTTCGGCCTGACGCATGCGCACCGCTACGCGCGGGCCGGCGAGTACGTGCAGATCGTCAAGGGCCTGTGGGACACCTGGGAGGACGACGCCTTCATCCACGACAAGGCGGCCAACCGATTCTTCGATCCCCAGCGCCTGCACCGCGTGGACTTCGAGGGCGAGCACTTCAGGGTGGCAGGCGGCCTTCAGACGCCGCGTTCGCCGCAGGGGCATCCCGTGATCGTGCAGGCAGGCTCCTCCGATGACGGGCAGGACCTGGCGGCGGCATCGGCGGAGCTGGTGTTCACCGCGCAGCAGACGCCGGAGAGTGCCGCGGCTTTCTACCGCTCGCTCAAGGGGCGCCTGCCGGCCTTCGGCCGATCGCCCGATTCGCTCAAGATCCTGCCCGGCCTGTCGCCCTTCGTCGGGCGCTCCGAGCAGGAAGCCCGTGAGAAGTTCGAGCAGCTGCAAGGCCTCATCGATCCGGTGCTGGGCGTGGGCCTGCTGTCCACCTTCCTCGGCAACGTCGACCTGTCGGCCTATCCGCTGGACGGCCCCTTCCCGCAGGACCTGCCCGTGACCGAGGGCTGGAAGAGCCGCGCCGAGCTGTTCAAGGGCCTGGCCAGGAGCGAAGGCCTGAGCATCCGCCAGCTCTACGAGCGCATGGCCGGCGCGCGTGGCCACTGGACCGCGGTGGGCACGCCCGAAACCATCGCCGACCAGATCGAGCACTGGTTCAAGAGCGGCGCGGCCGATGGCTTCAACATCCTGGCGCCGACGCTGCCCTCCGGACTGGAGGACTTTGCCCGGCTGGTGGTGCCCGAGCTGCAGCGCCGCGGGCTGTTCCGGCGCGAGTACGCGCAGCGCACCCTGCGCGGGCACCTGGGCCTGCCGCGACCCGAGAACGTCCACGCACGCACTGCCGCGGCGCTCGGCGACTGAGGCCGCACATCTTTCATCCACCACGTCTGCGAGGGACACTTCCATGTCGACATCGATCCACTCAGCGCACCAGGCCAGCGCCTCGGCAAGGCGGCTGGCCACTGCGGTCTTGCTGCTGCTTGCGCTCATCCTGACCACGCTGCTTCCTGGAGCCGCCTTTGCGCAGGCGAAGAAGCAGGGCGGCGAACTGCGCATCGGCTATCAGAAGTCGGCCAGCCTCTTCGTTCTGCAGAAGGCACAGGGCACCTTGGAGAAGAAGCTGGCACCCCTGGGCTTCGGGGTGAAATGGATCGAGTTCCCGGCCGGCCCCCAGCTGCTCGAAGGCCTGAACGTCGGCGCAGTGGACGTGGGCTATGTGGGCGAGGCACCCCCGATCTTTGCGCAGGCCGCGGGCGCACGCTTCGTCTACGTGGGTCACGACCCGGCCGCGCCGCGGGCCGAGGCGATCCTGGTGACCAAGGATTCGCCCATCCGCACGGTGGCCGATCTCAAGGGGAAGAAGGTGGCGCTGAACAAGGGCAGCAACGTGCACTACCTGCTGGTGCGGCAGCTGGAGAAGAACGGGCTGGCGTTCTCGGACATCCAGCCCATCTACCTTGCGCCCGCAGACGGCCGCGCCGCCTTCGAAAGCAGGAATGTCGATGCCTGGGTGATCTGGGATCCCTTCCAGGCCGCCGCCGAGAAGGCCGCCGGCGCTCGCGTGCTGGCCGATGGCGCGCCCGACGTGGTCAACAACTACCAGTTCTACTTGGCCGAGCGCGGCTTTGCCGGCAAGCATCCGCAGGTGATCGACGCGCTGTTCGAGGACTCGGTCACGCAGGGCATCTGGCTCAAGAAGAACCTGCGCGAGGCGGCCGAGCTCATCGCGCCGCTGCAGGGCTTGCCGGTGGACGTGGTGGAAACCGCCCTGCGGCGCTACGAGTTCAACGTGAAGCCCATCACCCCCGACGTGATCGCCGCGCAGCAGAAGATCGCCGATACCTTCCATCAGCTCAAGCTGATTCCCAAGCCCATCAAGGTGAGCGACGCGGTATTGACCGCACGGCCCTGAGGGGCGTTGCCCGCCGCTGCTAGAGTGGCGGCATGACGCAACGAGGCCTTTCCCAGGCAGCGGACGCGAACGAGCTCCTGGAAAAGAACCGCAGGTTCTACGACTCGCTGTGGTCCGGTGCCACGCTGGTCGAGCCGCAGCGCTTCAACACCTGGCCCCTCGTCAGCTCCCTGTTGCCGAACGCAGACCGCCGGCTCGAAGTGGGTCCGGGCCTGCGGCCGCGCCTGCCCATCGAGGGAACGCACTTCGTGGACATCAGCGATCCTGCGCTGTCGGTGCTTCGCGAGCGGGGCGGACAGGCGCTGCGGGGCGAAGTGACCTCGCTGCCCTTCGCCGACGGCGCCTTCGACCTGGTGTGCGCGCTCGACATCGTCGAGCACGTGGACGACGGTGACGGCGCGCTGCGCGAGGTGGCACGTGTGGCCAGGCCGGGTGCGACCGTGCTGATCTCGACGCCGCTGCATCCCTCGTACTGGACGGCCTTCGACGACTTCGTCGGCCACAAGCGGCGTTACGAACCGGCCAGCCTGCTCGAGAAGCTGGCGGACAACCATCTGGTGGTGCAGCGCAGCGCGGTGTTCGGCATGAAGCCGCGCTCTTCACGCCTGGTCGACCTGGGCATGTGGTGGCTCACGCACCATCCGGAAAAGGCCATGCGCACCTACAACCGTACGCTCATGCCGCTCGCACTGCGCTTCCAGAGCGAGCTGAAGTTCGCTGCCGGAATGGTGGCGACGGAGGGCGTGGACGAAGTGCTGCTGGTCTGCCGCAAGGCCGCAGGCTAGAGCGGCTTCAGGACAGCCGGGACTTGCGCGCGAAGGCGACAACCTCCGCGAGTTCGGACACGTGCTCCGAGAACTCCGTCGCCAGCACCTCCAGCTTTTCGCGCCCGGCCGGCAGCAGGTGAACCTCCACCTGCCTGCGGTCCATGGTGCTGGCGCGCCGCTCGACCAGGCCGGCTTCCTCGCAGCGTGAGACCAGCGCCACCACGCCATGCGGCTGGGCCTGCAGGCGCTCCGCGATCTCGCTGATCGAGGCCCACTCCCGCCCCGGAAATCCCTGCGTGTGCAGCAGCACCTGGTACTGCAGCACCGTGATGCCGTGCAAGCGCGCCGCGTCCTCGGTGAAGCGCAGGAAGCTGCGCAGCCTGAAGCGGAAGTCCGACAAGGCCTCCAGGCCTTGCTTGTCGATCGTGCGTTTGGGGCTGGGCATGTTGGCTGGCAAAGGGCAGCGCCGAATGTAGCAGCGGCCGGCGGCGGCCTCCCAGGGTAATTACTCACATTGTGATGTAATAAACCTCATACCATGATGTATTCGAAAGCGGTCTGAAAGCTTGGGCCGCGCGCATGGAGGGCGCTCGTCGTCCTCGCCGCGGCCCGGCGCCAGCGCCGTCATCCGCATCCGCATCCACCGCCACAACCACCGAGTCCATCGATACCCAGGGAGCACTGCCTATGCATGTCCAGATCAAGAGCAAGAAGAACCTCGTCGCTGGCCTGATGTTTGCCTGCGTGGGCGTGGCCTTTGCCACCGGCGCCACCAACTACAACGTCGGCACCGCGGCGCGCATGGGCCCCGGCTACTTTCCGCTGATGATCGGCGTGCTCCTGGGGGTGCTCGGCCTGGTCGTGGTGGGCTCGTCCATCGGCGCAAGCGAGGGCGATGGCGAGCCCATTGGCAAGATCGCGTGGAAGCCGCTGGGGCTGATCATTGGAGCGAACCTGCTGTTCGGCTTGCTGCTCGCCGGGGTGAACGCCATCGGGCTCCCGGCCATGGGCCTGATCGTCGCGATCTACGCGCTGGTGGTGGTGGCCTGCATGGCCGGCAGCAACTTCAGCATGAAGATGGCCGTGGTGCTGGCCACCGTGCTGGCCATCGGCAGCTACCTCACTTTCATCCTGGGACTGAACCTGCAGTTCCAGGTGTGGCCGACCTTCATCACCGGCTGAGCACCATGCACGACCTCATCAACAACCTCTCGCTGGGCTTCGCCACCGCCGTCAGCCTGCAGAACCTGCTGTACGCGTTCATCGGCTGCCTGCTGGGCACGCTGATCGGCGTGCTGCCCGGCATCGGCCCCACCGCCACGGTCGCGATGCTGCTGCCGGCCACCTACGCACTGCCGCCCGTTGCGGCGCTCATCATGCTGGCGGGCATCTATTACGGCTCGCAGTACGGGGGCTCGACCACCGCCATCCTGGTGAACCTGCCGGGCGAGGCGTCCTCGGTCGTGACGGTGATCGACGGGCACCAGATGGCCAAGCAGGGGCGCGGAGGCGCGGCCCTGGCCGCCGCCGGTCTGGGCTCCTTCTTTGCCGGCTGCGTGGGCACGCTCATGCTTGCGGCCTTTGCGCCGCCCTTGACCGAGATCGCCTTCAAGTTCGGCCCTGCCGAATATTTCTCGCTGATGGTGCTGGGCCTGATCGGTGCCGTGGTGCTTGCCTCGGGCTCGCTCATCAAGGCCATCTGCATGATCCTGCTGGGGCTGCTGCTGGGCCTGGTGGGCACCGACGTCAACTCGGGCGTGGCGCGCTTCTCCTTCGACGTTCCGGAGCTCACCGACGGCCTGAGCTTCATCGCGGTGGCCATGGGTGTGTTCGGCTACGGCGAGATCATCGCGAACCTGGCGCGGCCCGACGAGGAGCGCGAGGTGTTCACCGCCAAGGTCTCGGGCCTGTTCCCGACCAGCGAGGACTTCAAGCGCATGGCTCCCGCCGTGTTGCGCGGCACCGCGCTGGGTTCTGCCCTGGGCATTCTGCCCGGCGGCGGCGCGCTGCTGTCCGCCTTCGCGGCCTACACCATCGAGAAGAAGACCCGCCTCAAGCCCGGCGAGGTGCCCTTCGGCAAGGGCAACATCCGCGGCGTGGCCGCGCCCGAGGCCGCCAACAACGCGGGTGCGCAGACCTCCTTCATCCCGATGCTGACGCTGGGCATTCCGCCCAACTCGGTAATGGCGCTGATGGTGGGCGCCATGACCATCCACAACATCCAGCCCGGCCCGCAGGTGATGACCAGCAACCCCGAGCTGTTCTGGGGCCTGATCGCCTCGATGTGGATCGGCAACCTCATGCTGGTGATCCTGAACCTGCCGCTCATCGGCCTGTGGGTCAAGCTGCTCACCATTCCCTACCGCTGGTTGTTCCCCGCCATCGTCCTGTTCTGCGCGATCGGCGTGTACTCGACCAACAACAACGTGTTCGACATCTGGCTGGTGGCCCTCTTCGGCATCGTCGGCTACGCCTTCCTCAAGCTGGGCTGCGAGCCGGCACCGCTGCTGCTGGGGCTGATCCTGGGGCCGATGATGGAAGAGAATTTGCGGCGGGCGCTGCTGCTGTCGCGCGGCGACTGGAGCGTGTTCGGCACGCGGCCCATCTCGCTGGGCCTGCTGATGGCGGCGCTGCTGCTGCTGGTGGTGGTGCTGGCGCCCTCGATACGCTCCAAGCGCGAAGAGGCCTTCGTGGAGGAGGCGGGGTAGGCGGCCTGGCCCTTCAGTGCGGGAACATCTTGCGGTGCAGCCTGCGCATGGACCACCACACCGATCCGGCCACCAGCGGAATCGCCAGGGCGGCCGTGGTCTCGGGCGACAGCGGCCATCCCACGCCCTGGCCGGCCTTGGCCAGGTAGCTCACCAGCCCGACGATGTAGTAGGTGATGGCGGCCACTGACAGGCCTTCGACGGTCGCCTGAAGCCGCAACTGCACGTCCTGCCGCTGGTTGAGCGCCTCGAGCAGGGCCTGGCTGTTGTGCTGCTGCTCGATCTCCACCCGCGTGCGCAGCAGGTTGCTGATGCGCGAGACGCGGCGCGAGAGTGCATCCTGCCGGCGCGCGGCCCACTCGCAGGTCTTGCGTGCGGGCGTCACCCGCCGCTCGATGAACTCGCCGATGGTCTGCAGGCCCTTCAAGGGCGTCTCGTTGATCTGGGCGATGCGCTGGTCCATCAGCTCGAAGTAGGCGCCGCTGGCGGAGAAGCGCGAGTGGGTCGCGGCGTATTCGCTTTCCACCTTGGCGGCTAGTCGGGTGAGGCGGTCCAGCAGGCGGGCTTCCTCGTGCCGCTCGGCACTCTGGATGGCCTGCGCCAGTTCGGCAAGGTCGCCTTCGGCGCTTGCCAGCGCGCTGCCCGCCTGCCTTGCCGCGGGCAGGCCGAGCATGGCCGCCATCCGGTAGCTCTCGATCTCCAGCAGCCGCTGCACCAGCCGGCCGAGCCTGCGGGCCGGGAGCTCTCCCGCATAGAGCAGGAAGCGCGAGAAGCCGTTCGCATGGATGGCGAAGTCGGTGAACACCTGCGCCGCGTCGCCCGCCACCGCCGAGCCCACCAGCGCATCGTCGCGCAGCCCGTGGTGGTTGCTGCGGAAATCATCGCCCTCGGGGAGGCCGGGCAGCAACCACATGTCCAGGCTGCTGAGGCACTGGCCCGGCAGGGCAGCCAGCCAGTCCTGGGGGACGGCATCCACCGCGCTGGCAGGCAGCGAACCCTTGTCAGCCGGCAGGCGGACCGCGAAGGTCCAGCTGACGAATTCGGTATGCAGCTCCCATCGCAGCCGGAACGAACCCAGCTCGATGCGCAGGTGGGTGGTGTCCTCGTCGGGCAGCGCCTTGTGATGGTCGCGCAGCAATGCGGCCAGGTGCTGCCGGCTTCGGGCGTGCCCCTGCGCATCCGCGAACATGACCAGGTGCGCAATGGCCAGCGGCGCGGCCATGGCCTCGGGCGGCCGGGCGTGGACCTCGTTGTGAAGGGGCACGCGTTCGGGATGCTGCGTCAGGTGGATCATGGCTGGCCTGGATGGGGACGGGGGCCATCTTATTGCCCGTTGGCAACGGCGCAGGCCCTGGGCCTGGGAAGCTCAAGTCGTGGATGGCAACTTCGTCTCGCTCCGCCCTCGCCCCGGCAGTCGCGGCACCGAGGCCGAACGCCTCACCAGGCCATCTGCAGCGTGTGTGCCCTTGGCGCAGGCGTGGCGGGGCTTCTGGCGCGCTGCTCGGTCGTCGAATCGGTGAAGTCACCCAGCACATCGTCGCGCAGCGCGATGAAGCGCGGATCGCTGCGGTTGCGCGGATGAGGCAGGTCGACGTCCAGGATGCGGCGAATGCGGCCCGGATGTGGCTGCATCACCACCACCTGGTCCCCCAGGAAGACCGCCTCCTCCACGTCGTGGGTCACCAGCAGCATCGTGATGCGCTCTGCCTGCCAGATACGCTGCATTTCGTTCTGCAGGCGCGAACGGGTCAGCGCGTCCAGCGCGCCGAAGGGCTCGTCCAGCAGCAGCACGCGCGGCCGGTTGACCAGCCCGCGCGCGATGGCCACGCGCTGGGCCATGCCGCCCGAGATCTGGTGCGGCCACGATTGCTCGAAGCCCTGCAGGCCCACCAGCTCCACGTGCTCGGCCACCCGCCGGCGCTTGTCCGCCGTCGACAGCGGCGCGTTGCGCAGGCCCACGGCAATGTTCTGCTCGACCGTGAGCCAGGGGAACAACCGGTGGTCCTGGAAGACGATGCCGCGCTCGGGCCCGGTGCCCGAGATCGGGTTGCCGCCCAGGAGGATCCTGCCCTCGTACTGCGCGTCGAGGCCGAGCACCAGGCGCAGCAGCGTGGACTTGCCGCAGCCGCTGGCGCCCACGATGCTCACGAAGCGGCCCTCGGGCACGTGCAGGTCGATGCCCTGCAGCACCTGCAGCTCGCCCCCCCTGGCCTGGGTGCTGGCGTAGCGCTTGCCCAGCCCGCTGATCAGGAGGTCGTTCTGCGTGGAAATGACGGACGTGCTCAAGTGCTTCTCCCCAACCAACGCGCCAGCCGGCGCTCCAGGATGCGGGCCGAAGCGTTCATGCTCCAGCCCACCAGGCCGATGACCACCATGCCGAAGAGCACCAGGTCCATGCGGAAATGCTCGCTGCCTTCGATCAGCGTGTTGCCGATGCCGCGTCCCGACACCAGCAGGTACTCCGCACCGATCGTCGCCAGCCACGAATAGATCAGCGCCAGGTACACGCCGGTGAAGATCGCCGGCAGCGCCGCGGGCAGCACCACCTGCCAGATCGTCTGCCAGCGCGTGAAGCCGTAGACCCGCGCCACTTCCAGCAGCGCCGGCGGGGCCGTGCGGATGCCGTCGCAGGTGTTGACCACCACCGGCACCAGCGCCGCCAGCGACAGGAACACCACCTTGGCCACGTCGCCCAGCCCGAACCAGACGGAGATCAGCGGGATCCACGCAAACAGCGAGATCTGCTTGAAGGTGTTGAAGCTCGGCCCGACGAGGCGGTTGAACAGCGGCGACAAGCCGAGGAACGCGCCCAGCAGCAGGCCGCCCGCGGTGCCGATCAGGAAGCCCGTGGCCTCGCGCGCCAGGCTCGCGCCCAGGGCCCGCCACAGGCGGCCGGTGGAAACCTGTTCCCAGGCGGTGGCCAGCACCTTGGCGGGCGACACCAGCAGGGCGGAATTCACCAGTTCCAGGTGCGCCACCAGCCACCACAGCGCGATTGCGGCCAAGGGCAGCACCAGGCCCCGCCAGCGCCTCGCCGCCTCGGCGCGCAGCGGCTCCAGCGTCGCGAGTTCCGCGCGCTCGGTCGATGCGGCGCTCATCGGGCGGCCCCCACGCGGCGCTCGGCCCAGTCCAGCACGCGGTCGATGGCGTAGCCGATGGCACCCACCACGATCACCGCCGCCATCACCTGGTCCAGCTGGAAGAGTTGCCGGCCGTAGACGATGAGGTAGCCCAGGCCCTCGCTGGACGCGACGAGCTCCACCACGACCAGCGAGAGCCAGGCCTTGGTGAAGCCCAGCCGCAGGCCGGTGAAGAGCGTCGGCACGGCATGCGGCAGCACGATCTCCAGCACCTGCTGGCGCGGCGTGTAGCCGTAGGCGTCGCCGACCTCGCGCAGCGCGGTCGGCGTCTGGCGGAAACCCTGCAGCGTGTTGAGCGCCACGGGCACCAGCGCCGCCTTGGCGATCAGGATGTACTTCAACGGCTCGCCGATGCCCACCAGCAGCAGCACGAAAGGCAGCCAGCCCAGCACCGGAATCTGCACCAGCGCATTGAAGCTGGGCAGCAGGTAGGCCTCCACCGTGCGCGACAGTCCCATGGCCGAGCCCAGCAGCAGGCCCAGCAGCGCACCGGCCGCAAAACCCACCAGCACCCGCTGCAGGCTGGCCGAGACGTGCAGCCACAGATCGCCGCTGCTGGCCAGGTCGCGCAGCGTGTCCAGCACGAACTGCGGCGGCGGCAGCACCTGCGGCGAAATCCAGCCCGCCGCGGCGCCGGCGATCCACAGCGTCAGCAGCGCCGCGGGAAGCAGCCAGGGCAGCAATGCGCCGCCGATGCGCCGCAGCCGCGCGCCGACGGCCGTGGCCCCGGCACGGCCACCCGCGGCGGAGGCCACCGACAACTCGCCATCGGCTTTCAGCGTGGCGGTGGCGGCAGAAGCGGAATCAACGTGCATTGGTCGCGACCGAGGCGCCGCCGCCCAGCGGCTTGCCCTTGGCGTCGTAGGCCCGCCAGTTGCCTTCCAGCCCCTGCTTCTTGAGCGAGGCGCGCAGGTACTTGGGCTCGATCCAGTCGTCCACCGTCACGCTGCGCCGGATCAGCTTGAGCTTGAGCGCATCGGCGGCCACGGCCTTGTAGCGGCCCACCACGAAGTCGTCCAGCAGCGGCGAGTTGCGGTCGGCCAGGCTCTGGTTCTCGAACTCGGCCTCCCAGGACTTGACCGGCGTGCCGCTCTTTGCCCAGGTCTCGAACAGCGCCGCGCGGTTCTTCTCGTCGGAGGACCATTGCGCCGCGCGCACGAAGACGTCGACCACGCGCTGCACTTCGGCCGGGTTCGCCTTCTCGAAATCACCGCGCACCAGCAGCCCCGCCTGCCGGGTATAGGACGGGTCCTGCCCCTGCGTGGAGTACACGACCCGCGCCAGGCCCTGGTCGCGCACCTTGAACCATTCGTAGCCGCCGAAGGCCGCATCCACGCCGTTGGACACCAGCGCGGCCTGGGCACTGCCGGTGTCCAGGTTGACGCCCTTGATGTCGCGCTCGGCCAGCCCGTTGGCGGCCAGCACGTTCACCGCCACCAGGTGGCCGTTGGTGCCGCGGAAGATCGAGACCTTGCGGTCCTTCAGGTCCTTGATGGTCCTGATGTCCGATTGCGGCGGCACCACCACGTAGAGGTTGTTGCGCGTGCCGCTGGCCAGCAGCAGCTTCGTGTCCAGGCCGTTGGAGCGGCCCACCAGCGAGGGCAGGTCGCCCTGGTAGGCGAAGTCGATCTGCTTGTTCGACAGGGCCTCGTTCACCGCCGGGCCGGCGCCCTTGAAGAAGAGCCACTCCACGCGCGTGCCGGAGTTCTTGAATTCCTCCTCCAGCCATTGTTGATTGCGCGCCACGCCACCGGGCGAGCCGCCCCAGGTGACGGGGTCGCCGCCACCGGCGGTGGCCACGCCGATGCGGATGACCTCGGGTGCGGCGTGGGCCGGGAGGGCCGCCAGCAGCCAGGCGCAGGCGAGTGCGCCGGTCCAGCGCGCGAAGGTACGAAGGGAGATCGCTTGCATGTTCGTGCTCCTGTCTTCAGGCGGCCTTCTTCGGCTGCTGCGGCTTCAGCTTCTCGCCGACCTGCGTGCCCTCGAAGAAATTCGCGTTGGCCTCGGTGTAGAAGCGCAGCGGGTTCTCGAACACGAAGGCGCGGAAGTCCTGCGCGGAGATCACGCCCTGCTCGACCAGGTCCCAGGTCTCGGCCAGCGGCTCGGTGAATTCGGGCACGTCCCAGTGCCCCACGTCGGAGGACCAGATCGCGTTCACCTTCACGTTGCCCGGATTCACGCGCGAATTGAAGGCCGCCGCCACGGTGCGGTCATCGGCCTCGGAGCCGAAGAAGAAGGGGTCGATCCAGCGGGCCCGGATGTCCTCCACCTTCTCGATGCCCGCCAGCGCGAAGTCGTCGATCTCGTCGGCACGCGGCTCGCGGCTGTGGGGCAGGGCGGAGATGCCCAGGCTGTCGCGCACCAGGCTGGCCTTGTCCACCTTGCGGCCCTGCAGCAGCGCGCCGCCGTGCTGCTCGAAGAGCGCGGCCAGCAGTTCGACGTCGACCTCGGCCGGGTCGTAGTTGCGCACCGCCTCGCGGTTGCGCTTTTCCCAGCGGTCGACCAAGTGGGTGTAGACGTGAGAGCCCCAGTCCGCGCCGCCTTCGAGCAGGCCCACACGAAGACCCGGAAAGCGCCGCGTGACACCACCGAAGAACAGCGCCTTGGCAAAGGCTTGCGAGCCGTCGGCGAAGTGGCCCACGTGGTTGAACATGTAGTTGCTGATAGAGTGCCGCCCGGTCCAGCCCTGGCTGCCGTAGTGCGTGGTGACGGGCACGCCCAGCTCCACCACCTTGGCCCAGAAGGGGTCGTAGTCGTGCGGGCTGTCGATGCCGTAGAAGTCGATGTAGCCCACGTGCCTGGCGACATCCGGATGCTGTTCCTTCGGGTACTTCTCGGCAATGGCCGGAATGGGCCGGCGCACGCCGCCCGGGATGTTGATGACCTTCAGGCCGAGCGTCTTCACCGCGAACTCCAGTTCCTCGATGGCTTCCTGCGGCGTGTGCATCGGGATGCCAGCCACCGGCGTGAGCCGGTCGGCATAGGCGCGGTACTGGTCGGCGTGGAAATGGTTCAGCGCACGGTGCAGCGGCTGGCGGAACTCGGTGCCCGCGGCGGCCGGCGACAGCACGTCGTTGGGAAACAGCACCGAGTAGTCCGAGCCCTGCTCGGCCAGGCGCTCGTACAGCAGCGCGGGGATGGTGTAGGTGGCCAGGTCGTAAGTGTTGCGCGTCACGCGAGGCCACCAGGGCGCGCGCAAGGTGCGGTGGTGCTGGCGTTCGGCCGGCGTCTGCTGGTACCAGTCCTTGCCGCCGCCGTCACGCGTGACGAAGCGCCCGCCCAGCGCCTTGCGCAGCGCATCCACCAGGCTGGGGCCGCCGTACTGGGCGATGTAGTCCTCGAGCACCGGCGTGTAGTCGTTGACATGCACGTCGGTGTCGATCACCGGATGGTCCAGCCGCGACTTGAGCGCGGCGGAGCGAGAGGCTTTGAGGGGGCTGATGCGAGTGTTCACAGGGGGGCTCCAAAGGTCTGCGCGTGAAGGAGATGAGGGCCCACCTTAGGGACCGGCCCGCGCGCTGGCAAAGAAGGCTTTCGCATTTGATTGAGCGGCCAGCGGATATGCCGCAGGCATGCGGCCCGGCGGCCTCTTCAGGCCTTGCCGATGCGGTAGGCCAGGGGCGGCGCGGTGCCGTTGACCGCGAAGGCACCCACCTGCCGCTCGCGGTACACCCGCGGGTTGTGCGATGAAATGGTTCGCGCGTTGCGCCAGTAGCGGTCGAGCCCGTGGGTGCGCAGCGTTGCCGAGGCGCCGAGTGCATCGAAGAGTTCAGTGCTGGCCTTCAGGATGAGTTCGGTCACGACCGACACCGCCTGGTCCACCTCGACCTGCGCGGCCCGTGTCGCAGCGCTCCGTTCTTCCTCGCCCGCGTTCCGGTCGCGTTGCGCGTCGTCGGCGCGCTGCAGGGCCGCGGCCGCATGCAGCGTGACCGCCCCCGCGGCATAGGCTGCGCCGCGCACGCGGCCCACCACCTGCAGGATCTGCGGGTCGTCGGCCACGCGCGCCGAGTTGCCGTGGCTGTAGCTGCGGTCGCGCTCGCGCACCCGCGTTGCGAGGTCGTCGGCCAGCGCGCGGCCGATGCCGGCCAGCGAGGCGATGTGCACCATCTGGTGGAAGGGCGCCGCGTAGGCGAAGCGATAGCCGGTGGGATTGATCCAAGTCGGATCTATGGCGACGTCGATGAAGTGCGCGGTACCGCTGGCCGTGAGGGCCTGGCCGAAACCGTCCCAGTCGTCGACGACCGAAACGCCCGAAGCGCTGCGCGGCACCGTGATGTATACGGGCTCGCCGGCCTCGTTGTTGGCCGTGGTGTTGATCCAGTCGGCATAAAGGGAGCCGGTGGTGTAGAACTTGCGGCCCGACAGGCGCAGCCCGGCACTGGTCAAGCGCAGCGTGGTCGCGAAAGTCCCGACCTTGGCATCGCCCGTTTCCGAGACTCCCGATCCGATCAGGTCGCCGTTGGCCAGGCGATCCAGCCAGCGCCGGCGCCAGGACACGTCGGTGGCATGGAGCACGTTCTCCCCGAAGCCCAGGTGTGCCCGCAAGGCATTGACCACGTTGGTGTCCGCGGCGCCCAGCTCGATGAGCAGGGAGAACAGCTCGGGAATGGTGGCGTTGAAGCCTCCGAACTCGGCCGGCAGGCGCAGCGAGGTGAAGCCGGTCTCGCGCAGCCAGCGGATCTCTTCGTGCGGCAGCTTGTGCTCCAGGTCGCGCTCCACCGCGCCGGCGCGGATGCGCTCGATGGTCGGGCGGAACTTCCGTGCCAGCTCCTCGTAGCGCGCGCTGGGCAGCGCGCCCCACGGATGGTCCAGTGCGTCGGTGGGACTGTCGCTCGCGCTCATGCCGTCACCGCTTCCTCGTGCTGCGCCGCCAGCGGGCCGCTCGGATGGACCGGCTTGCGCAGTCCCAGGTGTTCACGCAGCGTGCGCCCCTGGTAGTCGCTGCGGAACAGGCCGCGGCGGCGCAGCTCGGGCAGCACCAGCTCGATGAAGTCGTCCAGGCCACCGGGAAACCAGGGCGCCATGATGTTGAAGCCGTCGGCCGCGCCTTCCTCGAACCATTGCTGAAGCTGGTCGGCGATCTGCACGGGCGTGCCCACCACCTGCTGGTGGCCGCGGGCCCCGGCGATGCGCAGGTACAGCTGGCGGATGCTCAGGCCCTCGCGGCGCGCCAGGTCCACCAGCAGCTGCTGGCGGCTCTTGGGGCCGTTGGTCTCGGGCAGCGCGGGCAAGGGCCCGTCGATCGGATGGGCGGACAAATCGATGTCGCCGATCACCGTGGACAGCAGCTGCAGGCCCACCACCGGGTCGACCAGCGACTGCAGTTGCTCGAACTTCTCCTGTGCCTCGGCCTCGGTGCGGCCAACCACCGGGAAGATGCCCGGCATGATCTTCACTTCGTCTCGCCCGCGGCCGTGGCGGGCCAGGCGGCCCTTGATGTCGGCATAGAAGGCCTGGGCTTCCTCGAAGGTCTGGTGTGCCACGAAGATCACCTCGGCCGTGCGCGCCGCCAGTTCCTTGCCCGCTTCGGAAGCGCCCGCCTGCACCACCACCGGCCGGCCCTGCGGCGAGCGGTTGACGTTGAGCGGCCCCTGCACCTGGAAGTGCGTGCCCTTGTGGCCCAGCACATGCAGCTTGCCGGTGTCCACGTAGATGCCGCCCGCCTTGTCGCGCACGAAGCTGTCTTCCTGCCAGCTGTCCCACAGGCCCGTGACCACGTCGTGGAACTCGGAGGCTCGCTCGTAGCGCAGCGCGTGCTCGAAGTGCGCTTCGCGGTTGAAGTTGCGCGCTTCCGCCCCGCCGCTGGAGGTGACCAGGTTCCAGCCGGCGCGGCCGCCGCTGATCTGGTCGAGCGAGGCGAACTTGCGCGCGACGTTGAAGGGCTCGTTGAAGGAGGTCGAGACGGTGGCGATGAGGCCGATGCGCTCGGTCACTGCCGCCAGCGCCGCCAGCAGCGTCAGTGGTTCGAAGTGGTCGGCGCGCGCGGTGCGGGCGAGCGAGGGCAGGTGGGTGCTGCGCACGCCCACCGAGTCGGCCAGGAAGATGGCGTCGAACTTCGCGGCCTCGGCCTTGCGGGCCAGCTCGACGTAGTGCCTGAAGTTGCTGCCGGCGTCGGCTTGTGCATCGGGATGGCGCCAGCCGGCGATGTGATGGCCGGTCTGCATCAGGAAGGCGCCCAGGCTGAACTGGCGGGATGAGGTGCTCATGTGTCGTGTGGCTCGCAAAAAAAGGCAGCCGCCACGAAGGAGGCGGCTGCGGTTGCAGTGCAAAGAAGGAGGGACGTCTTCAGTAGGGGCGGCTGCCCGACAGGCTGATGCGCTTGAGACGCCGGCGCAGCGCCGGGTCGAAGGCGGTGCGGCTGTGCAGGGTGGCCTGGTTGTCCCAGTAGACGATGTCGCCCACCTGCCAGCGGTGCGTGTAGGCGAAGCATGGCTGCAGCAGGTGCTCGCGCAGCCGGGCGATCAGCGCCGCGCCGCGTGCCGCGTCGTATCCGACGATCTCCACCTCGGTTGCCTCGCCCAGGTAGAGCAGTCGCTTGCCGCTTTGCGGATGGGTGCGCACCAGCGGATGCGCGACCCAGGGCGTGAGCGGCTCGATGTCGGGCGTGCGGTAGCGCGGCACGCTGGTCGCGCCCGGCAGCGGATGGCGCTTGCGCAGGAAGGGGTTGTAGGTGATGAGCTGCAGGCCGTCGATCTGGCGGCGCGTGGCGTCGTCCAGCGCCTCGTAGGCGCTGACCAGGTTGTGCCAGGTGGTGTCGCCGCCGGCGGCCGGGATCTCCAGCGCGTAGAGCAGCGAGCCCGAGGAGGGCTGCGGCGTCCAGTGGTGGTCGGCGTGGGCCGTCAGCTCGGCGTTGCCCAGGAGACCGTCCTCGACATTGGCGACCAGCACGATGTCCGGCGCCGTGCCATAGGGGTCCGAGCCCAGCACGGGCGCATCGCGCGGCGGGGCGAAGACGGTGCCGAAGTAGCTGCTGAACTGCAGGAAGGCGTCGTCGTCGGGCTGCTGGCCGCGGAAGACCAGGAGGTGGTGGTCGCGCAGCGCGTTCTTCAGGGCATGCACCTGCGCGCCCGTCGGGGTGCTGCGGATGTCGAAGCCGTCGACCACGGCGCCGAGCGCCGCGTTCTGCGCGGCGATGCGGAATTTACAGGCGGGGTAGGCGGCGGGCGGGGAGGCTTGGAGCGGACGCTCCGCTACGGTGGTGCTCATGGCTTGCGCGACAACGGTGGGGAAGCTGTGCATCGTAGGAATCGCGCGCCCTTTGCCGAAGGAAGGAAATCGCCTGAGGACATGCGGACAGCGCATATGCGCCCGGCCGCCAGGCTCGCCGCCTCGAACTTCGCGGGGCGAGGGAACAGCCTGAAGCGCACCGTCGGGTCGGCGGCAAGGCGCTCGCTCACGCCGCGCTCCCAGGCGAGGTAGTCCGCCCATGCACGGTCGCGCCGGGCGGCAGGCACGCGCATGACGGAACCCCAGTCGTCGTCGAAGGGCGTGAGCAGCCGCCGGGGTTCCCAGGCCTGCTCCACCGGCAGGCCAGCGGCCTGCCATCCGACAGTCCCGCCCCGCAGCCAGCCCGCATCGCTGCCTGGCCATCGCTCGCGCGTGTCTCTCGCGGCAAGCCGTGCGGCGCGACCGTCCGGCGAGCTGAACACGATGCGCTTACCGGCTTCGCGGAATGGGTGCAACGGCTCCAGCGTCCAGGGCAACAGGAAATGCGCGCCCGGCAGGTGGGCGCGCTCGAAATCGAAGCTCGGCCCCACGTCCACGATCACGATGGAGGCGCTCGCCGATGCGAGCAAGGCCTTCAGTTGGGCCGCGGACAGGCCGGCGGGCACGGCTTCGTCCGATGGCTGCGGTGCGGTCTCGTCCTCATCCTGGCCAGCCTCGGGCCATCGGCCTTCGAAGATGAAGACCTCGAACTGGTCGAGCTGCCGAAGCCAGAAGGCCGTGACCGCTGCGCGCAGGCCATGCGGCTCGTCGAAGAGCACGATGCGGGCATGGCGGGTGCCCACGAGGTTCTCGAAATGCATCAGCAGCTGTCCGCCTGCCACCGCGCGTGCGCCGTGGGCGGGCTCGAACGCATCGCCCGCTCCCGGACGCAGGTCGAACTGGTAGAGGGACCGGCCGGACTCGGCGCGCAACTGCAGCAGTGCGTCTGCATCCAGGCGCGGGAGTGCGAAGCGATCGACCAAGCTGTCCGCCCGGCGCCGCAGCTCCTCCTCGCTCGCCTGCGGCAGTTCGACCGCGGGCCGAGCGTTCTGGACGACCGGCGCGCCGTCGAGCGCCCATTGCATCACGCCGTCCTCGAGGAAGTGGGCATCGGGGTGACCCAGCAGCCCGAGCGTGGTGGTGCCGATGATGCCGCGCGTGCGGCTGAAGCAGTTGAGCACCCACGGCGCCTCCGTGGCGCCGGCCGGCCATTCGCGCAGGGCCAGCTCGGTCCCCGCATGGTTGCCTGCACCCTGCACGGACAGGTAGGCGTATTCGCCGGCAGGTCGCACATCGACCAGGGTCGCCGGCCGGCCGCAGGCCTGGGCCGCGCGCACTGCCGCGCCTGGCAGCGTGGGCGTGGCGTAATGCCTGCGGACGCGGTCACCGAAGGCCTTCACGAGGGTGCCGTAGCCGTCGATCAGGGGCAGGCCGGCCGCTCGCCAGCCGGCCGTGCCGCCGGCAAGCATGCGGACGTCCAGGTAGCCCAGGCGTCCCAGCAGGGCGGCGGCGCGCAATGCAGGACCTGGCGCATCACCGCCATCGACCAGGACGACCGGCGTGCCCAGGCGAGGCACCAGCGCGCGTACTTCGAGCTCCAGCGTGGACAGGGGCGCCATGCGCGACAGGCCCAGGTGTCCGGCCACGTAGGCACGCGCCTCACGGACGTCGAGCAGCGCCACCTCCTCCTTGCCCAGGAGCAATGCCAGGAGGTCCGGGGGCGTGATGGATGGGGATGCGGGGGCGTGGGCCATGGCCGGGTGTCGTCGCTTTGGCTGACTCTACGGCCTCGCAGGCCGGCGGCTGAGACGAATCCCGCATGTGCACATGCGCAATGGTCGCAAGCGGATGCGCGGCGCAGCCTGAAGATGGGCCGGCCCTCCGGACCGCTGCCTCAACGCCCACCGCACCCTGTCCCCGCCATGAAATCCCGACTCGCGTTTCTCTGCCTGCGCTACGAGGCGCCGACCATCGCCCTGGCGCTCCTGCTCTATGCCGCCTGGGCAGCCCTGGTGTACTGGCATGCGGCGCTGCCCGCCGCGCTCCTGTTCGCACTGGGCGGGTGCCTCGGGCAACTGCATTCGTCGCTGCAGCACGAGGCCATCCATGCGATGCGGCATGTGCCCAGGCCCTTGCGCTGGGCGCTGGTCTGGCCGCCGCTCATGCTGTGGCTTCCCTTCCGGCTCTACCACGACAGCCACAACGCGCACCACGTCAACTTCCACCTCACGCATCCGCAGAAGGACACCGAGAGTGCCTACCACTCGGCTTCTGCATGGCAGTCCTACGGGTTCCTTCGGCGCACGGTGCTCGCGGCCAACCAGACGCTGGCCTTCCGCCTCGTCGCGGGTCCCTGGCTCTACCTCGGCAAGCTGCTGCGCGCCGAGCTCGGCCGCGCGGCAGCGGGCGACTTCGCGCATGCCCGCATCTGGGTGGGCCATGCGCTGGGCACCGCGCCGATCCTCTTCTACATCACGGCCGTCTCGGGCATGCCGCTGCTCGACTACCTGCTGTACTTCATCTACCCCAGCATGATGCTCGGCGCCCTGCGCTCCTTCACCGAGCATCGCTGGGACGACTCGCCGCACGAGCGCGTGGCCATCGTGGAGTCGAACGCCCTGTTCGGGCTGCTGTACCTGTACAACAACCTGCACCATGTGCACCACCGCTGCCCGACGATGCCCTGGTACCTGCTGCCCGGGCACTTCCGGCGCAACCGGGCGGCTGTCCTGGAGGCCAACGGCCACTTCTACTACCGCGGCTATGCGCAGATCCTGCAGCGCTACCTGCTTCGCCCGGTGTTCCGGCCTGTGCACCCGCAGTGGTGAGCGCACGATGTCCCCGCGCGCGAAGCCAGTGTCGTCATATGCATCTGAGATAACGGTAGTTCTCCATTCGCCGAAGTCTTCACAGAATGGAGCCTTCAACGATCCAACGATTGCAATGCCGACGCCACCTGACAGCAACGACCTTCGGGACACCGCCACCGCCGTGATCGCGCGAACGGCCGCCGCCTGGAACATCGCGCCCGAGTCCTCGCGCGCCGCGGCGCGCCGTGCGCCGCGCGGCTACGTGCCGGTTCGAATCCGGCGCCGCCTGCGCGCTGCCAGCGCGAGCGCCCCCTGTCCGCGCGAACTGCGCTCCCTGCTGTCCTGGCCGGCCGGTCCCAAGCCGGCCGCCTGAGCGCCATCGGCTGGCGGTCGCGCGAGGTCCACGTTTTCGCGCCGCACCAGGAGGCCGCCGCGGCGAGCCTTTCGCAAGGCGGTGTGCCATCATCGATCGATGGCCCTCGAAGCAGCATCGATCCCACTGGACACACCGGCGCCGGAAGCCCGGCGCACGCTCACGGCGGCAGGGCTCAATCACGCGCTGCACGACGGCTACACCGACCTCATCTACATCCTGCTGCCGGTATGGCAATCGGAGTTCGGCCTGGGCTACGCCGCGCTGGCGCTGCTGCGCACGCTCTACAGCGGCGTGATGGCACTGCTGCAGATCCCTGCCACCCGGCTGGCACAGCGCTTCGGTACGCGCGCCATCCTGCTGCTCGGCACGCTGCTCAGTGCCTGCGGCTATGCGCTGGCGGGTGCCTCGGGCGGGCTGCTGGGCCTGTGCGCGGCGCTCGCCGTCGGCGGAGCGGGCAGCAGCACCCAGCACCCGCTGTGCTCGGCGATGGTCTCGCGTGCCTACGGACGCGCGGCGCGCGGGCCGCTGGGCACCTACAACTTCGCCGGCGACCTGGGCAAGGCCAGCCTGCCGCTGCTTGCCGGCTTCCTGCTCACCGTCGTGGACTGGCGCGCGACGCTCTGGATGGTGGCAGGCCTGGGCCTGCTCGTGGCCGCGGCACTGGGCCTTCTGCTGCCGCGCGCTCCATCCATCGCGGGTGCAACTCCCGGCAATGAACCGCAGAAGCCGCGACCGGCTCGCAGCACCGGCACCAGCGCCAATGCGGCGAACGCTGGCACGGGCGGCTTCTGGCTGCTCGTGGCCATCGGCATGCTCGACAACGCGGCGCGGCCGGCCTTCCTGCTCTACCTGCCGTTCCTGCTCAAGGCCAAGGGAGCGGCGCTGACGACCGTGGGCCTGGCCTTGTCGCTGGTCTTCATCGGCGGCGCGCTGGGCAAGGCGGCTTTCGGCTGGCTCGGGGCGCGGCTGGGCGTGACCCGCACCGTGCTGATGACGGAGGTGGCCACGGCGCTGGGCATCGTCGGCGTGGTGCTGCTGCCGCTGGCCCCTGCGCTCGTCCTGCTGCCACCGCTGGGCATGATGCTCAACGGCACCTCCTCGGTGCTGTACGGCACGGTTCCGGAACTGGCGCCCGACGGCCGTGTGGAGCGGGCTTTCGGCATCTTCTACACCTGCACCCTCGGAGGCAGCGCCCTGGCGATGCCGCTCCTCTTCGGCCCGCTCGGCGACATGTTCGGGCCCGCCTGGGCCGCGATGGGATCCGCCGTCACTGCGCTGGCCGTGGTCCCGGTGATGCTGGCCCTGGCGCCACGCCTGGCCGGCACCGGGCGATCGGCCTAGACCCGGCCACCCGAGGGAGGGTCGCGAGGCGGCAGGTAGCGGTTTTCCGGCCGCGGCAGTCCCAGGTTCTCGCGCAGCGTGCGGTGCCTCAGGAGTGGCAGACCAGGCCGTCCTTGAGCAGGCCGACCTCGAACTGCACGTTGCCGACGCGCGCGCTGCGGGCCCGGTCCTGCTCGCCGCTGCGCTGCCACTCGCGCAACGCGGCGCCGACCCACTCGCGCGAACGCTCGTCCCCCGCGGCGAGCCGCACCACGGCGTCGCCCTCGGGTGCCAGGCCGCGGGCGATGGCGCGGTAGAAGCGCCATTCGTCGTTGCGCAGCAGCCGTTCCAGCACGTCGGCATGGTCGGCCAGCGCCTGGCACTCGCCGGCCATGAAGGCCGAGGCGGCGTGCACGGAAGACGGGTAGGCCCTGGGCGCCGCTTCGTAGCGGCGGACCAGGGTGCGCGCGAGGCCGGAGCCCTGGACCACGCATACCGGCTGGCCGGCGAGATCGTCCGTGCCGCGCACCCGGCCCGAACGCAGGCCGACCAGCATGCCGGGCGTGCTGTCGTAGTCGCCGTCCGCCAGCGCGGTGCCCTGGCCCGCAGGCGCATCGAGGGTGCCGGCGACGACCAGGTCCACGATGCCCTCGTGCAGCGCCGCGTCCTGCGAAGCCGAAGCCAGTCCCACCAGCTGCAGCCGCAGCCCGAGGCGGTCGGCCAGGCCCTGGGCCACGGCGACGTCGTAGCTGTCGGGTTCGGCCGGGGTCGGCGCACCCGGCGGTGCAGGCCGCGCATAGCTGCGCACGCCCACCACCAGCAGGCCGCGCTGCATGGCGCGCTCCAGCAGCGGGCCCACCGGCAGGCTGGCGGCGGGCGGTGCGGGCAGCACCCGGCGCGCGAGGGCGGAGGCGGCCGGCACCTGGGTGGCTGCCAGCGCGCACAGGAGCAGCAGCGCCAGCGCGCCGGCCAGCGCGATGCCGCGCCGGGGCAGGGCGATCCTAGTCATCAAGGCTCAATCCCCGGCGCCAGCGCAGCAGCCGGCGCTCCAGCAGCGCGAGCAGGTAGTTCAGCAGCAGCCCCAGCACCGCCAGCAGGAAGATGCCGGCGTACATGGTGGGGATCTGGAAAGTCTCCTGCGAGTTGAGCGTGAGGAAGCCCAGCCCCGAATGCGCCCCGATCATCTCCGCCGCCACCAGCGCGGTGATGCAGTAGGCCCCCGCCAGCCGCACGCCGGTGAAGATGGAGGGCAGCGCCGCCGGCAGCACCACCTTGAAGAAGATGAAGGCGCGCGACGCGCCCATCGACAGGGCGGAGTTGATGAGCAGGCGGTCCACCTGCTTCACGCCGCTGATGGTGCTGAGCAGCACCGGCCAGAAGGAGGCCCAGAAGATGATCGCCACCTTCGACAGCTCGCCGATGCCCAGGAACAAAATGAACACCGGGAACAGCGCGAAGGCCGAGGTCTGGCGGAACAGCTGCAGCACCGGGTCGAGCAGCCGCTCCAGCGGCCGCACCGCGCCCATGACCAGGCCCAGCAGCACGCCTGCCGAGATGGCCAGCAGCAGGCCCCACAGCGAGCGCTGCAGGCTGGCCGCGATGTGCTTCCATAGCTGGCCCTTCTCGACGAGATCCCAGATGCTGGACAGCACCGCGGAAGGCGGGCTCAGGTAGGCGTCGCTCACGATGCCGGTGCGCGGCAGCAGCTCCCACAGCAGCAGGAAAAGCACCAGCCCCAGTCCGCCCTGCGCCAGCGCGAAGGCCGGCCGCAGCCTGGCAACGATGGTCAGGCGCTCGCCGTCCGCGGAGGGCAGGGTGCCGAGCGCGCCGGCGCCCCCTTGCAGGTTCGCGCTCATTGCGTGGCCTCCGCGACCGCATGCTCCTTGCGCTCGGCCGGGTTGGCCGTGGCGCCCAGCGGCGCAACGCCGAACTGCACCTCGTCCCTGAGCACCTCCCAGGCGCGCTGGCGCAGCTGGGCGAATTCGGCGGTGTTGCGCAGCTCCGCCGAGCGCGGGCGCGCCAGCGGGATGTCGATGACCTGCTTGATGCGCCCGGGCCGCTGCGTCATCACCGCCACGCGGTCCGAGAGGTAGATCGCCTCGTCCAGGCTGTGGGTGATGAACACGATGGTCTTGCGGTGGTGCTCCCACAGGCGCAGCAGCTCGCTTTGCAGGATCTCGCGCGTCTGCGCATCGAGCGCGGCGAAGGGCTCGTCCATGAGCAGGAGGTCGGGCTTGTAGGCCAGCGAGCGCGCGAGGGCCACGCGCTGCTTCATGCCGCCGGAAAGTTCATGCGGATAGCGGTCGGCGAAGCCGTGCAGGCCCACCAGCTCCAGGTACTCGTGCGCGGTGCGTCGGCGCTGCGCCTTATCGATGCCGCGGATCTCGAGGCCCACCGCGATGTTGTCCAGCACCGTGCGCCACGGAAAGAGCGCATAGCCCTGGAACACCACGCCCTGCTGCCGGTTGATGCCAGCCAGGGGCTTGCCGTCCACGGTGATGCTGCCGCCGTTGTGCGGCGTGAGTCCGGCCAGGATGCCCAGGAAGGTGGACTTGCCGCAGCCCGAGGGGCCGAGGATGGAGAGGAACTCGCCCTCGCGCACGTCGAGGTCGAAATGGTCGAGCACGCGGATGCGCCCGCCGGGCCCGCGCGCGGCATAGTCCATGTGCACGCCGCGCGCCGAGATCTTGGTCGTCATTCGGTCAGGCCTTCGGTGCGTTCAGGACTTCGCCGTGGCCGGGGCCTGCGCGTAGGGGTTGAACTCGTTGGTGTAGACCTGCCTGACTTCCACCTTGCCCGCGGCCAGCTTGCCCTCGGACTGCAGGATGTCGATGTAGTACTGGATCGGCGGCTCGGTGACCACCAGGTCGTCGACGTAGGCGTAGCGGTCCACGTTCTCCAGCGCCATGTTGATGCGCTTGGACACCAGCTTGCGCGCCTCCTCCGGGTTGGCGTTGACCCAGTTGGCCGCCTTGGCCAGGGCCACCACCACGTCGCGCGTGGCCTCGGGATGCTCGCGGATGAAGCGGCCGTGGCCGCTGTAGGGCGCCATGCCGCCCAGGCCGCCGTCCAGGTCGAAGTCGCTCCACAGGCGCACCAATTGCTGGGCGTTGTCGGCGCGGCCGGAGAAGGGCGCGTGGATGATGGCCAGGTCGGTGTTTCCGGTGACCAGCGTCTGCTCGGCCTGCTCGTCGGGCACCACCAGGAAGTTGATCTTGGTCACGTCCACGCCTTTCTCGCGCAGGAACTTCTTGGTGACGAACTCGGCGCAGGCACCGAAGCTGTTGAAGCCCACGGTCTTGCCTTCCAGGTCCTTGGGTGAGCGGATGCCCGAGTCCTTGCGCACGAAGTACTTCATGTGCGGCGCTTCCTGCAGCGTCTTGCCGCCGGCGGCCACCACCTTGAGGTCGGCGCCCGACGCGATGGCCGAGATCACCAGCGGCACCATGCGCGAGCCGAAGTCGATCTCGCCGGTGCCCACCAGCGGGATGATCTGCGGCGCGGCGATCTTGCCCACGTACTGCGGGCGCGTGCTGCTGCCTTCGAAGTAGCCCAGCTGGTCGGCCAGGTAGATCAGGTCGAAGGAGGGGTTGTCCGGGTACTTGAACGCGACCTTCTCGCCCGCGCTCTTCACCACCGCGGGGCCGCCCGTGCCGGCCGCGGCCGCCTTGTCCTCGCGCGAGCAGCCGCCCAGTGCCAGGGCCAGGGTGCCTGCGCTCCCGGCCAGGCCGATGGAGGCCAGGGTGCGCAGTGCGCTGCGGCGGGACGGGGAGGAGCGGAGGAGTTCGTTGTTCATGGCTTTTGTCGGGCGTGATGCCGGCTGCTGGGGAGTGGCGCATCGTAGGAAGCGCCTTCCCATCGCCCAACGAAGAAAAGCAAGCATGCATATGCGCAGCTGCGCGCCGCATATCGATACGCGCAATTCGTTCTTTGGATGCGCTCGCGCCCGGACTAAGGTCGCGCCTTTGAGAACTGCCCCTGCCTGATCTCCTGACCTTCACGATCTCCATGCCAAAGACACTCAAGATCGTCGCCGTCTCCGGCGGCCTGCAACGCCCCTCGCGCACGCTCGCCCTGGTCGAGCAGCTGCTCGAAGGCCTGAGCGACGCGCTGCCCGCGCAAACGCGCCTGATCGAGCTCGGGGAAATCGTGCCCCGCTTCGGCAACGTGCTGCACCGCGCGAAGCTGCCGGCGGACATCGAGCAGCTGCTGCGGGACATCGAGGCAGCCGACCTGTTGGTGGTGGCCAGCCCCATCTTCCGAGGCACCTACACGGGCCTGTTCAAGCACTTGTTCGACTTCGTGCACCAGGACGCACTGATCGACGTGCCGGTGCTGCTGGCCGCCACCGGCGGCAGCGACCGCCATGCGCTGGCCATCGATCACCAGTTGCGTCCGCTCTTCGCCTTCTTCCAGGCGCAGACGCTGCCGATCGGCGTGTATGGCACCGACAAGGAGTTCGACAACTACCGCGTCAGCAGCGATGGCCTCCAGGCGCGCATCGCACTGGCGGTGGAACGTGCGCTGCCCCTGCTGCGTCAGCGGCTGAACGCCAAGGCGACTGCGCCTGCGCTGTCGCTGGCGGCCTGAGCGCTCCGGACTTTCGGGGCCGCCGGCCGGACCGGCTCAGACGACCTTGTAGGCCCGGATCACCACCGCGGCGCGCTGCGGCCGCAGGCTGTTGAGCGTGCCGACGTAGACGAAGTCGTTGAGCCAGCCGTATCGCCCCTCGGGCGCCGTCAGCTCGATGTTCGAGAACACATAGGCCGGCGCATCCTTGGGCCGGCGCGACAGCACACGGTTGCGCACCGAGATGACGACGCCGTCCTCGGTCTGCAGTTCGTAGACCGCGTCCAGCGCCACCGAGCCGTCGCGGCGCACCAGTTGCCGGTCGGCGCCGCCGGGCATGACGGTGCCGCGCAGGCCCGGCCCCTCGAAGGTGCCGCCGGTGATGGGGACCATGCGCCGATCGCCCAGCGGGGACATGCCCAGCTGCAGGGTGGGCGCGAGGTCCACGATGGCCTCGTAGACGAACTCCGTTCCGGGCAGGTTCATGGGCACCGTGCCGGTCGTAGGCGTCGTGGGCAGGGCGGGCGGCGGCACATCCGCGGCCCTTGCCGCCTGTGCGCCAGCAACGGCCGCGGCGCCCGCGAGCAGGAGGCCGCGGCGGGAGGTGCGCCCGACGGGTGCGGGTGCTTCGAGGGTGTCCGTCATCGTTTGTCTCCGTGTTGTTCGATGCACTGATTATGGTTATGAGAAATAACCAATTCAAGCTCGGAAGTGCGCCCATTCGTAAGCGGGCCTGCGCAGCAGGGCGTCCTCCAAAGTTGATTTGGTTGTTTCGAATTCACCTTTTATTCGTTTGATCTTCGCGGTCCGGCCCCTAGATTCGAGCCATCGTTTATTCATCGCCACACAACGAAGGAGCCATTGCCGATGTCGACGGATACCGCTGAACTCGTGCTGCCGCCAGCACTGGAAGCCGCCCGGGCCGAGGCGCGCGAACAGGGCCTCGCCTACGCCGGCGGCGTGTCGCCGCAGGCCGCCTGGGAACTGGTGCGCCAGGGCCATGCCGTGCTGGTGGACGTGCGCTCGGCCGAGGAACGCAAGTTCGTGGGCCATGTGCCCGAGAGCCTGCACGTGCCCTGGGCCACCGGCACCGCGCTCACCCGCAACCCGCGCTTCGTGCGCGAGCTGGAGGCGCGCCTGGCCAAGGACGGCGGCAAGGAGGCGGTGGCGCTGCTGCTGTGCCGCTCGGGCAAGCGCTCGGTGCTTGCGGCCGAGGCGGCGACCGCGGCCGGCTTCACGCAGGCCTACAACGTGCTCGAAGGCTTCGAGGGTGAGATCGACGCGCATGGCCAGCGCGGCCACGGCGACGGCTGGCGCTTCCAGGGCTTGCCCTGGGTACAGGACTGAGCCGCTCGCCTCGCTTCGTTTCGCAAAGAACAACAGGAGGGAGGAAGCATGTCGTCGGTGTTCGACGTGGCAGGCGTGGTGCGCGCGCTGCACGAGGCGCGCAATGACTGGCGCGATGCGCAGCAGCGTTCCCGCGAGCCCGGGGCGCGCGAGTTTCCGTCCCGCGATGCGCTGGCCCATGTGACCACGCAGCTGGCCGGTGCGCTGTTCCCCATGCGCCTGGGCCCGCTGGACCTGCGCCACGAAAGCGAGGACTTCTACGTCGGCCACACGCTCGATTCGGCGCTGCATGCGCTGGCGGCGCAGGCCCGCCTGGAGCTGGCCTTTGCAACACGGCAGGAAGCGGCCGATTCGCAGGCCATCGCCCAGCAGGCCACCGAGCGGGTGCGCGACTTCGCGGCAGCGCTGCCGGCCATACGCCGCCTGCTCGACAGCGACGTGCTGGCTGCCTGGCAGGGCGACCCGGCCGCGCGCAGCGTGGACGAGGTACTGCTGTGCTATCCGGGCGTGCTGGCCATGATCCACCACCGGCTGGCGCACCAGCTCTACCGGCTGGGGCTGCCGCTGCTGGCGCGCATCGTGGCCGAAATCGCGCATTCGCAGACGGGCATCGACATCCATCCGGGCGCGAGCATCGGGCGCGCCTTCTTCATCGACCACGGCACCGGGGTGGTGATCGGCGAGACGGCCGTGATCGGCGAACACGTGCGCGTCTACCAGGCCGTGACGCTGGGCGCCAAGCGCTTCTCGGCCGATGCCGACGGGGTGCTGCACAAGGGCCGGCCGCGCCACCCGACGGTGGAGGACGAGGTGGTCATCTATGCCGGTGCCACCATCCTCGGGCAGGTGGTCATCGGCCGCGGCGCCACCATCGGCGGCAACGTCTGGATCACCGACGACGTGGCGCCCGGCGCCAGCATCACGCAGGCCAGCCTGCGCAACAGCCGATGAGTGCGACGCTGGTCGAGCATTTCGGCGTGGCGGTGCGCCAGTTGCGCGAGCAGCGCGGCTGGTCGCAGGAGGAACTGGCCGAGCATTCGCAGCTCAACCGCTCCTACGTGGGCGAGGTGGAGCGCGGGCGCGCCATCGCCTCCATCGTCACCGCCTACAAGCTCTCGCGCGCGCTGGAGATCAACCTGGCCGGGCTGCTGTCGCATTGCGAGCGCATCGAGCAGCAGCGGGTGGCCCGGGGCATCGAATTGGCGGCTATAGCCAGTTGAGGCCAGGCCGGGGCTGCGCGGACACTGGTTGAAGCACGGTCCCCGACCGCCTGTTCCACCGTTATCCGGAGTTTTCATGACTGCAACCGTCGGCGGCACCACCGCCCTGGGCGACCTGGCCGCGCGCCAGTTGGCGAATGCCACCAAGACCGTTCCCCAGCTGGCCACCATCAGCCCGCGCTGGCTGACGCACCTGCTGCAGTGGGTGCCGGTGGAGGCGGGCATCTACCGCCTCAACAAGGTGAAGAACCCGGAAGACATCAAGGTCACCTGCACGGCCAAGGAAAGCGAGAACCAGCTGCCGCGCACCTACGTCGACTACGAAGAGCATCCGCGCGAGTACTTCCTCAATGCGGTCTCGACCGTGCTGGACGTGCACACCCGCATCTCCGACCTCTACAGCAGCCCGCACGACCAGATCAAGGAGCAGCTGCGCCTGACCATCGAGACCATCAAGGAGAACCAGGAGAGCGAGCTCATCAACAACCCGGACTACGGCCTGCTGGCCCAGGTGACGGAAGAGCAGCGCATCTTCCCGCTGGGCGGCCCGCCCACGCCGGACGACCTGGACGAGCTGCTGACCAAGGTGTGGAAGGAGCCGGCCTTCTTCCTGGCGCATCCGCTGGCCATCGCCGCCTTCGGGCGCGAGGCCACCCGCCGCGGCACGCCGCCGCCCACGGTGAGCCTGTTCGGCTCGCAGTTCATCACCTGGCGGGGCATTCCGCTGATCCCCTCGGACAAGGTGCCGGTGGCCGACGGCAAGAGCAAGATCATCCTGCTGCGCGTGGGCGACAAGCGCCAGGGCGTGGTGGGCCTGTTCCAGCCCGGCCTGCCGGGCGAGCAGGGCCCCGGGCTGTCGGTGCGCTTCATGGGCATCAACAACCACGCCATCGCCTCCTACCTAATCTCGCTGTACTGCTCGCTGGCGGTGCTCACGCCCGATGCGCTGGCGGTGCTCGACGACGTGGAGATCAACCGCTACCACGACTACTCGGCGCTGGACACCTACAAGTAGGCGCACGCGCTCGATGACATCCGCTTTCCCATCCAGGGGGCTGCCGCAAGGGCCGGAGGCGCCGATCGATCCGGCGGCCTTGGCACGCATGGCCTCGGCGCTGTTCGCGGCGCTGCCGGGCGAGGCCTCGCATCCCACCGGCCTCGCGACGGCGGCCGGCGTGCCCGGCACACCGCCTTCGGCCTTGCCTGGCGTCGGGCAGGCGAGCCCGCTCGCCGGCGTGCAGGCGCCAGTCAACATCGCGCCGGCAGGTTCGCCGCTGGCCAGCCCGGCCGGCTTCGGGCCCTCGGTGCCCGGCACGCCGATCCCGCAGGGCACCGTGCCCGGCACCAACCTGCTGCCGGCGTCGCCCACGCCGTTGGCCTCGCTGGCCCACCGCGCACCCGCGCTGCTGCCGCATGCACCGGCCGGCAATGGCGTGCCCGACACCGTGATCGGCCCGCTGCCTGCGTACGAGCCGCGCTTCGGCGGCGCCGCGCTCGGCGTGCCCGAGCCGGGCGGCGCCTCGGCGCAGCGGGCCGCGTCGCATCCGGCCGGCGGCGCCGCGCCGTATTACTTCCTGGATGCGGCCCACGGCCATCCGTCGCCAGGCGGCGCGGACCCGGCAAAGGGCGATCCGCTGGACCTGCTGGCCAGCCAGCCCTTCAGCGCCCATGCCGAGCCGCCCCGGGCGGCCGGCGTCCCGGGCCCGGCGACCACCGCCCCCTCGGCAGAGCCGAAGTTCTACTTCGTCGATGCGGTGGTGCTGCCCAGCGGCTACGTCACGCCCGCCAAGCCTGCGCCGCACGGCACGGCGCCGCTGGCCGGTGCGGGGCGGCATCCGCCCTTCGACGTGCATGCGGTGCGGCGCGATTTCCCCATCCTGTCCGAGCGCGTGAACGGCCAGCCGCTGGTGTGGTTCGACAACGCGGCGACCACCCACAAGCCGCGCCAGGTGATCGAGCGCATCTCGCATTTCTACGAGCACGAGAACTCCAATATCCACCGCGCGGCGCACGAGCTGGCGGCCCGCGCGACCGATGCCTATGAAGGCGCACGCCAGCGCGTGAAGGACTTCATCAACGCGCCCGAGGTGAACGAGGTGATCTTCGTGCGCGGCACCACCGAGGCCATCAACCTGGTGGCCAAGAGCTGGGGCGCGCAGCACGTGGGGGAGGGCGACGAGATCATCGTCTCCCACCTGGAGCACCACGCCAACATCGTGCCCTGGCAGCAGCTGGCCGCGGCCAAGGGCGCGAAGCTGCGCGTGATCCCGGTCGACGACTCCGGCCAGGTGCTGCTGGACGAATACCGCAAGCTGCTCAACGACCGCACCAAGCTGGTGGCGGTGACGCAGGTCTCCAACGCGCTTGGCACGGTGGTGCCGGTCAAGGAGATCGTCGAGCTGGCGCACCGCGCAGGCGCGCTGGCCCTGGTCGACGGGGCGCAGTCGGTCTCGCACATGCGGGTGGACGTGCAGGCCCTCGGCGCGGACTTCTTCGTCTTCTCCGGCCACAAGGTCTTCGGGCCCACCGGCATCGGCGTGCTGTGGGGCCGGCGCGAGGTGCTGGAGGACATGCCGCCCTGGCAGGGCGGCGGCAACATGATTGCCGACGTGAGCTTCGAGAAGACCGTGTTCCAGCCCATCCCGAACAAGTTCGAGGCCGGCACCGGCAACATCGCCGACGCGGTGGGCCTGGGTGCAGCCATCGACTACGTCAGGCGCATCGGCATCGAGAACATCGCCCGCTACGAGCACGAGCTGCTGGAATACGGCATGGCCTGCCTGCGCGGGATCCAGGGCGTGCGGCTCATCGGCACGGCGCGGGACAAGGCCAGCGTGATGTCCTTCGTACTGAAGGGCTACAGCACCGAGGAGGTGGGGCAGGCGTTGAACGAGGAAGGCATCGCGGTGCGCACCGGCCACCACTGCGCCCAGCCCATCCTGCGGCGCTTCGGCGTGGAGACCACGGTGCGGCCTTCGCTGGCCTTCTACAACACCTTCGAGGAGATCGATCGGCTGGGGACGGTGGTGCGCAGGCTGGCATCGCAGCGCCGGGCGGGCTGAGCCTTTAGATGTTCAGGTAGTTTGCAAGCAACGAATTCGTCGTTCCTTATCTGAAGGCCTTTGCCTAGAGTGCAGTCTTCCGCCACGCAACCGTGGCCCAGAAGATTCGCACCCATGTCCGCAAGCCCCTCCATCGCCCCTTCCGACGCGCCGTCCGCGGCGCAGGACTTCCAGGTCCGATCCCTCGCCGGCACCTTCGCCGCCGAGGTGGTCGGCCTGGACCTCACGAAGCCACTCTCCGACGACGACTTCAAGCGCGTCCACCGCGCGCACCTGGACCACCACGTGCTGGTGTTCCGCGACCAGCAGATCACGCCCGCACAGCAGGTGGCCTTCAGCCGGCGCTTCGGGCCGCTGCAGATCCACGTGCAGCGCAAGTTCCAGTTGGCCGGCCAGCCCGAGGTGCTGATCGTCTCCAACATCAAGGAGAAGGGCGAGCCCATCGGCCTGGGCGATGCCGGCGCCTTCTGGCATTCGGACCTGTCCTACAAGGAGCGGCCCAGCCTGGGCTCGCTGCTGCACGCGCAGATCCTGCCCGCCGAAGGCGGCGACACGCTCTTCGCCGACCAGCATGCCGCGTACGAGGCGCTGCCCGAAACGCTGAAGGCCACCGTCTCCTCATTGAGTGCCGAGCACAGCTACCTGGCGAAGTACGAGGAGCTGCGCGCCCGCAGCCCCTGGCGTCCGGCGCTCACGCAGGCGCAGCTGGACGAGGTGCGCCCCGTCGTGCACCCCGTGGTGCGCACCCACCCCGAGACGGGACGCAAGGCGCTCTTCGTCAGCGAGCACTTCACCACGCGCATCGTCGGCCTGCCCGAGGACGAGGGCCAGGCCCTGCTGGCGCAACTCTTCGCGCACAGCACGCAGCCGGCCTTCACCTACCGCCACGAATGGAAGCCCGGCGACATGGTGTTCTGGGACAACCGCTCGGTGCTGCACCTGGCGGCGGGCACGCCCGACCACCTGCCGCGCAAGCTCTACCGCACCACGATCGAGGGCGACCAGCCGCTCTGATCCAGCCTCATCCACCTCAAGGAAACCGGACCCCCATGAAAGCCATCACCCGCCGCGCCGCGGCCATCGCCACCGCGCTCGGCCTCGCCACCGCCTCCCTGGCCGCCCACGCGGAAGGCCAGATCCGCATCGCCCAGCAGTTCGGCATCGTCTATCTGCTGCTCAACGTCGCGCAGGAGCAGAAGCTGATCGAGAAGCACGCCAAGGCCGCCGGCATCGACGCGAAGGTGGAGTTCCTGCAGCTCTCGGGCGGCTCGGCCGTGAATGACGCGCTGCTGTCGGGGAGCATCGACATCGGCGGCGCCGGCGTGGGTCCGCTGTTCACGCTGTGGGACCGCACCAAGGGCCGCCAGAACGTCAAGGGCGTGGCCTCGCTAGGCAACTTCCCCTACTACCTGGTCACCAACAACCCCAACGTGAAGAGCATTGCCGACTTCAGCGAGAAGGACCGCATCGCGCTGCCGGCCGTGGGCGTGTCGGTGCAGTCGCGCGTGCTGCAGATGGCCTCGGCCAAGCTGTGGGGCGACAAGGAGTTCGCGAAGCTGGACAAGATCAGCGTGGCCCTGCCGCACCCGGATGCGGCCGCGGCCATCATCAAGGGCGGCACCGAGATCAGCGGCCATTTCGGCAACCCGCCCTTCCAGGAACAGGAGCTGGCCGGCAACCCCAACGCGCGCATCGTGCTCAATTCCTACGACGTGCTGGGCGGCCCGGCCTCTGCGACGGTGCTCTATGCCACCGAGAAATTCCGCGCCGAGAACCCCAAGACCTACAAGGCCTTCGTTGCCGCGCTCGACGAGGCGGCGGAGTTCGTGCGCGCGAAGCCGGAACAGGCGGCCGACATCTACCTGAAGGTGAGCGGCGCCAAGACCGATCGCGCACTGCTGCTGAAGATCATCCGCAACCCCGAGGTGCAGTTCAAGACCGAGCCGCAGAACACGCTGGTGTTGGGCCAGTTCATGCACCGCGTGGGCGCCATCAAGAACCAGCCGCAGTCGGTGAAGGACTACTTCTTCGACGACGCGGTGGGTGCGCAGGCCAACTGACCCGGCCGCACCGATGAACACGGCCACGCTGCGCGCGACGCAGAGCTACCAGCCACCGCCCCACGCCGCCCGCTCGACTCCCACCACGCCCGCGGGGGCCCTGGCCACGGACTTCGCGCCCCTGCTGCAGGTACAGGACCTGAGCCTGGAATACCGGACCCCGCAGCGCGTGGCGCGCGCCACCCATCGCGTGAGCTTCGACGTGCACGAGGCCGACCGCTTCGTGCTGCTGGGCCCCTCGGGCTGCGGCAAGAGCACGCTGCTCAAGGCGGTGGCCGGCTTCATTCCGCCGGTGGAAGGCCAGGTCCGGCTCGACGGGCGCGCCGTGCAGGGCCCCGGTCCCGACCGCATCGTCGTGTTCCAGGAGTTCGACCAGCTGCCGCCGTGGAAGACGGTCAAGGAGAACGTCATGTTCCCGCTGCTGGCCTCGCGCACGCTGGGCCGCAGGCAGGCGCAGGAACGCGCGCTGCACTGGCTGGACCGCGTCGGCCTGGCGCGCGTCGCCGACGTGCATCCGCACCAGCTATCGGGCGGGATGAAGCAGCGCGTGGCCATCGCGCGCGCACTGGCCATGCAGCCGCGCGTGCTGCTGATGGACGAGCCCTTCGCCGCGTTGGATGCGCTCACGCGCCGAAAGATGCAGGAGGAGCTGCTTGGCCTGTGGGAAGAGGCGCGCTTCACGCTGCTCTTCGTCACCCACTCGATCGAGGAGGCGCTGGTGGTGGGAAGCCGCATCGCGCTGCTCTCGCCGCACCCGGGGCGCATGCGCGCCGAGATCAACAGCCACGCCTTCGGGCTGGCCGACCAGGGCAGCGCCGAGTTCCAGGCGGCGGCGCAGCGCATCCACCACCTGCTCTTCGAGCATGAAGCTTCGCAGGAGGTACTCCAATGAGCGCGCTCGTTCCGCCGGTGCGCGCCGAATACGAGCGCGCACTGGAGCCCTTCACCGCAGTGGCGCTGGAGCGCCCGCTGTCGCCATGGAACCGCCTGCTGAGCCACGGCTGGCTGCGCAAGGGGCTGATCCTGGCCGTGCTGGCGCTGCTCTGGGAGCTGGTCGCGCGCTGGCAGGCCAACGACCTGCTGCTGCCCACCTTCACCGCCACGGCGAAGGCGCTGGCCGATGGCCTCGCCAGCGGCGACCTCGTCGCCAAGACAGCGATCTCGCTGGGCGTTCTGCTCAAGGGCTACGTGCTGGGCGTGGCGCTCGCCTTCCTGCTCACTTCGCTGGCCGTGTCCACGCAACTGGGGCGCGACCTGCTGAGCACGCTCACGTCGATGCTCAATCCGCTGCCGGCCATCGCGCTGCTGCCGCTGGCGCTGCTGTGGTTCGGCCTGGGGCAGGGCAGCCTGGTCTTCGTGCTGGTGCACTCGGTGCTGTGGCCGCTGGCGCTCAATACCTACGCCGGCTTCCAGTCGGTGCCCGAGACCTTGCGCATGGCGGGGCGCAACTACGGCCTCACCGGACTGCGCTACGTGCTGCAGATCCTGGTGCCTGCGGCGCTGCCCGCCATCCTGTCCGGGCTGAAGATCGGCTGGGCCTTCGCATGGCGAACGCTGATCGCCGCGGAGCTGGTGTTCGGTGCCAGCTCAGGCAAGGGCGGCCTGGGCTGGTACATCTTCCAGAACCGCAACGAGCTCTACACCGACCGGGTGTTCGCCGGCCTGGCGCTGGTGGTCATCATCGGGCTGCTGGTCGAGGGCCTGGGCTTTGCGACCCTCGAGAGGCTCACGGTGCGCCGCTGGGGACAGCAGCGCTGAGGGCGAGACTACCTCGGCAGCATCTGCCCGCGGATCTCGCCCGCGGCATTCGCGGCCGTGTGGACATTGGCGTACCACTTGCCGGCCAGCAGGTCGGAGGCCTGCGCCGGCGTGATCGTGGTCTGTCCTTCGATCGGGCTGGCGGCGTTCGCAAAGGGGACCACCACGCCGGCGTTCGCGCCTGCCGTGGCAGGCCCGTGGAAGTGCGCCGCCGTGGCCGGGCCGGTCAGGCCGCTGTAGGTGATCTTGTACTTCAGCAGGTTGGTGTTCTTGTCGAGCGTGGCCTGGGCCGTGCCGCTGCCGGCCGTCATGTTGGGCGGCACTTCGCTGGCGCCGTTCAGGGTGCCGCTGAAGGTCGCCGTGTTGGAAGAACCCATCATCCCGCAGCCCGTCAATGCGGCAGCAGCAACGCCGGCTGCCAGTGAGAAACGAACAAGGGTGCTGTAACGGTTCATGATTCGACTCCTTCGTCTAGGTAACAACGAAGAATAGGCGGCATGGGTGACCCAAGCGTGTCGGCCATCGCCTCGAATTGGCGTTCCGGTGTTGTGTCGGCATGTTGCAGATGCTGCAGGACATCAACGCCGATCGGCCGCCCGCGCAGCCCTTCCGGCGCGCACGCGGCCGTGGTGGCGTGCCGCCGTTACCGCCAGGATGCACACGATGAGCCACGCCGAGCCCGACAGCATGCCGGCCAGCACGTCGCTCGGAAAATGCACGAGCACGAAGACCCGGCTGCAGGCGGCCGTGACGCTCAGCAATGCGGCGGCCACGACGGCCGGGATGTGCCATGCCGGCGGCAGCAGCCGGCAGGCGAGGAAGGCCAGCATGCCGTAGGCCACCACCGCGCCCGAGCTGTGCCCGCTCGGAAAGCTGTAGCCCGTGGCGGCGACGATGCCGCTTTCATGCACCGGCCGGGCGCGCTCGAAGATCAGCTTGAGCGAGTGGTTGAGCAGCGCGTTGCCGCCGAGCGCCATGACCCAGCCCGCGGCGTAGACGCGATGCCTCTTTCGCCACAGCAGCACCGCCACGACAAAGCCCAGAATCACCATGGGCAGTGGATCTGCAAAGCGCGTCAGCACCGCGAAGGTCTTGTGCACGGCCGGTGGCGTCTGCGTGGCGACCGCGGCGCTGAAGCTGTCGTCCCAGTGGCCCAGGACATGGCCGTCGCCCAGCGCATCGGCGATCTCGGCAAAGGCGGCGCCCGCGGCCACCACCACGCCGAAGCCGAGCAGCAATGCGGCAATCAGCCAGCGCAGGTCGGGCTCCTCGGCCTCGCGGATCGGGCGGCTCGCATGCCGCCATGCCACGGCCAGCGCGCCCACCACGAGGGCCAGCAAGGGCAGGGCGGCGAGGAAGATCTGCCACGCGTGGGTGCCCAGCCACAGCGCCAGCGGGTCGGGCATCGACAAGGATGAATCCATGGTGCGGAGCATCGCACGTCGGCGACGGGTGCCGCGCACGGCTCACTCAGTGCGCTGCGGCGATCTCGTGCCGTGCCCAGCGCAGCCGGATGCTCGTGCCCGTGCCGGGGGTGCTGGAAATCTCCAGGTCCGCGCCGATGGCCTCGGCCTGTTCCGCCAGGCCCACCAGCCCGTAGTGGCCGGTGGCGTCGGCGCCGGTCTCGAAGCCCACGCCGTCGTCGGCGATCTCCAGCTCCACGCTGCCGTCCGCACAACGCCCCAGGCGCATGCGCAGCAGCTGCGCGCCGGCATGCCGCTCGACGTTGCGCAGCATCTCCTCGCACATGCGGTAGACGGTCTCGGCCGGCTCGGCGGCGAGGCCGGACAGGCGCGGGTCCAGATGGCAGTCCAGCGCGATGCCCGATCGTTCGGACATCGCCTTGGCCAACTCGGCCAGTGCCGCCCCCAGGCCCAGGTCGCGCACCGGGTTGCTGCGCAGCGCCTCGATGGCCAGGCGCGCCTCCGACAAGCCTTCGCGCGCAGCCTGCTCGGCGCGCAGCAGCTCGTCGCTCAGCGCTTCGGGTCTGGAGACCGCAATGCGCTTGAGCACGCGGATCTCGGTGAGCATGGCCATCATCGAGTGCGCCAGCGTGTCGTGCAGGTCGCGCGCCATGCGCAGGCGCTCGCGCACCACGGCCGCATCGCGCGATTCCTTGGCCAGCCGGCTGATCTCCTCGGTGCGCGCACGCACCCGCTCGTCCAGTGCGGCGTTGAGCCGGCGCAGCTCGTCGCGCTCGTCCTGCAGGTTGGCCAGCAGGCGGTCCAGGGCGGTGCCCAGGCGGGCCGCCTCGTCGCTGCCCGTGGGCACTTCGATGCGCGATGCACTCCCGGCCAGCACCGCATCGGCCGACTGGGCGATGACGCTCACGCGCCGGGTCAGCCGGCGCGCAACCGCCACGCCGCTGATGGCCGCCACCAGCCCCAGCACGCTGAGCATCAGCGCGATCCGCCATTCGATGGCGGTGGCGAAGGCGGCCACCGATTCCACCGGCTGCACCACCACCACCTGCCAGCCCAGCCGGCGCAAGGTGCCGTCGGGCGCCTGCGGTGGCGTCGCGATCAGGTGCGGACCGCCGCCCTGCAGCCGGCGCAGCTGGATGCGCGCGGGCAGGTCGGAGCCGTCGTTGCCGAGGTTGGCTACCCGCCGGTCGAAGGGCGCGAGCGGCTCGCCGACATCGCGCCAGCGCTTTCCCACCAGGGCACGCGGCCCCTCGCGCACGATGCCGTCGCGGTCGATCAGCAGCCACTCGCCCGGCGAGGCGCGCATGCTGGACACCAGCGCCTGCACCCAGCGCCATTCCAGCTGGGCGGCGACCACGCCGACGATGGCGCCGTCGGCATTGGTCATGGGCGCGGTGAGCTTCAGGAAGTGCTCGCGCGGCGAGCGGCCTTCCTCGATCCACGCGACGTCCAGACCCTGTGACATCCAGGCGTGCTGGAAGACGTTCTGGCCGACGACGTTCTCGTCGGTGGCGCCGACGATGAAGCCGTCGGCATCGGTGACGGCCAGCCAGATCAGGTCGGGCACGCCGCGGCGAACGGCCTGCAGCGAGCGCTTGAGGTTCTCGCGGTCGCTGCGCTGCACGTCTTCGGACAGCATGGTCGCGACCACGCTCACCGATTGCAGGCGCAGGAGGAGGGCGGTGTCCAGCTCGGCGCTGACGTGTTCGCCCGCGGCCTCGAGCCGCCGTGCGTACTGCTCCAGCAGCGTCGAGCGCACGAAGGAACTCAGCCACAGGTTGGCCGCCAGCGCCAGGCACATGGCCAGGGCGACGAGCAGCCAGCCCACGGCCGCCGCCAGGCTGCGCCTGGGGTCGATGCGCCGCAGCAGGGCCTTCATGGCCGGGGCCTCGCGGAGCGGGTCCGCGGCCGGTGCTGCAGGGTGGGGGACTGGGTTCGGTGATTCATGCCTGGCGCATTGTTGCAAGGCGCCGGCCCTGGAGGCCATGACTTTGGTCATGAGTGCTTCCCCTGATTCATTGGGGTTTGTCTCGATCCGGCGCGTGACTTCCGGCAGGCGCGCGCAAGGGCGATCGCGCCCAAAGTTCACCCATCGCGAGCCAGGCCTTTCCCGACCGGCTTTCTTCCCAACCCACGCGCCGCAACGCGATCGGCGTGAGACCACATCAGCACGGAGACAAGAGCGCATGAACACCGCCCCTATCGAGCACGGCGCCAGCAACGGCCAGCCAGTGCGCTGGTCAGACAACCGATGGCTGCAGCTGGTCGTCGGCATCGTCTGCATGATCGCGACCGCCAACATCCAGTACGCGTGGACGCTGTTCGTCCCCGAGATCCAGGGCAAGTTCGGCTGGGAGCGCGCCTCCATCCAGGTCGCCTTCACCATCTTCGTGCTGGTGCAGACCTGGCTGGCGCCCATCGAGGGCTACTTCATCGACAAGTTCGGGCCGCGCATGATCGTGGCCTTCGGCGCGGTGTTCATCGGCGCGGCCTGGGTCATCAACTCGCAGGCCACCTCGCTGCTGGGCTTCTACATCGGTGCGGCCATCGGCGGCATCGGCGTGGGCTCGATCTACGCCACCTGCATCAACAACGCGCTCAAGTGGTTCCCCGACCGCCGCGGCCTGGCGGTGGGCCTGACGGCCGGTGGCTACGGTGCCGGCTCGGCCGCCACCATCCTGCCGATCGCCTCGATGATCGAATCGTCCGGCTTCCAGCAGGCCTTCCTGTTCTTCGGCCTGCTGCAGGGCTCGCTGGCCTTCGCTGCCGCCTGGTTCCTGCGTGCCCCCAAGGGTGGCGAGATGCGCGTGGTTTCGGGCAAGCTCAACCAGAGCCGCCGCGACTACACGCTGGGCGAGGCCCTGCGCACCAAGCTGTTCTGGCTGATGCTGCTGATGTTCGCCTGCGTGGTCACCGGCGGCATGATGGCCGTGGCGCAACTGGGCGTGATCGCACAGGACCTGGGCGTGAAGAACTTCAAGGTCGACCTGTACTTCATCACCATGGCCGCGCTGCCGCTGGCGCTGATGCTCGACCGCATCATGAACGGCATCTCGCGTCCCTTGTTCGGCTGGGTGTCTGACCACATCGGCCGCGAGAAGACGATGGTGATCGCCTTCACGCTGGAAGGCGTGGGCATCATCGCGCTGGGCTACTTCGGCCACAACCCCTGGGCCTTCCTGATCCTGTCGGGCGTGGTGTTCCTGGCCTGGGGCGAGGTGTATTCGCTGTTCTCGGCACTGGCCGGCGACGCCTTCGGCACCAAGCACATCGGCAAGATCTACGGCGTGCTGTACTGCGCCAAGGGCATCGGCGCGCTGTTCGTGCCGCTGGGCAACCTGATGATGGAAGCCACCGGCACCTGGTCCACCGTGCTCTACACCGTGGCGGGGCTGGATCTCTTCGCCGCCTTCCTGGCCATCGTGGCACTGCGGCCGATGCTGAAGGCGCACGTGGCGGACAGCAAGCTGCCGCCGCCGGAGCAGCCGCCGCGTGCACCAATGAACGGGCTGGCCACGGCCGGCTGACAACGGAATCTGTCACCCCCGGGCACGGGGGCTTTCGCGGCGCGCAGCCCTGGCTGCGCGCCGCTTTTTTCGCTTCTGCCCTGGCGAGTCGCTGGCATACTGCGCGGGTCGCGTCTGCAAGGATGCGACCGGGTTTGGAAGCCCGCAGCGTTTTTAGAAGGTGAAGCCGCAGTTGCCTATTGGCCTGTGGCTTTTTCGCTCGCGCGTCATTTTTTGGCGGCTCGGGCGGGAGGGCGCGAGCCCTGCCGGATATGCCTTCTTGAAAATGCCCGGTCTTCCAACCCGTTCGAGCCGCCGCCTCCCTTTGGAAGCGGGTGCGGTGGTCTAAGCAAACTGCATTGACCAGGGAGGCCCAAAAAATGGCCAAGTCAGCCCGCGCACTCACGCGCAAGTCCGGCAATTCAAAGTCCGACAAGGACGAGTCCGCCGATCGCAAGCCCGAACGCAAGGCTCGAAGCGCCGCCATCCACGCCCTCGACAAGCTGGAGCACCTGCGCGAGACGCTGCGCGCCTTCGAGTGCCTGCAGGGCTTCCTGACGCCGCAGCATCTTCCGGCCTTCCAGGAAGAGTTCTACGTCGACCCTGGCGAACTGCGGGCCCTGGTGCGCTGCATCAACGCCGAGACCCGGCGACGGATGCAGGCAGTGGGGGTGGCCATGGAGTCGGTGCGGCAGGCGTTGCACTGAAGGCGCGTGCAGGCTTGCTTCCCGTTGCCGTCCGCCCCTTAGGCATCTGGAAGGCACAAATTGCGAGCCATTGGTCTTGAACGCGAGTCGCCCTTGAGATGTATCCCAAGCAAGGCTGTTGGCAACGGTGGTGCTAGTTCAGTTCCTTGTTCTTCCAAACCTTGGAGCCGCCCAGGGCCCCCCGCCTGGAGGCCCTTCTTTGGCAGTGCCAGCGCCGACACGACGCAGTCGACCGTACTCACATTCGACACGTGGAATCGACGGCACCGGCCCCGGCCCGCAGGCCTCGGCGCGCTTTTTGCGTCAACTTTTCGCAGATTTCTTAAGCGCGCTTGAGAGCAGTTCGGCAACCGCCTGGACCCTGGCCGTCCTGCGCAGGTCTGGATGCATGACGAGCCAGACTTGGTAGTCGGTCGCTCTTCGGCGCTGCGGCCACACTCGAACCAAGCCCTCCCGTTCCCCCATCCACAGGGGCATCTCGCCAACGCCTATGCCCGCAGCGACGGCTTTCCTGACCAGGAAGCTCGAGTTGACGGCCAAGGCGATCCTCCCTTGGCGGGCTGGTACGTCGGCCATGCTCAGGAACTGCGCTTGCTCGAGATAAGGTTTGTAGGCGACCAGTTGGTGACCTGCAAAATCGCCGTTGACAGGAGGCTCGCCGTAGCGCCGGAGGTATGTTTCGCTGGCGAACAGGCCCACCGGCCAATTCACTACGCGCCGAATGATCAGGTCCGGCGCGTCTGGTTGGACATTGCGGAAGGCAAGGTCGGCCTGGCGCTTCGTCAAACTCAGAATCTGGGTAGACACCTCGAGGTCCACTCGAATGCCGGGATGTGACTGTGGCATCAATGCAAGCGCCGGCATCAGGAAATCGACCGCAATGGAGTCCGTGCTGGTCACTCGCACGAGCCCGCCCAACTTGGCATCGTGTCCCTCGACCTTCGACCGAAGGTCGAGGGCCGCCTGCTCCATGCGGCGCGCGGCGGAAAACGCAGATTCGCCCGCAGGCGTGAGCAAGTAGCCGTCGCTCGATCGGAAGAAGAGCGTTACGCCCAGTGCGGCCTCAAGCGCGTTCAGCCTCCTGCCCACCGTAGCCTGGTCCACCGCTAGGCTGCGGGCAGCCGCGCGCAAGGTCGTCTCCCTGCACAAGGCGAGAAAAATGCGTGCGTCGTCCCAGTTCATACGAGGTATTGATGCATTTATGCATCAGTCTACTGCGTTGCTGCTGCGTTTTGAACTGGCTTTGCAGCCTAACCTTGTTCGAACCAAAGCAACTATGAGGAACGACAGTGACTTTGAATTCATCATCCGGGTCGTCCGGCCCAGCTTCGCATTGGCGGGTGGTCGGAGCAGGTCTTGCGGCGAGCCTGGTCGGCATCGGATTGGCACGCTTCGCCTATACACCGTTGCTGCCCGTGATGATCGATGCAGGGTGGTTTGACGCGCCTGTCGCTGCCTTCCTTGGAGCCGCAAACCTCGCCGGATACCTCGTCGGCGCACTGGCTGGCAGGCGACTGGCGCTCGCAAACAGTTCGCAAGGCGTGATGCGCTTGATGATGTTGCTGGCGACAGTGTCTTTCATCGCCTGCGCGTTTCCGCTCTCGGCCGCGTGGTTCTTCATATGGCGGCTCCTGTCTGGCGTTGCAGGTGGAGCAATCATGGTGCTGGTTTCCTCGCTCGTGCTCCCCAGGGTGCCTTCGGCACAGAAGGGACTTGCCAGTGGCGCCATCTTCCTTGGCATTGGAATCGGCATCATCGTCTCTGGAACTTTGGTGCCGGTGATGTTGCGCGTCAGCCTTCAGGCAACTTGGCTGGCGGTGGGGTTTGTTGCGATGGTGCTGACGGTGGCTAGCTGGCGCGCGTGGCCGAACGAGAACGGCGCAACGAATTCGGGCGCCCCTGCGGCACCGCGTCCTCTCCGTCTTGCTGCGCCGATGCGCACCCTGCTTGTGCAGTACGCGCTGATCGCATTTGGCCTGGTGCCGGAAATGCTGTTCCTCGTGGACCATGTCGTGCGCTCACTTCACAAGGGGCCTGCGTTAGCCTCGCAAGTGTGGATTGCGTACGGTATCGGGGCCGCGGTCGGGCCAATGCTTTACGGCATCGCTGCCCACCACTACGGCGCGCGGGTGACCATCCGGACAGCGCTCGTCGTCCAGATTTTGGCGGCAGGTGCACTTATCGCATCCGGCGGAACCGCAGAAATCCTGGCGCTTGCCCTCGCAATTGGCTCGTTCCCGGCAGGCGTGGTTCCGGCGGCCTTGGCACGCGTTCACGAATACTTCGAGGACCACGACGCGCGGCAACGAATGTGGGGCCTCGCGACCGTCAGTTTCGCCTTCATGCAGGCCGCCAGCGGTTACTTCTACTCAAGCCTCTACCAGGCAACGCATGGGAGGCACGTGATTCTGTTCGGGATCGGAGCGGTCGCCTACCTGGCCGCCCTGGTGCTGGATTTCGTGGCGGCCGCGCGTGCCGAGCATCGCTCGGAGAGCATCTGCGCGTCCCAAGCTTGAGTCTTGGAGCCGTCATGTCCCACATTTCCCTGCACTACATCTACGACCCCTTTTGCGCGCACTGCTTTGGCATCGCGCCGCTCGTCGAAGGCGCAATGGCCGTGCCAGGTCTGCCAGTCATTCGCCACATTGGCACCGCTATCATGCGTCCGCGCGCTGGCCGCAATCTCCGCGAGCTCGAGAGTGCGCATCTGGACGAACTGCACTTCCTCGAACGCGCGGGCCAGCCCGTCGGCGACACTTATCGCAAACGCGCGCATCTGAGCGAAGGCCCATCGAACAACCTTGCGTGTCATCCCGCCGTTGCCATGCTTGCGGCGGATCTCATCGACCGGTCAGGGTGGCGAATGCTCCGACGCCTGCAAGCCGCGTACTTTGTTGAGGGGCTGCCCATCGATCAGCGACCAGTGCTTCTGAGACTGGCAGTGGATCAGGGATTCAATATCAAGGAATTCGACGCCGCCCTCGTGCAGGCGCAGGCCGATCTTCCCCGGCATATGTGCGCCACAAGGAATTTGGTCCATAGGCTGAAGGGCCAAGGCCTGCCAAGCTTGTCTGCCGAGGTCGGGAACCATGCATTCAAGCTGGATCTGACTCGCTTTGTAGGCAAGCCGCAGATGTTCCGCCATGCGATCCAGGGCTTGATCGCCACGGCCTGACTTCAATCAGAAACTTCTCCCGGATACTCCCTTAAGCGCTCGTTGATCGAAGCGGCCGATGCATTGCAAGTGACATGTGGGGGCGCCCGATAGAGATACCCAGGTAGTTCGAAATGATCACCATCAAGTCCAAACAGCCGATTTCGTCGTCCACTGAAAGTTCTCTGCAAGAAATGGCAGTTCCAATGCATTTGCTGCCAGGTTGGGTACTGAGGTACGCAGGTTGGGCGCCCGGGGCTCGCAAGGATGAGCACCTTCCCGCTCAGCCGCGTGGGCGACCTGGTCATGCTCACCAGCCTTCACCTTTGAATATTTACGTCCTCAGTCATGCACATTGAAACCAAGTCGTTCGGGGTGAGAACAAGCTCTCGCGAACCAGCTGGAGCGCCCGCGCCCTTGCCGGATCATTCGACGGGTCCGAAGGACACGTTGGGCTGCGCGTCCAATCGTCTGCTGAAGGACCAGGAGATTTCGGCAGCGGGCATTAGGATCTATCGCAAGGCAACCGAGAGTACGCACCTCGAGTACGTAGAGACTCCGGCCACTGATCGTGGCGTGCTCATAGGAATTTCACTGGGCAATGGCCATCGGAGGCGAATTGTTCATGAGCGTCGTGCATCGTGCCATGAGTTCAACAGAGGCGACATCTACATCCGTCATTTCTGTGATCGCTATCGCGCAGACCTGGAATCTTCCTTCGACTTTGTGATGCTCGAGATGTCTCAGGCGGCCATCAAGCGCGCGATCGAAGACAGAGATGGCTGTCGCGTGAGCGCGCTTTCGCGTGTCACGGCAGAAAAGGATGACGTGCTCATCCATCTCGCCTTGGCGCTGACGCCAGCACTCGACAGGCCGGCTGAAACGAGCCTGTTGTTCGTCGAGCAGATGAGCGTCGCAATGGGCTCCTATCTTCTCGAGAAGTACGGCGGCGCGCCAGTGGCGACCATGAGGAAAAGGCGACTCCTTTCCCGTCCGCAGGAGGCGCTTGCCAAGGAAATGCTACGCAGCAAGTTGGACGCGAGCATTTCGATTACCGACATCGCGAACGCTTGCAACCTCTCGCGTAGCTACTTCATCCACGCCTTCCGGGAAACCACGGGACAGACACCCCACCAGTGGCTGGTCGCTGAGCGCCTGGCACACGCACGAACGCTGTTGATGGAAGTCGATCGGCCGCTCACCGAGATTGCCGCGGTTTGCGGCTTCGCAGATCAGAGCCACTTCACGCGCGTCTTCGCCCGAAGCATGGGCACGCCGCCTGGCGCTTGGCGCCGAGGAGTGAGGCTCGGCAGCTAAGTCGTGGGCGCTTGGGCGTACTACCCGCAAGGGCTGTGGGTCCCTCCGGCAAGCGAACACTGTACCGCGTGAGGTTCGGCTGCGGAGTCGTTGGACGTCTGATCTCACGGGGTGCACTGGCGCCAGGTCGCCGATGTGTCGTTGGCGAGTCGCGGTGGGGGATCGCGCGCCTGCGCGTTTCAGTTGCAGTGGTCAGCGCTTGGCCGGGCTGCTGCAGCAGTGACCTGCTTTTTCCGCGTTCGGTTTTGTTGGGTCCCGGGCCGGTCAGCCGCCGCTCCCTGGATGGGGTCGTGCCGAACCTTGGTTCAGGACCGATGGCAACATGCTGGCGCGGCGCCCGCGGCATCGCGCTCACGCCCGCCGAGTCAGCTCTTGAAGAATGCGAGCAGGTCCGGATTGATCACGTCCGCGTGGGTGGTGAGCATTCCGTGCGGATAGCCCTTGTACACCTTGAGCGTTCCGTTCTTCAGCAGCTTGACGGATTTCAGAGCCGCATCGGCAATCGGCACGATCTGATCATCGTCGCCGTGCATGACGAGCGTCGGCACCGTGATCGCTTGCAGGTCCGCGGTCTGGTCGGTTTCCGAGAAGGCCTTGATGCCGTCGTAGTGCGCCTTGGCGCTGCCCATCATTCCCTGACGCCACCAATTCTGAATCACGCCTGGGTAGACCTTCTCGCCTTCGCGGTTGAAGCCGTAGAACGGACCTGTTGCCACATCAAGAAAGAGCTGGGCGCGGTTGTCGGCCACTCCTTTTCGGAAGCCGTCGAACACCTCGATTGGCAAGCCCTCGGGGTTGCTCGTGGTCTTGAGCATCAACGGCGGCACCGCACTCACAAGGACTGCCTTGGCAGCGCGTCCACTGGGTTGGCCGTGCTTGGCGACGTAGCGGGCGACCTCTCCGCCGCCTGTCGAGTGACCGACATGGAAGACTTTGGTCAGATTGAGCGCCTCGACCACAGCGAAGGCGTCGGCCGCATAGTGGTCCATGTCATGGCCATCGCTGACCTGGGCCGAACGACCGTGGCCGCGTCGGTCGTGGGCAATCACCCGGTAGCCGCGCTGCACGAAGTACAGCATCTGTGCGTCCCAGTCATCGCTGGAAAGCGGCCAACCGTGGTGAAACATGATCGGCTGGCCGTCCCTGGGGCCCCAATCCTTGTAGAAAATCTCGACGCCATCCTTGGTTCTGATCGTGCTCATGTGCTGGTAGCCTTTTTGTGAGTGCGCTGCTGCGCGGTGGTTGGTTGAGTCGGTTGCATGCCCTGCGAGCGGGAGAGCCGCGAGTGCCAATGTCCCGCTGCCTGCAAGAAGGAGTTTTCGCCTGTCCTCCTGAAAATCGGTGCGAAAGTCTGATTGATTCATTTTTTGATCCTGTTTGATCCGGCGTCGCAGCACCGGCATTCCTCTTCGGCCATCAGTCACCCGGCTCATTCGGTATCGCGACCACGCCCCAGCAAACGTGCTTGGTTGGGAGCCGGGACACCGTATTCATTTATGTGGTTCGTGAACTCCGCTTGGAGGCTGTCTCGCAGGGGCGCCTCGACGAAGAATCGAGATGCACCGCACGCTCTACCGCACTGTGAAGGAAAGGACGGCGCAGGTATTGCACGAAAGCCGCGCGAATTGAACGTTTGCAGCTGCGCTTTCCACAGCCACTTGGCGCCGTTTCATTGTCCCGAAATGCCGGCCATCGTGGCACGAACGAGCTTAGGCACTTCAGCTCCGCCGTTCCCTTTGCGGAACTCATGACGAAGGGGTCAGGCTCGCGAATGCCCTGCGTGTGAGCGTCTGCATTTCCGGAAGTCCATCGGGCGGTGTGGAGCTTCCATCAAACTACTACTCTGCTGAAATCTTGCGTTCGCGCACGATGGCGCTCCACTTGGCGTCTTCCTTGCGCATGAAGGCTGCCAGCTCGGCGCGCGTGGTGGGCTGCGGGGTCAGGCCGTGCTTGTTCAGCGCATCCTTCACGCCCGGGTCATCGAGCGCCTTGACGATGTCCTGGTTCCACCGATCGAGGATGGGTGGGGGCGTCTTGCCGGGGGCGACGAAGGCATACCAGTTGAGCGCCTCGAACCCCGGGTAGCCGGACTCGGCCACCGTCGGGATGTTCGGCATGTAGGACGGGCGCGTCGGTCCGGTCGTCGCCAGCGCGATCAGCCTTCCGGCCTCCACCTGGGGAAGGGCCGTGGGCGGCGCCGAAAAATAGGACGCCACGCGCTCTCCCAACAGGTCCTGCATGGCCGGCGCACCGCCTTTGTAGGGAACGTGGACCATGGCGATGCCCGCGCGCTGGTTGAACAGTTCACCCGCCAGGTGAGAGGCCGACCCGGGCCCGGTCGACGCGAAATCGACGCTCCCCGAATTCTTCTTCGCCAGGGCGACGAACTCGGCCACCGTCTTCACGCCCAGTGCCTTGTGCACCACCAGCACGTTCGGGAAGTTCACGCCCCCGGAGACGGGCGCCAGGTCCTTGAACGGGTCGTAGCGCACCTTCATGACGTGTGGGGCGATGGTCAGCGGGCCGATCGAGCCGAAGAGCAGCATCGATCCGTCGGACGGCCCGTTCGCCACCAGCTGGTGGGCGATGTTGCCGCCGGCGCCTGCCTTGTTGTCGACGATCACGGTCTGCCCGGTGTTCTCGCCGAGCTTCTTGGCAATCAGGCGCGCCGCGGCATCGGCCGCGCCGCCGGGGGCAAATCCGACGACCAGCGTGACCGGCTTGTTCGGTGGGAAGTCCTGCGCCCACGCCGGCGCCGAGAGCAGCAGGGCGCTGGCGAGCAGCGTGGCTGCATGCCGCGATTTCAAGGTGTTCATCGTGTCTCCTGGGTTGTCTCTGAAATGGATCAGTCGGCGCCGAGCCCGACCGGGTTCGGCAGCCGCTTCTCGACTGCATGGCGCAGCAGCGCGGCGGTCCGGAAGATGCCGTGGGCGAACTTGCCGTAGGGCAGCGTGGCGAAGAGCGCCATCACCGCGCCCAGGTGCAGGCACAGCAGCAGTGCAAGGGCCGGGCTGCCGCGACCCAGCCACAGGGCCAGGCCGCTCGCGCTGGTGAGGAACAGCAGCGCGATGAAGCCCAGATCCATCGGCTTTTGCGCCGCATCGCCCTGCAGGGGATGGCGGCGCCGGTTGAGATGCCACAGGCCTGCGGTGCCGACCATCAGGCTCACCCCGCCAGCCACGCCGAGCAGCTTGGGCAGGCTAGGAAGCTCGTAGGGCGCATGCCAGCCCAGCACGTAGTGATAGAGCGTGGCGACACAGGTCGCTGCAAAACACAGCATGAAACCGTAGAAGGTGAGGTGGTGGAAGCGCCGGCGCCGCAGCGTGTAGGCGTCGTCCTCGTCGTGGCACCCCTTGCCATGGCCGCCATCGAGGTACTTCAGCCGCAGCACGGCATCTGCGGCTTCGGCCGTTGCGGCGGCATGCAGCGGTGCCGCGCCTGTCACGGGCTTGAGTTCGCGCCAGAAGCGCGACACGCCCATGCCGAGCGCGAACACCACGAACAGGAACACCGGCGCGAACAGGCTGACCAGCAGGTTGTGCGGAAAGAGCCGGTAGAAATTGCCTTGCAGCTGCCCGCCCCACAAGCTGCCGTTGAAGGCGACCGCGAGCATCAGGAACAACGCCAGCCCCGCCGCCAGCGCCAGCGACAGCGTCAGTCCGTTGCGCCGGTACAGCCGGCCCCATGCAGGCGGCCAGGCGTAGTCCGCATAGGTCTGTGCGCGCACCTGCGCCATCGCGCGCGGGACGTTCACCGCAAACTCGTGCGGTGGCGCGTACTGGCAGGCATGCAGGCAGGCGCCGCAGTTGTGGCAGAGATTGGCCAGGTAGTGGATGTCCGCAGGCCCGAACTCCAGCCGGCGCGTCATTGCCGGAAAGACGGCGCAGAAGCCTTCGCAGTAGCGGCAGGCGTTGCAGATCTGCATCTGCCGGCCCACCTCGGCCTCCTGCTCGCCCAGGATGGGAATGACGCGCGATGCGCCGGTCGCCAGCGACGCCGCCTCGCGGGTCAGGGCTTCAAGCGATTGCATGATTCGTCTCCCTGGCTGCTGCGGCTGCCCGCGCCGCCTGTGTGCCGGCGATGCGCCCGAAGGCGGTGCCGATGGCCATGCCGACCCCGGCGGTGTAGCCCTTGCCGAGCACGTTGCCAGCCATCATTTCGCCTGCCACGAACAGGTTGGGGCTCGGCCTTGCGCCGAAGTGCACGGCGGCCTGCGCGTCGACCTTGAGGCCCAGGTAGGTGAAGGTCACGCCAGGGCGCAGTGGATAGCCATAGAAGGGCGGCGTGTCGATGGGGCGCGCCCAATGCGTCTTGGCCGGGCTCAGGCCCTCGGTATGGCAATCGTCGAGCGCCGTGTGGTCGAAGGTGCCGACGCGGCAGGCTGCGTTGTAGGCCGCGACGGTCTGCGCGAACTGCGCCTCGGGAAGTCCCAGCTTGCGCGCCAGTTCGGGCAGCGTGTCGGCCACGGTGCCTGGAAATACCGGCGGCATGAAGCGGCCGATGGCCTTGCGGTCGATGATCGAATAGCCGATCTGGCCCGGCTGCTGCGCGACCAGGCGGCCCCAGATCGCGTAGCGCTTGGGCCAGAAATCCTCGCCCTCGTCGTAGAAGCGCTGTGCATCGCGATTGACCACCACGCCCAGCGACACGCAGTCGATGCGGGTGCAGATGCCGCCGTCATAGAGCGGCGCTCGGGCGTCGATCGCCACCATGTGCGCCTGGGTCGGATCGCCGATGGCATCCGCGCCGGCGTCGATCATGGCCTTGAGGAGCACCCCTTCGTTGAAGCGCGTGCCGCGGATGAGGAAGTTTTCTGCCGGACGCTCGCCGCGTTCGTTCACGCCCCAGGCCTCGCTGAGCCACTCGCGGTTGGATTCGAATCCCCCTGCCGCCAGCACGCAGCTGCGCGCCGTGAAGCGCTCGCCGCTGGCGCTGCGCGCAGCGACGAACCGGTCGCCGTCGAGTTCGATGGCGGTGATGGGCGTGTCGTAGCGGATCTGCACACCCAGCCGCTCGGCGCTGCGGAAGTACGCGTTCACCAGGGCCTTGCCGCCGCCCATGAAGAATGCGTTGGTGCGCGCCACGTGCAGCGCCCCCGACAGGGGCGGCTGGAAATGAACGCCATGGCTGCGCATCCAGTCGCGGCAGCAGGAGGAGGCGCGGATCGCGATGCGGGCCAGATGCTCGTCGGTCAGTCCGCCGGTGACCTTGAGCAGGTCCTGCCAGTACTCTTCCTCGGGATAGGCATCGACCAGCACGTCCTGCGGCGCGTCGTGCATGCAGCGCAGGTTGCGGGTGTGCTGGGAATTGCCCCCGCGCCATTCGCGCGGCGAAGCCTCGACCAGCTGCACGCTGGCACCCGCCTCGCGCGCCATGAGCGCAGCGCACAGGGCGGCGTTGCCGCCGCCGATGACCAGGACATCGAACATCTCAGTTGTCTCCTCGTGGGGAGTCCAACTCTAGGCGGATGGCCTCGCGGGCGACAGCACGCCCGCGCTAAGGGGTCTTCAGTTTTCGTGAAGGGTCGCGCCTGCCCAGTGTTGCTCACGCACCAGCTGGCGTGCGACTTCGGCAAGCACCACCCGGGCGGCCAGCGCTGCAGGGGAGAGCTCGTCGTCGGACAGGCTCGCGAGCAGGTTGCGCCGCCCCACTTGCGCATCGGCGATGCGAACCTGTACGAGCGGCTGGGCCGCCATGCGGGCCGTGGCTGCGCCGGGCTGGATGGTTGCGCCATGACCGGCGCGCACCGCATCCATGAGCAGCGCCAGGCCGTCGATCTCCGCCACCACGCGCGGCGTGACGCGCACCCGGGCGAAGGCGGCCTCCAGCGTCGAGCGCAGCCCGTGCGAGGCGCTGGGCAGGATCAGCGGCAGCGCGCCCAGCTGCGCCAGCCGTACCTGCCGCCCGGCCGGCACGCCGGGCAGGTCGGCCCGCCCGATGACGAAGAGCTTCTCGTCCAGCAGGGGCAGCACGCTCCAGCGACGTGCGGTGTCGGCCTGGAACACCACGGCCAGGTCGAGCTGGCGCGCGTTGAGCATCGCTGCCAGGTGTCCGGACAGCGCCTCCACCAGGTGCAGGCGCACGTCCGGATAGCGCTGCGCCATCGCCTGCATGAAAGGCACGCCGAGCACCGACGAGGTGGTGGGCGGCAGCCCGATGCTGACGTGGCCCGACAGCCGCGCCTGCTGCGCTGCCCGCACGGCTTCGTCCGCATGCCGCAGCGTGAGATGCGCCTGCTGGAGGAACGCCAGGCCCGCGTCGGTCGGGGTGACACCGGTCGAACTGCGCAGCAGCAGGCGGGTCGACAGTTCACTCTCCAGGCGGCTGATCTGCTGGCTCAGTGCGGAGGTCGCCAGGTCCAGTTCCAGCGCCGCGCGCCCCATGCTGCGCAGCTCGCAGACCTTGACAAAGTAGTGCAGTTGCCGAAGTTCCATGGGGGCCTCAGGCCAGGGTGCCCGGGTTCCTTGGCAACCTGGCTCCCAGGCCGCAGTAGTTCGAAAGCAGCTCTGCCGCCGCAACGACGGCGCCATGGTGGCTCAAGGGGCGAGAGGACAAGGCAGAGGGCACGGGCAAGTCTCCTTTTTTTCCTGATGAGCGCACGGCGCGCCCGAGGAGTGCCAGGGTAACCCACGCCCTCATTCGAGTGGAGCCGCAGGACCTTGCGAGCGGCTCACGTCTCCCGCAATTGATGTGTCCAGTGCATCAATACGACCAAACATTGCAATTCTCCTAACGAAGCGTGCGTCGCAAACTTCATCCCCATAACGGCTGCAGCTTGTTGCGGCATCGAAGGAGACGACTTTGGACGCACAGCAGGACCAGCTTCAGGCCTGGATCGGACGCAGCGAAACCGTCAGGGACACGATCAATCCCACCCCGGTCGTCGCACTGACCGCGACCCTGGACCATCCGCCGACGCCAGCGGCTGTGGGCACTGCACTTCCGCCGCTGTGGCATTGGCTCTATTTCCTGCCGATGCACCGGCAGAGCGAAATCGGGGCCGACGGCCATGCCAGGCGTGGCGGCTTTCTTCCGCCCGTCCCGCTGCCCCGGCGCATGTGGGCCGGCAGCCAATTCGAATTCCGCGCGCCCATCCGCATCGGCGACCGCGTCGCCCGAACCTCGACGATCGACAACGTCACGGCCAAGGAAGGCCGCACCGGCAAGCTCGTGTTCGTGAAGGTGCGCCACGAGGTGCGCTGCAACGACGCCACGGAACCGGCGCTGGTCGAGTTCCACGACATCGTCTACCGGGAAGCCCAGGGACCCGACGACGTCGTGCCGCCGCCCCAGGCCGCACCGGCCGAAGCGGCCTGGCGCCGCGAGATCGTGCCCGACGACGTGCTGCTGTTCCGCTACTCGGCGCTGACCTTCAATGGCCATCGCATCCACTACGACCGGCAATACGTGACGCAGGTCGAGGGCTATCCGGGCCTGATCGTGCATGGTCCGCTGATCGCCACGCTGCTGATGGATCTCCTGCGCCGCCAGCTGCCCGACGCGGACGTGGCGAGCTTCCGCTTCAAGGCCGTCCGCCCGACCTTCGACCTGAACGCATTCCATGTGAACGGCCAACCCCTGGCGGACGGCAAGACGATCCACCTTTGGGCCTCCGACCACGAGGGCTGGCTGACGATGGACGCCACCGCCGTGCTGCGCTGATCCACACCCCCAAAATCAGGAGAGACTCATGCAGCCACTCAAGGGCATCACCGTCGTGACGCTGGAGCATGCCATTGCGGCGCCCTTCGCCACCCGCCAGCTGGCCGACCTCGGGGCCCGCGTCATCAAGATCGAGCGTCCCGGCTCGGGCGACTTTGCCCGCGGCTACGACGAGCGCGTCCGCGGCCTGGCATCGCACTTCGTCTGGACCAACCGGTCCAAGGAAAGCCTGACGCTCGACGTGAAGCATCCCGAGGCGGCCCGGGTGCTCGAACGGCTTGTGATGGACAAGGCCGACGTGGTGGTGCAGAACCTTGCGCCTGGCGCAGCGGCGCGCCTGGGCCTGGGCTACGACAAGCTCTCGAGCGTGAAGCCGGGCCTGATCGTCTGCGACATCTCGGGCTACGGGGATGATCCGACCCACCCGGGCCCGTACCGCGACAAGAAGGCCTATGACCTGCTGATCCAGAGCGAGGCGGGCTTCGTCTCCGTCACGGGCACGCCCGAGGAGGCCTGCAAGGCCGGCCCATCGATCGCCGACATCGCCGCCGGCATGTACGCGTACAGCAACATCCTCGCGGCGCTGCTGCAGCGTGGCCAGACCGGCAAGGGGCAGCGCATCGACATCTCGATGCTGGAGTCCCTGGCCGAATGGACGAGCTACCCGCTCTACTACGCCTTCGAAGGCGCCGCGCCGCCCCCGCGCACCGGCGCCAGCCACGCCACGATCTACCCCTACGGCCCGTTCCCGGCAGGAGACGGCACCACCGTGATGCTGGGCCTGCAGAACGAACGCGAATGGGTCAGCTTCTGCGACCGGGTGCTGCAACAGCCCGATCTCGCGAAGGATCCGCGATTCACCGCCAACTTCAAGCGGGTCGCCGAGCGCACTGCGCTGCGCCAGATCATCGTGGACGCCTTCAAGCCACTGACGGGTGCCCAGGTGGTCGAGCGGCTCGAACTCGCGCAGATCGCCAACGCCCAGGTCAACACAATGAAGGAGGTCTGGGCCCATCCGCAGCTGCAGGCACGTGGACGCTGGACCGAGGTCGCAACCGCCGTCGGACCGGTGCCCGCCATGTTGCCCCCCGGCACCTGGGACACCGGCCCGCGGATGGACCCCGTGCCGGCTCTGGGTGAGCACACTGACGCGATCCTGCATGAGCTCGGGTACGGCGATGCGGAGATCGCAGCGCTGCGCACGTCCAAGGCCGTCTGAGGCGCTGCCATGTCCACCGAAGTGCTGCCTCCTGCTCGCACCTATCTGTTCGTGCCCGGCACGCGCCCGGAACGCTTCGACAAGGCGCTGGCCAGTGGTGCCGACAGAATCGTTCTCGACCTGGAAGACGCGGTGGCCATCGATGACAAGGCCACTGCGCGACGCGTCGTCGCGACATGGCTGCAGAAGGTCGAGCCGGAAGTCCGCTCGCGCATCGTGGTGCGCATCAACGACGCCAGCTCCCCGTGCTTCGGCGCGGACCTTTCGGCTTTGGGCGACGCGGACGGCATCGGCGTGCTCCTGCCCAAGGCGGAGTCGGCCGCGCAGATCGGGGAGACGCAGGCCGCGTTGCCGCACGCCGGCATCCTTGCACTGATCGAGACCGCACGCGGTGTGTCGGAAGCCAGGCGCATTGCGACGGCGGGCGCGCAGCGCCTGGTGTTCGGCACGCTCGATTTCGCGCTCGACCTCGACCTGGACATCTCGACGAACGGCGTGGGCCTGATCCATGCGGCCAGTTGCATCGTGATCGCTTCGCGCCTGGCAGGACTGCCTTCACCGGTCGCAGGCGTCACGCCGCAGCTCGATGACGAGGCACGCCTTCTCTCGGACCTTGCCGAGGCGCGCCATCTGGGCTTCGGCGCGAAGCTGTGCATCCACCCGCGGCAGGTCGCGCCCATCCATGCCGCCTTGCGTCCCAGCGCAGGCGCGCTGGATTGGGCCGGAAGGGTGCTGGAAGCCGATGCGGCGTCTCCCGGCGCCGCACGGCTGGACGGTCGGATGGTCGACCGCCCCGTCGTTCTGCAGGCACGACGCACGCTGGCCCTGGCCCGCGACTGAACCGTTCAACCATTTTTTCCAACAGAGGGACAAGCACCATGGCCTCCACCATCATCGACTCGCGCATCTTCGGCGACATGTTCTCGGACGCGCGCATGCGCGACGTCTGGTCGGACGAGAACCGCACCGCCAAGTACCTGGACATCGAACGCGCCCTTGCGAAGGTGCAAGGCGAGCTCGGCATCATCCCGAAGGAAGCAGCGGACGAGATCGTGCGCAACTGCAACCTGTCGCAGATCGACTGGCCCAAGCTCAAGGCCAAGACCGAGCAGATCGGCTATCCGATCATCGCCGTGGTCAACCAGATCAATGCCAACTGCCGTGACAAGCTGGGCGAGTATTGCCACTGGGGCGCCACGACCCAGGACATCACCGACACGGCCGCCGTGCTGCAGATGCGCGAAGGCCTCGCACTCGTCGAGCAGGACCTGGAAGACATCGGCGATGCACTTGCGGCGCTGGCCAGGAAATACCGCGATACGCCGGTGATCGGCCGCTCCAACCTGCAGCAGGCCACGCCGATCACCTTCGGCTACAAGATGGCCAGCATCCTCGCCGGCATCGACCGCCACCGCGAGCGGCTGCAGCAACTCAAGCCGCGGGTGCTGATGGGCGAATTCGGTGGTGCCTCCGGAACGCTGTCCTCCCTGGAGAAGGGCGCCATGGAGACCCAGGCCGGCCTGATGAAGGAGCTCGGCCTGGCGCAGCCGCTCATTTCATGGCACACGGTGCGCGACACGATCGCGGAGGTCGGGGCTTTCCTGGGCCTGGTGGGCGGATCGCTCGGAAAGATCGCGATGGACGTCAAGCTGATGATGCAGACCGAGGTGGCGGAAGTCTTCGAGCCCTTCGCGCCCGGGCGCGGCTCATCGTCGACCATGCCCCAGAAGCGCAACCCGATCTCCTGCCTGTACATCCATGCCAACATCTCCGTCGCCCGGCAGCACGCCGCGGCGCTGATGGATGCCATGGTGGCCGACCACGAGCGCTCCACCGGGCCCTGGGAAATCGAGTGGGTGTCGCTGCCGGAGATCTTCTGCCTGATGTCGGGCGCGCTGAAGCAGACGAAGTTCATCCTCAAGGGCCTGGAGGTCGATGCCAGCCGGATGCGCGCCAACATCGACATGACCCACGGGCTCGTCATGTCCGAAGCCGTGATGATGGGCTTGGGCCCCTACATCGGCCGGGAGTACGCGCACGACCTGGTCTACGACCTGTGTCGCCAGGCCATCGCGGACGATGCGCCTCTCATCGAGATCCTGGCCGCGCATCCCGAGATCAGCAGGCACGTCAGCCGTGCACAGCTGGAAGCGATGTGCGATCCGGCCAACAACCTCGGCCAGGCCGGCGTGATGGTCGACCGGGTGCTTGCCGCGCGCAGCTAGCGCGTTCATTCACCGCCGGGCCGGAACGCCCGCTACCACCGTCCATCGAGCCGGCGCAGACCGGCGCGCCTTCCCGCGCCTCGATTTCGGAGACAAGGTCATGAACATCCCCAAACTGCTCAAGCTTCTCTACGTACAGGTCCTGATCGGGCTCGTCCTCGGCATCACCGTGGGCCACTACTGGCCCGAGTTCGGCGCCGCGCTCAAGCCCTTGGGCGACGGATTCGTCAAGTTGGTCAAGATGATGATCGCGCCGGTCGTCTTCTGCACCATCGTGAGCGGCATCACGTCCCTGGGCGACTCGAAGGAGATCGGCAAGACACTGCTCAAGGCGATGGGCCTGTTCTATGCACTCACGATCGTGGCGCTCATCACGGGCCTGGTGACCGTCCTGCTGATCCAGCCCGGGGCGGGCATGCACATCGACCCGAAGAACCTGGATGCCTCCGTGGCGAGCCGCTTCGCGGGCCAGGTCCACATCCATGGCTTCACGGACTTCGTGATGCACATCATCCCGAACGCGTTCTTCGGGGCCTTTGCGGAGGGCGAGGTGCTCCCGGTCCTGCTCCTTGCCGTGATCTGCGGATTCGGCCTGACGAAGATCGGCACGGCCGCCAGGCCGGTTCTCGATGGCATCGACGGCTTCTCGCACATGCTGTTCGCGGCGTTCGGGATCATCATGCGGCTGGCGCCCATCGGGGCCTTCGGCGCCATGGCCTTCACCGTCGGGCGCTATGGCATCAAGTCGATCGGATCCCTCGGGCTCTTGATCGGGACCTTCTACGTTGCCTGCCTGTTCTTCGTCTTCGTGGTGCTGGGAGCGCTGGCGCGCCTGCACGGCTTCAAGTTGTGGCAGCTGATGCGCTACATCAAGGAGGAACTGCTGGTCGTGCTGGGCACCTCCTCCAGCGAGCCGGTCCTGCCTCGCCTGCTGCTCAAGCTGGAACGGCTTGGATGCAAGAAGGGCGTCGTGGGCCTGGTGCTTCCGACCGGCTACTCGTTCAATCTCGACGGGACGGCCATCTATCTCACGCTGGCATCGATGTTCATCGCCCAGGCATGCGACATCCATCTGTCGTGGCTCCAGATCGCGTCGATGCTGGGCATCATGCTGCTCACTTCCAAGGGGGCGGCCGGCGTGACGGGCAGCGGCTTCGTCGCCCTGGTCGCCACGCTGACCGTGATGCCCGATCTGCCGGTGGCCGGCGTTGCGCTGATCGTGGGCATCGACCGCTTCATGTCCGAGGCGCGTGCGCTCACCAGCACCATCAGCAACGCGGTCGCCTGCGTGGTGGTCTCGATCTGGGAAAAGGCTTGCGACCGCGAAGTGCTTCTCAGGGAACTGTCGTCGAACTACGCCGACACCGAGCATGAGCTGGAGGTGGGCTCTGGCGACCTGCATCTGCCGGTCCACCCGACCGGTGCAGCGCACTAGCGTCGTGCCGGGTCAGGGGGCAGGGCGTCCTTGTCCCTGGCCGAGCGCGCGGCGGGCCTGCGGTCTGCCGCGCCTTGCCTTCATTTCCGAGAAGAAGGCATAGAGCTGCTGCGCCGCCGGCGACAGGGAGCGGCCCTTGCGCCTGATGAGCCCGATCTTGCGCGTGATCACAGGGTCGTGCAGCGGCACGCTCACCAGCAGCGGATGGTCCGCATCCGGCATCGCGATCGAAGGCACGGCCGCCACGCCCAGGCCGGCTTCCACCAGACCGAGCATCGTCGTGACATGCTGGGTCTCGTAGATGCTCTGCGGCCGGCTTTCCAGGTCGGCGAGCGCCTGGTCCAGCAGCAGCCGATTCCCGGAAGCCTTGCTCACCGATATGTAGTCGTACTGGCCCAGCTCGGTCCAGCTCACGCGACGCTTGCGGGCCAGGGGATGATCGCGCCGGCACGCTGCGACGAAGCGCTCTTCCAGCAAGGGCTTGAACTCGATGTCGGGCTCCTTGCCGCCCACGAAGTTGAGTCCGAAATCCGCCTCGCCGCGCGAGACCGCCGAGAGGACATCGTTGGCGCTGGCATCGAACACCTTGACCCGGATCTTCGGATAGCGCTCGTGGTAGAGAGCGATCACCTGCGACAGGAAGTAGTAGACCGTCGAGGGCACGCAGGCGATGGTGACCTCGCCCATGCGCGTTGCGGCCACGCCCCGGATGCCCAGGAGCGTGTGGTCCAGGTCGTCCAGAAGCTGCTGCACGGCGCGGTCGAAGTCCCGGCCGACCGAGGTCAGGCTCACCCGACGCGTGGTCCGATCGAGCAGTCGAACGCCCAGGGCTTCCTCGAGCTTCTCGATTCGCCTGCTGAAGGCCGGCTGCGAGACATGGAGGGTTTCCGCCGCCTTGCGGAAGTTCTTCTGCTCGGCCACCGCCCGGAAAGCCTGCAAGTCGTTGAGATTGAAGTTGATGGCCATGTCGGGAGCCCGCGATGCTTCACTGATCGACAGTGTGCATCAATCGATCTCAAACATGCAATTCCCAAAAAGCGGTGGGAGCCCGAACATTCGATCCAAGGGCGAACAAGACCCAGCACCTTCTGATTGATCCACCGGAGTAGACAAATGTTCATCAGCCTCAAGATCCGCGGCCTGGCCGCAGTGGCCTTCGCCGCTTCCCTGGCCTGCGGCACCGCTGCCGCGGCCTTTCCCGAAAAAGCCATCAACATCGTGGTGCCGACGGCCGCCGGCGGCGCCAACGATGCAATGGCACGCGTCATCGGCCAGGCCATGTCGGCCGCGCTCAAGCAACCGGTCATCGTCGACAACAAGGCGGGCGCCAACGGCGCCATCGCAAGCGAGTATGTGATGCGCGCTGCACCCGACGGCTACACCTTGATGCTGGGCTACATCGCGACCCATGCGATGAATCCCGCCCTGCAGAAGTTGCGCTACGACCCGGTGAAGGACTTCGAGCCCGTGGCCATGGTGGGATCTTCGGCGACGGTGCTGGTGGTCAATCCTGCAGTCAAGGCAGCGAATGCCAAGGAACTGGTCTCGGCGCTCAAGGCTGCGCCGGACAAGACCAGCTATGCCTCGGCCGGCAACGGCACGGCGCCGCATTTCGCCGCCGAGATGTTCAAGCTCTCGACCGGTACCAGCATGCTGCATGTTCCGTACAAGGGCTCGGCGCCGGCCATCACCGACACGATCGGCGGCCAGACGCAGGTTATGTTTCCGAGCCTCTTCACGGCAGTTCCCTACGTCAAGGCCGGAAAACTGAAGGCCCTGGGCGTTGCCGGCTCGAAGCGTTCGGCGCTCATGCCCGACGTGCCGACGCTGCAGGAGCAAGGCATCGCCGACGTCGATGTGTCCCAGTGGTATGGCATCTTCGCGCCTGCGAAGACGCCCAAGCCGATCGTCGAGCAGCTCAACAAGGTGCTCAACGAAGTGCTGGCTGACAAGAGCGTCATCAAGCGCCTGGAAGACCACGGCGCCGAAGTATCGACCATGACGACCGACCAGATGCGCACCTACGTTGCCCAGGAGCAGGTCAAGTGGAAGAAGGTGGTCCAGGCCGCGAAGATCACCGCGGACTGAAATGAACAGGTCGATTCCCTGCGTTCTGATGCGCGCCGGCACCTCTCGCGGTCCCTTCTTCCTGCGCGAGTGGCTGCCGGAAGGCGACGAGGCTCGCGACCAGGCGCTGATCGGCGCCATCGGTGCTTCCGACCCGCTGCAGCTCGACGGCGTGGGCGGCGGCAGCACACTGAACAGCAAGGTCGCGATCGTGTCGCGCTCCACGCGGCCGGACTGCGACGTGGACTATCTGTTTGCACAAGTGGGCGTCGGACATCGCTCCGTTGACACGCGGCCGAACTGCGGAAACATGCTCTCCGGGGTCGCACCCTTCGCGATCGAGCAGGGATTGATTTCTGCGAAGGACGGGACGACCAACGTCCGGGTCTACAACGTCAACACGGGGTCGCGCATCGATGTCGCAGTGCGAACGCCTGGCGGCCGGGTGACCTACGAGGGCGACGCGCGCATCGATGGGGTTGCGGGCACGGCCGCGCCGCTGCTGCTGAATTTCCTGGATGCGTGGGGCGCCGTGACGGGGCAGGTGTTTCCCACCGGCAACCGGATCGACGTCATCGACGGGATCGAGGTGACGTGCATCGATGCGGCGATGCCGCTGATGATCGTGCGTGCTGCCGACCTGGGCGTGACCGGAGACGAGAAGCCTGCGGCCCTGGACGCCAATGTCCAGCTGCTGGACAGGCTCGAAAAGCTTCGGCTGGAGGCGGGCCGCAGGATGGGGCTGGGCGACGTCTCTGACAGTGTCATTCCAAAGCCTGTTCTCGTCAGCGCAGGCACGTCCAGGGACAGCATCACGTCCCGCTACTTCACGCCGCGCAAGTGCCATGCCTCCCATGCCGTCACCGGTGCGATCGGTGTCGCCAGCGCCTTCGCCTTGCCGGGCACTGTTGCGAGCGGGGCTTCGCGTGAGCCGGGGCGGCATGGCCTGGTCGTTCTGCATCCGGCGGGACAGATCGACATCGAGGTCGAGTTGGCGGGAAGCGCACAGGAAGCCACTGTCCAGCGTGCCGCGCTGGTCCGGACGGCTCGCAAGATCATGCAGGGCGAGTTGCATCTGCCTGACTATGTCTTTTCACGGCCGCAACCGCAACGCGAAGCGACGTCCGCGTTTCCGCGCAAGGGGCTGACGATCATCGTGCCGACGCGAGCGGGCGGCGGCAACGACACGATGGCGCGAGTCATTGCGTCCAGGATGGCTTCCCTGCTGGGGCAGGAAGTGCTGGTCGACAACCGGGCCGGGGCGAATGGGGCGATCGCCAGCGAATACGTCGCGAAAGCGCCCCCGGACGGCCACACACTGATGTTCGGCTACGTCGGTACCCATGCGATGAACCCGGCCCTGCAGCGGGTGGCATACGACCCGATCCTGGACTTCGAGCCGGTCGGGATGGTCGGGTCCTCCCCGACGCTGATGGTTGCGCACCCGGAGAAGGGCGCCCCGGATCTCGACTCGTTGCTGGTGCTGCTGAAGAACCGCCCCCGCTCATTGAGCTATGCGTCCGCGGGCGATGGCACGCCTCCGCATTTCGCGGCCGAACTATTCCAGCGCAGCAGCGGAACGTCAATGGCCAGCACGACCTTCGAAGGGGCCGCTCCGGCGATCGCCGATACGGTCAGCGGCAGATCGCAGGTGATGTTCCCCAGCCTGTTCACCGCCTTTCCATTCATCAAGGCGGGTCGGCTTCGAGCCCTGGCGGTCGCGGGACCCCGGCGGCTGGAAGCCCTGCCGGCAGTGCCAACGCTTGCAGAACTCGGCATACCAGGGGTGGACGTTTCGCAATGGTATGGGTTGTTCGCGCCGGCAGGCACGCCTGCGTCAACCATTGACCTGCTCAATCAGGCGCTCAACAAGGCACTGGCAGACCCGGAGGTCGTCGAGCGCTTCGAGAAGCAAGGTGCGAGGGTTCAGGCCGGCCCTGCGGCGACGCTGCGCCAGCGCGTGCAGGACGATCTGAATCGATGGAAGCAGATCGTGGCCGAAGGAAAGCTCGCGCTTGACGCGTCCTTACCTGTGCTGGATTGAGCGCAGCGGCGCCCCGTCGGCGCCCACATTCAGCCACGCCCTCATACGCGTCGTCATATTTCCCGCGACGTGATATTCGAAGGGGCTTATCGTTCTTTCTTATCCCGGCAAGCGGGACATGGCAACCCTTTAAAAAATCTCCAATCGCAGCCCTTGAAACCGGATCGGCAAACTTTATCTGGGTCAACGGAAGCGCTGGAGACGCCTCCGGCGCTCTGTTCAACCCGAATGGAGGTCATCGCCATGAACCGATCTTTTTTTCCGCGCGACCTGTTCGCCGAGATGGACCGCCTGCAGCGCGACATGCAGCAGGCGCTGGATCCTACGTCCAGTATCCGAGGCCTCGGCCGCGGCTTTCCTGCGTTGAACGTCGGGGGAACGCCCGAGAGCCTGGAGATCTACGCCTTCGCTCCCGGCCTGGACCCGGACGCTTTGGAGGTCAACCTCGACCGGGGCATCTTGACCATCGCTGGCCAGCGTTCACCCTCGTTTTCCGAGGACGCTGCGGTTCATATCAACGAACGATTCGACGGTCATTTCCGGCGCGTGGTTGCCCTCTCCGAGGATGCCGACCCCGACAAGCTCCAGGCCACTTACCGGGATGGCGTCCTTCGCATCACCGTCCAACGCCGCGCGGCCAGCCAGCCGCGACGCATCGATATCCAGTGAAAGGAGACACGATCATGAACGACCTTGAAACCCGCCAGACCGCCGCAGTAGACACGAAGAACAGCAAAGCTCGCTACAGCGAAGCAGCGCTGACGCCAGCGGTGGACGTCGCAGAGGACAGCTCAGGCATCACGCTCTACGCGGACCTGCCGGGCGTGTCCAAGGACAAACTGGAACTGCGCACGGAATCGGACCGGCTCACGATCGAGGCGGAGATTGGAATTGCGATGCCGGAGGGCCTTCAGTCCACCCATTCGGAGGTGCCCCTGGGGCGCTTCCGCCGGACGTTCACGCTCAGCAAAGAGCTTGATGCGTCCAAGGTCACGGCAAAGCTGGTGCAAGGCGTACTGAGCCTGCGGATTCCCAAAGCCGAACATGCGCAACCAAGGCGCATCCAGATCGAGGGTTAGGTCTCGTCCGACGACAACCATCGATCTCTTCGACTTCAGCCTGGTCGGCGCCGCGAATACTCTTTTGCGCGCCGACCTTCTATGCAGGAGTGATGCCATGTCCGTCGAATTCTTGAGGCAGATCGCTGCCACGCCGCTTCCCAAGTCCTTTACCAACGCGAAGGACATCGATGCGATCAAGATTCTCCGCCAGGCAGGTTTGGTCATTGCACTGATAGACCAGCCGCCGGAAAACGCTGCCACGGTGTTTGCCATCACAGAGGAGGGCAACGCCGAGCTCTTGCGTTTTCACTATCCCGAGAACGGCCACACGCGACCCGCGAAGGACCATTGGCTGCCGCCAGCTGCTCAGCGCGTATGCGAAGCCTTGAAGCGAAGCATTCGCGGAATGTAAGTCCGCGCCTACCCCAGCACCGGGCCCAGCAACCACAAGGTCATGCTGATCGTAAAGAACGACAGGATGGTTGCAAGGAGAAGCGCTGCGGCGCACATCTCCTCGTGACCGTAGCTCATGGCCAGGATCGGGTAGATGCTGAGCATGGGCGTGGCGGCGAAGACCACGGCGGTTGCGCGCAGCGCCGGCTCATTCGGCGGCACGAGCCACATCATCAAGCCGACCGCGAGCGGGTGGAGCAGGAGCTTGCTGGCAGCGATGGTCGTGACGTCCCGCCGCATGCCTTTGATGGGGCCGGTGATGGCGAGGGTTTGCAGCATGGAGCAGGCAGCGCACGCGCCTCTGACGACGGCGAATGCAAGGAGCTTCTGAAGCATTGCCCGTGCCAGCCGGGTGCCCTGGCACGGGAGCTGGCCTCGGCCTCAGAGCCAGCCCTTGATCTGCTGGCTCATCGCCTGCGTGGAGATGCCGTAGCGCTCATGCAACGTGGGCAGGGCGCCCGCGTCCAGGAAGGCATCGGGCAGGGCGATCTGGCGAAACGCCGTCGTCACGCCCGAGCGCATGAGCAAGGCAGCAACGGCTTCTCCGAGGCCGCCGATCACCGAGTGGTTCTCGGCCACCACGACGAGCCTTCCCAGCCTGCGGACCTCCGCGAGGATGGTCGCCTCGTCCAGCGGCTTGATCGTGGGCACATGCAGCACCGCGACGTCCACACCATCGGCCTGCAGCTGCTTGGCGACTTCCAGCGAACGCATGGTCATGAAGCCGCTGGAAATCACCAGGGCGCTCCTGCCGTCGCGGATGAGCTTGGCCTTGCCCAGTTCGAACTTGTAGTCGTACTCGTCCAGCACCAGCGGCACGTTGCCGCGTGGCAGCCGCGTGTAGACCGGGCCCTGGTGGTCCGCCATCTGCGGCACCGCCTGCTCGATGTCCAGCGCGTCGCAGGGGTCGATGATCGTGAGGCCGGGAATGCCGCGCATGAGCGCCAGGTCCTCGGTGGCCTGGTGGCTGGGGCCGTAGCCGGTGGTCAGCCCCGGCAAGGCGCAGCACATCTTGACGTTGAGGTTCTCTTCGGCGATCACCTGGTGCACGAAGTCGAAGGCCCGGCGCGTGCCGAACACCGCATAGGTGGTCGCGAAGGGAATGAACCCTTCCTTGGCCATGCCCCCGGCCGCCGCCATCAGCAGCTGCTCGGCCATGCCCATCTGGAAGAAGCGCTCCGGATACTCGTTGGCGAAGAGGTGCAGGTCGGTGTACTTGGCCAGGTCGGCCGTCATGCCCACGACTTCCGGCCGTTCCCGGCCCAGCTCGACCAGGGCCTTGCCGAAGGGCGCCGCCTTCACGCGCTGGCCCTCGCCGGCGATGGAGGCGATCATGGCCGAGGTCTTCAGACGCGGCTTCTTCTCGGCGGTGGTGGTGTTCATTGTTCGGCTCCTTCGGTCTGGGTGCTGTCGGTGTGGGCAATGGCCTGCTGCCATTCGGGTGGATCGACGCGGATGAAATGGTTCTTGTCGCGGGTTTCGAGGAAGGGCACGCCCTTGCCCATCAGGGTGTCGAAGAGGATGACGCGCGGCTTGGCTTCCTTGAGCGCGCGGGCCGCATCGAAGGCGGCGACGACGGCCGGCAGGTCGTTGCCATCCACGCGCTGCACATGCCAGCCGAAGGCGGCCCACTTGTCGGCCAGGGGCTCGAAGCCCATGACCTTGCCGGAGGGACCGTCGGCCTGCTGGTTGTTGATGTCGACCAGGCAGACCAGGTTCGACAGCTGGTGATGGGCCGCGCCCATGGCTGCTTCCCACGTCGATCCTTCGTCCAGTTCGCCGTCGGACATCGAGTTGTAGACGAAGGCCGGGTTGTTCTTCAGGCGCAAGCCTAGCGCCATGCCCACGGCGATCGGAAGGCCCTGGCCGAGCGAGCCGCCCGACATCTCCATGCCCGGCGTGTAGGTGGCCATTCCGGACATCGGCAAGCGGCTGTCGTCGCTGCCGTAGGTCTCCAGCTCTTCCTCGGGGATGACGCCAGCCTCGATGAGGGCGGCGTAGAAGGCGATGGCGTAGTGGCCGTGGGACAGCAGGAAGCGGTCACGGCCCTCCCACTCCGGATCCTCCGGGCGGTAGGCCATGGCGTGCTTGTAGGCCACCGCGAGGACGTCGGCCCAGCCGAGCGCCTGGCCGATGTAGCCCTGGCCCTGCACTTCACCCATCTGAAGTGCGTAGCGGCGGATGCGATAGGCGCTCTTGGCGAGCGGCGAAAGATCGGTCATGAAGAATCTCCTGCAAAAGTGAGTGTCGAAGGGGTACGCGAAGACGTGGGTTGCGAGCGGGACGGGACTCAGAGGAACCCGGTGGAGATCCAGGGGATCGCGGCCACCAGAACCGTCCCGAGGAACAGGGCGACCATGTAGCCGACGATGGGCTTCATGCCCTCGTTCGGGTGGATGCGGCTGATGGCGCATGCTGCGTAGTAGCCGACGCCGAAGGGCGGCGCGAACAGGCCGATGCCCATCGCCAGGGTGACGACCATCGCGTAGTGCACCTCATGGATGCCGACCTGGCGCGCAATGGGAAAGAGCAGGGGGCCGAGCAGCACGATGGCTGGAATGCCTTCCAGCACCGAGCCGAGGATGATGAAGGCCAGCACCGACACCGCCATGAAGGTGATGGCGCCGCCTGGCAGCGCCTTCATCGCGTCCGCCAGGGCGGTCGAGAAGCCGGACTGCGTCAGTGCCCAGGCCATGCCCGTGGCGGCGCCGATGATGAACAGGATGGAGCCGGAAAGCGACGCCGTGCTGACGAGCATCGGATAGATGCGCTTCCAGTCGAACTGCCGGTAGATGAGCAGGCCGGCCAGCACCGCGTAGACGATGCCGATGGTCGAGACTTCCGTCGCGGTGGCCACGCCTTCGACGACCGCCGCACGAATCACCACCGGAAGTGCCAGCGCGGGAACCGCGATCAGGAGGGACTTGCCGATCTCGCGCCCGCTGGCCTTGCGAACGCCCGACAGGTTCTCGCCGCGGTAGCGCCACCACACGAGCGCGGCCAGCGTGGCGCCGACCACGACGCCAGGCAGCAGGCCACCCGTGAAGAGCGCTGCAATCGACACGCCCGTCGCGGAGCCGATCGTGATCAGGACCAGCGAAGGCGGGATCGTCTCGGTCTGCGCGCCGGTCGCGGAAAGCAGGGCGACCAGGTCACCGGGCTTGGCCCCGCGCTTGCGCATCTCCGGGAACAGCGCGGGGGCAACGGCAGCCATGTCCGCCGCCTTCGAGCCCGAGATGCCCGAGACCAGGTACATCGCGCTGATGAGCACGTAGGAAAGTCCGCCGCGAACATGTCCCAGCAGGTTGGCCAGGAAGCTGACCATGGCACGTGCAATGCCGGTCATCTCGATCAGCAGGCCCAGCAGCACGAAAAGCGGCACGGCCAGCAGGATCAGGTGGCTCATGCCCTCGTCCATGCGCCCGATGACCACCACCGGCGGCGTGTTCGTCGTCAGCGCGATGTAGCCGAAGGTCGCCAGTCCGAAGGCGAAGGCGATGGGCAAGCCCAGCAGCACCAGGGCGCCGACTCCGAGCACGAAGAAGATGAAGAGGTTCCAGTTCCCCAGGGGCACCAGGAGCGGCCCAAGCAAAGTCACGCATCCGATGACCACAGCAACCAGGCCCAGTGCCAGAAGCGCATCCTTCAATCGCGCCATTCGGAAGATCTGCATCAGCCCGACCAGCAGCATCAGCCCCAGGCCGATCGGCAGCGCAGCGGCGCGCCAGGAGTTGGGAATGCCCATGGCGGGCGTCGTGACGAAGACTTCGTCCTGTGCGAACTCATAGGCCGGGTGCACGACGAAGCCCAGGAACGCAATGGCCGCGGCGATGGCGATCAGGTCGAGGAAGGCTCGCTTCCTGGGCCCGAGCTTGCCGACGATGGCCGTCATCCGCATGTGTTCGCCGCGCTGGAAGGCGACGATGGAGCCAAGCATCGCCAGCCACAGGAAGAGGATGGAGGCCAGCTCGTCCGACCACACGAGCGGCTCGTGGAACACGTAGCGGCTCGTCACGCCTGCAAGCAGGACGAAGACCTCTGCAAGCACGAGAAGTGCAGCCGGGACCTCGACCAACGTGGCCAGGGCCCTGTGCAGGGTCTCGAGCCATGCAACCGGCGCAGGTTGCAATGGGTTGTCCATGGGCCCGGCAACGCCGGGCTCGTCACTGGAGATGTTCATGGGAATCCTTCATGCGACAGGCGGCCGCCGGCCTCCGCGATAAAGCGGCGCACCCGTCATTCACTTCATTGATCGGTCAGGCCAACCCCGGAGACCACCGGGCGGGCGGGTGGCTGAGGCTCAGCCGAGCTTTCCGGAGACCTTCTCCAGCAGTTCCCACGGCGCGGTGCCGTACTTCGACTTCCACTCGGCGTAGAAACCCGTGCTTGCCAGCTTCTTGCGGAAGTCTTCCTGCTGCACGTCGATGAAGGTGATGCCCTTGGCCTTGAGGTCGGCCACCAGGCTGGTGCTCAGCTTGGCCACGTCGGCGCGCTGGTCGGTCGCCGACTTCTCGAGCTCCCGCGTGATGACCTGCTGGACATCGGCAGGCAGTTTCTGGAATGCGCGCTTGTTGCCGAGCACCCAGTAGCCGTCCCACACGTGCCCGGTCAGGCTGCAGGTCTTCTGGACTTCGTACAGCCGCGCGGTCGAGATGATGGCCAGCGGGTTCTCCTGGCCTTCCACCACCTTGGTCTGCAATGCCGTGTAGACCTCGTTGAAGTTGATGGGCGACGGAGCGGCGTCCAGCGACTTGAACAGGGAGGTCAGCGGAGGCGCGGCCGGCACCCGCACCTTGAAGCCCTTCAGGTCCGCCGCCGACTTCACTTCTCTCCCGGAAGACGTGACATGCCGGAAGCCGTTGTCCCAGATCTTCGAGACGGTGAAGATGGGCGTCTTGGCGATCTCGGCGCGGATGTGGTTGCCCAGGTCGCCGTCCATCGCCTTCCAGACGTCGTCGTAGTTCTTGAAGGCGAAACCGACACTGGTGATGCCCGAGACGGGAACGAAGGTGGACAGGATCAGCGAGGAGAGGTTGAAGAACTCCACGGAGCCGTTGCGCACCTGCGTGAGCAGGTCGGTGTCGCTTCCCAGCTGGTTGGCGGGGAACAGCTTGATGTTCACGCGGCCCGAGGTTGCCTCGCGGATCCGGTCCAGTGCCTCTTTCGCTCGCAGGTTCACGGGGTGGGTCGGGTCCTGGCCCGTGGCGTACTTGAGCTCGAACTCGGCGGCGTCGGCTCGACGCGTGGCGATCGAGAACAGCGGCAACGCAGCGCCCGCGGCGAGCAGCTGGCGGCGGTTGAACCTGGCGGGTGCGGAATGGATCTCGCTCATGTCTGTCTCCTGCTTGTAGATCTGGTGGGTGAATGCGGCGTCAGTGGATCAACATGCCGCCGTTGACGTCGAGCGTGATGCCCGTGCAGTACAGCGAGAGGTCGCTGGCGAGAAAGACGCAGGCGCCGGCGATGTCCTCGGCGCGGCCCAGCCGTGCCAGCGGAATCGTCTCGGCGATCTCGGCCTTCTTTTCATCGGTGAGCTTGCCTTTGATGATGTCGGTGCCGATCAGCCCGGGCGTGATGCTGTTGATGCGGATGCCCTCGGGGCCGAACTCGCGCGCCATGGCGCGCGCCAGGCCCAGCACGCCCGCCTTTGCGGCCGAGTAGTGCGGACCGCCCAGGATGCCGCCGCCGCGCTGGGCAGAGACGGAGGAGATGCAGACGATGGAGCCGCTGCGCTGCTGCTGCATGGCCGGCAGCACGGCCTGCGACATGTACAGGGTGCCGCGCAGGCTGACGTCGAGGACGCGGTCGTAGTCGGCGCCGCTGATCTCCAGTGTCTTGACCGGTTGCGTCACGCCTGCGTTGTTGATCAGCGCATCGATGGTGCCGAAGGCCTTCAGCACCTCGACCGTGGCCGCCTCGCAGGAGGCCTTGTCCGTGACGTCGGCGACGATGCCCAGGTGCCCGGGGCCCAGCTTCGCGGCTGCGCCTGCGGGGTCGGCGCCTTCGAGGTCGAGCACCACGACGCGCGCACCATGGGCCGCCATGAGGCGCCCCGTCGCGAATCCGAGTCCGTTGAGGCCGGCGCCGCCGGTGATAACGACAACCTTGTCCTTGAGTAGCATCGATTTGTCTCCAGAGGGGTGAGGGGGGTGCAGTCCCGGCGTTTCGGTCGCCGGTCTCGCTGCACGGGTTGAATCGTCGTTCCGATGCTGGATGACGACAAGCGATGTGTTTTCAACCTAAGATGACGATCTGTCATCTGACGACCGGGTTGACCCTATGTCCGCTTTGCCAGCAGTTACCAACCTCCAGGCCTTCGAAGCAGTGGCCCGAAGGAAAAGCTTTGCGCTCGCAGCGTCCGAACTTCACCTGACTGCTTCGGCCATCAGCCACCAGGTCTCGCGCCTGGAAGCGCATCTGGGTGTCCGGCTGTTCGAGCGCAGCGCGCACGGCGTACGCCTGAGTGCCGCGGGCGATCTCTATCTGGCGAAGATCGGCGGCGCGCTGTCCGCCATCGCGTCAGCGACCGAAGACGTACGGCAAGGCGTGAGCAACAGCCTGTACGTTCACTCGGCGCCGAGCATTGCAAGCCTGTGGCTGATGTCGAGGCTGCGCGTGTTCGCGCAGACCTTTCCGGACATTTCGCTCAACCTTTCGGCTGCGCACACGCCCAGCGACTTTGCGCTAGGCCAGGCGGACATCGACATCCGCTACGGAATTCCGAACTGGCCGGACCTGGTCGTGGAGCCGCTGTTCGAAGAGCGCATCGTGCCGCTCGCCAGTCCCGAGTTCATCCGCCAGCATCGCTTGAAGCGCGTCGAACAGTTGTTCGGCGTGAAGCTCATCCAGAGCAACGTGAGCGTGGTGCAGTGGGCCGACTGGTTCGGCGAGTTCAGCGACAAGCGGGCCCCGGACTGGTTCGCCGTCCGCTTCGACCGGGCCCAGATGTCGCTGGACGCGGCCACCCTGGGTCTTGGCGTCGCGCTGGAGAGCACGACCATCGCGGCCAGGCACATCGCGGAGCGCAAGCTCAAGCCCATCTTCGGCCTGGATCAGGCCGTCAAGGTCAAGGCCCACTTTGTCGTCTACCCGCCCAGGCATGCCAAGCGCCCGTCGGTCAAGGCATTCGTCGAATGGATCCACGGGGAAGCGGCCAGGTCTTGACAGCGACCGGGGATGCGCAAGGGATGGAGCACTTCCACCTGCCTGGCGCGCCCACCCGCCCGGTGAGCCTAGCGCCAGTTCTCGTCCACGCAAGCCTTGGGCACCTCGCCGCGCTCCTGCGCCAGGCTGGGGTAGTCCGTGTAGCCCTTCTGGCCGCCGCCGTAGTACGTGGACCGGTCGTCCGCATTCAAGGGCGCATGCGTGCGCAGCCGCTCCGGGAGGTCCGGGTTGGCGATGAACTTGCGGCCGATGGCGATCAGGTCGGCCCGGCCCTCCCTCAGCCATTGCTCGGCCGTCTCGGCGTCGAAGCCGCCGGCGAGCATGAGCGGGCCGCTCCACGCCTGGCGAATTTGCTGCAGCATCTGCATGGCTGCCGCATCGGGGGGCGTCCTGCTGTCCAGCGCGGCCATGGCCGGATTGACCACGTGCAGGTAGGCCAGCTTGCGGGAGTTCAGCTCGCGCGTGGCATAGGTGAAAGTGCCCAGGGGATCGTCATCGCGGATGTCGTTTGCCGTCGCCATCGGCGACAGGCGCACCCCGACGGCGTCGGCGTCCCAGATCTGCGTGACCGCATCGACGACTTCCAGCAGCAGGCGCGCGCGGTTCTCGACCGGCCCGCCGTACGCGTCGGTCCGGTGGTTGGTGCCGCTGCACAGGAACTGGTCGAGCAGGTAGCCATTGGCAGCGTGGACCTCCACGCCGTCGAAACCGGCCTTGATCGCGTTGCGCGCCGCGCGCTCGTACTGGCGCACGAGGTAAGGCATTTCCTCCGGTTGCAGCGCTCGCGGCGTGACGAAGGGCACCAGCTCGCCTTCGCCCTTGTCGTTTTCGATGAAGGCCATTCCCTCCGGGCGGATCGGGGAGGGCGCGACCGGTGGCATGCAGTCGGGTTGCAGCGAGGGATGGGAGATCCGGCCCACATGCCACATCTGCAGGACGATGCGTCCGCCGGCTTCGTGCACCGCATCGGTGACCAGGCGCCAGCCCTCGACCTGCTCACGGCTGTGGATGCCCGGCGTCCAGGCGTAGCCCTGCCCCTGCATCGAGATCTGCGTCGCCTCGGAAATGAGCAGTGCGGCCGAAGCGCGTTGCTGGTAGTAGCAGGCGTTCAGCGCCCACGGCACGTTCCCCGGTTGGCGTGCCCGCGACCGGGTCAGCGGTGCCATGACGATGCGGTGCGGCAATTGGAAGCGACCGACCCGGATGGGCTGGAACAGCAACTGCTGCTGCTGCGCGTGCTGAGGCTCGGCTGGTTGGCTTGTCGCGGCGGGCGACTCGAGGGTGGCGGACATGAATTGCTCCTTCTGCCCGGATCGGGCGTAGGTCATCGATGTCCTCAGTGTCGACCCTGGGCGGGCGCCGAAACCGGCCGCCGCGCGTCCGCGATCCAAGTATCAGCCGGACTTCGCCACGGACAGCAGGAAACCGAAACAAAGGCCGGCGGCGCGCGGCTAACTTCGGTGCATGAACAAACTCACCGTCCCCATCAATGAGCGCGACCATCTGCGCGGTTCACCGGACGCACCGGTGGTGCTGGTCGAATACGGCGATTTCGAGTGCCCGCACTGCGGTGCGGCCTACGGGGTCGTGAAGAAGCTGGAGCGGGACCTGCCGGATACGCTGGCCGTGGTGTTCCGCCAGTTCCCGCTGGTCGAAGTGCACCCCCACGCGCAGCTCGCCGCCGAGGCCGCGGAAGCGGCGGGGGCCCAGGGCTCGTTCTGGAAGATGCACGACCTGCTCTTCGAGCACCAGGAAGCTCTGGCGCCCGCCGACCTGGTGAGGTACGCCGCCGCCCTGCACCTGGACATGGAGCGCTTCGCGAGCGACCTCTCCGGCCACGTGTTTCTGCCCAAGGTCCAGAACGACATGAAGGGCGGACTGCAAAGCGGCATCAGGGGAACGCCCACCTTCTTCATCAACGGTGTGCTTCACCAGGGCGGGTACGACGAGGCTTCCCTGCTAGGCTCGATCATGCTGGTCGCGGCCGGGGCCGATTGAGCTGCGCGTCGGTGATGCGAAGGACCTGCGCTATTTCGACCCTCACCGGCGCGCGACGTGGCTGGAGCTGTTCTTCGACCTGATCTTCGTCGTTGCCCTGCACGCCGCCGGCGAGATCCTGAGCGAAGCGCACGAGGGCCACATCGGGGCGCAGCAGTTCCTGCGCTTCGTGCTGGTGTTCTTTCCGCTCTGGTGGATCTGGGCGGGCCACACGATCTACGCCAATCGCTTCGACACCGACAGCCGCCAGCACCGGCTGTCCACCCTGCTGATCATGTTCCTGCTGTTGGTGATTCCGGCGCAGGTCTCGACCGGCGCCGAGGAACACTACGCGCTGGCCGTCGCCTGCTACTGCGGCGCCCGGCTGATCATCGCCACGATGTACTTCGCGTCCAGGAGGAAGCACCACGACGGGAGCGGCTTCGCGTCGACGGTGGGCACCGTGTTCGCCGTCGGCGCCGCGATCAGCCTGTGCTCGGTCCTGGTGGAGCCGCCCTGGCGCTACCTGGTCTTCTATGCCGGAATCGTTTTCGACATGGCGGCCCTGGTGCTGCGCAGCCGGAAGCTGCAGGTGGTGCCGGCGCACACGGCACACCTGATCGAACGGGTCGGTTGCCTGACCATCATCATGCTGGGCGAGTCGGTGATCAGCATCTCCGCGGCCCTGGCAGACATCACCTGGAACCCATCCAACGTCATCGCCGCGATCAGCGGATTCGTCATGGTGTCGGCCATATGGTGGATCTACTACGACAGTTTCCACTTGTTGGAACGGCGCAAGTTGGGGACGGGGCACTCGATCCTCTATTCGCACTTCTTCCTGTTCATCGGCCTGGCGATCCTGGCCTCGCTGATACGGCATGCGATCCTGGACGACCTCGACCCGGGAGACTTCCGTCGGCTGACCGCGGCCGGTACGGTGCTGTTCTTCCTGGGCAAGCAGTACGGCTACTACATGGAGGTGCCGCAGCTGCGGCCCTACCTGCTGTCCAACACCGCGGCCGTGTTCCTGCTCACGGCACTCGTGCTGATGTTGCCGCTTCGGCCCCACGCCATGCTGGTGGGCATCACGGCAACCATGATCTGCTACGTGCTGCTCAACCTGCGCTACCGCCACCTGGTGCACGTCGAGAAGGCGGCGGCCTGAGCTGCTGCCCGTCGAAGCGACGACCAGGCCACGACCACCGTCTTCACGTTCACGAACTCGCGGATGCCCCAGGTGGACTGCTCCCGGCCGTAGCCCGAGTTCTTGATGCGGCCGAAGGGCAGGCGCGGATCTTCCTGCACGCACCCATTGACCCAGGCCATGCCGGAATCGGCCAGGCGCAGTCTTGCGGTGCGTGTCGCGTCCCTGCGCTTCTCGCGCAGTGCCGGCGCGCGTGCGGCGACGCCTGGCATAGCCTCGGTTCCTTGCCATGAGAAAGGTGCACCATGACAGTCATTGCAGGCATCTCAGGTTCACGCTTCGACCGATGAAGGTCCCTGCCATCCTGGACGTCGAAGCGTCCGGCTTCGGGCGCGGCAGCTACCCGGTCGAGGTCGGTTACGTGCTGGAGGACGGCGGCTCGGAATGCATGCTGGTGCGGCCCGCGCCGGAGTGGACCCACTGGAGTCCCGCGGCCGAGGGGCTGCACCGCATCCGTCGCGCAGACCTGCTGAACTACGGCCTGCCGACCGCGGTCGTGGCCGACGTACTGAACCACCGCCTGTGCGGCCGCACGCTCTACACCGACGCATGGGGCCACGACTATTCATGGCTGGCCAGGCTGTACGACGACGCCGGGCGTGCGCCCAGCTTCCGGCTCGACAGCCTGCAGGCGCTGCTGACCTGCAGCGAGATCGAACGCTGGCGGACGCTGAAGGAGCAGCTCGCCCTTGTCATGGGCCTGCCCCGACATCGCGCCTGCGCCGATGCGCGCCTGCTGCAGGCGAACTTCGGCAGCCTGCGTGCCGGTGGACAAGTCGACTCCAGCCACGGCTGCGGCCGGCCGGCGTGCGCGAACCAATAGCCGGTGCGGCCGCGTCCTGGCGTTGCTCCTTTATGGGTTGTTCAGCCGGGCAGCTTTGCCGCGAGCACGTCGACTTTCTGGATGGACGGCGGCTCGGAGAACAGCTCGGCGGCCTGCGCCATCAAGGCCGCCGCAACCTTGCCGGACAGATGCGCTTGCCGGCCCGCTTCGTCCGGAAAGGCATCGAAGATTCCGAAAGTCGAGGGCCCGAGGCGAATGCCGAACCAGGCGGTGGTGGCAGGCTCTTCCATGACGAGAGGAAGACCACCCGTCAGGAAGCTCTCGACCTCCTTTTCTTTCCCGGGCTTCGCTTCCAGGCGAACGAACAACGCGACTTTGACCATGGCATGTTTCCTTTCGTTGATGGACACGCGACCGTTGCGGGTCGCATCGGACACAACAGTCCGCGCCGGGCGAATGCCCTCGCCGCGAACTGTCCTGGGTGCGGACCAACTCAAGTGCGAAGGTCGATGCGCACCTGGGCAACTCCCTGACAGGCTTCCGCGTATGCGAGCACCCGATCTCCCACGCGGCGGAAGCGAAGGTCCAGGCGCCCCTGCTTGAAGGCGATGGACTGGATCGCCAGCGACTCCATGCCCGCGGGCAGCAAGGGGCGGTCGACCACCACGGCATCGGCATGTGCATCGATGTGCAGGCCCAGGCATTCCTTCAGCAGCAGGAAGACCGCGCCGGCGGCCCATGCCTGCGGCAGGCAAGCCACCGGATACGCGACTGGCGCCTCGCCCGCGGCGCGCTCGAAGCCGCAGAAGAGTTCCGGCAGGCGCATGCCGAACTCGGAGGCCGCCTCGAACAGCTGTTCCAGCAGCCTGAGCACGCCCTCGCGCTCGCCATAGCGGGCGATGCCGGCCGCGCACAGCGCCACGTCGTGCGGCCAGATCGAGCCGTTGTGATAGGACATGGGATTGAAGCGGGCCGTGCCCTCGGGCAGCGTGCGGATGCCCCAGCCCGAATCGAAGGAGGCGGAAAGCAGTTGCTGCGCCACTGCGCGCCCGCGCTCGGGCCGGGGGAGGCCGGTGTAGAGCAGGTGGCCGGCATTGGACGAACGCACGCGGCAGGGGCGCCCTTCGCCGTCGAGCGCCAGCGCGTAGAACTGCAGGTCTTCCAGCCAGAAGGATTCCTCCACACGCTGCGCAAAGCGCCTGGATGCCGCCTCCCAGTGCGCCGCCTGGGCCGCGTCGCCGCGCCTGCGCGCAAGGCGTGCCATGCCGCGCAGGGCGGCATGCGCGTAACCCTGCACTTCGATGAGCGCGATGGGTCCTTGCGGAGAACTGCCATCGGCATGGAACACCGAATCGTGGCTGTCCTTCCAGCCCTGGTTGGCCAGGCCGGAGGCCTGCGCGCGGGCGTAGCTCAGCAGGCCGTCGTGGCGCGCGGCGTTCGCCTCGATCCACGCGGCCGCGGCGACCAGCTGCGACCAGATGCCGTCGATGAAGACGTGGTCGGCCGTGCGCTCCTCATACGCACCCGCCAGCATCAGGAAGAGGGGCGTGGTGTCCACGCCGCCGTAGTAGCGACCGAAGGGCAACTCGTTCACGGCTGCCATCTCGCCCTTGCGGGTCTCGTGCATGATCTTGCCGGGCTCCGCATCGCGAAAGGCGGAGATCTCGACCGCCTGGTGCACCGCCAGGAACTTCAGCACTCCGCGCGCGAGCGAAGGATCGACCCAGAGCCTCTGCATCGCCGTGATCACCGCGTCGCGGCCGAAGGGCGTGGAGAACCAGGGGATGCCGGCATAGGGATAGGGCCCGGTCGGCAGCTCGGTGGTGAGCAAGGCGAGATCCGATTCCGATCGGTCCACCCAGGCCTGGAAGAGCCGCCCCGGCACCCGCACGCGCGCGCCCCGGCGGCGGCGTGCGCGCAGCGACCAGCGCGCGCGCGCGGCCCCGGCGCGCCAGCGCTCGCGCGAGGGCTGGGCGGGCGCGCCACCCACCTCCACGTACAGCGATGCATGCTCGCGCCCGGGCAGCTGCACCTCGAACTCCGCGAAGCTGGACGTCAGCCGCCGCGGTTCCTGCGAAAAGCTCAGCGTCGCCTGGCGCTGCACGCGGTCCAGCCCCTCGTAGCGAAGCGCGACGCAGCGCGTGCCGATCTGGCCCACCTCCATGTTCCCGCGCCGGGTGCGCGTCTGCCCGCGCACCTCGAACATGTCGCGGAAGTCGGCGTCGAAGAGCAGCTGCAGCGGCAGGTGAAGGCCAATGTCGCTGAAGTTGGTCAGGCGCAGCCGCTCGTACATGCGGCCGTCCCAGAGGAACCTGCGCCGCTCGATGTGGATCACGCCCTCGGGGGCGGAGATCTCGCCCAGGGGTGGCAGCGGGCGGTTGGTCAGGTTGGCGGTGAAGAACGCGTTGTCCTGCGTGACGGCGCTGGACAGCAGCGCCGGATGCGTGCCGTTGACCAGGAGCCGGAAGGCGGACAGCAGCCGGGTGTCGTTCTGGAACAGGCCGTCGCCTTCGCCAGTCACGTCGCCCACCGCATCGGCGACGACGAAGGTGTCGCCTTCCTTCAGCACGTAGAGCCGCTGGCCCGAGCGCGCCGGCGGGGCCGGCCAGACATCGTGCGGCCCGCCCTCGACCACCACGGACTGGCCTGCTTGCTCCTCGTGATTCATGCGACCTCGCTTTCCAGCAGTGCCTCGCTTCCGTCGGCGCAGAGTTGCTCGTACACCCGAACATAGCGGGTGGCCATCGCATCGGCGGTGTAGTGGTCTTCGAAGCGGGCGCGGATCTGTTCCCGGGAGAGCTGGCGCACGGCATCCACCGCCGCCACCGCATCGGGTACGTTGTCGACGATCCAGCCGGTACGCCCGTGCTCGATCACCTCGGGCACCGAGCCGCAGCTCCATGCAATCACCGGCGTGCCGCAGGCCAGGGCCTCGATCATGACCAGCCCGAAGGGCTCGGGCCAGTCGATGGGAAACAGCAGTGCACGCGCATGCCCCAGGAACTCCCCTTTCCGGTCGTCGCCGATCTCGCCGATGAAGTCCACGAGCGGATGGTCCAGCAGCGGCCGGATGCACTGTTCGAAGTATTCGCGGTCGACGTTGTCCACCTTGGCCGCCAGCCGGATGGGCACGCCCGATGCCTTGGCGATCTCGATGGCGCGGTCCGGCCGCTTCTCCGGCGAGATGCGTCCGAGGAAGGCCAGGTAGTCGCCTTCCCCTCGCGCGTTGAAGCGATAGCCCAGCGGGCTGATGCCGTGGTGCACCGTGCGATGCCAGTTTGCGGCGGGCAGGTAGGTGCGCTGGTGGTCCGAGATCGACGCCAGCGGAAACTGCGGCCATCGCGCATACACCGGCCGCAGGTCCGCGACGTCCAGGCGGCCGTGCAGGGTGGTGAGGGTTCGCGACGCCATGGCCTCGAAGATCGGGAAGTGCAGCATGTCGGTGTGGAAATGCATCACGTCGAATTCGTCGCTGTGCATTCGCACCTCGTGCAGCAGGGCCAGGTGACTTGCCAGTTCCGAGCTGAGCACGTTGGGGTCCAGGCGCAGCGGCCGACTGCGCGTGGCGACCAGGCGCGCGGCTGTCTTCGAACCGCCCGCTGCAAACAGTGTGACTTCGTGCCCCTGTTCCACCAGCGCTTCGGTCAGATGGGAAACGACCCGCTCTGTGCCGCCGTAGAGTCGCGGCGGCACGGCTTCCCACAACGGTGCGATCTGGGCGATTTTCATGGTGGTGGATCCAGGTGCGGACTCTCAAAGACCGAGGGTCGCAGCCAGGCCGGACGGCGTCGATAGTCGGGCGACGAAGGCCGTTGTGGGCCATCGGCGCGCCCGACTGTCGGCAGGGCGCGAAATGGAACACGCCGTTCGGGCCGTCGTCGCGCGGCGCTCAGGCGGTCACCGTGCCGGCCTCCGCCGCGGCTTCGGACCCTGCCTGCGCCTTGGGCTTCGTCGCTTCGGCGCGCCGCTTCGCGCCCGGTGCCGTCGCGTCGGACAGCTTCTCGATGCGAAGCGCCTTCTGAACCGGGTCGTAGCCGAGCTTCACGCTCTGGCCCGCAGACACTTCACCCTTGAGCATGGCGGTTGCGAGCCGCGATTCGAGTTCCGAGCGCAGCTTGCGCTTGAGCATGCGGGCGCCGAACTCGGGGTCGTAGCCGATCTCCGCCAGGTGGTCGACCAGCGAGTCGTCGAACTCCAGCCGTACGTTCTGCGCTGCCGCCGTGCGCGCCACCCGCTGCAGCTGCAGCCCGACGATGGCATGGATCTCCGACTTGCCCAGCGCGTGGAAGACCACGACCTCGTCGACCCGGTTCAGGAACTCGGGCCGGAAGTGGTGGCGCAGCAGTTCCATCAACCGGTCGCGTAGCGCCGGGTACTCGAGAACCTCGCGATCTTCGGCCTTGAGGTTGCGCTGGATCACGTCCGACCCGAGGTTGCTGGTGGCGATGATGATGGTGTTGGTGAAGTCGATCACGCGTCCCTTGCCGTCGGTGAGGCGCCCCTCGTCGAACAGCTGCAGCAGGACGTTGTGCACCTCGGGATGCGCCTTCTCGATCTCGTCGAGCAGCACCACGCTGTAGGGACGGCGCCGCACGCGCTCGGTGAGCTGGCCGCCCTCCTCATAGCCCACGTAGCCCGGTGGCGCGCCGACCAGCCGGGCGACCGTGTGCCGCTCGGAATACTCGCTCATGTCGATGCGCACCATCGAATCCTCGCTGCCGAAGACGGTTGCCGCCAGCGCCTTGGCCAGCTCGGTCTTGCCGACCCCGGTGGGCCCGAGGAAGAGAAAGGTCGCAGTGGGCTTGCCTGCCTCGCCCAGGCCGGCCCGTGCCAGCCGCACGGCTTCGCTGACCGCGTGCACCGCCTCCTCCTGGCCGACGACGCGCTCGCGCAGCCGGTCTTCGAGCTGGAGCAGCTTCTCGCGGTCCTCGGTCGTGAGCTCGGACACCGGCACGCCGGTCAGTGCCGAGACGATCTGCGCCACATCCTCCACGCCCACTTCGGAAGAGCTCGTGCCACGCTGCTTCTTCCAGGCTGCAGTCGCGTCGGCGAGCTTCTTCTCGTCGCCCTTGATGCGGTCGCCCAGGTCCTTGGCCTTGTCATACTGCTTGGCCGCGCCGGCGGCGTCCTGCTCCTGACGCAGCTTGCGGACGTTGGCCTCGATGTGCTGCAGCTCCTGCGGCCGCGAACTGGCATGGATGCGCACCCGCGCCGCAGCCTGGTCGATCAGGTCGATGGCCTTGTCGGGCAGGAAACGCGCGGCGACGTAGCGTGCCGAGAGCTTGGCGGCGGCCTCGATCGCGCCTTCGCTGATCTTCACCTTGTGGTGCGCTTCCAGGCGATCGCGCAGGCCGCGCAGGATCTCGATCGTGTCCTCGATGCTGGGCTCCGGCACCATCACCGGCTGGAAGCGCCGCTCCAGCGCTGCATCCTTCTCGATGTACTTCTGGTACTCGTTGAGGGTGGTCGCGCCGATCAGGTGAAGCTCGCCGCGCGCCAGGGAGGGCTTGAACACGTTCGCGATGTCCAGCCCGCCCTCGCCGCCGCCGGCGCCCGCGCCGACGATGGTGTGCAGCTCGTCGATGAAGATGATCAGCTCGTCCTGCCGGTCGATGATCTCGTCGAGCACCTGCTTGACGCGCTCCTCGAATTCGCCGCGGTACTTGGCGCCCGCGACCAGGCTGTTGACGTTGAGTTCCATCACCCGCTTGCCCCGCAGCACGTCGGGCACCTGGTCCTGCACGATTCGCTGCGCCAGGCCTTCGACGATCGCAGTCTTCCCGACGCCGGGTTCGCCGATCAGCACCGGGTTGTTCTTCTTGCGGCGGGCCAGCACCTCGATGGTCGTCTCGATCTCCCGGGCGCGGCCGATCACCGGGTCGAGCTTGCCCTGCCGGGCCAGCTCGCTCAGGTCGCGGCCGTACTTGTCGAGCGTCGGCGTGCCGCTGCGCTGCTTGAGCTTTCCTTCTTCCGCGCCCTTGCCGACGACCTTGACGACCTTCTGGCGCAGCGATTGCGAATTGAGGCCGAGCTTGCGCAGCAGTTCGCCGGCAAAGCCGTCCTCTTCTTCCACCAGGCCGATCAGGATGTGCTCCGGTCCGACATAGCTGTGGCCCAGCTCACGGGACGCGATCATGGCCTGCTCGAGGGCGCTCTTGGCGCGCGGGGACACGCCCATCTGCGGCGTCTCGCCCTTTTCGGCCTTGCGCTCGCCGCGGGGCGCGTTCTCCTGGATGTTCGACCGAAGGTCCGCCTCCGACAGCTTGTAGTCGCGCAAGATCTCCTGGACGATTTCATTGTCGAGCAGCGCCAGCAGCAGGTGCTCGGTGTCGACCTCGTCCTTGCCGTACTCCAGTGCCTTCTCGGCTGCAACCTGGAGCCGGTCCATCGCCGCTTCGTTCAGGAAGCTGCGCAGGTCCACCGCCTCGCGCGAGCGCTGGCGCCGCGGCGCGCTAGCCTGGGGCCGCGCCCTGTCGGCGCCTGGGCCCCCGGCGTCTGGCGCCTCGCCGAACAGCGAGCCGCGGTCGCCGAAGAAGCTCTGGAACTCGTCGAACAGACCGCCGCCGAACAAGGATTCGAGCGGCGAGCGCCCGAAGGTCTTGCCCATCGTCTCGGCATAGTGCTCGTCGCAAAGTGCGACCTGGCGGGTCTTGCCGCCTTCGCGCAGGGTCAGTTGGGTGGTGGCGGGGCGTCCGCACACGTCGCACTTGGCCATGGCTGTTCCTTCTTCAGGCGGTGTATTCGAACTTCGGCAGGGCCTTCAGCTCGTCCTTGCTCGCCTTGGGCAGCACGGCCTTCGGCGCGATGTGCGCGAACTCGCGCACCGGAATCGCAACCAGGTGCTTGCCGACGCCGAGAAAACCGCCGACGTTCACGATGGCGGTCGAAAGCTTGCCGTCGGTCGAGATCACGAGATCGTCGACCTTGCCCACTTTTTCGCCCTTGTCGTTGTAGACATCCTGGTGAAGCAACCTCGAGGCGCGGTAGCCGGTGGCCACCAGCTGCGTTTCGGCAACCGTCACTCCGATCGTGGCTTTCCCGGCCACCGGTGGCGGGGCTGCCTTGCTGGCCGCTTCATTCGGCGCGGGCTCAGGGGCCGCCTGGCCGCCGGCGATTTGCGTCAGGCCGAGGCCGAGCATTGCACAAGCGATGCTGGTGCGAAGAAGTTTCCTGTCCATGATGTTTTACTCCGTAGGGGTTGTAGAGAGTCACTCGATCTCGAGCTTGCGCGAAGCCTGGGTGTCGCCGGCCTTCTTTGGCAGGCGCAGCGTCAGCACGCCCTGGTCGAAGCGTGCCTCGGCATGCTCCAGGTCCACGCCGTCGGGCAAGGGCAGCACGCGCTGGAAACTGCCGAAGGCGCGCTCCAGCCGATAGCAGCCGTTTTCTTCCTCCTTGGCATCGACCCGCTTCTCGCCGCGCAGGACCAGGAAGCCGTCTTCGACGGCGACTTCCAGGTCCTTCTTCTCCATGCCGGGCAGCTCCGCGGTGAGGCGCAGGGCGTTGCCGTCGTCGACGACGTCGACCTTGGGCTGGAACATGGTCGGACTGAAATCCCCGAACCAGCGTCCCGCGCCGCCGAAGGGGCCGCGCAGGAAGCCTGGCAGCATGCTGAAGGGGTCCAGGGCCTGGAGCAGTTGCACCGGCTCGCGCCACTCGGCGGGCGTACGCGCCGGGGGCGAGGCTTCGGCGGCCGCCCCGCTCGATGCCGGCCGCGCCTCGGTGCTGCCGCGGGAGAACTTGAAGGGATTCCATTTCTGCAGATCGCCGCATGAGTGGGTGAGGTGAATCGAGGCTAGACCGCCGGCGATGGCCCGTCTTGCGCGATCCTGCCGTTCGTGGCGCAAAGGTGCGCAGCCGGGATCAGAGCCCGATTGTGATGCGGTTCTCGACCGCGCTGACGCCGGGCGCCTTCCAGGCCGCGCGCTCTGCCTCCTCGCGCTCGGCCCAGGCACGCACGGTGCCCCTGAGCGTCACCTTGCCGCCTTCCACCTCGACGGTGATCCGCGCGGCGTCGGTCTGCGCGCTGCGTACCAGCGCTTCCTCGACCTTCTTCTTGATGTCCGAAGGTTCTGCCCTGGGCTTCACCTCGATCAGGTTGCTCACGCCCTTCACGCCGGAGAGGTTGCGCACGACGCGCGCCGCCTCCTGCTTCTTGTACTGCCAGTCCACCGTGCCCTTGAGGGTGACCCATCCCTTCGAGACGGTGACGTCGATCTTTTCCCGCTCCAGCAGAATGTTCCATTGAAGGGCGCGCACTGCGGAGGCGGCGATGTCCGAGTCGGTGCGCTCTGCGCTGGTCGCCAGCCGGACCTCGATGTCGTTGGCCACTGCCGTCACTCCGCGCACCCGATGCGCGGCCTCTTCGGCCGCCCAGCGCGTGGTGAAGGAGTCGACGTAGCCGGTCAGCGTGACGACGCCGTCTTTCACGGCCACGCCGATCTCATTGGATTGCACGCGTGGTTCCCATTTGAGTTCGGCCAGCACCTCGTTCTGGATGTCGACGTCGGTGCGGGCAGCGGTAGCAACTGTCATGGTGGATCCTTTATCTGTTCGTCCAGCGCCCGCAGGTGAAGCGAATTCCATCCGACAACCACACGCGGGCGCAAATGGCGCGGAAGTCGGTTGCCTGAAGACTAGGTCGGCAGACCGGCCCTGTCTTGCACAGACCTGCGCAGCCATGTCGCGGGACTGCGCGCAACACCCACCCGGTGACCCGCCATGCGTGCTTGACTCGCGACGCCCGGTGCGCGAAGTGCGAGGCGCTGTGCAGCGCCGGACTGCGGCACCATGCGCAGGAATCCGGAAGACGGCTGCGGCCACGGCGTCTACGCTGCTGTCGAATCCGCTCAAGGAGAAGTCCGAATGAAGCGTCTGTTCCTCTTCCTCGCCACCAACCTCGCGGTGATGCTGGTGATGTCGGTCACGCTTCGGCTACTGGGCGTGGACCGCTTCCTGACTGCCAACGGACTGGACCTTGGCGCGCTGATGGTCTTCTCGCTGGTGATCGGCTTCGGCGGTTCGTTCATCTCGCTGCTGATGTCCAAGCAAATAGCGAAATGGTCGACCGGCGCGCGGGTCATCGAGCATCCGCGGAGTGCCGACGAGGCCTGGCTGCGCGACACCGTGCACGCGCTGGCGCGGCGCGCGGGCATCGGTGAACCGGAGGTCGCGGTCTACCCGGGTGCACCCAACGCCTTTGCGACCGGCGCCTTTCGCGACGCATCGCTGGTGGCCGTGTCGACCGGCCTGATGCAAAGCATGGACCGCACGGAGCTCGAAGCGGTGCTCGGCCACGAGGTGTCTCACGTGGCCAACGGCGACATGGTGACCATGACCCTGATCCAGGGTGTGGTCAACACCTTCGTGGTGTTCTTCGCGCGCGTGGTGGGCTACCTGGTCGACAGCCTGGTGCTGCGTCGCGAGGACGATCAGGACGCCGGCGGCGGCATGGGCTACTACGCGACCGTGTTCGCCTGCGAGATCGTGTTCGGCATCGGCGCGTCGCTGATCGTGGCGTGGTTCTCGCGCTGGCGAGAGTTCCGCGCCGATGCAGGGTCGGCCAGTCTTTTGAAATCGCCGGAACCCATGATCCGTGCGCTGGGCCGCCTGGGCAGCATCCAGTCCGCTGGACTGCCGCAGTCGCTGCGGACCCTGGGCATCAACAGCCCGCCGTCGTGGACGCACCTGTTCGCGAGCCATCCGCCGCTGGCGCAGCGCATCGCGGCGCTGCAGGCGGGGCAAAGAAGCCCCATGCCGTGGGCCCACTGAGGCGTAGGCCGTGGCCTCGACCGATCTCAGGGAGCCGCCGTCGCCGGCGGGCCCGGCGCTGGTGAAGATCTACGGACGGCTGGGCAATCCCGCCGCCTGGGCGATCCGCGACTTCCTGCACCGCAGCGACGTGCCTTTCGAGTGGGTCCCCCTGCCCAGCGACGACAGCGCGCGCAGCAAGGCGCAGGTCGACCACCTGCACGATGCGCGCCTGCCGGTCTGCCTGTTCCCGGACGGCACGCGCATGGAATGCCCGACGATCCGGCAGATCACGGAGAAGCTCGGCTGGTTCAGCAATCCATCGCGCTCGGAATACGACCTGGCCATCTACGGTGCCGGTCCGGCCGGCCTGAGCGCTGCGGTGTACGCCGGGGCCGACGGACTGTCGACGGTCCTGGTCGAGCGCCTGACCGTCGGCGGCCAGGCCGGCAGCAGCTCGAAGATCGAGAACTACCTGGGATTTCCGCAGGGCATCAGTGGCATGGAACTGGCGGAGCGCGCCCGCGAGCAGGCCCACAAGTTCGGCGTCGAGATCCTGCTCGCGCGCGAAGGCGTGCGCGCGGAACTGCAGCCGGGACGCGGCGTCGGCGTGCTCGAGGATGGCACGCGGATCGTCGCGCGCGCCACGATCTGCGCCACCGGCGTGGCCTACCGGAGGCTCGAACTGCCCAACGAGGAGCAGCTGCTGGGCTCGGGTCTCTACTACGGCGCCGGTGCGAGCGAGGCGCCGCTGGCGCGCGGCCAGCACGTGTTCATCGTCGGCGGCGGCAACTCGGCCGGCCAGGCGGCGATGCATTTCGCGCCGCACGCGAGCCGCGTCACCATGGTGATCCGCGACGCATCGCTGAAGGGCACCCTGTCGCGCTACCTGATCGACCGCATCACCGCCAGCGACAACATCGAGGTGCTTGCGCGCACGCAGGTCAGTGCATTGCACGGCGACACCGCGCTGCGCGAGATCACGCTGCGCGACCTCGCCAGCGGCGCCGAGCGTCGCGTCCCGGCGCAATGGCTCTTCGTGTGCATTGGCGGCGAGCCGCAGACCCATTGGGCCGAATCGATCGGCATGGAGCGCGACGAGGCCGGCTATATCCTCACCGGCCCCGATCTTCTGCAGCGTGGCGGACGCCCGTCGCGGTGGCCGCTGGACCGCGACCCTTACTTCCTCGAGACCAGCTTCCCGGGGGTATTCGCGGCCGGCGACGTGCGGCACGAGGCGGTGCGCCGCGTCGCCTCGGCGGTGGGCGAAGGCGCGATGGCGGTCGCCTTCGTGCACCGCCATCTTGACGGGGGCTGAACATCGCCTTCTTCGTGCAATGGGTCTATGTCGTTGAAAGAGGAGCCCATATGTCAGCAGTGATCCACGCAGGCGAGCGCGATTTCGAATCGACGCTCGCCACGCAGCAGCATCCGGTGCTGGTCGATTTTTCGGCCTCCTGGTGCGGCCCGTGCCAGGCCATGGCGCCGGCACTCGAGTCCTTCGCGCAGCGCCGTCGTCAGGAACTGGCCGTCGTCAAGGTCGACATCGACGAGGCGCCGTCCGTCGCTTCGAAGTATGCGATCCGTTCGGTGCCCACGCTGATGCTTTTCCACCAGGGCCGGAAACTGGCCATGCAGCCCGGGATGATGAGCGAGTCGCAGCTGGCCGATTTCGTGGACCAGCACCTCCCGCGCAGACCTCCCGAGGTGCGACAGGATCCTGCGCGCCCGCAGATCGACCTGGACTGGTGACGAACTGCCGGGCCGGAGGGGTGGGGCGTCAGGACGCTCCCTTGCGCGCACGAAGTTCGGCGATGAATTGTTCCACGGGGGTGAAGAAGGGGTTCACGTGGACGACCCCATCGAGGATGACGACGGGATGCGTACGCAGCACGTCTGCCATCAGCGCCGCGCTGGTCGTCGAAAGGTCATACACGCACACCACGGTATCGCGGCCTTCGGGGACCACATCGTTGAGGCGGGACTCGTACTCGAGGAAGCCTTACACGCCAGGCCAGTCTTCTCCAAGCCCATTCGGCGTGTCCGGTGATGCGCGAGATCGGGTGCGAATCGGTCGAGATGTGCTGCTGGATGACGCTGAGCATGCGGGGCACGTCGAAGTGCCCGTCACGCAGGTACATGTCGAACACCGAATGGACCTCTAGCCTGCCCTCGCGCTGCTGTTGCGCGACGTCGATGCCGGCCGCATAGAGCTGCCGCAGATGTTCATCGCGAAGGGAAGGGTCTACGATCTGGCAGGTCGGCTGGCTGTGCTCGAGCCCGTCCTTGATGAAAGCCGTCGTGATCCGGTTTTCTTCCTAGGCGGTGCGGAAGAAGGCGCAGATGTGGCGTTACTTGGCCAGAGTCGAGCCTGCGATTTCGCACGCCCACCTCTTTGGCCCCGAGCCAGAGGTGGGTGAAGCGAAGATCGCCTTCCCGCAAGGGATTCGCAGCAAGATACTGCGCGCCGGGATGCTGTGCCAGCAGTCACGGTCCAACGACTGCGCCGACCTCGTTTGCGCGTCGCGCAACGTGGGGCTGATATTCGCTGCGGGCCAGTTCCAGTGCCGGCACCACAGCCGCATCGTCTGGCCGCGCGTACGCCAGGTCCAGGTCCAGCATTCTCGCGAGCATATCGAGCAACGTCCGCAGAATGGACATCGGATCGCGGGTGTCCCACAGGGACGGCAGAGCGAGCAAGCTCATCAGTCCGCTGATGCAGTCCTGAAGGCGGCGGATTTCAATGGCAGTTTCATCCATGGTCTGCGAGTCAGGGGCGACTGGCGAGCGGGCATGGATCGACCCGGCAAGTGCACTTTCTTTTGCTGAAGGGGTGCCAAAAATATTTCTGAGGACGCGCGCACCGCCGCTAGCGCATGAGCCGTATTTGGCGTACGTTGGTAGTGTCAAATGAACCTGGACGAAATCTCATGGTACGACCGCCTGGTTCGCTGCCACCCACAGCAGCAGCGTCTCGGTGGCACTCGGAAACCCGGGACTCCGGAGGCGACCAGCACCGATGGCGACCTTTTCGCCCCGACCGGACAACGGAACCATGAGGCCACTAATGCTTGAATCCGAACTGCAGCGGGCACAATTGGCGGGCACCCGACAGCGCGCCGAGGCCGCGGAACGGCGCAACGACGAGATCAAGGCGCACGACGCCTACCTCCGCCAGGAAACCGGACAGCCTTGGGGCGAGATCGTCGGTCGCAGCAAGTCGCTCGCACGAGCGTTGACGCTGGTGGAGCGGGTTGCGCCGACCAATGCATGCGTCCTCCTCCAGGGCGAGACCGGGACGGGCAAGGAGCTGATCGCGCACGCCATTCACCGGCTCAGCCGCCGCCGGCAATACCCCTTCGTGCGGCTCAACTGTGCGGCCATCCCGACCGGGCTGATCGAAGCCGAGTTGTTCGGGCATGAAAAAGGCGCCTTCACCGGAGCCGTCGGCAAGCGCATCGGGCGCTTCGAACTGGCCGACAAGGGCACCATCTTCCTCGACGAGGTCGGCGAGATCCCGCTTGAACTGCAGGCCAAGCTGTTGCGCGTGCTGCAGGAGCACGAGTTCGAACGCCTGGGGAGCACGCACACGCAGAAGACCGACGTGCGTCTGATCGCAGCATCCAATCGCGACCTGGCGCAGATGGTGGCGGCCCGCACTTTTCGCGACGATCTGTACTACCGCCTGAAGGTTTTCCCGATCGAGACGCCGCCGTTGCGTGATCGCGTGGACGACATCCCTGTGCTGGCGCAGCACTTTCTGCAGCTTCACGCGCGCGCCAACAATCGGTCGATCACGACCATTGCTCCCGAAAGCCTGGCGGCGCTCAGCCGGTATTCCTGGCCGGGCAACGTGCGTGAACTGTCGAATTTCGTTGAGCGCTGCGTGATCCTCACGCAAGGCGCCACGCTGGAAGTTCCGGCCGGCGAATTGAAGGCGCGCCCCAATGCGGAAGATGCCTCGGACGAAAGTCTCGAACGCATGGAGCGCCAGCATATCGTGCGGACCCTGGGAAAATGCAACTGGGTCATCGCTGGCCCTGCCGGTGCGGCCGCCAAGCTGGGCATGAAGCGCACCTCCCTGCAATACAAGATGCAGAAGCTGGCCATCGCGCGCATTTGACCTCGCTGCCGGAAGGCCGGCAGCGGTGACGGAGGGCCGGCAGCCGCGTGTCGGATCAAGCAAGTCGGGAGCGCGGTCGTGCTCGTCCAAGCCCTTGTCACGCCTCGTGATCGCCCGGACTGCGACTTCGGCACGTCCCTTGCAAGATGACAAGCATGCCTGCCGCCGGCAGCGCAAGAACCACTCGCAAAACGGGGCGCCGTGCTTACAGAAAACCACGTCGAAATCGACGACTCTTCGAAAGTCAATTTGCCAACCCGGTGTCCACCGCCGAAAGGAACCGTGTGCAATGCGGTCATGCGCATTGCGCATCTGGGTGCAGCGGACCTCGGCAGCGTGCGCATGCGCAGTTCTCTGGACATCCTCGTGCCGAAGGAAACCGCGAATCTGTTCACCACCCATCGCATGCTGGCCGGTCGTGATCGAACCGCTTACGTTCGCGCGCCGCTGGTCGCTGTCGTTCCGCCGGCGCTCCCTCACTCGCTTGCAGACGGGCCCGGCTCCAACACGCTCATTCTCAGCATCGCGGAGCCCTTCTTCAGCGAGACTGCCCGTGCCGCACTGGGCAGCGACGATTTCACCTTTGTCGAACCCCATGCGGCGACCGATTCGCTGATCCGCGAAGTCGCCGATGCTGTCGACCGGGAATTTCCGAACCTGGATCGATTGACGGTGAGCTTCCTGGATGCATTGGCCGCCCTGCTGTCTGCGCACGTCGCCAGGAACTACGTGGCCGCGGGCCCTGAAAGGGCCATGTCCACCGGCGGCTTGGCGGCTCACAAGATGCGCTGCGTCTACCGCTTCATTGCCGAGCATCTGGGCGAGACGATCCGGGTCGAACAACTGGCCGCTGAAGTGCATCTCAGCCCCTTTCATTTCGCGCGGATGTTCAAGCAATCGACGGAACAGTCGCCGCACCTGTACATCCTGATGCAGCGCATCAAGCGTGCCAAGGAGCTCCTGGCCAGCACCGACTCGCCGATCATCGAGGTGGCCGCTGACGTGGGCTTTCGCACGCAAGGCCACTTCACGGGCGTCTTTCATCGCTACACCGGGTTCACGCCGAAGGTATTCCGGACGAGCGCGCGCGAGGCGGCTAGCCAGCCCATCGATTCACCAGGAGGCGACCGTGACAGATGAGACATCCATGCACAACGCCGTCGCGTTCGAGCTGCGCTTCGAGTCGCTCTACCACCTGGGCCGGGCGTTCGCGTTTCCCTGCGACTGCCATGGCCAGGTCGACCTGGATCGTTGCAGCGAACGCGCGAGGAACAACTACCTGTTCGCACAGGCGATGATGGGGCGAGAGTACGGGTGGCCGCGGGTCGTTCCCTGTCCGGGAACGTAAGGCCAGGCAGCCCAGGTTCGAACTCGGAATGCGAGCTCAGCTCGCGGCCAGTCGAACCGCCAGTTCGCCCACTTTGCGAATCGCGTGCAGGAAGCGCGTATCGCCTCCATGGCCGTAGTTGATGCGCACGCAGTGGTTGAAGCGGCGGTCCAACGAGAACATGGAACCGGGCGCCAGGGTGATGTCGTGCGCCAGCGCCAGCCGATACAGCTCCAGCGCATTGACCTTTCTCGGCAACCGGAGCCACAGGAAGTAGCCGCCTTCCGGGATGGTGACGCGCGTCGAGCGTGGAAAAGACCCGCGGATCGCGTCCAACGCAGCGGCCTTGTAGCTCGCTAGCGTTGCCCGCATCCGGCGCAGGTGCCGGTCGTAGCCATTTTCCGCGAGATAGCTGGCGATCGCGACCACCGAGGGAGTGGGCGGTGAGAGCGTGTGCATGACCCGCAGGTGCTCGATCTGCCTTGCAAACCTGCCGCCCGCGACCCAGCCGACGCGATAGCCGGGCGCAAGGCACTTGGAGAAGGAACCGCAATGCATCACGAGGCCCTCACGGTCATGGTGTTTGGCCGGCAGTGGCTTGCGGTCTCCAAAATAGAGTTCAGCGCAGACGTCATGCTCGATCAACGGAATGCCCCGTTGGGCGAGGAGCGCCACCAGCGCTTCCCTGCAATCCTGAGGCATCAGGCTTCCCAGAGGATTCTGGAAGTTCGGCATGAACCAGCAGGCCGCGACCCGGTGGCGCCTGAGGGCGATCGCCAAGGCTTCGACATCGACGCCGTAGCGCGGGTGGTGGGGATCCTGAGTGCCCGAAGCTTCAGCCGTTCGAGCGCCTGCAGGGCAGGGTAGAAGGTCGGATGCTCGATCGCGACCATTTCACCGGGGCGGGTAACAGCCTCAAGGCACAGGTTCAGGCCCTCCATGGCGCCGTTGGTCAGGATGATCTCATCGGCGTCGACCGCTGTGCTGCTGAGCTCATAGCGTAGCTGGATCTGGCGCCGCAGATCTCCACTTCCCGAGACCAGATCCTGGGCATCGCGCAATGGGTGCGGATCGCGAATTCCATTCCAGAGATGGCGCGCGAGCCGGGGCATCGGGTACAGCGACGGACAGAGGAATCCGGAGCCCAGTTGCACGAGTTCGGGCGATCCGGTCGACCGGAGCAATCCCATCACGACGTCGTCGATCTCTCCGCGGCCGGAAGGCTCGCTTGCGTGCAAAGCCTTCGGCGCGGCCGTCGTCACAGGCTCGGGCCGGACGTTGACGAAGCAGCCCGAGCGGGGCCGCACGTGGATCAGGCCGCGGGTCTCGAGCAGGTAGTAGGCCGCAAAGACGGTCGAGCGGCTCAGGCCCTGCGCGGCACTGGCTTCGCGCACGGAGGGCAATCGATCGCCGGGCCGCAAGGATCCCGTGCAGATCAGCGCCGTGATCTCATTCGCATAGCGCTCATAGCGCGTGATCATGAGTGCCCGAGGGCTGCGAGGCAGCCCAGCTGTCGTTCCCGGTGATTCATTGTGGTTCGGGCTGGGAGCGCTCGCAGCTCCCGCCTTCGGCGTCAAGAGAGTTCGCCCATCCGGCTCAGGTGTTCCGGTCGCCAGTTCGATGCGTCGCCCCATCGACGGGCCGCGCGCCGCTCGTGTCCTGGCCCAGCAGCATCAGCGCGGCCCGGTAGGCGGACCGCGCCCCGGCGCGGATGTCGTGCACCAGCTCGCGCAGGCGCTGGGTGTGATCCTTGGGCGCGCGGTAGACCGGTTCGGTCATCAGGAGCTGCGTGACCGTCAGCAGCCTGGCCGCGGACGTCAGGCAAAAATGGATGGCTGCGCGCTCCTGGGACGCCTTGTTGGCCTCCTCGACCCTGCGGATGACGACGTCACGCTGTGGCGGAGGCAGTTCGCCCAGATTGGTGGGGCCGGACCAAGGTGCAAATTCATGGTCGCCGTAGCGGGCGGCGAGGATCAGTTCGATCGAGTGGAGTGCCCGTTCGAGCTCGAGCATTTCGGTGGTTTTCATCTGACGTGTGGCTGCCCGCGGCGGCGTGGCGGCCAGATGCCGTGCAAGTGTGTCGCTGCCTCGGGTCAAGCCTTCGATTCTCGGCAGTCCGGCCGCCATCGAACATGACCAGTTTGGCGCGATTTCAACCGGGCCAGATGGGCACTCCGCGTGCAAGGGGCCTCGCCCCGCAGGGCCGCCGATGCATCGCCAGGAACCGCTCCTGGCGAGCAAGACGAAGCTCCATCGCTCGTCTCCCGTGCCGGACGGCCTCAATGCTGCGGTGCCAGGGTGTCGCCGACTTCGGCGTCGCTGGGTTCCAACTCGCCGCCAACAGGCATGTCACCCTGCGCGCGGGCGAGGGCCGGCAGCACCTCGGCGCCGATCTCCTCGAGCACCTCGGACGCCGGCCGCGCGCCGTACTTGAAGTTGAAGATGACGTGGTTGACGCCGACACTGTGCAGCGAGTCGAGAAAGCTCAACAGGAAGTGCCGTCCTGCCTTGAAGCCGAGGTGGATGGGGGTCGGCGACAGGTGCGGATCGTCGGCGAGGTCGACGTAGAGGGATTGCACGAACGGCTTGAAGGCGCCCGGCCTGGCGGCATGGACCTCGCCGCGCCAGCGTGCCACGGTTTCGGCCTGGCGATCAATGCTGCGTGGATAGGTGATCCAGCCGTCCGCATGCCCGGCGATCCACGGCAGCGGCTGCCCGCTGCCTCCGGTGACGAGCATCGGCAGGCGTCCGACCGGCTTGGGCACGAGGTCGGCGTTGGCGGCGAGCACGCCGGCCGTCGACGTCAACGTCGGGTAATCGCTTTCCAGCACGTGGCGGATCGTCTCGAAGTAGTCGCGAAACAGGACGGCGCGCCGTTCGATGTCGACGCCGAAGGCCGGGAACTCCACCGGTCGGTCTCCCGACGCCACACCCAGCACCAGCCGGCCGCCCGACAGCTGGTCGACCGAGGCAGCCGCCTTGGCCACATGCAGCGGGTGCCGCAGCGGCAGCACGATCGAGCCCGTGGCCAGCGCGATCGTTTGCGTGTGTGCCGCGATCCAGCCGAGGTACACCCAGGGGTCGTAGATCTGACCGAGGTCGCCGAAGCTCGGATCCCGCAGCGGCACATCGCGCACCCACAGGGCGGCGTAGCCGAGCGCCTGGGCGCGCTGCGCAAGCCGCTCCTGATCGCGCATCGACGCCGCGTCGCCCGCGTAGGCCTCGATGGGGAAGAAGACGCCGAGCGTGAGGCGGCCCACGCGGAACATGCGACTGAAGCCTGGCGCCTGGTCGACCGTGGCCATCGGATTGACTTTCAGCATGCGCTCTCCTGTTTGACGTCGCAAGCGTACGCAGGGCGCCGCGGCGGGTATTCCCTGTTCCTGCGGAAACTGCCCAGGGACGGCGATATCCGCGGTCAGCCGCAATCGGATGCGCGGACGGGGGCCCGTTCACATCCGGGGTGGTGCCGATGGCAGTTGCGTCTTCAAAGCAACCGGCATGGCGTCGGATCTTGGCAAGCAGCACAAAAGCGATACCAGGCGCCTAATGCAGGCAATGGGCTGTGCATGGGAGGGGGATCCGTTGGCCGACGCCCTTGCGTGATCTCATGAACCTCTACGAACGCCATGCGAACGAAATCGCCGAGTTGATCCGCGCCGGAGTGTTGCGGCCCGGGGATCGGCTTCCCTCGGTGCGGGCTGCGAGCGCCGCCCGCGGGCTGAGCCGGACGACCATATTCGAAGCCTACTATCTGCTCGAAACGCGGGGTCTGGTCGAGGCGCGCCCCCGTTCCGGCTACTTCGTGAAAGAAGACCTCGCCCAGGCGGAAACAGCCGCGCCCGACGATTCGTGGCCCGATGGACGAGCCAGGGCAGTGGACGTCGGCCAGCTGGTCTTCGAGTTGCTGGGTTCGCTGAACCGACGCGAGTTCGTACCGCTCGGCTCGGCGTTTCCGAGCCCGTCGCTGTGCCCGCTCACGCGACTGGCGCGACATCTCGGGAGCGAAATGCGTGACTTCGATCCATGGCGCCTGGTCGAGGACCTCGCTCCGGGCAACGAGTCGCTGCGCCGTCACATCGTATTGCGCTATGCGATGGACGGAATGGTCATCGCTGCCACCGAGATCGTGCTCACCAATGGCGCGATGGAGGGGCTGAACCTGAGCCTGCAGGCGGTCACGAGGCCAGGCGACGTGGTGGTGGTGGAGTCACCGACCTTCTATGCCGCGCTGCAGGCGCTCGACCGACTGCAATTGCGCGCGCTCGAGGTCGCGACCTCATCGGCCTGGGGCATCGACATCGACGCCCTGGCCGCGGCGCTGAAACGTGAGCGCGTCGCGGCTTGCTGGCTCATGACGAGCTTCCAGAATCCCCTGGGCAGCTCGATGCCCGATGAACGCAAGAAGGCGCTGGTTGCGCTGCTCGCAGAGCATGAAGTTCCGCTGATCGAAGACGACGTCTATGCCGAGCTCTACTTCGGCGCAAGGAAGCCGCTGCCGGCCAAGGCCCTGGACACCCAGGGCCTCGTGATCCACTGTGGCTCCTTCTCCAAGTGCTTGGCCCCCGGCTACCGCGTCGGCTGGGTTGCGGGCGGAAAATTTGCCGCGAGGATCGAGCAGATGCGGCTCATGTACACACTCTCGCCGGCGATTCCTTCGGAGGCAGCCATCGCCGCCTACCTTGACCGAGGCGGCTATGACCGGCACCTGCGGCGCATGCGCGCGGCGCTCGCCCGCTATCTGGCCGTGGCCATGGAGGCGGTGCGGGCCTACTTTCCAGCCGGAACGCGCATGTCAGCACCGCAGGGTGGCTACTTTCTCTGGCTCCAATTGCCCGACAGCGTGGACACGACCCAACTGCACGCGCTGGCGCGTGAGCGCGGCATCAGCCTGGCGCCGGGGCCGCTGTTTTCCAGCGACCGGCGCTGCACGCATTGCCTGCGCCTGAACTATGGCCACGGCGGCGATCCGCGTTTTGCGTCGGCGATGCAAACTGTCGGCCAACTTGCGACGGCCCTGATGCGTGGGTGAGGGCGCTCAACTCAAGGCCCAGCCAGTCCGGTCGTCCGGAACATCGATGTTCGCGAGCTCAGCGCTAGCGCCCGCAATAGCTCCGAGCGGGACGCGCAAGCGCGAGGATCAGTTTCATGGACGATGAGGCCTAGTTCTTCTGGCCCAGTTGTTCCAGGATCGCGGGGTTCTCCAGCGTCGAGGTGTCCTGTGTGATGGTCTCGCCCCTGGCGACCGAGCGCAGCAGTCGTCGCATGATCTTGCCGCTGCGCGTCTTCGGCAGGTTGTCGCCAAAGCGGATGTCCTTGGGCTTTGCAATCGGCCCGATCTCCCTGGCGACCCAGGCACGCAAAGTGTCGGCAATCTTCTTCGCCTCGTCGCCGACGGGGCGCGGCCGCTTCAGGACCACGAATGCGCAGATGGCCTCGCCCGTCGTCTCGTCCGGCCGTCCCACCACGGCCGCTTCGGCCACCAGGTCGGTGCAGGAGACCAGCGCCGATTCGATCTCCATCGTACCCATGCGGTGGCCCGACACATTGAGCACGTCGTCGATGCGTCCGGTGATGGTGAAGTAGCCCGTCGCCGCATCGCGGATGGCGCCGTCGCCCGCCAGGTAGTAGCCCCTGAGTTCCGGTGGGTAGTAGCTTGCCTTGAAGCGTTCCGGATCGCCCCAGATCGTGCGGATCATGCTCGGCCACGGCTTTTTCACCACGAGGATTCCGCCTTGGCCATTGGGCACGTCCGCGCCGGTCTCGTCGACGACCGCAGCGTCGATGCCGGGGAAGGGGAGCGTGCAGGAACCCGGCACCAGCGGCGTCGCGCCGGGCAGCGGGGTGATCATGTGGCCACCGGTCTCGGTCTGCCAGAAGGTATCGACGATCGGGCAGCGGCCACCACCCACGTGCTGGTGGAACCATTCCCAGGCGGCCGGGTTGATCGGCTCGCCGACCGAGCCCAGGATCCTCAGGCTCGACAGGTCATGGCGCCCGGGGTGGACGGCCGCATTCGCTTCTGCGGCCTTGATGAGCGAGCGGATGGCCGTGGGTGCGGTGTAGAACACGCTGACCTTGTGGTCCTGGATCATCTTCCAGAAGCGGCCCGCATCGGGATAGGTCGGAACGCCCTCGAAGACGACCTCGGTCGCGCCCAGTGCGAGCGGGCCGTAGGCAATGTAGGTGTGCCCTGTCACCCAGCCGATGTCGGCCGTGCACCAGAACACATCGTCGGGCTTCAGATCGAAGGTCCACCGGGTGGTCAGTGCCGCATGCAGCAGATAGCCGCCGCTGGCGTGTTGAACACCCTTGGGCTTGCCGGTCGACCCCGAGGTGTAGAGCACGAAAAGGGGATGCTCGGCACCGACCCACTCGGGCTCGCACGTATCCGGCTGGCTCTGCGTCTCCTCGTGCAGCCATCGGTCGCGGGCTGCGACCCAGCCGATGGGTCCGCCGGTGCGGCGGTACACCAGCACATCCGTGACGGTCTCGCACCCGCCCATGGCGATGGCGTCGTCGACGATGGACTTCAGCGGCAGCTGCTTTCCCCCCCGCACCTGCTCATCGGCGGTGATCACCATCACGGCGCCCGCGTCATGGATGCGGTCGCGCAGACTCTGCGCCGAGAAGCCGCCGAAGACCACCGAATGCGTCGCCCCGATTCGCGCGCAGGCCTGCATCGCGACCACGCCTTCGATGCTCATCGACATGTAGATGACGACGCGATCCCCTTTCCCGACCCCGCGCGCCCTGAGCGCGTTCGCCATGCGACAGGTGCGATCCAGCAGGTCGCGATAGCTGACCCGCGTCACCTGTCCGTCGTCGGCCTCGAAGATGATGGCAGTCTTCTCGCCCAGCCCACGCTCGACCTGGCGGTCGAGGCAGTTGTAGGAGACGTTCAGCGTGCCGTCCTCGAACCACGTGAAGAATGGCGCCCGGCTGTCGTCGAGCCCTTTGGTGAAGGGCGTTTTCCAGCTCACGAATTCAGTCGCAAGCCGCGACCAGTAGCCGCTGTAGTCGGCCTCTGCCTGCGCGACGAGTTTTTCATAGGCAGCCATGCCGGACACGTGCGCATCCGGGATTCGGGCGGCGGGAATCAAGCGGGTCTTGTCTGCATTCGCACTCACGGTGAGCTCCTGGGGTCTGGGGTTTGGGAAAACCGAAACTGAGGGTCAGCTGTCGGCGTGGCTGGACAGCCAGGCCGCAATCGCGGCGGCGCTGCGAAAGTCATCGCAAGCGCGCGCCGGCACGGCGGGGTAGCGCTGGTTCCACATGCGAGCCAGCGCCTGACTCGGCCCGATCTCAAGGACGCAGCGCGGCTGCCGCGCCATGACGTTGTCCATGCATTCGTCCCAGCGGACGGTGGTAGCGATCTGGGCGGCCAGCGCGGCACGACCAGCCGCTGCGTCACGTATGCGATCCGCCGCATTGCTGAACAGTGCAACCTGGGGCGCTTGAAAGTGAACAGGGTCCAGCGTGCGTGCGAAGGCCTCGGCCGCCTGACGCATCCACGGCGTGTGCGAGGCCACGTTCACGCGCAATCGCGTGCACTGCGCGCCTTCGTCCAGTGCCATGCGCTGGGCAACTTCCAACGCGGCCAGGGGGCCACCGAGGATCACGCTGTCCTCGCCATTTCGGATGGCCAGTGCGAGGCCTGTCTCGGCCTGCAGTTGCTCGCGTTTGAGATTGGGCAGCCCGGTGACGGCCAGGAGGCCGCCGGGCGCGTGGGCTGCGCATTCATCCATCGCGGCAGCGCGCTGGCGCGCGAGGGCGATGGTCGACCTGGGATCGATCACTCCGGCCGCACTGAAGGCCGCCAGCTCGCCAACGCTGTACCCCGCAATGGCGGCTGGTGCTGCCACGCTGGGCGCCAACTGATTCCAGGCCGCCAGCGCCAGGCCCGTCAGCAAGGTCTGCGCGTTGTCGTTGCGCTCGGCCCAGGTGGGGTTCTCCAGCGCGCGTCGCCAATCGTCGACCTGAAGGTGCACCCGCATGTCCGCGATGAGTTCATCGTCCGCGACCCAGGGCAGCATCGCCGGATGCTGATTGCCCTGGCCGGAAAAAAGCAGTGCGAAGCTCATGGGCTTCCGCACACCCGTGTGATCCAGCAGGCTGCGGCCAGCGTATCCGCGGAGCCCCCGGGTGACAGACGCTGCGCCACGAATTCGTCGGCGATCGCGTGCGCTTGCTCCACGCCATCAGCCTGGCGGACGCCGCCCCTGGCCAGATATTCCCGTGCCATGCGTTGCGCGTCGCGCAATCCGGCGATTCCGCCACGGTGCGCGAGGTTGCTGTCGTCGAGCACCGCGATGATCTGGAACAACGCCTCCAGGCGAGCCTGCCGAGGCGTGAGGCCGCAGGCCAGCGCCGCAGTCAGCGCCGGCAGCGCCACGTCGAAAAGCACGGGAAAGCCGAACGCCGCTTCTTTGGAGGCTCCTCGCAGCCCATGGCGTCTGGCGGCGATGCCTCCGGGGAGGCTGGGCTGGCGATTGCAACGGATGGCGAGGGCGGCGCCCCAGTGGTTTCTCAAAGCACTGCGAAGCTGGTCGGGATGGGTGATCTCGCCGTCGGTGCGCATCGCGGCACCGGCCGCGGCGCACAGCAGGCCGATCATGAAGATGGCGCCCCGATGGGTATTGACGCCCCCCGTGGCAGCGAGCATGCGTGCTTCTGCCGCGATACCGCAGCGCTCGAGCACCTGGAAGCCGGCGCCGGCAAAGCCGGCCTCGGCGATCTGCACGAAGTAGTGCCGAAGCGAAAACAGGCTGCGCATGAAGGTGTGCGCGTCCATGTCATCGTGGCTGCCGCGGTCCAGCAGCGTCACCAACCCCGGCTTGGGCGTCAGGGCAAGCTCGTCGTGCAGTGCGAGCGTTGCCGCGCGCCCGATCTCGGCAGTCGTGAGTCGCGGGTGCCTTTGCACCCGAAGCGCAAAGGCACTCATGCGCTGGCCTCCGCGGGCTCTGCCGACTTGCACCACGCGATGTCGTGTTGCAAGGCCACTGCGTCGAGGCGCCTGACCATGATGGCCCGCACTCGCCCGGCGCGCCATTCGATCCATTCACGCCAGGCGACCGCTGACCCGTCCCTGAACACCAGTTCGCCGTCCAGTCGCGTACCGACGGAGCGGAAGGAATGAAGCACGCGAGCCACGGCATCCGCTTGCGCCGATCCATCGACGGCAATCAGCAGGTCGAGGTCGGAGGTTGTGCGCACGCAGGGCAGACCGCTGATCGCCTGCCAACCGAAGCTGCCGAAGACATGGGGCACCGCGTGTAGAGCGGCAAGCGCGTCCAGCAACTCGCGTGCGGGCCGCTCGGCACCAGGCGGCAGCAGTTCGAACAGCTCCGCCAGCAGCGGAAATTCACCCCTGGAATGAACCGAGCCTTGCGGAACCTGCAGCGCCAGGCGACGCCGTTCCCACTGCGCTGGCGCGGGCAGGCCCAGGGCGATCGAATCGGCGGCGATGGCCCCGGTCGGCTGCCGCGTGACGGCCAGCGGCAGCCGATGCGCCGACCAGTGCGAGAGGCACTGGTGCGCTTGCTCGTCCCAGGGGCGCCGAAGCACGGCTTCCCAGCCGGTTTCGGTCAGCCGGATGAGTTGATGGCGTCGCAGACAGGGCATGGCGTTCTTCTGCCTTCAGGCGGCGTCCAGCACGCGCTGCACCACGGCTGCGGCAAGGCGACGTCCACCGCGCTCGGCGCCGTCCCGCGCGCGCAGGTCTTCGGTCGGCGTGTTTGCAAGCGCGTCGCGCAGGGCCGCCTGCAGATCGCCCTGCCACAAAGAGCGCACGCCACCCATGGCCACGTAGTTCTGCACCCCGGGCGCGAAGACGGGATTGGACTGCGACAGCGCAGTGAGCTTTTCCTCCGACAGCTTGGTCACGCGTGCCATGGCGGGAATGCGCATGACGCGGATTTCTGCATCGGGCAGGGCATAGCAGGCGTCGGCGATCAGGCCCGAGGTGATGAAGCCGCCGGAGAGGGCCTGGTCGTACACCAGCCCGATGACCCGGTGGCCGCGGCGCCGCGCCAGATCGATGGCGGCGCCAAGGTGCGCCATGGCGCGATTGATGCCGAGCAGCTCGTCGCGCCGACGCAGTTGCTGGCCCTGCGTGTCGATGAGCAGGAGGATCGGGCGGCCAGGATGTCGCTCGATCACGTCGAGCACCACACGGGCCTGGGCGAGCGCGAGCTTCACGCCGATCGGCGCGTGGTTGGTAGTACCGACGACCGCGAGCGGCTCGCCGTCGAACATGACGTCCCCTTGCAGGAAGTCGTCCACGGCGCGCATTCCATGGAAGGCGCCAAAGAGCTGGGTGACCAGTGAGTTCCACTGCATGTTTACGCTCCAGGCTGGCCGGCGCGCAGCGCGCGCACGGCTTCGACGGTCAGTTCGGGAACCTGCTGCGGATCGGCGATGCCAAGGGCGCCCCACAGCGCGATGGCTTCATCGCCCAACGGGCCGAGGCTTTCCTCCGATGGCAGCGCACGAAGCCGCCGGTCCAGCATTGCGTGCTCGATCTCCAGGGTCGCGGGAGTCAAGGGTGTCGGCTGGTCCAGCGAAGCGATGGCCGCTTCCCTGAATGCCGCGACGTCGTCCTCGACCAACACATCGCAATCGCCGGTGAGAAAGCGATGCTTGCCTCCGGTGGTGCGCCAGACGAGCGCGCGGTCGCGGGCATCGAACTCCTCCACCCCGTGGGATGCCTCGATCACTTCGGGGCCGGACATCGCCAACCGCCCGACGTCGCTCATCACGATGCGGTCGGCGCAGCGCGCCACGATGCCCATTCCGCCAAAGCAGCCGTTGGCACCGCCGATGAGGACGATCACCGGGATGCCCGCAGCTCGAACGTCCAGAAGCGCACGCATGACTTCCGACACCGCAATCAGCCCTGCGTTGGCCTCGTGCAGCCGCACGCCGCCCGATTCCGCCAGGAGCAGCACGGCGGTGGGGCGGTCGCGCTGCGCCCGTTGCAGGAGGCCGACGAGCTTGGCGCCGTGCACTTCGCCAACGCCTCCGCCCATGAAGGCGCCTTCCTGCGCCGCGACGAAGACCTCGCGGCCGGCGAGTGTCGCGCGGCCGATCGCCACGCCGTCGTCGAAGGCGCAGGGCACGCCGAGCAGCGCCAGGTGCGGGCTGGTGACGCGTTCGCTGGGCGGCAGCCATTCGTGGAAGCTGCCCGGGTCCAGCAGCAGCGCCAGCCGTTCGCGCGCCGAGCATTCTGCATAGCTGATCATGGCTGGCCTCCGGCGATCTCGGCCACGGCCTGGTCCAGCCGCAGGCTCACCACGGCAGGCGTGGCGCCCATGTCGTTGATCGAAACCCGTACACCTGACAGCGGGTGGCGCGCGTGGAAGTCGTTCATCACCGCCTGCCAGATCGGGCCGAAGCCGCGCGCTGAGGTCTCCACCCGAACGGTGCAATCGTTGCTGCCGACTGCCTCGAGCATGACCTCGAGGTTGCCGGAGCCGACCACGCCGACCAGTACCGGCGCGAAAGGGCCGGCGGGCCGGCCGCCTTGATACGAAAAGTCCAGGGTTTCAAGCCCTGCGGGAACATCGCTCATTGTCGAATCTCCTGCTGCTACCAGTTTCTGAAGCGCTTGGGCGGCTGGTACAGCCCACCGGAGGCGCGCACCAGGTCGCGCATGCTGCGCGCGGCCAGCAGGTTGCGCGTGGCCTGGCGTGGATCGATACCCAGGTCCTGCGGCCGGCGGATCACGCCGCGGTCACGCAGGTTTTCTACTGCGCGGCGGTCGCGCGCCAAGCCGATCGCCGTGTAGCCGGCGACGCCGCGTATCGCCTGCTCGCGTTCCGCATCGCTGCGGCACAGGAGCAGGTTCGCGATGCCTTCCTCGGTCAATATGTGCGAGACGTCGTCGCCGTAGATCATGATCGGCGGCAAGTCCATGCCGGCCTGCTCCTGCAGGGTCCAGGCATCCAGCCTGTCGACGAAAGCCGGGTGCATGTGTTCCCGGAATGTCTCGACCATCTGCACGACCAGTTTCTGCCCGCGCGGCGTGCCGGCGGCACCGCTGCGCCCGGCACGGGCCTCGCGCCCGGCCTTCAGCCAGGCAGGACTCGAATGGCGGCGTCCCCGCGCGTCGGCGCCCATGTTGGGCGCACCGCCGAAACCCGCGATGCGGCCCAGGGTCGCTGTCGAGCTGTTGCCGTCCAGGTCGATCTGCAAGGTCGATCCGATGAACATGTCGCAGGCGTAGTGGCCCGCCGCCTGGCAGAAGGCCCGGTTGCTGCGCAGGCTTCCGTCGGGACCGGTGAAGAACACGTCGGAGCGCGCGCGGATGTAGTCTTCCATGCCCAATTCGGAACCGAAGGAATGCACCGACTCGACCCAGCCCGCCTCGATCGCCGGGATGAGCGCCGGGTGCGGGTTCAACGCCCAGTGCTTGCCGATCTTCCCCTTCAGGCCCAGGGATTCGGCATAGGTGGGCAGCAGGAGCTCGATGGCTGCCGTGTCGAAGCCGATGCCGTGGTTCAGGCGCTGCACACCGTACTCGGCATAGATGCCCTTGATCGCCATCATCGCCATCAGGATCTGGACCTCGCTGATCTGCGCCGGGTCGCGGGTGAACAGCGGCTCGATGAAGTTGGGGCGCGGCGCCTTGACCACGAAGCTCACCCAGTCGGCGGGGATGTCGATGCGTGGCAGCGTGGTGCTCTTGCCGTCGACGAGTTCGTTGACCTGCGCAATCACGATCCCGCCGGAGAACGCCGTGGCCTCGACGATGGCCGGGGTGTCCTCGGTATTCGGCCCGGTGTAGAGATTGCCCTGGGCGTCTGCGGCATGCGCGGCGACCAGCGCCACCTTCGGCGTGAGGTCCACGAAGTACCGCGCGAAGAGTTCCAGGTAGGTGTGGATGGCGCCGATCTCGATGCGTCCACCCGACACCAGCTTGGCCAGGCGTGCGCCCTGGGGGCCCGAGAAGCTGAAATCCAGGCGCGAGGCCACGCCGTTCTCGAACACGTCCAGGTGCTCGGGAAGCGCCAGCACCGACTGCACCATGTGCAGGCCGTGGATCCGGTTCGGATCGACCTGCACGAGCGCCTGCGCGAGGAAATCGGCCTGCTTCTGGTTGTTGCCTTCGAGGCAGACGCGGTCGCCGGGCAGCAGCACGGCCTCGAGCAGCGCGCCGATGGCTTGCGTGTCGACCCGCTTGCCGGCGAGGCGCGTTCCCAGGGCAGTGGCCGCACGCGCAAGCCGGGCGGCGCGGTCGTCTGCCTTGGAGGTCCAGGGGCTGGAGTTCATGGGCATCATTGGGTTGAGCGAGGTTCGATGAGTGCGGCGCCCTCAGAGCACCACGAAGAGGAGCCACACGACCACGGGGGCCACCACCGTCACGATGGCGCCATACACCATGAGCTGGCGGAAGAACACGTCGCGGTCCACCCCCTTGGCGTTGGCGAGCACCAACGCGCCATTGGTCGAGAACGGGCTGACGTCGACGATGGTGGACGACACGGCCATGGCCGCGATGAATCCGATCGCGCTGACCCCTGCATCTCCTTGCAGGAAGGGGACTGCGAGCGGAATCAGCGAGCCGAGCACGGCGGTCGAGGAGGCAAAGGCAGAGACCACCGCGCCCACGAAGCACAGCAGCAGCGCCGCCATGAGCGGCGAGGTGAGGCCCGCCACGCTGTGGCCCACGAAATCGATCGTCCCCATCTTTTCCATGACGCCGACATAGGTGCTGACGCCGACGATGAGCATGATCTCGGGCCACGACACCTGGCCGAGCGCGCGCTTCTGCAGGTTGGGCGCCATCAGCGTGAGCAGCAGGCCGATGCTGATCGAGACGAAGCCGATGTCCTGCTTGAAGAAGAGCGTGAGAACGGCCAGTGCCAGCAGGCCGAGCACGGTGGCGATCTGGTAGAGGCGCGAACCACTCTGCGGCGGGGTCGAGGGCGGAGCGTCCATGAGCGAGTCGTTGTCCGGCGTCGCAGTGCGCCGCTCCTCCGAGAACGACTCGCCCTCCGCATCGCCATAGACCTGCGCACCGCCTTGGCCGTGTGCGACGCGACGCACCGGGGGCAGGGCGCCGCTGGCGTCGGCCTTCTGGCGGACCAGCTTCATCCCGCCGAACATGAAGAACAGCAGCAGCGCCACGGCCAGGTTGACGCCCAGGCTGGCCAGCATGGTCGTCAGTTCGCTCAGAGGAAGACCGGCGCGAGCCACGATCTTGTTCGTGATGCCCCCGTAGATGCTGATGGGGGAGAAGCCGCCGCCCTGCGCGCCGTGCACGACCATCAAGCCCATCAGCAGCGGGTTGATGCCGTACTTCGCGGCGAATCCCAGCGCGATCGGGGCAATGATGGCCACCGCGGCCGGGCTGACGGCGCCCACTGCCGTGAGCAGTGCGGCAATGAAGAACATGATCCATGGGATGGCGGCGATGCGCCCGCGCACCGCCCGCACCGCCAGCTTCACGAGCCAGTCGATCGTTCCGTTGTTCTGCGCCAAAGCGAAGAGGTAGGTGATGCCGACCAGGGTCAGGAACAGGTCGGCCGGGAAGCCGCCCATGATCGCCTTGGCGTTCATGCCGGCAACCAGGGTGCCGACCAGGAACGCACCGACGAAGGCGATCACGCCCATGTTGATCGGCAGCACCGTGGCGAGCACGAACATGCCGATCAGCACGTATATCGAAATCCAGTGGGAACTCATCAGGCGTCTCCAGGGGGTTTTTTGGTTCGACGTGCATGGCTGCGCGTCTGGGTACGAACGTTACGCACCCCCTCCGGGACGATCAATGAAGCGGCTTTGCGGACCGTTACGCCCGCCGGAACGATCGAGGGTTAACCCGCGGCGATGGCTTGGGCGCCCTAGCCCAGCTCCGCCCTGGCAAGGCGGCAGACCGCGAGCAGCGCGAGCAGGTTCGGGTCGCGCTCGCGCGTCCGCAGGAAGTTCAGCGAGATGGTCTGCCGCATGAGGTACCTGGCTTGCATGGGTATCAGCTGCACCTTCTGCGGCATCACTGCGCGCACGCGGCCGGGCAGCAAGGAATAGCCGACACCGCCGCCCACCAGGTTCATCAGCGAGAAGATGTCATCGGTCTTCATCACGACGTTGGGCGTGAAGCCTGCGACCCGAAACGAGTCCATGAAGCCGGTGTAGGTCACGAATCCCTCGCTCAAGGTGACAAAGCGCTCATTGGCGCAATTTGCGAGGTCGATCTCCTTCAGCGCCGCGAATGGGGAATCCACGGGAGCGGCAAAGTAGATGTCGTCTTCGAAAAGCGGCTCCGATTCGACGTCGGCGGCATCGGCGGGCGTTCCCATCAAGGCGGCATCGACGGCGCCGTCACGCAGTTTCTGCAACAGGTCGGCATTCGAGCCCAGCACCAGTTCCGTCTGGATGTCGGGCTTGCGCAGCTTCATGCCCATGACAAGCGCCGGTACGGTGCGGCTGGTCAGCGAATAGAGCGATCCGATGCGGATGCGATCGGCCGAATAGCCTGCGACTTCGCGCGTGGAGCGCACGCCCGCCGACATCGTGCGGATCACTTCTCGCGCCACCTCGGCCAGGGCCTGTGCCGCGTCGGTCGGATGAAGGTTGCGGCCTTCATGCCGGAACAGTGCGCAGCGCAGTCCCGTCTCCAGCCCATGCAAGGCACGGTGAACGCTGACAGGGCTGATCTCAAGCCTTTCAGCCGCGCGAGCGAGGTTGCCCGCTTCCATGAAGACCAGGAGGATCTCCAACCTGCGAAAGGTGATTTCTTCATCTACGCGCAGATGCATGATCGACCCCAAACATGCGTGTGATCGTAATGCAAGGTCCGGCTGAAGTTCTGGCGCAGCATGCGCATCCGCCGCTCCATTCGCCTGCGAACGCGCGCAACAGGCCAACGGAACTCGATTTGCCTCAGCAGTCAGCTTGGCCAGCCGGCATGGGAGGAACAACCCTAACCACCATCTCATCCGGTTGGTCTATCCTTGGTCTTACCACGGTAAGGCAGGTATATGTCCACAGACGAATCACGCTCACCGCACGCGCTCGAGGTGCCGCGCTGGCCCGCAATCGGCCTGGCGAACGACCACGCCGGGTTCCTCCTGAAGGCGTTCGTCTCGGGCGTCCTTGCGCAACACTGCGATCAAGTCATCGATGTCGGCGCGATGTCGGACTCGCCCGTCGATTTTCCGGATGTCACGCGAAAGGCCATTTCCCTCATCCAGGAAGGGAAGGTCAAGCGGGTCATCCTCGTCTGCGGTACTGGCGCAGGCGCGTGCATCGCTGCCAACAAGATTCCCGGTATTCGTGCAGCGGTCTGCCACGACACCTTCGTCGCTCGGCAAGCCGTCGAACACGACGACGTCAATGTGCTGTGCATCGGCGCCTGGATCATCGGACCGCAGGTGGCGCGCGACGTGATCGAGGCGTTCCTGGCATCCGAGTTCAGCACGGAAGAGCACTTTCGCCGCCGCGTTGCCAAGCTCGGCGACCTGGAGCGCGAAGCGGCACAGGCCCTGATCGAAGGCCGCCGTTTCCCCTGACCGGCACGCCCGATGAACAAGCCGATCAAGATCACCCAGCAGTCCGACGGCAGTGAGGACGGCTACGACCGCGTCGTGTCCTTCCTGCGCGACCAACTGCTGACCGGCCAACTGAAGACCGGCGATCGGCTCCTGCCGGAACGTGACCTCGCGAGCGCGCTGGGAGTGAGCCGGCCAGTCATTCGAGAGGCTTTGCGCGCGTTGGCGACGCTGGGTGCGCTGGAGATCAAGCGCGGCTTTGGAACAGTGGTACGCGAGCCGAACTTCACGGCCCTGTCCGACTACTTTGGCCTGGTCCTGGCCCAGCAGGCAGGTGCAGTGGACGACGTGATGCAGGCGCGCATCGCGATCGAGCGGCAGGCGATCCGCCTGGCGTGCACGCGTGCCCTCGCGCAGGACCTGGACAAGCTCACTCAAGCCCTGCAGGCCATCAAGGAAACCATCGGCGATCCGGTGAAAGGCGGTGCGGCGGACTTCCACTTCCACACGATGATCGTGGAAGCCGCGCACTCGCCGGCACTCTCCAGTGTCTACGCGGCCGTCGCCAAGCTGCTCCAGCAATCGCACACGGAACGCAGGCGGGCCATTGCCAGCGTGCCCGGCGTCGACTCGTACCTGGTTGACCATCACGAGGCCATCATGGTGGCAATCCGGCGCAAGAACCCATCCGAAGCGGACGCGCTGCTTGCCGAGCACTTCGAGATCGGCGCGAACCTGCGCGAAGACGCTGCCCAGGTGGCGGCACAGCGGCGCGGCAAGCCGCGCGTCACCCAACGGATGTCCTGAGTGGCCGCTTCCATCGTCGTCTTCGGCAGCCTGAACATGGACCTGATGGTGCGCGTGGCGCGCGCGCCGCGAGCCGGCGAAACGCTGTACGGGCTCGGTTTCCTCACCAACCCGGGTGGCAAGGGCGCAAACCAGGCGGTGGCTTGCGCCAGGCAAGGCGCCAGGGTGGCGATGGTGGGTTGCGTGGGAGAAGACGGCTTCGGCGAGGCGTTGAGCAATGCGCTCGCATCGGACGGGGTCGACGTCGCCGACGTCCGCTCTGTCGAAGGAAGCACGGGCGTGGCCGTCGTCATGGTCGACGCCCAGGGCGAGAACCGCATCACGATCGTGCCCGGCGCCAACGCGTTGCTGAAGGCGCGCGCCGAGGCACTTGCGGGCCAGTTCCTGCTGCTGCAGTGCGAAGTGCCGATGGCCGAGGTCGTGCTGGCCGCCAGGTTCATGCATGCCCAGGGAGCGACCGTCGTGATGAACCCGGCGCCTGTCTGCCAGCTCCCCGACGAACTCTGGCCGCTGATCGACATCATCGTCATGAATGAAATCGAGGCCGCGGAACTTGCCGGCCTGCCCGTGGGCGATCCCGCGAACGCCGCAGTCGCTGCGTCGGCGATTCGCAAGCGGGGACCTTCGACGGCGATCGTGACACTGGGGAGCCAGGGCGTGGTGCTCGCCGACGACGACGGCTGCCGTCACTTCCCGGCAATCCAGGTCCAGGTGGTCGACACCACCGCTGCTGGCGACACATTCATCGGCGCGATGTGCGCCGCGCGCGCTGCAGGTGCATCCATGGACGCCGCCGTCATGCGGGGCATCCAGGCTGCAACGATCTGCGTCACCCGGCCCGGCGCGCAGGCGTCCATCCCCTATCTGCACGAACTGGCCCGGCCGTGACCTACAAGTTCGACTTCACCAGCGTCCTGGCGCAATGGCCGCTGTTCGTCCATGGCGCGTGGCTCACGATCAAGCTGTCGGTGGCCGCGACACTGCTGGGCCTGCTCATCGGCACGCTGTGCGCCATCGGCCGCGGCAGCCATAACCGCTTCGTGGCGCGCGCGTGCGTGATCTACGTCGAGGCGATCCGCAACACGCCGCTGCTGGTGCAGATCTTCCTCGTGTACTTCGGCCTGGCGAGCATCGGCCTGAAGGTGCCTGCCTTCGTCGCCGCGGTGCTGGCGATGGTCATCAACATCGGCGCCTATACCACCGAGATCATGCGCGCTGGCATCGAATCGATCCACAAGAGCCAGGTCGAGGCGGCGGAGTGCCTCGCGCTTTCTCGCGCGCAGGTCTACTGGCACGTGATCCTGCGTCCGGCGATGGAGCGCGTCTATCCCGCGCTCACCAGCCAGTTCGTGCTTCTGATGCTGGCAACGTCCATCACGTCGCAGATCTCGGCGGAAGAGCTGACGGCCATCGCGAACCGGGTGCAGTCCGATACCTTCCGCTCGTTCGAGACCTACGCCGTTGTCGCGGTGTTCTACCTTGCCCTGTCGCTGCTGATGCGCGGTGCGTTCTGGGCCGCCGGGCAGGCGCTCTTCACCCGCCGCCGCAAGCTGGGAACGCCGCTGTGAGCAGCGCCTTCAACGCCAATCATCTCCTGTTCCTGCTGGAAGGCGCGAAATGGACCCTGGTGCTTTCGCTGATCGCCTTCGTCGGTGGCGGGATCGTCGGGTTCATCGTGGCCCTGTGCCGCGTCTCGCCGATCCGCCCCGTGCGCTGGCTCTCGATGGCTTACGTGCAACTGGTGCAGGGCACGCCACTGCTGATCCTGATGTTCCTCGCGTATTTCGGCCTGAGCATCGTTGGCTTGAGCCTTCCCGCGCTGGTGGCGGCCGGAATCTCGATGACGATCTACGTCAGCGCGTACATCGGCGAGATCTGGCGCGGCTGCATCCAGGCCGTGCCGCGCACCCAGTGGGAAGCCGCCGAGTGCCTCGCGCTGTCGAACGTGCAGCGCATGGGCCTCGTGGTCCTGCCGCAGGCCTTGCGCATCGCAACGCCGCCCACGGTGGGTTTCATGGTGCAGATCGTCAAGAACACATCCCTCGCCTCGGTGGTCGGCTTCGTCGAGCTCGCGCGCGCCGGCCAGATCGTCAACAACTCGATCTTCGAACCGTTCGTTGTCTACATGCTCGTTGCCGCTCTCTACTTCCTGCTTTGCTTCCCGCTGTCGTGGTGGAGCCGGCAACTCGAACGCCGCCTGCTGGTGGCCCCTCGCGTGGAGCTTGCCGCGGCATGAGCATCATCCTTCTCGAGAACGTTCACAAGAGCTTCGGCGCCCTGAAGGTGCTGGATGGCGTGAGCTTCAGTGTGAACAAGGGTGAGGTGTTCGCCATCATCGGACGCAGCGGCTCGGGCAAGAGCACGGCATTGCGCTGCATCGACCGGCTCGAGCGCATCGACCAGGGGCGCATCCAGGTTGCCGGGCACGAGGTGAGCGATCCAAGGCTCGACCTGCGCCAACTGCGTCGCGACGTGGGCATCGTCTTCCAGAGCTACAACCTCTTCCCGCACCTGACGACTGCGGAGAACATCGCGCTCGCGCCGCGCCACAGCAAGGGCAAGACGCGCGCCGAGGCGGCCGAGTTGACCGAGCGCGTCCTTGCCCAAGTGGGCCTTTCCGACAAGGCGAAGAGCTATCCCGAGCAGCTGTCCGGGGGGCAGCAGCAGCGCGTTGCCATCGCGCGATCGCTCGCGATGGAGCCCCAGGTGATGCTGTTCGACGAAGTGACGTCGGCGCTGGACCCGCAACTCACCGGCGAGGTCCTCAAGGTGATGGCCGACCTCGCCGCCGGCGGGATGACCATGGTTCTGGTCACCCACGAAATGGCCTTCGCACGCAACGTGGCGGACACGACCCTGTTCATGCACAAGGGCCGCGTCTGGGAACGCGGCGGCCGGGAGATGTTCGATCGGCCGCAGACACAGGAACTGCAGCAGTTCCTCGGCACTGGCCTTTGAGAGTTCTTTGCCCACAACCACAGGAGACACCATGACCCTCAAACCTATGCTCCGCCGCGCACTGATGCTGGCTGCCTTGTCCACGGTCGTCCTTGGCGCGCACGCGGACACGCTCGACAAGATCCGTGCGGACAAGAAGATCCGTGTGTCGATCGACTTGGCGGTGCCGCCTTCGGGCATGACCGATGCGAGCATGAAGCCGACCGGCTCCGACTACGACGTGGCGGTGCTGCTGGCAAAGGACCTGGGCGTCGCCCTCGAAGTGGTGCCAACCGTGGGCGCCACGCGCATCCCCAACCTGCAGACGGGCAAGGCGGACATCATCATCTCCACGCTGGCGTGGACGCCCGAGCGAGCCAAGGTGATCGACTACTCGGTCCCGTATGCGCCGCAGATCTCGCTGGTGGGCGGGGTCAAGAGCGCCAACGTGAAGAGCATGGAGGACCTGGCCGGCAAGAGCGTTGCCGTCAACCGCAGCACGACGCAGGACACCGACCTCACCCAGAACGCCAAGGGTGCGACCGTGGTGCGCTACGACGACGATGCCGGCGTGATCACGGCCGTGGTCACCGGCCAGGCCGACCTCGTGGGCACCTCCAACGCGCTCTTCCAGACCATGAAGGAGAAGGCACCCAACCGGCAACTCGAGCAGAAGTTCGTGCTGCGCGTCAACGACCTGGGCATCGGCGTGCGCAAGGACGATCCGCAGTTGCTCGCGTGGGTGAATACCTGGGTCAAGGCGAACCACGCCAACGGCAAGCTCAACGAGATCTTCAAGAAGTACCACGGCGCCGAGATCCCGAAGGACGTTGTGGAAAAGTGGGTCAAGTAGCCCGGAAGGGTTGGCGCCGATGCTGTCCGTGATCGACACCCACCGCCATTTCCTCGATCCGCGGACGCACCACTACCCCTGGTTGAACGACCCCGGGCAGCCGCACCATCGCTACGGTGACCACTCCGCGCTGGAACGCCCCTACCTGCCGGTGGCAAGGATCAGGGTGCCACGAACCGCCCCAGCTCGAAGACGGAGTTGGGTGCCACCGGGCGCGGCGAAGCGACTCGCTGCCTGGCCGGTTCAAGCCGTCGGATCGGTGCGGGCTGCGCTTGCGGACTGGGCACCGGTTGCTCGTCGACCAGCATCTTCAGGCTCACGGATTCCAGGTACTCGATCACGTGGCGGTTCAGCGCGGTCCACAGTTCGGGCGTGAGGCATTGCTGCTCGCCCGACGCCTCCCTCTCACGCTGCCTGCCGACCGGCTTGAGTTCCGCATGGTCGACCGCCCGCACGATGTCCGCGACCGTGATGCGCGCGGGGTCGCGCGAGATTTCATAGCCGCCCCCGGGGCCGCGCGTCGATTCCACCAGCCCTGCACGGCGCAGTTCGGTGAACATCTGTTCGAGGTAGGACACGGAGACGTTCCGTCGGCGGGAGATGCCCGCCAAGGCGACAGGCCCCTCGTTCTGGTGCAAGGCCACGTCGATCAATGCGATGACGGCCTGGCGAGCTCGGGTGGAAAGGCGCATGGAAAGAAACTCCTTGGGTCCGCTGCCTATTCGTCGCGCCCGCTGGACAGGCCCAGCAGCATGAGCAGCGACTGAAAGACGTTGTAGATGCTCAGGTAGACGCCCAGCGTCGCGCTGATGTAGTTGGTCTCCTCGCCGTCCCGCACGCGCTTGAGGTCATACAGGATGAAGGCCGAGAAGATGCCGATGGCCAGCACCGACAGGGTGATCATCAGGGCGCTCGACTGGATGAAGAAGTTGGCGATGCCCACGACCAGCAGCACGATGGCGCCGATGAACAGCCATTTGCCCATGGCGGAGAGGTCGCGCTTGATGACCGAGGAAAGCGTGGCCATGCCCAGGAACACGGCACCCGTGCCCGCGAAGGCGGTCATCACCAGGCTCGCGCCGTTCGCGAGGCCCAGGACGCTGCCCAGCAGTCGCGACAGCATCAGGCCCATGAAGAAGGTGAACGCCAGCAGGACCGGCACGCCCATGGCCGAGTTCTTCGTCTTCTCGATGGCGAACATGAAGCCGAAGGCGCCGGCCAGGAACACCACCATGCCGATGCCGGGCGACATTGCGCTGGCCAGGCCGGTCGCAAGGCCCAGCCAGGCGCCCAGGACGGTGGGCACCATGGAAAGCGCAAGCAGCCAGTAGGTGTTGCGCAGCACCTGGTTGCGTTGGGTGGACCTGCTGTCCACGGTCTGAAGCGAGTCGAGAACATGGATGTCGTTGTTCATGGCGTTTCCTGAAAAAGAGTCGTACCGGTTGAATCTAGGGCAATTGACACTTCGTTAATAGTCGTATATTCGGCATCATCACATCGCTTTTCACGAACTGTTTGTCTCTGGGGCCCCGATGAACTTCAAGCATCTCCACTACTTCTGGGCCGCGGCCAAGGCGGGCGGGATCGTGCGGGCCGGGCAGCAGCTGCACGTCACGCCGCACACGCTGTCGGCGCAGATCAAGCTGCTGGAGGAGTCTCTGGGCTGCCGGCTGCTGCAAAAGAGTGGGCGTGGCGTGGAGCTGACGGCCGAAGGCCGCACCGCACTGAGCTATGCCGACCAGATCTTCTCGCTGGGGGCCGAACTCGAGGCGGCGGTGAGCAGCAAGGGAAAAGCGGGGCGCAGCCTCCACTTCAGGGTCGGCATCGCCGATTCGGTGCCCAAGGCCATCGCCTACCGCCTGCTGGAGCCTGCGCTGGGCGTGCCCCAGCAGCAGGTGCGCCTGATCTGCCACGAGGGCAATTTCCGCGATCTTCTGGCGCAGCTCTCGGTCCACCGGCTGGACCTCGTGGTCGCCGACGAGGCGATGAGCAAGCAGACCGGGGTGAAGGCCTTCAACCACACGCTGGGGACCACGGCGATGAGCTTCTTCATCGCCCCTGAACTCAAGAGCGTTCTGAAGGGACCGTTTCCCGACTGCCTCGACGGCGCGCCGATGCTGGTGCAAGGCTCCGCATCCGCGATGCGACAGCGCCTGGATCTCTGGCTGGCCGAGCATCGGCTTCGGCCGCGCCTGATCGGCGAGTTCGACGATGCCGCGCTGCTGAAGGCCTTCGGTGGCGAAGGCCGTGGCGTGTTCATGTCGCCGAGCGTGCTCGAGGAGGAAACATGCGCGCAGTACGGCGTCGAGGTGCTGGGGCGCGTGCCTGATCTGATCGAGGAATTCTTCGGCATTTCTCCGGAGCGCCGCATCACCCATCCCTGCGTGGCAGCCATCACGCACACGGCTCGCGCGAAGTTTCTTCGCAAGTGATTCTCTGAGGTGGCAAGCGCGACGCCGCCGGCGACCATGTGGCATTCCATGATCTCCGGTCGCACTTGCACCGCCGCCTTGAATTCGTCGAAGACGGATTAGACCGACGCGGCACGCCGGCGCTCGCGGCTTTTGGTGAGGTGCAGCCGCATCGCGGCGCGTGCCGACTCGGCGTCCTGGCGTTCGATGGCGCCAAGAATGCTGCCGTGTTCGTCCAGCACTTCCAGCTCCCAGGCAAGATTCACATGGGAAGCGTGGGCGCGCTCGAGGATCGAGGTGGACACCGCGGCCGGCCCCAGGGCTTCTAGCACCGAAGCGAAGTGCGGGCTGTGCGAGGCGCGTGACAGCGCCAGGTGGAATCGGAGGTCCGCGAACGCCGTGTCGGCCTCTTCGGCCAGCGCGACTCGCAAGGCTTCGTACGCATGGTGGATCTGCTGAAGATCGTCTGCGGTGCGGCGTTGTGCTGCCAACGCAGCAGCTTCGGATTCCAGCCCGATGCGAAGTTCCAGCACGGCGAGCGCATCGGCCAGGCTGTCGGCATCGGGTCCGTCCACGCAGAACGGCCTGGAGCGCATGTGGCCGGCAACGAAGGTCCCGACGCCCTGGTGCGATTGGACCCGGCCGGCGGCTTTCATCCTGGACAACGCATCCCGCACGACGGTGCGGCTGACGCCGAACTGCGACATGAGGGTGGCCTCGGTCGGCAGCTTGTCGCCGGGCTTGAGGACATCGAGGCGGATGCGTTCTTCCAGCGCCTCGACCAGGGTGAGCGCAAGGTCGCGTCGCAAGGGAAGGACGTTGTGCCGCGCGTCCTTTGCGTGCTCGAGCAAGCGGTTGTCCCCGTCCGTGGCCATTTCGGCGCTCAGGTCACGGGCGCCGGGTTGAACAGCACCAGCGCGTTGTGAAGCTTCCACTGCTCGGCCCAGGTCTTCTTGCGGCCGCTGGCCACCTCCAGCATCAGGCGGAACAGCTCCCAGCCCACCTCCTCGATGCTGGCCTCGCCATCGGCGATGCGCCCGGCGTTCACGTCCATCAGGTCGTGCCAGCGCCGCGCCAGGTCGCTGCGCGTGGCCACCTTGATCACCGGCACCTGGGCCAG
>NZ_FOUG01000015.1 GCF_900114785.1 Variovorax sp. OV329
CCTGAGCTACTACAACGCCCGAAGGCCGCACTCGGCCTTGGGATACCAGCCGCCAGCCTCCCGCCTTGGCGGGAAGAACCTATTGCAACTCAACAGCTAGCCCTTCCTGCCGCCGAAGATCAGCAGCGCACCGCCCACCACGATGGTGGCGACGCTGGCCCAGGTCGGAAAGAGCACGTCCTGCTTCTCCTTCACCGAGAGTTCGATCGGGCCGATCTTGGCCTGGTGTGTCTCCTTGGTGAAGCTGAAGCCGCCGGTGCCGATGGCGGCGATGCCCGCCACGATGAGGATGAGGCCGATGATGCGCGTCACAGTCATGGGTGCGAAATCTCCACGCCCGTCCGGGCGCTGTCAATAGCGATCGGACTACAGCGGCAGCACCTGGCCCGCGTCGCCCTTGCCCAGCCACTGCTCGAACTCGTCGGCCAGCCGCTGCGACTCGGCCGCCGCGCGCGCCCAGGCCTTCGAACGCGCCGGACCGTCGTTGCCGTAGCGCACGAAGTCGTTGCGATCGGGCAGCTTGCCGTTGGGCAAGGTGGCGATCCACTCGGGGTTCGGGGCCAGCACCACCATCCGGTCGAGGAAGGAGGTGGGCGCGTGGCGCCACTTCAGGCCCTTGTCCAGCCAGCCCGGCACCACCGCCTTCTGGAAGTGCGGGTACAGCACCAGCCCCTCGCTGTTGTTGTAGTCCAGGTGCAGGTGATAGTCGGTGATGCCGCCGTCCCAGTAGGCGCCGGGCGGTGCGCCGGGAATGTCGTGCACCGCTTCCAGCATGAAGGGGATGGAGCAGGACGCCTGCAGCGCCGCCTCGAAGTTGGCTTCGGTCAGGTCGACCTGGCGCGATCGGAAGTCCTGCGTACCGAAGGGCAACACGGCCCCGGGCGTGGAGAACACCACCCGCTCCAGCCACGCACCCAGGCTCTTGCGTCGCACGCTGTTGGTGATGAAGGCGCCCAGGTAGCCGAAGGGCGTGCGGGCCTTGCCCTCGCGGCCCAGGATGTGCCGGCCGCGCGCAGTGATGACGTGCAAGGCGTAGCGCGGGTTCATCAGGACCTCGCCGGTACGCCCGCCGTAGAACTGGCGCAGGCCGTCGCCGAACTGCGCGCTGACCTGCCGCGCGGTCAGCCGCTTCTGTCCCGCGGGCACCTCGAAGTGCTGGTGCACATAGCCGTGTTCAAAGTCCTTGAAGGCCTGCACCGCGTTGTCCAGGCAGGCATTGGCCAGCCGCCACGCGCCGATGGAGGCGCCCACCAGGTGCACCTGCTGGCTGGACTGCGCGAGCCACGAGCCGAACACGAAGCGGTCGATGGGCCCGAGCACCAGCCCCTTGGGGCCGCCCGCCGCGCCCGGCACCACGCGCACGTCCTGCGGCTTGAGGCCCTCGCGTGCAATGTGCTCGCGCGCCACCGGGCCGGCGTAGATGCGCAGGGCCTTCATGGTCGTGCTCATGCCGGCCCCGGGGTGCGGCCTACTTGCGCAGGCCCTGCAGCTTGGCGAAGGCGTTGGCCATCTGGCTGGAAGGCTGCGGCGAGTTGTCGCGGCGCTGCTGCTGGCCGCGCCCGGCCCCTTCGAAGCGGTTGTCGCGCGGGCCGTCGCGGCGCGAGGGGGCCGAGTCCAGCTTCATCGTGAGGCCGATGCGCTTGCGCGCCACGTCCACTTCCATCACCTTCACCTTGACGATGTCGCCGGTCTTGACGACCTCGCGCGCATCGTTGACGAACTTGTGGCTCAGCTGGCTCACATGCACCAGGCCGTCCTGGTGCACGCCCAGGTCGATGAAGGCGCCGAACTGGGCCACGTTGCTCACGGTGCCTTCCAGGACCATGCCTTCCTTCAGGTCCGCGATGTCTTCCACGCCGTCGTTGAAGCGGGCCACCTTGAAGTCCGGGCGCGGGTCGCGGCCGGGCTTTTCCAATTCGCCCAGGATGTCCTTGACGGTGATGACGCCGAACTTGTCGTTGGCGAAGAGTTCGGGGCGCAGGGTCTTGAGCATGTCGGCACGGCCCATCAGTTCCGCGATGGGCTTGCCGGTCTTCTGCAGGATCTGTTCCACCACCGGGTAGGTCTCGGGGTGCACGCCCGTCACGTCCAGCGCGTTGGTGCCGCCGCGCACGCGCAAAAAGCCCGCGCTCTGCTCGAAGGTCTTGGCGCCGAAGCCCGTGACCTCCAGCAGCTGCTGGCGGCTGTTGAAGGCGCCGTTGGCTTCACGCCAGCGCACCACGGCCTTGGCCACGCTGGCCGACAGGCCCGACACGCGCGACAGCAGGGGCACGCTGGCCGTGTTGAGGTCCACGCCCACCGAGTTCACGCAGTCTTCCACCACCGCGACCAGGGTGCGGGCCAGCTCGCTCTGGTTCACGTCGTGCTGGTACTGGCCCACCCCGATGCTCTTGGGGTCGATCTTCACCAGCTCGGCAAGCGGGTCCTGCAGGCGGCGCGCGATGCTGGCGGCGCCGCGCAGGCTCACGTCCACGTCGGGCATTTCCTGGCTGGCGAACTCGCTGGCCGAATAGACCGAGGCGCCGGCCTCGCTGACGACCACCTTCTCGACCGGCGTGGCCTTGACGCCCGCCTGGCCGGCCATCCTGGCCAGCAGCTTGATGAGGTCGGCGGCCAGCTTGTCGGTCTCGCGGCTGGCGGTGCCGTTGCCGATGGCAATGAGGTTCACGCCGTGCTTGGCGCACAGCTTGCCCAGGGTATGCAGCGAGCCTTCCCAGTCCTTGCGCGGCTCGTGGGGGAAAACGGTGCTGGTGTCCACCAGCTTGCCGGTCGCATCCACCACGGCCACCTTCACGCCGGTGCGGATGCCCGGGTCCAAGCCCATCACCACGCGCGGCCCGGCCGGAGCGGCCAGCAGCAGGTCGCGCAGGTTGTCGGCGAAGACCTTGATCGCCACCTTCTCCGCGTCTTCGCGCAGGCGGGTGAACAGATCGCGCTCGCTGGACAGGCTTAGCTTCACGCGCCAGGTCCAGGCCACGCACTTGCGGATCAGGTCGTCGGCCGGACGGCCCGCATGGCTCCATCCCAGGTGCAGCGCGATCTTGCCTTCGGCGATGCTGGGCTTGCCCGGCTCGGGCTCCACCGGCAGCACCAGCTTGGCGTCCAGGATTTCCAATTGACGGCCGCGGAACACCGCCAGCGCGCGGTGCGAAGGCACGCGGCCGATGGGCTCGTCGTAGTCGAAGTAGTCGCGGAACTTGGCGACGTCGGCGTTGTTCTCGTCCTTGCCGGAGGCCAGCGTGGACTTGAACAGGCCCTCGTTCCAGAGCCATTCGCGCAGCGACTGCACCAGCGCGGCGTCCTCGGCCCAGCGCTCGGACAGGATGTCGCGCACGCCGTCGAGCACCAGCTGCACCGTCGAGAAGTCCAGGCCGTCGGCGGCAGGCTTCACGAACTCGGCCGCTTCCTTCTGCGGGTCCAGCGTCGGGTCGGCGAAAAGCTTGTCGGCCAGCGGCTCGATGCCGGCCTCGCGGGCCATCTGGCCCTTGGTCCGGCGTTTCTGCTTGTAGGGCAGGTAGAGGTCTTCCAGCTCCTGCTTGGTGGGCGCGGCCTCGATGGCGGCCCGCAGCTCGGGCGTGAGCTTGCCCTGCTCCTCGATGCTCTTGAGCACCGCGGCGCGGCGCTCTTCCAGCTCGCGCAGGTAGGAAAGGCGGGCCTCCAGCTCACGCAGCTGGATGTCGTCCAGGCCGTCGGTGGCTTCCTTGCGGTAGCGGGCGATGAAGGGGACCGTGGCGCCGCCGTCGAGCAGGTCGACGGCCGCTTTCACCTGGTGCACGCCAACCTTGATTTCGGTGGCGATCTGGCGAAGGATTTTCTCTGACATGGCTGGGAAAACAGACGAAGCGCCGGCGGCCTCTCCTGTCTCCGGGTGTGCCGCCGCCGCTTGGTAAAGCGAAAGCGGCTGAGTTTGCCATAGGGTTGGTCCCCTGCCGGAAGGCTTGCGCCGCACGCGAATCACTGCGCAAACTCCCAGTCTCCACAAAAATATTAAGTCCGGGTAGAATAATCAAACTTTCTGGAGGAAGCCATGCCATCAGAAGCTTCGCCCGATGCAAACACGCCCTCCTCTTCGATGGACTCGCTGCCAGACCGCCTGAGCGCCTTCGCGGGCTTCAGACGCGTGGCCGGCGGCCCGTCTGCCGAGGTGATCCAGCAGTTGCGCAGTTCGGGCCACCCCAGCGGCGGCGAACTGGTGCGCGTCTTCGACGATGCCACCGGCACGCGGCTGGACCTGGACCTGCGCCCGCAGGCCGAGATCGATGCGACCCCGGTGCCCAAACCGCCCGCGGCTGCCGCGGCGCCGGCCCAGCGCAGCGTCGGGCGTCCCCGGCTGGGCGTGGTGGCACGCGAAGTGACGCTGCTGCCGCGCCACTGGGACTGGCTCAACCGCCAGCCCGGCGGCGCCTCGGTGGCGCTGCGGCGGCTGGTGGACGACGCGCGGCACGTGCATCGCGAACGCGATGCGCTGCGTGCCTCGCGCGAGACCACTTACCGGGTCATGACCGAGATGGCAGGCGACCTTGCAGGCTTCGAGGAAGCCACGCGCGCCCTCTTCGCCGGTGACGGCGCCCAGTTCAAACTGCTCATCGAGCCCTGGCCGGAAGACCTCCGCGACTATCTGCATCAGCTTTCCGCTGCTGCCTGGAACCCTTCATGAATTCATCTTCCCCTGCACCCGGCGCCGAAGAAGCAGTGCCGGTGCCTTCGGCTGCGCCCGTGCAGGCGCAGCACCATCCGGTGGGCAGCACCGAGTCCCGGCCGCTGTGGAAGACCTTCCTGGTCTTCCTCGCACCCATGCTGCTGTCGAACATCCTCCAGTCGATGTCCGGCACGATCAACAACATCTATATCGGCCAGATGATCGGCGTGGATGCGCTGGCGGCGGTGTCCAGCTTCTTTCCGGTGATGTTCTTCTTCATCGCCTTCACCATCGGCCTGGGCGCCGGCTCTTCTGTGCTCATCGGCCAGGCCTGGGGCGCGAAACAGCGCGACACCGCGCGCGCCGTTGCCGGCACCACGCTCACGGTGGGCGTGCTCTTCGGCCTGGCGGTGGCGATCTTCGGCGGCGCATTCACCCAGCCCATGCTTCGACTGCTGGGCACGCCGCCGGACATCCTGCCGGACGCGACGCGCTACGCGCGAATCATCCTGATCGCGATGCCAGGCCTGTTCCTCTTCCTGCTGTCCACCGCGATGCTGCGCGGCGTGGGCGACACGGTGACGCCGCTGTACACGCTGCTGATCTCGACGCTGCTCGGCCTGATCGTGACGCCCGCGCTGATCCGCGGCTGGTTCGGCTTGCCGCAGATGGGCGTGGCCAGCGGCGCGTGTGCGACGGTGGTGGGCTTCATCGCCGCGACCTTGTGGCTGGCTTTTCATCTGCGCCGGATCAAGAGCCCACTGGCGCCCGATGCAGACTTCGTGCGTCACCTGCGAATCAACCCGCGGCTGCTCAAGGGCGTGCTGAAGGTGGGCGTGCCCACCGGCGTGCAGATGATCGTGGTGGCGCTGGCGGAACTGGCCCTGCTGTCCTTCGTGAATGCCTACGGTTCGTCGGCGACGGCGGCGTATGGTGCAGTGAACCAGGTGGTGGCGTACGTGCAGTTCCCGGCGATCTCGATCGCCATCACGGCATCGATCCTGGGCGCGCAGGCGATCGGCGCCGGGCGGGTCGACCGCCTGGGTGCGATCACCAAGACGGCCTTGCAGATGAACGTGGTGCTGACCGGCTCCCTCGTGCTACTGGGCTACCTGTTGTCGCGGCAGCTGATGAGCCTGTTCATCACCAGCGAGCCGGTGATCGAGGTGGCGCAGACGCTGCTGCACATCATGCTGTGGAGCTGCGTGATCTTCGGGATGGCCTCGGCGCTGTCGGGGATCATGCGCGCGAGCGGGTCGGTGCTGGTGCCCACCGCCATCTCGATCTTCTGCATCCTGCTGATCGAATTGCCGACGGCCTGGTTCATGAGCCATCGGATCGGGCTCAACGGCGTGTGGATCGCGTATCCGGTCGCGTTCGGGGCGATGCTGATCCTGCAGTCGTTGTACTACCGGCTGGTCTGGAGCAAGAAGGCGATCAAGCGGCTGGTTTGACGTTCTCGCACTCGTTGGTTGGTCGTTCGTTGGTTGGTTCGTTCGCTCGACGGTTCGGGGGCACGGTGTGACGGTTTCTAGAACAGCCGAACCACCCACCATCAACTACCGATAGCCCCGGGTTGTGCGACGGTCGAACACGACCGACGTGTCCAGGTCAAAGGTCTGTGTGCCGCTGTGTGCGCAGCGCGCCTCTCGGGCGCCGAGCAGCGCAGCGGGACCGGCCCGTTTTTGTGTGCCGAAGGACACACAAAAACTTCAACATCTGACTTGCGGCAGCTGTTTGAACGTAGCGAGCGCAGCTCGCGGAGTGAGTTCTGCCGCGGGGCCGGTTTCGCGAGCAGCGCAGGGGAGCCGGCGCGAAGCGCCGGCTCCCCGAGTGGCGTGCTGCGCACACAGCGGCACACAGGCCTTTGACCCGCCCCGAACGACAAACACAACAACGAACAAAGAATCAGTCGAACACCTCATCCCCGTTCGGCTCGAAGTGCGGCACCCCATTCATCCGATGCCTCAGCTGCGACAGCTCGTAGTACATCCTCTTGCGCGCCCGGCTCTGGTTGCCCAGCGGCCGGTGCTCCGCGATTGTGTGCCAGGGGTTGTACGACAGCCGCTTGGCAAACTCCATCTGCGCCACCGAATCGAACTTTTGCCTCGGCAGGCGCAGTGTCGCGACCGGCACGCGGGGCGACAGCTTCTCGGGCCACAGCACGCCCGCGTTCTCGATGGGCATCAGGTGCGGATCGGTCTGCATCTGCACGCGAACTTCGAGTTCTACATCGCCCTCGGACAAGGACGCCACCATCGCCTGGCGCAGGTAATCGTCCGGCGGACGCAGCGGCAGGCGCGGAATCGGCGTGCGGCGCTTCGAGGTCGGCCACACCGAATACTGCATCGCCTGCCCCTCCCCCATCAGGTAGGGCACGCAACTGAAGTACGGCGCCTCGAAGGGGCTGCTCTGCGTCTTGATGAACAGCGACTGCATCACCAGGTCCAGCACGTGTGAATCGTGGAAGTTGACGAAGTGGAAGATCTGCGCGTTCTTCACGCTCCACTTCTGCAGCTTGGCGTTCTCCTTGGCATTGGGCGTGACGAAGGTGGGCGTGGAGACGCCGAACATGTCCAGCGTGTGCTGCTCTTCCTCCAGCAGCTTGGGCCCCGGCACGCCCATGAGCTTGATGCTGATGCTCATGAAGCCGACGTCGTCGATGTCCGGCGTGATGTAGGGCCCCGGCCCCGAGAAGCGCACCCAGCAGCGGAAAGTCTGCGGCTTGGCATAGATGCCTCGACGCATGTGCTCGGGCAGGCCATCGTGCACGGTGAACTCGCCGCGCACGATGCCCTGCGTCTTGGTGTTGCCGCCTCGCTCGAAGCCGCCGGGCTTCCACAGGTCGCGCATCTGCTGGGTGAAGCTGGCCACGATCGAATCGGTCCAGGCTTCCTCGTCATCCAGCAGCCGTTCCTCCGCGATCCGCAGGCCCTCGTCCTTGCGGTTGCGGTTGACCAGCGCCGTCGTCCACTCGGCCAGCGGGTCGCGCAGCAGCGCATCGAAGCCCGGGCGGAACAGGGGGTCGATGCGCCGCTCCGCGCGCAACAGCAGCATGCCCGCGTCGCTGATGAAGTTCAGCAGCGCCGAGCCGCTGTTGGCGCGCGGCGTCGGCCGGCTGGTGTTGGATCGGGTGTCCACGGTGACGGTGTTCATGGTCAATGCTCCTTGGCAAGGAAGCGCAGCGCACGGATGCCGGGCAGGAAGAAATAGGCGCCGCCCACCACCTGCACGAACTGCGGCAGGCCCGACAGCTGGAGGTCGCAGCCGCCCTCGGTGGGCATCGAGAAGTTGTCCGTGGGTTCGCCCTCCAGACCGGGCAGGCGGTTGCCCAGCATCGGGTCGCTCTCGTTGTGCAGCCCGCCGAAATGGGTGCCGGCAATCCACGCGCCCTGCACGAACTCGAACTGCCGCGCGATGCTGGCCCCCAGGCAGATGAAATGGATGCCGGAGCCGTCCGCGCCGGCGTTCTCGCCAGCCAGCGCCTGCTCGATCGACAGGCGCTCGCCGTACTCGCGCCCGCGCCGCAGCAAGCGGTGGAAGCGCGTCGAAGACATGTGGTCCTCGGCCAGCGCCTGCGCGTCGAAGCCCAGCGTGCGGATCAGCTTCGACAGCGGCCCGCGGGTGCCCGATGGCAGGTCGGCGTTGCGCGGATTGCTGCGCCGGATGTGGGCGCCGACAGGGCAGCGCACGCCGCGCGGGTCGCTGCGGTAGGTGAAGCTGTTGAGCGCGTCGTCCTCGCCTTCGATGCGCTCGTCGTCGCCGCGGATCAGCGGCATCCCGTCGCGGCTGCGCCCCACCACGGCCGCAGCCAGTTCTTCGCGCTGGCCTGCTTCGCCCCCCGCCGCCGCGTCCAGGAAGCGCCAGAAGCTGCCCACGTCCTGGCTCAACTGGCGCAGCACCAGGTAGCTGCCGTTGCGCCCCAGGTCCGCCAGCTCGGGGCTGTCCTCGGCACGCGGCAGGCGGCCCTCGGGGTCGAATTCGTCCCGCAGCAGGGGCCGGTCGGTGTATTCGCCGTACTCGTTGGGGTAGCCCAGCAGGTACTCGCCCAGGCAGGACAGGTTCGAGTAGTCCAGCACCTGTGCGTCGCGCACCGGCCGGCGGCGCTGCCAGTCGAGCTGCGGCTGAGAGATGCCATCGACGAAGCCGAAGGGCTCCGTGTCGTGCATGTCCGCGGTGCCCAGGCAGCGCAGCAGGTCGAAGCCGGACGAGCACTGGTCCAGCACCTGCTGCTGCCAGGCCTGCAGTTCTCCGGGCAGCGCATAGAGCATCAGCATCACGTGCGGCACGGCGCCGTCTGCGCCGCCCCATGCCCAGTTCCTGGGCGTGCCGGGGCCCAGGTCGCCCAGGCGGCGCGAGCGGCTGTCGTCTCCGCTCATGCCGCCCATGAATTCACGCGAGAAGCCCTGCACGATCTCCTCGTTCACGCCCAGGGCGCGCAGGCCGGGGCAGCTGAGGGCCACCTGCAGCACGGTGCGCGGCGGCGGGGACTGCTCCCGCGCACTGCTCACCGGGCAGCGGGCCAGCCAGGCGCGCGCGGAGGCCGCGTCGCGCACCTTCAGCAACAGGAAGCTGGCCTGCGTGAGCGTGCGGTAGCCGTAGCGCACCAGACCCTGGATGTCGTCGAAGTCGACGCGGGCGTTCGGAGCGTCGCCGTCGCTCATAGCAGCCTCAGCCAGGCCAGGGCCTGCTGCTCGTTCATCTCGCCAGCCTCGACGCCTTCGCGGATCCGGCGGTTGCGCTCCAGGTCACCCAGGGTGAGCCCGGGGTAGGCCTTGTACCAGACCTGCGTGGGCAGCTGGTGCCTCCGCTGGTAATGCTTGAAGCGCAGCTCGTGCCGCGCACCGCCCAGGATGAGCCAGCGCGTGCGCGGCCAGCCGAAGCCGTTGGAGAACACCAGGTTCAGGCCCCAGGCCGCCTTGTTGACGAAGTCGTCCATGTAGCTCTCGTGGCTGCCGTCGTAGTTGCTGCAGAAGAGCACGCGCTGGCGGTCGTCCATGAACACCCAGCGCGCGAAATGGATGCTCTGGATGCGGGCCAGGTGCCCCTTCCCGAAGACATGCCGGCAGGCGTAGTCGATGGCCAGCAGCACCACCGGCACCAGCGCGCGCCTGAACCACCCGGGCTTGACCGCCCCAAGCGCAGTGAAGCTGTTCGAGACGTCGTGGTCCTCCAGCCGCTGCATGGCCAGCACCTCGGCCGTGCCGGGGCGCGGATAGAACTCGGGGTCGCTTTCCTCCTGCCGGCGCAGCATGAAGATCGCGAAGGGGGCCAGCACGATCAGCAGCGGCAGCAGCAAGAGGCCCAGCAGGGGCAGGCCCACCAGGTGCATCAGGTCGCGCAGGCGCCAGGCCAGCGGCGTGGGATCGGGCGGCGTGAGCGTCAGCCGCCCCGCCGCGCGTTCGGCCCGCACATGGGCCAGCAGCTGGCGGCGTACCGAGCGCGGGTCCAGGGCCACGCCCCGCGGCGCGCTGGAGGACAGGAGCTTCTGCAGTTCGCTCTCTTCCAGCACCTGCCGCACGGTGCGGCCGATGCGGTTGACGTAGTTCGCCCCCACCGGCAGGTCGTGCGCCTGCAGCCAGGCCAGCATGCGGCCATGGCTGCTGCCGTCGAAGTCCTTGCAGTGCGAGAAGATTCGCCTCAGGCCACCGAATGACTTCTGCACGAATTCGTCAAGCTGGTCGTCGGCCGAACCGTCGCATTCGCCCACGAAGGCCAGGTACAGCGGCGGCACCGGCGGCCGCGGCAGTTCGAAGGCTTCCAGGTCGGCCATGGTTGCGTCGTCCAGCAGCGCGAAGCGTGCGAAGTGCAGGCGCTCGAACACGGCGAAGGGCACCAGCCCGTTGTCGGGGTTGGCCATGCCCGGGCGCGCATTCATCGTGTCCAGCAGCAGGCGCAGCGAGGCCTCCTTGCCTTCGGCCACCACCGCGACGACTGTGAAGGGCGATTGGGGGGTCACCGCATCGCCGGTTCTGGTTTCAGAACTCGAGGCAGAAATCGATCAGCCGGTCCTTGCCCCAATACACCTTGCCCAGATAGAACTTGGGGCCGATCAGCCGGATCTCGTCGCGGATGTACTTGGCCAGCATCGAGGTGTCGGAATAATCCAGCACGACGCACTCCTTGCCGTCCAGCCAGCTCTCGCCCTTGTAGACGCGCGCCACGATGGCCTGGAAGCCGAAGAACAGCACCTTGTTCTTGAGCAGGCCCTTCTCCGCGTCGAAGACCTTTCCCTGCCAGCCGAACACGTTGATGATCTGCGCGATGTGCTCGGAATACACCGTGCCGGGCGCCACGATGGCGGTGCCCTTGGCTTCCCCATCGGGGATGTCGCCGGCCGGGCTGGCCTTGAACAGGTCGTCGAGTTCCTCCTGCGTCATCGCCATCAGCTGTTGCACGTCGTAGGCCATGGGCATCCTCCTGTGCGGCGCTCTGCCGCGCGAAAAGTTTCGGGCAGGTGCCCTGGAGCGTCAATTTGCCTAAAGGCAAGTTCGGCGCCGCGTGCATTGGCCTTAAGGCCTGCCTGTGCACTCTTCACTGGACGCCTTGCGTTGCGGGCGCCCGCCGCGCCGTGGCCAGCACCATGTCCGCGGCCTTCTCGGCCAGCATGTAGACCCCCGCAACGATGAAGAAGCCCGGGATGCGCGGAAACGCCGACGCATCCACAACGCGGAGCCCCGCCACGCCATGCACGGACAGGGTGCTGTCCAGCACGCCGCCCTCCTCCCGCGCGCCGATGGGGCAGGTGCAGCTCGCGTGGTGGCCCCAGGCGGTGTCGCGCACGAACCGTTCCAGCTCCTCGTCGCTCTGCAGGTCGCGGCCGGGCTGCAGTTCCTGCGCGATCCGGCCGCTCGCGATCAGCGGTGCCGTGAGCTCGCGCAGCGCGCGGATGGCCTCCACCACCGCGCGCAAGTCTTCCTTGCCGCCCGGGCTGCCTTCCTCGAACTGCGCGAAGTTGACGACGGGCGGGTCCAGCGGGTCGCCCGAGCGCAGGCGCACGCTACCGGCGCGGTTGCGCGTTCGGCCCTTGAGCACGGCCCAGGTGAAGTGGTCGTCGTGGCCGCTGATGAGCTTGGAGAAGTTCGGAAAATAGCCCTCGAAACGGGCCAGAAGCGCCATGCAGAAGAGGTCCGGCTCCGGCGAGCCGGCCACGGTCGATCGGCTCACCAGGCCCACGGCGGCACCGTTCGATCCGTACATGCCCTCGCCCGCCCTTTGCCAGCGTTGCCAGAGCGCGTCGCCGCGTTCCCAGCGGGCGCCATCCAGCACTTCCCAGGGCCGGTTCATCCGATGCGTGAGCGTCACCTCGTAGCGGTCCTGCAGGTTGCGCCCCACGCCGGGGAGGTCCACAAGGACCTCGATGCCGTGCGCGTGCAGTTCGCGCGCCGGCCCGATGCCCGAGAGCATCAGCAGCTGCGGCGTGTTGAAGGCGCCCCCGCACAAGATGACTTCGCGCTGCGCATGCACCTCGCGCCGCTCCCCTGTCGCCGCGCTGGGCAGGGGATGCGCGCGATAGAGCCTTGCACCCTTGAGGTATTCCACGCCGTGGGCCGCCCCCTGCGCATCGAAGAGCACTCGCGTGGCCAGCGCGTCCAGCTCGATGTGCAGCCGGTCCGGGTGCCGGCGCGCCACGTCCAGCAGCCGCTCGCGCACGGCGTGGCGGCGGTGGCCGCTGGTGGCCAGCGGCGTGTAGCAGATGCCCTCGAAGCTGCCGCCGCGCCGGCGCCTGGCGTTGGGGTCGCCCAGGCCATTGCGCATCCAGCGCCAGGCGCTCAGCAGCGGCGTGGGCAGCTTGCGCGTGAAGCCGCCCACGGTGCCCAGCACCAGCCGCACCAGGCCGTCGTCGCGCAGCACCGACAGCGGCATCGACTTCTCGGTGCGCAGCCAGCCTTCCCACCCATGGCCGGTCGGGTCCAGGCCGATGTTGCGCAAGGCCCGCCACACCGGGCGGTGGCGGCAGTTCTCGATGCGGTGCAGGTACAGCTGCATATGGTCGGCGCGCCAGGACACGTCGCCGGTGGCGCGCGCGATCTCGTTCCAGTCGGCGTCGTGCGGCGGCATGAAGATCATCGCGTTGTGCACCGTGCATCCGCCCAGGGCGGCGGCGCGGGGATAGAGCACGCCTTCACCGGGCCGGTACTTGGGGTCGCGTGCCTGCAGCGCCTCGTCCGCGTAGTGGCGCACCTGGAAGTTCCAGGCCAGCGCCGGGTTCTCGCAGGCGAAGGCGTGGAAGGCGGGCACCTCGCAGTCGTCGGGCATGCGCTGCTCGCCCTGCGGATCGCCACCGGCCTCGATCAGGAAGACGCGCATGCCTTCCTCCACCAGCCGGGCCGCGAGCACGCCGCCGCCGGCGCCGGAGCCCACGATCACGTAGTCCCAGTCCAGCGCCGTTTGGACGACTGCCATATCGGTGGGCGTGCGTTCCTGCCGGCTCGCTTCAGAAGGTCTTGAGGAAGGCGATCAGCGCGCGCTTGTCCGCATCGCTCAGCTCGGGCTCCTTGCCGAAGGACTTCTCGTCGGCAGACAGGCCGTCCTGCCGGTTGAACTCGGCCGTGCCGAAGTAGTGGCCGCGATTCACCACGAAGTCCGGGCATTTGCTCAGCGCCATCATCGGCTCGCGCAGGTCGGTGAAGTGCTGGCGCAACTGCGCGTCGGTGGCGTCCTTGGGGGCCGTCAGCAGGTTGGCCTTCAGGCGGATGGCCAGGCCGCTGATGCGCGCCACGTGCTCGGCCTTGTCGGCGATGCCGTCTTCCTCCGAGCGCAGCTTGAGGTTCGACAGGATGCCGATGGGCACGCCCTTGGGAATCGGCCCCAGCACCACGTCGCCGCCTTCCGAGAAGACCTGCGGAAACCAGCGGTGCAGCCGGCCCTGCATCGGCTGCAGGCCTTCGGGCACGAAGCCGGTGGGAATCACCACCTCGCTGCGTTCGGTGGTGCGGTCGATGGTGCCGTTGACCTTGTCGCCCAGTTCGGGGTCGCGCTCGCGCTTCTCGGGCCACAGCATCTGCTCGATCGACGCCTCGAAGACCTTCATCCGCGCATCCACCGACGGATTGCCGTCGAAGGGTCCGACCGTGTTGTTCAGCAGGAAGGGCGCGGTGGACCAGGCGCTGATGAGCGAAGGCACCCGCGTGTAGCCGCGCCCGCCCGCCGGCATGGCATAGGCGAAGGACTGGCCGGTGAAGGGGTCCTGCAGCGTGACCGTGCCCACCGAGGGCAGCGACTTGTAGGTGCTTGACGAGAAGTTGTCCCAGATGTTCCCGGCCAGCGCATTGGTCGCCAGCGGGCTGCAGACGTTGGTGCGCAGCAGCGTGGCCGGGATGCGGCGGTCGCTGGAGAGGTAGTTGTTGTCCAGGAAGTCGGGCGCGGCGACGATGGGCCGCATCTGGGTCTTGAACTCGTCGGTCTGCGTCCAGTTCCAGTAGCGCTTGAAGCAGTCCATGTAGCCAGGGCCGGTGCACTGCGGCGATGCGAAGTCCACCACCGGCGTGGGCGCCTTGCTCGAGTGGCAGCGCGCGCAGGTGTCGGCAAAGACCTGCTTGCCCTTGTCCAGCGTGGCCGCATCGGCCTGCAGGTGGCGGGTGCCGCCGGGCGCGTCCTTCAGGTGGTCGGGCCGTGCGGCCTTGAGGAAGAACAGCGCCGTGGCCGGCGTGCCCGCCTCGGTGGCCTGCCAGTAGCTGGAGTTCTTCTGCGCATCGGCGATCCTGATCGGCGTGATGGTCTTGCCGCCCACCACCGCGTTGAAGTGCAGCAGCCATTCCTCGCTGAACAGGCCGATGTTGAGGTACACCCGGTTGAGCGCGCCCAGCAGCCCCACCGAGTCCGCGCCGTCCTTGAGCACGCGCGGCGCGCCGACCGTCTGCGTCTTGGGGTCGAAGAAGTCCAGCAGCGGCCCGCTGGTGACGAAGTCCTGGAACTGCTTGTTGTCCCGCTCGCCGCCCGTCAGCTTCTCGTGGACGAAGCGCCGGGCCAGGTCCATGCGCGCCGGGAACTCGTACACCGCGTTCATGGTGCGCGGGTTGTTGATGGAATCGGTGGACACCAGCGAGGTGTCCATGGAGCCCGGCCTGAAGGTATGGGCCAGCTGGTACATGAAGTTGCGGCGGCCCTCGGGCTTGTTGGCGTTGAAGATGAAGAGCCGGTCCACCCACATGTACTGCGCGCCCACCGAGGAACTGAGGTTCTCGAACTTCGGGCTCTCCGGGTCGGCCGGCGGCTTGACCGGGCTGGGGCCCAGGTGGCAGAAGCCGCAGCTCATCCCTACGCGGTAGGGCCGCACCAGGTCCTTGCGGTTGTAGTAGCTCGGGTCGGTGTAGTAGCGCTCGGCATCCCATTCCTTGGCCGCCTTCGCGTCGAAGTCTGGGTTGGGAAACAGGCGCAGGCCGGCGATGCCGGTGCCGTAGCCGTAATAGGAGCCCAGCGGCTGCGTGGTGCCGTCGCCCAGCGGCTTGCCGCGCGACCCGATGGCCACGCCAGGGTACTTCTGTTCGTTCTCGAAGGGATCGGGCGCACAGCCGGTGTTGCGCACGTCCAGCCACAGGCCGCGCCGCTCCTTGGAGGCGCCGGCGGCCTTGTCGAAGCAGGGTTCGTTGACCAGGCCGAAATACTCCCAGCGGTTGGAGCGCGTGTAGCCCAGGCTCGGGTGCGAGCTGATCACCTTGAGCAGGTCGAAGGCGCCGAAGGTGTAGTCGGTCATCTTCGTCCAGAAGCGGTCGTTGCCGCCGCTCCAGACCAGCCACATGTTGCGGCCCTGGACCTCCTGCGGCGTCAACGCGATGCCGCCGTCCATGTCCTTGAAGTAGTCCTCGTCGGCATGCTTGAAGGACGCGGCGGTGCGCCCGGCCAGCCGCGCCTCGTCCAGCACCTGGCCCGGCTGCGCTTCTTCTTTTTTCGAGCAGCCCCCCAGCGCGATGCCCAGCAGCAGCACCACCGAAGAGGCGAACAGCACCCGGCCAGGCGCGGACGTGCAACAGGTCATTGCCACTCCTCTCCACTGCCGCGCGAGGCGGCACCCAGATGCGGGCGAAGTGTGGTCGCGGCCCCCTGGCTTGCCTATCGGCCATGCGCGCTAACGCAAAGGTCGTAGCGCGGTCGGCGCGGTGTTGCAAGGGGTAACGCCGCATCGCAATAAACTCGCGGCCTCATGACCTTCACACGCCGCCCTCTTCTTCGCGCCCTCGCCCTGCTGGCGACGGCACCCGTTTTCGCCGCTTCTTCCCTGTCCCATGCCCAGACCGGCACGCTGCGCGTCTCGGCCATTCCGGACGAGGCGCCCACCGAACTGCAGCGCAAGTTCAAGCCGCTGGGCGACTACCTGCAGAAGGAAACCGGCATGAACGTGGTGTTCACGCCCGTCACCGACTACGCCGCCGTGGTCGAGGGCCTGGCCACCGACAAGATCGACATGGCGTGGCTGGGTGGCTTCACCTTCGTGCAGGCCAAGCTGCGCACCGGCGGCAAGGCCGTGCCCATCGTGCAGCGCGCCGAGGACGAGGTCTTCACCAGCAAGTTCATCGTGCCCAAGGACAGCAAGGCCGCCCAGCTGGCCGACCTGAAGGGCCAGACCTTCGCCTTCGGCGCGCCCTCCTCCACCTCGGGCAGCCTGATGCCGCGTTTCTTCCTGATGAAGGCCGGCATCAACCCCGAGAAGGATTTCAAGACGGTGGCGTATTCCGGCGCGCACGACGCCACCGTGGCCTTCGTCGCCGCGGGCCGTGCCGAGGCCGGCGTGCTCAACGCCTCGGTGTGGGACAAGCTGGTGGAAGCCAGGAACCCCAACGCCGAGAAGGTGCGCGTGCTGGCCACCACGCCCACCTACTACGACTACAACTGGACGGTGCGGCCCGGCCTCGATCCGGCCGTCACGAAGAAGCTCACGGACGCCTTCCTCAAGCTGAACGACAAGACGCCCGAAGGCAAGGAAATCCTCGGCCTGCAGCGCGCGTCGAAGTTCATTCCCACCCAGGCATCGAACTACGACGGCATCGAGGCCGCGGCCAAGTCCGCCGGCCTCATCAAGTGAGCAAGGACGCGCCTTGACGCTGGCACTGCACGGCGTCGGCTTCGTCCATGCCAACGGGCATCGCGCGCTGCATCCGCTGCAGCTGTCGGTGGCCCGTGGCGAGCGCGTGGCGGTCATCGGCCCCTCGGGGGCCGGCAAGACCAGCCTGCTGCGCCTGGCCGCGACCTCCCAGCGGGTGAGCGAAGGCCGCATCGAGGTGCTGGGCATCGACCCCTGGTCGCTGGATGCGCGGCGGCTCAAGGCGCTGCGCGCCCGCATCGGTGTCGTTCACCAGACAGCGCCCATTCCGCAGCGGCTTCGCGTGGTGACAGCCGTGCTGGCGGGCCGCCTGGGCCAGTGGAGCACGCGGCGCGCGCTGGTCTCGCTGCTGCGGCCGGTCGATGCGGGCGGCGCGCAGGCAGCCTTGGCCCGGCTCGAGCTGGGCGATCGCCTCTTCGAGCGATGCGACCGCCTGTCGGGCGGCCAGCTGCAACGCGTGGGCATTGCACGGGTGCTCTACCAGTCGCCCGAACTGATCCTGGCCGACGAGCCGGTGTCCGCGCTGGACCCGTCCCTGGCCGATGCTGCGCTGCGCGAGCTGGTGGCGCAGAGCGAGCAGACCGGCGCCACGCTGGTCGCCTCGCTGCATGCGGTGGACCTGGCCCTGCGGCGCTTCGACCGCATCGTCGGCCTGCGCGAGGGCCGCCTGATGTTCGACCGGCCCGCCGCCGAGGTGGACGCGGCCACGCTGAGCGAGCTCTACGCCACCGAGGGCGGCGTGGTGCCCACGCAGGCGCAGGACGCGCATGCGACGCCGGCTTCGGCGCTGCTGCCGGCCGACATGTGCCGCTGAAGGACCACCCCTTGTCCGCCGCCTTGCCCGTTGCCGCGCCACGCGATCCGCTCCTGCGATCGCGGCTGAGTGCGCTGCTCGTCGCGCTGGTCGTGCTGTGGCCGATGCTGCGCCTGGCCGAGTTCGATCCCGCCGCCCTCTTCGACGGCAACAGCCTGCGGGTGATGGGTGGCTTCCTCGCCGGCTTCTTCCCGCCCTCGTTCGAACCGGGCTTCCTCGCGCTGCTGGCCAAGGCCACGGTGGAGACGCTCGCCATGGCCACGGCCGGCGTGGCGCTGGCCTTCATCATCGCGCTGCCGCTGGCCTTCGCGATGACGCAGTCGCTGTCCGTCTCGCGCATCGGGCCCGGACCGGGCCGCTGGCGAGGCGGGCTGATCCGCACTGCTGTGCGCGGCCTGCTCACAATGCTGCGGGCCATCCCCGAGCTGGTGTGGGCCCTGATGCTGGTGCGCGCCTTCGGCCTGGGCCCCGCGGCCGGCGTGCTGGCCCTGGCCGTCACCTACGGCGGCATGTTGGGCAAGGTGTATGCCGAGATCCTGGAATCGCAGGACACCCGCCCGGCTCGCGCGCTCCTCGCGGCCGGCAGCGGGCGCATTGCGGCGCTGTGCTACGGCATGCTGCCCGGTGCGGCGCAGGAACTGGCCTCCTACACCGTGTACCGATGGGAATGCGCGGTGCGCGCCTCGGTGGTGATGGGATTCGTTGGCGCGGGCGGGCTGGGCCAGCTCATGGACCAGTCCATGAAGATGCTCAACGGCGGCGAGGCCAGCACCATCCTGCTGGTCTTCCTGCTGCTGGTGCTGCTGGCCGACGGCTTGAGCGCGATGCTGCGCAAGGTGCTGGCATGAACGCGGCGCCGATGCTCCAGCGCCCCGCCGTCTGCGTGCGCTGCCTCCTCACGCTCGGCCTGGTGCTGGCGGCCGTGGCGGCCAGCTTCGCCTACCTGGCCATCGACTTCGGGGCGCTGGTCTCGCGCCAGTCGCTGGCCTCCATGGGCCGCTTCGTGGCCGAGTTCTTTCCGCCCGACATCTCGCGCGACTTCCTGGGCAAGGTGGGCTGGGGCGCGCTGCAGACGCTGGCGGTGTCGGCCCTGGGCACGTTGCTGGCCATGGGCGCGGGTGCGCTCTTCGCGCTGCCCGCCTCCGGGCGCTTCGGGCCTGCGGCGCAGCGGGCGATCCGCTTCCTGCTCAACCTGCTGCGCAGCGTGCCGGAACTGGTCTGGGCCGCGCTGATGGTGCTGGCCGTGGGCCTGGGACCCTTCGCGGGCGTGCTGGCCCTGGCGCTGCACACCACCGGGGTGCTGGGGCGCCTGTTCGGCGAGACGCTGGAGAACGTGCCGGTGGATGCGGAGCGCGCCCTGCGCGAGGCCGGCAGCAGCGCCCTGCCCGCCTTCGCCTACGGCAGCCTCCCGCTGGCCTGGCCGCAGTGGCTGGCCTACAGCCTCTACCGCTGGGAGATGAACATCCGCATGGCGGCGGTGCTGGGCTTCGTGGGCGCGGGCGGCCTGGGGCAGATGCTGTACTTCCACCTCTCGCTCTTCCAGCAGGCCCAGGCGGCGAGCGTGATCGGCGCCATGTTCCTGCTGGTGTTCGCGGTGGACAGCGCCAGCAGCCGTTTGCGGCGCGACTTGGCGCCAGCCTACGGCTGACGAGGACGCCCGCTCAGTCGTTGTTGCGCTCGCACCTGCGCGAGTTCAGCAGGCAGGCCGCGTAGTCCGGGTCGTGCTTGAGCAGGAACATCGCACGGGCCGCCACGGCCGTGTCGGCGAAGTCGCTGAACAGCCCGTCGACGCCGGCCTCGTAGAAGGCCAGGTACTCGTTGACCGGGTTCTCCTTGAAGGTGCCGGTCAGTCGCTTCTGCTCGCTGCGGAAGGTGTAGGGATGCACCAGCAGGCCCAGGCGGTGGGCGTTGTTGATGACCGGGGTCACCGGCAGCAGCACGCGGTCGCGCTCGTCCACCAGGCCGTCGCCGTTGGCGTCGGCGCAGGCACCCTTCGCCACGGTCTTGCAGGCACTGGGGATCAGGTAGGGCTTCCAGGGGCCGATGCCGTCGGCATAGCCGCGCACTTCCTGCAGGCCCGCGGGCGTCAGCAGGTCGGCGAAAGTGCCGGCGCGGTTGGACACCACCCAGTCGTAGGGCTTGTCGTAGGGCGCCGTCAGGTCCATGGAGCCGTCGGGCTTGACGTCGTTGGCGTCCACCAGCTGGATCAGGCGCACGCTGGTCCTGCTGCGCAGGTAGCGCAGGTTGGCCGTCTCGAAGGACTGGATGAACACCGGCGCGTTGCGGTGGTTCCAGCCGGCCTGCTGCAGGATGGCGAGCAGTCGGTCTTCCAGCGGCAGCCCGATGCCCTGGTGGTAGGTGGGATGCTTGGTCTCGGGATAGATGCCGATGCGGCGCCCTTCCTCGCGCGACTTGCGCTTGGCCAGCTCGATCACCTCGGAGAGCGTCGGGATCTTGAACTTGCCGTTGAAGGCCTGGTCGCGCTCGGGAAAGGACTGCACCGCGCGCAGCTGCTTGATCTCGGCCAGCGTGAAGTCGCTGGCGAAGAAGCCGTCGGTGGCCACGCCGTCCAGCATCACCGTCTTGCGCCGCGAGGCGAACTGCGGCAGGTCCTTCACGTTGGTGGTGTCGATCAGGTTGGGCTCGTGCCGCGCGATCAGGTGGCCGTCCTTGGTGGCCACCAGGTCGGGCTCGATGTAGTCGGCGCCCAGCTCGATGCCCAGCGCGTAGGTTTCCAGCGTGTGCTCGGGCAGGTAGCCGTTGGCGCCGCCGCGGTGGCCGATCACCAGCGGTGCGTTGTCGGCGCGGCGGCGGCCGCGCTCCTCTTCATGCGCGGCTGCGGGCAGTGCGCTCGCCACGAACAGGCCCAGGCCCAGCATCGCCAGGCCGAATTTCCTTCCGGTCGTCTTCACAGGGGTCATGCTCCGTCTCCTCGGTTGGTTGGACGAGCGGCCCACGGTAGGGACCGCGGATGACAGGTGCGTGAAGCGGCGCGGCTGTCTCAGCCGCGTGACACGTCCACCACCACACGGCCGCGAATCCTGCCCGCCAGGATGTCCTCCGCGGCCTTGATTGCCTCGCCCAGCGTGACCTCGTGGGTGAGCGCCTCCAGCTTGGCCAGGTCCAGGTCGCGCGCCAGGCGCATCCAGGCCTCGCGGCGCAGGGGCTTGGGCGCCATCACGCTGTCGATGCCGTAGAGCGTGACGCCGCGCAGGATGAAGGGCGCGACGCTGCCGGGGAAGTCCATGCCCTGCGCCAGGCCGCAGGCCGCCACCGCGCCGCGGTAGCGGGTGCCGGCGCAGGCATTGGCCAGCGTGTGGCTGCCCACCGAATCGACCACACCGGCCCAGCGCTCCTTGCCCAGCGGCTTGCCCGGCGATGACAGCTCCGCACGGTCGATCACCTCGGCCGCGCCCAACTGCTTGAGGAAGTCGGCCTCGGCCGTCCGGCCGGTGGAGGCCAGCACGCGGAAGCCCAACTTGCTGAGCAGCGAGATCGCGATGGTCCCCACGCCGCCGCTGGCACCGGTGACCAGGATGTCGCCGTCGTGCGGCTTCAGGCCATGGCGCTCCAGTGCCATCACGCACAGCATGGCGGTGTAGCCCGCGGTGCCGATGGCCATGGCCTGTCGGGCGTTCAGTCCATCGGGCAGCGGCACCAGCCAGTCGCCCTTGACGCGGGCCAGCTGCGAGAGGCCGCCGCTGTGCGACTCGCCCACGCCCCAGCCGTTGAGAATCACGCGGTCGCCGGGCTTCCAGGCGGGGTGCGAGCTCTGCTCCACCACGCCGGAGAAGTCGATGCCCGCCACCAGCGGGAACTTGCGCACCACGGGTGCCTTGCCGGTGATGGCCAGGCCGTCCTTGTAGTTGATGGTGGAGTACTGCACGCCCACCGTCACGTCGCCTTCGGGCAGGGCCTGGTCCGACAGGGGGCGCAGCTCGGCCCGGTAGCGCGCGTTCTCGTCCTTGTCGATGACGATCGCCTGGAAGCTCATGTCTCTGTCCTTTTTTTGCTCGCTCGCGGCGGCGCCGTTGCCGCGCGGAGGGCTATTGGAGCACCTTGCGGTGCTTTGCGGCAGGTGGTTTGACCGGAGACGAGAGTTCGGCCTGGTGCTCGAAGGCGGCCTGCACGATGGGGCGGGCCCATTCCGGCGTGGCGTTGAGCGCTTCGTGGTCCTTGGGGCCCGGGTAGGTCACGTGGCCGCGCACCGTCTCCAGCAGCAGCACCGGGTCGGGGATGGGCTTGCCCTGCGCGGCGTGCACGCTGTTGTCGAACACCTGGAGCCTGGCCAGCTGCGGCAGCAGTCGCACCAGGTTCAGCCGCGAGGCCTTCCAGCGTTCGCGGATCTTGGCTTCGGGAATGTCGTGGCCACCCGCCGCCACCCTCGCCTTCACGCGCTGCATGTGCAACTCCACCGAAGCCAGGCCGCAAAAGAGCATGACGATGTCGTGCGTGCTCGCCGCCTGCGCCAGCATGTCGGGGATGGTGCGCGCGCCCAGGGTGGTCTCGAAGGCGAAGTTGCGGCCCTGCGCGATGGCCGCCTCCAGCTGCGCGCGGCCGTGCTCCCAGGCCCGTGCGTTGGCTTCGCCGACGGAAATGCCCAGCAGCGCGACCAGTTCGCGTGCGTAGCTGTCGGGGTTGTACCAACTCAGGCCATGCTCGGCCAGCAGGGCCCCGCCTACCGAGCTCTTGCCGGCGCCGTTGACGCCGGCCAGCACGAAGATGAAGGGCCGAGGCGGCGCGGCAGGTGCCTTGGGCATTCAGTCAGTGCGTGGCGCCGGCCTTGGGCCGCTTGCCGCCGAGCTTGCCGCGGGATTCGAACAGTGCGCCCACCCGCGCCGCTGCATCGGGCTGCTGCAGGCTGGCCAGGCGGGCGTCGAAGCGCTCGGACAAGTCGTCGAGCGTGGATTGCTCCCGTGCCTGCAAGGCAGCCAGGCTTTCGGTGAGCCGCTGGTAGGTGGCCGCGTCGAGCAGCACCATCTCGACCACCGAGTGGTTGGTGATGGCCACGCTGCCGCTTTGCCGGACCTGGCGCGCCACCTCGCCCCACTTGTTCTTCACCTGTGACGCGTTCTGGCGCGGCAGGTCGTCGATGTCGATGAGCGGGCTGGACATGGCAAACTCCTTTGAGCTATTGGAGTCATTATGGCAAAAATAGCCTGATTGGGCAATTGGGTCTACCTGGCGGTCGCCCTCGCCCGCCCATCCTTCCCAATGCTCACCCACGCGCTGAACGCGCTCAAAAGCCCCAGCCCGGCGCTCGCCAGCATGATCCAGCGAAAGCCCGACACATAGGCCGCGCGGACCTGCTCGCGCAGCGCCTCCGCTGCCGCGCCTTCGATGCCGGGCGGCAAGGCCGCCTCGGCCAGCCGGGCGCGCTGGCCGGCCAGGAACTGGACGACCTCCGGCGGCGCGGCCAGCTGGCGCAGCCCGGCGTCCAGGCGGGCGTCGAAGGCCCAGGCCATCAGCAGGCCGAACACCGCGATCGCCAGCACCGCCGCCACCCGCGACACCGCGTTGTTCACGCCCGAGGCAATGCCGGCCGCCTCCGTGCCCACCGCGTTCATCACCGTGGTGGTGAGCGGCGCGATGGTGATGGCCATGCCCAGGCCCAGCACCACCACCGCCGGGAAGAAGCCGGTCCAGTAGCTGGCCCCGGTACCCGGCACCGCGAACAGCGCGAAGCCGGCCGCGGCGACGCTCGGCCCCACGACCAGAGGCAGCCGGGCGCCCACCTTGTCCACCAGCTGGCCGGCCCAGCGCGAGAGCGCGAACAGGATCAGGATGAAGGGCAGCAGCGCAGCGCCGGCCGCGGTCGCCGAGTAGCCCTGCACCTGGATGAGGTTGAGCGGGAAGAAATAGAGCCCGCCGCCCAGCGCCGCGTAGAGCAGCAGCGTGAGCAGGTTGGCACCGCTGAAATCGCCGTTGCGAAAGAGCGCAAGCGGCAGCATGGGGTAACGCGTGCGCATCTCCCAAAGCACGAAGCCGATGCCTGCAGCAATGCCGATCGCCAACGCGCCGAGCACCGCCCCGGCGCCCCATCCCTGCGACGGCGCCTCGATGAAGGCGTAGACGACACCGCCCAGGGCCAGCGTGGCCAGCGCCGCGCCCAGCCAGTCCAAGGGTTGCGAGCTTTCGCCGCCGTGGCTTTCCGGCACGTGCCAGGCGGTGATCGTCAGCACGACGATGGCCAGCGGCACATTGACCAGGAAGGCCCAGATCCACGAGTAGTGGTCCACCAGGAAACCGCCCAGCACCGGCCCGACGGCCGCCGTGATGCCGCTGAAGCCCGACCAGGTGCCGATGGCCTTGCCCCGCTCCTTCTCGTCGAAGTTCGCGCTGATGAGGGCCAGGCTGCCCGGCACCAGCAGCGCGCCGCCCACGCCCTGCACCGCCCGCGCCACGATCAACTGCTGCACGTCGGCCGCCAGCGCGCAGGCCACCGAGGCGCCGGCGAAGATCGCCACGCCCAGCGCGAAGACCTTGCGTCGCCCGAAGCGGTCGCCCATGGCGCCGCCCACCAGCAGCAGCGCCGCCAGGAAAAGCGCGTAGGACTCCACCACCCACTGCGCCTGGAAGGCATCGGCATCGAGCTCGCGCTGGATGGCCGGCAGCGCCACGTTGACCACCGTGCCGTCCACGAAGGCCATGCTCGATCCGATGATCGCCGCCACCAGTACCCAGGGCTTGGCGGCCGGGGGACAGCCCGTCGATCGGGCCCCCATCGCGATGACCGCATCGTCGCAGGGGGGCTTGCCGATCTGGGACATGGATGTCGTCAGGTATGGGTGGAGGAAGTGCTGGCGTGCAGCGGCGGCTGGCGAAGGCGCAATGTACTGAAGATTGCGGCAAAGGTCGCGCATGCCGCTGCCAGGCCCAGGGCGATGAAGGGGCCCTTGCCCCCGTGCGGCGCCCATACGCTGAACAGGATGGCCAGCACCACGGCGCCCAGCGTCTGGCCGGTCAGCCGCGCCGTGCCCAGCATGCCGCTGGCGGCGCCGGCCCGATGCGCGGGTGGCGAGCTGACGATGGTGTGGTTGTTGGGCGACTGGAACAGCCCGAAGCCCAGGCCGCACAGCGCCATGCGCCAGGCGATGTCCAGGTTGCTGGGCGCTTGCGGCAGCAGCGCCAGGGCCGCCAGCCCCGCGGCCATCATGCCCAGCCCCGCGCCGCCCAGCGCGCCGTCCGGGTAGCGGCCGATGAGCCGCCCCGCCAGCGGCGCCATCACCACGATGGCCAGCGGCCAGGCGGTGATCAGCAGGCCGGCTTCCACGTGCGTGCGGCCGTACACGTCCAGCAGCAGGAAAGGCAGCGCGATGTAGGCCAGCATCTGCGCGCAGAAGGCCATCACCGAGGTGCACATCGACAGCGCGAACACCGGGATGCGCAGCAGGTCCACCGGAAAGAGCGGCAGCGCCTGGCGCCGCTGGCGCTGGATGTAGAACACGCCCACCAGCACGCCCGCGCCCAGCAGTCCCCAGGCCACGGCCGGCGCCCCGTGCGCCGCGCCATCGCCCACGCCCAGGCCGTCGGCGCCGACGAAGAACAGCGAGAACATCAGCACGTTCAGGCCCACGTCCAGTGGCGAGAAGCGCACGCCGCTGGCCTTGGCCACGTTGGTCGGCAGGGCCTTGATGCCCAGCACGAGCACCAGCAGCCCCAGTGGCACGTTCAGGGCGAACAGCCAGGGCCACGAAGCCACCGAAAGAATCGCCGCCGCCACCGAAGGCCCCGCGACGGAAGCGGTCGCGACCACCAGCGAGTTATTGGCCATGCCGCGCCCCAGCTGTGCGGACGGATAGGTCAGCCGCACCAGCGCCGAGTTGACGCTCATGATGCCGGCCGCGCCCAGCCCCTGCAGCGCCCGCGCGGCGATCAGCGTGCCCAGTGAATCGGCAAAGGTCGCGATCAGCGAGGAGACGGTGAACAGCGCCATGCCCACCAGGTACACGCGCCGGTAGCCCACCTTGTCGCCCAGCGCCGCCAGCGGCAGCAGCAGGACCAGCGTGGCCACCTGGTAGGCGTTGACCACCCAGATGGCGGCCGAGGGGCTGGCCTGCAGCTGCTGCGCGATGCCCGGCAGGGCCAGGTTCACGATGGTGCCGTCGAGCACGGCCACCGCGATCCCCAGCAGGATCACGATCATCGAGCGCGTGCGCTGGGGCTGTGGCAGGCCGTCCTGCTGCGGCGCTTCCATCACGGACGCACCGGCAAGGCGTTCATGCGTTCGCTGCCCAGCGTGAACCAGGTGAGCACCAGGGCGATGCCGGCGCCCAGCGTCATGCCGGCCACCATGGCGATGGGCGAGCCGTTGGTGAACACCGCGATGGCGCCCATCATCAGCGCGCCGGTGAGCATCTGCAGCGTGCCCATCAGCGCAGAGGCGGTGCCGGCGATGGCGCCATGCGCTTCCAAGGCGAGCACGCCGGTGGTGGGAATCACGAAGCCCATGAAGGCGCTGGCCGCGAAGTAAAGGCCGATCAGCACCCAGAAGTTGTCGCCGCCGGCCAGGAAGTAGGCCATAAGCAGCACCATCACCATGCAGCAGGCCAGCACCGCGCGCCGCACCAGCGGCACCAGGCCGATGCGCTCGCCCAGGGCGCCGGTGAACTGCGAGGTGCCGATGAAGCCTGCCGCGTTCACCCCGAAGGCCAGGCTGTACTGCGTGGGCGTAAGGCCGTAGTGGTCGATGAAGACGAAGGAGGAATTGGCCAGGTAGACGAAGAAGCCGCCCATCGCGAAGCTGCCGATGAACACCAGCCCGAGGTAGTGCGGGTCGCGCAGCAGCAGCCAGTAGGCGCGCAGCGCCCCGCCCAGGCTGCTGTCCAGCCGGTGCTCGGGCCCGCGCGTCTCGCGCAGCATCGCCATCATCATCAGGATGCCGGCCACGCCCGCCACGGCCACCACCCAGAACACGCCGCGCCAGCTCGACAGCGCGATCACCCCGCTGCCCGCCAGCGGCGCCAGGATCGGCGAAACGCTGAACACCAGCATCAGGAGCGACATGAGCCGCGCCGCGTCGGTGCCGGTGTGCAGGTCGCGCACCACCGCGCGCGGAATGGCCATGCCGGCCGCCGCACCCAGGCCCTGCAGGAAGCGCAGCAGCACCAGGGTGTCCACGCTCTGCGCCATCGCGCAGCCCACGCTGGCTGCCACGAACATCGCCAGGCCGAAATACAGCGGCGGCTTGCGTCCCAGCATGTCCGACACCGGGCCGTACAGCAGCTGGCCGATGCCCAGGGCCAGGAAGAAGACGGTGAGGCTCATCTGCACCGCGGCGATGTCCGCATGCAGGCTGGCGCCGATGGCCGGCAGCGCCGGCAGGTACATGTCGATGGCGAATGGCCCGATGGCCGAGAGCAGGCCCAGCACCAGGGCCATGCGCAGAAGTCGGGAAGTCATCGCGTGATTGTCGCCATTCGCTCAATGGCGAGGCGCGCAGTGGGTCACGGCGCTCTATGCTACGCAGGCGCAGTGGTCGCAGCCGATGGCGGGCGGGCCTAGGGCTGGCGCATTTCCTCGCGCGAGAACAGCGGCACGCTGCCGCTGTTGATGGCCGCCGCCTCGGCGCCCTCCACGGCCAGCATGCGCAGCTTGACCTGCGACCCGCCGTGGGCCGAGAAGCCACCGGGCTTGCCGCCGGCCGCCAGCACCCGGTGGCAGGGCACCACCGGCGCGAAGGGATTGAGGCCCAGCGCCTGCCCCACCGCGCGCGCCTTGCCCTTGTCGCCCAGCGCGTTGGCCACTTCGCCGTAGGTGCGGGTCTCGCCCGGCGGAATGCGGCGGGCGAACTCGTACACGCGGCGATGGAATTCGGAAACGCCGTGCCAGTCCAGCCCCACGTCGGCCAGGTCGTCGATGCCGCCGGTCAGCAGGTGGGTGATGCGCGCCATGGCCGCCTGCACGTCGGGCGGGGGCGAGCCTTCGCGCAGTTGAGGAAAGCGCTTGCGCATGCGGGCCCGCGTGGCGGCGCTGTCCGCCTCCGGCAACTGCACACCGACGATGCCGCGTGCGCTCCAGGCGATGCCGCAGCAGCCGTAGCGGGTGTCGAAGAGAGCGAAGCCTTCGGTGTTTGTCATGCTGCTGGCACTTCCTACTTGCGAGGATGGGCACGCCGCCGGTTGGGCGGCACGTTCGGAGCAGGATCCGCGCGCGGCAGGTATCGGGCCTCGCGCAGGTCGACACTCGCACTCAGAAAATCCAGCACGGCCCGCACGCGGGCCGGCAATCGGCCTCCCTTGCCCAGGTAGACGGCGTGGATCGGCTCGAGCTCGTGCGGGTTGTACTCCTCCAGCACCGGAACAAGCAAGCCCGCCGCTATATCACCCCGCACGTGGAAAAGGGAAAGCCGGCCCAGCCCCACCCCGTCGAGCACCAGCTGGCGCAGGCTTTCGCCGTCGCCTGCACGCACGTTGCCGACGATGGGCACGTCCAGCTGCCGGCCATCGACCTTCAGCGGCCAGTCGGGCTGGCTGCGCCTGAAGGTGTTGCCCAGCCGGTTGTGCGCCAGCAGTTCCTGCGGCGTGGCCGGCGTGCCGTGGCGGGCCAGGTAGCCGGGCGAGCCGAGGATGGCCAGGCCGGTTTCGCCCAGCTTGCGCGCCACCAGGTCAGAGGACGGCAGCCGGCCCCATCGGATGGCGATGTCGGCGCGCTCCTCCATCAGGTCCACCACCCGGTCGGTGAGGCTGATGTCGAGCTGGATCTGCGGATGCATCTGCAGCATCGGCCCCACCAGCGGCAACAGCAGGCGCTGGCCGACGGCGGCGCTGGCGTTGATGCTCACCCGGCCCCGCGGCGTTCCGTCGGCGGCGGCGCTGTGCTCGGCCTCGTCCAGGTCGGCCAGCACCCGCACGGCGCGCTCGTAGTAGAGCTGCCCCTCGGGCGTGAGTTGCAGCTTGCGGGTGGAACGGTGCAGCAGGCGCGTGCCCAGGCGGGCCTCGAGCCGGGCGATGAGCTTGCTCACCGCCGAAGGCGTCATGCCGAGCACGGCGGCGGCGGCCGAGAAGCTGCCGCGGTCCACCACCTGCACGAAGGCCTCCATGTCGCCGGAACGGTTGAGCTCGGTGCGTGGCATGTGGATTCGTGACTTCAATTCATGGATGCTGGTCCAGGCGGCATTCTAGTCACGAGGGGCCCTCGCCATCACAGTACAGGGCATCATGCCAATCGCCCTTCTCGCCCTCACCGCCGGTGCCTTTGGCATCGGCACCACCGAGTTCGTCATCATGGGCCTGCTGATGCAGGTCTCGGCGGATCTCCATGTCTCCATCGCCACTGCCGGCCTGCTGATCTCGGGCTATGCGCTCGGGGTGGCCGTCGGCGCCCCGGTGCTCACCATCGCCACCCGCAAGCTGCCGCACAAGACCGTGCTGCTGGCGCTGATGGCGGTGTTCACGCTGGGCAACATCGCCTGCGCGATCGCGCCCACCTACGAAAGCCTGATCGCGGCCCGCGTGCTCACCTCGCTGGCCCACGGCACCTTCTTCGGCGTCGGCTCGGTGGTGGCCACTGGCCTGGTGCCGCCGGAGCGCCGCGCCTCGGCCATCGCCATCATGTTCACCGGCCTGACCGCCGCCACGCTGCTGGGCGTGCCGGCCGGTGCATGGCTGGGCCTGCACCACGGCTGGCGCGCCACCTTCTGGGCGGTCGCGGTGATCGGGGTCATCGCCTTCGTGGTGCTGGCCGTCTTCGTGCCGCGCGACAGCGCGCAGAAGGCCGAGCGTGTCGCTCTGCGCGACGAGCTCGCGGTGCTCGCCCGTCCCCAGGTGCTGCTGGGCCTGGCCATCACGGTGTTCGGCTTCGCCGGCGTGTTCGCCCTCTTCACCTATGTGCAGCCGCTGCTGACCCGCCTGGCGGGCCTGCCGGAATCGGCCGTGTCGCCGGCCCTGCTGCTCATGGGCGCCGGGCTGGCCGTGGGCAACATCGCCGGCGGCAAGCTGGCCGACCGGGCCCTGATGCCCGCCCTGATGGGCAGCCTCGCGGCCCTCGCGCTGGTGCTGGTGGCGATGCCGCTGGCACTTCAGACGGCGGTCGGCGCCTTCCTCTTCGTCGCGCTGCTGGGCGCGGTGAGCTTCGCCACCGTGGCACCGATGCAGATGCGCGTGCTGGACAAGGCGTCTGGCGCCGGCCAGAACCTGGCGTCCAGCCTGAACATCGCCGCCTTCAACCTGGGCAACGCGCTGGGTGCCGGCGCGGGCGGACTCGCTATCAGCCACGGCGCGGGCCTGCCCTCGCTGGGCTGGGTGGCCGCGGTGCTGACCGTCATCGGCCTTGCGCTGACGCTGTGGAGCCGCAGCCTCGACCACCGCGAGGCGCGACTGGCCTGCACGGCTGCCGCCTGAGGCTTGCTTTTGGCAGCAGCCGCCACCACACTTTGGCGGTCATGGCCATCGCACACGCTGTCTCGGGTGAAGTCGTCGACCTGCTCGCGCCGGGCGGAGTCACCACGCCGGACAAGACCCTGGCCCTGTTCAAGGCCAAAGACCTGGAGGTGATGCGCATCGTGCTGCCCGCCGGCAAGCGGGTGCCGGACCACAGCGTGCCGGGCTCGATCACGGTGCAGTGCCTGGGCGGCCAGGTCGAGCTCTTCCTGCCGCACCAGACGGCCGTGCTGTCAGCCGGCCAGTTCGCCTACGTCGGCGGCGGCGTGCCGCACGGCCTGCATGCGCTGAAGGACAGCGACCTGCTGGTCACCATCGCCATCAGCGGCAACGGCAACACATCGACCACAACGGGCTAGGCTCGCAGGCGGACGTTGAGCTGGTCGACCAGTTCGATCCAGTCGGCGTCGCCGTCGAATTCTTCCCGCAGGAACTGCGCCTGCGCCGGGGACCAGAAAGGCGCATCGGCCAGCTTGATGTCCTCGGCCAGGGGCCGGTGCTGTGCGATGAAAGCGTCGATGGCGGCGGCGTTGCTCGGCAGACCAAGCTGGTCGAACAAGGCGCGCAGGGTGTGTTCACTGAGATCCATGCGGCGCATTCTGGCGCGGCTGGGGAAGAATCCGAAATCCGCGCATCCCTTGTCGCAATGTAGGAATCGTCCAGCATGAGCAACTCCCAGTCCATACGCATCCAGATCGACGCCGACACCAGCGTGTCGGGCCTTCTTCTGGTTCCTCCCGATGCCAGGGCCATTTATGTGCTGGCCCACGGCGCGGGCGCCGGCATGGCGCACGCCTTCATGGCCGCGGCCGCCCAGGGGCTGGCCGAGCGCGGCGTGGCCACCCTGCGATACCAGTTCCCCTACATGGAGCGTGGCAGCAAGCGCACCGATTCGCCCGCCGTGGCGCATGCCGCGGTGCGCGCGGCCGTGGCACATGCGGCGCAGGCCCTGCCCGGGATGCGCCTGTTTGCCGGCGGGAAGTCCTTCGGCGGGCGGATGACCTCGCAGGCCCAGGCGGTCCAGGCGCTGCCGGGCGTGCAGGGCCTGGTGTTCCTGGGCTTTCCGCTGCACACCGATGGCGCGCCGGCCACCACGCGTGCCGAGCACCTGCGCGAGGTGCGCATCCCCATGCTCTTCGTGCAGGGCACGCGCGACAAGCTGGCGGACATCGGCCTGGTGCGGGAGCTGGCTGCGCAGCTCGGTGACTCCGTCACGCTGATGGAGATCGTCGAGGCCGACCATTCCTTCCACGTGCTGGTCCGCTCCGGCCGCAAGGACCCGGAGGTGCTCCGGGAAGTGCTGGACGGCGCGGCCGCCTGGATGCTGCGCTGAGCCGCCCTAGAAGCTCTTGAGCCAGGCCCCGAGCACGGCGCCCAGCAAGGCGGCCACGGCGGTCGCCAGGGGCAGCCACCACCGCCGGTCCTTCTGCTGGTCCAGGGCGCGCGAATGCAGGTCGACGGCGGTGTCGATCAGCGACCGGATGTCGCCGGCCGACATGGGCTCGCGCGACACGCGCGCCATGTCCCCCTCGCCCAGTGCGAGCACCTCGGCCATCGACAGGCGCCGCTCCTCGTCGACGTGGAAGCGCTTGGGGTACTGGCGGCGCCAGACCAGTGCCGCGCCCTGCCGCTCGCCGTCCAGGCGGAAGAACTCGGGATGGTCCTCGAAGATGCGGCGCCAGTAGGCCGCCTGGCTGGCGTCGCCTGAGATGCGCTCGGCCCAGCCCGGGAAATCCTGCCAGTAGAACTTGTAGGTGCCCATGACCTGGATGGCGGCGATCACGTCCGCCAGGCGCCGGGTGTCGGCCAGGTAGGGCGAGAGCGAGTCGGTGCGTGCCATGTGTCGCGCTTCGCTGCGGCTCAGGCGGCGGCGGCGCGCAGGGCCGTGACCTCGATCTCGATCTTCATGCGCGGATCGGCCAGGCCGGCCGAGATCATCATGGCCGCCGGCCGCACCTCGCCGAAGTACTTGCGCAGCACCGGCCAGCAGGGCTCGAAGTCGTCGCCGTCGGGCAGCACGTAGGTCACGCGCACCACGTCGTTCAGGCCGGCGCCGGCGTCGCGCAGCGCGGCCTCGATGTTCTTCAGGCACTGCTCGGCCTGCGCCACCACGTCGTCCGAGATGGTCATGGCCGCGTAGTCGAAGCCGGTGGTGCCCGACACGAACACCCACTCACCCACGACCACGGCGCGCGAGTAGCCGATCTGCTGCTCGAAGGTGGAGCCGGAGCTGATGAGTCGCTTCTGCCGTGCCGTCATGGGCTATTCCTTTTGCAAGATGGGTTCGGAGGGGCCCGATTCTGGCCCAGCGGGACGCGTCGCGCGGAGCCGACGGAGGGTGTCGCCTTTGCGCTCGAGCGGCCTTAAGCTAACACCATGAAACAAAGACGCCGGCGCCACGCACGCGCCTACCTGGCTCCCCTGCTTGTGTTGGCCGTCATCGCAGGCGCCGGTTTCTATTTCCTCGGCGTGCTGGAACGGGGCGAGCCGCCAGGGCCGCCAGTCGGCCTGACCGGGAGCGCGGGCCCCAAGCCGGCGGCCGAGCGCACGGCGACCCTTCCCGCCCTGAACCTGCCGGCCGACGACGCCATCCACGGCTCGGGCATGGAGTGGTGGTACTACAGCGGCATCCTCGACGCCCAGCCCACGGGCAACCGATACGCCTTCCACGTGGCGGTCTTCGTGGCCAACGCCCTGGTCAAGCACACGGTGATGCAGGTCGCGATGACCGACCTGCAGACCGGCCAGCGCTACACCCGCCAGAGCCGCACGGCCGGGCTGCCGGCCCAGCTGGACAAGGCCGGTTTCGACTTCCGGCAGGACGGCTGGCAGGTCTCGGGCTCGGGGCCGATGCATTCGATCAAGACCGAGTTCGACGGTGTCGAGCTCACGCTCCAGCTGCGCGACGAGCATCCGGTGGTGGCGCACCGGGCCTCCGGCTCGCAGACACCGGGCCTGCTGGACTTCGGCGAGTCGGGCATCAGCTACTACTACTCGCGCCCGCGCATGAGCGCGACGGGTGAAGTCCGCGTCGGCAAGCAGGCGTCGGCCCAAGCGCTGAAAGGCACGGTCTGGTTCGACCACCAGTGGGGCGACTTCGACGTCACCCGCCTGGGGTGGAACTGGCTGGCATTGCACCTGTCGGATGGCTCGGACGTGATGGTCTACCAGCTCTTCGACCGCGAAGGCCACGGCATCGTCACCACCGGCACCCTCACGCGCACCGGCGCGTCGCGGCCCCTGGCACCCGGCGAGGTTTCGCTGACGCCGATGCGAACCTGGACCAGTCCGCGCAGCAAGATCGAATACGCGGTCGACTGGAAGCTGCAGCTGCCGACTGGCGAGCACCATATCCAGCCCTTCTTCGACAACAGCGAATTCGACGCCAGCGCCAGCAGCGCCAACATCTACTGGGAAGGCCCCGTGCGCGTCAGCGGCAGTGCGAAGGGCGAGGGCTTCATGGAACTGAGCGGCTACGAAAGGCTGCGGCCGACGCCGGCGGCTTCTTCGAAATAGCGCGGCGGACGGCATGACAATCGCGTCATGTCCTCCGCCCCCACCCTTCTCCTGTCCCCGCTCGAGATCCGCGTGCTCGGCGTGCTGTCCGAAAAGCAGCGCACCGTGCCCGACAGCTATCCGCTCACCCTGAACTCGCTGCTGTCCGGCTGCAACCAGAAGACCAGCCGGCACCCGGTGATGGAGGTCAGCGAAGCGCAGGCGCAGTTGACCCTGGAAAGCCTCAAGCGCTACAGCCTGATCACCGAATCGAGTGGCGGCCGCGCCTACCGCTATGGCCACAACATCGACGGCGTGCTGCGCGTTCCATCGCAATCCGTGGCGCTGCTCACGGCCCTGATGCTGCGCGGGCCGCAGACCGCGGGCGAGTTGCGCATCGCCTGCGACCGCATGCACAACTTCGCCGACATCTCGTCGGTGGAAGCCTTCCTGGACGAGTTGGCCGAACGGCCGGCGGGCGCGCTGGTGGTCAAGCTGGCCCGCCTGCCCGGCGCGCGCGAGCAGCGCTGGGCGCATCTGCTGGGCGGCCCTCCTCCGCAGGACGCCCTGCCCGCCGCGGGCGACATGCCTGCCGCTGCCCCTCGCAGCTTCGAGCCGGGCCTGGACGAAGTCGCCACGCTCAAGTCCCGTGTCGCCCGCCTGGAGGAAGACCTCGCCGCGACGCGCGAGGCGCTGCAGCGCGTCTGTGACGAATTGGGTATGTCGAAAGCGCTGTGGCCATAAAGCACTCATTCCCACACGCGCCGAGGCGAACGGCCTACACTGGTTTTGAAAGTTGCCCTCAACAGTGCAGGATGAGTGCGTGACATCTGGTGACATCACGCGCTGGTCCCAGCCTTCCAAAAGGAGGAAACGTGATGTTCAACTTTTTCCAGTTCAACCGGAACAGCCACTTGCGCCGCGCCATGGCGTTGCTCGAAGAAGCGCACATGGCCCGGCTCGAGCACCAGGCGGCGGCCGAGCATCACGCCGCGCTGGCGCGCATGTACGCCGACCGCGCCAAGCGCCTGGAGCGCGAGATCTACGGCTCCGCCCACCACACCTTGCAAGAATCAGCCGCGGCCACGCTGCCCAAGGTGGCACACGACAAGCCCGCGCTCTATGCCCTGGACACCGCGCGCCAGGGTCAGGACTCCAAGATCTCCTGAAGCCCGAGCGGCGGGCGCCTGATCAGCGCCGCCCGCCGCGCACGAAGGCGATCAGCAGCGCCGTCAGCACGGCGCCGCCGGCAGCCGCCACCAGCGCGGCACGCACCGGCTGGTCGCTCACGTAGTGCGAGCCTTCCCAGCGCAGGCCTTCGAAGAAGGTGCCCGGAGGACGGATCTTCTTGCCGGAGGCATTGACTGCATCCTGCGCGTAGGCGCGTTCCTTCGCCTGGCGCAAGCCTTCGCGAACGCTTTCGCGGATGGAGGCCGATGCCAGCGTGTCGGGCAGCGGTTCGCGCGAGGCCTGGGCGTAGTTCCTGCCGGCCTGCGTGGCCGGCGCATCGTCAGGCGCCGGGGTTGGCGCTTGAGTGTCTCTGTCTTGATCCATGGCGTGATTGTCTCCCCAAGATGATGAATGAGCGCCGCACTCGGGCAATGCGTCACCTCGTGCGGGCCAGCCCCCCGAGAATGCACCACCGCTTTGCGCCATTGCTGGAGCCACGATGTTTTCCCACGTCTTCATGAGCGTCAAGGACTTCGATCGCGCGCTGGCCTTCTACCGGCCTTTGATGGAATGCCTTGGCATTGCGCCGCGCTTCTGCGAGCGCGACAAACCCTGGGCGGGGTGGCACAGCGCCGGCGGCACGCGGCCGCTCTTCGTCATCTGCAAGCCTTTCGATGGCCAGCCGCACGAGCCGGGCAACGGGCAGATGGTCGCCTTCGCCGCAACCGAACGTGCGATGGTGCAGCGCGCCCACCAGGTGGCACTCGCCGCGGGCGGCCGCTGCGAAGGCCCGCCGGGTCTGCGGCCGCACTACCACGCGCACTACTACGGCGCCTACTTCCGCGACACCGAGGGCAACAAGCTGTGCGTCGCCTGCCATCTGCCCGAAGAAGAAGGCGCCTGAGCCGCGGCGACGGATTCGTCCCACAGGTGCCAGGCCCGAAGACCGACAGTGGCGGGGTCGGCATGCCGCCATCCTGAAAGCGAGGCGCTGCACTTCTTTCTCAAGCAGCGCGTTCTGAACGACCCATGGACAGGCCAACGACACCCACTGCCTTCCTGCGCCGCCATCCCGTGATCGGGACCTTGATCGGGCTCCTGCTCCTGCTGGTGCTGGTGGTGCTCCTTTTCGACTGGAATTGGGTGCGACCGCCCATCGAGCGCTACGTCTCCCAAAAGACGCAGCGCGAGTTCCGCATGTCCGACCTGCACGTGAAGCTGGGCTTCACGCCCACCATCCGCATGCGCGACGTGTATTTCGGCAACGCGGACTGGTCCAAGGAAGACGCGCCGATGGCCAAGGCCGAGCAGGTGGAATTCTCGATCGCCCTGCGCGACCTGCCCGAGAAGATCCTGGTGCCGCGCGTGGCCCTGACCAAGCCGGAGTTGCTGTTCGAGCGCCTGCCCGACAACCGCAAGAACTGGATCCTCTCCGACCCTTCGGACACTTCGCCCAGCAAGTTGCGCATCAGCACGCTGTCGGTGGACGATGGTCACCTGCGCTATATCGACCACGGCGAGCCCTTCGAGATCGGCGTGGAAGCCAGCACCTTCGACCCGTCCAAGCAGGAAAAGGTGAAGGACGCGGACGCCGCGCCAACCAACGACCGCTATTCCACCCAGTACAAGTTCCAGGGCAAGTACCACGGTGCGGGCTTCACTGGCACGGCCCTGACCGGCGAGGTGCTGAGCTTCCAGGAATCGGGCGTGCCCTTCCCCATCCAGGGCACCCTCGCGGCGGGCACGACCAAGGTGCGCGTGGAAGGCACCATTGCCGACGCCGCCAACATCAGCGGCATCGACACGCAACTGAGCATCGAAGGCAGGACCCTGGCCAACCTCTATCCCTTCCTGCTGCTGCCGCTGCCTGCATCGCCGCCGTACAAGCTGGAAGGACACCTGATCCTCAAGGGCAACCGCTACACCATGGACGACCTGCGCGGGCGTATCGGCTCCACCGACATCTTCGGCAAGGGCGCCTACATCGACCAGGAGCCCCGGCCGCTGCTGCAAGCCGACCTGCACAGCAAGAACCTGGACATGGCCGACCTGGGGCCGCTGGTGGGCATCGAGACGAAGGAGACCGCGGGCAAGCCCAAGCTCTCGCAGACCGAGACGCAGGACCGCCCCAGCGCCAAGGCCAAGCAGAAGTCGGTGGACCCCGAACACCTGCTGCCTTCCGGCACCTTCGAGAGCAGCCGCCTGCAGAAGATCGATGCCGAGGTCGACTACACGGCCACTCGCCTGAAGGTGCCCAAGACCCTGCCGCTGGAAAGCCTGAAGGCGTCGCTGCGCCTGCGCGACTCGGTGATGAAGCTGCAGCCGGTGGACTTCGGCTTCGCCGGCGGCACCATTGCGGCCCGCGCCACGCTGGATGCGCGCGCGCCCATCATCAAGTCGGATGTGGAGATCAACCTGCAAGGCATCCAGCTCGGGCAGTTCGTGCCGAAGGACAGTGCCATCGCCAAGGGCGCGGGCCGGGCAGGCGCGACGCTGCACCTGGCGGGCGTGGGCAATTCCATTGCCGACGCGGCGGCCAAGTCCAACGGGCGCATTGCCGCCACCATCGTCAATGGCCGCGTCTCCAACCTTCTGGACGCCGCCAGCGGCCTGAACATCGGCAAGGTGATGACGCTGCTGGCCGGCGGGGACAAGGACATCGTCATCAACTGCGGCGGCACGGTGTTCGACGTGAAGAACGGCCGCGGGCAGTCCAGCCTGTTCGTCGTCGACACCGAGCAGACCCAGATCCTGGGCGACGGCTGGTTCGACCTCGGCAAGGAGCAGTTCGACATCACGGTGGCGCCCAAGCCCAAGGACGCGGGCCTGTTCTCGCTGCGCACCCCGGTGCGGCTGCACGGCAGTTTCTCCAACCCCGACTACGAACTGAAGAAGGGCCCCCTGATCGCCCGCGGGGCGGCCATTGCGGCACTGGCCACCGCGGCGCCGCTGGCGGCCCTCATTCCCCTGATCGAGACCGGCCCCGGCGAGGAAACCGATTGCGGCAAGGTGCGCCAGCAGACGCAGGGGGCTGCCAAGCAGGCCGTTGCGCCGGCCAAGCCCAAGCCCAAGGCGGCCGCCGCCAAGCACTGAGAGGAATCAGCCCCGAGGCTGCAGGCGGCGGTAGGCGCTGAAATGACGGATGGCGCGCTGCTTGTCGCCGGCGCGGGCATACAGCAGCGCGGCGTTCTGGTGCGCATCGGCCATGTCGGGCGCCAGGCGAAGGCAGGCCTCGTAGCTCTGCACCGCCTCCTTTTCATGACCCAGTGATTCGAGCGCCACGCCGCGGTTGTAGTGCAGCAGCGGTGCCTGCGGGCAATGACGAAGCGCCAGTGCATAAAGCGCCGCGGCCTCGGCGAAGCGGCCGGACTCGCACATCATGAAGCCCAGGTTGGCATAGGCATCCACATGGTCGGGCGCGGCCTCGATCACGCGGCGGTAGAGGGCTTCGGCCTTCTTAGGCTCGCCGCCTTCGAGCGATTCGGCCTGCTCGTACAAGGACTGGATGTCCGGCGGCGGCTCGGCGGTGGCGCAGGGCGCCGTGGCCTTGCCGTCGATGGCGTGCACCGCAGCGGCAGGAAGTGCCGCGTGGAAATCCATCATCAGCTGGCCGGTGTCCGCGTCCCACTGCGCGTCGCCCCAGCGCACCGCCACCCGGTCGCCCACCGCGCGGATGCGGATGGCGCTGGCGGGCGTGTCCAGCGGCAAGGCGCTCTTCAGCTGCCGCAGCGAACGCAGGATCTGCCGGGTGGGAATGTCGGCGGCGCGCAGTTCCTGCGCGGTGCGCATCAGCACCACGTCGCGGAAGGAGAAACGCAGCGAGCGCCCCGAGCGCACCGGCTGCACGAAGCCCAGCTCGATCAACCGGCCCACCGCATGCCGCGTGAGGCCAAGCATCTGCGTGACGCCGCGCAGGGTGTAGGGGTGGGTGCTGTCCAGCGAGGGAGAGTCGGCCACTTATTTCTTGGAACCGCCCGCAGCCCGCGCGCGGGGTGCGGCGGGCGCCTTGGCGCTGCTGCTGGGTGCGCGCCTGGCGCCCTTGGCCGGGCCGGTGCCTTGCGCGACGGCTTCGGCTTCGGCCGGCGCCGCCTTCGCGGCCCGCTTGGCCGGTGCGGAGGTGCCGCTGCGCGAGGCACGCGACAGGCTGGCTCGCAGCATCTCGGTCAGGTCGATCACCTCGGCGCCGCCTCGGTCCTCGGGGTGCTCCATGGCCACCACCTCCTGGCCGGCGATCTTGGCGTCGATGGCCGCCAGGATGCGCTTCTTCTCGTCGTCTTCGTATTCGGCGGGTTCGTAGCTGTCGGCCGAGATCTGCTCGATGAGCTGCAGGGCCAGCTTGAGCTCGGCCGGCGACGGCGTGCTCTGCTCGATGTCCAGGTCGGCCAGCGAGCGCACCTCGTCGGCATAGAGCAGCTGCTGCAATACCAGCCCCTCTTCCTGCGCGCGCACCTGCACCACGTACTGCTTGCCCTTCCAGGCCCAGCGAGCCAGGGCGCAGCGGCCGCTTTCGCGCATGGCCGCCTTGAGCAGGTTGTAGGGCTTGCCGCCTCGCTTGTCGGGGGCGAGGAAGTAGGCCTTGTCGAAATAGATCGGGTCGACCGCCTCCACCGGAATGAAGGAGACGATGTCGATCAGGTGGCTGGCGTTGTTCTCCAGCGCCTTGAGCTCCTCGGGCTGGAAGACGACGTAGCGGTCCTTCTCGAATTCGTAGCCCTTGACCATCTCGGCCCTCGGCACGACCTCGCCGGACTGCTCGGAGATGTACTGCTGCTTGACGCGCGAGCCGTCCTTGGCAAGCAGGTTGAAATGGATGGTCGCCGAACTTTCGGTGGCCGAGTACAGGCGCACCGGAATCGAGACCAGACCGAATCCCAACGAAAGCGACGCGATGGAGCGTGCGGCCATGTGATGGACCTCCAGACAGGGGGCAAGAGGGCCACTTTAGTTTTTTTCGGCAATGCAAGGCAACATGAGCGTTGCAGTCCCCCCACGCAAGAGGTCCATGCGCATCGCCACCTTCAACGTCAACAACGTGATCACGCGCCTGCCGCAGCTGCTGGCCTGGCTGGACGTGACGCGGCCGGACGTGGCCTGCCTGCAGGAGCTCAAGTGCAGTTCGGCCGACTTCCCGCACGAGCGCCTGCGCGCCCTGGGCTATGAGGCACTGGTACACGGCCAGAAGACCTGGAACGGCGTGGCCATCCTTGCGAAGGACGCGATGCCGCTGGAAACGCGCCGCGGCCTGCCCGGCGATCCGGCGGACAAGCAGAGCCGCTACCTGGAGGCGGCCATCAACGGCATCGTGGTCGGCTGCCTCTACCTGCCCAACGGCAACCCGCAGCCTGGGCCCAAGTACGACTACAAGATGGCCTGGTTCGAGCGCCTGCAGGCGCATGCGGCCTCGCTACTGGCCACCGGACACCCGGTGGTGCTGGCCGGCGACTACAACGTGGTGCCGACCGATTTCGACATCTATTCGATGGACTCCTGGCGCGACAACGCGCTGGTGCAGCCTTCAGCCCGGGCCGCCTATGCGCGCCTCCTGAAGCAAGGCTGGACCGACGCCGTCCGCCAGTGCCACCCCAAGGCGCCGCACTACAGCTTCTGGAGCTACCTGCGCAATCGCTGGCCGCGCGATGCGGGGCTGCGCATCGATCACCTGCTGCTGAGCCCCTCGCTCAAGCCGCGCCTGCAGGACGCCGGCGTGGACCGCGCGGTGCGCGGCCTGGAAGGCGCGAGCGACCACGCGCCTGTGTGGATCGAGTTGGCTGGCTGAGCTCAGCGGTGCTCGGTGGCGATGGGCTGCAGCCAGGTGCGCGCAGCCTCCGCCGGCGGCATGGCGCGCAAGCGCTCGTCCGCCCACAGTTCGCCGGCCACCTGGCCCAGCTCTTCGGGGTCTACGGTGCGCCAGTGAAGCTGCAGGTGGTGGGCGCAGGCGGCAATCCAGTCTTCGCGTGTCATGGGGACACTATAGTTGAAGACTGTATGTTTATCCAGTACTTCAGAGTTTGTGCGTGGACAGCAGGATGCTCGTCTCGGTGTTCGCGATGCCCTCGATGGCGCGAATCGAATTGAGCAGCGCATCGAAGGATTCCAGGGTGTCGGCCCGCAGTTCGGCCATCAGGTCCCAGCGGCCGTTGGTGGTGTGCAGCGCCACCACCGCCGGATGGCCGCGCAGCAGGCGCAGCACAGCTTCACCGTGGTAGCCATCGATGGCGATGCTCATCATCGCGCGGATTCCGTGCTGCTCGCTGTCGGGGCGCAGCCGCACCGTGTAGCCGACGATGATGCCCTCGCGCTCCAGCCGGCCCATGCGGTTCTGTACTGTGGCGCGCGCCACCCGCAGCTTGCGGGCCAGTTCCACCACCGAGATCCGCGCGTTGTCGCGCAGCAGCGAGATGAGTTGGCGGTCGGTGTCGTCCATGGCGTTTTGCCAAGCGAAGCTGGCGATCTGCCAAGGCCGCCAGCAAAGTTGCCAAGTTGCGGTCTTCATTCTGGCACCCCTTCGGCCAACAATGCCAATCTTCGGATGCCTCCAGGGAGAAGCACATGACCCATCTCGCGGACCTGCCCACACTGTCCCGCTTGATACGCCGCATCGGCCTGCCGCGCTTCATCGGCGAACTGGCCGAAGCGCTTCATGCCGACTTCCTGCGCTGGCCGCAGTTCCAGAAGCAGGCGCGGGTCGTCAACCATTCGCCGGGCGGCGTGATCGAACTGATGCCGGCCTCCGACGGCAGCCGCTACGCCTTCAAGTACGTCAACGGCCACCCGGGCAACCCGGCTCGGGGCCTGTCCACGGTGGTGGCCTTCGGCGTGCTGGCCGATGTGCAAACCGGCTACCCGCTGCTGCTGTCCGAGATGACGCTGTCCACCGCCCTGCGCACCGCCGCCGTCTCGCTGCTGGCCGCGTGGGCCATGGCACGGCCGGGCGCCCGCCGCATGGCAATGGTCGGCAACGGCGCACAGGCCGAATTCCAGGCCCTGGCCTTCCACTGCCACCTGGGCATCGATGAGATCCACCTGTTCGACGTGGATCCACAGGCCACCGCCCGCCTGATGCGCAACCTGGCGCCCTACCCGGCCTTGCGCCTGGTGGGCTGCGAGTCGGTGGTCCAGGCGGTGCGCGGCGCCGACATCGTGAGCACGCTGACCGCCGACAAGCGCCGCGCCACCATCCTCACGCCCGACATGATCGAGCCCGGCATGCACCTGAACGCGGTGGGCGGCGACTGCCCGGACAAGACCGAGCTGCACGCCGGCATCCTGCAGGGTGCGCGGGTGGTGGTGGAGTACGAGCCGCAGACGCGCATCGAGGGCGAGATCCAGCAGATGCCGGCCGACTTCCCGGTGCTGGAGTTGTGGCGCGTGCTGGCTGGCGAAGCGCCTGGCCGCGAGTCATCAACGCAGGTCACGCTGTTCGATTCGGTCGGCTTCGCGCTCGAAGACTTCTCCACCCTGCGCTACCTGCATGATCAATTGCAGCTGCATGGCCTGGGCCGCGACATCGCGCTGGTGCCGCAGTTGGCGGACCCGAAGGACCTGTTCTCGCTGACCCGCGCCGAGGTGCCCCTGCCGTCCTACACTGGCGCCACCGATGACGCCGCAGCCGCCCTCGCAGCACCCGACGCAGCAACAGCAGCCGCTGGTGACCGTGGTCACGGCGCACGGCGGAAACCCGCTGCTGGCGCGCTGTGTTGAGTCGGTCGCCGCGCAGACGCACCGCAACATCCAGCACCTGGTGATGGCCGACGGCCCGCAGACCTGGGAGCAGGCCCGGGCCATCGTCGGCAGGCACGCTGACCGGGGCCACATCGACCTGGTCCAGCTGCCCTACTCCACCGGCAAGGACCGCTGGAACGGCCATCGCATCTACGGCGCCGGCACCTTCGTCGCCAAGGGCGAGTACCTGGCCTTCCTGGACGACGACAACACGCTGGCACCCGAGCACATCGAGACTTGCCTCGCGGCCTGCCAGCAAGGCCGCCAGTGGAGCTACGCGCTGCGCAACATCGTCGACCGCGAGCACCGCTTCGTCTGCCGCGACGACTGCGAAAGCCTGGGCCGCTGGCCCAGCGTGCTCAACGAGCAGGACTACATGGTGGACGTCAACTGCTACTTCCTGCCGCGGCTGCTGGCGGTGCAGGTGGTACCGCTGTGGTTCAACCGCTTCCGCCAGCCCGGGCAGCCGGGCGTGGACCGCATCATCTGCCACGCGCTGCGCCGCATCGCGCCGGACTACGACAGCACCTACCGCCACACGGTGGACTACATGGCCGGCAACACGGCCAACTCGGTCAGGCCCGACTTCTTCCTGCGCGGCAACGCGCAGATGCTGGAGCGCTACAACGGCCAGCTGCCCTGGGCGAAGGCGCCTGGTGCCGGATGAGGCTCAGGCCGCCGGGCAGCGCGCGCCCTGGTTGGCGGCCAGCGCCGACACGTTGCGGGCGATCTCGTCGGCCAGCCGGCTGGTGATGCGCTGGGCGCCGATGGCCACGCCGTCCAACCCTCCGGTGAGCGCCTCCCTGAATTGCACATGGCAGGTCAGCAGCGCGTCGCCGTCGCCGCGCCGGATGCTCCAGCCGAAGGCGGTGTCGATGCGATCGCCGGGCACCGCGTCGAACTGGCTGAGCTGCACGGCGATGCGGTAGACAGTCAAGCCGCGCGGCCGGCCGGCCTGCGTGGCGTCGAAGGCGGACAGCCGCCGCGCGACGCCGGCGCCCAGGGCATCGCGCAACTCGTATTCGAAGGACGAGGACCAGCGCGACTGCTCCAGCACCTCCACCTCGGCCTGGGACACCTCCTGCGACTTCTTCTCGCTGGCCAGCAGGCCGCCGTCGCGCCGCACCACCATCTGCGGCCGCGCGAAGCGCTCGGGCAGCGCGACGGGCGCCATCTCGATCGCCAGCGCCGCGTTGTCGGCGGTGGGACGCACCACGCCCGCGGTGCCGGCCGTCTCGGCCAGCGTGTAGTAGCGCGTCGGCGTGCCGCCGCAGGCCGCCAGCAGGCCCAGGCACGCGGCAGCCAGGGCTACGCGGGCCAGGTCAGTCCCGTTCTTGTTGTTCTTGTCCATGCTCATTTCTTGGTGTCCTCCGGCTTGCCGCGCAGGAGCGACTCGGGATGCCGCTCGAGGTAGTCGGTGAGGATGCGCAGCGAGGCGGCCGCGCGGCTCAGCTCCTGCAGGGTCTGGCGCATGTCCTGCTGCAGGGGCGAGTCGCTGGCGATGGTGCGCTCGGCCGTGTTGAGCGTCTTGCGCACGTCCTTCATGGCAGCGGTGATCTCGGGCGACACGTCGTTGTTCAGGTTGCGGGCCAGCTGCTCGGCACTCTTGAGGGTCTTGTCCAGCGAGGCCATGGCCGTGCGCGCGTCCTGGCCGATCTGCTCGAAGGGCACCTTGTTGATCTTGGACGCAATTTCCTGCACCTGCGCCTGCAGGTCGTCCAGGCTGTTGGCCACGGTGGGCAGTTCCAGCGGCGACTTGTCGATGTCCACCTTGGCGGCCGGCGCCTTGGGGAAGAAGTCCAGCGCCACGTACACCTGCCCAGTCAGCAGGTTGCCGGTGCGAAGCTGCGCCCGCAGGCCCTTGTTGACCAGCCAGCGGATGCGCTGCTCGGGCGTCCAGCGGCTGTCTTCCTGCTTCTCGTGCGCGCGCCGGCGCAGCCGCTCGGGGTAGATCTCGACGAACACGGGCATGCGGAACTCGCGGTGCTCGCTGTCGAACTCCACGCCGATGGACTTGACCTCGCCGATCACGATGCCGCGGAAGTCCACCGCCGCGCCTGGCGTGAGGCCGCGCAGCGACTGGTTGAAGTACAGCAGCATGTGGCGCGATTCGCCGTCGGGCTCGCGCATGGCCAGTCCCTCGTCCTCGGCCAGCGCGAAGGTGGTGTTCTCGGCCGCGGTCGGGCCCATCTCGTCGTCGGGCGCCGCGAATGCAATGCCGCCCAGCACGATGGTGGCCAGCGACTGGGTGCGGATCGCCACGCCCTGGGCGCTGAGCTGCAGGTCCACGCCGCTGGCATGCCAGAAACGCGTGTTGACGCCGATGAACTTGTCGTAGGGCGCGTTGACGAACACCCGCAGCGTCACGCCGCGGCCGTCGCCGTCCAGCTGGTAGGAAGCCACCTGCCCCACCCGGATGCGGCGATAGAACACCGGCGAGCCGATGTCCACCGAACCCACGTCCTTGGACCGCAGCACGAACTGCCGCCCCTGCGCGCCCCGCGTGATGATGGGCGGCTGCTCCAGGCCGGTGAAATCTTCCTTCGTTTCCTCGGACTCGCCGGCGTCGGCACCGATGTAGGCGCCCGAGAACAGCGTGCTCAGCCCCGAGATGCCCGAGGTGTCGAAGCGCGGCCGCACCACCCAGAAGCGCGTGTCGGCGGCCGTGAAGCCCTCGGCTTCCTTCTTGAGTTGCACCTTGACCGACACGTGCGAGCGGTCGCGCGCCAGGCGGATGGTCTCCACCGTGCCGATCTGAACGTCCTTGTATCGCACGGCGGTCTTGCCGGCCTCCAGGCCTTCGGCGGTGACGAAGCTGATGTAGATCTCGGGCCCGCGCTCGCGCAGGATCTTGGCCACCAGCCACAGGCCGACCAGGGCCGCGACGATGGGGATGAGCCAGATCAGCGATGGCAGCCAGTTGCGGCGCCGCGTCACGGCCGGCCTGGGCAGTGCGTCGGGGGTGGGCGGCGGGGTGTCTGCGCTCATGCGGTCTTTCCGGTCCTCGTCGTGTCGATCGCCTCGGCGGCGCTCGGCGTATTGTCTTCCACCGGCGCTTCGTCCCAGGTCAGCCGCGGGTCGAAGCTCAGCGAGGCCAGCATGGTCAGCACCACCACGCCGGCGAAGGCGGCGATGCCCAGCCCGGCCGAGATCTCGGCGAAACCCTGGATGTGCACCAGCCCCGAGAGCAGGCACACCACGAAGACGTCCAGCATCGACCAGCGGCCGATGAACTCGACGATGCGGTAGAGCGTGGCCCGCTCCTGCCGCCGCCACGGGCTGCGGCGCCCGGCCGACCAGGCCATGATGGCCAGGGCGGCGAGCTTGAACAGCGGCACCAGGAAGCTGGCGATGAAGATGATGGCCGCCAGCCCCCAGGCGCCCGACACCCAGAAGTAGATGATGCCGCTCATGATCGTGTCGTACTGCGCACCGAAGATGCTGCGCGTGATCATCACCGGCAGCAGGTTGGCCGGCAGGTAGAGGATGGCCGCGGAGATGATCAGCGCCCAGGTGCGGTTGATGCTGTCGGGCTTGCGCCGGTGCAGCCGGGTGCCACAGCGTCCGCAGGGCTCGTGTACCTGCGCGTCGCGCCAGACGGTGCCGCAGTGGTGGCAGGAGAGCAGCCCCCGGCCGGCGGCGGTTGCCACGCCGGCAGCGGGACTGGGCGCGGCGCTGCTCATGGCCTGGTCTGATCCTCGCGCGCCTGTTCGCGCGCGAAGACGATGCGCCAGAAGGCCTTGGGCTCGAAGGCCAGCACCGCGGTGAGCAGCACCGTCAGCACCATGAAGGCCCACAGCGCCGCACCCGGAATCACCCGTGCCATGCCCGAGAGCTTGACGATGGCCACCAGCACCCCGAGCAGGAACACCTCGATCATTCCCCAGGGCCGCAGCACTTGCATGGCGCGCACCAGGATGTTGAAGCCCGCCGGCCGGACCCCGCGCGTGGTGATCGACACCAGCAGGTAGAACAGGATGCACAGCTGCGCCAGCGGAAAGAGGATGGTGGTGGCCAGGACCAGCAGCGCGACTTCCGACACGCCGCCGTGGGTCAGCTGCACCACCGCGCCGACCAGGGTGGTCTCGCTGCTCAGGCCCTGCAGCTGGATCTCGACGATGGGAAACAGGTTGGCGATGGCGAAGAGGATCAGGCAGGCCACCGTGAGCGGCAGCATCCGCTCGTGCGCGCGGCCCCAGCCGCGTTCCATCAGCGTGCCGCAGCGCGGGCAGTGCGCGGCTTCGCGCGGGCGCAGCCGGGGGCGCTCGTAGAGCGCGTCGCAGCCTTCGCACGCGATGAGGTCGGGGACTTCCTGCATAGGGCCGAACCCTAACCGATTCCGGCGGCCTCGTGCGTAGGCGCGTCCCCCGGATGCCCGCGCCCTGCCCCGCGGCGGACGCGGATCAGGCCGAGCGCAGGGCGGCCCGCAGCTGCTCGCCGATCTCCGGGCGCTCCAAGAAGGGATCGGCCGGGTTGGTGCCGGCCACGATGCCTTCCATTCGGGCCTTCACGTTGCCCAGCGCCTTGGGGTGGCTGTAGACGTAGAACTGGTCGTTCTCCATGGCGTTGAACACGCTCTGCGCCACCTCGGCGGCCGTCACCTTGCCGCTGCTGACCGCCTTCTCGCTCATGGCCTTGCCGATGATCTGGCTTTTGGTCGGCTTCTCGTCGGCCAGGGCGCCCGGACGGTTGCGGCCGCTGGCCGCAATGCCGGTGGGCACGAAGTACGGGCACAGCAGGCTGGCGCCGACCTGGTCGGTGACCAGGCGCAGGTCCTGGTACAGGGTCTCGGTCAGGCTCACCACGGCCGCCTTGGCCGCGTTGTAGATGCCCATGTTCGGCGGTGTCAGCAGGCCCGCCATGCTGGCGGTGTTGGTGACGTGGCCGCGGTACGAGGGGTCCTTGGCGGCAGCCTCCAGCATCATGGGCACGAACAGGCGGATGCCGTGCACCACGCCCATCAGGTCCACGCCCAGCACCCAGTTCCAGTCGGCCACGGTGTTCTCCCACACCAGGCCGCCGGAGCCCACGCCGGCATTGTTGAAGACGAAGTGCGGCGCGCCGAAGCGCTCCTTGACCGCGGCGGCCAGCGCTTCCATCTGGACGGCGTCCGAGACGTCGACCTTGCGTGCCAGCACCTGCGCGCCGGCCTTCTCCATCTCGGCGCGGGCCGCGTCCAGCGCGTCCTGCTGCACGTCCACCAGCACCAGGTTCATGCCGCGCGCGGCGCCGATGCGGGCGCACTCCAGGCCGAAGCCCGATCCGGCGCCGGTGAGGACAGCGGTCTTGCCCTTGAAGTCAGAAATCATGCAGGGGTCTCCACTTTTCGAAGTACGTAGCCGATTCGGGGAAAGTGCACGTGCACCGTGCCCGCGCGCTCGTCGCGGCGGCGTAGGCTGAAATGGGTTCGTGTGGCGGCGATCAACTCGCCCTCGGTGGGCTCGGGGCCGAAGCTCTCGCTGGCCACCGTCACCAGGCTGCCCAGCGCAATGCCGTGGTCGTCCTGGAAGGTGCTGTCCACCAGCAGGCTGTGGGGCTGCGAGGCCGCCGCCACCTGGATGGCGCTGGCCGAGTCGAACTTCTCCATGTCGCCATGGCCGATGGCGGCCATGCGCTCCATCCATTCGAGCACCGCCGGCGTATGGTCCAGGATGCCGGCCATCGAGGGCGTGCGCACGCGGGTGAACCACAGCGGATGGAAGAGCGAGAAGTCGGCCACCGTGGGCGCATCGCCGAGCACGAAGGGCTGGCCCTCCAGCATGTCGGAGATGCGCCGCAGGTAGGACTTGTAGGCGGCGATGGCGTCCAGCGGGCGCAGTCGCGTCATGTTCACGCTCATCGCCTTGCGGTCCTCGGCGAAGGCCTTGCCCATCTCGGGCGGCGCCTTGCCGAAGAGGTCGGCCGCGCCCTTGGGCTGGAAGTTGTAGGCCATGGCGGTCCAGAACAGCGTGCTGTCGGCCCACTGCGCCACCGTGCGTGCCAGGCCCTTGCCCTGCGCCGGGTACAGGGCCGGCGCGGGCGCCAGGTGCTCCAGCACGTCGCAGATCAGGGCCGTGTCGCAGTAGATGTCGGCGCCGATCTGGAGGATGGGCGTCTTGCGGTAGCCGCCGGTGAGCGCCGCCACGTCGGGCTTGGGCTGGATCTGCGGAATGAGCACCGACTTCCAGGCCAGCTTCTTGAAGCCCAGGATCAGCCTGGCCTTCTCGGCAAAGGGCGAAGTCGGGTAGTGATGGAGGATCAGGTCGGCCACGTCGCTTCCTTCCTGGGCTGCGCGCCCGTTGATGCTGTCAGACCAGCTTGACCAGTTGCTTGCCGAAGTTGCGGCCCTTGAGCAGGCCCAGGAAGGCCTCGGGCGCCGACTCGATGCCCTGGGCGATCGATTCGCGCGGACGCAGCTTGCCGGTGGCCACCAGGGTGCCCAGTTCCTTCAGCGCCTCGGGCCAGACTTCCATGTGCTCGCTCACGATGAAGCCTTCGAGCTTCAAGCGGCTGATGAGGAACAGCGAAGGGTTGGCCAGCGGCAGCGGCTGGCCGTCGTAGCCGGCGATCATGCCGCACAGGGCGATGCGGCCGAAGGCGTTCATGCGCGACAGCACCGCGTCGAGGATGTAGCCGCCGACGTTCTCGAAGTAGCCGTCGATGCCCTGGGGGCAGGCTTCCTTGAGCGCCTGGCTCATGCTCTTGGCGTCAGGGTGCTGGCGATAGTCGATGCAGGCGTCGAAGCCCAGTTCGTCCACCACGTACTTGCACTTGTCCGGCCCGCCGGCAATGCCCACCACGCGGCAGCCGCGCGCCTTGGCCAGCGCGCCGAAGGCACTGCCGACGGCGCCGGAAGCGGCCGAGACGACCAGGGTCTCGCCTTCCTTGGGCGCGATGATCTTCACGAGGCCGTACCAGGCGGTCACGCCCGGCATGCCCACTGCGCCCAGGTAGTGCGACAGCGGCACGTGGGTGGTGTCGACCTTGCGCAGCACGCCCGGCTGCGAGGCGTCGACCACGCTGTATTCCTGCCAGCCGCCGAAGCCCACCACTTTCTCGCCCACGGCGAACTTGGGGTTCCTGCTTTCGACGATCTCGCCGACGGTGCCGCCCTGCATCACCTGGCCCAGGGGCTGGGGCTGGGCGTAGCTCTTGGAATCGTTCATGCGGCCGCGCATGTACGGGTCCAGGCTCAGGTAGTGATGGCGCACCAGCACCTGGTTGTCCTTCAGTTCCGGGGTCTGGGCGGTTGCCAGCTTGAAGTTGCTGGTCACGGCCTCGCCCTCGGGGCGGTTGTCGAGCAGTTGCTGCTTGTTGGCGGGCATGGTGTTCTCCTGTCTTGATCGTTCGGGTTCGGCGCGGCGCAAGCGTTGCGCTGCACGTCGGATGGTTCAGTCGGTCGAGGGCGGCCGCTGTTCGTTGGCGCTCGCGGGGCCCGTGGGCAGCCGCTTGCGTACGTACTTGAAGGTGCCGGTGGCATGCGCGCAGGCGCGTCCCTGCTCGTCGAAGATGGTGGCCTCGGTGAAGGCCAGCGTGGCGGTGCGGTGCATCAGCCGGCCCTTGGCGACCAGCGGGCCCACCGAGGGATGCATGAAGCTGGTCTTCATCTCGATGGTGACCACGCCCAGGTCGGGCGTCTCGCTGCGGGCGGCCGCGGCCATGGTCACGTCCAGCAGCGTCATGCAGGCGCCGCCGTGCGTCACGTCGAAGGTGTTGAGATGCTCGGGCTTGGCGGTGTAGCGCAGCTCGGACTCGCCGCCCTCGAAGCGGGTGATGTCGAAGCCCAGGTGCCGCGCAAAGGGAATGCGGCTGGCGAAGGCCTTGAGGTCGGTCTCGGACATGGATTCGCGTTCAGGCGCCCAGCACCACGCTCACGCCGCCATCCACCGCCATCCACTGGCCGGTGATGTGCTTGCCGGCGTCGCTTGCGTACAGCAGCGTGATGCCCTTGAGGTCCTCGTCGTCGCCCAGGCGGCCCAGCGGGGCGTGCGAGGCCATCTTCTCCTCGCCGATGGACTTGATGAGGCCGGCGGCCAGCTTGGTCATGAAGAAGCCCGGGCAGATGGCGTTCACCGTGATGCCATAACGGCCCCATTCCGCGGCCAGCGTGTGGGTGAAGCCGATCACCGCCGTCTTGGAGGTGTTGTAGGCCAGGGTCTTCATCTCCGGCGGGTTGCCGTTCAGCCCCGCGATGGAGGCGATGTTGATGATGCGCCCCGTCGTCCTGGGGATCATGTACTTGTTGGCCACCTGCTGCGACAGGATGAAGTAGCCGCGCACGTTGAGGTTCATCACCTTGTCCCAGGCTTCCACCGGGTGGTCCTCGGCCGGGGCGCCCCAGCTGGCGCCGGCGTTGTTGACCAGGATGTCGATGGCGCCCATGCGCTCCAGCGTCTCGTCGGCCAGGCGGCGGGTGTCTTCTTCCTTCGAGCAGTCGGCGGCGATCCAGCGCGCGTCGATGCCGGCGGCCTGCAGCTCGGCCGCGGCCTGCTCCAGGTCGTCGGCCTTGCGCGAGCTGAGCATGATCTTCGCGCCCTGCTCGCCCAGTGCGTGGGCCATCTGCAGGCCCAGGCCGCGTGAGCCGCCGGTGATGAGCGCGGTCTTGCCGCGGAGGTCGAAGAGTTGCTGCACGGTGCGAGCAGTCATGATGGAAAGGTCTCCGGTGTTCGTTTCGAAATTAAGGATGGGTTCCGGGCCTCAGGCCTTGGTGTCCGGGAGTCGCGAGCGCACGTAGATCAGCACCGCGCCGACTGCCGCCACGACCACGCCGGGCACGGACAGCGACCAGCCGAGCACCTGGTTCTCGCGCCCGGCGACGATGCCGAGGATGAGCATGAACAGGCCGCCGTAGATCAGCACCCAGATCCAGGTCTCCAGCCTGGCGTGGGGCTTGGCGGGTTTCGATGCCGCGTCCGCCATCAGAAGGCCTCCTCGGCCATCTGCACGCAGGTGGCGTCGCGGCTTTCCACTACCTTGAGCCAGGCGCCGATCTTGGGCAACTCGTAGTGGAAGAAGTAGTCGGTGGCACCCACGCGGCCGGCGGTGGCCGGCTTCGCGGCGTCGCCGTCCAGGGCCAGCGAGCGCTGCGCCACGTCCAGCCACAGCCAGGCCAGCACCACGTGGCCGAAGGCCTGCATGTAGGGCACCGCGTTGATCAGCGCATCGCGCGGGTTGCCGGTGGACCAGGCCTTGCCGGTGGCATCGGCCACCTGCTGCAGCGCGGCGCCCAGCGCCTCGGCGTGGGCCGCCAGGCGCGGATTGCCGGCGGCGCGGGCGATGGTCTCCTGCACGCGCTCAGCCATCAGCTGCAGGCCGCGGCCGTTTTCCATCAGCACCTTGCGGCCCAGGAGGTCGGCCGCCTGGATACCGTGGGTGCCCTCGTGGATCATGTTCAGGCGGTTGTCGCGCCAGTACTGCTCCACCGGGAAGTCGCGCGTGTAGCCGTAGCCGCCGTGCACCTGGATGGCCAGCGAGTTGGCCTCCAGGCACCACTCGCTGGGCCAGCTCTTGGCGATGGGCGTGAGCACCTCCAGCAGGATGCGGGCCTCGTCGGCGGCCTTCTCGGCGCCGGTCTTCTGCTCGTCGACCAGGCGGGCGCAGTACAGCTCCAGGGCCAGCGCGCCTTCGCAGTACGCCTTCTGCGCCAGCAGCATGCGCCGCACGTCGGCGTGCTCGATGATGCGCACCTGGGGCTTGGCGGCGTCCTTGCCTTCCGGACCCACGGGTCGGCCCTGCGGGCGGCTCTTGGCGTATTCCAGCGAGGCGTAGTAGCCCGCCATGCCCAGCATGGTGGCGGCGGTGCCCACGCCGATGCGGGCCTCGTTCATCATGTGGAACATGCAGGCCAGGCCCTTGCCGGGCGAGCCCACCAGGTAGCCGATGGCACCGGCCTTGCCCTCCACCGGGTACTTGCCCTCGCCGAAGTTCAGCAGCGTGTTGGTGGTCCCGCGCCAGCCCAGCTTGTGGTTGAGGCCCGCCAGGGCCACGTCGTTGCGCTGGCCGGTGAGCTGCCCCTGCGTGTCCACCATCTTCTTGGGCACGATGAACAGCGAGATGCCGCGCGTGCCCGGCACCAGCTTGCCGTCGGCGTCCGGTATCTTCGCCAGCACGATGTGCACGATGTTCTCGGTCAGCTCATGGTCGCCGGCCGAGATCCACATCTTGTTGCCCGTCAGGCGGTAGCGCGGGCCCAGCGGGTCGCTCTGGAAATCGGCGCCGTCCGGCACCCCCCGCGTCGCCACGTCGCTGAGCGAGGATCCGGCCTGCGGCTCGGACAGGCACATGGTGCCGGCCCAGCGGCCCGAGAACTCGTTGAGCGCGAAGACCTGCTTCTGCAGCTCGGTGCCGTGCACCATCAGCAGGTTGGCGTTGCCGCTGGTGAGCATGTTCGAACCGATGCTCACCGAGGCCATGGCGAAAAAGCTGTTGGCCGCCGCCTGCACCGTGTAGGGCAGCTGCATGCCGCCGATGTCGTAGTCCTGCGCGGCGGACATCATCCCGGACTCGACGAAGGCCTTGTGCGCCTCGTGCGTGGCTTTCGGCAGGATCACCTTCTCGCCGTCGAAGTGCGGCTCCTGCGTGTCCACCGTGCGGTTGGCCGGGGCGTACTTGTCGCGGGCGATGCGCTCGCAGGTGTCGAGCACTGCGTCGAAGGTCTCGCGCGAGTGGTCGGAAAAGCGCTCGCGGCCGGACAGGCTTTCGGTCTTCAGCCAGTCATAGAGGAGGAAGTCGAGGGTCGAACGGTAGTTCATGGCTCAGCAATGAAAAAAGGGGCCGCGAGGAAATTCCTCGGGGCCCCGGGACGGTTCGAGGCCTCCGGCGTCTTTCGACGGTGCGCAGGCCTGATCGCGCATGTCTCTGGGTTCAGAGGACTTCGAAGACGCCCGCCGCGCCCATGCCGCCGCCGATGCACATCGTGACGACGACCTTCTTCGCGCCGCGGCGCTTGCCTTCGATGAGGGCGTGGCCGGTCAGACGCTGGCCGCTCACGCCATAGGGGTGGCCCACCGCGATGGCGCCGCCGTTGACGTTCAGGCGGTCGTCCGGAATGCCCAGCTTGTCGCGGCAGTACAGCACCTGCACGGCGAAGGCTTCGTTCAGTTCCCACAGGTCGATGTCACCGACCGTCAGGCCCAGGTTCTTGAGCACCTTGGGCACGGCGAAGACCGGGCCGATGCCCATCTCGTCGGGCTCGCAGCCGGCCACGGCGAAGCCGAGGAAGCGGCCGAGGGGCTTGAGGCCCTTCTGCTGCGCGAACTTCTCGTTGACCACCACGCAGGCACCGGCGCCGTCGGAGAACTGGCTGGCATTGCCGGCCGTGATCAGGCCACCGGGGATGGCCGAGCGGATGCCGCTGATGCCTTCCTTGGTGGTGCCGGCGCGAATGCCTTCGTCGTTCTCGATCGTGACTTCCTTGGTGCGCAGGCCCATGACGGGGTCGGCCACGCCGGCCAGCACGGTGATGGCGGCGATCTCGTCCTTGAACTTGCCGGCTTCCAGAGCGGCGGTGGCGCGCTGCTGGCTGCGGGCGCCGTACTCGTCCATGGCGTCGCGGCCGATGCCGTAGCGCTTGGCCACCTGCTCGGCGGTCTGCAGCATGTTCCAGTAGATCTCGGGCTTCTGCTTCATCAGCGCCGGGTCGACCAGCATGTGCTTGTTGGCTTCGTTCTGCACGCAGGAGATGCTCTCCACGCCGCCGGCCACGTACACGTCGCCCTCGCCCGCGATGATGCGCTGGGCGGCGGTGGCGATGGTCTGCAGGCCCGAGGAGCAGAAGCGGTTGATGGTCATGCCCGAGGTGGTGATGGGCAGGCCGGCCTTCAGCGCGATCTGGCGCGCGATATTCGAGCCCGTGGCGCCCTCGGGCGTCGCGCAGCCCATGATGACGTCGTCGACCAGGGCGCCGTCGATGCCGGCACGCTGCACCGCATGCTGAACCGCGTGGCCGCCCAGGGTGGCGCCGTGGGTCATGTTGAAGGCACCCTTCCAGCTCTTGGCGAGCGGGGTACGGGCGGTGGAAACGATGACGGCGCTGGTCATGGTGAGTTCCTTTGAAGAAGCGAGAAGTTGTCTCTGGGGGAAACGGATCAGCCCGGCGACGCAGCGCTGCTGGCGCCGGCGTTGCGAAGGAGCTGGTGATAGAACTGGATCATCTCGACATAGTTGTCGATGGCGATGCGCTCGTTGGTGCCATGGAAGCGCGGCAGGTCTTCCGGCCTGGCACGCACCGGCGAGAAGCGGTAGACCGCATCCGATATGCCGTCCATGTGGCGGCCGTCGGTGGCGCCCAGCATCAGGCCCGGAGCGACCACGCCTTCGGGGAACACCTGGCGGATGGTCTTCTGGATGGCGGCGTAGCCGGGCGCGTCCATGGGCGACACGGGCGAAGGCTCGGCGTTGCCGGGGTACGGCTCCACCTTGATCGCGTCGTTGCCCACCACCTTGTGAACGTGCTCCTGCACCGAGGCCAGCGTGTCGCCGGGCAGCACGCGGAAGTTCACCGTGGCCTCGACGTAGCCGGGAATCACGTTGTCCTTGTTGCCGCCGTTGATGATGGTCAGGGCCGTGGTCGTGCGCAGCATGGCGTTGCTGGCCGGGCTGGCCTCCAACTGCTTCTGCACCACCGGGCCGAAGAGCCACAGGTTGGACAGGGCCACGCGGCCGAAGCCCTCCATCTCGGGGGCCAGCGCGTCGAACATGCTGCCCGCCACGCTGCCGCCCAGGGTGGCCGGCATCTGCTGCGATTCCAGCCTGGCCAAGGCGCCGCCCATCTGGCCGATGGCGCTGCCGTGCAGCGGCGGCATCGACGAATGGCCGGGCGTCGCGTTCAGCTTGAGCTTGAAGCTGGCGTAGCCCTTCTCGGCCACGCCCACCAGGGCGGCGGGCTTGGTCAGGCCAGGCATCACGCCTTCGGTGACGAGAAGGCCTTCGTCGATGATCCACGCGAAGTGCACGCCCTGCTCCTTCAGGCGCTTGGCGATGCGCTCGGCGCCGCGGTGGCCGCCCACCTCTTCGTCGGCGCCGGAGATCAGGTAGATGGTGCGCTGCGGCCTGAAGCCGGCCTTGGCCAGCATCTCCAGCGACTCCATCTGCGCCAGCAGGTTGCCCTTGTCGTCCCAGGCGCCGCGGCCCCAGACGTAGCCGTCCTTGATGGTGCCGGCGAAGGGCTCCACGGACCACTTATCCTCGGTGCCCGAGGCGATGGGCACCACGTCCTGGTGCGCCATCAGCGCGATGGGCTTGGCCTTGGGGTCGCTGCCGGGCCAGACGTATATCAGCGCGTTGTCGCCCGGCTCCTCCAGCTTCATGACGCCGTGCAGTGCCGGGAACTGCTCGCGCAGGTAGGCGTGCAGCTTCTGGAACTCGGCGGCGTTGGCCTGCGGGTCTTCCAGGCTGCTGATGGTCTTGAAGCGGACCGCGCCGGACAGGCGTCCGGCCACGGCCTGCGCGTCCACCGGCGCCTTCTGCAGCGGCTCCACGGCCACCTGGCGCGAGGGCGTGCGCCAGGTCTTGATGCCCACCACCGCCGCCAGCGCCACGAGCGCCAGCAGCAGGAGGACGACGATGCGCTTGACGATTGCCACGTGCTTGCTCGTCCCGCCGATCAGCTGAAGCTCTTGCCTTCGGCGGCCAGCCTGGCCAGCAGCGGCGCGGGTTGCCAGAAGGCGGCGTCGTCACGCGGGTTCAGCGCGAAGCGGCGCATGGTGGCTGCCACGTTGTACAGGCCGACCTGGCTGGCGTAGTGCATCGGACCGCCGCGCCAGATGGGGAAGCCGTAGCCGGTGAGGTAGACCATGTCGATGTCGCCAGCCTTGGAGGCGGTGCCGTCTTCCAGGATGTGCGCGCCTTCGTTGACCAGGGCGAACACCAGGCGCTGGACGATTTCCTCGTCGGAGATCTTGCGCGGCGTGATGCCCAGTTCCTTGCGGTGCTCGACGATCATGTCTTCCACCAGCTTCGACGGGATGGCGTCGCGCTTGCCGGCGGCATAGTCGTACCAGCCGGCGCCCGTCTTCTGCCCGAAGCGGCCCAGTTCGCACAGCTTGTCGGCCGTGCGGCTGTACTTCATGTCGGCGCGCTCGGTGGCGCGGCGCTTGCGGATGGCCCAGCCGATGTCGTTGCCGGCCAGGTCGCCCATGCGGAAGGGGCCCATGGCGAAGCCGAACTTCTCGACGGCCTTGTCGACCTGCTGCGGCGTGGCGCCTTCGTCCAGCAGGAAGCCGGCCTGGCGGCTGTACTGCTCGATCATGCGGTTGCCGATGAAGCCGTCGCACACGCCCGACACCACGGCGGTCTTCTTGATCTTCTTGCCCAGGGCCATCACGGTGGCCAGCACGTCCTTGCCGGTCTTCTCGCCGCGCACCACTTCCAGGAGCTTCATCACATTGGCGGGGCTGAAGAAGTGCATGCCGACCACGTCCTGCGGACGCTTGGTGAAGGATGCGATCTTGTTCACGTCCAGCGTGGAGGTGTTGGAAGCCAGGATGGCGCCGGGCTTGGCGACTTCGTCAAGCTTCTTGAACACCTGCTCCTTGACGCCCATTTCCTCGAACACGGCCTCGATGATGAGGTCGCAGTCCTTCAGGTCGTCGTAGCTGAGCGTGGTGGACAGCAACGACATGCGCTGGTCGAGCTTGTCCTGCTTGAGCTTGCCCTTCTTGACCTGGGCTTCGTAGTTCTTCTTGATGGTGGCGACGCCGCGGTCCAGCGCCTCCTGCTTCATCTCGAGCATCTTGACGGGGATGCCCGCGTTCAGGAAGTTCATCGAGATGCCGCCGCCCATGGTGCCGGCGCCGATCACGCCCACCGTTTTGATCTCGCGCTTGGGCGTGTCTTCCGGCACGTCGGGGATCTTGCTGGCGGCGCGCTCGGCCATGAAGAGATGGCGCAGCGCAGCGGACTCGGGCGTGAACATCAGGGCCGTGAAGACGCGGCGCTCTTCCGCCATGCCATCGTCGAACTTCATCTTGGTGGCTGCCTGAACCGCGTCCACGCACTTCAGCGGCGCGGGGAAGTTCTTCGACATGCCGCCCACCATGTTCTTGGCGAACCGGAAGTAGGCGTCGCCCTGCGGGTGCTTGCACGGCAGGTTGCGCACCAGCGGCAGGTCGCCGCCCTTGCCGGCCACGTCCTTGGCGAAGCCGATGGCTTCTTCCAGCACGGTCTCGGCCGACGCGGCCATCTTGTCGAACAGCTTCTGGCCCGGCAGGCTGGCAAGCAGTTCGCTCTTGACCGGCTCGCCGCTCACGATCATGTTCAGGGCGGTTTCCACGCCCAGCACGCGCGGCAGGCGCTGCGTGCCGCCGGCGCCTGGGATCAGGCCCAGCTTGACTTCGGGCAGCGCGACGTTGGTGCCGGGTGCGGCCACGCGGTAGTGGCAGCCCAGCGCCAGTTCGAGGCCGCCGCCCATGCAGACGGTGTGGATCGCGGCGACCACCGGCTTGGTGGTGGCTTCCAGCGCCAGGATGACCGACAGCAGGTTGGGCTCGGCCAGCGCCTTGGGCGAGCCGAATTCCTTGATGTCCGCCCCACCCGAGAAGGCCTTGCCGGCGCCGGTGACGACCACCGCCTTGACCGCCGCATCGGCCTGCGCCTTGGCCAGGCCTTCGGTGATGCCCAGGCGGGTCGCATGGCCCAGGCCGTTGACCGGAGGATTGTTCAAGGTGATCACGGCCACGTCGCCGTGGACTTTGTATTCAGCGGTCATGCTGCGTTCCTTTGGATGGGAAGAAAAAATGAGACGAATCTTGGTGCGGCGAGCACTTGGCGGGCTCGTCACGATACGCGCCGGCACAAAAAAGCACGATTGTTCGTTTTCGGAAGATTCTAGGGGGTGGCCGCGCAACGGCTGAGTCACGATCGGGACAAGGCTGCGCGTGAAGCCAGGACGGCCGAGCGCGTGAAGGGCGTGATGAAATAGAACGATAAGACAGGGAGGACTCAATGAGTCAGGAACAAGACGCCACCACGTGGAGGGCGGGCACCGGCCTGCTCCCGTTCTGGGAAGCGAACCACGCTTGCCGTTGCGAGATCGAGGGCCTGGCCCTTTCCATGGGGAAGCCGCCGCCGACGCTGGCCTTTCCACCCGCGCCGCCTCCGCCCCCTCCTCCTGCGCCCGTACAGCTGACGCGCGCGCAGAAGCAAGCGGCCAAGGATGAGAAATTCTTCAACAACGTCGTGGCGGTGGTGGACGGCGTCAGCGCCTTCAGAGCCTGGCTGAAGCAGCCGCCTGCACCGAAGGCGCCATCGGTAGCCGCTGCTTCCCCGCCGCCGGCGCCAGCGGTCCAGGTGAAGCCAGTCGACATCCAGGACATTCCGGCCACGATGCGCAAGCTGAACATGCCGGTGTCAGCGGCGATGATGGAGAGGTGGTTCAAGGGGCAACTGAACTACTCGCCGACCGAAGCGGACGAGAAGGAAGGCCTGAACCAGAACGGCCAACCCTATCCGCCCAGCATGATCGACAAGTCCATCATCACCATGGACTGGGCGCTGAAATACAAGCGGGCACGGATCGCGTTTGAGAACCTGACGGAGCAAAGCTACTACACGAAGGATCGATGGACCGGCAGGATGGAGCCATCGCCTCAACTCTATACGCACAGCGCGTTGCGAACTCAGAGCGCGTACATAGAGTTAAGGAAAGCGCTTCTCCCTTATTGGCAGCGCCACGGATTCATGCACACCTGGCAGCTGTGCAATGGGGACATTGAAGAGCTGCATCGGGACTTTCAGTTCCAGTTCCTTCAGGTGGATGGATCTCTTTCTCAGAAAATTGCCGAACAACTTCGAGTGAATCTGACAAATCAAGGAATTCCGGATGACCTTACCGGAGCCCTCGGGGCTTTCAACTTGTATGCAGCCGTTTCGCGTTTTTACATCGAACGAACTGCAGCGAGCGTTGTTGCAGTTGTGACTGGAATCGCTCTCTACGTGAAGGACAGCTACACCTTCACCACCAACCACGCAAGACCTTCCCAATATCTAGGGCACTGGAACAGGAGATCGGTAGTCATCAGCCCCTACACCTCGATCGCCAGTGAATTTATCGAGGCCGACTACCCTCTCGTTGTCGACAAGAAGCCGGTTCGCCCCGCAACATTTCTGGAGGACATGATCTACCACCCCGTGCGAAACCGCTCATTCAGGGACTGGCAGATGAAGCACCAGCAAGGAGGAGACTTCATTGCTTACTCGGACTTTCGTTGGGTGACCCTCGTCACGCCTATCCGGGTAGTGTTATGAAGACCAGAACGTTCATCTCCGGGGTACTTGCGGTGGTCATTGCGATCTGCGTTGCGTTCCTCTACGGACGTGGCGTATTGGCGCGCAGTTGGATACTCGATCACAACGCATTCGAAATCTTTACTTCACCCGATGGGCGCTATCGCCTCGAATACGGCCTGACGTCGCCGGATTTCAACTGGATGCGCCTATACCGCCAAGGCGACAACGAAGTCATTGCGGACCGGCGCTTCTGGGGCGAAGTCCCATATCGGATCAATTGGAACGTGGACAGCGTTCACGTGGCCTCAAGCGATGAGTCAGCCATCTCGCTGCCCCCACATTGGTGGGAACGATGGACCGCGAAGCTGCCATGACGCGCGCCCCCTTGAAAACCAGCACGTTCATTGCAGCAGTGCTCGCCACAGTCGTAGCGCTTGGGACGACGTTCCTCTGCGCGGTTGACTTGTCGGCCCGTCGTTGGATCATCGAACACAATGCCTTCGAGGCATTTGCGTCTCCCGATGGGCGATATCGCCTTGAGCATGCAGTTACTTCACCGGATTTCCACTGGATGCGCCTGTACCACGGGGACAACAACGAAGTGATTGCGGACAGACGATTTTGGGGCGAAGTCCCGTACCGGATTGACTGGTACGAGAAAGCGGTCAGCGTTGGCGGAGCAGATGAGTTAACCATCTCACTGCCCCCGCACTGGTGGGAGCGATGGACGGCGAAGCTCCCGTAGCCGCCTAAACCTCCAACCACTCCTTGCGCGTCGCCGCATCCGCGCGCAACGAATCCGGCGTCCCGTCAAAGACGATCGTCCCGTGCCCCATGACCAGCGCGCGATCGGAAATGTGCATCGCAATGGTCAGTTTCTGCTCGATCAGCAACACCGAGATGCCGCGGTCCTTCAGTCGCTTGAGGTACTCGCCCACCAACTCGACGATCTTCGGCGCCAGGCCCTCGGTGGGCTCGTCGATGATGATCAGGTCGGGGTCGCCCATCAAGGTGCGGCACAAGGTAAGCATCTGCTGCTCGCCGCCCGAGAGCACGCCGGCCTCGGTGTGCTGGCGCTCCTTCAGGCGCGGGAACATGGCGTACATGTCCTCGAAGCCCCAGCGGCTGTCCTTGCCCTTGCCCTTCTGGCCCAGGAGCAGGTTCTGGTGCACCGTGAGCTTGGGGAAGATGTCGCGGTTCTCCGGCACGTAGCCGATGCCCAGGTGCGCCACCTCGTAGGCCTTCTTGCGCAGGATGTCCTGGCCCTGCCACTGCATGCCGCCCTCGGCATGCACCAGGCCCATGATGGCCTTGGCGGTGGTGGAGCGCCCCGAGCCGTTGCGGCCCAGCAGCGCCACGATCTCGCCCTTGCCCACCTCGAATGAAACGCCATGCAGCACATGGCTCTTGCCGTAGTAGGCGTGGATGTCTTGCAGTTTCAGCATTGATTGGCCTCCCGCCGGGCCGCCCCTAGGGAGGCCGCGCCCCCTCGGGGGGCAGCGATTACACGAAGTGAAGAGCGTGGGGGCATCAGTGTCCTCCCTGGGCATGGGCCACGGGCGAGCCCAGGTAGGCCTCCTGCACCTTCGCATTGGCGCGCACCTTGTCCGGCGTGTCGAAGGCGATCACCTCGCCATAGACCACCACCGCGATCTTGTCGGCCAGGCCGAAGACCACGCCCATGTCGTGCTCCACCGTGAGCAGCGTGCGGCCCACCGTCACCTGGCGGATCAGCGCGATGAAGTGCGCGGTCTCGGTCTTGCTCATGCCGGCCGTGGGTTCGTCCAGCAGGATCACCTCGGCGCCGCCGGCGATGGTCACGCCGATTTCCAGCGCGCGCTGTTCGGCATAGGTGAGGTTCACCGCCAGGACGTCGCGCTTGCGGGCCAGGCCCACCTGCACCAGCAGCTCCTCGGCACGCATGTTGGCGTCGTCCAGGTTCTTCAGGAAGCGCAGGAAGGTGTACTTGTAGCCCAGGCTCCACAGCACCCCGCAGCGCAGGTTCTCGAAAACGCTGAGCTTGGGGAAGATGTTGGTGATCTGGAAGCTGCGCGAGAGCCCCAGCCGGTTCACCTCGAAGGGCTTGAGCCCGTCGATGCGCTGGCCCTTGAGGTGCACCTCGCCGCTGCTGGGCGCCATGCGCCCGCTGATCAGGTTGAAGAGGGTGGACTTGCCGGCGCCGTTGGGGCCGATGATGGCCACCCGCTCGCCCGCATTCACCGCCAGGTCGACGCCGCGGATGATCTCGGTCTTGCCGAAGCTCTTGCGCAGGTCTTTCAGTTCGAGTGCGTAGATCATGTGCTTCTTGTTCTCCCGGGTCTCAGAGCGAGTCGCGGCGCTTGATCTCCGCCTCGATCTCTTCCTGCGCATGGCCCCAGACGACGACGAACTTGCGCCGCATCACCTCGAACAAGCCCAGGCCGACCGCCAGCAGCGCCGCCGCAGTGATCCACGAAGTGGACCTGGAGGTGTCCAGCTCGGTGCCGAACAGCGGCACCTTCGGGCCCAGCGCCGCATTGAGCTGCATGTGGTAGGTCATCTCGATCAGCATTGCCGCGCCCACCACCATGATGGCCGAGGCCACGATCAGGCCCAGGTAGGGCTTGACCAGCCGCCTGAACTTGCCGAAGGCCGCCACGCGGATGTTCATCATGATCAGGCTGGCCACGCCACCGGGCGCGAACATCACCATCAGCAGGAAGGCCAGGCCCAGGTACAGCAGCCAGGCCTTGGACAGCTCCGACAGCAGGATGGAGGCGAACACCAGCAGCACCGCGCCGATGATCGGCCCGAAGAAGAAGGTGGCGCCGCCCAGGAAGGTGAACAGCAGGTAGCCGCCCGAGCGCAGCGCGTTCAGGCTGTCGGCCGCGTTCACGATCTCGAAGTTGATGGCCGCCAGCCCGCCGCCGATGCCGCCGAAGAAGCCGGCGATGATGAAGGCGATGTAGCGCACCCGCTGGGTGTTGTAGCCGATGAACTCCACGCGCTCCGGGTTGTCGCGCACCGCGTTGAGCATGCGGCCCAGCGGCGTGCCGGTGAAGGCGAACATCAGCGCGGTGCAGATGAAGCAGTACACGGCAATCAGGTAGTAAACCTGGATCTGCGGGCCGAAGGTGATGCCCAGGAAGCCCTTGCCGTACACGCGGTCGGTGGTGATGCCGCCCTCGCCGCCGAAGAAGCCGGGGAACATCAGCGCCATGGCCGCCACCAGCTCGCCGATGCCCAGCGTGATCATGGCGAAGGTGGTGCCCGACTTCTTGGTGGTCACGTAGCCGAAGAGCACCGCGAAGAAGGCGCCGCCCAGGCCACCCACGATCGGGATGAGCACCAGCGGCACCGGGATCGAGCCCTTGGAAGCCAGGTTCATCGCGTGGACGGCGATGAAGGAGCCCAGGCCCACGTAGACGGCATGGCCGAAGCTGAGCATGCCGCCCTGCCCCAGCAGCATGTTGTAGCTCAGGCAGATGATGATCAGGTAGCCGATCTGCGAGAGCATGGTCAGCGCCAGGCTGCTCTTGAAGAACAGCGGCGCCACGATCAAGGCGATGGCGAACAGCGACCAGATCAGGATCCGGCCGACGTTCAACGGCTTGAAGCGGTAGTAGGAAGGGGTGGCGGTCGAGGACATGGCGGTGCTCATGGCGTCAGTCCTCACGGGTGCCCAGCAGGCCCTTGGGCCTGAAGATCAGGATCAGCACGAGGAAGAGGTAGGGAAGGATGGGCGCCACCTGCGAGATGGTGAGCGACAGCAGCGGATAGCCGAAGGATTCGCGGGTGATGTTCATGCCCAGCGCCTGCAGGGCCGTGGCACCGGAATAGTCGAGCGCCACCGCGAAGGTCTGCACGATGCCGATGAGCAGCGAGGCCAGGAAGGCACCGGCCAGCGAACCCATGCCGCCCACCACCACCACCACGAAGATGATCGAGCCCACCGAGGCGGCCATGGCCGGCTCGGTGACGTAGGTGTTGCCGCCGATCACGCCGGCCAGCCCTGCCAGCGCGGCGCCGCCGCCGAACACCAGCATGAAGACGCGCGGCACGTTGTGGCCCAGCGCCTCGACCATCTCGGGGTGCTTCAGGGCCGCCTGGATCACCAGGCCGATGCGGGTGCGGGTGAGCAGCAGCCACACCGAGAACAGCATGAGCAGGGCCACCAGCATGATGAAGGAGCGCGACTTCGGGAACTGCGTGCCGAAGATCGTGAAGAGCGGGCCCTGCAGCTGCGTCGGCAGGCCGTAGGGCACGGTGGAGCGCCCCCACACCAGCTGCACGATCTCCAGGATCAGGTAGGACAGGCCGAAGGTCACCAGCAACTCGGGCACGTGGCCGAACTTGTGGACCCGGCGCAGGCTGTAGCGCTCGAACAGCGCGCCCAGGCCACCCACCAGCAGCGGCGCGATGAACAGCGCCGGCCAGAAGCCCACCACGCCCGACAGCGTGTAGGCGATGTAGGCACCCAGCATGTAGAAGCTGGTGTGCGCGAAATTGAGCACGCCCATCATGCTGAAGATGAGCGTCAGGCCCGAGCTCAGCATGAACAGCAGCAACCCGTAGCTGACTCCGTTCAGCAACGAGATGACGAAGAATTCCATTTGGAAATCACTCCCTAGGCAGGACAAAAAGAAAGGGCCCGAAGCTGCTCGGGCCCTTCTCGATGGAGCCGCGTCCGTGCGGCCCCGCAGGCCGCGTCAGCCGTTCTGGCCGGGGCGCTTCATCTGGCAGGTGGTCGGGGTGCTGGCCACGTACGCGTCGTAGAACTTCACGGGCGCCAGGGTGTAGCCGGTGTTCTCCGGGCTGTAGGGGTACTTGGCGCTGGCCTTCTCCCAGCGGGTGATGTACAGGCCCTGCTGCATCTGGTGGTCCGCCTTGCGCAGCTCGACGTCGCCGTTGTAGCTGGTGAAGCGCATGCCCTCCAGCGTGGAAGCGACCTTGAGCACGTCGGTGGTCTTGGCCTTGGCCATGGCTTCGGACAGCGACAGCAGCACCGTGTAGAGCGAGGTGGTGTACATGTCGTCGTTGAAACGCTTCTTGTACTCGTCGGCCCACTTCTGCATCTGGCCGCCCATGTTGTAGTGGGCGTAGCCGACCTGGTAGACCTTGCCGTCGGAGGCCGCGCCCATGGCGGTGGGCGTGCCGGTGGTCACGGCGTAGTAGGTGTAGAACTTGACGTTCAGGCCGGCGTCGTTCGAGGCCTTGATGAGCAGCGCCAGGTCCGAGCCCCAGTTGCCGGTGATGACCGTATCTGCACCCGACTGCTTGATCTTGGCGATGTAGGGCGCGAAGTCGCGCACCTGGGCCAGCGGGTGCAGGTCGTCGCCGACGATCTCGACGTCGGGGCGCTTGGCCTTGAGGTTTTCCTTGGCGTACTTGGAAACCTGCTGGCCGTGCGAGTAGTTCTGGTTGATCAGGTAGACCTTCTTGATGTCCGGCTGATCCTTCATGTAGGTGGTCAGCGCCTCCATCTTCATGGAGGTGTCCGCGTCATAGCGGAACTGCCAGTAGCTGCACTTGCTGTTCGTCAGGTCCGGGTCCACGGCGGCGTAGTTGAAGTACAGGACTTCCTTGCCGGGGTTGCGGGCGTTGTTCTTTTCCAGCGCGTCGATGATCGCCAGGGCCGGGCCGGAGCCGTTGCCCTGCAGCACGTAGCGCGCACCCTGGTCCATGGCCGAGCGCAGCGCGGCGGTAGTTTCCTGCGGGCTGAGCTTGTTGTCGATCGGGATGATCTCGAACTTCACGCCGGCAGCGTTCTTCTCGTTGAACTTCTCGGCGAAGAACTGCAGGGTCTTCAGCTGGTTCGTGCCCACGGCCGCCATGAGGCCCGACAGCGGGTCGAGCCAGGCAACCTTCACCGTCTCGCCCTTCTGGGCGAAAGCGCCGGTCGCGGTCGCCGCGATGATGCTGGCGGTGACAAACTTCAATGCGAACTTCATACGTGTCTCCAAGTTACTGTCAGTCATCAAAAGCCATTAGCCGACGGGATTACAAGCGCTTTCGTGAGGAGCATCTCACAGGGATAGTCCCTAAGAGAACCTCATCCCTATCACACAGGTGACAGGGTGACGCCGCGATGCTACCCGCCGGTAGAAATTCCCGGAATCAAAGCCCGGGCAACTTGTAGTCCTTGAGGGTTTCGCGCAGCTTCGTCTTCAGGATCTTTCCGGTCGCGCCCAAGGGAATCGCGTCGGCGAAGACGATGTCGTCGGGAATCTGCCACTTGGCTGTCTTGCCCTCGTAGAACTTCAGCAGTTCCTCGCGCGTCACCTCGGCGCCGGGCCGCTTGACCGCCACCAGAATCGGCCGCTCGTCCCACTTGGGGTGGTGCACGCCGATGCACGCCGCCATGGCGATGCCCGGGTGCGCCACCGCGATGTTCTCGATGTCGATGGAGCTGATCCATTCGCCGCCCGACTTGATCACGTCCTTGCTGCGGTCGGTGATCTGCAGGAAGCCATCAGCGTCGATGGTGGCCACGTCGCCGGTGGGGAACCAGCCGTTGACCAGCGGATCGCCGCCCTCCCCCTTGAAGTACTCGCGCACCACCCAGGGGCCCTTGACGTGCAGGTCGCCGTAGGCCTTGCCGTCCCACGGCAGTTCCTGGCCGTCGCCGTCGACGATCTTCATGTCCACGCCGAAGATGGCGCGGCCCTGCTTGAGGCGGATGGCCAGGCGGTCTTCCGGGCTCATCTCCATGTGCTTGTTCTTGAGCGTGCACAGGGTGCCCAGCGGTGACATCTCGGTCATGCCCCAGGCATGCAGCACCTCGACGCCGTAGTCGTCCTGGAAGGCGCGGATCATCGCCGGCGGGCAGGCCGAGCCGCCGATCACAGTGCGCTTGAGCGTGGAGAAGCGCAGGCCGCCCGGCTTCATGTGGCCCAGCATCATCTGCCACACGGTGGGCACGCCGGCAGCGAAACTGACCTTCTCGCTTTCGATCAGTTCGTACACCGACTTGCCGTCCAGCGCCGGGCCGGGGAACACCAGCTTGCAGCCCACCATGGCCGCCGAGTAGGGAATGCCCCAGGCGTTGACGTGGAACATGGGCACCACCGGCAGCACCGAGTCGCGGGCCGACAGGCACATCACGTCCGGCAGCGCCGCCGCGTACGCATGCAGCACCGAGGACCGGTGGCTGTAGAGCGCGGCCTTGGGGTTGCCCGTGGTGCCGCTCGTGTAGCACATGCTCGAGGCCGAGTTCTCGTCGAAGGTGGGCCAGGTGTAGTCGGTGGACTGCTGGCCCATCCAGGCCTCGTAGCTCACCAGGTTGGGCACGCCCGAGTCCTGGGGCAGCTTGTCGGCGTCGCACAGCGCGATCCACTTGCGCACATTGGGGCAGCGCGCATGAACGGCCTGCACCAGCGGCAGGAAGCTTAGGTCGAAGGCCAGCATGCTGTCTTCGGCATGGTTGGCGATCCAGGCGATCTGGTCGGGATGCAGGCGCGGGTTGATGGTGTGCAGCACGCGGCCAGAACCGCTCACGCCGTAGTACATCTCGAGGTGGCGGTAGCCGTTCCAGGCCAGGGTGGCGATGCGGTCGGAAAAGGCTGCCCCGTCGGCGTCCAGCGCATTGGCCACCTGCCGGGCGCGGCGGGCCACGTCGGCCCAGGTGTAGCGGTGGATATCGCCCTCGACCCGCCGCGACACGATCTGGCCGTCGCCGTGGTGGTGCTCGGCGAATTCGAGCAGTGACGAGATCAACAGCGGGTGGTCTTGCATCAAACCCAACATCTGACTGGCTCCTTCTTTTTGCATACAGCGATATCAATGACAACGGCGATTCACGCAATCTTTGTGCGTTCGCACAATGTCAGAAACCCGCAGTATCCGGGCGCCGGGCTGTCGTTTCGAAGACACCCGGCGCCCAGGCCACTCAGGGCGCGCTGTTCTGCACCTGCGTCAGGCTGGCGTCGAACACGACCTGGCGCGGCCAGTTGGGCCAGCTCACGCCAAGGCCGGCATGGTTCGGGTCGCCGGTCCTGGCGAAGGCGGCCAGGCTGCCGACCATCGCGTCCGACAACGCCTCGCGCCCCTGCTTGTTCGCCGCGCCGTAGGCAAAGGAAAACACGTTGGTGCCGAAGTTGTGGAAGAAGAAGACCGTGTCCATCCCGTGGGTGGCGCCGTAGACGGTGTTGAAGGGCGCCGGCTCCTTGTTCCAGTCGAAGCGGTAGTACCAGGTCTTGGTGGGCAGTTGGGCAGCGATCGAGTCGATCTGCGCCGACAAGCCGGCGCCGGTCGTGAAGATGCCACTCGTCACCAGGTCCGACATCGCCTTCCACCCGGTCACCGGCGTGTTCACCGGCAGGTAGGCGGCGTTGATCAGGTCGCCCTCCGCCAGCGCGCCGGGCGCATCGGGGTTGAAGTTGAACTGCAGGCCGAAGCGGTCGTAGTCGTTCAGCTTGAAGCCGGAAATGCCCGTGCCGTTGTAGAGGCCGAACAGGCCGGCGAAGAGCGTGCCCTCGTCCTTGGTGTTGCCGATGATCATCGGCACCTTGTTGAAGTTGCCTGCGGCCACGGCGGCCTTCGAGTTCACCGGCAGGATGTTGCCGTCCTCGATGGGCGCCGGCGCATTGCCCAGCTGCGGGTTGGCCAGCATGGTGGCCACCAGCTTGTTCGCCGGCAGGGCGCGCAGCCAGGCCGCCACCTGTGCGTTGGTCTGCGTCGCCAGCCAGGCGGTCGCCGACGCGGCGTCGGTCGCCTTGCCGTCGGCGATCGCGATGGCGTTGACCAGCCCCTTCGAATAGTTCTGCGCGTTGGTGCGCGAGGCGAAGGCGATGCCGCCGCTCATGGCCACCGCCTTGTGCAGCAGGCCGGACGAGGCCGGCGAGGTGACCAGGGCCCAGGTGTTGACCGCACCCGCCGACTGGCCCATGACCGTGACGCTGCCCGCGTCGCCGCCGAAGTTGCCGATGTTGCCCTGGATGAACTTCAGCGCCTGCATCTGGTCGAGCAGCGCGAAGTTGCCCGAATCGTTCTTGGGATCGCCGGTCTTGAGCGCCGGCAGGTCGAGCCAGCCCAGGAAGCCCAGCCGGTAGTTGACGGTGACGACCACCGCATTGGCCCGCTTGGCCAACTGGGCGCCGTCGTAGCTGGGGTCGGCGGTGTAGCCGGAGATGTTGCTGCCGCCGTAGATGAACACGATCACCGGGAGCTTCTCGTCCTTGGTCGCCGGGCGCCAGATGTTGAGCGTCAGGCAGTCCTCATCGCCCACGGGCTTGCCGAAGCCTTCGCGCACGGCCAGGCCGAAAGGCGCGTCGTTGGGCGCGGGGCTGAAGTAGCGGCCGCCCTGCGCGCAGCCGTGGCCGAAAGCGCTGGTGGCGCGCACGCCGTCCCAGGCGACCGGGTCGGCCGGCGGCGCCCAGCGCAGGTTGCCCACCGGCGGCTGCGCGAAGGGCACGCCCTTCCAGGCGTAGGTGCCGGTGCCTGCGCTGTCGTCGACGCCCTCGATCTTGCCGGCCGTGGTCTTGCGCACCATCGGGCCGTCCTGCGCCACCGGGGGCGGGTTCTGAGTCGCTGGCGGTGGGCTGCTGGATCCACCGCCACAGGCGGCGAGCGCGGCGCAGGCCGCGGTGGCGGCGAGCACCCGGGTGAGGGTCATGGTCTGCATCTGCCTTGTCTCCATTTGGGGGTTTTTGGGAATTCCTGCATCCACGCCTCGGGCCATACTGGCGGCCACGTTCGGCGTCCCTGGAAAATTCTGGCGGCGCCTGCCGTTTCCACCGCTATCGCAAGCGAGCCAATTCAATGACTTTTGGAACCCTGAACACCCACCGACCGCGTCACCGCCCGGGCTGCATGCCGCAGCCCGAACTGCGCACCAGCTCGGCGGCCTGGCTCGAAGGGGTGCTCTCGGTGTTCGAGGACGAAGGGCTTGACGTGGCCTCGCTGCTGGGCGACGCCGGCTTCGATCCGGAATCGCTGCACCGGCAGAACGCGCGCATCCCGGTCGACGAGATCACGCTGCTGTGGCAGCTGGCGGTGGCCCAGGCCGGCCGGCCGACGCTGGGCCTGTGCCGCGAGCTCGCGGCCAGCCACAGCAAGCTCGGCACGGTGGGCCATGCGATGGCCTGCTGCGCCGACCTGTCCATGGCCTACGGGCTGGTGACGCGCTACATGCCGGTGATCTCCGACGCCACCGTCTTCACGGTGCAGGGCGATCCGCGCGGGGCCTGGGTGGCCATCGAGCATGTGGGCGGCCGGCTGCCCATTCCGCGCCAGCGTGTGGAATACGCGCTGCTCACGATCCTGATGCAGAGCAGCTGGCTGACCCGCCGCGAGCTGCAGCCGCTGGCCGTGGAATTCGCCTACCCCGCGCCCGCAGACGACCGCCTGCACCGCGAGGCCTTCGGCTGCGCCGTGCGCTTCGATGCGCCCGCCAACCGCATGCTGATGGCCAGCGCCGACCTGGCGCTGACCTTGCCCACCCACCATCCGGCCCTTGCGCAGATCCAGGCGCAACTGCTGGAAGACCAGCTCGACCAGCTCGGCCAGACCACCACCAGCACGCTGGTGTGCGCGGAGATCGCGCGCCGCCTGCCACAGGGCGAGCCGCGCCGGCAGGACGTGGCCTCGGGTCTGGGGCTGGCCGAGCGCACGCTCCAGCGGCGGCTGCAGGAGGAGTCGGTGTCCTTCCAGGCGCTGCTCGACCGCACGCGGCGCGAGCTGGCGCAGCGCTACCTCGCGCAGGAGCGCCACACGCTGACCGACGTGGCCGAACTGCTCGGCTTCGTGGACAGCAGCAACTTCTTCCGTGCCTGCAAGCGCTGGTTCGGCCTGCCGCCGGCCCAGTACCGCTCGCAGCTGTGGCGCGAAGGCGACGCCGCCAATGCTCCGGCGCTACGCCCGGCGTTCGCCGCGGGCTGAGGCGTCGACAAGCGCATCTCTTGCAGGGGCGATGCCCCCTGCGGCCAGGGGTCTAGGCGTCTGCCCGACAATCGACCCATGACCCCAACGAGCCTGCTTGCTGCCCCACTAGAAGACACGGACACGGAAGGCACGGTCGACCTGGGCCTGCGCTGGACTCCTGGCTTCTCTGCACTGGGGCCGGGCTTCTACACCCGGCTTCGCCCCACCCCGCTGGGCGCGCCGCCCTACTGGGTCGGCAGCAGCGAGCCGGCCGCGCGCCTGCTGGGACTGCCCGCCGACTGGCGCAGCGAGGACGCCCTGCAGGCCTTCACCGGCAATGTGCTGCCGAGCGGAAGCCAGCCCTATGCCACCGTCTACAGCGGCCACCAGTTCGGCGTGTGGGCCGGCCAGCTGGGCGACGGCCGCGCGATCATGCTGGGCGAGACCGACACCGGCTGGGAAGTGCAGCTCAAGGGCAGCGGCCCGACGCCCTACTCGCGCATGGGCGACGGCCGCGCAGTGCTGCGCTCCAGCATCCGCGAGTTCCTGTGCAGCGAGGCGATGCACGCCCTGGGCATTCCCACCACGCGGGCGCTGTGCGTCACCGGCTCGGATTCCCCCGTGCGGCGCGAGGAGATCGAGACGGCGGCCGTCGTCGCGCGCCTGGCGCCCAGCTTCATCCGCTTCGGCCACTTCGAGCACTTCGCGGCCAACGAGCGCATCGACGAACTGCGCCAGCTGGCCGACTACGTCATCGACCGCTACTACCCGGACTGCCGCGAGACTTCGCTGTTCGGAGGCAATGCCTACGCCGCCTTCCTGCAGTCGGTGAGCGAGCGCACCGCGGCGCTGATGGCGCAGTGGCAGGCGGTGGGCTTCTGCCACGGCGTGATGAACACCGACAACATGAGCATCCTGGGGCTCACCATCGACTACGGCCCCTTCCAGTTTTTGGACGGCTTCGATCCGCGCCACATCTGCAACCACAGCGACAGCGCGGGCCGCTATGCCTACAACCAGCAGCCCAACGTCGCCTACTGGAACCTGTTCTGCCTGGCTCAGGCCCTGCTGCCGCTGATCGGCGACCAGCAGGTGGCCGTAGCCGCGCTGGAGTCGTACAAGACGGTGTTCCCCAGCGAGTTCGAATCGCGGATGCGCGCCAAGCTGGGGCTGCAACAGCCCGCCGAGGGCGACCGTGAATTCGTCAACGACCTGCTGCGCGCCCTGGCCACCGAGAAGGTGGACTGGACCATCTTCTGGCGCCGCCTGTCGCACCACGTGGGCGGCGAAGCCGAATCGACGGTGCGCGACCTGTTCATCGACCCCGCGCCCATCGAGGCCTGGCTGGCCGCCTATGCGGCCCGCCGCGCCGGACAATCCGCCAGCGCGCAGGAAGCGGCCGCCGGCATGCTGCGCGCCAACCCCAAGTTCGTGCTGCGGAACCACCTGGGCCAAATGGCGATCGACCAGGCCCGCCAGAAGGACTTCTCGGGCGTGGCCCGCTTGCAGGCGGTGCTCGAATCCCCATTTGAAGAGCATCCCGGCCATGAAGACCTGGCCGGCTTTCCGCCCGACTGGGCTTCCTCCATCGAAATCAGCTGCTCGTCATGACCTACCCTGTTCAAAAGACCGACGCCGAATGGAAGGCGCTGCTGGCCGAGAAAGGCGCCGAGCGCCCGGCCTTCGAAGTCACCCGCCACGCCGCCACCGAGCGCCCCTTCACCGGCAAGTACGAAACCCATTGGGAGGACGGCAGTTACCATTGCATGTGCTGCGGCGCCAAGCTCTTCGACTCCGGCACCAAGTTCGACGCCGGCTGCGGCTGGCCCAGCTTCTCGCAGGAAGCCGTGCCGGGTGCCATCAAGAACGTGGTGGACCGCACCCACGGCATGGTCCGCACCGAGAACCTGTGCGCCAATTGCGGTGCCCACCTGGGCCACGTCTTCCCGGACGGCCCGACCGAAACCGGACTGCGCTACTGCATGAACTCGGCATCCCTGGACTTCCAGCCCAAGGATTGACTCCGCACCGCCGCCCTCGCCTTCCGCCCCTCACATGAAACTGCTGCTCGACTTCCTGCCCATCCTGCTGTTCTTCGGCGCCTTCAAGCTCTACGGCATCTACGTGGCCACCGGCGTGCTGATGGCGGCCACCACCGTGCAGATGGCCTGGGTGTACTTCACCGAAGGCAAGCTGCAGCCCATGCAGAAGGCGACGCTGGCGCTAATCCTGGTCTTCGGCACGCTCACGCTGGTGCTGCACGACGACCGCTTCATCAAGTGGAAGCCCACGGTGCTCTACGCCGCCATGGGCATCGCGCTGGCGGTGGCCTACTGGGGCGTGAAGAAGAACTTCCTGAAGATGCTGCTGGGCGGCCAGCTGGCCCTGCCCGAGCGCATCTGGTCGCACCTGAACATCGCCTGGATCACCTACTGCCTGTTCATGTCGGCCATCAACGGCTGGGTGGCGGCCTACTACAGCACCGACGCCTGGGTGAACTTCAAGCTGTGGGGCTATGCCTTCCCCATCGCCTTCCTGGTGGCGCAGGGCCTGTACATCGCGCCGCACCTCAAGTCCGACGAGCCCAGCGCATGACCACCGTCCACCCCTTGCCGACCGCCGCCGCCCTGCAGGCCCGCCTGGTCGAGGTGCTGCAGCCGACGCAGCTCGAGGTCATCGACGAAAGCGCCGCCCACGCGGGCCACGCCGGCGCCAATGCCCAGGGCTACGGCACCCATTTCCGGGTGCGCATCGCCAGCCCGCTCTTCGAGGGCAAGGGCCGGGTTGCGAGACACCGGCTTGTGTATGATGCGCTGGACGATTTCGTCGCCCAGGGCCTTCATGCGCTCGCCATCGAAGTGCTCTGAGAACCACGCCGGATCGCGAACCTGCGCCCTTGCGGCGCAATGACAAACCTCCCTTGCCTCCCATGAAAAAACAACTCTTGCAGGCCGCCGCGGCCGCAGCGCTGCTGGGCGCGATCTCCATGTCTGCCCAGGCGCAGAACATTGCCATCGTCAACGGCCAACCGGTGCCCAAGGCCCGCGTCGATCAACTGGCGCAGCAGCTGACCGCCGCCGGCCGACCGGTATCGCCCGAGATGGAGCCGCAGCTGAAGGAAGAAATCATCAGCCGCGAAGTCTTCATGCAGGAAGCGCGCAAGAAGGGCCTGGACGCCACCGACGACTACAAGGCGCAGATGGACCTGGCCCGCCAGGCGATCCTGATCCGCCAGCTCTTCGAGGACTACCGCAAGGCCAACCCGGTGACCGACGCCGAGGTGCAGGCCGAGTACGACAAGTTCGTGGCCGCCAACAGCGGCAAGGAATTCAAGGCCCGCCACATCCTGGTGGAAACCGAGGACCAGGCCAAGAAGATCATTGCCGACCTGAAGAAGGGCGCCAAGTTCGAGGACATCGCCAAGAAGCAGAGCAAGGACCCGGGTTCGGGCGCCAACGGCGGCGACCTCGACTGGGCCAGCGCGGCCAGCTTCGTGCCCGAGTTCTCCGAGGCCATGATCAAGCTCAACAAGGGCGAGATGACCCAGGTGCCGGTCAAGTCGCAGTTCGGCTGGCACATCATCCGCGTGGACGACATCCGTCAGGCGCAGCTGCCCAAGCTGGAAGAGGTCAAGCCGCAGATCGTGCAGCAGCTGTCGCAACAGCGCCTGCAGAAGTACCAGGAAGACCTGCGCGCCAAGGCCAAGATCGAGTAAGCGAACTCGCTTCCATAAAAAAAAGCGGCCCATGGGCCGCTTTTTTCATGGGCACATGGAGTGCCTCAGCTCCAAAGCACCGAGCGCATCGAGATCGACGCCGCCTGGAAGTCCTCGTTGAAAAAACGCGGCTGATCGCGCGACGGGTCGACGGCGCCGGCCGCGTAGAGCAGCGGCAGGTAGTGCTCGTAGGTGGGATGCGCCTGCACCGCCACCTGGCCCAGGCGCTGGAAGGTCGACAGCGCGTTCAGCTCCCCCTTGCGGATCTGGCCATCCACCACCTTGTCGAACTCGATGGCCCAGTCGTAGGCCTGGCCCGGCTTGGCGTCGAAGCGGATGGCGCGCAGGTTGTGCACGATGTTGCCGCTGCCCACGATGAGCACCCCGCGCTCGCGCAGATCGCGCAACTGCTGGCCCAGCAGGTAGTGCTCGGCGGGTGAGCGGCTGTAGTCCATGCTCAGCTGCACCACCGGGATTTCCGCCTTGGGGAACATGGGCTTGAGCACCGACCAGGTGCCGTGGTCCAGACCCCATTCGGCCTTGTCCAGTCCCAGCGCCGTGCCGCTGACGGGCTGGCGCACGGCCTGGCTGATTTCCTCGACGGCCCGGGGCGCGCCCGGCGCCGGGTACTGCTGCGCGAACAGCTCCTGCGGGAAGCCGCCGAAGTCGTGGATGGTCTTGGGCTTGTCCATGGCCGTGAGCCACCAGCCGCCGCGTGTGAGCCAGTGCGCCGAGATGCACAGGATCATCTGCGGCTGCGCCCATTTGCTGCCGAACTCGGTGCCCAGCGCCTGCCAGCTGCGCCGGTAGGCGTTGTCCTCGATCGCGTTCATGGGGCTGCCATGGCCCAGGAAAAGCACCGGCAGGCGCGGCGAGCGCTTGAGGTGCTTGAAGGCGAAGGCGTCGGGCGACGCGGCTTCGGTGGGGGTCGACATCGAGAAAGCTCCAGTGGCCAGCAGTGTGCTGGCCCCGAGGATGTCACGGCGCCGCGTTCCCTGCCCATGCAGGGGCATCAGCCCACCCATTTGCGGGCGTTGCGCCAGATCTGCATCCACGGGCTGAGCTGGCTCCTGTCGCCCGAGGTCCAGCTCATCTGGATGTTGCGGAACACGCGCTCGGGGTGCGGCATCAGCGCGGTGAAGCGGCCGTCGGCGGTGGTGACCGAGGTCAGGCCGCCGGCGCTGCCGTTGGGGTTGAAGGGATAGCGCTCGGTGGCCTGGCCCGCGTGGTCGACATAGCGCATGGCCGCGATCGCCTTGGACGCGTCGCCGCGGTGCTTGAAGTTGGCGTAGCCCTCGCCATGCGCCACCGCGATGGGAAGGCGCGCGCCGGCCATACCGGCGAAGAACAGGCTGGGCGACTCCAGCACTTCCACCAGCGAGAGGCGGGCCTCGAAGCGCTCGCTCTGGTTGGTGGTGAAGCGCGGCCAGTCCTGCGCACCGGGAATGATGTCGGCCAGCTCGGCGAACATCTGGCAGCCGTTGCAAACGCCCAGGCCGAAGGTGTCGCTGCGGCCGAAGAAGGCCTGGAACTGCTCCGACAGCCTCGGGTTGAAGGTGACGCTGCGCGCCCAGCCGATACCCGCGCCCAGCGTGTCGCCGTAGCTGAAGCCGCCGCAGGCCACCACGCCCTTGAAGTCGGCCAGGTCGGCGCGGCCGGTCTGCAGGTCGGTCATGTGCACGTCGAAGGCCTCGAAGCCGGCCTCGGTGAAGGCGTAGGCCATCTCCACGTGCGAGTTCACGCCCTGCTCGCGCAGGATCGCCACCTTGGGCCGGTTGCCGACGATGACCGCCGGCGCAGCCAGGCTGGCCTTGAGCGAATCGGGCAGGAAGACGTGCAGGCCGGTGTCCGCCGGGTCGCCGGCCGCTGCGTGCTCCTGGTCTGCGCAGGCGGGGTTGTCGCGCTCCACGGCGATCTTCCAGCTGACCGAATCCCACACCTGGTGCAGGTCCTGCAGGCTGGCGCTGAACACCGACTTGGCGTCGCGCCAGATCTCCAGCCGGCCCTTGCCGGCTTCGATGATGGAGCTGTCGGGACGGGTCTTGCCCACGAAGTGGCTGCAGGCCGAAAGGCCGTGCGTGCGCAGCACCTGCATGACTTCGTTGCGCACGTCGGTGCGCACCTGCAGCAGCAGGCCCAGCTCTTCGTTGAACAGGGCCTTGAGCGTGAGTTCCTCGCGGCGCGCGCTGACCTGGGTCGCCCAGTTCTTGGCGTCGCCGTACTCGGCGCGGCTGTCGGAGATGCCGTCGCCTTCGGTGACCAGCATGTCCACGTTCAGGGCCACGCCCACGTGGCCGGCAAAAGCCATCTCGCAGGCAGCGGCGAAGAGGCCGCCGTCGCTTCGGTCGTGCATGGCCAGGATGCGCTTCTTCGCGCGCAACTCGTTGACGGCATCGACCAGGCGCACCAGGTCCTTCGGATCGTCCAGGTCGGGCACCGCGTCGCCGCCCTGCCCCAGCGTCTGGGCCAGGATGCTGCCTGCCATGCGCTGCTTGCCGCGGCCCAGGTCGATCAGCACCAGCGTGGTGTCGGCTTCCTTGCCGTCCAGCTGCGGCGTGAGCGTGCCCCGCACGTCGTCGACCGAGGCGAAGGCGCTGACGATGAGGCTCACCGGCGAAGTGACGCGCTTGTCTTCCCCGCCGTCGCGCCACTGGGTGCGCATCGACAGCGAATCCTTGCCGACCGGAATGGAGATGCCCAGCGCGGGGCACAGCTCCAGGCCCACGGCCTTCACGGTCTCGTACAGCGCGGCGTCTTCGCCGGGCTCGCCGCAGGCGGCCATCCAGTTGGCCGAGAGCTTCACGCGCGACAGCTCGATGGGGGCCGCCAGCAGGTTGGTGATGGCCTCGGCCACCGCCATGCGGCCGGACGCCGGCGCATCGTAGGAGGCCAGCGGCGTGCGCTCGCCCATGCTCATGGCTTCGCCCGCGAAGCCGGCGTAGTCGGCCAGGGTCACGGCGCAGTCGGCCACCGGCACCTGCCAGGGGCCGACCATCTGGTCGCGGTGGCTCAGGCCGCCCACCGTGCGGTCGCCGATGGTGACCAGGAAGCGCTTGGACGCCACCGTGGGGTTGGCCAGCACCGCGATGGCGGACTTCGTCAGGTCCACGCCGGTCAGGTCGAGCGGCTTGAAGCTGCGCGCCACCGACTTCACGTCGCGGTGCATCTTCGGCGGCTTGCCCAGGAGCACGTCCATGGGCATGTGCACCGCCTTGTCTTCTTCCGGCGCATCGGCGTCGGCCAGCAGCAGCTCGCGGGCCTCGGTGGCCACGCCGACCACTGCGAAGGGGCAGCGCTCGCGCTCGCAGAAGGCCTGGAACACCGGCAGCGACTCGGGCGCGATGGCCAGCACGTAGCGCTCCTGGCTTTCGTTGCACCAGATTTCCTTGGGCGCGAGGCCCGACTCTTCCAGCGGCACGGCCGAGAGGTCGAAGCGCGCGCCACGGCCGGCGTCGTTGGTCAGCTCGGGGAAGGCGTTGGACAGGCCGCCCGCGCCCACGTCATGGATGGCCAGGATCGGGTTGGCGTCGCCCTGCAGCCAGCAGTGGTTGATGACCTCCTGCGCACGGCGCTCGATCTCGGGATTGCCGCGCTGCACCGAGTCGAAGTCCAGCTCGGCCGCGTTGGCGCCGGTGGCCATGGAACTCGCGGCGCTGCCGCCCATGCCGATGCGCATGCCGGGGCCGCCCAGCTGGATCAGCAGCGCGCCGGCCGGGAACAGGATCTTCCGGGTCTGGGTCGCGTCGATCTGGCCCAGGCCGCCGGCGATCATGATCGGCTTGTGGTAGCCGCGCTGCACGGTATCGGTGTCGCTGGCCACCGCCTGCTCGTACTCGCGGAAGTAGCCCAGCAGGTTGGGCCGGCCGAACTCGTTGTTGAAGGCGGCGCCGCCCAGGGGACCCTCGGTCATGATCTGCAGCGGGCTGGCGATGTGCTCGGGCTTGCCGTAGCTGCCCTCTTCCGGCCACAGCCTGGACACGGTGAAGCCGGTCAGGCCCGCCTTGGGACGCGAGCCGCGCCCGGTGGCGCCTTCGTCGCGGATCTCGCCGCCGGCGCCGGTGGAAGCACCCGGGAAGGGCGAAATGGCCGTCGGGTGGTTGTGCGTCTCCACCTTCATCAGCACATGGTTCAGGGCCTGGCTCTTTCCGTAGCCGGGCGAGCCGCTGCCCGCCTCCATGCGGGCGGCGAAGCGCTCCACCTGGTGGCCTTCCATGATGGAGGCGTTGTCGGAATAGGCCACCACGGTGTGCTGCGGATTCGCGCGCTCGGTGTGGCGGATCATCGAGAACAGGCTCTGCGGCTGCTTCTGCCCGTCGATGGTGAACTCGGCGTTGAAGATCTTGTGCCGGCAGTGCTCGCTGTTGGCCTGCGCGAACATCATCAGCTCGACGTCGGTGGGATTGCGGCCCAGCTTCGTGAAGGCGTCCACCAGGTAATCGATCTCGTCCTCGGCCAGTGCCAGGCCAAAGGTCTTGTTGGCGTCCACCAGCGCGCCGCGGCCGCCGCCCAGCACGTCGACGTGGGCCATGGGCGTGGCGGGCAGTTCGGCGAACAGGGCCTGGGCCTGGTCCACCGAGGGCAGGACCGATTCGGTCATGCGGTCGTGCAGCACTGCGGCAACCGCCGCGCGCTGGGCCTCGTCCAGCTGCGGCGCCTTGCCGATCAGCGGCGCCTTCAGGCCGACGTGGAACTCGGTCACCCGCTCGACGCGGCGCACCGACAGGCCGCAGTTGTGGGCGATGTCCGTGGCCTTGGAAGCCCAGGGCGACACCGTGCCCAGGCGCGGCGCCACCACGATGGCGGCATGGCCCTTGGGCGGCTCGACGGCCGGCTCGCCGTAGCTGAGCAGCGCACCGAACTGGGCCTGCTGCGCGTCGGACAGGGGCGCGTCGGTGGCCACCAGGTGCACGAAGCGGGCGCCCAGAGAGGCGATTCGCGGCTCGATGGCCTGCAGCCGGGGCAGCAGCTGGCGGGCACGGAAGTCGCTCAGGGCACTGGCGCCGGCGAAGCGCGTCACGATGGGGGCGGTGTGGGGCCGGTTGGAGGTCACGGGCAGCGTCACTGTCGTTGAGGGCCTGGCGGCCGGGATTGTTGGGCGAAAGCTCCGGGGTGCGGCCGGCCGCTGACTGGGGCCATCCGCGAAAACCCTGAATTTTAGGGCAAGGCAGCCGGGCTTTCCGGGCGCGGGGCACCAATCGCCGCATGAATCAGCGGGTGCGAACTGCGGCCTTCGGGACGGGAATCTGCCGCACGCGGGTGCGCCGGGTCGTCGAAGGGGCCGGGCCAGCGTTGTCTTCGGACGAATGGGATAATTGCCGGATGAGCATCACCTACAAAGACGCCGAAGGCGTGGCCGGCATGCGCGTGGCCTGCCGCCTCGCCTCCGAAGTGCTGGACTACCTCACCCCGCACGTGAAGCCCGGCGTCACCACCAACGAACTCGACAAGCTCGCGCACGACTACATCACCCAGGTGCAGGGGGCCGTCCCGGCGCCCCTCAACTACATGGGCGGCGGCTCGGTGCCCTACCCCAAGTCGATCTGCACCTCGGTCAACCACGTGGTGTGCCACGGCATCCCGAACGACAAGGCCCTGAAGAAGGGCGACATCATCAACCTCGACATCACCGTCATCAAGGATGGCTGGCACGGCGACACCAGCCGGATGTTCATCGTGGGCGATGGCTCCATCGCCGCCAAGCGGCTGGTCAGCTTCACCTACGATGCCATGTGGCACGGCATCATGAAGGTCAAGCCCGGCGCACGCCTGGGCGACATCGGCTTTGCCATCCAGCGTTTTGCCGAGAGCAACGGCTTCTCGGTGGTGCGCGAGTTCTGCGGCCACGGCATCGGCCGCGGCTTCCATGAGGAACCGCAGGTGCTGCACTACGGCCGCCCGGGCACGCTGGAAGAACTCAAGCCGGGCATGACCTTCACCATCGAGCCCATGATCAACGCCGGCAAGCGCGACATCAAGGAATGGGGCAACGACGGCTGGACCATCGTCACCCGCGACCATTCCCTGTCGGCCCAGTGGGAGCACACCGTGCTGGTCACCGAGACCGGCTACGAGGTGCTGACGCTCTCGGCCGGCAGCCCGCCGACGCCCGCTTTCGTGAACGCCGCGACACCCGCACCCGCCACCGCTTGAGCCGCCAGGGGCGCCGGCGGCTCGTACCGCAGAGCTGGACAGCAGACATGGTCGACCTCTCCATGCTGCGCGATGCCTATCGCGCGCACAAATCTTCTGTCTTCGACACGCTGCGCAATGCGCATGCGCCGGCGCGCGGTGTGCATGCGGTGCTCAAGCAGCTCTCTTCCCTGGCCGACGAGGCGCTTCGCGCCCTCTGGAACGACGCCAGCTTCGGCAACCAGTTCGCGCTGGTGGCGGTGGGCGGCTTCGGGCGCGGCGAGCTCTTTCCCTACTCCGACGTCGACGTGCTCCTGCTGCTGCCGGACGGCCAGGCGGCCGACGCCATCGAGTCGGCCAAGCTGGAGGCCTTCATCGGCCAGTGCTGGGACGCGGGCCTCGAGATAGGCTCCAGCGTGCGCAACGTCGAGGAATGCCTGGCCGAGGCAGAGAAGGACGTCACCGTCCAGACCTCGCTGCTCGAGTCGCGCCTGGTGGCCGGCGACAAGAAGCTCTACGCCGCCTTTCGCCAGCGCTTCCTGGCCTCGGTGAACCCGAGCGAGTTCTTCGCCGCCAAGACGCAGGAGATGCGGCACCGGCATCAGAAGTACGAGAACACGCCCTACGCGCTGGAACCCAACTGCAAGGAATCGCCCGGCGGCCTGCGCGACCTGCAGATCATCCTGTGGGTGGCCAAGGCGGCCGGCTTCGGCCACAAGTGGGACGACCTGGCCAAGAACGGCCTGGCCACCGCCTTCGAGATCCAGCAGATCAAGCGCAACGAGGCGCTGCTCTCGCTGATCCGCGCCCGCCTGCACGTGATCGCCAACCGACGCGAGGACCGGCTGGTGTTCGACCTGCAGACCGCCGTGTCGGCCAGCTTCGGCTACGAGGGCGAGTCGCAGCGCAAGGCCAGCGAGGCGCTGATGCGCCGCTACTACTGGGCCGCCAAGGCGGTGACACAGCTCAGTGAGATCCTGCTGCTGAACATCAGCGAGCGGCTGCAGCCGCAGGCCGACGTGCCCACCCGGATCAACGAGCGCTTCTTCGACAAGGGCGGCACCATCGAAGTGGCCAGCGACGACCTGTACCTGCGCGAGCCGCACGCCATCCTGGAAACCTTCTGGCTCTTCGAGAAGACGGTGGGCGTGAAGGGCCTGTCGGCACGCACGCTGCGCGCGCTCTACAACGCGCGGCACGTGATGGACAGCAAGTTCCGCAACGACCCGGCCAACCACGAGATGTTCATGCGCATCCTGAAGGAGCCGCGCGGCATCACGCACGCCTTCAGGCTGATGAACCAGACCTCGGTGCTGGGGCGCTACCTGCGGGTGTTCCGCAGCATCGTCGGCCAGATGCAGCATGACCTGTTCCACGTCTACACGGTGGACCAGCACATCCTGATGGTGCTGCGGAACATGCGACGCTTCTTCATCGTCGAGCACGCGCACGAGTACCCCTTCTGCTCGCAGCTGGCGGGCGGTTGGGACAAGCCGTGGATCCTGTACGTGGCCGCCCTCTTCCACGACATCGCCAAGGGCCGGGGCGGCGACCACTCGGTGCTGGGCGCGCGCGACGTTCAGCGCTTCTGCAAGCAGCACGGCATCGATCGTGAAGACACGAAGCTCATCGAGTTCCTCGTGGCCTCGCACCTGGTAATGAGCCACATCGCGCAGAAGCAGGACCTGAGCGACCCGGTCGTCATCGGCAACTTCGCCAAGCTGGTGGGCAACGAGCGCTACCTCACGGCCCTGTACCTGCTCACCGTGGCCGACATCCGCGGCACCTCGCCGCGCGTGTGGAATGCCTGGAAGGGCAAGCTGCTGGAAGACCTCTACCGCGCGACCGCCCGCGCGCTCGGGGGGCGCATGCCCGACCCCGGCGCCGAGATCGAGGCACGCAAGCGCGAGGCGCTGGCCCTGCTGGCGCCGCACGCCCTGCCCTTCGAGGCGCACAAGTCGCTGTGGGACACGCTGGACGTGGGCTACTTCATGCGCCACGACGCGGCCGAAATCGCCTGGCATGCGCGCCAGCTCTCGCGCCACGTGCCGCTGGCTGGTACGCCCATCGACCCGCGTGCGCCCGTCATCGTGCGCGCCCGCCTGTCACCGGTGGGCGAAGGACTGCAGGTGCTGGTCTACACACCCGACCAGCCCGACCTGTTCGCGCGCATCTGCGGCTACTTCGACCATGCCTCCTTCAGCATTCTGGATGCCAAGGTGCACACGGCCAGCAACGGCTACGCGCTGGACACCTTCCAGGTGGTGACCACCTTCCTGCCCGACCATTACCGCGAGCTCATCAGCATGGTCGAGACCGACCTTGCCCATGCGCTCACCGATCCGGGCGAGCTGCCCGCGCCCAGCCGCGGCCGCGTGTCGCGCCGGGTGAAGAGCTTTCCGATCAAGACCCGCGTCACGCTGGTGCCCGACGAGAAGGCGCAGCGCTGGGTGCTCAACATCTCGGCCAGCGACCGCGTGGGCCTGCTCTACTCGGTGGCGCGCGTGCTGGCACGGCATCACCTCAACCTTCAACTGGCCAAGGTCACGACGCTGGGCGAGCGGGTGGAAGACACCTTCCTCATCAGCGGGCCCGAGTTGCAGGGGCACCGGTCTCAGATGGACATCGAAACCGAGCTCGTCGAAGCCTTGAACTGAGGCAATGCAAGACGGGGCCGCAAGCGGCCCCGTTTGTTCTTCATCGTCAGTGCGCGAGTACCGGAGCGCCTTCCGACGAAGCCTCGTGGTTCACCGTGTTGTTCGCCGCCTCGATGTGCGCGCGCCGCATTGGCCGCAGGACGAACCAGGCCATCAGCGCGGCCAATGCATTGAGCGAGCTCGCCACGATGAACACCGCATGCCAGCTGCCCGTCATGGTCGCCAGCACGCTGGACAGCGGCACCAGCAGCGATGCCGTGCCCTTGGCGGTGTAGAGCATGCCGGCGTTGGCCGCCGCGAAACGCGAACCGAAGGTGTCGGCGCAGGTCGAGGGGAACAGGCTGTAGATCTCGCCCCAGGCGAAGAACACCAGGCCCGTCAGGATCACGAAGGCCACGGGGTTCTGGCCGTAGTGGTAGAGCGCCAGGATGCCGAAGGCTTCCATGCCGAAGGCGAAGAACATGGTCGGCTCGCGGCCGATGCGGTCCGACACCCAGCCGAAGAAGGGCCGCGTGATGCCGTTGAGCACGCGGTCGATGGCCAGCGCGAAGGTCAGCGCCGGCAATGCCAGGCCCATGATGCTCACCGGCGTGTCGCTGATGTGGAAGTCCTTGGCAATGGGGCCCAGCTGTGCGGTGGCCATGAGGCCGCCTGCGGCCACCACCACGAACATGAAGTACATGATCCAGAACACCGGCGTGCGCACCACCTCGGAAGGCTTGAAGTCGCGTCGCGACTGGGGCACCGCAGAATGGGCCGATGCGCGGGCCGCCTTGGCCCTGAGCGCGGGGCTGATCACGTGGCGCGGGTCGGTCAGAAGAAGCGCCATCAGCACCACCACGATGCCCTGCCCGATACCGAAGTACAGGAAGGCTGCTTCGTAGCCGCTGGTCTTGATCATCGCGGAGATCGGAAGGATGGTCAGCGCAGAACCGGCACCGAAGCCCGCGGCCGTGAGGCCTGCTGCGAGGCCGCGCCGGTCAGGGAACCACTTGAGCGCATTGCCCACGCAGGTGCCATAGACCGCGCCCGCACCGATGCCGCTCACGGCCGCCGCGATGTACAGCATCGTGAGCGTGTCGGCGAATGAATTGAGTACCCAGCCGATGCCGCACAGCAGGCCGCCGACGAGCACGACGGGACGCGGACCGAAGCGGTCCACCAGGTAGCCTTCGATGGGAACGAGCCATGTCTCGGCGAGCACGAAGATGGTGAATGCCACCTGGATCGAGGCGCGTGACCACCCGTGCTTGTCGGCGATCGGATTGACGAAGAGCGTCCATCCGTACTGCAGGTTCGCAATCATCGCCATGCAGATGATGCCCATCAGCAACTGCATCCATCGGTACGAAGCGGGTTTGGTCGCCATCGTCGCCAACGTGTTGTCTCTAGTCATTGTGTTGGTCTCCAAAGGGAAGTGAACTCACCGTGTCGCCGAGGCGAGCTCATGAGACCGCCTGGACTTCGCTTTCTTTGCGCGAGGCCATTTTGAGAACGCGGTGCGGCGCGAGCGATTGACTGCGATCAAGATTTGGCGGAACTGCTGCAGTCCATCTGTAAAGATTTCTCAGCGATGCGTTGTCGCCTCTCGCAAGCGCGCGATGCGCGCATGCACTCATCCGTCACTTGTACGCGTGTGCGTGCGCGCGGGAAGTGATACTGAAAGCAGATTGAAAGCGAACAAAAAAAGCCCGGAATGATCCGGGCTTGGTGTCGGGGTTGGGCTACTTCAGCGCGTTGCGAATGCGGCGCGAATCGCCTTGAAGAGAACAACGATGGGCATCGCGGCCACCAGTTCGCGCAGCATGTTGGATGCCGACGCAGCGCCTTCGACAGGCGAACGCGAGGTGTAGGAAGTGGTGGCTTGGTTCATGGTCGATGTCCTTGAGGTGTTACCCTGATTTTAGGGTTTTCCCTAGCTCAAGGCAAGTACCCCTCAGGACCCCACCAGGTATTCGAAGTCGTAGATGCTGCGATAGCGCGAGTGCCGACGGGGCCGTCCGGGCGGCACCTCCAGATGGCGCAGAAGGCCGGGCTGCTCGCGAAGCTGCTTGCGCGCTACCGTCGGGTTGGCCACGGCCCACGCGCGCAGGCCACTCCAGGCGCGCGAGAGCATGAAGCACTCCGAGGCCAGCAGCGACTCGGACTCCATGTCCCCGTCGCCATGGATCAGCAGGCCGAACTCACAGGCCAGCGCGCGCCGGCCTTCGGGCGTGAGGTCGTCAACAGCAATGCGCTGTTGCGTGCGGTATTTGCTCACCGCCCAATGCGGCGTGCCCTGCGGATTCAGGAAATCGGCGCCGAAGCTGATCGAGGCGCAGGTGAGCAGGCATTCCTCATCGCCCACCACGAGTTGCGGGCCCTTGCGCACCTGGCCCTTGAAGCGGCGGCCCTCGATGCTGATGTCCACGAAAGTCCGTCCGCGGAGGGCATGCCGCTGGACTGCCGCCAGCCCTTGGGCCCGCAGGCCATCGAAGTAGGCGCCGGCCTGTGCCTGCATGTTCAGCCGCCACTCGGTGATGGCGGTTTGCGCCGTGTTGGCGAGGTCTTGCGCCGGTTCGGCGCCGCTGGAATCTTTGTCCATTTCTCTCTTCCTCCACTGATGCCGCAGAAGAAGATTGACGCAGCTGTCACAGCCGCTTGCCATGTCTTCCCGCAACAGGCAAGAAGCTACACCTGCTCACGAATATTGCGCGTTTCGAATTCGGCGGTTTGTGCACTAGTGCACAAAAAACCGTCGCATTCATGCACCACAAAAGCCAAAAAGGCGGCCGGGTGTCCCCGGCCGCCCTTCGAGAGGCTGTAAAGACGCTCAGGCGGCAGTGCCGGCGACCTGGCCGTGCCCGTGGCTCATGGCTGCCCGGCGCTGGCGCTCGTACTCGGCTTCCGGCACCGGCTGGGCATTGGGGTCGCCCAGGTCTTCCATGCGGACGCGGAAGGTTTCACGGGCACTGGCGCAGGCCAGCGCAGCCAGGATGGTGATCGCAAAGCTGATCGCACCCACGGTGAACCAGATGTTGGTCGAGCCGGGAGGCGCCACGGCGGCGAACAGGGCCGGCAGCATCGCGGTGGCGGCCGTGCCCAGGTTCTGGGAGATGGCCATGGCCGACACGCGGCTACGGGTGCGGAACAGTTCCGGATAGAAGCTGGGGAACACCGCGTTGTAGCCCTGGTAGACCACGCCCCACATCAGCAGCGACAGCAGGATGGCCAGCGGCACGTTGCGGGTGCTGATGGCGTACAGGTAGCCGAAGGACAGCAGGCCCGAGGCGATGGCGCCGACGATGATCGGCGGCTTGCGGCCGATGCGGTCCGACAGGTTGCCCACCAGGGGGATCACGATCACCGCCAGCATGTTGCCCAGCACCGGGATCCACAGGTAGATGTCCTTCTTGAAGCCGATGCCGTAGGCCGCCTGCACCGCGTAGGCGGCGCCGAACACCGTGGCCACCACCGGGATCACGTTCATCAGCGACATGCACACCACGCGCAGCATGTCGCGCCAGCTGTCCTGGAAGGCCATGACGATGGGCGACTTGGGCACTTCGTTGTGGGCCGTCTCCTCGGTGAAGGCGGGGGTCTCCTCGACTTCGCGGCGGATGATGTAGCCGGCCACGATCACCACGAAGGACAGCAGGAAGGGAATGCGCCAGCCCCAGGAATTGAACTGGTCCTCGGGCATGTAGTGGGCCAGCGGCAGGAACACCGCGGCAGCCAGGATCTGGCCGGCCTGCACGCCCTGCAGCGTGAAGCTGGCGAAGAAGCCGCGGCGACCGAAGGGCGCGTGCTCCAAAATCATCGAGCTCGCGCCCGAGATCTCGCCGGCTACCGCGAAGCCCTGGATCAGGCGCATGAGCACCAGCAGCGCCGGCGCCCACAGGCCCACTTGCGCGTAGGTGGGCAGCAAGCCCACTGCAATGGTCGAGAAGCCCATCAGGAACATGCAGATCAGCAGTACGTTCTTGCGGCCGTGCGTGTCGCCCAGGTGGCCCAGCACGAAAGCGCCGATGGGCCGCGCGACGTAGCCCACGCCGTACGTCGCCAACGAGGCGATGATGGCGATCCTCGGGTTGCCGGAGGGAAAGAAGATCTGCGGAAAGATCAGCGACGCCGCCGTGGCGTAGATGAAGAAGTCGTAGTACTCGAGCGCCGAACCGATCCAGCCGCTGGCGGCGGCCTTCTTCGATTGCTGGTGGTCGTGCGCCTGCGGCGCGGTTTGCGCATTGGCCATCGTTCAGTCTCCAGGTAGGTGTGTGTGACAGCGGGAGGGCGAGAAAAGCAGGTGGGCGTCAGCTCGCCTGCTGCGCCTGGGAAGCCAGGCGCGCTGGTGCATTGGCGGCGCCGTAGCCGTCGTATTCGGCGTCGCGCTGCACCAGCTCGAAAAAGAAGCCACCAGCCAGCGGCGGCGTGTAGGCATGCAGATAGTCGCCGCCGCTCGAGCGGTCCAGCAGCACGCCGTGCGCACGCAGGCGCGCCAGCAGGCCGGGCGCCAGGTCCAGGCGCGTCGGCAAGTCGTCGTAGTAGTTGTCCGAGATCGGCACGAAAGGCAGGCCGCGCTCGCGCAGTGCCGCCACGGCGCCGAAGATGTCGGCCGTGGCCAGCGCGATGTGATGCACCGCCCCGCCCCCGCGCGCCGACACGCCGCGGGCCAGCTGCGTGCTCTGGCTGGTGGAGGCGTTGAGCACCAGGCGCACGCTGCGGTCGGCATTGGCCAGGCCGCGGCTTTGCACCAGGCCGAAGGGGTCGGCCAGCTCCAGGCTCTCGCCGGCCTCCAGGCCGAGTACCGATCGGGCGAAGAGCATCCAGGTGTGCAGCTGGTCGGGCGCCAGGCCCAATGCGACGTGGTCCACGCGGGCGAGGCCAACCCCTTGCGCGTCGGTCTTCGGGTCAGCCGGCTCGGGCACGAAGTCGGCCTTGAACAGCGCCTCGACGCCTTCCACCGTGTCGACGAAATGCATGAGGTTGCCGCCCGGCATCACGGTGGCGGGCACGCGCATCTCGCCGGGTCCCACGGGGCTGTCGTGCCAGCGCGAGAGCAGCTGCGTCGCCCGCGCCACGGCCGACATCGGATCAGGGCTGCCGATGCCCAGGGCGCACACGGTGCAGTCCTTGGCCAGCTCGAAGCGCTCGCGCGCGTGGGAGCCGGGCTGCGCGTTGACGATGAAGTGGATGTCGCCCTGCCGGTATAGCTTCACGGCCTTCGAACGGTGCTGGCCGGCTTGCGAGAAGCCCATCGTGGTGAACAGCCCGTCCAGGTCGGCAGCCGCCTTCTCGTCGGCCGCGAACTCGATGAAGCGGATGCCGTCCAGCGTCGGCGCGGGCGGCGGGTCGAACAGGCCCAGCGCGGGCGACGCCTCGGGCACGCGAACGCGCATTTCGCTCTCGAGGAAGAGCAGCGAACGCATCGCGTCCACCGCGGTGCGGCGGTTGGGCGTCTCGCGGAAGATGTCGTTGAAGATCTCCAGCGAGAGGTTGCCCTGGTAGCCACTCCTGAGCACCTGCTCGAAGAAGTCGAACACCGGCAGCTCGCCCTGGCCAGGGAAGCAGCGGTGATGGCGCGCCCACTGCAGCACGTCCATGGCCAGCAGCGGTGCGTCGGCCATCTGCACGAAGAAGATACGGTCGCCGGGCAGCTGCGCGATGCCCGCGAAGTCGTCGCGCAGCGAGAGCGTGTGGAAGCTGTCCAGGATCAGGCCCAGGGCCGGATGGCCGGCGCGCTGCACGATGTCCCAGGCCTGGCTCCAGCGGGAGGTGACGCGGCCCCAGGCCAGCGCCTCGAAACCCACCCGCAGGCCACGGCGGGCGGCGCGCTCGGCCAGCTCGCGCAGCTGCGCGGCGGCAAGTTCGGCGTCGTCGATGACCAAGGGCGAGGTGCTGGAGCAAACCAGCAGCAGCTCGGCGCCCATTTCCTGCATCAGGTCGAACTTGCGCTCCGCACGCTCCAGGTTGCGCTGGAACTGCGCGGGGGGCATGGCTTCGAAGTCGCGCAGGGGCTGGAACAGGTCCAGCGTCAGCCCGAGGTCGCTCCCGATCTGGCGCAGTTCCTTGGCGGAGCCCTGGAACTGGATGAAGTCCGGCTCGAAAAGCTCATAGCCCTCGAAGCCGGCAGCCGCGATGGCTTCCAGCTTTTGACGGAGGGTTCCGCTGAGGGACACGGTGGCGATGGATCGGCGCATGGAGGCACTGTAGGTGGGCACCACCCTGCCCCACAACGGCGCTGGACCATGGAGCGTTCGATTATCGATCGCGAGAGATCGCCATGCGCGCGCATCAGGGGCTTGTCCCTACTCATGTTGCTGCCGCCGCAGCACTGCCACCAACCGTTCAAGAACGGCGATCGAACGCGCCCTTGCGTGTCAGCGACCGCGCAGGAGCGGGTTCAGCGGCCCCAGATGGCGTCCTCGCGCACCGCGGGTCGCGTGGCCGCCGGATTGCGCCTGCCAATGCAGATGCGCCTGACCCAGGGCCTGAGCGCATTCCTCGCCTCGCCACCGCTCGACATCGCCCGGCCCGGCGCGATAAAGCTGGCGACCCAGCCGCTCCACCTGCGCAGCCAGCTCGCCGTCGCCCAGTTGCGCCGCCCAAGCCTGCGGCGTGGCCTGGACATGCGCCCGGCACCAGTCCAGCAGGGCCGTGTGCGCGGCGCGCGCATCGCCGGCGCGGCAGGCTACCAGCAGGTGCTCGAACATGGCATCGTCGGATCGGGCGTGCGCCGCCTGCGCCTCGGCCCGCCGCTGCCGCCAGCGCGGCAGGCGCGAGCGCACCCACCACCCCGTGGCCAGCAGAAGCGCCACGCCCGCCACCGCGAGAGCGATCCACGACCAGTGCACAGGCTTGCGAGCGGGCGAGGAGGACGCACCTGCCGGCAACGCCGGCGCGATCCGATCACCCAGATGCGCACTTGCCTTGACCTGCACCATGACGGCAGGCGCCTGGGCGGTGGCAGGCTTTTGCGTTTGCGGGTCCAGCCACTGCAGCTCGACGGCAGGCAAGGTGTAGCTGCCCGACTTCTCGAACACATAGGTCACCCGCTCCAGCCGCTGCCCGCCGGCAAAGCCGCCGTCGCGCCCGTCGCCGTTGCTCAGCACCGGATCGGCCTGGAACATCTGCACGCCCGAAGGCGCTTCGAATTTCGGCGGGGGGATCAGCATGGCCGGCGTGTTCGCGGCCTGGATCTGCACGGTGCGTACCAGCGCATCGCCGGCCGACAGCTGGCTCGCATCCCGGTCCAGGCTCTGCTGGATCAGAAGGCGCGTGGCCGGCATCAACGCCGCGCCTGCCGCCGCCGCTGCCGTCGTGCCGGCCGGGAGCTGCACGCCGATGCGCGTGGACGGCAGCGTCAGGTTCGCCTGCTGCGGCTTGCCGTCATCGCCCTGGTAGCTGAAGTCGATCCTCACCGGCGGCAGCTCGAAATCGCCGGCCTGCTGCGCGGTAAACACGTAGGTCTTCTGGATGCTGGCCAGGGTCTGTCCGTCCACCGTGTCCACGCCGTGGATGCTGCGGTCGTCGGGCATGGTGACGATGGCGCCCTGCAGCACCAGGTCGGGAAAGGGTGGTGCAGAGAGAAAGTAGTTGGGCGCAACGACGGTCACCTCGACCGGCACCTGCTGGCCGACCAGCACCGGCTGCTTTCCCTGCACCTGCACACGCACGCCGGGCCCTTGGGCTGCATGCGCCACACCCCCTGTCAGCAGCGCGGCCAGCGCCATCCAGCGACACCATGCGCGCATCACGGCTTCGCTCCTGCGGCCGATGGCGCCGAGGATGCACCCGGCGCCGGCTGCTGGGCCTGAAGCATGAACTTGCGCGCCAGCAATTCGGTGGGCGAGGTCTGGATGTTGCGCATCCAGGTCTCGGCATTCTGCGCGGCCAGCACCTGCTCCTCCTTGCCGCCCTTGGGGAGCTTGCGCTTGTCGAACTGCAACTTGTCGGGCTTGAGGTCGGGCGCTTCCTCGCCTTCGTCCTTGTCCTGCTGCGCGAGCATGGCCTGCACCAGGGCCAGGTTGGCCTTGGCCTCCTTCCAGTCCGGCCTGCGCTCCAGTGCCAGCGTGTACATCTGCGCGGCATCCGGAAAGCGGCGCTGCCAAGCGAGCGCGTTCCCCTGATTGAAATCGCTTTCGGGCGAATCGACCTGCGCGAAGGCCTGCTGCGCAGCTTCGTAGCGCCCAAGGCGGTAGAGGGCCATGCCGCGCCACGTCGGATCCTGGAACTGCGCGGCGGCTGCTTCGAAATCGCCGCTTTCGAAGGCGCGGCGGCCCTGCTGATCAGGTGTGAGCCAGAGGTCGATGAAGCGCCACTGACGCGCCGGCGTTGGCGCATCGGCGGCAGCAGCCGGCTCGTCGGCCGTGCGGGGCACAAGTTGCGCCACCCCGTCGCGCGGCATGCCGGCACCGGCGACGAACACCGCCACCAGCCAGGCACCGACCCAGCGCACCGTCCATCCCTTGCGGAACCACAGGGCCGACAGCAGCGCGATGGGAATCAGCAGCCACCAGCCAGCCTCTTTCCAGCGTGCATCGGATTCGGATTCCTTCTGCGCCAGGTGCGACTGCACGCGGTGCTGCACCCATTGCACGTCCTCGTCGCTGTCGGGCGTGACGGTGGCCACGGGCACGTCGGCCTCGCGGCCCAGGCGCTTGAGCGCGTCCACGTCCAGGCGGGCGAAGCGCGGCCGTCCGGCCTCTGGCGCCCCACCCTCCTGCGCCTTGATCGGCCCGCCCTGCGCGGTGCCGAAGCCCAGCACCACCGGCAGGCTGCGGCCGCTGTCCACCTGCGCCTTGAAGGCCTCGGTGGCGCCGGGCTCCACACCGTCGGTGAAGAAGACGATGGTGCCGGGCGTGTCTTCCTTGGCCATGTCGGCGTCGATGGTGCGCAGCGCAAGGACCGTGTTCCGGCCGGGCCTGGGCATGATGCCGGTCTGCAGCGCGTCGACGAAGGTCTGGATGAGCCGCGCGTCGTCGGTGAGCGGCAGCACCAGGTGCGTGCTGCCGGCGTAGGCATAGATGGCGGTGCGCGCGCCCTGCCGCAAGGCCAGCAGCGCCTTCACCTTGAGCTTGGCACGCTCCAGCCGCGTGGGGCTGAGGTCGCTCGCATCCATGGTCGGCGAGAGATCGATGGCGATGGCCAGCGGCGCCTTCTCCTCCAGGAAAGGCGGTCGCTCGCGCTCCCAGGCCGGGCCCGCCATGGCCAGGGCGCCCAGGGCCATCAGCGCCGAGGTGAGGTGCACCGGCCGCAGCCGCCAGCCGCTGCGCCGCTCCACCACCAGCGCATCGAGCAGGTGCGGTGCGATGCTGCGCCCCCAGCGCTTGCGCACGTCGTCGCGCCGGCCGATGGCCCACAGCAGCAGCGCGGCCGGCAGCAGGGCCAGCAGCCACCAGGGCCGCAGGAAGTGGAACTGCGCCAGCGTGTCCATCAGGCCGTGCCTCCGGCCGCCTTGCGCGCCTGCGCATCGGCTTCATCCGAGCGCGACGCCGAGGCCCGGCGCGCCATGGCCAGCGAAGCCATCAGCAACTGGTAGGCGATGACGATGAGCACTGCCGCGCCCAGCGGCCACATGAAGAGCTCGCGCCGCGGGCGCCAGGACAGGGTCTTCTGGTTCTGCGGCGTGATGCGGTCCAGCGTGGCGTATATCTGCTCCAGCTCGCCCTGGTTGCCTGCGAAGAAGAAGCGCCCGCCGGTGGTCGCGGCCAGCGAGCGCAGCAGGTCCAAGTCCACCTTTTCCTCGCCGGTCGCGCCGGGGTCGCCGATGCCCACGGTGTGCACCGTCACGCCGCGCTCCTTGGCGATGCCGGCGGCGCGCGGCGGCGGCATCTTGCTGGCGGTGTCGTTGCCGTCGGTCAGCAGGATCATCACCTTCTGCGGCGCTTCGCTGTGCTCGAACATCTTGATGCCCAGCCCGATGGCGTCGCCCATCGCCGTGCTCGGGCCGGCCATGCCGGGCAGCATCTCGCCGATCATGGCCTGCACCAGCGGGTGGTCCATGGTGAAGGGCACCTGCGGATATGGCGCGTCCCCGAATACCACCAGCCCGATGCGGTCGCCCGTGCGCCGGCCGACGAAGTCGCGCACCACCTGGCGCACCGCGTCCACGCGGGCGATGACGGTGCCGTCCGGGCGCTTGTAGTCGCGCGTGTCCATGGATTGCGAGAGGTCCAGAGCCAGCAGCAGGTCGCGTGCCGGCTGGATCTTCTCGATGGGCGGCTCCACGAACTGCGGCCGCGCCAGCGCCAGCACCACCAGCGCCCAGGCGATGGGCGCCAGCACCTTCTGCAGCCAGTGGCTGCGCGGCACTACCGCGCCGGGGGCCGGCTTCAGTCCTGCGGCGCTGGCCACCTCGCCAAAGAAAGGCAGGCGCACCGAGGCGCTCTCCTCCCGGTACGGCGGCATGAGCCACCACACGAGCACGGGCAGCGGCAGCAGGGCCAGCAGCCAGGGGTATTCAAGTTGATACATGGCCCTGGATCCATTGGCGCGAGGCCTCGATGAGCACCTGCACGTCGTGCGGCGAGATGCGCGCGAGCGCCTGCGCGTCGTGGTACTGGATCTCGCGCACCAGCGGCGCCAGTGCCTGCGCGCCGTGCTGCGCATGGCCCGCGTTGCGCACCAGGAACTGCGCCCACTCCGCCCCGCTGCTGCCCGCCACGTGCTCGCGCGGCCAGGCGGCGAGCGCACAGCGCTTGATGAGCGCCGGCAATGCGGTCAGCACCGCGGGCCCCGTGTCGGGCTCGGCCTGCCAGCGCATCTCCAGTGCGCGAAGCTCCGCGAGCGCATCGCGCCTGTACCGGTTGCGGAACCACCAGCGGATGCCGCGCCAAGCCAGCCACAAGGCGACCAGCACCAGCAGCGCGCCCAGCACCTCCCAGCCCACGGTCTGCGGCCGCCACGACACCGGCGCGGGCTGCACCACGTCGGCCAGCTGCGTGAGCGAAGGCCGCGCATCGCTCACCGCACCCTCCCGCGCCGCGCCTGCGGGTTGTCCTGGCCCAGCAGGCGGCGCAGTTGCGGGGCCGTCTCCTCGGCCGCCGACAGGGGCAGCACCGGCACGCCGATGAGATGGCGCCACTCGAAGAGCTCGCGGCTGCGCGCGTCGACGAAGCTGGCGATGCCCTTCCGCACCGCATCGCGGCCCAGGCCCAGTTCCACCTGCAGTTCGCCGTCGCTCACCACCAGCTCGCCCGAAGGTGGCAGCTCGCTCATGAAAGGGTCGTGCACGATCACCGCCAGCAGGTCGTTGCGCGCGGCGATGCGGGTGAGCAGGTCGCGCGTCAGTGCGTCATGCCCGTCGAAGTCGCTCACCACCACCACCAGGTGGTCGTGATGCGCCAGGCGCGCCGCCTGCTGCAGGGCCTGGTTGAGCTGGCTCGCACCCCGGCCCGCCGGTGCGTCGGCGCGCAGCCGCTGGTTGCGCCGCGCGATCTCGCCCAGCAGCTGCAGCACGGCATCGCGGCTGCGCTGCGGTCGCAGCTGCGTGAGGTTCTCGTCGCCGAACACCACGCCGCCCACGCGGTCGCCGTCCATCAGCACGCGCCAGGCCACCAGCGCAGCCGCCTCCGCGGCGCTCACCGACTTCATCGCGCGGCGGGTGCCGAAGAACATGTTCATGCGCTGGTCCACCAGCAGCAGCACCGGGCGGTCCTTCTCCTCGGAATAGACGCGCACATGCGGCACGCCGCTGCGGGCGGTGACGCGCCAATCCATGCTGCGGATGTCGTCGCCGGGCAGGTAGGGCCGCAGCTCCTCGAAGTCCAGCCCGCGCCCTCGCACGCGCGAGGCATGGCGGCCGGCCAGCACGCTGTGCACCGGCTGGCGCGGCATGAAGTGGAACTCGCGCGCCGCCATCTCCAGGCTCGCGAGGCCGGCGGTGTTCACGTGCACGCCGCTGACGACCTGCGCGTCCTCGCCGGCGTGCAGGGCCGAATGCGCCGCGTCCGCGGCACGCTCCGGCACGGCCCGGCCTGCGCGCGCCAGGCCGGCCAGGTGCAGACGCTTGCCGTCGAACATGCGCACCCTGCCCTTCGGCCGTGCTCAGGCCACCGCCACCTTCTGCACCAGCCGGTCGATGGCGGCATCGGCCGTGATGCGCGCGGCATGCGCCTCGTACGACAGGATCAGCCGGTGGCGGAACACTTCATGCACCACCGACTGCACGTCCTCGGGCACCACGTAGTCGCGGCCCTGCAGCCACGCGAAGGCGCGCGCCACCTTGTCCAGGCCGATGGAGCCGCGCGGGCTCACGCCCACCTGGATCCACTGGCCCAGTTCCGCATCGATGGGCGCGGGCTCGCGCGTGGCCTGCACCAGCGCGACGATGTACTGCTCCACGGCCGTGCTTACCTGCACCGCATGGATCTCGGAGCGGGCAGCGAAGATGCTGTCCTGCCCCAGGCGCTCGGTGCCGGACACGCCGGCTGCCTGCGGCGTGGACGCTTCCTCGGAACGCGCAAGGCGCACGATCTCGGCTTCCGCACCGCCCTCGGGGTAGCCCACGCTCAGGTGCATCAGGAAACGGTCCATCTGCGCCTCGGGCAGCGGATAGGTGCCTTCCTGCTCGATGGGGTTCTGCGTGGCCATCACCAGGAACAGCGGCGGCAGCGGATGCGTCTTGCCGCCCACGGTGATCTGCCGCTCCTCCATGGCTTCGAGCAGCGCCGCCTGCACCTTGGCGGGCGAGCGGTTCACTTCGTCGGCCAGCACCAGGTTGGCGAAGAGCGGCCCCTCCTGGAAACGGAACTCGCCCTTGCCGCCCTCGCTGAAGTAGATTTCCGAGCCGGTGATGTCCGCAGGCAGCAGGTCGGGCGTGAACTGCACGCGCGAGAAGCGGGCCTCCAGGTGCTTTGCCAGGCTCTTGATGGCGCGCGTCTTCGCCAGGCCAGGAAGGCCCTCGACCAGCAGGTGGCCGTCCGCCAACAGGCCCAGGAGCAGTCGCTCGATCATGCGTTCCTGGCCGATCACCGAAGTCATCATGGCCGCCTTCAGGGCTTGAACGTCCGACAGGGCACTCATCGCTGCGTTCCTGCCGTGGAATTGCCCTGACCCTCGGCCTGCGCCGCGGCCCCGCCGACGAACCAGCGGTAGTAGGGGTTGCCTCCATCCTCGCGCATCAGCTGGCGCATGTCTTGCGCCCAGGCGGCCTCATCGCGGCGATAGGCCGAAAGCCCCGCGCGGTAGAAGCCGCGCAGGCGCCGCTGCTCGGCCGCGAGTTCGGCCTTGAACTGCGCATCCTCGCCGCGCAAAACCGGCATATCGGCCAGCTGGTAGAGCGTGGGCAGCACGCGGGTGAATTCGCCGGGTCGCACCCAGTCGGCGTATTCGATGCGCGGCCGGTCATCAGTCACCGGCAACGCGTCACCCGCGAACTGCTCCAGGCCTTCGCGCCCCATCACCCAGGTGGCCAGCAGGGCCGCCGGCGAGGCCACGCCCACTTCGCCAAGACTCGCGGCCACGGTCGGCTGGTTGAAGCGCTGCGTGATGCGCGGCACATCCAGCTCGATGGGATCGAAGGAGCCCACCAGCAGCATCTCATGCAACTCGGTGCTCCACAAGGTGGCATGCGGGAACGCATCGAGGAAGCTCTTCACCAGCGCGCGGCTGTCCTCCTCGTTCTGCGTAGGCAGCGGCAGCCATTGCGCGAACAGGCCGCCCTTGGCCAGGCGCGATGCCGCCAGGCGATAGAAGTCGCTGGAGTACAGGTTGACCACGCCGACGGCAGAGGGCGGCGGCGGCTCCAGGGTGATGAGGTCGTAGGCCTGGGTGCTGCCCAGCAGCTCGCGCCGGCCGTCGCGCAGGCGGATCTGCACCCTCGGATCACTGGCCACCGACTGGTTGCCGCTGAATTGCGTCGTGGCCCGTGCCACGGCCGGCAGCAGTTCGGCGACCACGCGGTCCTGCAGCGTCGGATAGGCAAGCAGGGCGCCCGCCGTGATGCCAGTGCCCAACCCGATCACCAGCGCGGAGCGCGGCTCCCCCCTGGCGATGATGAGCGGCAGCAAGGCCTGCAGCCGCATGTAGCGCTGCGAGGTCATGGCATCGCCCGAGTTGGACACGCCCTGGATGTACAGGCGCTTGAAGGCGTGGCTGCCCGAGCGCTGCGCGACCACCGCCACGGTGCCGCCGCGGCTTTCCTCGTAGAACACCAGCTCGCCGCCGCGCGCCTTGGTCAGCAGTTGCGCGAGCCGATCGGGGGGCGTCAGCACCGCCGCGATGACCGAGGCGAGAGCCACTGCCGACACAACCGGCCAGGCCCAGCGCGCACGGCCGGGCGCGCGCCACACCGCAACGAGGCCGACCGCGGCAGCCACGAGGGCCAGCAGCCCCAATGCACGCACCAGCCCCAGCAGCGGCACCAGAACGAAGCCGGCGAGCAGCGTGCCGACGATGCCGCCCAGCGTGTTCAGCGCCACCACGCGACCCAGGCCACGGCCCACCTGCCGCGCATCCACCACCAGCCGCAGCGCCACCGGAAAGGCCGCGCCGAGCAGCACCGTGGGCAGGAAGACGACGGCCAGACCCGCGACCGCAAAGCGCAGGCTCATGGAAGCCAGCCGGTCGTCCGGCCCCGGCAGCAGCGAGCCTGCGGCGGATTGCCACTGCAGCAGCCAGGGGCCCAGCAAGGCGAACTCCAGCAGCGCGACCAGACCCGCGCCGGCCACCAGCAATCCGAACACGCCCCAGGGATCGCGGATGCGGTCGGCCCAGCGCGCCTGCAATGCGCTGCCCAGCATCAGCCCTGCGAGATAGGTGGCCAGCAGCACCGAGAAGGCGAAGGCGCGCGTGCTCATGAACTGCACCAGCGCCTGCGACCAGACCACCTCGTAGCCCAGCGCTACGCCGCCCGCGGCGGCGTAGAGCCACAGGGCGGCGCGTGCGGAAGCAGGCATGGGTTCAATGGCCGCCGGAGCCGCGGCGGCTGCCGCGTCATCCTCTGCCACGGCCAGGCCACCCCGGTCCATCAGCCATGCCACCAATGCCACGACGAGGTTCAGGCCAGCGGCCGCCAGCGCTGCACGTCGAATCCCCAGCGCGGGGATGAGCAGGAAGGACGCGAGCAAGGCTCCCGCAATCGCACCCGCCGTGTTGGCTGCATAAAGCCCGCCGCCGGCGCGGCCCACGCGACCTTCGGACGGCGCCACCGCGCGCATCAGCACCGGCAGCGTCGCTCCCATCAGCAAGGCCGGCAGCATCACCAGCGCCATGGGCAGCAGCCAGGCCAGGGGCCCTGCATGCGTTTCCAGCCAGACGAAGGGTGCGGCGGTGCGCGCCAGCGCCAAGGTGGCGAGGACGGCCAGCACCGCGATGCCGGCCTCCACGGCGGCATACAGGCGCAGAGGCCGCGCCTGGCGATCGGCCAGCGGACCGGCCCGCCAGCCGCCCAGCGCCAGGCCGGCGAAGAAGGCACCGACGCCCAGCGCGACGGCATGGACTTCCACGCCCACCACCAGGCCCAGCTGCTTGACCCACAGCACCTGGAACACCAGGGCCGAGAGTCCGGAAAAGAACAGCAAGGAGCCGGCCAGCACCGTGGCGATGCCGATGCGCCCTTCCCTTGCCGTCGTGTCGTGCGCCGGCTGCGAGCCGGCAGGCGCCGGACTGGACCCCAAACCCTGCAACGGGCTTTCAGGTCCGCGCCGGCGCGACCTGCGCATGGCGTGCAACGACTACTTCTTCTGTTGCTGCGGTTGCGACTGCTGCTTCTGGCGCTCGATCTGCGCCTGGACCTTGCGCTTGATGTCCGCGCTCACCTGGTCGATGGTGAAGCTGGCCGCAACCTGGCTCGGCGGATAGTCGAGGAAGGTCTGCAGGAAGTTGCCGGCCCGGCGCCCGCCTTCGAACAGGACGAAGGCGTTCTCCGTCTGCACCTGCTCGTACAGATTGGTCGGCCCGACGTCCGCCCGCTCGTACGGATCCAGCCGCAGGTTGTAGAACTTCGGCGTTCGCAGACAGACGAAGGGTTCCTTCCAGATGCTCATGCCACCCGGCGCCCGCTGCTCGCAGAACACCACCTTGAAGGCCGTCGGGTTGGTCGCCCCCGGCAGCGCGGTGTCGAAGCGCATCGCCACCAATTCGCCGTCGTCGTTGAAGTAGAAATACTCCTCGCGCGCACTCTTCTCGGTCTGGCCGGTCAGCATGGGCAGTTGATTGAAGCCGTCCAGGTGGACCTTGAAGTTCTTGCCGCCGATGCCGGTGCCCTTGAGCAGCCGATCCTTGACGTTGTTGTCGCCCGCAGCGGCCAGCAAGGTGGGGAACCAGTCCATTCCGGAGATCAGGCCATTGCTGGTGGTGCCCGGCTTGATCTTGCCCGGCCACTTCACCATGGCAGGCACGCGGAAGGCACCCTCCCAGTTCGAGTCCTTCTCGCTGCGGAAGGGCGTGTTCGCCGCATCGGGCCAGGTGAAGAAGTTGGGCCCGTTGTCGGTGGTGAAGACCACGATCGTGTCGTCGCTGATCTTGGCGTCGTCCAGCGTCTTGAGCAGCTTGCCCACGTTCTGGTCCATCTCCCACATGCCGTCGGCGTATTCGTGGCCCATGCCCAGGCCGGCCTTGCCGCGGTACTCGGGGCGCACGTGGGTGAAGATGTGCATGCGGGTGAAGTTCATCCACACGAAGAAGGGCTTCTTCGCGTCGGCCTGCTTCTTGATGTAGTCGATGGCCGCGCCCGTGGTCTCGTCATCGATGGTTTCCATGCGCTTGCGCGTCAGCGGGCCGGAGTCCTGGATCTTGCCGTCGGAGCTCGACTTGATCACACCGCGCGGGTTGTACGACTTCAGGAATTCAGGGCTGTTCTTGAACCAGTAGGGCCGCTCGGGCTCCTCTTCCGCATTCAGGTGGTAGAGGTTGCCGAAGAACTCGTCGAAGCCATGCTTGGTGGGCAGGAAGCGGTCCTGGTCGCCCAGGTGGTTCTTGCCGAACTGGGCGGTGGCGTAGCCCAGGGGCTTGAGCGCCTGGGCGATGGTGATGTCGCGGTCCTGCAGGCCGACAGACGAGCCAGGAACGCCGACTTTCGACAGGCCGGTGCGGAACACGCTTTGTCCGGTCAGGAAGCTGGAGCGTCCCGCGGTGCAGCTGTTCTCGGCGTAGTAATCAGTGAACTTCATGCCCTCGTTGGCGATGCGATCGATGTTGGGCGTGCGGTAGCCCACCATGCCGTTGCCGAAGGCGCTGATGTTGGTCTGGCCGACGTCGTCTCCGAAGATGACGAGGATGTTGGGCTTCTTGCCGCCATTGGCCGGCGGCTGGTTCTGGGTCTGGCCTTGTGCCTGCGGCGGCTTGGCCTGCGCACCCGCGCTGGTGGCGCCGAACGCGGCGCCCAGCGCCATGCCCGCCGCCACCAGAGCGCGCGCCAGGCGCAATCGATGGTTTGCTGTCTTCCACATCATCCTGCTCTCCTTTCGGTTCAATCAGGGCTTGCCTGGAAAAATCTGCTTCCAATCCTTTTTCATGCTCACGACCACCCAGTTGCGCCGCGGGGCCTCGTCCAGCGCCTTGTCCAGCTTGCCGAAAGGCGACTGGCGGTCATAGGCGAACTCGCGCTCGGCATCGTCGTGGTGCACCAGCAGGCCCAGGCGGCGCCCGCTTCCGCTGGTCGTGTACTGCAGCATCTGCAGGTCGCCGTCCGAGTTGCCGAAAGCCAGAATCGGCTGTTGCCCGATCTGCATGTAGATGCCCACCGGCTTGCCCGGGCCATCGTTGATGAAGTTCATGGTCGGCTGGCGCATGAGCACCCTGCCGTCGAACACGATGCCCTGCGAGGAGCCCACGACCTGTTCCGGCGGGATGCCGTAGATCTCCTGCGTCCAGGGCCGCATCACTTCCATGGTGCCGCCCGAGACGATGAAGGTCTTGAAGCCCTTGGAACGCAGGTACTTCATCAGCTCCAGCTGCGGCTGGTAGACGGTCTCGGTGTAGGGGCGCTTGAGCGTGGGATGGCGCGCGGTGGCAAACCACTGGCGTACGGTCTTGTCGTAGTCTTCCACCGACATGCCGCTGTTGGCCTGGATGAGCAGTTCCAGCAGCGGCTTCTCGCCCTGGGCCAAGGCGCCCTTCAGGTCATTGGCGGCCAGTGCCTTGTAGACCGGGTTGTCCGCCCATTGCGGATTGCGCGGCGCCGCCGCCTTGACCTGGTCGATCATGAAGGCGAACTGCGTGTACATGGGCTGCTCGACCCACAGCGTGCCGTCGTTGTCGAAGGTGGCGATGCGCTGGGCCGGCGCCACGTAGTTGGGCGAGCCGTCGCGGGTGACGTCGTCGACGAAATCGAGGATCGCCTTGCGCGCCGGACCGTCGGCCCAGGACGGTAATGGATCGGTGCCTGAGAAGCTGGCGCAGCCCGAAGCCGCCACGGCCACGAAGCCTGCCAACAACCATTGCGCAGCAGTTCGCCACCACGCCCCCCTGCCGACTGCGGATAGATACGCCATCGCCCCTGTCACCTCCTGCCGGACCGAAAGGCGTTTTACCTTTCGAGACATTTAACCCGGGTCGCGGCGAGCGTAACCGGCTTGGGTGTCGGACGCAATCGCAAACCTGATAGCTAAGGTCCTGCAAACGCGGCCGCTGTGCGCGATCGCGGCCGCCGTCACAGACTTGAACCACAATGGCGCTTTTTTTCGTCAACCCAAATCAAGAGAGAAAGTGGCAACTGCAATGATCCGTTCCGACGACACCGGCAAGCTCGTACTTCGCGTGGCACTGGGTGTGCTCATCCTGCTGCATGGCATCGCCAAGATCAGCTCCGGCGTGAGTGGCATCGCCGGCGGCCTTTCCGCCCAGGGCCTGCCGGGCGCGCTGGCCTACTTCGTCTACGTGGGCGAGGTGCTGGCCCCGGTGCTGCTGATCGCCGGCATCTACACCCGGCCGGCGGCGTGGGTGGTGGTCATCAACATGCTGGTCGCCATCTGGCTTGTTCACACCAAGGACCTGGCGGCGCTGAACAAGCAAGGCGGCTGGGCGCTGGAACTGCAGGGCATGTTCCTGTTCGCCGCCGCGGCCGTGGGCTTCATGGGTGCAGGCCGCTTCAGCGTGGGCGGCACCGGCGGGCGCTACAACTGATCAGTCGTCTTCGCTGGCATCGAGGCCTGGAAACAGGACCTCGGTGAAGCCGAAGCGCGTGAAGTCGCGCACCCGCATCGGGTAGAGCTTGCCCAGCAGGTGGTCCACCTCGTGCTGGACCACGCGCGCATGAAAGCCGCTCACCGTCCGGTCGATCGGGTCGCCGTAGGGATCGAAGCCGGTGTAGCGGATGTGCGCGAAGCGCGGCACCACGCCGCGCAGGCCGGGCACCGAAAGGCAGCCTTCCCAGCCCTCCTCTTCCTCCTCGCCGATGGGCGTGATTACCGGATTGATCAGCACCGTGCGCGGCACCACGGGCGCGTCCGGATAGCGGGGATTCGGTGCATTGGTGCCGAAGATCACCAGTTGCTGGTCCACGCCGATCTGCGGCGCCGCCAGGCCCGCGCCATTGACCGCAGCCATGGTCTCGAACATGTCGCGCACCAACAGGTGCAGCGCGTCGCTGTCGAACTCGGCCACGGGCTGGGCGATGCGCAAGAGCCGCGGGTCGCCCATCTTCAGAATGTCTAGCACTGCCATGCGCCGATTATGTGGCGCCCGCGCATGGCAGCGGCGGCGGGTGCGTCAGCGCCAGTAGCCGCGACCCCAGTACCCGCGCCCACCGTAGTAGCCGGGGCGCCCGTAGTACCCGCCCCCGCCGCCGTAGTAGCCGCCGCCCACGCCGATGCCCACGCTCACGGGCGGCGCCACCACCACGGGGGCGGCACCGTAGGAGCCATAGGCGGGCGGCGCGACCACGCAGCCGCCCAGCAGGAACACGGCCGCGCCGGCGCTGCCGGCCAGGGCCAATCGTCGAAATGTCTTCATGGGCGTTCTCCTGAATGTGCGTTCATCTCTGCCCATTCAACGCCCCGTCCAATGCCCTGTTGACCCCGGCGTGTGAAGCCTGGGTAAAGCGCATTCAGGCTTGCAACAAGTCGAGCATCTGCGCTTCGTCGATGATGTTCACGCCCAGCTCGCGCGCCTTGTCCAGCTTGCTGCCCGCCTCGGCGCCCGCGACCAGGTAGTCGGTCTTCTTGCTCACTGAGCCCGCCACCTTGGCGCCGGCGGCCTCCAACCTGTCCTTGGCCTCGTCGCGGCCGAGGTTGGGCAGCGTGCCGGTGATGACGAAGGTCTTGCCCGACAGCGGCTTGGGCGCTCGCGCCGCGGGCTCGCCCTCTTCCCAGTGCACGCCGCTGGCGCGCAACTGCTCCACCACCTCGCGGTTGTGGGGCTGCTGGAAGAAGGTGTGCACGCTCTGCGCCACCACCGGGCCCACATCGTTCACTTCGAGCAGCGCTTCCTCGCTCGCATCCATGATCGCGTCGAGCTTGCCGAAGTGCAGCGCCAGGTCCTTGGCCGTGCTCTCGCCCACGTGGCGGATGCCCAGGCCAAAGAGGAAGCGCGGCAGCGTGGTGCTCTTCGATTTCTCCAGCGCCTGGACCAGGTTCATCGCCGACTTCTCGGCCATGCGGTCCAGCCCCGCCAGCGTGCTCAGGCCCAGCTTGTACAGATCGGGCAGCGTGTGGATCAGCTTCCCGTCCACGAGCTGTTCCACCAGCTTGTCGCCCAGGCCCTCGATGTCCATGGCACGGCGCGCGGCGAAGTGCAGGATGGCTTCCTTGCGCTGGGCGGCGCAGAACAGGCCGCCGCTGCAGCGGTGGTCGACCTCGCCTTCCTCGCGCACCGCGTCGGAGCCGCACACGGGGCATTTTGCGGGCATGGTGAAGACCGGACCGCGCTGCTCGGGTGCCAGCGCGGCGCTCTCGGGCAGCACGCCCACCACTTCGGGAATCACGTCTCCGGCGCGGCGCACGATGACCTTGTCGCCCACGCGCACGTCCTTGCGCCGCACCTCGTCCTCGTTGTGAAGCGTGGCGTTGGTCACGGTGACGCCGCCCACGAACACCGGTGCGAGCTTGGCCACCGGCGTGAGCTTGCCGGTGCGGCCCACCTGGATCTCGATGCCCACCACCTCGGTCACCTGTTCCTGCGCCGGGTACTTGTGGGCCACCGCCCAGCGCGGCTCGCGGCTCTTGAAACCGAGCTGCCGCTGCAGTGCCAGGCTGTTGACCTTGTAGACCACGCCGTCGATGTCGAAGGGCAGCGCGTCGCGCTGCGCCGCGATGCGCGCGTGGAACTCGACCAGCGCCTCGGCGCCCTGTCCCACGGCCCGGTCCTTCGACACCGGCAGGCCGAAGTCGCCCAGCGCGTCCAGCATGCCGCTGTGCGTGTCGGGTTGCGCGTCCCAGCCCACGACCTCGCCCAGGCCGTAGGCATAGAAGCTCAGGGGCCGCTGGGCGACCAGGGCCGGGTCCAGCTGGCGGATGGCGCCGGCCGCGGTGTTGCGCGGGTTGATGAAGGTCCTGTCGCCGCGCTCGCGCTGGCGCTCGTTCAGGCGCTCGAAATCGTCGCGGCGCATGTAGGCCTCGCCGCGCACTTCCAGCACCTGCGGCGCATCGCCGCGCAGGCGCAGCGGGATCTGGCCGATGGTGCGCAGGTTCTGGGTCACGTCCTCGCCGGTCTCGCCGTCGCCGCGGGTGGCGCCCTGCACCAGCACGCCGTCCTCGTAGCGCAGGTTGATGGCCAGGCCGTCGAACTTGAGCTCGGCCGCGTACTCGACCGGCGGCGCATCGGCGGCCAGACCCAGTTCGCGGCGCACGCGCGCGTCGAAGGCCTGGGCACCGGTGGCGGTGGTGTCGGTCTCGGTCTGGATCGAAAGCATGGGCACCGCATGGCGCACCGGCGTGAGCCCCGGCAGCACAGCCCCGCCCACCCGCAGCGTGGGTGAATCCGGCGTGCGCAGCTCGGGGTGCGCCTTCTCGATTTCCTGCAGTCGCTGGAAGCGCTTGTCGTACTCGGCGTCCGGCAGTTCCGGGGTGTCGAGCACGTAGTACATGTACGAGTGGTGCTGCAACTCGGCGCGCAGGCGCTGGGCTTCCGCGGCCAGTTCGACCGGGGATGTGGCTGTGGAGGATGGACTCATGGCGATGTGGAGTGGGTTCCGCATGCGGTGCGGAAGGTCGATTCTCTTCTCAGTCGCAACGGCCTGCCGCCGCGCTCAGGCGGCCTCGGCCGATTGGACGACGGCAACACCCGCCAGACAGGCTGGCCGAACGCAATGGATCAGCTGAACAGCCGGCGCGCCAGCACGGAGCCGGCGGCGAGGTCGCGCGAATCGAGGGTGTCGTAGAGCTGCTCGAGGTCGGCGCCGATGATGTCCATGGTGTCCTCGCGAAGCAGCTGGCTGTCGCCGTCGGTCACCACGCCATCCATCTCGCGGGCCAGCGCAGTGGCAACCTCGCGCATGCGGTTGAAGGGCTGCTCGCCGCGGTCCACCTGCGGCACGTCCAGGCTCAGCACCAGCTCGCGGATTGCCGACTGCGTGGGGTCGTCCGCCAGCGCAGCCTGGGTGTCGAAGGCCAGGCCGAGGATGGGCGGCAGGCCGTTCTCGCTGGCCGGCAGCACCATGCGGCCGGGCAGCAGGCCGGCCACGAAGCCCAGGCGCGCCGCGTTCTGCTGCACGTAGCCGGGGCTCCAGGCCGCGTGGCGGGCGCGCAGCACGAAGCTCAGCTGCGCGTCGTGCGAGCTGGCGAACTGGTCGAGCTCGCGCGCCCGGCCCACCTCGTCCAGCATCTCGGGGAATTGCGGCGTGCCGTTGACCGCATCGGCGAAGGCCGAGGCCTTGACGGTGAATTCGGAGAACTCGATCTCGTTGAGCGCACCGGTGCGATTGGCCATCTGCACACCAGCCTGGAAGGCGCGGTAGCGTTGGCCGGGCGCCGGCTGCTCCCACTGGCCGCTCGCATGGTTCAGGCCCTCGATGGCCACCGGCTTGCTGCCCGCGCGGCGCGTGGCCGGCATGGCGGCCAGGGCCGCCTCGCCCGACACGACGCCGTCCAGAGCGATGGGCGCGATCACGTCGATGAGCGCGTCGAGGGCACCGCGGCGTTCCACCGCGCCCGCACCCAGCGCCGTTGGTGCCGGCAGGTCCGGATCGAAAAGCGGCTCGTGCCGGTCGGCCCCCGGGTCCGTCGGCGGGTCCACATGCAGCACGGGTTCCTCGCTATCTTCGCGCCGCAGCGGCTGGGGTGCGGACGCCGCGGCCTCTTCGGGCGAGAGCTGGGTTGGCTGGCGCGGCGTGTTGCGACGCGAGGTCCAGGCGTTGTAGCCAATGACGGCAGCAAGCACCAGGCCGCCGAGGATCGCGAGCGCGACGGTGAGGTTGCTCATTCGGAAAGCTCCGTGCTGCGCACTGCGGTGCGCGCGGCCGTGTGCGGGCTCATTCGAAAACCTCCGTGCTGCGCACTGCGGTGCGAGCCCCCTTCGGAGCGGCCGTGCGGGGGCTCATGCCGCCTCGGCCATCGAGGCTGCGGCTTCCATGTCCACCGCGACGATGCGCGAGACGCCCTGCTCCTGCATGGTCACGCCGATCAGTTGCTCGGCCATCTCCATGGCGATCTTGTTGTGGCTGATGAAGAGGAACTGGGTCTCTTTGCTCATGGCGGTCACGAGTTTGGCATAGCGCTCGGTGTTGGCGTCGTCCAGCGGCGCGTCCACCTCGTCCAGCAGGCAGAAGGGCGCGGGGTTGAGCTGGAAGATGGCGAAGACCAGCGCGATGGCGGTCAGCGCCTTCTCGCCGCCCGAGAGCAGGTGGATGGTCTGGTTCTTCTTGCCCGGTGGCTGCGCCAACACCTGCACGCCCGAATCCAGGATCTCGTCGCCCGTCATCACCAGCTTGGCGTTGCCGCCGCCGAAGAGCTCGGGGAACATGCGGCTGAAGTGGTCGTTGACGATCTTGAAGGTACCGCCCAGCAGCTCGCGCGTCTCGCCGTCGATCTTGCGGATGGCGTCCTCCAGCGTGCCGATGGCTTCGTTCAGGTCGGCGGACTGCGCATCCAGGAAGGTCTTGCGCTCGCTGGCCACGTTCAGCTCGTCCAGGGCAGCCAGGTTGACCGCGCCCAGTGCAGCGACTTCGCGGTGCAGGCGGTCGATCTCGGTCTGCAGGCCCGTCAGGCGCACCTTGTCGGACTCGATGGAAGCGGCCACTGCCTCCAGGTCGGCCTGCGCGTCGGTGAGCAGCTGCGAGTACTGCTCGAAGCCCAGGCGCGCCGCCTGTTCCTTGAGCTGGAACTCCGTGATGCGCTGGCGAAGCGGGTCGAGCGCGCGCTCGATCTGCAGGCGGCGCTCGTCGCTGGCGCGCAGCTTGATGGTCAGGTCGTCGTACTGGCTGCGGGTGGCGCCCAGGGCCGCCTCGCGCTCCATCTTCAGCGACAGCGCGTTCTGCAGGCCGGCCTGCGCCGCTGCGTCTGACAGCCGCTCCAGCTCGGCGCGGGCACGCCGGTCTTCGTCGGCGAGCGACACGGACTGCTGCTCGGCCGTCTGGATGGCGCGCTGCAGCTCGGCGCGCCGCGCGTCGAGGGTGCGCTGTGCGAAGGTTGCCTCCTGCGCCTGGCGCTCCAGGCTGCGGTGCTGCTCGCGGCTGTCGGCCAGGCGGCGCTGCGCCTCGATGACCTTCTCGTCGAGCTGGGCGTGGCGCTCCTGGCTATCGGCCAGCTGCATGTCCAGTTCCTCGAAGCGGGCCTCGGCGGCGACGCGGCGCTCCTGCAGCTCTTCGAGTTGCGCGTTGACCTCGCCCAGGTCGGAATTGAGCTGCGCGCTGCGGGCGCGGGTCTGCTCGGCCAGCTGCGTCAGGCGCAGCGTCTCCACCTGCAGCTCGTGCGAGCGCGACTGGGTGTCGGCGGCTTCGCGCCGGGCGGTGACCAGGCGCGAGGCAGAGTCGGTGTAGGCGGCCTCGGCTCGCACCAGCGCGCTGCGGGCCTCTTCGCTGAGCAGGGCCTGGGCACGCAGCTGGCGCTCGAGGTTCTCCATCTCCTGCTGGCGGGCCAGCAGGCCGGCCTGCTCGGAATCCTGCGCGTAGAAGTTGACGCCGTGGGCCGACACGGCATGGCCGCTCTTCACATAGATCACGCCGCCCGGGGGCAGCTTGTCGCGCAATGACAGCGCCTCTTCGAAACTCTGGGCGGTGAAGCTGTCATGCAGCCAGTCGGACAGCAGGGCCTGCAAGCCGGCGTCGTTCAGGCGCAGCAGGTCTGCCAGGCGCGGCAGGCTGCCGGCGGCTGCGGGCTGCGCGGCACTGGGCGGGCTGTAGAAGGCCAGCTTTGCGGGCGGCGCGTCCTTGCCCTCGGCACCGAGGAAGCCGCGCACCATGTCCAGGCGGCTGATCTCCAGCGCGCCCATGCGCTCGCGCAAGGCGGCTTCCAGTGCGTTCTCCCAGCCCTGCTCGATGTGGATCCTGGTCCACAGGCCCTGCAGGCCTTCCAGGCCGTGCCTGGCGAGCCAGGGCGCGAGCTTGCCGTCGGTCTTGACCTTCTCCTGCAGGGCGCGCAGCGCCTCCAGGCGGGCGGACAGCTCGGCATGGCGGGCGCTCTCGGTGTTGACCTGCTGCTGCTTCTCGCGCCGCGACTCGTCCAGCAGCGGCACCGATTCCTGCAGCTCGTGCAGGCGGGCATCGGATTCGCTCGCGGCTTCCTGCGCGGCGGCCAACTGCTCCTGCATGTCGGCGAGCTTGGCCTCGTCGGGCGCGGCCAGGGCGCGCTTGTCGGTTTCGAGCCGCTCGGCGCGGACGCTGAGCTGGCGCACCTGGTCGTCGATGTTGCGCTGGTCCGCCGCCAGCACCTGGATCTGCTGCTGCACCTGCGTGACTGCCACCCGCTGCGAGTTGGCCTCGTCCTGGGCGCGCTGCTGCGCTTCTTCCAGCTCGGGCATGCGGGCGTCGTGCTCCTCGAGCTGCGCGGCCAGGAGGATCGCTTGCTCCTCGGCGTCCACGCCCTGCCCGGCCAGCGTCTCGATCTCGGCCTGGGCTTCCTCGCGACGGGTGCCCCACTGCGCGATCTGCTCCTTGAGCTGGACCAGGCGCTGCTCGACGCGCTGGCGGCCCTCGACCACGAAGCGGATCTCGCCTTCGAGCCGGCCGACCTCGGCGCTGGCCTCGTACAGCTTGCCCTGCGACTGGTTGACCTGGTCGCCGGCCGCGTAGTGGGCCTGGCGCACGGTTTCGAGCTCAGCCTCGACATGGCGCAGCTCGGCGGTGCGGGCTTCAAGGTCGTTGATGGACTTTTCGGCGTCCATCTTGATCTTGGCCTGATCCGCCTCGCTCTCGCCGCGCTTGAGGAACCACAGCTGGTGCTGCTTGCGCGTGGCATCGCCCTGCAGCGTGTTGTAGCGCGCCGCCACCTCGGCCTGCTTCTCCAGCTTCTCGAGGTTGGCGTTGAGCTCGCGCAGGATGTCTTCCACGCGCGTCAGGTTCTCGCGCGTGTCCGAGAGGCGGTTCTCGGTCTCGCGGCGGCGCTCCTTGTACTTGGAGACGCCGGCGGCCTCTTCGAGGAACAGGCGCAACTCTTCCGGCTTGGATTCGATGATCCGGCTGATCGTGCCCTGGCCGATGATGGCGTAGGCCCGCGGGCCCAGGCCGGTGCCAAGGAACACGTCCTGAACGTCGCGCCGGCGCACGGGCTGGTTGTTGATGTAGTAGCTGCTGGTGCCGTCGCGGGTGAGCACGCGCCGCACCGCGATCTCGGTGAACTGGCTCCACTGGCCGCCGGCGCGATGGTCCGCGTTGTCGAACACCAGTTCCACGCTGGAGCGGCTGGACTGCTTGCGGCTGGTGGTGCCGTTGAAGATCACGTCCTGCATGGACTCGCCGCGCAGTTCCGAGGCGCGCGATTCGCCCAGCACCCAGCGCACCGCGTCCATGATGTTCGACTTGCCGCATCCGTTGGGGCCGACCACGCCCACCAGCTGCCCGGGCAGCATGAAGTTGGTCGGCTCAGCGAAGGATTTGAAGCCGGAAAGCTTGATCGAGTTGAGGCGCACGAGCTCTTGCCCTGCCTGGCCGGGTTCTGCCTGTATGGCAGGACTTCGATCCAAGCTGTTGATTTACAAGGAATTTGATCGCAGGGGGAACTGCGGGTCGAGGCGAGGATGATAACTTGCGGTGCCTCATCCCGACGTCCTGGGAGTCCCCAAGTGACCAATGTCAACGACGCATGCAGCGCCGCCGCGTCTGCGTGTAGATTTCCCGCATGCTTCTGCCCCTGCAGGCCTACCCCGCAACTTTCGTCATCGTGAGTTCGGTCTTGCTCTACATCTCGCGCAGGTCGATCACGCGGCCGCGCTCGCACGGTTTCTACCGATTCTTCGCGGTCGAGTGCATCTTCGGCCTGATCTGGATCAACCTGCCGGTCTGGGGCGACGATCCCGCGCTGTCACCCAGCCAGTTCGCGGCGCTGCTGCTACTGGCCACGTCGGTCTGGCTGCCGCTGCATGCGGCGCGCCGCCTGAGACGGTGGGGCCAGCCGAACAGCACCCGCCGTGACGAGGCACTGCTCGGCTTCGAGAAGACTACCCGGCTCGTGACCACGGGCGCCTTCCGATACATCCGCCACCCCATGTACACGGCGCTGATCTGCCTGGCCTGGGGCGTCTTCCTGCAGCGCTTCACCTGGCTGGGCCTGCTGCTGGTGCTGGCGGCGACCGCGCTGATGTTCATCACCGCCTGGCGCGAGGAGAAGGAGTGCCTCGCACATTTCGGCGACGCCTACCGCGACTACATGCGCCGCACGCACCGCTTCGTGCCCTACCTGGTCTAGCGGCGCAGCATGTGCGGGCGGGTGCACCCTAGAATGCCTCGCAACCCCGGCAACCAACCTCAAAGGCAAGGCAGGTTCATGAGCTCCCTCAATTTCATCGGTGGCGAAAAAGGCGGCGTGGGCAAGTCGGTGACTTCGCGTCTTCTGGCGCAGTACTTCATCGACCGCAGCCGGCCTTTCGTGGGCTTCGACACGGACCGCTCGCACAGCTCCTTCACGCGCTTCTACCAGGGCTTCGCGTCCCCGGTGGTCGTCGACAGCTTCGAAGGGCTGGACACGGTGGTCAACGGCTTCGAGAACAACCCAGAGCAGAGCGTGATCGTCGACCTGGCGGCACAGACGCTGGCGCCGCTGTCGCGGTGGATCAAGGAGTCGGACCTGTTCTCGGTCTTCGACGATCTGGGGGTGAAGGTCAATTTCTGGCACGTGCTGGACGACGGCCGAGACTCCACCGACCTGCTGGGCACGCTGATCGACACCTTCGGTGACAAGCCCAACTACATCGTGGTGCAGAACTACGGCCGCGGCAGCGACTTCGGGCTGCTGCTGGGCTCGCAATCGCTGGCCAAGGCGACGCGGGCGGGTGCCAAGGTCATCGCCCTGCCCCGCCTGCACGATGCGAGCATGCGCAAGATCGATGCGCAGAACACCAGCTTCTGGAAGGCGGTGAACGACCGCGAGGGCCCCTCGGCCCTCGGCCTGCTCGAACGCCAGCGCGTGAAGAGCTGGCTGGCGACTTCCTACGCTGCCTTCGACACCTTGCCGCTGTAGCCCCCGCCCGTGCGGCCTCGCCCGCCGGCAATCAGAAGGCCGACGATGAGCAGGCCGAACACGGTGAAGGCGACGAAGGACCAGTTGGCGATCGACAGGCCCAGGAAGGTCCAGTCGATCTTGGAGCAGTCGCCGCTGCCGCGGAAGATCATCGGCAGGGCGCGCTGCAGCGGGAAGGTCTCGATCATCCCGTAGATGTCGCGGCCGCAGCTGGTGAACTCAGGCGGATGCCACTGCAGCCAGCTCTGGCGCGCCGCCGTGAAGGCGCCGCCCACGCAGGCCACCAGCCCCAGCACCGCCCAGGCCACGCGGCCCCCTCGGCCGCGCACCGCCGAGGCCAGGCCGGCGAACACCGCCACCGCCACCAGCGCGTAGCGCTGCACCACGCACATCGGGCAGGGCTCGAGCCCGACCACGTGCTGCAGGTACAGGCCGAAGGCCAGCATGGCCACGCAAGCCAGGCCGATCAGGCCGAACGCACGGCGCGGCGCGCCAAAAAACCAATGGATCAAGGTGACACCCAGTCTTCTTCGACGAACACCCGGGCCTTGCGGGGCGTGGCAACCACTTTGGCGCCTTCCTTCAGACCCAGGTCGCGGAACTGTTGCGCAGGGATTTGCGCTTCGATGATGGTTCCGCTGCCTGGATTATCAGGATTCGATTCGACCGGCTCGAGTTCCAGCCGCGCGATGGGTCCGACCACGATGGCGCGGCCGATGCTCGCCACGATGCCGCTGGCACCCTCGACATAGGGGCGCACCTCCAGGTCGTGCGGGCGCACATAGGCCAGGGCCTTGGCGTCGCGCGCGCCGCCGTGCTCGGGGGCCTCGAAGCGCACGCCCTGCACCTCGACCTCGCCCTCGTGGGCGCGGCCGTGGAACAGGTTCACGTCACCCAGGAAGCCGTAGACGAAGGGGCTGGCCGGGTGGTCCCACACCTGCTGGGGCGAGCCCACCTGCTCGATGCGGCCGCTGTTCATCAGCACCACGCGGTCGGCCACTTCGAGCGCCTCTTCCTGGTCGTGGGTGACGAAGATGGAGGTGACGTGCAGTTCGTCGTGCAGCCGGCGCAGCCAGCGGCGCAGTTCCTTGCGCACCTTGGCGTCCAGCGCGCCGAAAGGCTCGTCCAGCAGCAGCACCTTGGGCTCGACCGCCAGGGCACGCGCCAGGGCGATGCGCTGGCGCTGGCCGCCCGAGAGCTGCGAGGGATAGCGGTCGGCCAGCCAGTCGAGCTGCACCAGCTTGAGCAGGTCCGTCACCTTGGCCTTGATCTGGGCTTCGCTGGGCCGCGTGGCGCGGGGCTTCACCCGCAGGCCGAAGGCCACGTTCTCGAACACCGACATGTGGCGGAACAGCGCGTAGTGCTGGAACACGAAGCCCACCTGGCGCTCGCGCACGTGCACCGCGGTGGTGTCCTCGCCGGCGAACAGGATGCTCCCGGCGTCGGCCGTCTCCAGGCCGGCAATGATGCGCAGCAGCGTGGTCTTGCCGCAGCCCGAGGGGCCCAGCAGGGCCACCAGCTCGCCGGACTCGACGTCCAGGTTGACGTTGCGCAGCGCGTGGAAGTCGCCGAACTGCTTGCTGACGTTGCGGATCTCGATGCTCATTTCTTGTTCCTCTCGCTCACTCTGTCATGCCGCGGCCGCGTCCTGCGGCGGGCGCTCCGGCGGCAGGTCGGCCAGGGCCTTCATCTCACGCTCGTGCCGCCATTCGATGAAGGACTTGATCACCAGCGTGACCAGGGCCAGGATGGCCAGCAGCGAGGCCACGGCGAAGGCCGCGACGGACTGGTACTCGTTGTAGAGCACCTCCACGTGCAGCGGCATGGTGTTGGTCTGGCCGCGGATGTGGCCCGAGACGACCGACACCGCGCCGAACTCGCCCATGGCCCGCGCATTGCACAGGATCACGCCATACAGCAGGCCCCACTTGATGTTGGGCAGCGTCACGCGCCAGAAGGTCTGCCAGCCGGTGGCGCCCAGCACGATGGCCGCCTGCTCCTCGTCCGTGCCCTGCGCCTGCATCAGCGGAATGAGTTCGCGCGCAATGAAGGGGAAGGTCACGAAGATCGTCGCCAGCACGATCCCGGGCACGGCGAAGATGATCTTGATGTCGTGCGCGGCCAGCCAGGGGCCGAACCAGCCCTGGGCACCGAACACGAGCACGTAGATCAGGCCCGCCACCACGGGCGACACCGCGAACGGCAGGTCCACCAGCGTGGTCAGGATCGCCTTGCCACGGAACTCGAACTTCGCGATGGCCCAGGCCGCCGCAACGCCAAACACCAGGTTCAACGGCACCGTGATGGCAGCGACGATCAGCGTCAGGCGGATGGCCGCCCACGCATCGGGCTCGCGCAGCGCTTCGAGGTAGGCGTCCAGGCCCTTGCGCAGCGCCTCGGTTGCCACCGCCGCCAGCGGCAGTACCAGGAACAGGCCCATGAAGGCCAGCGCAAGGCCGATGAGCAGCACGCGCACCAGCGGCGACTCCGTGGTGCCCGCCTGCGCGCGGCGCACGCTGCCGCGCAATGCCGGTCCTCCGCTCATGACGTGCCTCCCGAGCGCTTGCGCTGCCACCCTTGCAGTCCGTTGATGACCAGCAGCATCACGAAGGAGATGACCAGCATCACCAGCGCCACCGCGGTCGCGCCGGCAAAGTCGTACTGCTCCAGCTTGCCGATGATGATCAGCGGCGTGATCTCCGAGATCATGGGCATGTTGCCGGCGATGAAGATCACCGAGCCGTACTCACCGATGGCACGTGCGAAGGCCATGGCGAAGCCGGTCATCAGCGCCGGCATGATCGCGGGAAGGATCACGCGCCAGAAGGTCTGAAGCCGGGTGGCACCCAGCGAGGTCGCGGCCTCTTCCAGTTCCTTCTCGGTGTCTTCCAGCACCGGCTGCACCGTGCGCACCACGAAGGGCAGCCCGATGAAGATGAGCGCGATCACCACGCCGGCCGGCGTGAAGGCCAGCTTGATGCCGTGCGGCTCCAGGTACTGGCCGATCCAGCCATTGCCGGCCAGCAGCGCCGTGAGCGAAATGCCCGCCACCGCGGTGGGCAACGCGAAGGGCAGGTCCACCAGCGCGTCGATGATGCGCTTGCCGGGAAACTGGTAGCGCACCAGCACCCACGCCACCAGCAGGCCGCCGAAGAGGTTGACCAGCGCCGCCAGGAAGGAGGCGCCGAAGGTCAGGCGGTAGGAGGCCAGCACGCGCGGCGAGCTGACGGCCGTCCAGAAATGGTCCCAGCTCAGCGTGAAGGTCTTGAAGACCAGCGCCGACAGCGGAATCAAAACGATCAGGCACAGGTAGAACAGCGCGTAGCCCAGCGTCAGGTTGAAGCCGGGCAGCACCCGCTTGGCCTTGCCGCTGCGGGGGCCCTTGCCACGCGAAACCGGCGCTGCCGGTTTGGATGGCAGCGCCGGGGAAATCGAAGCGCTCATGGCCTGCCTACTTGGCGCCCGGGGTGTAGATCTTGTCGAACTGGCCGCCGTCGTTGAAGTGCACCTTCTGCGCTTCGCTCAGGCTGCCGAACAGTTCCTGCACGGTGAACAGCTGCACCGGCTTGAAGGTGTCGGCGTGCTTCTTCAGGATGGCCTGCGAGCGCGGACGCAGCGCGTGCTTGGCGGCGATCTCCTGGCCTTCGTCCGAATACAGGTAGTCGAGGTAGGCCTTGGCCAGCTCGCCGGTGCCCTTCTTGGCCGTGGTGCGCTCGACCACCGCCACCGGGTTCTCGGCCACGATGCTGATCGACGGATACACGGAGTCCACCTTGCCGGCGCCGAACTCGCGATCGATGGAGACCACTTCGGATTCGAAGGTGATCAGCACGTCGCCGATGTTGCGCTGCAGGAAGGCGGTGGTGGCATCGCGGCCGCCGCGTGCCAGCACCGGCACGTTCTTGAACAGCTTGCCGACGAACTCGGCGGCCTGGGCGTCGCTGCCGCCCTTCTTCTTCACGTAGCCCCAGGCAGCCAGGTAGGCGTAGCGGCCATTGCCGCCGGTCTTGGGGTTGACGACCACGACCTGCACGCCGGGCTTGATCAGGTCGTCCCAGTCCTTGATGGCCTTGGGGTTGCCGTTGCGCACCAGGAACAGCATGGTCGAGGTGGTGGGCGCCGCGTTGTCGGGGAATTTCTTGGCCCAGTCCTTGGCGACCACGCCCTTGTCGGCCAGGAACTCGATGTCGGTGCTGGTGTTCATGGTCACCACGTCGGCCTCCAGGCCATCGGCCACCGAACGCGCCTGCGCGCTGGAGCCGGCGTGCGACTGGTCGATCTTGACGTCCTTGCCGGTGGTCTTCTTGTAGTGGGCGACGAAGGCGGCGTTGTAGTCCTTGTAGAACTCACGGGCCACGTCGTAGGACACGTTCAGCAGGCTGTTCCCTTGTTGCGCGAAGGCAGGCGCCACGGCGGCGGAGGCCAGGGCAAGAGCGGCGAGGATTTTTATGGTTCTGGTGGTCATGGTTGAGCCAATCGTTCTGCTGTGAAACTGGAATCTGGTGGTTGCGCGGCGGCAGGCACGTCGCCGTCGGTGAGGGACTGGAACAGCGCCCGGCCCAGTGGCCAGGGACCGTGTCCCGATGCGTGGTCGATGTGCCCCGCATTCTGCATACGGACGAATTCGCTGCCCCAGGCGCGGGCATAGGCGCCGGCGAGGCGCACCGGGCAATGGGGATCGTTGCTGCTGGCCACCATCACGCTGCGGTAGGGCAGCGGATCGTGCGGCACGGGAGCGAAGCTGGAGATCTGGGCGCGGCGCTCGGGGTCGCAGGGCGCCACCAGCAGCGCGCCGCGCACGTGCAGGGCCACCCGCATGCTCAGATGCGACACCGCGACGCAACCCAGGCCGTGCGCTACCAGCAGCACGGGGTCCTTCGCCGCCAGCACCTGGGCTTCCAGCGCGGCCAGCCACACGTCGCGGTGGGGGGTGCTTTCGTCCGGCGGGGTGAACCACTGGCCGTCCTGCCCCTCGGCCGCCCACAGGCGCTGCCAGTGGCCGGCGTCTGCGGCGCCATGCCAGTCGGGCACGAAGATGGTGTGGAAACGGCTCACGAGGCTCTGGAAGTGGTCGGAGCCTGCGATTGTGCGAAGCCTGCCTCGGATAACAAACAAATATCTATTTGTTTGAATATAGGGAAATTGGCATAAAGAGAATTCCGAAGAGATCTAAGGCGGAGCGGACCGCCGCCGCGGCCGCCTAGAGCAGTTCTTCGTCGATCACCGCAGACAGCACCGACAGCCGCATCCGCCGGCCCCAGTTCAGCGAAGGCTCGGTGGCGTGCACCACCTGGCGGTCGCCGTCCCGCGCCACCCACTGCAGGCGCGTGCGGCCGGCGCCCCCGGCGCGCAGCTGGTAGCTACGCGGCAGCCGTTGCGCATGCAGCAGCGCCGAGGCCTGGGCCGCCAGTACGGGGCTGTCGATGATCAGCGCCATCTCCGTGTTCGAGTGGGCCGAGCGCCGGTCCATGTTCATCGAGCCGATGGACAGCCAGCGCCCGTCCACCACCGCCACCTTCGCATGCAGCCTGCCCAGTGAAGGGCCGCGGTCCTCCGATTCATGGACGGCAGCGTCGGGCGGCATCAGCTCGTACAGGTTCACGCCCATGTCCAGCAACGCCACGCGGTAGCGCGCATAGCCGAAGTGGGCCAGCGGCTCGTCGGTGGTGCCCAATGAATTCGTGACCACCGACACGCGCACCCGCGCGGCTGCATTTCGCATGGCCAGCAAGCCGCGCTCGCCGGGCACGAAGTACGGCGAGGCAACGAAGATCTCGCTGGATGCCGACTGCAGGAAGTCGAGATTCGCCTGCATCACGGCGCCGTCTTCCATCGCGACGCCCGTCACCTTGTCCGGCGAGTCCGCCACAACGCGCACCGGGGCCAGCGCCATCTCGACGCGGCCCAGCCGCAACTGCGCGCCAAGCGGAAGCTGGCCGAGGTCGTCCAGGTCGCCGGCTGGCAGCGGCGCCGCCATCGCCTGTGCCTGCACGCGCCGGTCGAAGGCCAGGCGCGCGGGCTCGCCCTGCGCCTCGGGTGCCGCCAAGCTTTGGACGGGGTAGGCCTGCTCGCTGTTCCAGTAGCTGTCGAACACCGCCGACATGCGCGCCACCACCGGGCCGGCCGAGAGCAGGTCCAGGTCGATGAAGTTGGCCGGTTCGCTGCGCTCGAAATAGGCATCGGCCACGTTGCGGCCGCCGCTGACTGCGAAGGCGTTGTCCGCCACCAGCAGCTTGTTGTGCATGCGGCGGTTGATGCGCGAGAACTCATGCAGCGACAGCAGGGTGCGCGCTGCCACGCCGCCATCGCGCACCGGCAGGGGGTTGAACAGGCGCACTTCCACATTGGGCTGTTCCGCCAGGCCGGCCAGCAGCGCGTCTTCGCCGCCGGCGTAGAGGTCATCCACCAGCAGGCGCACGCGCACGCCACGTGCACCGGCGTCACGCAGCTCGCGCAGGAACTGGCGGCCCGAGCTGTCGTCGGCGATCTGGTAGTACTGCGCGTCGACGCTCCGGCTGGCCATGCGGACCAGCGCGATGCGCGCCTCCAGCGCGTGGTCGCCGGCCGGCAGCAGGCGCAGGCCGGAGCGCGCCGTGCCGCCCTCTTCCACCGGGCCCAGCGAGGCGGCGGCGACCGTGGCCAGCGTCGTGTCGTCCGTGTCGGCAAAGGCCTGGGAGTGCGCGCGTTCCACCCCTTGCGGCAAGCCGGCGCAGCCTGCCAGCACGGCGAGCAGCATCGGCAGGAGCCAGCGGCAAAAGGCAAGGGATTCCATGCACGGAATCTAGGCATTCGCGAGCTGACCCACGAGTCAGCAATGCGCCAGGAGCGAGTGAAATAGTTCACACTCGACATGCAACCCACCCCGGTTTTCCCCCCATGAACGCCGCCGACGAACAGGACGACTCCAGCCAGTTGCCGCAGGCGCTCTTCGATGCCGTGGCCCGGCGCGGGCAGTCGCGCAGCTTCCCGGCCCATGCGATCCTCATCAACGAGGGCGACAGCACGGATTCGCTCTACATCGTGCTAAGCGGCCGGGTGAAGGCCTATGCCAGCTCGGAGGACGGCCGCGAGGTGGTGCTGACCGAGTACGGCCCCGGCGAATACTTCGGCGAGCTGTCGCTGGACGGCGCGCGGCGTTCCGCCTCGGTGAAAGCGCTGGAGCCCTGCGTGTGCCGCGTTGTGCAGGGCCCGGAGCTGCACGACTTCCTGGCCGAGCACCCGGCCTTCGCCATGCACCTCACGCACAAGCTGACCCGCATGGTGCGCCGCCTCACGGAGCAGGTGCGCAGCCTCGCGCTGCAGGACGTCTACAGCCGTGTCGTCCGGCTGCTGCACGAGAGCTCCGACCCCGTGGGCGACGAGCGCGTGGTGCGCCGCAAGCTCACGCAGCAGGACATTGCCGACCGCGTAGGCTCATCGCGGGAGATGGTGAACCGCGTGATGCGCGAGCTGAGCGCCGGCGGCTACGTGGTGCAGCGCGAAGGGCGCATCGTGGTGCTGCGCAAGCCACCGTCCTCCTGGTAGCGCGAGGGTTCAGATCGCGTAGTCGTGCGGCTCCACGCCGGTCATGTTCTCCGCCAGGAAGTCGATGAGCTTTCGCACTGCGGGCACCAGCGCGCGCCGTTGCGGAAACACCGCATGGCAAATGCCCGGCCGCGGCCCCCAGCCCGGCAGCACCTCGACGAGCAGGCCGTTGCGGATGTGTTCGCGGCACATGTAGTCGGGCAACACGCCGGCGCCGGTGCCCGCCAGCACGGCGAACTGCAGCGTGGCCAGGTCGTCCGCCAGGTACCGAGGTGCGTGGTGCCACAGGTGCTCGGCTCCGTCCGGCCCCTCCAGCCGCATGCTCACGCGGCCGTCGCCCGCTGCGGACATTGCGACCGTGTCCAGCTTGTCCAGGTCCAAGGGCGTCTTCACTGGACCCTGGCGCCGCAGCAGTTCGGGGCTGGCCACCAGCAGCCCGCCGCTCTCGCCGAAATTCTTGGCCACCAGCGTGGCGCTGTCCTCGATGGTGGGCCGCACGCGCAGGGCGATGTCCACGCCCTCCTCCACCGGGTCCACCGGCCGGTTGAGCACCATCATCTCCACCCGCACGGCCGGATAGCGCTGCATGAAGCGCGGCAGCAGGGGCCCGAGGCTGCTTTGCGCCAGGGTCACCGGGCAACTGATGCGGATGGTGCCGCGCGGCTCGGTCTGTACCTGCGCCACCGCCTCGGCGGCCGCCTGCGCCGCGTCCCGCATCGCCAGGCAGTGGCGCAGGTAAAGCTCGCCGGCCGGCGTCAGCGAGAGGCTGCGGGTGCTCCGCTGCAGCAGCTGCACGCCCAGCTGCCCCTCCAGGTCGGCCACTCGCCGCGACAGCCGCGACTTCGGGATGCCCAGGGCGCGCCCGGCGGCGGCGAAGCCGCCCCGCTCCGCCACCTCGGCGAAATAGACCATGTCGTTGAGATCCTGCATGTCGTCGGCCCTCTCGTTCTATTTTTGGAACAATCTAAGTCATTTTTGCCGACTTATCAATCAATCGACTCACAAATAGACTTCATACCCATGCCGGCACACCGCCGGCGCCAACTGACACAGAAAGAGAGCAAGTCATGAAGCTGCTGCAAGTCGATTCGAGCGTTCTGGGCGCCAATTCCGTTTCGCGCCGACTCACCGCCAACGCGGTGGCTGACTGGGTTGCCACGCATCCCGGCACCGAAGTGGACTACCTGGACCTGGCCACCGACGCACCCGGCCACTTCGACGCCGACGTGCTGGGCGTCCGCCTGCCCGAAGGCACGGTGCTGAGCGATGCCCAGAAGCGCGAGAAGGAAACCACCGAAAAGCTGATCAGCCAATTCCTGGCCGCCGACGTGGTGGTGGTGGGTGCGCCGCTGTACAACTTCTCCGTGCCGAGCCAGCTCAAGGCCTGGATCGACCGCCTGGCCCAGCCCGGCCGCACCTTCCAGTACACCGAGAAGGGCCCGGTCGGCCTGGCCACCGGCAAGACGGTGATCGTGGTCTCCACGCGTGGCGGCATCTACTCCACCACCGACGCCGGCCAGGCGGCCGAGCACCAGGAGAGCTACCTGAAGGTGGTGTTCGGTTTCTTCGGCATCACCGACGTGCGCTTCGTGCGTGCCGAAGGCCTGGCGATGGGCGAGCAGGTGAAGGCCCAGGCCCTGGAGTCGGCCGCTGGCGACATCCGCCGCGCCGCGGCCGAGGCAGCCAACCAGGCCCAAGCCGCAGCCGCCGCCTGATCAGCTCGCGCTGAAAGCCGGAAGACAGAGCCGGGTCCCGCAAGGGCCCGGCTCTTTTCATTGGCGAGGTCTTACTTGCCGTGCGCCTTCACCCAGGCCACGTACTTCTCGATCCAGCCCTTGACGAACTCGCGGCTGGCTTCGCCCACGTGGCCCTTGTCGTCGAACAGGCCTTCCTTGTTCTGGATGAAGGCCTCGGGCTGGCCCAGGGTGGGCATGTCCAGGTAGGCCAGCACGTTGCGCAGGTGCTGCTGCGCCAGCGCCGTGCCGATGGGGCCGACCGAGACACCGATCACCCCCGCAGGCTTGCCGGCCCAGGCGCTCTGGCCGTAGGGGCGCGAGGCGTTGTCGATGGCGTTCTTCAGCACGCCGGGAATCGAGCGGTTGTACTCGGCCGTGACGAAGAGCACGCCGTCCGCGGCGGAGATCTCGTTCTTCAGGCGGCGCACCTCGGGGGCCTGGTTGCCGTCCTGGTCCTGGTTGTAGTGCGGCAGGTCGTCGATGCGCACGTGCTCGAAGGTGACGCCCGAGGGCGCCAGGTTGGCCAGCGCCAGGGCCAGCTTGCGGTTGAGCGAATCCTTGCGCAGGCTGCCGACGACGACGGCGATTTTCAGTTGGCTCATCGATGAATCTCCACGGTTGCTTGGGTTGACGTGAGCGGCGCCGCGGAGGTGCCGCGGGCCGATGGAATGCGGCCTGCCCTCAAGGCACCGGCCGCGCGTTCTGCAGGCTCGCCTGGGTGACGCTGGCGCCCGGCGGCACGTCGGCGGTGATCCACACATTGCCGCCGATGGTCGCGCCGCGGCCGATGGTCACGCGGCCCAGGATGGTGGCGCCCGCGTAAATCACCACGTCATCTTCCACCACCGGATGGCGTGGCAGCCCCTTCTGAAGATTGCCTTCCTGATCGGTCGGAAAGCGCTTGGCGCCCAGCGTCACCGCCTGGTACAGGCGCACCCGCTTGCCGATGACAGCGGTCTCGCCGATCACCACGCCGGTGCCGTGGTCCATGAAGAAGCCCGCGTCGATGCTCGCGCCGGGGTGGATGTCGATGCCGGTCTGGCTGTGCGCCAGTTCGGCCACGATGCGCGACAGAAGCGGCAGCCCCAGTGCATACAGCTGGTGCGCGATGCGGTGATGGATGAGCGCCAGCACGCCCGGATAGCACAGCAGCACCTCGTCCACGCTGCGCGCCGCCGGGTCGCCGGTGAAGGCGGCAAGCACGTCGCTGTCGAGCAGGCGGCGGATGGCGGGCAGCTCGGCCGCGAAGGTGCGGATCGCCTCCGATGCCTTCCCCTCCAGCTCTTCCGCCGGCGCGCCGGTGTGCCGCGCCATGTAGGAAAGCTCCAGCCGGGCCTGCGCCTCCAGCGTGTGCAGCGCCGAGATCAACGTGTGGCCGACGTAGAAATCCTCGCTCTCGTGGCGCAGGTCCACCGGCCCCAGGCGCATCGGGAAGAGCGCGCCCTTGAGCTGCTCGATCGCCTGCGCCAGCGCCTCGCGCGAGGGCAGCTCGCGCCCGCCGGGGTCCCGCGCGCGCTTTTGCGAGTCGCGCCACTCGCTGCGCACCTGGCGCAGTGCCGACACGATTTCGCCCACTTCGAATTGCGACATCCCATGCTCTCCGGACGCGTCAGGGGCGCCCCGGCGCACATGGTAGGCCGGATTGCAAGGCGGCGTCGCCGGACGAGGAGCGCCGCCCTCAGAGCTTGGCGATCGACACTTCGGTGGACTTGACCAGCGCCACCACCTCGGAGCCGACGCGCAGCTGCAGCTCGTCGACGGAACGCGTGGTGATGACCGAGGTGACGGTGCCCCAGGGCGTCTCGACGTCGATCTCGGAGACCACGTCGCCGCGGATGATCTCGCGCACGCGGCCCTTGAACTGGTTGCGGACGTTGATGGCTTGGATGGACATGGATGTTCCTTTGCTGATTGCTTGCTTGATTCGGTGATTCAGACGGCCCAGCGCAGCGCGTGCGCCGCGGGCTGCGGCCAGGGGGTGCTTTGCGCAGGTGCCGCATCGGGCTTCTGCAGCACGCGGTCGAGGATGCGTTTCTCCAGCGCCGCGAAGGCCGGGTCGCCCTGCGAGCGCGGACGCGCCAGGGTGATGGCTTCGTCCAGCGCGATGCGGCCGTCCTCGATGAGGATCACGCGGTCGGCCAGCGCCACCGCCTCCTGCACGTCGTGCGTCACCAGCAGCGCGGTGAAGCGGTGCCGCTGCCACAGCGACTCGATGAGGCGGTGCATCTCGATGCGGGTGAGCGCATCCAGCGCGCCCAGGGGTTCGTCGAGCAGCAGCAGGCGCGGCTGGTGGACCAGCGCACGCGCCAGGGCCACGCGCTGGCGCTGGCCGCCGGACAGGCGCGCCGGCCATTCGCCCTCGCGCTCGGCCAGGCCGACCTGCGCCAGCACCTCCTTCGCACGCGGACGGTCCTTGGGCGGCAGGCCCAGCGTGACGTTGTCCAGCACGCGGCGCCAGGGCAGCAGGCGCGCCTCCTGGAACATGATGCGCACCTCGTCGCGCAGCCCGTCGATGGACTCGCCATCGGCCAGCAGCTGGCCTTCGCTTGTGTGTTCCAGTCCCGCGACCAGGCGCAGCAGCGTGCTCTTGCCGCAGCCGCTGCGCCCCACGATGGCGATGAACTGCCCGGGCTCGATGGACAGCTTGAGCTGCCGCAGCACCTCGCGCTGTCCGTAGCGCTTGCTCAGGTTGCGGGCCTGCAGGCGCACGCCCTGCCCTTGCCCTTCGGCTTCTCGTTCGCTCATGACTTCTTCCCCTGGTAGCCCGGATGCCAGCGCAGCCAGCCGCGTTCCAGCGCGCGTGCGAACACGTCGGCCAGCTTGCCCAGCAGCGCATAGAGCAGGATGCCCACCAGCACCACGTCGGTCCGAAGGAACTCGCGGGCGTTCATCGTGAGGTAGCCGATGCCCGACTGCGCCGAGATGGTCTCGGCCACGATCAGGATCACCCACATGAGGCCCAGCGAGAAGCGCAGCCCCACCAGGATCGACGACATCGCGCCGGGCAGGATCACCTCCTTGTAGAGCTGCCAGCGCGAGAGGCCGTAGCTGCGCCCCATCTCGATGAGCTGCGGGTCCACGTTGCGGATGCCGTGGAAGGTGTTGAGGTAGATCGGGAAGAAGACCGAGATCGAGATCAGGAAGATCTTGGCCGTCTCCTCGATGCCGAACCACAGGATCACCAGCGGGATGAGCGCCAGCGCCGGCACGTTGCGCACCATCTGCACGGTGGAATCGAGCAGGGTTTCGAGAAAGCGTACCGAGCCGGTCAAGAGGCCCAGCAGCAGGCCCGCGCCACCGCCGATGGCCAGGCCCAGCAGGGCGCGGCCGGCGCTGATCTTCAGGTGTTCCCACAGTTCGCCGGAAAGCGTGAGCTCCCAGGCGCTGCGCAGCATGTCCAGCGGCGCCGGCAGCACCCGCGCAGACAGCCAGCCGGCCGAGGACGACACCTGCCACGCGATCACCAGCGCCAGCGGCACCAGCCAGGGCACCAGCCGCTTCGCCACGGCGCGCGCCAGGTTGCGCAACGCGCCGAACGAGGGCGGCGATGGCACTTCCGGCACGGAAAGGGTCGAGAGTTGTTCGCTCATGGATGCCATTCCTGCGCTTCAGCTTTGCGAGGCCAGACGCGAAGGCGCGTCCAGGTTCGCCACCACCTCGCCGAAGGGGCCGGTCTGCGTCTGGCCGCCCAGCTTCGCCTTCACCTTGCGCGACAGCAGCGGGAACACCAGCTCCGCGAAGCGGTAGGCCTCCTCCAGGTGCGGGTAGCCCGAGAAGATGAAGCGGTCGATGCCCAGCGCGGCGTATTCCTCGATGCGCGCTGCCACCGTCTTCGCATCGCCCACCAGCGCGGTGCCGGCACCGCCGCGCACCAGGCCGACGCCGGCCCACAGGTTGGGGCTGATCTCCAGGTCGGCGCGGCTTCGCTTGCTGCCGCCTTGATGCAGGGCCGCCATGCGGCGCTGGCCTTCGGAATCCATGCGCGCGAAAGCAGCCTGCGCACGGGCCACGGTGGCGTCGTCCACGCGGCTGATCAGTTCGTCGGCCGCGCGCCATGCGGCTTCTTCCGTCTCGCGGACGATCACGTGCAGGCGAATGCCGAAGCTCAGCTTGCGGCCGTGCTTCGCGGCGCGCTCGCGCACGTCGGCCAGCTTGCGCGCCACGTCCAGGGGCGGTTCGCCCCAGGTCAGGTAGGCATCGACCTGCTCGGCCGCCAGGTCGTGCGCCGCCGCGGACGAACCGCCGAACCACACCGGCGGATGGGGCTGCTGCACGCTGGGAAACAGAAGCCGCGCGCCCTTCACGCTCAGGTGCTTGCCCTCGAAGTCGTAGGTCTCGCTGCCGTGGCTGCGCGTGATGATCTCGCGCCAGATGCGGATGAACTCGGCCGACTGCTCGTAGCGCGCCGCATGGTCGAGATACACGCCGTCGCCCTCCAGCTCGGCCTGGTCGCCGCCGGTGACCAGGTTCACCAGCAGCCGCCCGCCCGAGAGCCGGTCGAAGGTCGCGGCCATGCGCGCCGCCAGGCTGGGCTGGTGCAAGCCGGGCCGCACCGCGACCAGGAACTTCAGCTGCCGCGTGGCGCCGATCAGGCTGGAAGCAATGACCCACGGGTCCTCGCAGGAGCGGCCCGTGGGAATGAGCACGCCCTCGTATCCCAGGCTGTCGGCGGCGCCGGCGACCTGTCGCAGGTAGTCGAGGTCCACCTGGCGCGCGCCCTCGGCGCTGCCCAGGTAGCGGCTGTCGCCGTGGGTCGGAAGAAACCAGAAGATCTGCATGGGTTGGTGTCTCGATGGGTGATTTCAGACGGCGAAGAGAAGCAGGGCCGGCGCGCGGAAGGGCCGTGTCGGCAGGCCCCAGGCGCAGGCGGTGACGCGCACCACCTGGGCGATGCGCCGGCGCAGGTCGTCGCTTGGCATCCCGGCCTCCTTCTTCAAGCGATGCCGGACGCCGCGGCCTCGAGCACGTTGATCTTTTTCGGGATCAGCTTGAGCGCGAGGAAGGTGTCGGCGATCACCTGCTGCTCGGCCAGGATGGCCTTGGTGATCGGGCCCACGCCGAAGGCGGTGCGCCCGATGCTCGCCTCGCCCACCGAGCGCGGCAGGCCCCACAGCTGCGCCAGCTCGGTCCCCAGTGCGTTGGGGTTGGCCGCGCCCCAGACGTCGATCTGGTTGATCTCCTCGATCAGCACCTTGATCACATCCTGGTTCTTCTCGGCGTAGTTCAGCGACGAGAAGTAGTAAGCCCGGTTGTTCACCACGCCCGTGGCATCGGCCAGCCGGAACGCTTCCAGCGCCTGCTCGGCGGCGGCGCTGAAGGGGTCCCAGATCACCCAGGCATCGACCGCGTTCTTCTCGAAGGCGGCACGCGCATCGGCCGGCGGCAGGAAGACGACGTTGACGTCGCCATAGCCCAGGCCGTGCTTCTCCAGTAGCTTCACGAGGAAGTAGTGGACGTTGCTGCCCTTGTTGAGCGCGACCTTCTTCCCCTTGAGATCGGCCACCGACCTGATCGGCGAACCCTTGGGCACCAGCACCGCCTCGGTCTGCGGGCGCGGCACGGTGGCGGCCACGTAGGCCAGCGGCGCGCCGGCGGCCTGCGCGAAGATGGGCGGCGCCTCGCCCACGTCGCCGAAGTCGATGGAGCCGACGTTGAGCGCTTCCAGCTGCACGGGGCCGGCGGTGAATTCGGTCCACTTGACCGACACGCCCAGCGGGGCGAGCCGCTTCTCCAGCGTGCCGCGGCCCTTGAGCAGGCTCAGGTAGCCCTTCTGGTGGCCCACGCGAAGCTGCCGTGCGGCGGGCGACTGCGCCAGGCTCGCGATGGCGGGCAGCCCGAGGCCCGCGGCGGCCGCGGCCTGGATGAGCCGGCGGCGCTGATTGGAAACGAGGGTGCTGTTCGTCATGTTCTTGTTCCTTGAAGTCGTTCTTGATGGCGTGCGTATCCCCTCGCGGCCCGTTCGGGGCCGCGTCGCATTCGACCGGGGGGAAGGAGTGAAGCGTGCCGCCGCAGCGTGAAATGGCGCGGCAGCGAGCGGCCTCAGGCGCTACATCGCACCTGGGAGAAGTGAACCGGCTCGAAGCCTTGCAGCGGCTTGAGATGCAGGCCCTCGAAGGCCAGCGTCTCCACGCTGTCGTCCAGGCGTTGCGCCAGGTCGCTGTGCAGCTGGTAGGCGCCTTCGGGCGTGAGGGTCACCTGCGAATCGGTGGCGTAGACGCCGGCCAGGACGTGCCGCGCGGCCAGCGACTGCAGCACCGGGCGCAGCGCATAGTCCAGCGCCAGCATGTGGTGCGGGCTGCCGCCGCTGGCCAGCGGCAGCACGGTCTTGCCCTTGAGCGCCGACTGCGGCAGCAGGTCGAGGAAGGCCTTCAGGACGCCGGTGTAGGCCGCCTTGTAGACCGGCGTGGCGATGACCACCGCCCTCGCCTGCGCCAGCTGGTCGGCGGCGCGCTGTAGTTGCGGGTGCGAGGCATCTGCCGACAGCAGGGCCTGCGCCGGCAGCTCGCGCACCGAGAGCCGCTCGATGCGCGCGCCGCGCAGCGCCAGCCGCGTGCCCACCGCCTCCAGCAGCGCACTGGAACGCGAAGGCGCCGAAGGGCTGCCCGCCACCAACAGGACGCTGCCGGAGGTGCTCATCACTTGCTCTTGGTATAGATCTGGTCGAAGGACGCGCCGTCCGCGAAGTGCGCCTTGTCCGCCTTCGACCAGCCGCCGAAGGCCTCGTCGATGGTGAACAGCGCCAGCTTCGGGAACTGGGTGGCGTACTTGGCCTTGGCCTTGTCGCTGGTCGGGCGGTAGTAGTTGCGGCCGGCGATGTCCTGGCCTTCGTCGGTGTACCAGTACTTGAGGTATTCCTCGGCCACGGCGCGGGTGCCGCGCTTGTCCACCACCTTGTCGACCACCGTCACCGCGGGCTCGGCCAGGATGGACAGGGAAGGCACCACGATGTCGAACTTGTCGGGACCGAATTCCTTGATGGCGAGGAAGGCTTCGTTCTCCCAGGCCAGCAGCACGTCGCCCACGCCGCGCTGCACGAAGGTGATGGTGCTGCCGCGGGCGCCCGTGTCGAGCACCGGCACGTTCTGGTAGACCTTGCCCACGAATTCCTTGGCCTTATCGTCTCCGCCGTACTTGCGCTTGGCGAACTCCCAGGCGGCCAGGTAGTTCCAGCGGGCGCCGCCGGAGGTCTTGGGGTTGGGGGTGATCACCTGCACGCCAGGCTTGGCGAGGTCGTCCCAGTCCTTCAGTCCCTTGGGGTTGCCCTTCTTCACCAGGAACACGATGGTCGAGGTGTAGGGCGAGGAGTTGTGCGGCAGGCGCTTCTGCCAGTCGGGCTTGACCAGGGCGCCGTGGGTGACCAGCGCGTCGGTGTCGCCGGCCAGCGCCAGGGTGGCCACGTCGGCTTCCAGGCCGTCGATGATGGAGCGGGCCTGCTTGCCCGAGCCGCCGTGCGACTGCTTGATGCTCACGTCCTGGCCGGCCTTGTCCTTCCAGTACTTGGCGAAGGCCTTGTTGAAGTCCACGTACAGCTCGCGGGTGGGGTCGTAGGAGACGTTCAGCAGCTGCACCGACTGAGCCAGCGACGGCAATGCCGTGAGGGCCATGCCGGCACCCAGCGCGGCACCCAGGGAAAGCTTGATAAAGTTGCGGCGAAGACTCATGGTGTTTCTGCTCAGGAAATGCATAACGATGAAGTCTTGAATTCTTGTTGAGGCATAAGAAAAGGCGAACTACCGAGTTCTCAGTTCTTCATAGCCAAATCAACTAAAGACCCACCTACCCCCATTTCGAAGAAGGCAGGCACCCCCATGGCACGCATGGTTCAATGCATCAAGCTCGGTCGCGAGGCCGAAGGTCTGGACTTTCCGCCCTACCCCGGCGATCTCGGCAAGCGCATCTGGGAAAGCGTCAGCAAGGAGGCCTGGGCCGCCTGGCTCAAGCAGCAGACCATGCTGGTCAACGAGAACCGCCTGAACCTGGCCGACCTGCGCGCCCGCCAGTACCTGGCCCGCCAGATGGAGAAGCACTTCTTCGGCGAGGGCGCCGACACGGCCCAGGGCTACGTGCCCCCCACCAACTGACACTGGCGGTGTCCGCCGCCGAGCCGCTGCACTGGCGCGCCGATGGCGTGCCGCACAGCCCGCGCTTCCAGGACATCTACCACAGCGAATCCGGCGCGCTGGCCCAGGCACGGCATGTGTTCCTGGGCGGCTGCGGACTGCCCGAGGCCTGGGCGGGCCGGGCGCAATGGCGGATTCTCGAAACAGGCTTCGGGCTGGGCCTCAATTTCCTGACAAGCTGGCAGGCCTGGCGCGGCGATCCGTCGCGGCCAGGACTGTTGCACTTCGTTTCGGTCGAGGCCTATCCGGTGGCCGCCGAGGACATCGTCCGTGCCGCTGGCGCCTACCCGGAACTGGCGCCGCTTGCCAAGGAACTTGCCGGCCAATGGAACGGGCTGCTGCCAGGCTTCCACCGCCTGGGCTTCGAGAGCGGCCGCGTGCTGCTCACGCTGTGCATCGGCGATGTGAAGCCCATGCTGAAGTCGCTGGGCCGTTTCGAGGCCGACAGCATCTTCCTGGACGGCTTCGCACCTGATCGCAATCCCGAGATGTGGTCGCTGGACACCGTCAAGGGCGTCTCCCGCTTTGCCCGACGCGGCACCCGGGTGGCCACCTGGACGGTGGCCCGCGAGCTGCGCGACGCCCTTGCCCAGACGGGCTACCAGGCGCACAAGCTCCCGGGCCTTCCGCCCAAGCGCGACCGGCTGGAGGGCGTCTTCGAACCCAGCTGGACCCTGCGCAGGCCACCGGCGCCGCCGGAGCAGTTGTCTGCGGCGGGCCATTGCGTGGTGATCGGCGCGGGCCTCGCCGGCGCGGCCGTCTCGGCCAGCCTGGCGCGCCGCGGCTGGCAGGTGACGGTGCTGGATGCGGCAGGCCACCCGGCAGCCGGCGCCTCGGCTCTGCCGGTGGGCCTGCTGGCGCCGCATGTGTCGCCAGACGACGCGCTGCTCTCGCGGCTGACGCGCGCCGGCATCCGCGCGACCTGGCAGCAACTGGCCGACCTGCTGGTGGTGGGTCAGGACTGGGCGGACACCGGTGTGCTGGAGCGCCGCGAAGCCGGCGACGCCCGTCTGCCCGCCACCTGGGCCGCCGACGGACCGAACGAAAGCTGGCAGGCAGACGCCGCGCGCCTGCGAGCCAACGGGCTCGACGAGCGGACCATCGCCCTCTGGCATGCGCGGGCGGGCTGGGTGCGCCCGGCGCGACTGGTCTCGGCCTGGCTGTCCCAGCCCGGCATCCGCGTGCTGACTGGCATGCGCGTGGAAAGCATCGGCGAGGCCCATGGCCAATGGCTCGCGCTCGACGCCGCAGGCCAGGCGCTTGCACGAGGCGACCGCCTGGTCATCGCCGCCGGCTACGCCACCCACCGCTTCACGCCTGCGCTGCCGCTGCAGCCGGTGCGCGGCCAGGTGATGTACGGCCACGGCGCGCACGGGCTGCCCCCCAGCCCGGTCAACGGCGACGGCCACCTGATCGCCAACGTGCCCGACGGCATCGATTCGCTCTGGCTCGCCGGCTCCACCTACGACCGCGACAGCAGCAGCACGGCCCTGCGCGAGGAAGACACGCACGCCAACCTGGAGCGCGTCGCCCGCCTGCACCCGGCCGCCCTCCTGGCACTGCAGCAGCGCCGGGTCTTCGGCCAGATGAAGGCCTGGGCCGGCGTGCGCTGCGCCCCGGGCGACCGGCGGCCGCTGGTGGGCCCGGCCGACCCGGCGCAGCCGCAGGGCCCCTGGGTCTGCACTGCGCTGGGTTCGCGGGGCTTGAGCTTCGCGGCGCTGTGCGCCGAACTGCTGGCCGCGCACTGGCATGGCGAACCGCTGCCGCTGCCCGCCGCCGCCGCCCGCGCACTGGACACGCGCCGGTTGCAGGCCTGAAGCACGCGGGTCATCCGCTGCACGGACAATGGGGCCATGCCCGTCCTGCACTTCGACATCACCCACACCACCGTCTACCGATACAAGGAGCCGGTGAGCTTCGGCCTGCATCGCGTGATGTTCAGGCCGCGCGAGAGCCACGACCTGCGCGTGCTGGCCACCGACTTGCAGGTCAGCCCCGAGGCCAGCATCCGCATGATCCAGGACCCGAACTCCAACTCGGTGGCCCTGGTCCAGCCCCTGGGCAGCGCGACCGAACTGCGCTTCGTCTGCACCTTCCGCATCGAGCATGTCCCCTCGGCACCGGACGCGCTACTGGAGATCGATCCCACGGCCGAGTACATCCCCTTCGCCTACTCGCTGCAGGACCGCTACGACCTCGAGCGCTACCTGCGGCCGCACCACGACGACCCCGAAGGCGTGCTGATCCGCTGGGCGCAGCAGTTCCTGCAGGGCGACCAGGAAAGCAAGCGCACCCGCGACGTGCTCACGCGCATGAACGCCCACATCGGCAGGACGCTGAAATACGAGGTGCGCAACGAGGAAGGCACCCAGTCGCCGCTGGAGACGCTGGAGCGTGGCAGCGGCACCTGCCGGGACTATGCGCTGCTGATGATGGAGGCCGCGCGCCGCCTGGGCATCGCGGCGCGCTTCGTTTCGGGCTACCTGTACGACTCCGCGCTCGACCCGTCCAAGACGGCCGAAGGCAAGCAGACGCCGGTGAGCGGCGCCGGCGCCACCCATGCCTGGATGCAGGCGTACCTCCCAGGCGCCGGCTGGATCGCCTTCGACCCCACCAACAACATCATGGGCAGCGGCCAGTTGGTCCGCGTGGCGGTGGCGCGCGACCCGGCCTTCGCCTCGCCGCTGTCGGGAAGCTGGTACGGCGAGGCCGACGCCTACCTGGGCATGGAAGCCTCGGTCGAGGTCCGGCGCATCGACCTGGCCCCGCCGTCCGCTTCGGCGGCGGTGAAGCCCGGCTGACGCGGCTTAGAAGCCGGCCAGCACCGAGCCCTTGAATTCGGTCTGGATGAAGTTGCGCACTTCGTCCGAATGGTAGGCCTTCACCAGCTTGGCGACCCAGGGCTTGTCCTTGTCCTGCTCGCGCACCACCAGCACGTTCACGTAGGGGCTCTTGGCGCTTTCCTGCGAGATGGCGTCCTTCTGCGGGTTCAGGCCGGCCGAAAGCGCGAAGTTCGTGTTGATGGCCGAGGCGTCCAGGTCATCCAGCGAGCGCGGCAGCTGGGCGGCGTCCAGCTCGACGAACTTCAGCTTCTTGAGGTTCTCCACCACGTCCAGCGGCGTGGCCTTCAGGCCCGCGCCCGGCTTGAGCTTGATGAGGCCCTTGTCCTGCAGCACCAGCAGCACGCGGCCGCCGTTGGTCGGGTCGTTCGGAATGCCGAAGCGCGCGCCCTCCTTCAGGTCTTCCAGCTTCTTCACCTTCTTGGAGTACAGGCCGATGGGGAAGTTGACGGTGTAGCCCACCGAGACCAGCTTGTAGCCGCGGTCCTTCACCTGCGCGTCCAGGTAGGGCTGGTGCTGGTAGCTGTTGGCGTCCAGGTCGCCGGCGGCCAGGGCGGCGTTGGGCTGCACGTAGTCGCTGAACTCCACCACCTGGATCTTCAGGCCGTCACGCTCGGCGACCTTCTTCACCTGCTCGAAGATCTGCGCGTGCGGGCCACCGGTGACGCCGACCTTGATCGGCTTGTCCTGCGCCATCGCGCCGGCGCCGAAGCTGGCGGCCAGGGCGAAGGCCAGGGTGGTCTGAAGGAGCTTGCGCTTGCTGATCATGCTTGTTCTTCCTTGGTTGAGAAATCGTTTGTCTTGTTCGTTCATTGCTTGTGGCTGAGGCGGCGCACCGCCCAGTCACCCAGGCTCTGCAGTGCCTGCACGAAGAGGATCAGCACCAGCACCACGGCCAGCATGATCTCGGGCAAAAAGCGCTGGTAGCCGTAGCGGATGCCCAGGTCGCCCAGCCCGCCGCCGCCGATGGCGCCGGCCATGGCCGAGTAGCCGGTCAGGCTCACCAGCGTGATGGTGAAGCCGGCCACGATGCCCGGCAGCGCCTCGGGCAGCAGCACCTTGAACACGATCTGCCAGGTGGTGGCGCCCATGGCTTGCGCGGCCTCGATCAGGCCCTGGTCGACTTCGCGCAGCGAGGTCTCGACCAGCCGCGCGATGAAGGGCGCCGCCGCGATGGTCAGCGGCACCACGGCCGCCGCGGTGCCGATGGACGAGCCGGTGATGAAGCGCGTGAAGGGAATGATGGCAACCAGCAGGATGATGAAAGGCGTGGAGCGCACCGCGTTCACGATGCCGCCCAGCACGCGGTTCAAGCCCTTGTTCTGCAGCACGCCGCCCTGGTCCGACAGGCGCAGCAGCACGCCCATCGGAATGCCGATGAGCGAGCCCACCACGCCGGAAATGGCCACCATCACCAGCGTTTCCCACAGCGAGCTGGCGAACAGGTCGAGCATCGCGGGGGTGAAGTTCTCAAGCATGGGCCACCTCCTCCACCAGCACGCCGGCGCCGCGCAGCTGCGCGATGGCGGCGCCCAGCTTGTCGCCGGCGCCGCGGGCGAACACCGCCAGCGACGCGAAGGGCTGTCCCTGCACCTCGTCCACCTGCCCATGCACGATCGACAGGTCGATGCCGAAGTCGCGGATCACGTCCGACAGGATCGGCCGGTCCGCGCCGTTGCCCGCGAAGGCCAGGCGCAGCAGCTGGCTGCGCTCGCCGGCGGGCTCGTTGCTCATCAGCGCGCGGATGCGGGCCAGCACGCTCTCGGGCAGGGCCTGCGGCACGATCTCCTCGATCAGGCTGCGCGTGGTCGCGTGCTGGGGTCGGGTGAACACGTCGATCACCGGGCCCTGCTCCACGATCAGGCCGGCGTCGATGACCGCCACGCGGTCGGCCACCTGCTTGATGACCTGCATCTGGTGCGTGATGAGAACGATGGTCAGGCCGAACTCGCGGTTGATCTGCTTGAGCAGGCCGAGGATGGAACGGGTGGTCTCCGGGTCGAGCGCCGAAGTGGCTTCGTCGGAAAGCAGCACCTTGGGCCGGTTCGCCAGCGCCCGGGCGATGCCCACGCGCTGCTTCTGGCCGCCGCTGATCTGCGCGGGGTAGCGATCGCGCATCGAGGAAAGGCCGACCAGGTCCAGCAGTTCATCGACGCGCTTCTTGATCTCCTGCGCCGGCACGCCCGCCAGTTCCAGCGGCAGCGCCACGTTCTGGGCCACGGTGCGAGAGGACAGCAGGTTGAAGTGCTGGAACACCAGGCCGATCTCGCGCCGGGCCTCGCGCAGCTGCGCCTCGGGCAGCGAACTCAGTTCACGGCCGCCGACGATGACGTGGCCGGCCGTCGGACGGTTGAGCAGGTTGATGGTGCGCACCAGCGAGCTCTTGCCCGCGCCGCTGCGGCCGATGATGCCGAAGACCTCGCCCGGCTCGACCTTCAGGTCGATGCCGCGCAGCGCGACGTGGTCGCCGTAGGCCTGGTGGATGCCACGCAGCTCGATCATCGAAGCCCCCGCTGGAGGCTGGCGACCGGATGGCCGGAACGTGAAGACATGAAGGACTTTCCTGAGGTGAAGGCGGTGCCGCTTGCACCGCCGCCGCCCTGCGATGGGCGGACTTGATCGATCCGAAGGGAATGAGGAGCGCTTGGCGCTCGACTCAGGCGTGACGGCGACAGCGCGCCGTGCACATTCGCAGCGAGGTGCGGAAACGGAAGATCATGCCCGGATTGTGCCCGGACCTAGGGCAAACCCGAACGAACAAATACTTGGATGCTTATTACCTGCCGTTGGCAGCCGCCTCTTCCCGCTCGGCCTTGAACACCGCCGCCACCAGGTCGGACTGGGTCAGGATGCCCACCAGCCGCTGGTCCGGATCCACGATCGGGATGTGGTGGTGCCCGGTGCTGCCGAAGAGCGGCACCAGGTCCACCAGCGGCTTGTCGGCGCCAGCCACGCGCACGCGGCGGGTCATGATCTGGCCCACGACTTCCGGCTTGGCGGAGTTCACCGTCGAACTCCAGCGGATTAGGTTCTTCAGCTTGGCCTCGAAGCCCTGGTGCAGGTCCAGGTCGGCGGCATTGAGGAAGTCGGCCAGGGTCAGGATGCCCACGATGCGGTTGACCCGGTCCACCACCGGCAGCGCCTTGATGTGCTTGTCGCGCAGCAGGTGCCAGGCGTCCTGCAGCGAGGTGCCGAAGGACACCGTCACCAGGTTCTTCGACATCACGTCGGCGCAGCGCGTCTGCGCCAGCATGCGCTGGTAGCCGGCCAGGCGCGTCTGGCCCACCAGGGCCAGCAGGTCGTCGCGCGGCACGTCCAGGATCTGGTTGTAGCGGGCCAGCACCGCGTCCAGGTCGTGCTCGGTGGCGGAAGTGGCGCCGGCCGCGGCCGAGCTCTGCGGGTGCGGGTAGCGGCGGCCGGTGGCGTTGTTCCAGGCCAGGCCCATGGCCACCAGCACGATGGAGTTCAGCAGCACCGGCGCCAGCGCCGCGTGCGGATCGGTCACGCCGGCCATCACCATCAGCAGCGCGCTCGCGCCGCCGGGCGGATGCAGGCAGCGCAGCAGGAACATCAGGCCGATCGCCAGGCCCACCGCCAGCGCGGCTGCCAGGTCCACGTTGCCGATCCAGCGCGCACAGGCGATGCCCACCAGCGCCGAGACGGTGTTGCCCGCCAGCACGGCCCAGGGCTGGGCGAGCGGGCTGGCCGGCACGCCGAAGACCAGCACGGCGCTGGCGCCCATCGGTGCGACGATCCAGGTCGCCTGCGCGGACAGGCCGAGCACATGGCACAGCACTGCGGTGACCAGGATGCCCAGGAAGGCGCCGACGGTGACGCGAAGGCGCTCGCGCGAGTTGACCGCCAGGGGCGCCGGCTTGAAGGCGCGCAGCCAGTCGTAGGTCTTGGGCGGCACGGCCGGTGTCAGGGGAGTGGTACTCATATGCTCTGTTGTCGTTCGCTATGCATCGAATTGGTGCGTCATTGTTGCAGTACCCGGCGCCCTCTTCCCGGTCCCGCCTAGAATGCCCGGCGCGCCGGAGGCGGCCTCGTGCCCGCACCGGCGGCCTTTATCCGAAGACGGACAAAAATCGCCTCGCAACCCGCATGGATGCTGGTGAATATGCTTATCCGGATAAGGCGCGAACCAAAAAATAGTTTGTTTCCATAAGCCGGACTCCTAAAGTCGCCGATCCGCTCTTTGCCGCGCGCGTGCGGCAAGCCAGGCCAGACTCTTCACGATGTACCAATACACAGAATTCGACCGCCAGTTCGTGCACCAGCGCGCGGCCCAATACCGTGACCAGCTCGAGCGCTGGCAAAAGGGCAAGATCTCCGAGGACGAGTTCCGGCCGCTGCGCCTGCAGAACGGCTGGTATGTGCAGCGCTACGCGCCCATGCTGCGCGTGGCCGTTCCCTACGGCGAGATCTCCAGTGCCCAGCTGCGCGTGCTTGCCAAGATCGCCCGCGAGTACGACGCGCCCGAGGCCGATGTCTACAAGAAGGCCACCGAGACCCAGGCGCAGTGGGGCACGCACAAGCTGCCCACCCACTACGCGCACTTCACCACGCGCCAGAACGTCCAGTACAACTGGATTCCGCTTTCGAAGAGCGCCGACGTGATGGACCTGCTGGCTTCCGTGAACATGCACGGCATCCAGACCAGCGGCAACTGCATCCGCAACATCACCAGCGACGAGCGCGCCGGCATCGCGGTGGACGAGGTGGCCGATCCGCGCCCCTACGCCGAAATCATGCGCCAGTGGAGCACGCTGCACCCCGAGTTCGCCTTCCTGCCGCGCAAGTTCAAGATCGCCGTCACCGGCGCCGCGGAAGACCGCGCCGCCACCGGCTGGCATGACGTGGGCCTGCGCCTGGTGAAGAACGAGGCCGGCGAGATCGGCTTCCAGGTGCGCGTGGGCGGCGGCATGGGCCGCACGCCCATCGTGGGCACGGTGCTGCGCGAGTTCCTGCCCTGGAACCAGATCATGAATTACCTGGAAGCCGTGGTGCGGGTCTACAACCGCTACGGCCGCCGGGACAACATGTACAAGGCGCGCATCAAGATCCTGGTGAAGGCCGAAGGCCAGGTCTACATCGACGACGTGGAAGAGGAATACCGCCAGATCCTCGAGCACGATGGCGCACCGCACACCATCCCGCAGGCCGAGTTCGACCGCGTGGCCGCCTCCTTCGTGCCGCCGGCGCTGGCCGACCGCGTGTACCAGTCGGCCGAGGAAACCGAGGCCGAACTGCAGGCCCATGCCGCCGACGACGTGCTCTTTGCCCGCTGGCTGCAGCGCAACGTGGCGCCGCACAAGAACCCGCTGCTGCGCGCCGTGACGCTGTCCTTCAAGCGCCGCCTGCAGGCGCCGGGCGATGCCTCGGCCGACCAGTTGGACATCGCGGCCCGCCTGGCCGACCGCTTCTCCGCCGGCGAGGCCCGCGTGAACCACGACCAGAACCTGGTCCTGCCCTGGGTGCATGCCGAAGACCTGCACGCGCTGTGGCTGGCCGCGCGCGAAGCCGGCTTTGCCAGCACCAACGTGCACCTGCTCACGGACATGATCGCCTGCCCCGGCGGCGACTTCTGCGCGCTGGCCAATGCGCGCTCCATCCCTGTGGCCGAGGCCATCACCGAGCGCTACCAGGACCTGGACGAACTCGACGACATCGGCGAGATCGACCTGCACATCAGCGGCTGCATCAACTCCTGCGGCCACCACCACAGCGGCCACATCGGCATCCTGGGCGTCGACAAGGACGGCAAGGAGTGGTACCAGGTGACCCTGGGCGGCTCCGATGGCTCCGACCTGTCGGGCCCGGCGCAGGCCGGCAAGGTCGTCGGTCCCTCCTTCTCGGCGGCCGAGGTGCCGGGTGTGATCGAGGCGGTGCTGGGCACCTACCGCGACACCCGCCAGACCGTGGACGGCAAGCGCGAGAACTTCATCGACACCCTGCGCCGCGTGGGCATCGACCCCTTCAAGACGGCGGCCAACGCCGCCCGCTTCGCCAAGGACGAGGAGGTGGCAGCATGAAGCGCAACCTCCGCATCCTGTCCGCCGAGGAGCACGTGGACGACGGCTCGCCCAACGTGCTGCAACTGGCCAACGACGCCGATCCGCTGGCCATCGAGGTGTGCCTGCAGGACATCGAGCGCATCGATCTGCACTTCCCCAAGTTCACCGACGGGCGCGCCTACAGCCAGGCCTTCCTGCTGCGCCGCCGCCTGGGCTTCACCGGCGACATCCGTGCCACCGGCGAGGTGCTGATCGACCAGCTGGTGCAGATGGAGCGCACGGGCTTCTCCAGCGCCGTGCTGCGCGAGGGCGTGGACGCGTCGGATGCGCAGCGCCAGTTCGACCGCTTCGCGGGCTACTACCAGGGCGATGCGGTGAAGGCCGCGCCGCACTTCGTCGACAAGGGCTGATCGCCTGCCTCGACCCTGCAAGACGGCGCCTCGGGCGCCGTTTTTCATGGGGGCGTCGCGGGGCTTTCACTCCCCGAATCGAGCGATTCGCCCCTTATCCGGAACGCAGCACAAATCGCCCGCAAACCCGCATGAACACTGGCGCATTTGCTTATCCGAATAAAGCGCGAACCAAAAAATCGTTGGGATTCATAAGGGCCGTCCCTACAGTCTTGTCCAACATGAGCATCGACCTCGAACGCATCAACGCCGACCTGGGCAGGAACGCCCAGGGCCTGGTGGACTGGGCCCTCGGCCTGGGCCGTCCCGCCATCGTCACGACCAACTTCCGGCCCTTCGAGGCGGTGATCCTGCACATGGTCACGCGCGTCGATCCGAAGGTGCCCGTCGTGTGGATGGACAACGGCTACAACACCGAGGCGACCTACCGCTTCGCCGACGAAGTTGCGAAGCAGCTCAAGCTCAACCTGAAGATCTACCTGCCGCTGCGCTCGCGCGCCCACCGCGAAGCCGTGGAAGGCCCGACACCCGCGCTGGACGACCCGCGCCATGCCGCCTTCACCGAGGAAGTGAAGCTCGAGCCCTTCGCCCGCGCCCTGCGCGAGACCGCGCCGCAGGTCTGGTTCACCGCCCTGCGCGCCACCGACACGGCCGTGCGCGCCGCCATGGACCCGGTCAGCATCAACCCGGACGGCCTGGTCAAGGTCGCGCCGCTGCTGCACTGGAGCTCCAAGGACCTGCACGAGTACTGCCAGGCCCACGGTCTTCCGAACAACTTCGACTACGTCGACCCGACCAAGGGCGAAGACAACCGCGAATGCGGCCTGCACCTGTCGCACTGAGCACGACAACATGAACGCACGTACCGAACCCGAACTGCTGTCACCCCCGATGCACTCCCCTGCGCGCCTTTCCAATACGCACCTCGACGCGCTCGAGGAAGAAGCCATCTTCGTGCTGCGCGAGGTCGCAGCCGCCTTCGAGCGCCCGACGCTGCTGTTCTCCGGCGGCAAGGACTCGCTGGTGCTGCTCAAGTGCGCCGAGAAGGCCTTCGGCGCCGGCCGCCTGCCCTACCCGCTGCTGATGATCGACACCGGCCACAACTTCCACGAAGTGACCGATTTCCGCGACCAGCGCGCCAAGGAACTGGGCGCCGAGCTGATCGTGCGCAACGTGGAAGACTCGATGAAGCGTGGCACGGTGCGCCTCGCGCACCCGCTGGAGTCGCGCAACGTGCACCAGTCGGTGACGCTGCTCGAAGCCATCGAGGAGTTCCGCTTCGACGCCCTCATCGGCGGCGCCCGCCGCGACGAGGAGAAGGCCCGCGCCAAGGAGCGCATCTTCTCGCACCGCGACAGCTTCGGCCAATGGCAGCCCAAGGACCAGCGCCCCGAGCTGTGGACCCTGTTCAACACCCGCCTGGCCCCGGGCGAGCACTTCCGCGTGTTCCCCATCTCCAACTGGACCGAGCTGGACGTGTGGCAGTACATCGAGCGCGAGAACATCGCCCTGCCCTCGCTCTACTACACCCACAAGCGCGAGGTGGTGGAACGCAAGGGCCTGCTGGTGCCCGTGACCGAGCTGACGCCGCCGCGCGAGGGCGAGCAGGTCGAGCTGCGCGACGTGCGCTTCCGCACCGTGGGCGACATCACCTGCACCTGCCCCGTGGACAGCCTGGCCGCCGACGCCGGCGACGTGGTCATCGAGACCCTGTCCGCCGAGGTGAGCGAGCGCGGAGCCACGCGCATGGACGACAAGACCTCCGAAGCTTCGATGGAGAAGCGCAAGAAAGACGGGTATTTCTGAGATGGACGCAACGACCTTGAACCCCGCCGTCGACGGCACCGCCGGCGCCGAAGTCGACACCGGCACCGCCCTTCGCTTCATCACCTGCGGCAGCGTGGACGACGGCAAGAGCACGCTCATCGGCCGCCTGCTGGTGGACAGCAAGACCGTGCTGCAGGACCAGCTGGCCGGCGTGCAGCGCGGCGGCGAGACCGACCTGGCGCTGCTCACCGACGGCTTGTCGGCCGAGCGCGAACAGGGCATCACCATCGACGTGGCCTACCGCTACTTCTCCACCGCCACGCGCAAGTTCATCATCGGCGACGCGCCGGGCCACGAGCAGTACACCCGCAACATGGTGACGGCCGCCTCCAGCGCCGACGCCGCCGTGGTGCTGGTCGACGCGACCAAGCTGCCCTGGGCCAGCCAGGTGGACGAAGGCGAAGTGGTCAAGCGCGAGCTGCTGCCGCAGACCCGCCGCCACACCCTGCTGGCGCACCTGCTGCGCGTGCAGTCCATCGTGTTCGCCATCAACAAGCTCGACGCCGTGCCCGATGCGGCACTGGCGCTGGAGCGCATCTCCGACGCGCTCGACACCTTCGCCGAAGCCGCCGGCGTGCAGGTCACGGCCACCGTGCCGATCTCGGCCCTGAAAGGCTGGAACGTGGCCACCCGCCATGCCGACTGGTGCGGCTACCAAGGCCCCAGCCTGCTGGAAGTGCTGGAAGGCCTGCCGGTCACCCGGCAGGACGAGGCCGTGCCCTTCGCCTTCCCGGTGCAGTGGGTGGAGAAGTTCTCCGGCTCGGCCGACACCTCGCGCGGACGCCGCGTGTTCTGGGGCCGCGTGGCCAGCGGCCACGTGGAGCCGGGCCAGCGCATCAGCATCCTGCCCAGCGGCCAGACGGCCACCGTGGCCCAGGTGCTGGACCATGCGCGCAACCCGAAGGTGGTGCATGCGGGCCACAGCGCCGGCATCGTGCTGGACCGCGAGGTGGACGTGTCGCGCGGCGACTGGCTGCTGGCGCCCGACGCCTTCGCCCCGGCGCGCGAGATCACCGCCACCGTCGCCTGGCTGGACGACGAGCCCCTGGTGGCCGGCCGCGTCTACTGGGCGCTGCAGGGACATCGCTGGGTCAAGGCCAAGGTCGCCCGCGTGGTGGACCGCCTGAACATCAACACGCTGGAGGCCGAGGAAACCCAGCAGCTGGAGGCCAACTCCATCGGCGACGTGGTGCTGGCCCTGCAGCAGCCGCTGGCCGTGCGCCCCTTCACAGAGTCGCGCGGACTGGGCTCCATGGTGCTGGTGGACACCGCCTCCCACCGCACCGCGGCCGCGGTCTTGGTCCGCTGATTCGCACAGTTTCGCGAAGAACGTAAAATCTAGGGTTTCCCCCCGAACAAAAAAACTGGCGCCAGAACACCAATGACTCACGTCGTTTCCGAATCGTGCATCCGCTGCAAGTACACCGACTGCGTCGATGTCTGCCCGGTGGACTGCTTCCGCGAAGGTCCCAACATGCTCGTCATCGACCCCGACGAGTGCATCGACTGTGCGGTGTGCATTCCCGAATGCCCGGTGAACGCGATCTACGCCGAGGAAGACCTTCCGGGCGACCAGATCGCCTTCATCAAGCTCAATGCCGAGCTGGCCCTGGCCGACGGCTGGAAGAGCATCACCAAGCGCAAGCCCGCCCTTCCCGACGCGGACGAGTGGAAGGACAAGACCGGCAAGATCTCCGAGCTGGTCAAGTAAGGCGCCAGCGACTGATGCAGTCCACGGCACCGATCGAATGCGACGCGCTGGTCATCGGCGCGGGCCCGGTCGGTCTGTTCCAGGTCTTCCAACTGGGCCTGCTGGAAATCTCCTGCCACGTCGTCGACGCGCTGCCCTTCGCGGGCGGCCAGTGCGTGCAGCTCTACGGCGACAAGCCCATCTACGACATTCCCGGCACGCCGGTCACCACCGGGCGTGGCTTGGTCGAGTCGCTGCTGCGGCAGGTCGAGCCCTTCTCTCCCGAGTTCCACCTGGGCCAGCAGGTCGCCACGCTGGCCCGCCAGGTGGACGGCCGGCTGCTGCTGGGCACCTCGCGCGGCACGCAGTTCCTGGCGAAGACCGTCTTCATCGCCGCCGGCGTGGGCGCCTTCCTGCCCAAGCACATCGCGGTGCCGGGCCTCGAAGCCTTCGAGGGCAGCCGGCTCTTCTACCACCCCGATTCGCTGGAGCGCTTTGCCGGGCAATCGGTGCTGGTGCATGGCGGCGACGACGAGGCGCTCGAAGCCGCGCTTAAGCTGCTGGGCGTCGCTCGCGACGTGACGCTGCTGCATCGCCGCGACGGCTTCCAGGCCGAGGAAGAAACCGTGGGCCGCGTCCGCGACCGCATCGCCCAGGGTGCGCTGCGCCTGGTCATCGGCCAGCCGCAGGCCTTCGACGGCCGCCGCCTCAGCGTGGCCCCGCCCGAGGGCGAGCCCATCGTGATCGAGACCGAGGCCTGGCTGGCCTACCCCGGCATCTCGCCGCGCCTGGGCCCCATTGCCGACTGGGGCTTGCAGATGGCGCGCAAACAGGTGCCGGTGGACACCGAGAAGTACCAGACGAGCGAGCCCGGCGTGTTCGCGGTGGGCGACATCAACAGCTACCCGGGCAAGAAGAAGCTGATCGTCTGCGGCTTCCACGAGGCCACGCTGGCCGCCTGGGGCGCGAGCGCGCTGGTATTTCCTGACAAGGCCATCCCGCTGCAATACACCACCACCAGCACGCGCCTGCACGAGCTGCTGGGCGTCTCGCATTCCTGAACTGAGCACCAAGGTTCCGTCTCGCCGGGACCACTGCCTTGCCAGCGTCACGGGGCTTTCATCCCCGGTTCATGCTCGGCTCGCACCATGGCCGGATGCAGGCGATCCATCTGGCCATTTTCGAAGCGCTGCGCGCTGAACAGGTCTTCACCCAAGCCCTGCTGTGGCTGGCCCGGCACGGCGCCACCCTGGGCGCGGCGCTGGTGGCCTGGGTCATCGTGCGCCATCCGCAGGAGCGAATCCACGCCTGCGCCGTCGTCCTGGCCGCCTTGCTTGCCTCGGCGATAGCCCACGCACTGGCCGATTCACTGGGCTTCGTGCGGCCCTACATGGCCGGCCTGGGCACACCGCGCATTCCGCACGGCGCACGCGGCGGCCTGCCCAGCGCGCATGCCAGCGTGATGTTCACGGTGGCACTGCTGCTGTGGCGCAGACCGAACCTGCGGCTCACTGCGCTGGCCGCGACGCTGCTGGCCGTCCTCACAAGCTGGGGGCGCATCCACGCCAACGTTCATTTCCCCATCGACATCGCCGCAGGCCTGCTGCTGGCGGTGGTGCTGGCCACGGCAGTGCACCTTCTGCCGCGCGGCCTCTCGCACCTGAGCCGCCGCACGGCTCGAAGCCCGGTGCAGGCACTGGCGCTCGATGACGCCGCGCCCACCATCCGCGCGGGATAGCGGCCGCCATTTACCTTCACGATGTGCGAGCATTGCCCCCCGGTGCACCGACCGGAGCCACGTCATGCCGATCTCATGGAAGCGTCGCGTCATCCTGTTCATCCAGCGCTTCTGGCAGCCCACCAGCGCCTGCGTGAGTTGCATGCCCGGGAGCCTGGGCAACCTGCTGAGCATCCCGCATTGGCAGCTTGCGCTGCAGACTGGGCTGCTGACGGGCATCCTGGCGCTGGTGCTGAGCTTCACGCCGGCGTCCCGGCTTTTCTCCAACCGCTACGGCAACGCGATGGTCGTGGGCGCCCTGACCGCCATCGGCGATGCTTTCTCGCACCCGGGGCACTTCAGCATTCCGGGGCTGGAGGCGGTGCTCACGGGCATCGTCTCCGGCGTACTGGCGCTTGCGGGTTCCTTCGTCTTCGAGGATCGGGCACGGCGCCTTCGCGCGCTCTGGTCGCGGCTTCGAGGACGGCATCCGCAGCATCGGTGAAGACGCCGCGCCGGCTTCACTCCGGCTGGGCGTCCAGCGCGGCCCGCTGCCGGCTTCGCTCGTTGTGCAGCATGTACAGCCCCGACCCCACCAGCAGCGCGATGCCCATCCAGGCCCAGGCGTTGGGCACCTCGTCCCACACCGCGTAGCCCAGCAGCACGGCCACCAGCACCGCGCAGTAACGAAAAGGCGCGGTGAGCGACACGTCGCCCGAACGCATGCACTGCACCAGCAGGAAGTAGCCCGAGGCCAGGAAGGCCGCCGCCACGCCCAGCAGGCCCAGCTCGCGCGGCCCGAAGGCCTGCCAGCCGCTGAACAGGGTCAGGCAGCCCGCCAGCACGGTGACGGACAAGGCGGTGGCCAGCGTGATGATGATCGAGGGAATGCCGGGCTCGATGCGCCGCGTCATCAGGTCTCGCGTGGCATGGAAGAGCGTGCCCAGCAGGCACAGCAGGGCCCAGGCGTTGAAGCCGTCGCCGCTGGGCTGCACGATGCACAGCACGCCGGCGAAGCCCAGCACCACCGCCAGCCAGCGCGCGAAGCCTGCGCGCTCGCGCAGGAAGAACACCGCGAACACGGTCATGAACAGGGGCGCGGCCAGGTTGATGGCCGTGGCATTGGCAATCGGCAGCCGGAACAGCGAGGCCAGGTAGAGCATGGTCGCGCACGCATCGACCGCGCCGCGCAGCGCCACCCGCGGATTGGCCAGTGCCCGGTAGTGCCGCAGTGCACCCAGGTGCCGGGCCACCATCAGCACCAGCACCGAGGCCATCACGCCGCGCAGGAAGATGAGCTGCGCCGAGGGCAGCGACTCGCTCACGTGCTTGACCAGCGCATCGTTGAGCACGAAGCAGGTCATGGCGCCGATCATGGTGGCGATGGCACGGGCGTTGGCGCGGGAGGACGGGCTGGCGCCCAGGATCTGCGAGGTCATTGAAGCGGGAGAAGAGGTGAAGCCGGATGCGCAGCGAGGCACGCGCGCCCGCTCCGATGCTGCCACAGCCCCGTTCAGCGCGCTCTGGCCTGGATGCGCGACTGCTCGACCAGCACCTCCACCACACGGCCCACCGCACCGTCGCGCGCCTCGTCCGCGCGGTGTCCGATCACCAGGTTGCGCACCAGGCGGGGGCTCAGGGGCAGCATGCGCACGCGCGCGTCGGGCGTGGCGTCTTCGTCCTGCCGCAGCGGCAGCAAGGCGGCGCCGTACCCCGCCTCCACCAGGCCGCGCATGGCCACGTCGTAGTTGTGCTCGATGCGTGGCCGCGGCGCGAAGCCGGCGCGGCCGAACCACTCCATGGTCAGCGCGAACATGCGCGTGCCCGGCTCGTTCATGATCAGGGGATGCTGCGCCAGCCAGGCCGGCGTGGCGCGCCTGGGGGATTTCCACTGCGCCGGCACCAATGCCTGCATTTCGTGCTGCGCCCAGGGCGTGAAGCGCACGCCCGGCACCGCCGGCTGCGGCTGCGAGACCAGCGCCACGTCCACCGTGCCGGCCTGCAGGCCGGCTGCCGATGCGTCCGAGCCGATGAACAGCGGCGAGACCTCGATGCCCGGATAGCGTTGCGCCAGCAGCTTGAACACCGGGGGCAGCAGGTCCACCACGATGCTGGTGGTGCTCACGCCCAGCCGCACCCGGCCTTCCAGGCCCGCATGCAGTCGTTGCGCGGCATCGACGGCCTCGTCCACCTCGCGCAGCAGGCGCCGGCCGCGATCGATGAGCTCGGCGCCCGCCGGCGTGGGCCGCACGCGGCGCGCACCGCGCAGCATCAGCGGCACGCCCAGGCGCGACTCCAGCTCGCTCACATGCAGGCTCACCGTGGGCTGGGCCAGGTGCAGCGCCTGCGCGGCGGCCGAGAAGCTGCCCAGGTCGGCAATGGCGATGAGGGTCTGGAGCTGGTCGAGGTTGATCTGACGCATCAGCTATTCTGATTCCACGCTTCAGGAATCTCAACTTCCATGATGACTCGAATCAAAGGAAGATCGCCTCACTCTCACTTTTCACTCGATTCACCACCGCCACGGAGCCCGCCATGAACACCGCCGTCCTGTACTTGCCACATCTCTCCAAAATCGACCTGCTCGGTGGCTTGGCACGCTGGCGTGCGCGTGCGCAGGAGCGCAGCCGCCTTCGCGCGCTGCGACAGGAGCTGTCGGCGCTGGGCCAGCGCGAGTTCAGCGACCTGGGCGTGGGCAGCAGCGAGATGCCGTACTGGCTCGACTGCGCAGGCAACGGCACGCGGAATTCGCGCAGCTAGGCAAAAGGTTCCAAGAGCAGGCCGGCCCGATGCGCCGGCCGACTTCGAGTCCTCGCAGGGGACTCGCTCCCAGGCAGTTGATTCCGCCTGAGGGGTCGCAGCGCCGCATGCGCTCGCCAACCTGACCCACCCGGAAGCGATCCGACCCGCGCCAAGCCCGCGGCTTCTCCAGATCGCGGCCTCATCCCCATCCCGGCCCTCCGCTCAACACTGCGCGTGAGGCGAGATCCCCGCCTCATACCACTCTTCGCGACGAGCCTCCCGATGCCATCCACACTTCATGGCCGCTGCATCCCTGCGATCGCAGCTGCCGTCCTGCTTTGTGCATCTCTGCGCCCGAGCAGGCTTCCCCCTCCCGTCCATCTGAGCGAGAGAGCCTGCTGCCTCCCAGCAGGCAGCACGGCGGGGCCTGCGAAGGGCCCTCGCGCTTTCCGCCGGCCGGGATGCCGGCTTCGTGCCCTTTGCGGAACTTGCTCCTAGGGCGAAAGCTGACGTTGGTGTGACAGGTCCTGCACCAGAGTTACAGCTGGCCGGACGAGAAGTTTCTCAAAGCTTTCCAGCATCGATGTCTGAAATCGCCTGGACGATGTAGTTTCGGTGGGCATGGAACGCCGAAAGCACGGCACGCATTGCGCTGAGGCTGCGGGTTGCGGGCTGTGCGTCGTGGCCTCGCTCGCGGGAACCTTGAGCAAGGCGTTCCATGCGAGCAATGAGGTTCACGGCGAGCACGATGTGAGCATCTGCTAGCTGCAGATGTCGCTCCTCGACAACTCGGTCGAGCATGGCCGGCCCCCAACCCGTAGTGTGCACAACCAGATTGTGCTCCGCCGACCTGCGCCTTTTTCAAAAAGGTAGGATTTCCGCGCATCAGCCCTCACCACTTGAGCGACTCAGCGCGAGAACGAACGTCGTCTAAAAAAGTGCGGAGAAGCTTTGAAGCCATGGTACGCAGTGCTCGCGCGTGCGAGAGGTCGGATGGAAAGTGAATTCACGCCGCAGTACGTCTCGTATATCCGCAGCTCGGCTGACCGTGCTGCCCTTTCGGCTTCCTGCCACTCGAACAAGGAGGAGTGAAATTTGCGCATGGTGCACCCTAGGTGCACGAACAAATCTGATGATTGAACTCCGCAGCCTAGGGCACAAAGGAAAGCCGCTCAGCAGGAACGCTGGCTTTGCCAGTAACGCTATTCTGTGGCGCGCTCCGTCGAACGCAGGACCCCATTTTCTGAGATTTCCTGGACTCAGGCCTACAGAGCGCTTTCGTCGGGTCCGGGTTTTCCGCGTTGGACCTCCAGACACCTTGCCTGCGTGCGACCTCAGCGACGCCAGCGTGCGAAAGAGTTGCGGCGGCAGCCTACAGACGTGGGAGAGCGTTGCAGCAAAAATGCGCGCCGGCAGGTACCCTGCGACTGGCATGTTCCTATCCGTTTTGAGGACGCATATGACATACGGTTATCCCTCAACTTATGCAGAGTGGGCGAAAGCGGAAGCCCGTGTTCTCGATGCTGAACGCGAGCTTCTCAAAAAGATTAGAAGTTCGCCGCCGAATACAGACTTGGCACCGGAAACTCTCAAGCTTGACGAACTCCGATTGAAAGCCAGCATGCTGCTGAAGCAGTTCATCGACGCGGCTGATGATGCCGTCCATCATGCAGAGGCGACAAGGCAATCGTTGGACGCGTTGTCCGGTCGCGCCAGGCAGATGGTCGAACAGCAAATAATCCTTGAGGACCCTTTTAAGGGCGCGCTTGGAGTCCGAGGGCGCCAGCAGCACGGCTAACCCCGGCGGGAAAGAAAGTGCGCGCGCGACGTTCCAAACTGACCTAGCTGGCAATCTCGGACTTCACGATGGTTACGCCCGAGCGCAACGTCAGCTTTCCGCCTTCTTCCTGCAGCGCTTCTGAGGTCGGCTCGTGGCCGTCAAGAGCAGTCCCGTGGACGTATCCGAGCGTCAGATCAGGACGCGTTGCCGCCACCGAGCCAGCGAAGTCGCGTGTGGGCCGCGCGACGGCTATGGCGGCATCCGACCCAGCCAGTCTGTCCGAGCCTTTCCGCCAACCGAAAGCGGACGCAGCCGGACCCACCACGCCAGGTGACCTTCTGCCAGGGCCGCGCAATCCAGCATTTGGTCAATGCGGCGGGACGCCCGGCGGCGCCGCTCGCACCAGGCCGAGGCTTTGCATGAGGACGACGACGCCCACACGCTGAGCAACCTGCGTCGGCGTGCCGCGGCGCCGACGCTCAGAGCGGCGTGATCTCGACCTTGCGGAACTTGATCGTGCCGCGCCCCCACTGCAGCGCGATCGGACCGCTGGCGAGCTTGCCGTCCTCGACGTCGACCGTCTTCACGCCGTTCAGCACCAAGGTCAGGCGCTTGCCGCGAGCGGTGATCTCGTAGGTGTTCCACTTGCCGCCCGCCTTGGGCATAGGCGACACCGCGGCGACCTTGACGATTGCGCCGGTGCCGTAGGTCGGGTCGGGCCGCTGGTCGAAGATGTTGGCCTCATAGCAGGTCTCGTCGCCAATCTCGGCAGGATTTCTGCAGCGGATGAAGACGCCGCTGTTGGCGTCGTCGCTGGCCCAGAACTCGGCGCGAATGACGAAGTCGGTGTACGAGACCTTGGTAACGAGGTAGGCCGGGTCCTTGCCGCCTGCAGTCGCCTGGATCGCGCCGTCGACGGCGCTCCAGTTGGCTTCGCCGACGCGGTTGAAGTTCTCCAGGCCGCGGGGGCCGTCGACCAGCACGGTCGAGTTGCCCATGCTGGCGCAGCCGGCCAGGGCTGCGGGGAGCAACAGCGCCAGGAGGGCGCGGGGGGGCAAGGTCTTCTTCATCGTGTCTCCTCGAAGGAACTGTCATGTGTCGCGGATGCGAGCCGCATCTTGCGTCGGCGGGGCCGCATCGCGCAAGCTAGGTTAAGCCTGCACACGGGCGGCGCGCGCCGTCAGTTCAGCGACTGGCTTCGATCGCTGAGGTTCAGGTCAGGGGTCCAGGACCGTCGAAGGTCCCGTCCGTGGCCCGCAGCTAACGCGGGCCAAGTGACCCCGGACGCATGGGACGAACTCGGCGCCGCACACTTCGACCGCGCCGATGCCGCCAGGACCGCCAACCGCCTGATCCGCAGGCTTCAACAAGCCGGTTGTGTCGTGCAGGCCGCGCCAGCTTCATGAACGATTGAGTTTCACTTGAGGCCGCGCAGGCGTTGCAATCGCCCCGAGAGGCGCCTGCGTACTGTCTTCGGGGCTGGATACCCAACATCGTCCTCGACAGTCCATAGCGTCTTGGCTGCGGCAACATCGCGGTAGAAGGCCCAGGCTTGCGATGCGGATTGAGTCATAGATTGAAGGTCTGATCTCGGCCCATTGTTCATGGCCGCCGATTTGTGTGCACGCGCTTCAAGTCAGGCGACACCAACCCCGACGCAAATTGTTGTACGCGCGCCGCGAACGTCTGCAATGCCACTAATTCTGCGACGCGGCCCACCGGCTGCTTCTGGGCCGGCTGCCGACTTCCGACCAACAAGGCGCTTCGCTCTTCCTCACACGCAAATGGATCGGCTATTTAGGTTTGATTTTGGGTTGCGAGGGCGCGGCGGAATCGACCAGGTCTCCGGCCAAGGCGTGCACGCGCCCGGCGGCCTTCTTCGCGAGCTGCGCCTTCAGCCGTTCGTTCTTCCTCTGCTGAGCGGCCAGAACGGAAACGTTGGTCGACTGCCTAATTGAAAGGTGAGGTCGGTGGGGAGGACTTCTCATGAGTCATGGCGATGACCTTCTCTTTGCCAAAGAATGAACGCTCGGCCCCGTTGCGGATGGAACTCCCGGAAGCCGAGCACGTCGGGCCACGACCAGACAGTCGAGGCTTCTCAGTGACGCAAGGCGCGCCACCGATCCGAGTCATGGCGTTGAGATATTGAACCAGAACGGGAACTCGTCCAGCAGGCCCATGAAGTCGGTGAAGCTCTCACGCTTGCCATCCACTTTCAGCTGCCCCTTCGAGATCGCGTCGTCGATGGACAGCTCCTTGTTTTGGATCGCGTCCAGCGTGGCCTTGGCCATGGTGAGAGTGGCGTCGGCCTGCTTGAGCGGTGGCCCGTAGTGCAGTACGGCGTTCTCCACATCGAGGCCATACTGCTTTTTCAGATCGCTGAAGTTCAGGTTCAGCCCGATCTTCTTGCCAGCCGCCTTGGGGCCGTTGAGCCGCACAGACAGGTAGTCGAACAGCATCTCGGGAGGCATTGCCCGAATGGTGTCCGCATTGGCAGGCTGAACGCCGCCCACGTTTGGCACGCCGTTGCGCAGCTCGAAGGCGCCCTGCAGGTAGACGCTGCGCCACGGGCCTGACTCCGCCTGGTAGCCCAACTGCTCGTAGGCGTCCGCCAGCAGGTTCTTGCCTTCGGCGCCCTGCGGATTTGCGAACACCACGTGCTTCACCGCCTCGGCCACCCAGCGATATTCGCCCTTGTCGAAGTCGGCCCTTGCCTTCTGCAGGACGGCAGCCTCGCCTCCCATGTACTCGACGTACTTCTTAGCGGCCGGCTCCGGCGGGAGGTTATTCAGGCTGGACGGGTTGCCGTCGTACCAGCCCATGTAGCGCTGGTAGATGGCCCGAGAGTTATGGCGCAAGGTGCCGTAGTAGCCGCGGTTGGGCCAGAACTTGTCGAGTTCGGGCGGCAACTGGATCATTTCGGAGATCTCCTCCCCTGTGTAGCCCTTGTTCATCAGGTTGACCGTCTGGTCGTGCATGTACTTGTACATGTCACGTTGCTTCTTCCAGTAGTCGATGATGTTCTCGGTGCCCCAACGTGGCCAGTGGTGGCTCTGGAACTTCACGTCCGTCTTGGGCCCGTAGACGCGGATGGTCTCATCGAGAAACGACGACCACTTCAGCGCATCGCGCACTTGCGCGCCGCGCAGCGTCAGGATGTTGTGCATCGTGTTCGTGGTGTTCTCGGCCATCCACATCGCGCGCCAAGCCGGGAAGTAGGTGTTCATCTCCGACGGGGCCTCGGTTCCCGGCGTCATCTGGAACTCCATGGTCACGCCGTCGATCGTGACCTTCTCGCCAGTCTTCTTGATGAACTGGTTCGGAAGGATGAGGCCGGAGTAGCCGGTGGAAGTGGTCTGTCCCAGTCCGCCGTTGACGCCGCCCTGCGCGTTGCGAGGCAGCAGCGCTCCGTACATGTAGACCGCGCGGCGACCCATCACATTGCCAGCAATCACGTTTTCGCTCACCGCATGCTCGGTGAAATCCGCGGGTGCCAGAACCTTGACCTTTCCGGACTTCACGTCCTCGGTTTTCACCACACCATGCGCTCCGCCGTAGTGGTCGATGTGACTGTGGCTGTAGACCACGCCGACCACCGGGCGTTTGCCAAGCTTCTCGTTGGCCAGGTCCAATGCCGCCTTCGCAGGCTCCGCAGAGATCAACGGATCGAAAACGATCCAGCCCGTTTTTCCCTTGATGAACGTGATATTGGACAGGTCGTAGCCGCGCACTTGGTAGATGTTGTCGTGCACCTTGAACAGCCCATAGAGCGTGCTCAGTTGTGCATTGCGGTACAGGCTGGGGTTGATGGTGTCGGGCGCTGGCTTGTCCAGTCCGATGTACTTCTTGTACTCCTCCATGTCCCATACGGGCGCGCCTTTGTCGCTTTTGATGGTCAGAGTGTCTGGCCGTGCGATGAAGCCGCGCTGCGCGTCTTCGAAATCCGCTTTGTCGTTGAAAGGGAGTTCGGATTGGACGGCCGCATTGGCGGCCTTGGTGGCTTCGGTGGCCGGCTTGGAAGCAGCCGGCTGGGCGTTCGAAGGAAGGGAAAAGGCCAGAGTAACAATGCCGCCGGCGATGCCGGCACTCAGCTTCGGATTCAATCTCACGAGCGACTCCTGATGATGGATCGGCAGTGCCCCGCCGCTTATGGCGAGAGCAAGATCGCGCGAAGTGAGCGCCCGATAGAAAATGTTTTGTTTGTCGAGGCCCCTCTGCACGAGGTGAGGACCGTAGCACGCACGGGTGACATGGCCGGCCGCCATACTTACGTCAAAGGACATAGGTACTGGCGTTGCAGCGCATCGACTAGTACTTTCGAATTCGACCCTCGCGCCGAAGGTCAGGGCATCGCGCTGCACAGCCTCAGCGAGCCTGGAGACGAACGGTCGTCCTTCGACGCCAAGGCTTTGAGCCTCGGCCGGTGTTAGGCGCGGCTTTTCCCCGATGCTGCGTTTCGCGCCTCAGGGAGCGCGTCTGCTGCCCCTTAGCGGGCCGCCGCGTGGGCCTGCCGGCGGCCCTTCAGCTCCCGCACGAACTGTTCGACCGGCAGGTAGAACGGGTTCTCGTGCAGCAGTCCGCCCAGGATCACGACCGGGTGCGTGCGCAGCACGTCGGCGACCAGCGCGGCCGAGGTCTTCGAGAGGTCGTAGAGGCAGACCACCGTATCGCGGCCCTCCGGCACCACATCGTTCAGACGTGCCTCGTACTCGAGGAAGTCCTGCACGCCCGGCCAGTCCTCGCTGGCCCATTCGACATGGCCGGTGAAGCGCAAGATCGGCGGCTCGCCGCCGGCCGACAAGCGCTTCTGGATGGCTGCAAGCATGCGCTGGACGTCGAAATGGCCGTCGCGCAGGTAGTGGTCGTGCACCGACAGGATCTCCAGCTGGCCGCTGCGCTCTTGGGTCTCGACGTCGACGCCGCACGCCAGCAAATGCCGCCGCAGGGCCGGGCGATGCTCGGGATCCACGATCTGGCAAATGCGGTCGCCGCGCGCCAGGCCGTCCTTGATGAAGGGAAGTATCACGCGGTACTCCTCCTCCGCATCGCGGAAGAAGGCACAGATGTGGCGGTGCCTGCCAAGCGTGGTGCCGGCGATTTCGATCGGCACCTGGCAGCCGCAGGCGATGGCGGATGCGTTCATGGACTTCTTGTATGGATGCCTCCCGGCTATGAGGAGTAACCCGCATCGGTGTTGTGAAGAAGTCGGCTGCTGCCTTGTATCCGGCCTGTTGTGTGAGGAG
>NZ_FOUG01000028.1 GCF_900114785.1 Variovorax sp. OV329
CAGGCAAGCCAGCCGCCCAGAACAGCCAAGCTGCTCATCTCCGTGCTCCTGCTCTTGCTGTCCCCGTAGGGAGGGAGGCATCCATTACATCTCCTGTGAATGCCCGAATGATGGGCGCCCGCAAGACATTCATCCAATGTATTTCCTCCATTCCAGATTTATCGTCAACAATACTTCTGAATGCGATACGACCTCAACCTGCTGCCCATCTTCGTGGCCTTGTTGGAAGAGCGCAGCGTGACGCGCGCTGCGGACCGCCTGGGCATGACCCAATCGGCGCTGTCCAACGCGTTGACGCGCCTGCGCGCCATGCTGCAAGACCCGCTGTTCATCCGGGAGCGCTACGGCATGCGGCCGACACCGAAGGCTGAAGCGCTGGCACCCGCGCTGACATCGGCCTTGGCTTCGCTGGACGCCGTGGTGCTCGGGCAGCAGGCCTTCGACCCGTCGCGGGCCGACCAGCTGATCACGATCGCGCCGAACAGCTACGTGGAATTCGTGTTCGTGCCGGCCCTGGCGGCGCGGCTTCGAGAACTGGCACCCGGAATCCGCCTGCGCACCCTGCCCTTCGGCGCCGACATTGCCGCGACGGGTGTCACCTCCGGCACCACGGCCATGGTGCTTGGCCGCATCACCGATGCACCTGACAACCTGGTCGTGCAGCAGGTGGCGGAAGACGGCCTGGCCTGCGTGGTGCGTGCCGACCATCCGAAGGTCGGCGCCAGGATCACCAAGGCGCAGTACGAGCGCATGAAGCATGTGAACCTCATGCCGGCGGGAGGACGCCTGCGCGCAGGGCTTTTCCAGGCCCTGGAGCGGGGAGGGCTCAAGAGGGACGTCGCGGTGACGGTCACCCACTTCATGTCGATCCCCGAGATCGTCGCAGCCACGGACTACTGTGCGACGCTTCCGAAGCTGATCTGCCGGCGCCTGGCCGGCGATGCGAGGTTGAAGGTGTTGCCTGCGCCGGTCGACCTGGGTACTTTTCCGATGCAGATGGCCTGGCACGTGCGCTATCGCCACGACCCCGCGCATGTCTGGTTGCGCACCCTGGTCGCGGATGTGGCTGCGTCCCTGTAAGCCGAACGTCTGCCCAGGACGCCATGCGGCCTGACGCGAGGACGGCCGCGCGCCCACCACGCGCAATCAAAGCGTTCGACGAAGACCGATGCCTCTGCTAGGATTTTTCGGAGAACGATTGGCCCCGCATCCCGACAGTCCATGGCGAAAGGACTCAGGTCATGACGAATGCTGTGTTCGCTTATTGCGGCCCGCCCGCTTTCCCGGATGAGCTCTGGACACGCTGGAATCCCGATCCGCTGCTGCTCGCGGTGCTGGCCGCGCTGGCGTTCCTGATTGCTCGCCGCGCCGCCGAGCCCCGTGCCGGATGGGGCGCCATGGCGCTCGTGGTCCTGGTCTTCATCTCGCCCCTGTGCGCGCTGTCGTCGGCCCTGTTCTCGGTGCGCGTGCTGCACCACGTGATCCTCGTCGGTGCCGTCGCACCCTTGCTGGCATTGGCGTTTCCCTGGCGCGGCGCCGCGCGCGTGCCACTGGCGATGCTGGTGGCCGTGCATGCCGTGGTGCTGTGGCTCTGGCACGCGCCGGGGCCCTATGGCTGGGGCCTTGCGAGCGTACCGGCCTACTGGCTCATGCAGGTCACGCTGCTGGGCAGCGGCTGGCTCATGTGGCGCGCGATCCTCGCGCCGGCTGCGCACGGTGGGCCGGCGCTGATCGCGCTGGCAGTCACGATCGGGCAGATGGGCCTGCTGGGTGCGCTGCTCGTGTTCGCCACGGTGCCGCTGTACCCGGCGCACTTCGCAAGCACGCTGGCCTGGGGCTTCACGCCGCTGGGCGACCAGCAGCTCGCCGGGTTGCTGATGTGGGTCCCGGCCATGCTGCCCTATCTTGCAATAGGTCTATGGCTCGCATGGGCCAGCCTGCGGCCCTCGCCGGCCGAGGCCGCCCTGTGACGACGCTGCTCAAGTTCGTCCACCTGGCAGCCATCGCCATCTGGTCGGGAGGCCTGCTGGCCCTGCCCTACCTGTTCTGGCAAAGGCGCACGCTGGCAGCCGGCACCGAGCTCGACCGCCTGCACCGCATCGTGCGGCTGGTCTACGTCGAACTCACGTCGCCGGCCGCATTCATCGCCATCGGCAGCGGCACCGCATTGATCTTCCTGCAGGCGACCTTCGAGGAGTGGTTCTCCATCAAGATGCTGCTGGTGGGCATCATGGCGATGCTGCACGTGGTGGCCGGGCTGGTGATGCACCAGCTGTTCTCGCCGCGGGGCCGCTTCGGCGGCTTTTCCTTCGTGGCGCTGTCGGGCACCTACGCGGTGCTGATCGTCGCGATCCTGTGGGTGGTGCTGGCCAAGCCGCACATCGATTCGAACCAGTTCGCGGCGCACCTGTTCGAGCCCGGCGCGCTCTCACGCCTGTGGCATCAGTTCTTCGGCGACACCAGGATGCCGATCCCATGATCGAACACCAGCTTGCCGCCGTGCCAGCCCGCGAAGCCGACCATGACGGAGGCGAGCACCGACAGCACCAGGCCGTGCGGCAGCACCGAGGCGGGGTCGGTCAGGCGCAGTCCCCAGCTTGCACCCGCGATGGCGACCAGGGTCATGGCGGCGATGGCGTGCGACCAGCTCGCCTCGTGCAGCCGAATGCCGCGCACCAGCAGCAGCTCGCCCGTGCCCACGATGCTGGCCGCCACGCCGCTCCAGAAGGCCATGCCGGCGGCCCACAGGCCGGCGCGCAGCCAGAACGGATCGCCGCTCCACCAGTAGAAGACGTCGACGCCCAGCGTCGCCACCACGAAGGCCACGGGGAAGTGCACCAGCATCACGTGGATCGGATGCCCGACCAGCGCAACCTTGGAGCCGACGTCGAGCCGCTCGAGTTCGAGCAGCACCTCGCTGCGCGCGCGGGGGGTGTCTTGCCTTGCCATGCGGACCCTTCCTTGCCTCGGATGATGCGGGCGATGCGCGGCCATCCTAGCCGCTCGCGCGCCGCGCTCCAAGCCGTGTCGCCGGTGGCCCTGCTCGCGCTGGCCGGCTGCAAAGGTCCGCTGTCGACCCTGCATCCGGCAGGGCCGGCGGCGCACTCCATCGCCACGATGTGGTGGGTGATGCTGATCGGCGCGGCCGTGCTGTTCCTGCTGGTCGTCGGCATCTTCGTACTTGTGGTCCGGCGCCCGGGCTGGGACTCGAGCGTGTCGCCCGCGCGGTGGATCGTGCTCGGTGGCCTGGTGCTGCCGGCCTTCGTGCTGCTGCCGCTGCTGGCCTACGGGCTGGTCACCGGCGAGCGCCTGCTGCCGCTGCCAGGCAGCCAGGCGCCGCAGCGCATCGAGGCGCAGGCCGCGCAGTGGGAATGGACCTTCCGCTACCCCGCCCATGGCGGCGTCCAGACCCGCAACGTGCTGCTGCTGCCGGCAGGCACGCCGGTCGACATGGTGGTGACCAGCAAGGACGTGATCCACGCCTTCTGGGTGCCGCGCCTGGCCGGCAAGATCGATGCGGTGCCTGGCAAGGTCAACCGGCTGCGAATCCAGGCCGACCAGCCCGGCCGCTACGAAGGCACCTGCGACGAGTTCTGCGGGGTCGGCCATGCGGGCATGCGCTTCGCGGTCATCGTCCACCGGCCGGAGGACTTCCAGGCCGCGATGGCCCAGGCGCTGGCGGCACCGGAGGCAAGGCAATGACCGGCCCCGTCGACCCGAAGCCGCAACGCGGCCGCGCGCTGCGCCTGCACCGCCAGCTGGACAGGATCTGGGCCACCGGCCCGGGCTGGCAGCGGCTTGCGGCGGTCAACCACTCGGTCATCGGGATGCGGATGTTCATCACATCCTTCGTCTTCTTCCTCATCGCCGGCGTGCTGGGCATGCTGACGCGCGTGCAGCTCGCCTCGCCGCGCTCGGCCTTCCTCGATGCCGAGACCTACAACCAGGTCTTCACGGTGCACGGCTCGATGATGCTGTTCCTCTTCGCCATCCCGATGGTGGAGAGCTTCGCGGTCTACCTCACGCCCAAGATCCTGGGCACCCGCGACTTCGCCTTTCCGCGGCTGACCGCCTACGGCTACTGGTGCTACCTCTTCGGTGCCACGATCGTCACCGTGTCGCTGATCCTGGGCGTCGCGCCCAACAGCGGCTGGTTCATGTACACGCCGCTGAGCTCCAACGTGTACACGCCCGGCGTCAACGCGGACATCTGGCTGCTGGGCATCACCTTCGTCGAGATCTCGGCACTGTCGCTGGCGGTGGAGATCACGGTTTCGGTGCTGAAGATGCGGGCGCCGGGCATGTCGCTGGACCGCATGCCGATCTTCGGGTGGTACATCCTGGTCACGGCGCTGATGATGCTGGTGGCCTTTCCGCCGCTGATCCTGGGCTCGATCCTGCTGGAGCTGGAGCGCGCCTTCGGCCTGCCCTTCTTCGACCCGACCCGCGGCGGCGACTCGCTGCTGTGGCAGCACCTGTTCTGGCTGTTCGGGCATCCGGACGTCTACATCATCTTCCTGCCGATGGCGGGCGTGCTGTCGACCCTGATCCCGGTGTTCGCCAACCGGCGGCTGGTGGGCTACCGCGCGATCGTGGTCGCGATCATCGCGCTGGCCTTCCTGAGCTTCGGCATCTGGGTGCACCACATGTTCACGGTAGGCATCCCGCACCTGGCGCTGGGCTTCTTCTCGGCCGGCTCGGCCATCGTCGCGGTGCCCACCGCGGTGCAGATCTTCGCCTGGCTCGCGACGCTCTCGCACGGCCGCCCGCGCTGGGGCATGCCGATGCTCTACATCTTCGGCTTCTTCTTCGTCTTCGCGATGGGCGGGCTCACCGGCGTGATGCTCGCGATGGTGCCCTTCGACTGGCAGGCGCACGACACCTACTTCGTAGTCGCGCACATGCACTACGTGGTGGCCGGCGCGCTGGCCTTCCCCATGCTGGCGGCGCTGTACTACTGGCTGCCCTTGCTGACCGGGCGCACTGCGGTCGAGCGGCTCTCGGTGCTCGCCTTCTGGCTGATCTTCATGGGCTTCAACCTGACCTTCTTCATGATGCACCTGACCGGGCTCATGGGCATGCCGCGGCGGGTCTTCAGCTACCGCGGCGACGAGGGGTGGAACTGGCTCAACCTGCTGTCGTCCGTGGGCAGCTTCGTGATGACCATCGGCTTCGGCCTGCTCATCATCGACCTGGTGGTGCAGCTGCGCCACGGCCGCCGCGTGCGGCGCGACCCCTGGGGCGGCACCACCTTCGAGTGGGCGATGAAGATGCCGCCCGCCTCCTATGCCTTCGCCTCGATTCCGCACGTGGGGCCGCAGACCGACGCCGCGCCCATGGGCGAAGTCGCGCTCTCGCTCGCGCGCGGCGAAGGCTACCTGGGCTCGACCCGCCACGGCTGGCAGGAGACCCTGGGCGTGCACGTGACAAGCGGCAAGCCGGAGCAATTGATCGTGCTGCCGAACCCGACCTACCTGCCCCTGGTCACGGCGCTCGTCACCTGCGGCGTGGTGCTGGGTTTCCTGATCAAGGCCTACTGGGTGTCGCTGGGGCTCGCACTGCTCACCTTCGGCCTGTTCGTCTTCGCTGGCCGGCATGCGGGCCTGCCGCGCGACCACGGGCCGCTGCCGGTGGGCCTCGGGGTTTCTGTGCCGCCGCACACCGAGGCGGCCAGCCCGCCCGCCTGGCTGGCGCTGATCTGCGCGCTGATGGCCAACGGCACGCTGTTCAGCTCGCTGGTGTTCGGCACCTTCTACCTCTGGCTGGCCGGTGCCGACTGGCAGAAGATGCAGGCGCCCTCGCCCAGCCTGCTGGCTGCCCTGGGGACCCTCGCCTGCCTGCTCGTCGCCGCGGCGGCGTCGCGCGGCTCGCTGAAGGCCGTGACCGGCGGCGGCAAGGCATCGGGCTGGATGGCGCTCGGCGCCCTCGCGCTGGTCGCAGCGGCGACCGGGGCCATTCAGATGATCCTGGGCGTCACGCCGCATCCGCGTACGCACGCGCTGGGCGCCACGGCCTCGGTGCTGCTGGGCTACGTGGCGCTGCATGCGGGCGCCGGCCTGCTGTTCCTGGCCAGCAACTTCCAGCGCGTTCGCAATGGCTACATCTCGCGCCGCCGTTTCACCGACCTGCGGCTGACCCGGCTGTGGCTCGACTACACGCTGGTGACGGCGGTCATCGCGGTCGGCCTGGTGCTGTCGCTGCCGGCCCTGGTGGGCGTCCTGGGGGTGCGGCCATGAACGCGGTGACGGTGCCGCCGCGGCGCGCCGGGTGGCTGGCGGCCGGCTTCGTCGTCTGGTGCATCGCGCTGGTGGCGCTGTACGCGCTGCATGCGATCGGCTGCGGCTTCGGCTGGTCGGCAGGCACGCTGCGCTGGAGCTTGATCCTCGTCTTCGCCGCGCACCTGGCGGTGATCGGCTGGATGTGGGGCAATTTCGCCCGCGCAGCGCCCGGCCCGGAAGCCGGCGCAACCGGCCTCTTCCTCCACATGGCGATCGTCTGGGCGACCATCGCCGCATTCGCGAGCACCGTGCTCGCGCTCGGGCCGCCACTGCTGCTCACGACCTGCATCTGAGCGGCGCAAGCCGATGAACCGACCCTCGCTCGCGGGACACGCCCGGACGCGCGCTCACTCGATGGCGACCTTGGCATCCTTGACCAGTTTGGCGTACTTGGCGGTGTCGTCCTTGATCTGCGTGGCCATCTGCGCCGGCGTGTCGCCCACGGGCTCGGCACCGATCTCCTCCATCCGCTTCTTGAACTCGGGCGACTGCATGATCTTCACCATCTCCGCGTTGAGCTTGGCGACCACTTCCTTCGGCGTTCCGGCAGGCGCCAGGATGCCGAACCAGGTGCCCTGGTTGAAGTCCTTGATGCCGGATTCGGCCAGCGTCGGAACGTCCGGCAGCGTGCTGGAGCGCTTGTCCGTGGTCACGGCCAGGGCGCGCAGCTTGCCACCCTTGATGTGCTGCACCAGTGGCGTCAGGGTGTCGAAAGACATGTCCACCTGGCCGCCCAGCAGATCGGTGGTGAGGGGCGCACTCCCCTTGTAGGGCACGTGCAGCAGTTCCACGCCGGCAATGCCGGAGAACTGCGTGCCGATCAGGTGCTGGACCGTGCCGTTCCCGTTGGAACCGTAGGACAGCTTGCCCGGCGACGCCTTGGCCAATGCAATCAGGCTCTTCACATCGGTGGCCGGCGACTTCGCGTTGACGACCAGCACGTTGGGCACCAGCGCGACCGTGGTGATGGGCGCGAAGCTCTTCTCGAAGTCGTAGGGCAGCTTCTTGTACACGCTGGTCGCGATCGTATGGTGCACGGCGCCCATGAGCAGCGTGTAGCCGTCCGGCTTCGCCTTGGCGACATAGTCGGCGCCCACGGTGGCCCCGGCACCCGGCCTGCTTTCCACGATCACCGGTTGGCCCAGGCTTTGCGAGAGCGGCGTGGTGATGGCCCGCGCCAGCGAATCGGAACTGCCGCCCGGCGGGAAGGGCACCACCAGCGTGATCGGCTTCGCCGGCCAGGCCTGCGCGCCGGCGAGCGATGCGCAGAGCCCGAGCGAGGTGGCGGCAAGGACGGTGCGAGCACGGATGTTCCGGGTTTTCATGGCTTGTCTCCTTATGGGTATGTCGCGCAGACGCGCATCGCGCGCGCCCGCGAATCGATTCAGGCAGAGGAGCCCTGGCCGCCGGTCGGCGCCAGGGCGGCGGACCTCAGGCCGCCTTGCGCTGGGCGCGGCCCACCACGAACTCGCACATGGCCTTGGTGACCTGCGCAGTCGTTGCCTTGCCGCCCAGGTCGCCGGTGTGCAGCGTCTTGTCGGCGGTGACCTTCTCGATGGCTTCCATCACGCGCCTGGCGGCAGCCGCCTCGCCCAGGTGCTCCAGCAGCATCACGACCGACCAGAAGGTGCCCACCGGGTTGGCCAGGCCCTTGCCCATGATGTCGAAGGCCGAGCCGTGGATGGGTTCGAACATGGAGGGATAGCGGCGCTCCGGGTCGATGTTGCCGGTGGGAGCGATGCCCAGGCTGCCCGCCAGCGCGGCGGCCAGGTCGCTCAGGATGTCGGCATGCAGGTTGGTGGCGACGATGGTGTCCAGCGTCGCTGGCTTGTTGATCATGCGCGCCGTCGAGGCGTCGACCAGTTCCTTGTCCCACTTGACGTCCGGGAACTCCTTGGAGACCTGCAGCGCGATCTCGTCCCACATGACCATCGCGTGGCGCTGTGCGTTGCTCTTGGTGATCACCGTCAGCAGCTTGCGGGGACGCGACTGGGCCAGCCTGAAGGCGAAGCGCATGATCCGCTCGACACCGGCGCGGGTCATGATCGACACGTCGGTGGCGGCCTCGATCGGGTGGCCCTGGTGCACGCGGCCGCCGACGCCGGAATACTCGCCTTCGGAGTTCTCGCGGACGATGACCCAGTTCAGGTCCTCCGGACCGCAGCGCTTGAGCGGGCTGTCGATGCCCGGCAGGATGCGGGTCGGACGCACGTTCGCATACTGGTCGAAGCCCTGGCAGATCTTCAGGCGCAGGCCCCACAGGGTGATGTGGTCGGGAATGTGCGGGTCGCCGGCCGAGCCGAACAGGATGGCGTCCTTGTCGCGGATGGCCTCCAGGCCGTCGTCGGGCATCATCACGCCGTGCTCGCGGAAGTAGTCGCCGCCCCAGTCGAAGTTCTCGAACTCGAAGCTGAAGCTGGCGCCCGCGGAAGCCAGCGCTTCCAGCACTTGCTGCCCGGCGGGCACGACTTCCTTGCCGATGCCGTCGCCGGGGATGGTTGCAATCTTGTAGGTCTTCATGGCTTGTCTCCGTTGAGTGGTGCGGGGGGGCGTAGGCAGACTGTAGGCACTCGACAGCATCTGCACACGCCACTAAAGTGAATCCATCGTTAACCTGAATTCAACGGTGAGCTGCGATGGCGAGCGCAATCCTTCCGGCCGACATCGGCTTCTTCTCCGTCCTCGCCAGCGCCGGCAGCCTCAGTGCTGCCGCCCGGGAACTGGGCGTGACCACGCCGGCGGTCAGCAAGCACCTCGCGCTGATGGAATCCCGGCTGAAGGTCCTGCTGGTCAACCGCTCGACGCGCCGCATGAGCCTCACGCCCGAAGGCGAGGTGTACCTGGAACATGCGCGCCGCATCCTGGCGCAGATCGACGGCATGGAGGAGGTGCTGGGCGTGTCCAAGGCCACGCCCAGGGGGCTGCTGCGAGTCAACGCAACCCTTGGCTTCGGGCGCAGCCACGTGGCGCCGCTGATCTCGAAGTTCGTGCGCAAGTATCCGGACGTGGAGGTGCAGTTGCAGCTCTCGGTGAACCCGCCCGCGCCGACGGAGGACCTGTTCGATGTCTGCGTGCGCTTCGGAGCGCCGCCCGACAGCCGGGTGATCGCCCGGCGGATCGCCGCCAACCGCCGCCTGCTGTGCGCGTCGCCTGCCTACCTGGCCAGGCGGGGCACGCCGCGGGTGCCCAACGACCTGGGCAAGCACAACTGCATCGGCATCCGCCAGGGCGAGGAGGCCTATGGCACGTGGCGGCTCGCCAGCGGGCGGGGGCGTAGCGCGATCACCGAATCGGTCAAGACGCGCGGCAACCTGGCCACCAACGACGGCGAGATCGCCGTGAACTGGGCCCTGGATGGCCACGGGATCCTGATGCGCGCCGAATGGGACATCGGGCGCTACCTGCGCAACGGCCGCCTGGTGCAGGTGCTGCCGCAGTACGCCACGCCGGACGCGGACATCTATGCGGTGTACCCGCAGCGCCACCAGCTGGCGGCTCGCGTCAGGGCCTTCGTGGACTTCCTGGCGCTTTCCTTCGATCGCCAGGCCGCCGCCGCGGGGCCATCCCACCCGTGACGCCTACCGCTTCGGCATACCCAGAATGCGCAGGATGTGCTCATCGCGCACTTCGAACTCCGGCACCTGCAGGTCGGGCCGTTGCAGCAGTTGTGCGTCCTGGTCCACGTACTGCTTGATCGCGCGGCCCGCGTAGTCCCATTCGCCGAAGCGGCAGGGGTCGTGGTAGCCGCCCTGCCAGGGGCGCGCGGGCGCATAGCGGTCCGCGCCCCTGGGCGCATGTTCGACCTCGCAGCCGTCGGCGGGATTCACCAGGGAGTGGACGAAGAACGATGGACGCCCGGCGATCTCGCGCCGGCCCCAGGTGTGGACGGTCTGCGCCTGCAGGTCGTCGAACATGGCGTCGGTGGTTCGCACCAGCGTCAGCGGCACGCCCTGGAAGCTGTAGAACTTCGGGCTGCCCGCCGGAATCGTTGCCAGGTCGATGTCCAGGTAGGCCGGGCCCTTGTGTTCGAGCCCCGTCATCCAGTGGACCAAGGCCACCCACGCCCCCGTGGCAAGCAGGAAGGCGATCAGCAGCAGGACACGGCGCAGGGTCATTCGCGTGCCGACCCGGCCTGTCCGGGCCTATCTCTCTTGCCTTGCGCCCGTTGGCGCCGCGGCGGCGCGGGCAAGCGAAGCCGACGGCTGGCCGCCTGGCGCCGGCTCCTTGGTCACCAGCCAGATTCCCCAGCACACCAGCGCCAGCGCCGCGGCGTAGCGCCACTCCAGGATGCTCTCGTTCAGGAACAGGGCCGACAGCGCCACGCCGAACACCGGCACCATGAAGTTGAAGGCAGTGACCATGCTCACGCGGTTGTACTTGAGCAGCAGGCTCCAGATGGAGATGGCGAGCGAGGACAGCACCGCCATGTAGGCCAGCAGCGCCGTCGACGCCGGGTTGAAGCCCGATAGATGCCCGCCGGTGGCATAGCCGCCGACGAGCAGGGCCGCGCCGCCGATGAGCAATTGCAGCCCCGTCATCACGATCGGATCGATCCCCTGGGAAACGCGCTTGCCGTAGATGCTCGCGGCCGCCAGCACCAGGGCGGCGATGACGACGAAGCCTTCGCCCAGCAGCGTGAACTCGAAGGACGGCAGGCCGCCCCAGCCCGCGCCGAAGTTGACCACCATCACGCCCAGGAAGCCGACCACGCAGCCGGCCATCTTGTTGAAGCTCAGGCGGTCGTTGTGATAGATGAAGTGCGCCAGCAGCACGCTGAAGAAGGTGCCGGTGGCGTTCATGATCGAGCTCTTCACGCCGGTGGTGTAGGCCAGGCCGATGTAGAAGAAGACGTACTGCAGCGTCGTCTGGGTGAGCCCCAGCAGCGCGATCTGCCCCAGCCCGCGGCGCGTGAAGCCGCCCAGGCGCTGCCCGCTGACGAGGGCGTAGACCAGCAGGATGGCGCCGGCCAGAAGGAAGCGCCAGCCGGCGAACACCAATTTGGAGGGAACGTCCGAGGCGGTGATGTCGAAGAGCGCATAGCCGCCCTTGATCGCCGGAAAGGAGCTGCCCCAGAGCACGCAGCAGAACAGGGCCAGCAGGAAGACGAACTTGCGGTCGGTGAGGATGGGGTGATCGGCAGAAGACAAGGACGGGACTCGGAACGCGAAAGACGCAGCCGCCCGATTGTCCCCCACCTCAGCCGTGCACCGCCCTGGGCCTGCGCGGCACGCCCATGCCGCACTCCAGGCCGCTGTCCCAGCCCGCCAGCTGCGACGCGGCGCGGTAGGTGGAAGACAGGAACTCCAGCAAGGCCGCGTCCGGGTCCGCGGCCGTGCGCACCGCTTCGTAGGGAAGCATCCATTCGCCCAAAGCGTCGCTCCAGAACGCCGCGGACGGTCCCACGGCCGCCTTGCCGAAGTCCGGTGGCGTCGGGTAGCCATAGGAGAAGAAGGCGGCATGCGGATAGGCCTCGTTGCCCGGCCAGAAGCCGGCGCTGCTGACCTCATGCGAATAGGCTTCGCGCGTGACCGGGTCCGGCAACCCGGGGAAGCCACCCGGATGCACAGGCGCGCGCCGGCCGGAAAAGCGCGTGACCGCCAGGTCGAAGCTGCCCCAGAAGAAGTGCACCGGGCTGCACTTGCCCAGGAAGCCGGTGCGGAACACCTTGAACACGCGGTCGGCCTGCAACAGCGCGCGCCAGAAGCGATGCACCGCTTCTGCATCGTAGGAGGCGTGCACCTCGTCCACTGGAAAGCGGATGGGCGACGGCAGCTCGTTGGGCAGGGTGTTGATGGCGACCTCGAAGCCGGCCGCCTTCAGCTCGTCCATCAGCCGGCCGTAGAAGGCGGCGACCGACATGGGCTCCAGCGCGAAGCCGCGATCGGGCCCGTCGGAGCTTCGAATCACCAGCCGGTGGTCGACGAAGTCGAACTCGATGTCGACCATGCCGCCCCCGGCGTGGATGGCCGATGTGCCCAGGCCGCGCGCGCCGACGTACAGCGGCACCTGCCATCCGTGGTTGAGCCAGGGCGAGAGGCTCAGGCGCACCTTGCCGACGATCTGGGTCCACAGGTGCAGGGTCTGCAGGCTGTCACGCCACCCGGGGTAGTCGAGCACGGGCCAGGCAGGGGAAGAGGAATCGGCGTGCGGCATCTTGGCTCCTTCTTGCTGCCGCACTCTACTCGCCCACCCTCGCCCTTGCATGACAGGCACGCGCTGCGCTGTTCACGCCGCGCAAGACCGGCTAGGCTCGCGGCTCGCCCCGCCTGCGGGACCGACGCACTCACGGAGCACGGCTTGCCGCAAGACATCCACTTCGACGGATACATCAGCTTCACGCTGGCGATCCTGCTGCTTTTCGTGGGCAAGAGCTGCACCCGGCGCTTCGAGATCCTGCAGCGCTACAGCATTCCCGAGCCGGTGTTGGGCGGGCTGGTGTGCATCGCGGTGGTCAGCGCGCTGCACGCCATCCTCGGGATCAAGGTGGACTTCCAGCTGGGGGTGCGCGACATCCTGCTGCTGTATTTCTTCGCCGCCATCGGCCTGGGCTCGGACGTGCGCACGCTGGCCCAGGGCGGCAAGCCGCTGGCGATCCTGCTGGCGCTGGCCGCCGCCTTCATCGTCGTGCAGAACCTGCTGGGCATGGCCGTGGCCCGAGGCTTCGGGCTCGATCACCGGGTGGGCCTGCTCACCGGCTCCATCTCGCTGACCGGCGGCGTGGGCACCACGCTGGCCTGGGTGCCGCACTTCGTGAACCAGTTGGGCATCGGCAACGCCGAGGTGATCGGGCTGTCGAGCAACATGGCCGGCCTGATCGCGGCCTGCAGCATTGGCGGGCCCATCGCCACCTTCCTCATCCGCCGCCACGGCCTGCAGTCCTCGGACGAGGCGAAGCTGGGTGTGGGCGTGCGATACGAGGACGAAGAGCGCACGCGACTGGACTACAACAGCGTGCTGCTGGCGCTGTTCTGGCTCAACGCGGCACTGATCCTGGGCCGCGGCATCAGCGACCTGATCGAGCTCACGGGGCTGCGGCTGCCGGCCTTCGTCGGCAGCCTGCTCGCCGGCATCCTGCTGCGCAACATCACTTCCACCTTCAGCCGCCAGAAGGGCCAGCTGTGGCATTGGGACCGCATGCGGGCCGGCGTGGCGCTGGTGTCGGACATCTGCCTGGGCGTATTCCTCACCATGGCGCTGATGGGCCTGCAGCCCTGGCAGATGCAGGGCGTGGCGGGCTTCGTGCTCACGGCGCTGGTGCTGCAGGTGATAGTCGCAATCGCCTTCACCGTGCTCGTCGTTTTTTTCTTCATGGGCCGCGACTACGAGGCCGCGGTGATGTCCGCGGGCTTCGGCGGCATCGCGCTGGGCTCCACCGCCACGGCGATCGCCAACATGAGCGCCGTCACCCGCGAGCACGGCGCCGCGCCTCGGGCCTTCATCGTGGTGCCGCTGGTGTGCGGGTTCTTCATCGACCTGGTGAACGCGCTGGTCATCGGGTTCATGGCCCGATGACGAAGCGGCCGCCGGCCCTCAGGGGTTGGCCAGCTTCCGGTGCTCGCTCATGTCCTTGGGCGGCTCGCCGGTGACGGCGCTGGCGGCCATCTTCAGCAGCTGCACGACCTTGGTGTCCTTGGCCTGCCACAGCTCGGCCTGCTCGATGTGCACGGCCAGCAGCCCCAGGTTGGGGTCCTCGGCACCGCCGGGGAACCAGGCCTTCGCGATGGTGTTGAACAGCGACTTCTTCAGCGCCTGGTCCTCGCTCATCGATGCCTTGCCGGACACCGACACGTAGTCGTCGTCGTCAACGTTGGCGTAGGCGAGGTTGACGTTGGCGTCGGTGAGCACATGGCGGGCGACATCGCCGTCCTTCTGCACGAAGAAGTAGAGCATCGAGTCATCGCCCAGCTCCTTGTTCTGCGTGGTCAGCGGCTGGCTGTGCAGCTGCCCGCTGCCGTGGCGATGCGTCAGCATCGCGAACTTGGTGCCGGAGATGATCTTCCACAGCTTGTCCCTGGCGTCGTCCTTGCTCATGCGTAGCTCCATCGGTTTGAAACGGAGCTTCACCTTAGTGGCGCCCGGCCGGCCACCCTGTGCAGTCGCGCGCCCAAGTCATGTAGGCGGCCGAGCCGTCGGGGAATGCGCCATGCCCCACGGCCCCGCGTCTGGAACAGAATCGCGTCCAACATCCACTTTCGAGGCACCATGGCGAGCATGCAGTTGCACGACCCGTCACCGGACTTCCTGCAGGGCGGCGGCGAAATGGGCGCCCTGATGCGCGCCTTCGACTGGGCCGCCACACCCCTGGGCCCGACCCACGCATGGCCCCAGTCCCTGCGCACCGTGATCCGCCTTCTGCTGAACACCGGGCATCCGATGTACGTGTTCTGGGGGCCCGAGCGCACCGGCCTCTACAACGACGCCTACCGGCAGTCCATCGGCCCCGAGCGCCACCCGGGCTCGCTGGGACGCCGGGCCTTCGAGGTGTGGGAGGAGATCTGGGACGTGATCAATCCCCAGATCGAGCAGGTGATGGCCGGCGGCGGCGCCACCTGGCATGTGAACCAGCTGGTGCCCATCACCCGCAACGGGCGGCTGGAAGACGTGTACTGGACCTACAGCTACAGCCCCATCGACGACGAGGCCGCGCCCGGCGGCATCGGCGGCGTGCTGGTGCTGTGCACCGAGACCACCGCGCAGGTGCAGGCCGAGCGCCGCCTGGCGGACGAGCGCAACCGGCTGGCCCAGGTCTTCGACCAGGCGCCAAGCTTCATGGCGGCGCTCGACGGGCCGGAGCATCGATTCCAGATGATCAACCCCGCCTACACCACACTGGTGGGCGGGCGCCAGGTACTCGGCCGAACCGTGGCGCAGGCGCTGCCGGAAGCCGTGCAGCAGGGCTACGTCGAACTGCTGGACCGCGTGTACACCACCGGCGAGGCCTATGTGGCGAACGCCGCGCGCTACGTGATCCAGGACGAAGGCGAGCCCCCCGTGGAACGCTTCGTGGACTTCGTCTACCAGCCGGTGAAGGATCCCCAGGGCAAGGTCAGCGGCATCTTCGTGCAGGGCGCCGACGTGACCGAGCGAAGCGCGGCCGAACGCTCGCTGCGCGAGAGCGATGCGCGCTTCCGGGCCGCGCTCAAGGCCGGCCGCATGGGCTCGTGGGAGACCGACTACGGCGCCATGACCCGCTACTGGTCGACCGAGGGCATGGAACTGTTCGGGCTCAACCTGCCCGACGGCCGTGGGCAGGTGGGCGGTCCGCAGGACGAGTACGTGGCCGCCCTGCACCCGGAGGACCGGCACCTGGCGGCGCACTTCCGCCGCCTGGCGGACCAGCAGGACACCTTCCAGGCCGAGTACCGCATCGTCCGGCCGGACGGCACCGTGCTGTGGCTTTCGGGCCGCGGACAGGTGGCGCAGCGCGCGCCGGACGGCCGGGCGCTGCGGCTCATCAGCATCATGGGCGACGCCACCGAGCGCAAGCGCGCCGAAGACTTGCTGCACGTGGAGCACGAGCGGCTGGAGATTGCGCTGAGCGCCGGCAGCATGGGCGCCTACGACATGGACCTGCGCCAGGGGGTGCTGTGGTGGTCGCCGCACACCTACGCGCTCTTCGGTGTCGATACGGCCAGCTTCGTGCCCACGCCCGAGCGCGTGCTGGACCTGCTGCATCCGGACGAGCGGGAAGACTTCATGCGGCTGCGGGCCCAGGCCATTGCCGAGCACCGGCCCTTCGTGCACGAGTTCCGCATCGTGCGGCCCGACGGCTCCGAAGCCTGGCTGAGCCACCGGGGCCTGGCGCAGTACGACTCGCAGGGCCAGGCGGTGCGCAACTACGGCATCACCATGGACATCACCGAGCGGCGGCGGGCCGAAGACCGGCTGCGCGACGCGGACCAGAAGAAGGACCGCTTCATCGCCGTCCTGGCCCACGAACTGCGGAACCCGCTGGCGCCCATCCGCAATGCCGTGGAGGTGATGCGCCGCCTCAAGCCCGATGCCCCGGCGGGCCGCTTCCACGACATCATCGACCGGCAGGTGCGGCAGATGGCCCACCTGCTGGACGACCTGCTCGATGCCTCCCGCCTGAGCCGCGGCGAACTGCGCCTGCGGCTGCAGCCCCTGCTGCTGGAGCAGATCATCGGGCAGGCGGTGGAGATCGCGCAGCCCCACATCGATGCCGGCGGCCACGCGCTGGTGCTGCAGCCAGCCGAGGAGCCGCTGCACATTTCCGGCGACCTGACGCGGCTGGCGCAGGTGTTCTCCAACATTCTCATCAACGCGGCCAAGTACACGCCGCGCCAGGGCGCCATCTCGCTGGCCTGCGAGCGGCGCGGCCAATTGGCGGTGGTCACGGTCACGGACAACGGCGTGGGCATCGAGGCCGCCGACACCGAGCGCATCTTCGAGATGTTCACCCAGCTGCATTCCGACACCGGCCTGCCCCGCGGCGGCCAGGGCATCGGTCTGGCGCTGGCCCGTGGCCTGGTCGAGCTGCACGGCGGCACCATCGCCGCCAGCAGCGGCGGTCGCGGACAAGGCAGCCGCTTCGAGGTGCGCCTGCCACTGATGCTCTCGCGCCGCGAGGCCGCCACGGACGTCTTCACCGTGACGGCACCCGAGCGGCAGCACCGCATCCTCGTGGTCGACGACCTGGCGGATTCGGCCGACAGCCTGGCCGAGGCGCTGCGGGGCCTGGGCCAGCACGTGGACGTGGCCTACAGCGGCGAAGCGGCGCTCAGCCGCGTGGAATCGGTTCGGCCCGACATCGTGCTGCTGGACCTGGGCATGCCCGGCATGGACGGCTACGAGGTCTGCCGGCGCCTGCGCGGCACGCCGGCGGGGCAGCAGCTGCTCATCATCGCCCAGACCGGCTGGGGCCAGAAGCACGACCGGGAGCGGACCCACCAGGCCGGCTTCGACCACCACGTGGTCAAGCCGATGGACCTGGGCGAGCTGCTGGCGCTGTTCCCCCGCGCCGGCGCCTGAGCGCCGCTACTGGAACAGCGTCTTCGCGCCGGTGGTCGCGATCTGCAGGCCCACGCAGAAGATGAAGAAGGCGATCAGGCGGTTGACGATGGCATCGCCACGCGAGCCGATGTAGTTCCGGATGCGCTGCGTGTTGAGGTAGAACACATAGACCAGTGCGCACATGACGACCACGGCGACCATGATCGCACCCATGTGCAGCGCCTGGATGGCCAGGTCGGTGTCGGCGCCGTGCGCGCTCAGGGTCAGCAGCACCGAGACCGTTCCGGCGCCGGTCGTCAGCGGAAAGGTCAGCGGGAAGAACAGCTGGTCGTCCAGGTCGCGGTGCTGCGCCGCGAGCACTTCGCCGCCGCCCCCGGCCTTGGTACTGCTGCTACTGCCGCTGCCCGAGCCCAGCATCTCCCAGCCCGAGCGGCAGATCATGATGCCGCCCGCCAGTTGCACCACCGGGATCGACAGGCCGAAGAGCTTGAGGATCCACTGCCCCACCAACAGGGTGACGGTGCAGATGCAGAAGGCATACAGGGTGATCAGGCGCACCGCCCGCTTCTTGCCCGCATCGTCCAGCCGCGAGAGGTAGGGCAGCACCACGAAGGCGCTGCCGACCGGGTTGACCACCGGGAACAGCGCGACGGCGCTGATGAACACCAGGTGGATGAAGTTGTGGAATTCTGCCGCCATGTGCAATGGCCGGCTAGGACTTGTCCTGCGTCCGGGTCTGGAAGTCGCTTGCGTCGTGGCGCTCGTGCAGCTGGCTGGACGGCTCGCCCCAGGTCCGGTTGACCATGCGGCCACGCTGCGCCGCCGGCCGCTTGGCGATCTCGTTCGTCCAGCGCGTCACGTGGGTATATTCCTGCACCTGCAGGAACTCGCCGGCCTCGTAGAGCTGGCCCTTCGCCAGCGCGCCGTACCAGGGCCACGCGGCCATGTCGGCGATGGAGTAGTCGTCGCCCGCCAGGTAGGCGCTTTCTGCCAGGCGCCGGTCCAGCACGTCGAGCTGGCGCTTGACCTCCATGGCGTAGCGGTCGATGGCGTACTCGATCTTCGTGGGTGCATAGGCGTAGAAGTGCCCGAAGCCGCCGCCCAGGAAGGGCGCGCTGCCCATCTGCCAGAAGAGCCAAGACAGGCATTCGGCGCGCCTGGCTCCATCGGCCGGCAGGAAGGCGTCGCCGAACTTCTGCGCCAGGTACATGAGGATCGCCCCGGACTCGAACACCCGCACCGGCTGCGCGCCGCTGCGGTCCATCAGGGCCGGGATCTTCGAATTCGGATTGACCGCCACGAAGCCGCTGCCGAACTGGTCGCCCTCGTTGATGCGGATCAGCCAGGCGTCGTACTCGGCGCCGGCGTGGCCGAGTTCCAGCAGCTCCTCCAGCATCACCGTGACCTTCACCCCATTGGGCGTGCCCAGCGAATACAGCTGCAGCGGATGGCGGCCCACCGGCAACTCGTGCTCGTGCGTGGGGCCCGCGATGGGGCGGTTGATGTTCGCGAAGCGCCCGCCGTTGTCCTTGTTCCAGGACCAGACGGCGGGCGGTGTGTAGGACGTGGCGTCGTTCATGCGGCGATCTCCGGGATTCGGATGGCGACTGTAGCCGTACTTCCCATGGCCCCGCATGCGGCGCTTCGGCGTATAACCCGGAGCCGCAAGAGGCCCTCAATTGAAAATCATCATCCTCGGTGCCGGCCGGATCGGCGAAAGCGTGGCCGGCACGCTCGTGTCGGAGCGCAACGACATTACCGTCATCGACACCGATGCGGCACGCCTGCGCGAACTCGAAGAGCGCTTCGAGCTGCGTGGCGTGGTGGGCAGCGGCATCGAGCCCGAGGTGCTCATCGAGGCCGGCGCGCGCGACTGCGACATGCTGATCGCCTGCGCCGCGCAGGACGAGACCAACCTGGTGTGCTGCAAGATCGCCCACCAGGTCTTCGGCATCCCCACGCGCATCGCGCGCATCCGCTCCAACGCCTTCAAGGACGACAGCCCGCTGATGGGGAAGGACGGCTTCGCGGTCGACCGGGTGATCTGTCCCGAGGAATCGCTCACGCGCTACATCGGCAAGCTGGTGGAGTACCCCGAGGCGCTGCAGGTGCGCGAATTCGCGGGCGGCCTGGCCTGCCTGGTGTCGGTGCGCGCGGTGGCCGGCGCGCCGCTGGTGCGCCACAGCATCGCCGAGCTGCGCAAGTACGTGCCCGACGCCGACATGCGCATCGTGGCCATCTACCGCCGGCTGGACAACGAGCCCGACCGCTTCATCGTCTGCGAGGGCCAGACCCTGATCGAGCCGGGCGATGAGGTCTTCGTTCTGTCGGCGCGCGAGCACCTGCAGCAGGTGCTGTCGGCCCTGCACCGCTACGACCGGGCCGAGCACCGCGAGGTGCAGCGCATCATGATCGCCGGCGGCGGCCGCGTGGGCCTGCGGCTGGCCCGGCAGCTGCTGGAAACCGGGCGCAACTACCAGATCAAGGTGCTCGAGCGCAACCACCCGCGCTGCGTGCAGCTGGCCTCCGAGCTGCCCAGCCGCGTGCTGGTGCTGAACGGCGACGGCACCGACGAGGACCTGCTGGAAGACGAGGACATCGAGCACATCGACCTCTTCCTGGCGCTCACCAGCGACGACGAGGACAACATCATGGCCAGCCTGCTGGCCAAGCGCCTGGGCGCGCAGCGCGTGCTGGCGCTGATCAACCGGCGCAGCTACGCCGACCTGATGCACGGCACGCAGATCGACATCGCCCTCTCGCCGGCGCAGACCATGCTCGGCGAGCTGCTGGCCTTCGTGCGCCAGGGCGACGTGCAGGCGGTGCACAGCCTGCGCCGCGGCGTGGCCGAGGCGCTGGAGATCGTGGCGCGCGGCGACCGCAAGACCTCGCGCGTGGTGGGCCGCAAAATCTCGGACATTCCCCTGCCCAAGGGGGCGCAGTTCGGCCTGGTGATGCGCGGCCTGCCCGAGGCCGGCGAGGAAGCCGCCACGCCGGCGCAGGTGATCATCGCGCGCGGCGACACCGTGATCGAGAGCGACGACCACGTGGTGATCTTCGTGCCGCGCAAGCGGCAACTGCGCGACGTGGAAAAGCTGTTCCGCGTCAGCGCCACCTTCTTCTGAAGCAGCGGCCAGCTTCATGAGCGCCTTCTTCCCGGTGCTGCGCGTGCTCGGCGCGCTGCTGACCTTCTTCTCCCTGGCCACGCTGGTGCCGGGCATCGTGTCGTGGGCGAACGCCGACGGGCTGGGCCATGTGTGGGCGATCTCGGCGGCCATCTCCCTGGCCTGCGGGGCCGCGCTGTGGGGCGGCCTGTACCGCTACAAGCGCGAGCTGCATCCGCGCGACGGCATCTTCCTGGTGTCCTTCACCTGGTTGCTCCTGCCGCTGTTCGCGACCCTGCCGCTCATGTGGTCGCTGGCCGTGATCGGCCGGCCCATCGACTTCACGCACGGCTACTTCGAGGCGGTGTCTGGGCTCACGACCACGGGCGCGACCGTGCTGGTGAAGCTGGACGAGCTGCCGCTGTCCATCAACGTGTGGCGCACCTTCCTGCAGTGGCTGGGCGGCATGGGCATCCTGGTGCTGGCGGTGGCCATCCTGCCGCTGCTGGGCGTGGGCGGCAGCCAGCTGTTCCGCGCCGAGGTGGCCGGCCCCATCAAGGACAGCAAGCTCACGCCGCGCGTGAAGGAAACCGCCAAGGGCCTGTGGGGCATCTACGCCAGCTTCTCGCTGGTGTGCTTCCTGGCCTACTGGGCCGGTGGCATGTCGGCCATGGACGCGCTGATGCACATGTTCGCCACCGTGAGCCTGGGCGGCCTTTCGTCGCACGATTCCAGCTTCGCGCATTTCGCCTCGCCGGTGCTCGAAGGCGTGGCGGTGGTCTTCATGCTGGCCGCCAGCTGCAACTTCGCGCTGTACTTCATCGCCATGCGCAAGGGCCTGTGGGGCGGCTTCTGGCGCGACCCGGAGCTGCGCGCCACGCTCACCGCGCTGATCGGCGGCGGCTTCATCGTCGCAGCCGTGCTGTGGTTCAAGGGCGTCTACGGGCCGGTGGACGCGCTGCGCCACGGCATGTTCCACGCCATCTCGGTGGGCAGCACCACCGGCTTCGCCACCGTGGACTACCTGCACTGGCCGGCCTTCGCGCCGCTGTTCATGCTGCTGCTCTCGGGCGTGGCGACCAGCGCGGGCTCGGCCGGCTGCGGGATCAAGATGGTGCGGGTGCTCATCCTGGTGAAGCAGGCGCGCCGCGAGATGACGCGGCTGGTGCACCCACGCGCGGTGCAGCCGGTGACGCTGGGCAACATGGTGGTGGACCACCGCGTGATCTTCTCGGTGCTGGCCTTCATGCTGGTCTATGGCGTGACCGTCATCTCGCTGAGCATGCTGCTGGTGCTCACCGACCTGGACCCGGTCACCGCCTTCAGCGCGGTGCTGGCCAGCGTGAACTGCACCGGCCCGGGGCTGGGCACGGTCGGACCCTCCGGCAACTTCAGCGGGCTGACGGATTTCCAGATGTGGGTATGCACCTTCGCGATGGTGCTGGGGCGGCTGGAGATGCTGAGCTTCATCGCGCTGCTGACGCCGTCGTTCTGGCGCAAGTAGCGCTGCGGCGGGCACGGCGCCGCGAAAGCCCGTCGCGAATCGGGTCATCCCTCACCCGGCGCGCACCGGGACCGGCACAATGGGCCCACAAGAATATGGAGACATTGCCGGTGCCCCCCGTGAATCCCCCCTCGGCCGCCTCTTCGCCATCTTCGGCGACGACGAGCCCACCCCCCATCCGCGTCCTGGTCGTCGACGACCAGGTGCTGATCCGCCGTGGCATGAGCCTGCTGCTGGACGCCGCGCCCGACATCGAGGTGGTGGGCCAGGCGGCAGACGGCGTGGAAGCGGTAGCGATGGCCACGCAGCTGCAACCGGACGTGGTGCTGATGGACCTTCACATGCCGCGCAAGGGCGGCGTGCTGGCCACGCGCGAGATCGCGGCTGCCCTGCCCCACACCCGGGTGATGGTGCTCACCACCTTCGACCGCGACGAGCTGGTGTTCGATGCCGTGCGCGCCGGCGCGCAGGCCTACCTGCTCAAGGATGCCTCGGAGGACGAGGTGCTGGACACCGTGCGCGCCGTGCATCGCGGCGAATCGCGGCTCACACCGCAGATCGCCCGCAAGGTGATGGACCAGTTCCGCCTGCTGGCCAACCGGATCGCGCAGGAGCCGCAGGCGCAGGATTCCGGCGGGCAGCACCACGTGGCCGCGGAAGTCAGCACCACGTCATCCGCGCCGCCGGCCGCGCAGGCCCCTGCCGCCCCTTCCCCGCTCGCTCCCGACCCGTTGACTGACCGCGAGGCGGCCGTGCTGGAACTGATCGCCAAGGGGCAGAGCAACCGGCAGATCGCAACGGCGCTGCACCTGGCGGAGGGCACGGTGAAGAACCATGCGAGCCGGATCATGCAGAAGCTGCATGCCAACACCCGCACGGAGTTGGCGGTGCTGGTGCTCGCGCGGGGCAACAGCAGGCGAGACGGGGGCTGAGCAGGCAGCGGTGCCCCCCAACTCCTGATCGTCGATCGGCTCAGGCGGAAAGCTCGCGTAGCACTTTCTTGTTGATCTTTCCGACACTTGTTCTCGGGATCTCGGAGACGAAGGTGATGCGTCCGATTCCGGGACGGCGAATTTGCTGATCGTCTTCGACTCGACGTGCCCCATCAGCCCACAGTTCCTCGGACGCTTCGGGCTTCCAGGGTTTGGCTGTCGTTCAAACGCGCAGTTCGATCAGATGGAGCACTTCGGCCTTCTGCTGCTCGGTCATCCGCGGCCAGGCGCCGATCTCCAGCGCCGTTCTCTTGCATCCCTGGCAGAACTTCCCGCCCTGATCCATTCGGCAGATGTTGATGCAGGGGTCTGCAACGGGAGGGTCCTGGCTCATCGCCGTGTGCCTAAAGAAGGATTGGCAAAGTGTTCCGCGGGGAGCGCCGTGCTCGTGCCCTTCGCGTGCAGGGCAAGCTCTTCGAGCAGGATCGGTGCACCCAGGCTCATCGTGTGGATCCCCAGCACGCTGACGCACTGCAGCACCGCGTTGATCTCTTCCTTGGTGGCACCGAGTTCCAGCGCCTTGCGAATGTGGCGGCGTACGCCGGGTCCGTACAAGTGGGTGCATGACGCGTCGACCGCGATGGCGAGGAATTCGACGATCTTGGCGTCGAGCACGCCCGACACCATGGGCGCGACGCCCATGGCCATGAATTTCTCGGTCCACTGCGCATCGAGCGTGGCAAAGGCATCCCAGTCGGGATTCCAGTTCCCGGTGCTGCGCATGCGGTCGCAGACGGGTGTGGTCGAGCGGGTGTTGTCGTGTTGTTGCATGGCTTCGTCTCCTGCGGCTGGTTCGATTGCGTATTGTTCCGGGAGAGGACTTGTTCTGATTGACCAGCAGTGACACGCGTTTAACCTTGGGGGACACCACGCACCCACTCATGTCGAATCTCGTTCGCAGCGCCAGCCTGACCAACTATGCCGAGGTGGCGCGTGAGGCCGGCCTCGATCCGCTGGCTCTGCTCGCCGATGTGGGCCTCAACCCGGCCTGCCTGCACGACCCCGACCTGCGGATTCCGAGCGGCGCGGTGCGGCGCCTTCTGGAGACTTCGGCGAACGCCAGCGCGATGGACAACTTCGGTCTGCGCATGGCCGAGACACGGCTTCTGTCGAACCTCGGTGTGGTCGCGCTGGTGGCGCGGGAGGAGCCCACGGTGCGGCGCGTGGTGCGGGCGATGCTGCGCTACAGCCATTTGCTCAATGAATCGGTCTACGCGAAGCTCGAGGAGGACGAAGGCGTCGCAGTGATCCGCGAAGAGTTGATCCTCGGCCATGAGGGCTCTTCGCGGCAGGCGACCGAGCTTCTCGTGGGCGTCATGTTCCGCACCCTCAAGTATTTCCTGGGCCCCGACTGGAGCCCGACTCGGGTGTGCTTTACCCACGCAGCGCCGCGGGACCCCGGCCTGCACATTCGTCTCTTTGGCTACGTCGTCGCGTTCGGGCAGGACTTCAACGGGCTGGTCTGCAGCACGCGCGACATGGATGCGCCGAACCCGATGGCCGATCCGGTGATGGCACGCTATGCCCGGCAGATACTGGACGCCACCACCGCATCCGGCCGGCTGGACACGATCGGCAGCGTTCGGCACATCCTGCTCGTGCTGCTGCCATCGGGAGAATGCTCGATCGACCAGGTGGCGCAGCAGCTCGGGATCGACCGGCGTACCGTGCATCGGCGCCTGCTGCGCGAGAGCACCACGTTCACCGAGGTGGTGAACACGGTCCGACGCGAGATGGCCGTCCATTACCTCGAGGATGGCAAGCGCCCGCTGTCGCAGGTGGCCGAGTTGCTGGGCTTCTCCGCGCTCAGTGCCTTCTCGCGTTGGCACAAGCAGCAGTTCGGCGAGGTTGCCGGGCGGCGGCGCCGTTCGGACGCACGGACTTAACGGCCGAGCCTTTTTTTCAGCGGGCCAGGGCGAGGAACATGGCGACGAGGATCGCCAGGAACGCCGTCTCGCTCACCATCAGCACGATCGGCTTCAGGCCCACGGTGGCAAAGTCCTTCAGGTGTGATTTCATTCCGATCGCGGCCATCGAGACCACCAGCAGCCAAGTCGAGAGCGTCTGCAAGGCCTGCTGCAGGACCGCGGGGATCAGGCCCACGCTGTTGATGACGACGATCGCCGCGAAGGCCACCACAAACCACGGAAGAAGCGGTGGCTTGGGGGCGCTGCCCGGCTCGGCGACGTGGTGCTTGCGGTAGGACAAGGTGATCACGAGGATCACCGGCAGCAGCATCGCGACGCGCAACAGCTTGACGATGGTCGCGACATCGCCAGTCTCCTTCGACATTCCGTAGCCGGCGCCGACCACCTGCGCCACGTCGTGGATCGTGCCACCCAGGAAGATTCCCGCTTCCTGGCTGCCCAGGCCGAGCAGGCCGGTGACCATCGGGTAGAGCACCATCGCCAGCGTCGACAGTGTGCTCACACCGATGACCGTGAAGATGGTGGCGCGCTCCTTGAGCTTGTCGTCGTCGTGAACGGGGATGACCGCGGCGATCGCCATCGCCGCCGAGGCGCCACAGATGCCGACGGCGCCGCCCGTCAGCACGCCGAAGCGGCTGCGGTAGCCCATCAGGCGCGCGAGCCCGACGCCCAGGCAGATCGTCAGCGCGACCGAGAGCACCGCCATCGCGACCGGCATGGCGCCCAGCGCCGTGATCTGCCCGAACGTGATGCGCACGCCCAGGAGCGCCACGCCGATCCGCAGCAGCGTGCTTGCGCAGAACTGGATGCCCGGCACGCAGCGGCCTTCGGTCGACAGAAAGTTCAGCGCCATGCCCAGCAGCAAGGCGAACAGCATCGACGAGATGCGATAGTGGTCGGCCAACGAGATGGCTGCCACCGCTACCACCACCGACACCAGCAGGCCGTGGAAGTTCGTGCGGGCGGGCTTGCGCCAGCCGGCCAGGGTCAGAGATGGATTCATGGGATTGGGCTCTCGGCAGGATGTCGGGTGGTGGGACTCTTGTCGAGCGCGCTCAGCTCACTCCGGCTTGTAGTTGACCGAGCGCAGCACCTCGCCAACGCGCGCGGAATCGCTGCGCAAGGCTGTCGACATCTCGTCGGACGTGAGCGGCTGGCCGACCTCTTGACCTAGGTCCTTGAAGCGCTCGCGCAACGCAGGCTGCTGCAACACCTTGAGCGTCGCCTCCCGGATCCTTTGCTGGACTGCCGGGGGCACGTCGGATGCCGCGAACAGCCCGATCCAGCCGATCGCCTCGAGTTGCGGGAAGCCGAGCTCGGTGAAGGTCGGAACGTCCGGCAGAACGCTCAGGCGCTTGGGCGTGCTGACCGCATAGGCCTTGAGCTTGCCGCTCTTGATCATCGGCAGCGACGTTGCGACGCCATCGAACATCAGCGGCACATGTCCGCCCATCACGTCCACCAGGGCGGGCGGCGATCCCTTGTAGGCGACATGGGTCATGTCGAGGCCCGCAACCTTGGACATCTGCAGGCCCAGGACATGCGACAGCGTGCCGGCGCTGTACGACGCATAGCTGATCTTGCCGGGGCTGGCCTTCACATAGGCCACGAGCTCGTTGAGGTTCTTCGCCGGGAGCGCCGGGTTGCTGACCAGCACGAGGCCACTGCGCGCCAGTTCGGCGAGGGGCCGGATGTCCTTGAACGGGTCGTACTTGGGCTTGAGTGTGTGCGGCACCTCGCTGACCAGGGCATTGGGTGCGACAACCAGGGTGTGCCCATCGTGCGGCGACGACAGCAGGTCCTGCATCGCGATGCCGCCCAGGGCACCGGGCTTGTTCTCGACGATCACCGGCTGGCCGAGCAAGGGCGCCAGCCCCTCGGCGACCATGCGTGCCACCATGTCGGAGGTGCCACCCGCCGGCGCAGTGACCAGCAGGCGCACGGGCTTCTGTGGAAAGGCCTGCGCCCATGCGGAGGGTTCGGCAAGCGCCAGCGTGGCGCCAGCCAGCAATGAGCCATGGCGCAGTGCGCGGCCCAGATGTGTGATCAGGTTCATGTCTGTCTCCTGGGTTTGTTGATTGGGCGGTTCAGGCCGCGACGCGCACAGGCACGCCGCGCTGGCCCTGGACCCGGTTGGGCGGCATGCCCAGGCGCGCCAGCGTCTCGTCGGCGCCGCCCCAGGACTGGCCGATGCCGAAGATGCTGCGCGCCTCCGCGCCATTGGCCACTTCACGACGCAGCTCGCGCGCCTGGCGTACCACCATCTCGATCTGCTGCACGGAGGTCATGCGCTCGCCGTGCGGGCCGAACAGCGTGTCCTCGATGCCCACGCGCACATGCATGCCCAGCGCGATGGCCATGGAATTCATCGGGTAGATGTGGCGGTTGAGCGTCTCCAGCGTGAGCACCGCGCCGTCGGGCGTGCGGCGGGCGAACTCCAGCATGTCGGCCGGATGCAGGCCCGCCGAGCCGCCGCCGATGGCCACGTAGTTGATGTTCAGCGGGCCGCCGTAGACGCCGCGGCGCACCATGCGCAGGAGGCTTTCCAGGCCCGTGAGGTTGCCCAGCATGAAGTGCGGCTGGATGCCCTTGGCCACCAGGCGGCGGATGTGCTCCTCGTGCCACGACGGGTTGGAGGGCACGATCATGTCGCGATAGGCCGCCTGCACTGCCGGGTTGGCCAGCGAAGTGCCCGCCACGTCGGCCGCGGTCATCAGCTCCATCACGTTCATCTGCTGGGTGTTGACCGCCACCGTGACCTGGTCGGGCTTCGGGTCGAGTTCGGCCAGCATGTGGCGCGTGTCGTCGCTCATCCACTTGGCGGCCTGGCCTTCGCTCTCGGGGGCAAAGGAAATCGAGCCGCCCACCTGCAGGATCATCTGGGGAACCGCTTCGCGCAGGCGCGCCAGCATCTCGTTGAACTTGGACAGGCGCTTGCTGCCCTTGCCGTCGTCTTCGCGAACGTGCACGTGCAGCACGGTGGCGCCGGCGTTCCAGCAGTCCACCGCCTTTTGCACCTGCTGGTCCATCGTCACGGGGATGTCGTCGGAGTCGCCGGCGGCCCATTGGGGGCCGTAGGGGGCCACCTGGATCACCAGCTTTTGCTGGTTTTCAGGCAGCAGGGAATCGTCGAGGAAGTGCATGTGTGTCTCCAGGGAAGTTCAGGTCAGGCGCTCATTGTTCCGAGGAGAGACGCGAGCCAATTGACCTGGGGTGACATGCATTTACCCCACTGGGACACCCAGTACTAACCCCAGGCTTTGCGCTCTGGGTTGAATGAACGCGGCAGTCCGCCGGCCCGCGCGCCCTGGACGCCCTGGACGCCCTGGACGCCCTGGACGCCCTGGACGCCCTGGACGCCTTGGACGCCTTGGGTCAGGGCGCTGGGGCTGCCAGCAATCTCGCGGTGCGCCGGGATCCCGCTTCGTTCTTCGCCGCCACCGCCACGTCGTGAGCCCGGGTCCAGTAGTCTTTGGCGAGTTCCGGCCTGTCCATGGACGCCTGGCCGAGGAGCAGCAGATCCTGATAGATCTTCTCGCTCGCCCCGGCCGCCTTGTCCATCTTCAACGCTTCGTGAAGCAGCGGCACCGCCGCAGCAGGCGTCTTCATGGCGATGTAGGCGCTCGACTGCAAGCGCAGCGCGTTGGCCCTTTCCAGCGAATCCTCTTTGTCCAACGCGCCTTGCGCTTGCTGCGCGAGTCGCAACGCTTCCTGGGCGCGTCCCGCGTCCAGCGCCACATAGGCCTTCAGATTGAGTATCTTTCCCCTCACGCTGCAATGGCCGCCGCAGAGCACGCCAGCCCGGTCTAGCGCTTGTTCGGCACTGTCACGGTCGCTCGCCTGCACGGCCATGGCGCGCCGCAATGCGGCTTCGGCGCGTCGGTCGGCGCTGAACGCGAGGCGGCGCTCGTCCATCACCAGATCCAGTTGCTTCAAGGCCTCGTCCTGTAGCCCCATGCCCAGATAAACCATGGAGATGTTCAGACGCGTGGCTGCGATGGCATCGTCGTCCTCGATCGACTGGCCGACTTCGAGTGCTTGCTGGAAGAACACCAGCGCTCGCGGCAGGTCGCCGGCCTTGAAGCGGTCCATTCCCTGCGTGTTGTAGCCCTGCGCCCGGACATCCGCAGCAGAGCGCACGACCGGTGTGGAGCAACCTCCGAGCAGGCCGGCTGCCAGGACCCAAAAGGCGCAGGCCACCCCCCGGCGCATGCGGTTCATGGCGCCTCTCCCGGCAGCGGCAACCCACCGATGCTGTCGATCGGCAGCGACTGCGGTGTGGTCGACGTGCCGGTCAGCCAACTGATCGGCCAGGTCTGGCGCGCATTGCTCACCATCTGGTTGGTCTGCGTGGCCGCGGCCTGCACCTGGTCGAGCACGCCGGGCAGTCTTTCATGTGCCAACGCCGCCATGGCCTGCACCTCGGCGCTGGCCGCTTGCGAGCTTGCCGCGGCCTGCTGCATCTTCTCCATCACCGCCGGCGCGGCCTCCTGCACGACCCCAATGACGTGGCTGGCCTTTTCCAGCGTCGCGACGGCGCCGCTCTCGACGGTCTCGACGGTCTCTCGCGTCTGCTCGATCACCTGGTCCGTCTTCTCGGCGATGGCGGGCATCTTCGAAGCAAGGTCCTGGCCGGCCTTCAGCGTCTGCTGGAAGGGGCCCGCCGGGTCCTTCAAGCTTTGAGTCAACTCGCGCGCATCGGCGATCACCGGCGTCAGCGCGGCCTGAAGTTCCTGCGCAATCTGGTCGCCGAGCTTGACGCGTTCGAGCGCCAGCACTTCGCCCGAATCCACGGCTTGTGCGCCGCCGGGCGGTGGCACCAGGTCGATCGCCGGCTTGCCGATCAGGTGCTCGCGAACCAGTCTCGCCTGCGTTCCCTTCGGTATCTGCGACATGTATTCCTGGCGGATGCTCAGTTCGATCCGTGCACCCTCGTCACTGGACTGCGCTGGTGGCAGTGCAATGCTGCGAACGCTCCCGATCACCACGCCACGGGTCGTCACCCGCATGCCCTCGAAGATACCGGCTGCGTCGGGCGCCGCGACGTAGAGATGGTCCCGGCGGCTGAACACTCCCTGCTGGTAGGCGTAGATCAGCAAGCCGGCAACGATGGCGATGAGAGCGGCTACGGCAAAGGCCGAGCGTCTCGAAGGGGGAGTTGACATCGACATCCTCCTGCAAACGACGTGGTGAGAGGGGTGTAGCGAAGCGCGCTTTGCACTGTACCCCGCCAACGATGACGTCATCCAGCAGCTTTTCAGGACAGGTGCGGAGATTCCCGAGATGTCCCGAGAGGGCAACTCGATGTCCCGACCGGTCAATCGTCAGAGCGTCCCGGCGCGGACACTGGCTGTCGTGCGAATCACAGCGCCCACCACCCTCCACAGGAATCGAGAGACATGAACGCCAGAGACAACACCGTTGCACTGACACCGCAGGCGCCCGAGCGCCATCAGCCCAAGCTTTATCACGACCTGCTCACGCCCACGGAAACCCTGGCCATCCGCGAGGAGGTGCGCCGCTTTGCCAACGAACATGTTGCGCCGGTCGCGTGGGAAATCGGGCATCGCGAGGAGTCGGTCGAGAACTTCCCGCGCGAGCTCTTTCGCAAGATGGCTGATGCCGGGCTGTTTCGCATTCCCTTCGCGGCCGAGGTCGGCGGGCGTGGGCTGAAGCACCCGGCCTGCGCTACCGCCGTGCTCATCGAGGAACTGGCCTACCACTCGAACTCCGTCGCCGCCGTGGTCGACGTTCATTGCATCCTGGCCGGTCATGCGCTGGAACATGCATCGCCTGCGCTGCAGGAGCGCTACCTGGCGCCCCTGCTGGCTGGCGAGAAGATCGGCAGCTTTGCCACCACCGAGCCCGATGCCAGCACCGACCTGAGCATCAAGACGATGCAGACCTTCGCGAACCGCGAGGGCGGAGGCTACGTGGTCAACGGCCGCAAGCGCTTCATCACCAACGCGCCGGTGGCCGATTTCGTCGTGCTGCTGTGCGCCGAGGAAGGACGCATGACGGAGATCGTGATCGACCTGGATTCACCCGGCGTGCGCGTTGGCGCGCCTGATCGGAAGATGGGAAATCACGGCCAGTTGACCGCAGACATCTATTTCGACAACGTGCAGGTGCCGCCGGATAACGTTGTCGGCGCCGTCGGCGGTGGTCTCAAGATCGCCTTGCAGACCCTGACCTACGGGCGCATCGGCATTGCCGCGAGCGGCGTCGGCATGGCGCAGGCCACCTTCGACCACAGCGTCGAACGGCTGGTGACGCGGCAGGCCTTCGGCAAGAAGATCGCGCAGTTCCAGCACTGGCAGTTCAAGCTGGCCGAGCGCGCCACCGAGATCGAGAACGCGCGCAACCTCTACATGAAGGCAGCGCTGCGCATGGATGCGGGCGAGGCCTTTCCGGAGCCCGAGGCTGCCATGGCGAAGTGGTATGCAACCAACCTGGCTGCCGAGTTCGCGCGCGACGGCGTCCAGATCTTCGGCGGCTATGGCTTCATGGCCGAACTGGCGGCCGACGGCTCGCACTATCGCGTGGAGGAGATCTACCGCGACTGCAAGATTGCGGAGATCTACGAAGGCACGAACGAGATCCAGAAGCTGGTGATCGCGCGGGCGATCTTCGGCAAGGACATCACGGGTTGAAGGAGCAACACATGTATCCACAGAATGTCGTCATCATCAGCTGCGCCATCACCGGCGCGATCCACACGCCGTCGATGTCCCCGTACCTGCCGGTGACGCCAGAAGAGATCGCGGAGTCTTCAATCGCGGCGGCCAAGGCAGGAGCCGCCATCATCCATCTGCATGCCCGCGACCCGGTGACCGGAAAGCCGGACCAGCGCCCGGAGGCTTTCACGCCCTTTCTGGGGCGCATCAAGGGAGAGTGCGATGCAGTGGTCAACCTGACCACCGGCGGCTCGCCGTACATGTCGGTGCAGGAACGCATCCGGCCCGCGACCGTGCTGCAGCCCGAGGTCGCCTCGATGAACATGGGTTCGATGGGATTCGGCCTGTTCCCGATGCTGGACCGCTTCAAGGAATTCAAGCACGACTGGGAGCGTTCGTACCTGGAGGGCAGCAAGGACCTGGTCTTTCGCAACACCTACGGTGACATCGAGACCTCGCTGCGGGAACTGTCGGCCAGCGGCACGCGCTTCGAGTTCGAGTGCTACGACACCTCGCACCTCTACAACCTGGCCCACTTCATCGACCGCGGGCTGATCAAGCCGCCCTTCTTCGTCCAGACCGTGTTCGGCATCCTGGGCGGCATCGGCGCACACCCGGACGATGTCATGCACATGAAGCGCACCGCGGACCGCCTGTTCGGCAACGACTACCGATGGTCGGTGCTCGGCGCGGGCCGCAATCAGATGAAGGTGGCGGCCATGGCGGCGTCGATGGGGGGCAATGTGCGCGTCGGCCTGGAAGACAGCCTGTGGATCGCTCCAGGAAAGCTGGCCGAGTCGAACGCGCAGCAGGTGCGCAAGGTCCGCGAGATCCTGGAAGGGCTTGGCCTGCAGATCGCGACGCCGGCACAGGCGCGCGAGATTCTCTCGCTCAAGGGCGCCGGGAACGTCGGGTTCTGAGCCCCCCCACGACCCGCGTTGGCTACTCAGGGTGCCCGTGGTGCCTTTCTGGCAGAGGCTGTGAGGACATTGGCGTCAGCGGTTGCAGTAAAAGCCAAATCGCCTAGACTTCCCTGCATGACCACCACCCTGCTTTGCACCCACGTCGCCTTGGTTGCGCTGCTTCTTGCGGCCACCTACGCGCGGGCGCTCGCAAAGAAGGTTTGTCGTCAGCAGACGCCAGCACATTCCTAAGCCCGGCGGTCCGCTCTTCTCCCTTTCAGCGCAACCATCCACCGCCGGGCACAAACCTCGCGCGGTCGCGAATGCCGGATTCAAGGGCATTCGCATTCGATGGAGTGCTGCAATGCATGCAATTGGTCACGGCGAGCGCACGCTCACCGATCTTGATTTCTCCCGTCTCTCGAAACTGCCGAGCCATCAGCTTCCGCCCTCCCTCGCGGATCTGCTCGCTTGCGCGGAGGTCACCAGCTCCCGCACCGTGCATGCAGATGTCGTCACGATGTATTCGCGCGCGGAAGTCGTTGACGTGCACACGCGCCGGCGCCAAGTGCTGACGATCTGCTATCCGGGAGATGCTGAGCCTGCAGCGGGCTTCATTTCGGTCCTATCGCCAGTCGGCAACAGCCTCTTGGGCCTGAAGACCGGCGATGTTGCCCGGTGGCTCACGCCCACTGGCGAGGAGTGCGCCGCCGAAATCGCGGCCATCCGATACCAGCCAGAAGCGAGCGGCGACTACGCCCGGTAGTCAGACCCAAGCTCGTTCCTAGGCTCGCAACCGAGCCACTCTGTTTGCCCCGCGTTCCCGTAGTCGCGATGTCGCGCACTGGAAGGCGGGCGCTAGCCATGTCGAAAGGTTTTGCCATGCCCCCCCGCACCCTCCTTGCCGTGACTGATTTTTCCCCTCGCGGAAACAACGCGCTGTCGCGCGCAGCCCTGCTCAGCGCGCAGCACGGTGCCACGCTCAAACTCGTCTACCTTGCCTACCCTGGCGAGGCTCCACTTGCAGACGCCGCCACCAGGCTGGCCCACCATGCTTTGCAGCTCAGCCAGCGCCATGGGATTCGAGCATGTGCTGTGAGCCGCCTTGCCTTCACAGTCGAAGACCTTCTCCCCGAAGTCCGGCGCGCTGACCTGGTCGTATGGGGCACTGCTCCGGTAAGAGGTCTGCGGTCCTTCTTCATGGGCAAGCCGGTTGAACGGTTCCTTCGAGCCGCCAGGCGGCCCGTTCTCGTCGTTCGACGCGAGGCCAAGCATGACTATCGCAGCCTCATCGTTGCCGTTGACTTCACGCAAGCATCACGCGCGCTTGTGGACGTCAGCTTTGCTCTGAACAAGTCGGCCCAGGTCGAGCTCTTCCACGCAGTGAGCACAGCCAACGAGGGGAAGCTCCGGTATGCCGAGGTTTCGGATCACGCCATCAAGGCGTACCGAAACGCGTGCCGGCGCTACGCGCAGGACAGGATGTTCTGGCTGACGGATTCTTACGACTCCAGGCGCAATCGTGTGCTGTCCGCTGTCGGGCACGGCGATGCCGCCAGGCAAACCGTCGTGCAGCAGGAAAACAGCGGCGCTGAACTCATCGTCGTTGGCAGGCATCCGTCGACGCGACTGAGTGACCTGTTCTTCGAAAGCACCGCCAATCGCATCCTGGGCCTTTCAAGCACCGACGTGCTCGTGGTGCCGCACGACTACGAGCCCGCCTCCGTTGCAAGCGCCGTCGAGAGGCTTTCATCCGACTCGCCGGCAGTGCGCAGGGTCAGAGCCGGTGCGCCCGAGCCCCCTGCCCTGCCCAATCCGGCGGCGGTGTTCGCTCGCGCACCCGAACTCGATCAGGCTGGGCCGGGTGAGACCGCACGACGCCAGAGCACCTTGCTGTCCTTCGGATGGAGTGCTGCGGCCATGGGCCGCTAGGAGATTCATGGTGAACCTTCATTCGATTCTCGCGCTCACCGACTTTTCCCCGCGGGGCGAAGTTGCAGTGCTCCGGGCAGCGCTGCTTGCCCAACAGCAGCGCTGCTTGCTCAAGATCATGCATGCCCCGCCTGACCTCCAAGGCGCCGTCCATGCAGATGCCTGGCGGGGGGACGTGAGGCGTCTCGCCTCTGACATCCACACGCGCTTTGGCATTCTCGTGAAAGGCGTTGCCGACAGCAGTGGACATTTCCAAGCGGTTGCAGAGGAGGCTCGGTGGGTGGACTTGCTGGTAGTCAGCCAGTTCTGGGAACGATCAGCTCAAGCGTTCTTCTGCGGCCAGCCCGTTGAACGGCTGCAGCGCATCGTTTCTTGTCCAATCCTGCTTGCACGGCTGGAAGCGATTCGTAGCTACCAACGAATGCTGGTGGCGATCGACTCCGCACCCGATTCCGGAAAGCTGTCGCAAATGGCCCGCTCGCTTGGCCGAAATGCTGAACTCGAGCCGATCCACGCGTTGGACCCCACGCTCAAGTCCAAGTTGCATGAAGAAGTCGTGCACGACGTAGAACTTAAGCAAAGGCACTCCAATGCCGAACTCATTGTGGTCGGCAAGAACAGGCGTCGCGGCTTCTCTGATTTTGTCTTCGGGAGCGCGGCCCACCGCGTGCTGCGATGGTCGAAGTGTGACGTGCTATTGGTACCCCACGATCTGCGCATTGAGCCAAGGCCCGGACTGGACGCGCCATCCGCCGCTGAGCGTGTCCATGCGACAGCCAGGAACCCGATGAGGAGCAGCGGATGAAAAGCCATATCGACGTCGCCAGGCTCGTCAGGGTCGGACCCCGGCTTCGAAGAGGAGATGTGAATGTTCTGTAGCGACAGACTTGCCCAGTATCCATTGCGGCAATCGCTTCTTGCGGGCGCACAGGGACTTCGGATCTTCGAAGCGCGCGGTGTGGTGGACTGGCTTTCACGTCCGGATTGCTATCTCGTGGTATGCGAAGGCCGGGGCGGGCAGATCTACGCCGCCAATGAGCGCTTCCTGGAAGAGGCGCAGCATCTGATTGGGAATGCGCACGGCGCGAAGGTCGTCTTCCGCAAGCCCGGGTTCACGCCTACATGGACCGCGAGTCGAACGCTTGGGTGGAGCCTGTGATGTTTCTGCGCATCAAGGTTCCGCATGCTTGCGCTCGTGATGTTCTAGCGGAGCTTGGTGCCCGTGAGGTACGGATTCTGGAGCAAGACATGCAGGCGTATGACCTGGTGATTCGAGCGGAGGGCCGCCTCGTCAATCTCCTTGGATTGGCAAGCATGGTCGATTCATTGAGCCGCGGTTCTGCCGCCTTCTGGACCTGGCTGGAGCGGTATGAACGAGCGATGACGACCCCATTCGAGCCTGTTCACGGTCGCCTTGTGGCGCAGTCTGGCCAGGCGATATGAAACTCGCTTCGCCGAACTTCGCAACAAGCAACTTGGCTATCTGGGCCGTGATGTCGCGCCCGACGATCTGGATCGGTTGGAAACCCGGATGTTCTTGCTCCCGAAGAAACTGTCGCTGGCACGGTTCCACGCGGCAGTCGGAATGCAGGCTGGCGCACGCTGAGGTGAATTGATCTCAATGGGGTGACCCTTGGGCATCCCCCGGGGTATCAAGTCAGCCGCCAAGCATCCTCGTCGCCCCGGCCTCAGGGAGTTCGAAATAGAAGCTCGAACCGCGGTCCGCGTTGGCGACAGCCGCGAGATCGCCCATCGTCGTGACCGGTTCGCATGGGCGAGATCCGTCTCTCGCGCGCTCGCCCCATGCGTTGAACCAACCACACGAACTGATCTGCACGGCGCGAACCGTTGGCAGACCAGTCCCTGCTCAAGGGGGTCAGTAGTCCCAGATGACCGGCACCCAACGGAAGGCGTCTCCGTCAAGCGCCACGCGGCCGACGGACGGGAACGGCAGATGGGCGGCAACCAGAAGCCCGCGGTTTTCCGCCAACTCGCGGAAGAGACCAACCCGAACCCGAGTCGCTTCCTCAGGATCGTGTTCAAAGCCGTTCTGCCAGTCGGGGTGATCGAATGCGACCGGGAACATGGCGTCGCCCGCAAAAGTCAATCGCTCGCCGTTCGAGATCAGATCAACTACGCTATGACCCGGGGTATGCCCGCCGGTGAGGCGGACGGTCACGCCCGGTGCAACCTCATGCTTGTCCTCGAAGATCCGCAGCCGGTCGCGGTACTCGTTGTAGAAGCTGGTCGCGGTCTCCCTCAACACGGGCGGCACTGGCTTGGGCATGACGGTGTGAGAGAAGTCGGGTGAGGTCCAGAACTTGACTTCGGCGGCGGCAACGTGGATGCGCACGTCCGCGCGCAACCGCTCCTTGACCTCGGGGACAAGCAGTCCACCCACATGATCCATGTGCATGTGGGTGATGATCACGTCGGTCACGTCCTCGAGTTGGATGCCGGCGGCATCCAGTCGCCGCGGGAATTGCCCGGCACGCGGGAAGCCCGGGAACTGGCCTCCCAGGCCCGCATCGATGAGGATGGTCTGGTCTGCGCTGCGAGCCGCCATTACGTTAAGCGGCCAGTCGAACTTGTCAGGAGGCATGAACATATGGTCCAGCCACTTCGCAAGGTCGGCCGGATCCACATTGGTGGCCATGGTCGAGGTCGGCAGCGGAAGCACGCCATCGCTGACCACCAGCGCGTCGATATTGCCGACCTTCAACGCGTAGCGTGACGGAACAAGATCGCTGGGATCCTGGATCGCGCGTTGCGAGGTGTTTTCTACAGATAGCATTGTGATTTCTCCAAGTGAGGGCCCGATTGCCCAGGCCGAAGCGGCCGTGTGACTGGCCGCGGATCGCCGTCCGACATCCTGGTTGTCGGGCACGGATCACGGCGAAAGGCCGGATGACGCTTAGCGTAGATAGGATGGGTGTGCGGCAGTAGGTCCGTCAGCGGGCGCACGGTGATGCTTGGTACGCACCAATCAGGGCCGTTAAGAACGATCGAGGCCGACAAACTAAAACTGCGCTCCATGACCGGCAGGGGGTGCGGTTCTTTGCTCCCTCCGCCATTGCGCAGCCATGTCAAATGACATCCACCCTAGGGGCGTCCTACGAACCAAAGCGAAACGCGGCTACTTTCCTCGCGATGTGTCTGCCATAGATTGGATGCGGAGCGCTGTTGCTCCATTCATCAGGAGACCGCAATGTCCAATCAACCAGGTCAGAACAGCCCCAGCCAACCGGGCAACAAGCCAGGTCAACCAGGGCAACAAGAGCAGAGCGATCCGGGAAGGCGGCAGCCCGGGCAAGGCAGCCCCAATACGCCTCAGCAGCCCGGCCAAGGCCAAAAGGGCTAGGGGAAGACTGAAACTGCGAAACTCGGAAGCCGTCGCTCGTGGCGGCTTTTTTTCATGAAGCTCAAGGCCTCGAAGTTCAAGCGTTTGGTCGTCGTATGCGCCGACTGCGAAAACAGGCCGGACGGTCCGCGACTTGTCGACAGCAAAACTGCCTCCAAGCACCTGCGCAGCCTCAGCGCGGATTCCCCCGTACGTTGCCGCGTCACGCGCACACGGTGCCTGGGGCTTTGCCCACACAAAGCTCTGGCTGTCTTGGCTCTGGGAGACGCGCTGCCTGCCATGAGTGCAGAGATCAAGGACGAGGCCGACCTGCAGTTGCTTGCCCGCTACGCATTCGGTCCTGGACACAGCGCCCCTGCAGCCTCCGATAGCAAGCGAAGTCCCTGAATCGAGGCAGGGACGCCGTGCCCGTGCGGGCACTCAGGAGGCAGGCTGTCAGGCCCCGTAGTCAACGGGGTCGTTGAACGCCGGCTCTTCATGCATGGCCCAGTAGCCTTCGTAGATCCGTTGGGTGACGGGGCCGGGAAACGCCGGCAATCGCTGCCCGTCGATTCTTGCGATCGGCAGCACGCCGCCACCGCTCGAGGTGAGGAAGACTTCATCGGCGTCGCGCAGCAGCGCCACCGGCAGGGGCTCGATGCGCAACGGGATCTCGAAGCGTTGGCACAACTCGATGGCGGTGCGCCGCGAAATGCCCTCGAGAACGCCCTTTGCCGCGGTGTGCACGATGCCGTCCTTGACCGCGAAGACATTGAATCCGGGGCCTTCGGTGACGTTGCCCGCTCCGTCCACCACGCAGCTGGTGTCGTGGCCGCGGTCATACGCGTCGAACATGGACTGCACCAGGTCCATCCAGTGGTAGTTCTTCACCGTCGGGTCCGCCGACTCGGGCGAGATTCGAACGCGCTCGCTCACGTGCAGGTCGATGCCGGCGAGTTGCTTTTCACGCGACGCAATCCAGACGTAGGGCAAGGCATAAGCGTAGAAGCGGTTCTGCGCCTGGCGCGGATCGCGGGCACCGCGCGGGGGAACTCCCCGAGTACAGACCATTGCCACGTAGCTGTCCTGCAAGCCGCCGGCGCGGACGCAGCCGTGGAGGATCTGGCGCAACTGGGCGCGGTCGTAGGGAATCGCGAGATGCATCTTGCGAAGGCTCGCGAAGAAGCGGTCCATGTGCGCATCCAGGCGGAAGAAGCTCCCGTGCCAGGTGGTCGCGACGTCGTAAGTCACGTCCGAGCGGGTGAAGCCCCAGTCGAACATCGAGATCTTGGCCTCCGACAGCGGGGCATACGTGCCATCGATGAAGACGCAGCCGCCATCGAACTGATGGACCGGGGGCCTGGGCGAGAGGTGCATGTCTGGACTCCTTGCGAATAAATTGTACGTTGTTCAATTATGAATTGAACCGCGTACAATAAACCATGTCAACTGCCTTGCCCAAGTCCAGAGCGAAAGCGTCGCGCACCCAGCGGGGCCGTCCGCGCGCCAACTCTGCGCAACACACGCTGGGAAGGGAGCGCATCCTGCAGGCGACGCTCGAGCTGATCGACGAGAAGGGACTGGCCGCATTCGGCATACGGGACTTGGCGTCTCGGCTCGGCGTCTTCCCAGCCGCCATCTACTGGCACGTGCCCAACCGCGATGCGCTGGTCGCCGGGGCCATCGGCATTGCGCTTGCAGGCGTTGGCGAGGGCCTGCCGGCTGGCAACTGGCAACTGCGGCTTGGCGCGCTGATGCGGCAGTTCCGCGCCGCGCTGCGAAGACATCCCGCGTTGGCGCCAGCGGTGGCCAGCCAGCTCGCGTACAACGCCGCCTTTGACGCAACGCTCCTGAACGAGGTTGTGGCAGCGTTGGAAGATGCCGGTTTCGAAGGTGACGCCCTTGTCGACGCCTTCAATGTCGTCATCGGCGCGATGTGCGGTTTCGCGACCCTGGAGCTGTCGACCGCGCCTGTCGAAGCCGCAGGCGATTGGGAGGCTGCATGTTGCGAACAGGTCGACACCATCGATGCACAGCGGTATCCAGCGCTAGGACGGAACGCGCATGCGCTGCGCAATCGCGCCTTCCTGCTGCGGTGGTCGAGCGGTGAGGAACGACCACTCGATAGCGGCTTCGACGCGTGGATCGACGTCGTGCTGAGCGGCCTGGAGGCACGCAGCCAGGCACTGCGTTCAACGCAGTCGAAGCGCAAGAAGCTGGCAAGCCCACGAGGGGCCGGCTAGCGCCGACAAGCCCACGCGGCTGCTTTTCTTGCCGCAGGCGAGGTCAATCCGGCGACTGCGGCCCCCAGTATTGCCGCACGTCCTTGCCGTAGGCTGCCTTCTCGAAGGCCTTGCCCTGCTCTCCCGCGCTCAGTTGCTGATCGTCCTGGAAGTCGCCCCAGTGCACCATCTCGTGTAGCAGGGTCGCCTCGATCAGAAGATGCATCCGGGGGTCTGCAGCGTCCTTGGCCGAGCCCTCGAAGCGGTCGCAGATCGTCATCGAGAGGAAGACGATGCCCGGGTACTTGTTGCCGATGAAGATGCCGTTGTCGGCAGGCAGGTAGCGGTACTCGATGGTCGGCGGGTTGCCATGCTGCAAGGCGCGCTCGGAGACCTTCTCGTTCAGCTGGGAATACTTCTGGAAGGCCCTGAAGACCTTCTGCTTTTCCCTGACCTTCGGGATGTTGTCGCAGATCCAGGTCGCAAGACGCGGATACTGCTTGACGAAGCCTGGCGCGACGATCATGCGGTCCCCTTCCTTGATGAGACAACGAGCGCACGGAGGAAGTGACATTCTTGCACCTGAGCCCGCTGGGGCAACCCCCCGCCCCCCGCCGACGAGCATTCGCAAGACGGTTACATCTTTCGTGATCCGAACGCCTCCGCAGCCGCGTATACGCTGAGCGATACCCTGCCTGTCGCATTCCTTTTCTTGAGGAGCCCTGTCATGAGAGTTTTCGCAGCCGGAGTTGTGGCGATGTGTCTTGGGGCGTCCGCTTACGCCCAGCAGAATATTCCAGGGTCAAACGTCCCTCCCAATACGCCCGGGTACACCATGGGCAAGTCGGAAGACGCTGCAGAGCGCAGGAAGCAGGCCAAACCCAAAGGCCAGGTGCGGCCTGAAGGCGGCGACGCCGCAAGAAGCGTCGAGATCAGCGGCGTTCCCAATGACCGCGGCGCGGTCGCCGGAGAGAAGCGCAAACAGTCGCGCGACGCCCGCCGGCCGAACGCGCGACCGACGACTCAGGGCGGAACGCCGGACGACCCTTTGGCGCCCGCGAAATAGGTTGATGGCGAGGCCACTGCGGGTGGCGCGCGCTCACTGAAGGCTCGCCGGACGCGGCCCAGCGGGGCACCGCCAGCCCCCGCCCGGTCCACTGCCTCGCGCGGCGCCGATGCCGCACGGCTCCTACGCGCATTGCCCGAGCCGGCGTGCATAGTCGGCGCATGACCGACGAATCTCCCATTGCCATCTATGGCGCCATGGCCGCCAACGTCGCGATTGCGGTGACCAAGTTTGTCGTTGCGGGCATCACGGGCAGCTCTGCCATGCTGTCCGAGGGCATTCACTCCGCCGTCGACACCGTCAACGGAGTTCTGCTGCTGGTCGGCCTGCGGCTGAGCAAACGGCCAGCCACCGCGGAGCATCCCTTCGGCCACGGCAAGGAACTGTATTTCTGGAGTCTTATCGTCGCGGTGCTCATTTTCGGACTGGGCGGCGGCGTTGCGCTCTACGAAGGCATTCACCACATCCGCAATCCCGAGCCGATGACCGATCCGACATGGAACTATGTCGTCCTGGCGTTGGCCGCCCTCTTCGAGGGCACCAGCTTCGCTATCGCGCTGCGCCAGTTCCTCGGCCAGATCGACAAGCGGCCCTTCTGGAATGCGCTGCACGCGAGCAAGGATCCCGCCACGTACACCGTGCTCGCCGAAGACGGTGCTGCACTCGTCGGCCTCCTGATCGCCGCGGCGGGTATCTATGCCAGCCATCGCTTCGACATGCCCGAACTCGATGGGGCCGCATCGATACTGATCGGCGTGCTGCTGTGCGGCGTGGCGGTCTTGCTGGTGCGCGAATCTCGGGGCCTGCTGATCGGCGAAGGCATCCGGCCGGAGACGGCGCGCGCCATACGCGACATCGCCAAGGCCCAGCCCCATGTACGGGCAGTCGGGCACGTGCTCTCCATGTACATGGGGCCGGACGAGGTGCTGGCGGTGATCGACCTGGATTTCGATCCCGATTGCTCGACGGCGGACGCAGCGCAGGCAATCGGCGTCATCGAGAAGGCAGTGCGTGAACGGTTTCCGGTCATCAGGCGGCTGTACATCGACGCTGGTGCGCATGGCGTGCCAGCGGCGTGAGGGCAGCAAGGGCGAGCCTTGTCGATAACCCTGCTGCAACCAAAACCCGCCGAGGCGGGAAAGCCCTGCAGGCAAAGCAGGAGATCATCAGATCACTCAGTCTCTCAGGTCTTGTGGAGAGTCAGAGTTCCTGCCCCCTTGGGTGCGGGGATTTCTCAAGACGAACGAAGCCCTAAGGGGAGACCGTCACACGACTTGACAGCCCTGAATGACGACTGTCGGAAACGCCGGTGACCGTTCTGAGTGCGTCGACGAGCATTTGCGCGGAGGGCGACAGGCCGGGCGCTGTGCGCCACCAGACGCCCAGTGGGCGATCGGTTCTCGCCAGCTCCAGCGGTAGGACCTTGATCAGCCCCGTACGTGCCTCCACGTCGGCCAGGTGTTGTGGCCATACAGTGATGAGTTCCGTCGTGAGGATCAGCGCACGGTTCGTCAGGAACGACATGGATTCGACAGTGGCCACGGGCGCATCCATTCCGGCTTCGCGAAAGGTCGCATCGAGTTGTCGCCGCATGGACGTTTCGTGCGGAGGAAGAACCCATCCGTAACCTTCGAGCATGTCCAAACGAAGACGTGCCCTTCTGCTCAAGGGATGATGCGCGTTCACGATCAGGCGCGCACGATCCATCCCCAGCACTTCCTGACTGATGTCTGCCGGTCGCCGCCGGCTTGGAAGCCGGCTTGTCATCAGGTCCAGATCGCCACGGCGCAAGAGCGTGGTCAACCAGTCGTGCTGACCTTCGATCACCGTCACCTTCAAACCTGGCTGGCGCTCCAGGACAATGGTCAATGCGGCCGGAAGAATGCCGCCGGCAGTGGACGGCAGGGTACCGACTGTGACGCTGCCATGCCCTTCACGTAGTTCGGTCACCTCGCGATCCGCATTGCGAAGCTGCGTGATGATGGCCCGCGCATGCCGCACGAGGACCTGGCCGAAGGGCGTTGGTACCGAGCCTCGACTGGTGCGCGTGAAAAGCGCCGCTTCGGTCAGCGCCTCCATCTCCTGAAGCGCCTTGGTCACCGCCGACTGCGTCATGTTGAGGCGCTCGGCTGCGCGCACGAGGCTTCCCTCCCGCTCGATGGCATCGGCCAGGCGCAAATGGCGCAAGGAGATGCGCTGTTCCCAATTCGGCATGAACACCAACCTTTTCTAATTCGCGCGCGCCAAGACCCGCAGACGAGGCGAGCGCCAAGCCATGAATTATCTTCAAGTCAATGATAATGGAATTCACTTTTTGGAATTCCTGTGGAGTGCCATAGTGCCCTCGGGATGAATGCCCGTCCCGCAAGGATTGCACTCAAATGATCGACTACCCCGACCTCCAGCTCTACATTGGCGGCGCCTGGCGAAAAACGCATGGCGACCTGCCTGTGGTCAACCCCGCGACCGAACAGGAAATCGGTCGCCTGCCGAGCGCCCGAACCTCGGACCTGGACGACGCGCTCGACGCGGCCGAAAAGGGTTTTCGGGTGTGGCGCCGCACCGCGCCCGTCGAACGCGCGGAGGTGCTGCGAAACGCAGCACGCCTGATGCGCGAGCGTATCGACACCATTGCGCACGCCATCACACTCGAGCATGGCAAGCCGCTGCCGCAGGCACGCCTGGAAGTGATCCGGGGTGTTGATTTCCATCTAGAAGTGACCCACTAACCCCGGCGATTTCCATCTAAATCTGACCCACGTAAGAACCCTAACCTGCTGCCTTTTGCGGC
>NZ_FOUG01000052.1 GCF_900114785.1 Variovorax sp. OV329
TGTTGAGTTCCATGCAATCCTGACCCGGCATTTCCATCCAATATTGACCCACCCTCTTTGCGAGCCTGGTGGCTCACGGTGTGGATAAGTTCTTGGTCTTCTCCTTCTTTTTAGATTGGTCTGCCTGACCTGGTTGGGCCGAGCTGTGCTTGAACCGGAAGCTGTCGTTGCCGGTTTCCAGGATATGACAGTGGTGCGTGAGGCGGTCCAGCAGCGCCGTCGTCATCTTCGCATCGCCGAACACGCTGGCCCACTCGCTGAAGCTCAGGTTCGTCGTGATCACCACGCTCGTGCGCTCGTAGAGCTTGGACAGCAGATGGAACAACAGCGCCCCGCCTGAGGCACTGAACGGCAGGTAGCCAAGCTCGTCGAGGATCACGATGTCGGCGTACATCAGACGATGTGCGATGTGTCCCGGGTTGCCGCTGGCCTTCTCCTGCTCGAGTGCGTTGACCAGTTCGACCGTAGAGAAGAACCTCACACGCCGGTGGTGATGCTCGATGGCCTGCACACCCAGCGCCGTGGCGATGTGGGTCTTGCCCGTGCCGGGGCCACCGACGAGCACCACGTTCTGGGCGTCTTCCATGAATTCACATCGGTGCAACTGCCGCACCAAGGCTTCATTGACTTCGCTGTGGGCGAAGTCGAAGCCTGTGAGGTCCCGGTAGGCCGGGAAGCGTGCCAGCTTCAACTGGTAGGCCACCGAACGCACCTCGCGCTCGGCCGTCTCGGCCTTGAGCAACTGCGAGAGCACCGGCTGCGCTGCCTCGAAGGCCGGCGAGCCCTGCTCGGCGAGTTCGGCCACGGCATGTGCCATGCCGTGCATCTTGAGTGCGCGCAGCATGATCACGATGGCTGCACTGGCGGGATCATGGCGCATGGCGCACCTCCTGGACGATGATCGGATCAACTGCGCTCACGCGCCCTCTGAGGGAGTCATAGCGCAACACGTTGGCCTGGGGCTCGTTCGCCAGGCGCAACGCCTGGGGTGCCGTCACTGGCGCTGGCGCCACCGGCTTGCCGTCGAGCAGCCGGTGCAGGACGTTCAGCACATGCGTCTTGCTCGCCACGCCGGCTTCCAGGGCCAGCTCGACCGCGGTCAGCACGGCCTGCTCGTCGTGGTGCAGCACGAGCGCGAGGATCTCCACCATCTCCCGGTCGCCGCCGGGCTGCTTGAGCAGGACGGCCTGCAACCGTCGGAAGCCCTGCGGCAGCTCACTGAAGGGCGCCCCGTTCCTGAGCGCCCCGGGCTTGCGCTGCAGCACCGCCAGGTAGTGGCGCCAGTCGTAGACGGTCTGGCCGGCGGTGTCATGGCGCCGATCGATGATGCGGACGTGCTCGCAAAGAAGCTGCCCCTCGGCCGCCACCACCAGGCGATCCGCGTAGACCCGCAGGCTCACCGGGCGGTTCGCGTAGGAGGCGGGCACGCTGTAGCGGTTGCGCTCGAAGTGCACCAGGCAGGTGGGTGAGACGCGCTTGGTGTGCTCGACGAAGCCGTCGAACGGACGGGGCATGGGCATCAGCAGTGGCCGCTCCTGGGCCCATACGTCTGCCACGGTGCCGGGGAGCTTGCCGTGGGCTATCTCGCCCCACAGCGCCTTGCACCGGCTCTCCAGCCAGTCATTGAGCAGTGCCAGCGTTGCGAACGCCGGCACCGGCTGCCACAGCCGATGCCGAGCATCGCGCACGTTCTTCTCCACCTGGCCCTTCTCCCAGCCTGAGGCCGGGTTGCAGAACTCGGCTTCGAACAGGTAGTGGCTCACCATGGCGCTGAAGCGTGCGTTGACGTCACGCTCCTTGCCGCGGCGCACCCGGTCCACGGCCGTCTTCATGTTGTCGTAGATGCCACGCCGCGGCACGCCGCCCAACACCTCGAAGGCACGGTTATGCGCATCGAACAGCATCTCGTGGGTCTGCAGCGGGTATGCCCGCACGAGGAAGGCCCGGCTGTGGCTGAGCTTGAAGTGCGCC
>NZ_FOUG01000013.1 GCF_900114785.1 Variovorax sp. OV329
ATGGAGGCGATGAAGATGGAGCACACCATCGCCGCGCCGGCCGACGGCACGGTGGAAGAGCTGCTGTTCCAGCCGGGCGACCAGGTGACCGAGGGCTCGGCGCTGCTGCGGCTGGCGGCCTAGTACGGCCGAATTAGGAACGCACAGCAATGACCTATCCCGCCCGAGTCAAGATCGTTGAAGTGGGACCGCGCGACGGCCTCCAAAATGAAAAGGAGCACGTGTCTACCGAGGTCAAGATCGAACTCGTGCATCGGCTGCAGGCTGCCGGTTTGAAGGCAATTGAAGTCACCAGCTTTGTGAGTCCGAAATGGATTCCTCAGATGGCCGACAACGCAAGGGTGATGCGGGGCATTCACCGTCAAAAGAACACTTGCTATTCAGCGCTGGTACCCAATATGAAAGGGCTGGAAGCAGCGCTAGCAGCCCCAGCAGAAGAGTGGCCGGATGAGATAGTTGTGTTCGGATCGGCCAGCGAGGCCTTCAGCCAAAAGAACATCAACTGCTCGATCGCCGAGAGCATCGAGCGCTTCGCGCCTGTGGTGATGACGGCGCTGGAGAAGGGGATCTACGTGCGAGGCGCGATGTCGTGCACCGTTGGATGCCCCTACGAGGGAGATGTTTCACCGGACGCGGTGGGCCGATTGGCCCAGCTCATGAAGGGAATCGGTGTGCAGCACGTTGGCGTAGCAGACACCATCGGCGTCGGAACTCCGAGCAAAGTACAGCACGCACTGGAAGCAACGCTGGCCCATTTTGGGATTGATGATGTGTCGGGGCATTTCCACAATACCCATGGGCTTGCCCTATCTAACACGCTGGCCAGTCTGGAGTTGGGCGTGTGGCAGTATGACACCTCGGTTGCTGGCTTAGGTGGGTGCCCCTATGCGAATGGGGCGACCGGAAACGTTGCGACTGAAGAAGTGGTCCACATGCTGCACGGCATGGGCATTGAGACAGGTATCGACTTGAATAAGTTAGTTGAGGCAGGTGTTTTTATCAGTCACGCCCTAGGTCGAGAGCCCAATTCACGAGTGCATCGCGCGAATCGCTACAGGCGCGCGAGCGTCTGTCGATAGCGTTCTGAGGTTTGGCGCAAGATGACGATCAGTCCACTGCAATTCACGAAGCGCAGCTCGCCGAATGAGGTTGGTTTGCGATTCGGCCCGCAATCGACGCTCACACTGCCGAGCAGTCGGAATTCCAATCCACGCTAGAGCTTCACGTCCGCTCATTGATGAATGGCTCCTCTGAAGTGCGCGAAGTCATTCGACCCCACAGAGAATGACTGCTAGCCGCTGCGAAAGCTGACATTCGAAAGCGGCCCGGCAAAGGTCTGCTGCTGGCCGAGAGGCGAAGTAGCGATGGGGCCGGACTGTGCCTTTTGCAGACGCCTCGGAGCCCAGCGGGAACGGCAGGACTCCGCCAACAACCGGTCCTAGCCTCGACGTCGGCATTCGCTGCCCAACTGCCAGAACCAGTGCACGCCGAATCAACCTCCTTAGTCGCGCCTCAGGTCTGCTGCAGGACGGCTGGTTTCATCCAGTCTCGCAGGGCAATCAAGGAATCGATGGCCATATCAACACATGTGTCGCTCGCCAAGTGCGATGATTGGCTCCGCACGGGGACGGAGGACAGGATGCCTACGCTCGAACTCCGTCGAAACCTTATCACTGTCGCCGCGGCATTTCTGGCCGCTTTACTTTCCGTCGGGACTGAAGCTGGCGAACGTACAAGGGTGTGGCGAGGGGAGTTCGTGTACTTCGCCGATTGCGCAGTATTCACTGATTGCGCATCAGGAAGGCGGTGGCCAGTCGCGATGGAAGAAGACGATGCGGCTATGGAAAGGGCCTATCTGAATTCAAAGTTGGAGCCGCAAGCGCCCCTCCTCGTCAGTCTCAAAGGAAGGTTCGAGATGCGCAAGCCGATGGAGGGTCCGGCGCGTGAACACCTTGTCGTGGAAAAGTTCGAGGGCTCCAAGATTGGCGCTACCTGCAAAGCGCCTCAGCAGAAGAGCGAGCGCCTGCGATGAATCAGCCGCCGGTGCACGCAACCGGCATGGCGCGTCCCATTCCCCACGACATGCGGCCCTGGTCGATGCTCAGCGTTTGGCGTCCGTTAGAGAACCTGGTCCCAGAGTCTCCGATCGCCGGGAGATCGACGGCAGCCGCACCGTCAACGGAGACCGAGGCGCTTTCGCCCTTCAAGCGCACGGCCAATCGCGTCCCGTCGCAGACGTAGTTACTCACCGGATAAGGATTGCCGACACCGATCGACGGGCCTGGTGTCGGTTGGCTGCACGCCGCCAGCGTCATGGCAAACGCACCGACGATGGAAAAAGAACAGTACTGCATTCGTCCCTCTCGATCGGATCTGCGGCAATGTTGCCCACGTCGTTGTTCCAGCCGGAGCGTAAAGCACGCGACAACAGCCCACAAGCAGCCATTGTCGAAGGCGCGTTTTGAAGGCGCGTTCCGAATCGGGAGTCCAGAACGAAAGTACCAGCTCGTTATTGCTGGCGCCTGCTGCGATGCGTCCTCCCAGTGCAGTGTTTGCGGACGCCGCACGTGTTCTCGACAAGCCTTCCCGATGCGTTGGCCTGCGTCCTTCGAGAAACCGTGTGGACAGGTCCAACGCCCGAATGCATACTGTCGGCCCCTTGAAGCGAGCAAAGGGGTCGGCATGGAGACGACAACCTCGCGAGGCGCCTCGCGCCTCTTGGCATGGTGCTTGAGCATCCTGGTCCTGCTTTGCATGGGTGCATGCGGCGGTGGCGGGGATGGCCCCTTTCTGCCTGTCACCTCGCCCCCGGCGGGACTGCACTACGAGCGCAATGCGGTCGTCTATGCACTGGGCCGGGAGATCCACCCGAATTCGCCCATCAGCAGCGGCGGCCGGATCACCGGCTACATCGTGCGTCCGCAACTGCCGGACGGTCTTCGCATCGACGCGTCGACCGGGGTCATCAGCGGCACGCCGACGACGGTGAGCGCGCCCACGCTCTATGCCGTGACCGGGATCAACATCGCGGGATTCGTCACGACCCGTCTGCTGATCGCGGTGAGGGTGAAGGCGGAGCCTCCGGCGAACCTGAGCTACGAGAACCAGAACCCCATCTATACCATCGGCCAGACCATTTCGCCAAACCATCCATTCGTGGAAGGTGGCGATGTCAGCAGCTTCACGGTGCAGCCGGCGTTGCCAGCCGGCCTGGTGATGGACACGGCTTCCGGCGTCATTTCCGGCACGCCTGTCCGCCTCGCGCCATCCGCCAGCTTCAGGGTGACCGCCAGCAACAGCAGCGGTTCCGCGAGCACGCAACTGCAGATCGAGGTGCGCGAGCTGCCGCCCGTGGCACCCGCTTCGCTGTCTTACCAGGAGCCGACCGCCTTGTACGCCACAGGCCGGCCCATCATGCCCAACCTGCCGAGCAGCACCGGCGGCCCCATCGACGCATTCGTTGTTGCGCCCACGCTGCCGCCCGGGCTGAGCATCGACGCCGCCACCGGCGTCATCTCGGGCACGCCACAGAGCCCGAGCGCTGCAGCCAACTTCACGGTGACGGGCAGCAACGGTGCGGGGGCCGTGACGGCGACGGTCAACATTGCGGTACTGCCCGCGGGATCGGCAGCACCGGCCGGTGCGTTGAGCACCCCTCGCACCAACCACAGCGCGACGCTGCTGACCAACGGCAAGGTGCTGGTTGCCGGGGGGCACGACGACGCGAGCACGCTGGCTTCGGCGGCCCTGTACACACCCGGCACGGGCCTGTGGACTGCAACGGGATCGATGGGCGCGACGCGCTTCTTCCATACCGCGACACTGCTGCAGGACGGCCGGGTGCTCATCGCGGGAGGCGAAGACCTTCTCGGTGTCTTTCGCTCGTCGGCTGAACTCTTCGACCCGGCGACCGGCCAATGGTCGCCAACGGGTGCCATGAGCACGGCCCGCAGCGGCCACACGGCGACCCTGCTGCCCGATGGCAAGGTGCTGGTTGCCGCTGGCACCAACGGCAGCTTCCTGCTCTCAGCGGAGTTGTTCGATCCGGCAACCGGCCAGTGGACGCCCACCGGCAGCATGAACACCGCCCGCAGCGTGTTCACCGCGACCTCGTTGACGGATGGCCGGGTGCTGGTTGCCGGAGGAACGAACGGCAGCCCGATTTCTGCGGCAGAGCTGTTCGACCCCGCCACCGGCCTGTGGGCACCGACAGCACCCCTGACTGCTGCGCGCCTGACCCATGCTGCCACCCTGCTGCCGGACGGCCAGGTGCTCGTCGCGGGGGGGAACGGAGGCGCCGGCGGCGGCGGCTCTCTCGCCACTGCGGAGCGCTACGACCCAGCCACTGGCACCTGGACAGTCACAGGCCCCATGAGCGCCGGCCGCACCGCCGGCACTGCGACCCTGTTGTCCGATGGCCATGTGCTCGCTGCGGGGGGCTACAGCAGCACCGGCAGTGCCCTGGCCTCGACAGATCTCTTCGACCCCGCCACCGGGCAGTGGACCACCACCGGCGCGATGCTGGGCGCTCGCTACTTCCACACCGCGACGCTCTTGTCGAATGGCAACGTGCTGCTGGCGGGAGGCTCGAACGACCTGAGCGCTTTGGCCACGGTGGAGTTGCATTTGCCGTAGTGTTCCTACGTACGCTGGCGCGAAGGGCTCCAAGTGGTGCTGGCGGCGTCGCGTTCGGCTAAGGCCGCCTCGAGGCATCGTGCATCGGTACACGGGCGAGCAGCAAAGGTCAGGGCTGCTCGGCAAAGCGCCCAAGATGCCCGTGCCGGAACGACTGCCTTGAGGGGAGTCCGTGCGGGCAAACTCCCTATCGGTGGATCTCTCACTCAGGGATCTCCCGCATCCGCAATGTCCGAGCGGCCGCACTGGCCGTTTGCAATTTCCTACCGCGGCATGCCTTCGAGCGCAGCAGTAACTCCTCGTTGGAGCAGCGACCAATCGAAGCCAACTACCAGCGCACGATAGCCTCTGTGTCTCATGGCAAGTCCCTGTTCGGCGCTGGTAGCGACCCCACCAAGAATTACCGTGCTGCCTTCAATGGCCTTCTCAAACTTCGCAATTGCTGCTTGGACGTCAGGATGCTCTGGATGACCACGCAGCCCCATGCTGGTGGCTAGGTCGCGCGGTCCAATGAAAACGAGGTCAAGCCCAGGTGTCCGCGCGATGTCGGCGACTGACTCCAACGCATCGATACTTTCGAGGACTGCGACAGCTAAAACCTCCTCATCGGCACGGGAGAGATACTCAGACATGGTAATTCCCCACCCCAGCGGAGCATAGAAGGGACCCCAAAGACGCTCGCCAAGTGGCGGGTATCGTGTGGCCTTTACGACATTCTCGGCGTCTTGTCTGGAGTTGGTCATGGGGAAGCAAACGCCCATTGCGCCAATGTCCAGGGGAACCTTGGCATGCCATGCTTCCTTGCCACTGACGCGCACTAAAGGAACAAGCGGCGTCCCACTCGAAGCGGCAATCATTCCGTGCGCCGCCTGCAAATCGATTGGACCATGCTCCATGTCGACGATCATGAAATCCAGGCCGGAGCGCGCCAAGACCTGCACGGTCTGCACTGACGGAATCGTGGCCACAACGCCAAAAGCACACCCTCCGTCTGCCCACAAGTTGCGCAAGCGATTCAGGCGAGGAACCTGATGTGCAGCGGGATGTGACATGGCTGGACCCCTCTCTCATTGAACCTCATCCGATTGCGGACGGCTGGCAAGGTTGCTAGCAACAGTCCGCAAGTGTCTGAGTTCAGAGAGGGTTGGGCAAGCACGAGCAGCAACCTGCCTCACTCAAAGATTTTCGCCAAATGCTTGCCCGTGGCCGTGTCGAACGGCAGCTTCAAGGAAAAACGCAGGGAGCCAAGGTGTGTCCGCAGTTGGCCTTTGCACGCCTTCTCCCAATTCGATGCGGCAATCGATGCGCGTCAAGGGGCAGGCTTCACCGCCGCGGCAAGTGAGGCCGGCATCGGCACTTCGTAGTGGTCGCCAACCCTGAATCTCGAGACCGCCTCCCTTAACGCCGCACGGATAGCCTCTCGCGCCGCCGGCGCTTGCGCACGCAGGGTTGCCGCGGCGCGCGCTGTACCTTCTGCAACCATGTCGAACAGACTATCGGGCGTGGCCATGTGCCATGCTTGAGGCACCTGCGTGAATGAGGGGCTGACAAATCCAGCGCGAAGCATCGCATTCAAGCTGTGCTCAGCGTCGCTGAACAAGAAAAAGTTCGGGCCTGCCGGCAATCCCACGTCCAACGAACCATGGGCCCGAATCGCCGCGTAGACCGCTCCAAAGCCGACCGCGCGTTCAGGCGCGTCCCACACCGTGAAGGCCATCCAGCCGCCAACCTTGAGCACGCGGAATGCTTCTCGCAGCGCAAGGTCGGGGTCCGGAAGATGGCACATGCCAAACGCATTGACAACCGAATCGAAGCTACCTTCGTGATAGGGAAGCGCTTGCGCGTCGGCTACTTCGAAGCGCACTTGCGGATACGTCCGGCGCGCCATTTCTACCTGGGCACCGGAAAAATCGATGCCGGTTGCATCCGCTCCCCGGCGTACAGCCTCGTCGGCGACGTAGCCAGCGCCGGTCGCGACATCCAGGACGCGCCCTGCGGGGCCGACCTTCGCCGCATTCAACAGCGCGTCGATAGATTGCCTGGTGAGTGCGGATAGGTGCTCGTGATACTTGTCCGCGAGGGTGGGGTCGGCCCACGCCGCATGTTCAAACTCGCCGAACGACTGTGGTGACTGAGACATCGAATGCTCCTTCGTTCACGCCATCGAACGAGATGATATGCCTGGAGGCTCGGATTCTTCTTCGTGGCGCGAGCTCGCAACAAATGTGGCCGACGGTCGACCAGTGGCGGTAAGTCCGCTAAGCGGCCGAGTGGGCGAGGTTCGTTCTATGACGGCTCATGGCCGAAAGGCGCTGATTCGAGCGATCCACTGCCCAAGCGTACTCATTGAGCTCGCCGCCAACGCAGGATCCCATAGCCAATCAAAAACACGCCAACTGCTGCAAAGAAACCGGCGAGTCCATGGGGACCGAAGGCCTGATACACCAGTTCGTGAAGCCAAGCCCACCGACCAGAGTAGGGGCGCTGAGAGGGCGAGCGCCACTCGAGGTAGGCCAGCGTGACGCCGACCACCCCCATGCCCATCGAGACAGGCCAAGCCAACGCTGCGCTCGGTGCAAACCCCTTTTTCATCTGTTCGCGCGAAAGGGGCTGAACTTCCGCATTGCCCAGCCTCCTCCGATCCCAAAGAAGGAAAGCGAGGAAGCACAGCAGCAACACGATCACGACGACAGGGGCAGCCATTGATTCATTCTTGCCGAATTCAGAAGCGTGGTCGGCCGACCGCTCCTGGCCGACAGCTGAACTCTGGTGGCCTAGCGTCCTGGAGATCACAGAGGACAGGCGGCAACCAATGAGAAGGGCAGATTCGCTGCTTTCTATCACCGGGGCCGTGCCTCTACCAACCACCTGATTCCGCGCCTCGCCACCCTGACCAAGTTGATCACAGCACTCGGCAAAGCACGGCAATTCCGGAGCGTGGACACTGTGTCCAATTTACTTGAGGGACTAGGCGTTTAGTCGTGGGAGAGTTCACACACCAATGACTCGTGCCGCTTAGGCCACCGCGTCGATCATGCCCACTTCATGGCGCAGGACCCCTGGTTCCTTGATGCCCACAGTGCCGAAGCCGCCGTGCTGGTAGTAGTGCAGGGTCGGAGCCCGCGCGCCTCAGGGGCGGGCCTTAACGCTCATCGCTCCGGAAGCCCTGCTGTGCGGAGACCCTCGCACATCCGGCTGCGGCTGGCCATGTAGCTGTCGGCGCCGGAGGGATTGTTCGTGATGTGGCGGGCGATCGTGTTGTAGGGCATCAGCCGGCGATGTTCTGCCATGTTCATTGCCGCTTCGTCCGTGCGGCCGTGCAGGGCGTCGATCGATGCCAGCATTCCGTAGGCCGGTCCGTAGTTCGGCCGCTCCGCCAGCGAGCGGCGCGCCAGCGCGTAGGCACGCGTGTCGTCGCCCAGTGCGAAGGCCGCTTGGGCGCCCGTGTAGTAGGCGGCCGCCACGATGCGCGGGTCCCGATGGCCAATGCGTAAGGCTTGGTCGATGCTCGACTGCATGTCCGCCGTCCGGCCCATCAGCATCAGCGCGTTCGCATAGCGCAGGTGCGTGTTGGGATTCGACGGCGCGCGCTGCACCGCGCGCTCGTACATCGGCAAGGCAAGATCAGGATGGCCACGGAACAGCTGCACGTTGCCCCAGTTGATGAGCGAGACGGAGTTGTTGGGGTCGATGGCGAGCGCCCGCTCGGCCACGCGCTCCGACTCCGCGAGGTCGGCGGGCGTGGGCTCGCCGGAGTTGCCGAAGCGCTCGGCCATTAATGCCGCCCCTAGACCCGTCAGCGCGATGACCGAGCTCGGATCGACGCGCAATGCCTCTTCGAAGCGTGACCTGCCCCGGCGGACGTCTTCGGCGGTCTGTCGCCCGTCGATGTCGTCCCACCCCGAGAGCACGAGGTCACCAGTGTTCATGCGGTAACCCGGTCGGCTTACGTTGGCCCGGTGCATCTCGCGCTGTCGCGCCCGGACACTGCTGACCACCCGCAGGGCGATGTCGAAGTTGACCCGGGGATCGGTCGCATCCGGGCTCTCGAAATGATCCGACCAGATCATCTTTCCATCCGATGTCGAGGTCAGCTGCGCATCGAACGCCACGCCGTTCCCCTGCGTGGCGATGCGGCCGCTCATCGCGTACGGCGCGGCCTGGTCATCGGCCGAGCGCAGGATGCGTGCGCCTTGGCGTTCGGAGAACTGCGCCGCGATTTCGTCTACCAGCCCATTGCGGACGACGGCCGGCGCCGGCGGCTCTCCCACATCCTTGAATGGCAGCAGCACGATCGCGTTGCGCCTGGCGAGTTCCTCGTCCAAGTTCGGCGGCTGCGCCGATACGGCGTACAGCAGGGCGCCGGCGGTCAGGGTGGCAGCCAGCGCGAGGGTCGCCGCGACCACCTGCCTGCCGCGGCGCGACGGCGACGCCTTCGCGCCGACGGGCGCGTCGATCTCGTGCGGTGCGTCGGGGGCACCGATGACGGCGGCAGGCCCCACGTCCGCCTCGAAGACATAGCCTCGACGCGGCGCAGTGATGATCAGCTTGGAGCCCTGATCACCGAGCCGGCTGCGCAGTTCGCCGACGCATTGCACCAGCGAGTCGTCCGTCACGACGACGCCGGCCCACAGGCTGCTCATGAGCTCCGCCTTGGGGATGAGCCGCTGCGGGTTGGCCAGGAAGTAGCGCAGCAGCGCCCCGGGCTTCGGGCTCAGGGGGATGGGCAGGCCATTGCGGCGCAGTTGGTCGCGCTCGAAGTCGAACTCGAAATCAGCAAAACGAACGGCTGCCGGAATCCCGACCCGAGCCCGCGGCGATGCGGAGCGGGGCACCGCCAGGTCGTGGACCGTCGAGGGCTCGTCGTTCACGTAACCACCTCCATTCGCGGGCCCCGGCTCGGAGGACGCCGGGAGCGCGACGAATTTTCCACCTCTTTCTCACGCCCGAAAAGCGTCGGCGCGGCGCTTGCTCGGCCATTGATCGTCACTTCATCGGCGGGTGTTCGTGGCGAAACATACCCAGCATGGCCTATCGTGGGTTTCGCTGCAATCACCCATTTCGAGGAGGAAGTCCATGAAAAACCCAAGTGCAAAGCGCGCTCTCCCGGGCTTGCTGGTCGCCGTCTCCGCCATGCTCTCGAGTTGCGGCGGAGGCGGAAGCAACGGCGGCGCGGGCGGCGGATTCGCGCCCGCGGCCACTACGCCGGCGCCTGTCAAGGTCCAGGTCACCGGGCCCAATCCGGTGAGCAGCTGGAACGAGATCGCGGTCGACACCATCAACGTGCCGGCTGCCACCAGCGGCACCGCAGCCGAGCGGCGGCCTTCGGATGCCGTCGATCTGGCGGCGGTCCACCTGGCCATCTACAACGCCCTGGCCGCGATCACGGGCAAGTATCAGATCTACGGCATCTCGACGACGCTCGATGCCGACTCGGAAGGTTCCCAGCCGGCCGCTGTCGCGTCGGCCGCCTACGGCGTGCTCAAGGGTCTGTTTCCGAACCGATCGGCCCAGTACCAGGATGCCTATGCGCGCTCGCTAGCGGCGATCGAGGACGGGCCGGGGAAGATCCAGGGCATTGTCGTGGGCGACCGGATGGCGCAAGCGATCCTGGCGCTGCGGGGAGACGACGGCCGCTCGGTGGCGCTGACGCCCTACGTGCCCGGCACCGCCCCGGGTCGCTTTCGCGGGGTAAATCCGGTCAATCGCTTCGGTCCCTATATCAAGCCCTATGCGTTGCAGAGCGCATCGCAATTCCGGACCCCGGAGCCCCCGCCGCTCGACGGCGCCACCTATGCGGCCGACTTCAACGAGACGCGGCTGCTGGGTGGCGCGGTCGGCGGCACGCGGACGCCAGAGCAACTTGAGATCGCCCGCTTCCACACCGAAGCGCCAAACCGCTTCTGGCCCCGCAACCTGCGGCGCTTCGCAATGACCGACGGCGCGCTGGTCGACCAGGCGCGGCTGCTGGCGATGCTGTTCGTAGTTGAGGCGGACGCCGGCATCGCCTGCTTCGAGTCGAAGTACTACTACGAATTCTGGCGCCCGCAGAGCGCTATCCCGCTGGCCGACAGCGACGGCAATCCGGCCACCACAGCCGATACCGCCTGGACACCTGCGCTGCCGACGCCGAATCATCCGGAGTATCCCGCCGCCCATGCCTGCATCTCGGCGGCCATGGCCGAGACGCTCAAGGCCTACTACCGGACCGACCAGGTCGAGTTTTCCTTCGACAGCACGGTGACGGGATCGACGCATGCATTCGCCACGACGCATGCGCTGGTCGCGGAGGTTATCGGCGCGCGCATCTACGGCGGCATGCACTTTCGCAATTCGCTGATGCGCGGCGAGGAACTGGGCCTCAAGGTCGCGCAGTGGACCCTGGAGCGGAATTTCCAGGCCCGCTGAGAGGGGCGGCGGCAGCAGCCGCCCCGGCGTGCGTCACGCGCCAGATCCCGTAGCAGACCAGCACCGGCGCCAAGCCGTTGCACCACTTGAGGATGCTCTCGCCAAGGGTCCAGCAGCGGATGGCGTTTCAGCGTAGCCGCCACCCTACTTGGAGGCAATGTCGCCGCTGAGGTTTAGGGTTCGTGCCCCTCAGCGGAAATCGCGCGATACGGTCGCCAGCCGGCCCAATAGCGGCGTCATGTCGGCCAGCCGATAGGCGATGGTTCTTCGTATCGCCTTCGCGCTGCCACTTGCCGTGGACGGCCAAGAGGCGCGAGCGCAGCACCTCGGGGCGCTGCTGTTCTCGCAGTGACTTCCACACGATGACCTGGACCACGCCGGTCTCGTCCTCCAGGCTGATGAAGATTGCCTTGGCTGTCTCGGGCTGCTGGCGCAGGTCACGATGCCGGCATAGCGCACTACCTGGCCGTCCTTCACTCGCTCCAAGTCGCTGGCCTTGAGCAGCCGGCGCCGGTCGAGGGCGGGGCGCAGGCGCAATGGGGTGGGTGCGCAAGGTCAGGCCTACGGTTTCGAAGTCGTGCACCACCTCTTCGCCTTGCAGCGCAGGGGCGAGTTCGAGGAAGTCCTCGTCCACCGGTGCGTCGCGCAGCAGGGTAGGTGGGCGCCGAAGCGCCGAGGCTTGCCAGACCTGCTGGCGCCGGTGGCCCGAGAGGCTCTTCGCAGCGCGGACGCCTCCTCAACGGCCCACACGTCGGCGAACCCCGGGCTCGACTCGGCCCCCACTCGTTTCCCTCGCGGCCGCGCTAGGTGCGAAGCAGCGGCCAACTACGCCTTTTGTGCGGGCCCCGTTTGCAGCCAAAGCAGGGCGAGGGCGACTCTTCGGGGGCGCCCTGATTTCAAGCCGGATCAGGTCCGACCGCGCTGTATTTCTTGTGAAATCGGCTCCGAGGCGTCGGCATGCTTGGGGGCAGCTTTGTTGCCCTCGTGATGCCACTTGCGCACGATTTCCAAGGCCAATCCAAACCCGCCCCACCCGAAAGCGATGGCTGCAGCGACCGACACCGCACCCACCACCCCCATGAAGAGGGTGTTCACGAGGGTGACTGCAATGCCAGCTGATTCACGGCAATCATGATTGCAAAGCACCAGATCGCGATCGACGCTACCTTGGCCAAGGTGTCCAGGTTGGGTAGTGCCGCGAAGAACAATGAAAAGGCGCCCGCCAGCGACGCCATGAGTGCGTAAGTCCAAATCGTAATGGCCGTCATGGTGTTCTCCTTTTGGGGAGTGCGAAAGACGAGTATGGGATTGCGAACCAAGGCCCCTGAGTAGGACGCTGGCTCTTCGAGTGAGCGAATTGCACCGTTTACGTTTTGGTACTAGTGGAGGCTGGTCCAACCCTAGACGGCGCATGCTGCTGCTATGGCGAGCGCGGCGAGCCAGTCCAGCAACTTCCATCTCTGGGTAGCACGATGGAGCCCATCAGCGCGGGCTGCTCGAAGCGAGCATCACCGCCGCCATGATGGGCACTGAGGGAATTGAAGACCGCTGCCCAGATGAGCGCCTTCATCGGGTCGATACCGACAAGCCTGATGCCGATCCCGATCAGCATGTCGCCTGCCATGACGCCATAGAAGAAGGCTTTGCGCAGGGGTATTTGGAACCCGCAGCGCGCGCCGCAAAGTTCAGCGCCGACATAGGCGGCCGAACCGGCGAGGACCGGAAGCGGGAGCAGCTCTGTTCCGATGAGCCCGAGGGCAAAAAGCGCGAAAGCCGCTTCGCCGGCCACAGGCAGGGTGCCTTGAGGAGAACGGGTTCTGTGATCGGCGCCGAGGCGGCCTGCCTGCGCACTCAACACGCCCACCCCCGCGCCTTCCGGTGCACCGTAGTAGGCGCACGAGTCTAGGAAGAGAACCCTGCGGGTCAATCGCCCGGCTGATCACCGATGCTTCTAACCGGATTGAGTCGCTGCACCGCTGCGAGTCCTGTTGCATTCGGCATTTGACTGCTTCCCGTTCTAGTAGGTGACCTTGAGGCGGGGACCCGCAAATCTCCGCTTCTGGCCGACAGGCGTCGAAAGGCAGTCGGCGACTTTCGGCCAGCAGCAGCATCGGTGATCGGGCAGCCCCAGTAGTTCGCGGAGTTGTCTCTCTAGACTCGTAGGCCTCTTACGAAGGAGAGATCGAATGACGTACTTCACCGGAATCGATGTGTCGCTGCGCTCCGTCTCGATTTGCATCGTGGATGAGCGTGGCGAGGTGTGCCATGAAGCCAAGACGGCGGCACAGCCGGCGGCAATTGCCCAGTGCTTGAGGGGCTTTGACGCCGACGTGAATTCAGTTGGCCTGGAGGCGGGAACGCTCACCCAGTACCTGACGTACGGCCTGCAGGCAGCCGGTTTCGAAGTGGTCTGCATGGAATCCCGGCAGGTGAAGAACACGTTGGCCGCCATGCGCAACAAGACCGATCGCAACGATGCCCGCGGCATCGCGCAGATCCTGCGCACTGGTTGGTATAGCCGGGTGCACGTAAAGAGCATGCACAGTCACCGCGTGCGCGCGCTGCTAGCCAGCCGAAAGGCGATCCTCAAGAAGTGCGTGGACCTTGAGAATGAACTGCGTGGGCTACTTCGCGTGTTTGGCGTCTGTCTGGCGTCGCGCGTGGGGCACGGCAGCTTCGATGGCGAGGTCCGTCAGACTTTTGCAGGCGACGAGATGCTCGCGTGCGCGCTGAATCCTCTCCTGGACGCCCGAACGATGCTCTATAAGACATATCTGAAGCTCGACAACGCCATAAAGGCCCTGGTGAAGGCCGATCCGGTGTGCAAGTTGCTGATGTCGGTGCCTGGTGTGGGGCCGGTGACCGCCTTGTCGTTCAAGGCGGGCGTGGACGATCCGAGCCGCTTCAAGTCCTCTCGCACGGTGGCAGCGCACTTTGGGCTGACGCCCCGGCGCTTCCAGTCTGGCGAGAGCGACAACCCTGGCCACATCTCGCGCGCCGGCGACGCCGACGTTCGCTCGGCACTTTATGTGGCGGCGCATTCGCTACTCACACGCAACGAACAATGGTCCTCGCTCAAGGCCTGGGGTATGCGCTTGGCCAAGACGCGAGGTCATCGACGCGCAGTGATCGCGGTGGCACGCAAGCTCGCCATCATCCTGCATCGCATGTGGAGTGACGGCACCGAGTTCCGCTGGGGTGCTAAGGAGGTTGCCGCCTGAAAGCGACCAGAAACCAAGCATAGCCAATGGTTGTTGTGACGAGATTCGTCGAGGTGTGGACGATGGTCCGGATGAAGCCGCAAACTACTGCTGCGCATCAAAGCGCGCCCAACAGCGTGGCTCTCCGCTCCGTCTGACCAATGCGTGCAGCGCCGGACAAACCGTCCGGACCGACTGCGTAGAGAAGCGTGACCCGCACCAAGACGATCCAGCACAATGCCCACAAGACAAAGACAGCCCGCGATTGACAAACGGGCCCGATCAGAGAAGCAGTAGTTCCCGAGGCCGCGCGTGATGGTCGCCTTTCGGAACGTCAAGCAGTCAAACGCCGAGCGGAACAATTGAGACCGGGCACGCTGCGAAGGCGTCGACGACACTGGCCAGAACGATCCTAATGCTTGGCGCGCCGGGTCATGCCAAAAGCGGACGCGCAAACGCCCACCAACCTAGGCGGTTCCCAAGCGCTTCCACCGCCCATAGGCTTCGTCTCGCCGGTACTGCTCGTACTCGGCCTCGCCGGCCGAGGGCGCCGGGGGGTGCGGCGGCTGGATGGACGTGGCGGGCGCGAGGCGCAGTCCTGCGGTGCGTGTCGGATCCCTGCGCTTCTCCTGCAGTGCCCGCGCGCGGGGACGACGCCTGGCGTAGCCTCGGTTCCTTGCCACGACAGAAGGTGAGCCATGACAGTCATTGCAGGCATCCCCCGGTTCCAGCGTCTCTTTCGCAAGGCCGCCGGGCTCGGCATCGACAAGAGCGACTTGCGGCGCCACGACGAATTCGTCAACCGCAAGATCCACGACCTGCTGCAGCGCGGCTGCGCGATCGCCAAGGCCAACGGGCGCGACGTGGTGCTGCCGGCCGACCTTCCGGTCTCCGGCGGCCTGCAGCATTGCATCCATGAATTCCGCGTGCTGGACGAGGATGTCGAAGTGCGACCCATCCTCGACCAGCTCGCGAAGCTGCCGCCGCTCGAGCTCGACTTCAGCGATGAGGTGGCGGCCGGGCTGCCCGACCTCGCCGGCGGGCTCAGCGTCGCGCTGGCGCGCAGCTTCAAGATCATGGATGCGGACGTCAAGCATCCCGGCCCCGCGGAGTGGGACCGGGCGTTCGCCCTGTTCGACCTGCTGATCTGAAGCGCCGCAGGCGACCTGCTGCCCGACACCCCGGCAGGGACGAGGAGGTGCGGCCGCCGTCGCTCTCAGGCCGACGCAGGTGCTGCGCGCGCCGGCAGGTGTGCCTCGACGAACCAGAGCCACTTGTCGATGCCGCGCAGAATCTCGGTGAGGATGTCGGCGCTCGCTGCATCGCCCAGTTGGGTCATCTCGTCGATCCCCCGCCGGACGCCGCTGCCGAATGTCGACAGTGCGGTGGCCAGCGCCTGCAGGTGCCGCGTGGCTTCGGAGCCGCACGGCGGGTACGGCGGCAACGACGTGCCGGCGACGACGCTGCCGAGGGTCCCCTCGGCCACCCCGCCCAGTTGCATCACCCTTTCGGCCACCAGGTCGACATAGTCCTCGACGGCGCCGTTGATGTCGTCGAAGAGCTCGTGCAGGGCGATGAAGTTCGCGCCCCTGACGTTCCAGTGCGCCTGCTTGCACTGCATCTGCAGGTCGATGCATTCGGCCAGTCGCTGGTTGAGCAGATCGCAGGCACGCTCGCACAGCGCCGGCGACGGTCCCGCCGGCGTGGCACCAGACCCGGCGCTCGCCCCGGGTGTCGCAGCACTGGCGGCCATGGGTTCAGTAGTGGAACGGATCGCCGCGCTGGCTGCCGAGACTGAAGGGCAGCAGGTTGCCTCGTGCCATGAAATGCTCCTTGTGTGTGGGTCTGGGCGCCAGCGTGCACCTGGAGGCGCCGTGGCGTTTCCCCAATGCTGCGTTTCGCACCCCAGGGCTGCTGTGGAGTGCCCCGGCGACGCGCATCCATCGTCCAGGTCCTACAGGGACCGCCGGAGTTGATGCGAACATGAAGGCACCACTCTGGAAACCGTCTCGCACCGTCATGCAGGAATCCGAACCCCCCTTTGCCATGCTCGGCGGCCTCAATGTCGCCCTGCTCGCCGCGCCCGGCAGCGATGCCGAGGCGCTCGCCGCCGTGCGCCGTGGACTCGAGGAGCAGGGTGTGAACGTTTTCGTGCTGTCACCCGGTCGGCCCGGCACGCAGCCACTTCCCGCGGACCAGCGAATCGCGGATGCCGATCCGATGGGCTTCGACGGCGTGGTGGTGGTGGGTGGGGCCGAAGGCGTGGAGCTCCTGCGCGCCGCGCCGGAGAGCCTGGAGTTCATCCGGGAAATCAACCGCGACCACAAGCCGCTGGGAGCGCTGGGCGAAGGTGTGCTGCTACTGCTGGACACCGGGCAGGCGGCCGGGCGCCAGCTGTGCGCGCCCGATGCCATTGCCGGCGAGCTCTGGCGCGCCCGCGCGCGGCGGGCGAACGAGCCGGTGTGCGTGCAGGAGCGCTGGGTGACCGCCACGGGCCGCGAGGCGCTGGGTGCCTTCGAGGCCGCATTCCAGAGCCTGCTGGAGCAGCGCCGCCGCGACGGCTTCGCCAGCGAAGCGGACGAGACTCCGAGCTCCGTGGGCGAGGACGGCTAGCTCATTCGCGCCCTGTCGTCGCACTATGCACGCGAGGAACCGGCGCCGCCGATGACCAGCGCTATATGACGGTGGCCAGGGGCTTTGCCGAGGCGCGCGAGCGTGGCCTGATCGCCTCCTGGCCGGGTCTGGGCTCCTACGTGCGCGGGTCGCTCATCGGGAGACATCTCGGTAGCCGCCCTTCTCACCGGAAGTCGCGAACGCTGGATCGCCTGTTAGATTGGCGCGACGAAGTTCGCGCGTGATTCCGCAGGTATTGGTGTGTATTGGTTGAAAATTCCCGCGCCCTTAGTTGCCTAACGCGGCATACTCGCCCACCCCAAGAAGTTATCGCCCCCGAAAAATGGAAAGTGAAGTCGACCCGAAGGTCCTGGCCGTCATCGAGGAAAAGCGTCTGTCGGGACCTCGTCAGAGTCCCGTCGACATCATCTCGAAGATGGGCGTGCTCGAAGCCCGCGACAAGCCGTTCGAGAGTGCTTGGCTGGCATCGGGCGACAGCGTCATCGCGACCATCTGGGGCGAGAACGTCAACGTCGGATCGAACGGCCGCTGGTTCTGCCTCGAGTCGTTGAACGCCGACCTGCGGGCCGATGGCGGCGAACGCTCGGCCAACCAGGCTCAGCGCGCGGCCTTCCGGCTGTCGCTGCTCAAGCGCACCTTCGACGCCGGCCAAGGCTTCAGGGCCGTGTTGCAGACCAACCGGATGTCCATCGGCGAGGCGGAGCGCAACAAGAACGCCAAGATCTCGACACGTGTGCGCGACGACGCCGACTGGCACGTCGCGAGCTGGTCGCCCGAACTGCAGGTGGCAGTGCTGGTGCGCGGAGCGCGCGACTGGCAACCCTCGGAGGAAGAACTGAAGGCCGCGCGCCGTGCGCATTCGCCAGCCGGTGCGGCGGCCGGGGACGCCGAGGCTGCCGCCAGCGGCGAGGACGTGGACAGCGCCGCCAAGAGCTATGTGCTGCGTCACTTCTCCAGCTATGGCTACCAGGCCGAGGACGTGTCCGCCAAGGGCGTGGGCTTCGACGTGCAGGTGGCCGACAAGAAGGGCGCCCTGCTGCTGCAGGTGTGCGTGCGAGGCGCCTCGGTCGGAACGCCGGTGCGCGCCCTGACGGCCGAGGAGCAGGCGAGCGCCAAGCGCGAGAAGCTGTGGCGGCTCATCGTCGTCGCCGATCCGCTGACCGGCGCCGCGCAGCACAAGATCTACAAGCCGGACGAAGTCTCGCAGGTCATGCCGGGCGCCTAGCGCCGGCGACCGCGGGCCGCGAGCGCGGCGTGCGGAAGGTGATGGACCAGCGCTGCGCCTTCACCGGCGGCACGCCGTGCTGCCAGCCCCACCGGGCTTCGCCTTCCATGCGGTAGATGGACCGGGGCGCCACTTCCAACTGCAGCACCTTGCGCCGGTTCTGCGCCTCGGGCGGATAGGGCCGGAAGCGCAGCAGCGCCTCGTTGCCCAGCGACACGCCGGCGATCACCTCGAAGTCCGGCACGTCGCGGTGCCAGCCCAATGGCGTGCCCGGGGCGTATCCGGCGACCAGCGCATGCACCAGGTCGTGGGGCGCCACACCGATCCACGCGGCGACACGTTCGCGCAGCGGAAGCAATCGCTCGTCCAGCGCCTGGCCCGGCTGCAACCGGTTCGTGTCGAAGTCGTAGGAGCCGCCGAAGCTCAGCACCTGGCGGCGCGCCAGGTATTCCTTGTACTTGGCGGCGTGCAGCGGCAAGGTACTGATGACCTCCAGCAAGGCCGCTTCCTCCTCGCGGCTGAGGAATTCGGCCTGGTAGCGCAGGCCGGGGATGGCGGCGAGGGCGTCGGCCTCGTCGAAGAGTTCGCACTGCATGACGGGTGGAATGACTGTATGAAACTACAGTATCCCACCCTGCCGGACGACGCGCTGCGGCGGGGGATTCCAACCGCGTCAGTGCAGGTGCCGCAGCTTGTCCGGGTTGCGCACCACGTAGACCGCCGCGACCTTCCCGTTCTGGATCTCCAGCGCGGTGGTCTGCAGCTCCCCGTCGGCTTCGCGCGTGACGAAGCCGGGCAGGCCGTTGATGAAGCCGGCGCGCACCAGGGTCGAGCCCTTGGCCTTGAACAGGTTCGCCAGCTTCTCGTGCAGCTGCAGCACGGCATCCAAGCCCAGCACGGGTTCCAGTGCCGCCGAGCGCTTGCCGCCACCGTCGGCGTGCAGGCTCACGTCCAGCGCCAGCATCGCGCCCAGCGCCTTCATGTCGCCGCTGCGCGATGCCGCGTAGAAGGCATTGGCAATCTCCAGACCGCGGGCCTTCTCCACCTGGTAGCGGGGCCGCGCCTCGCGCACGTGGGTGCGTGCGCGGGCGGCCAGCTGCCGGCAGGCGGCGGCGTCGCGCTGCAGCGTGGCCGCGACCTCCTCGAACTCCAGGCCGAACACGTCGTGCAACAGGAACGCCGCGCGCTCCAGCGGCGACAGGCGCTCCAGCGCCAGCATCAGCGGCAGCGTGACGTCCTCGTCGTCCTGCTCCTCGACCATGGGCTCGGGCAGCCAGGGGCCGATGTAGGTCTCGCGCTGGTGGCGCGCCGACTTCAACTGGTCCAGGCACAGGCGGGTGACGGTGCGGCGCAGGAAGGCCTCGGGCACCAGCACCTGGCTGCGGTCCACGTCCATCCAGCGGATGAAGGCCTCCTGCACCACGTCCTCGGCATCGGCCACCGAGCCGAGCATGCGGTAGGCGACGCGCACGAGCTTGCCGCGCAGCGGCTGGAAGCTGGCCGCCGCGTCGTCGCTGCCCTTCTCGTCGTCGACGGCCTCGCTCATCAGGCGGCGGCCCGCACGGCTTGCGCTGCCTGCGGCTCGACCCACAGGCCGAAGCCGACCGCGAGGCGGTTCCAGCCGTTGATGACGTTGATCATGAGCGTGAGCTTCACCTGTTCTTCCTGCGAGAAATGGGTCTGCAGCGCATGGTACGCGTCGCTGTCGTGCGCCTGGGTTTGCGAGAGGCGGGTGAGCGCCTCGGTCCAGCCCAGCGCGGCGCGCTCGCGCTCGCTGTAGCAGGGCGCCTCGCGCCAGGCCGAAAGCAGGTAGATGCGCTGCTCGGTCTCGCCCTGGGCGCGTGCCTCCTGCGTGTGCATGTTGATGCAGTTGGCGCAGGCGTTGATCTGCGAGGCGCGGATCTTCACCAGCTCCACCAGGCTGCGCTCCAGGCTGTCGGCGACCTGGGTGGAGACGCTCATCCAGCTCTTCATCAGCTGGGGGGCGGCGGTGAAAGGGTTCAGCTTGGCGGTCATGTTTCAGGTCCTTTTGGTTGGTTGACGATGTCTTGACGAGACAGCGCCGGCCCGTGTGACATGGACCCCCAAAAAAACCGAAGCGGGCGCTCGCCCGCGGCGGCTCAGCGCCGTGCCAGCTGCTGCGCGCGATGCACGTCCGCCACCGGATGCACCCGCTGGATGGGCGCGCGCTGCACGTCGCGCCGGGCGATCTCGGCCACCTGGCGCATCAGCGCGCGGCCGTCCCAGTCCACGGGCCAGCCCTGCCACAGGCGCATCGCGCCGTTGACGAACACGGCGCGGATCTGGTCGCGGTTGCCGTAGCGCACCAGCTCCCAGCTCAGGTCCCAGCTGGGCATGAACTCGGGCACGTCCAGGTCCACCAGCAGGAAGTCGGCCGCCAGCCCGGGCGCGATGCGGCCGGTGATGGCGCCCAGGCCGGCGGCCCGCGCACCGCCGTGGGTCGCATGATCCAGCCAGAGCCAGCCGCCACCGCAGGAAGAGTCGCCGTTGGCCAGGCCGTGCGTCAGGCGCTGCGTGGTCTCGGCCGCGTCCATGAGCCGGAAGCCGTCGGCGCGCGTGCCGTCGGTGCCCAGGCCGAAGGGCACGCCCAGCATGGCGATCACGCCGGCGTCCAGCACCGCGTTGCCCTTCCAGGCGCTGGCGACCGGGTTGTAGGCCACCGCGGCGCCGCTGTCGCGCAGCAGGCCCATTTCGCGTGGCGTGAGCAGCGTGGCATGCGCGAGCAGGGCAGATTCGTTCAGGGCGCCGCAGGCATGCAGCAGCTCCAGCGGCCGCAGGCCGCGTGCCACCAGCGCGCGTTCGACGGCGGCCAGGTGCTCGTTCACATGGGTCTGGAAGCGCCGGCCGCTTTCGCGGGTGAGGGCGGCCACGTCGTGCAGCATGTGGTCGGTGGCCGCCTCGGGGATGGAGATGGCGAGCGAGGGATGCAACAGCGCGTCGTGCTCGTACTGCGCCAGGAAGCCCTGCGCCGTGTCGAGGATGCGGCGCCGGCCGGCTTCGTCGTCCGCGGCCAGCGCCGCGTCGTTGCAGATCATTCCCAGCACGCAACGGATGCCCGTGTCGCGCACTGCGGCGACCACGCCATCGAGCCCGGCTTCGGAGCGCGTGCCTGCGTCGACCACCGTGGTGAAGCCGCCGCGCAGCGCTTCAAGCGCCGAAAGCTTGGTCGACAGGTAAGCCGCGTCCGCGTCGAGCACCGATTCCATCGGCACCCAGATGCGGCGGAAGATTTCCGAGGGCTCGCCGAAGGCCAGCGACTTGCCGAAGGATTGCGTGAGGTGCGTGTGCGTGTCGACCAGGCCGGGCATCAGGAGGTGTTGCGGCAACTCGATGGGGCTGAGCGCGGGATGCGCGGCGCGCAGTTCCTCCAGCGGCGCCACCGCCTCGAAGCGGCCGCCGCGCACCAGCACCGCCATGCCCTGGCGGGCGCCTTCGGGCAGCATCAGCCACTCGGGCGCGAGCAGCAGCGCGCCCTCGGTAGGGGTAAGCAGTTCGCGAGACAGCATGGGAAACTCCAGATTCAATTGAAGAGCAGCCAGGCGAACCAGGCGCCCACCGCCAGGAGCAGGCCCGACACCAGCCGCTGCAGCTGCCGCGTGTCCAGCCGCATGGCCATGCGCTGGCCAGCGATCGAGCCCGCCAGCATCAGCACGCCGCACAGCAGGGCCAGCCCCAGGTCGAGCCGCCCCGCCAGCGCGTGAACCGTGCTGCTGGACAGCGCCACGGGCAACTGGATGGCCTGCGCCGCGATCACCGCGAAGAGCACCGGCTGGCCGAGCAGCATCAGCAGCGGGATCACCAGCACCGGTCCGCCCGTGCCTGTCAGGGCGGAGCCGATGCCAACCAGCGCGCCCACGCCGACCAATGCCGCGGGGGGAAGGAGCGCGTGAGCAGGATGTGCAGAAGCCGTTGCAGGCCTGCGCAGGCCGCGCCAGCCGGAGAACAGCACCAGCGCCGTCACGCCCGCCATCAGCACGGTGCCGGGAATCCAGCGCACGAAGAAGGCGCCCCCCGCTGCGCCGACCAGCGCACCGGCCAGCAGTGGCAGGCATCGCGCCGTCAGCGCGGGCTCGCGCCGCAGGGGTCGCAGCGCCACCAGCGCGGGAAGCGCGAAGCCCAGCGAAGCCGCGGCGATGGCCTTGGGCAGCGGCACGCCACCCAGCGTGGTGAGCAGCGGCACCAGCAGCACGCCCCCGATGCCCGTGGCGCCGATCAGCCCACCCGCCATCACGATGGCAGGCAGCACGATCCAGGCGGCGGTCAGGGTCAGGGGCATGGCGGGGTCTTTCCTTTACTCGGCCTTGATGTTGGCGGCCTGCACCACGCCGGCGATGGCCTTGCGCTCCCTGGCGAGGTAGTCGGCGAACGCCGGGCCGGCGATGAGCTGCGGCTTCACCGCCACCTCGCCCAGCTTGCGAACGATCTCCGGGTCCTTGGTGATGGTGTCGAGCGCGGCCACCCAGGCAGCGATCACCGGCGCGGGCGTGCCGGCCGGCGCGAGCACGCCCAGCCAGGAATCCATCTCGAAGCCCTTGAGTTCGGGCGTCTCGCCCAGGGTCGGGATGTTGGGCGCCGAAGGCGAGCGCGCCGGCGAGCTGACGCCGAAGGCGCGCACCTTGCCTTCGCGGATGAAGGGCTGCGCCAGCGTCAGCGGCAGCACCGCCAGGTCCACCTGGCCGCCGGCCACGTCGGTGAGCACCTGCGGGCCCGACTTGTAGGGCACGTGCACGATGTCGATGCCCGCGCGCTGCTTGAACATCTCGGCGGTGATGTGCAGCGAGGTGCCCACGCCGTCGGTGCCGAAGTTGAGCTTGCCCGGCTGCGACTTCGCGAGCTTGATGAGCTCGGCCGTGGTCTGCGCCGGCAGCGAGGCCTTGCCGATCAGCACGAAGGGCGAGGTGCCCACCGTGGCCACCGGCACGAAGTCCTTGAAGGTGTCGTAGCGCACCGCCGAGGGTGCCACCAGCGGCGCCACGTTCAGCGGGCTGGCCACCGCGAAGAGCAGGGTGTAGCCGTCGGCGCTCGCGCGAGCCACCTTCTGCGCGCCGATGGTGCCCGCGGCGCCCGCGACGTTCTCGATCACCACCGGCTGCTTGAGCAACTCGCCCAGCTTGGGCGTGAGCAGCCGCGCAGTGGCGTCAACGCCGCCGCCGGCCGAGAACGGCACAATCAGCGAGATCGGCTTGGTGGGATAGCCCTGGGCCTGTGCGGCACCGATGGCGGCGGCGCACAGCGCGAAGGCTGCGGCAATGGAACGAAGGCGGGTACGGCTTGCGGACATGGTCATTTCCTCGATCGATGTGGAACGAAAAGAAAAAGCACCCAGACGGTGCGAGAGAATACTCGTTATGACAAGTTATGACAAGTCACGCAAAGGCCGTGCCAGGGTTTGTCCGGAGGGCTTCGCCCATGGCTGAACTGCCGCAGTCCCTGCATGCCCAGCTTCGCGACCAGCTGCGCGCCCGCATCCTCGACGGCCGCCTGGCGCCCGGGGCCAAGCTGCCTTCCGAATCGGAGATGACGGCCGAGCACGGCGTCAGCCGGATCACCGTGCGGCAGGCGCTCGGTGCGCTGCAGGCCGAGGGGCTGATCGTGAAGCTGCACGGCAAAGGTGCCTTCGTGTCCCATCCGAAGGCATCGCAGACGCTCAACCGCCTGCAGGGTCTGAACGAGGCGATGGCGCTGGAGCAGCACGCCATCAGCAGCCAGCGCCTGGCCTGGCGCGAGATGAAGGCGCCGGCTGCCGTCGCCCGGCAGTTGAAGCTGGACAGCGGCGAGACCGTCTACCACCTGCAGACGCTGCGCTACCTGGACCGCGAGCCGCTGTCGGTCAACAGTTCCTGGCTGCCACGCTTTCTCGGCGAACGGCTGGCGCGCGTCGACTTCTCGCAGCGCGACCTCATCGACGTCTTCGAGCACGAGGGCGGGCTGAAGATCGGCGAGGCGCAGCTGGAGATCGGCGCCGGCGTGGCCAACGCGCAGCAGGCGAAGCTGCTGCAGCTCGAGCCGGGCGCGCCGGTGCTGGAAGTGGAGCGCCTCCTGCACCTGGCCGACGGCGGACCGGTGCACGTGGAGACGGCGGTCTACCGGGCCGACACCTTCCGCTACAAGCTCAATCTGCGGCGCTGAGCCGCTGCGCATCGGGCCTTCACAAGCCCTGCGCTGGTGCGAAATCGTCTCGCCGCGGTGCACGCCGGCGACGCCCGCGCACCATGATGAAAACCCGATGGAACAGGCTGCGCTTCGCCGCCATCAAATGTCCCATTGACAGGACAATCGAACCGATCGACCATCGCGCCCCATGTCCTTGATGCCGCTGCCCAAGTACCACCAGATCTACCTGGTGCTGCGCGAACAGCTCGACGAAGGCCGCTTCGAAGACGGCCTGCCGGGCGAGTTGGCGCTGATCGAGCAGTTCGGCGTGGCGCGCGTGACCGTGCGGCGGGCGCTGCAGCGGCTGGCGGAAGAGGGCCTGATCTCCCGCAACCCCGGCCGCCGCACGCGGCCGGTGCCGCCGGTGGCCGAGCCGCGCAACTCGGGCCCCGACGGCGCCGAGCGTGCCAACCTGCATGGCCTGCTCGAGAACCTGGTCACCATGGGCCTGCGCACTTCGGTCAAGGTGGTGGACGTGGCCACCGTCTCCGCCTCGACCCAGGTGGCCGACGCGCTGAAGCTCAAGATCGGTGATCCGGTGCAAAAGGCGGTGCGCGTGCGCTCCACGCGCGAAGGGCCGCTCTCGCACATCACCACCTACGTGCCCGCCGAACTCGCGCGCAGCTTCGGCCGGCGCGAGCTCATGAAAAAGCCGATCCTGGTCCTGCTGGAGCAGGCCGGCGTGAAGGTGGGCCGCGCGCACCAGACCATCTCGGCGCGCCTCGCCGACAACGTGCTGGCGCAGCACCTGGACATCGCCGTCGGCTCGGCCCTCCTGGCCGTGCGCCGCCTGATCTACGACGAGGACGAGCGGCCGGTGCAATGGCTGCACGGCTTCTACCGCCCCGATCGCTACACCTACGAGATGGAGCTGTCCCGCGTGGGCAGCATCGACGCCAAGGTGTGGGTCAGCAAGGATGTGTCCGCCCCTTTCAACTGAAGACCTGATTCAAACCAAGAAGGAAAGCCTCATGACGAATCGCCGCCACTTCATCTCCCAGTCCGCCGCCATCGCGTCCACGCTTGCGTTTCCGCTCGTGGGCGGCGCGCAGCCCAAGTCCATCAAGGTGGGTGTGCTGCACCCGGTGACCGGCGCGCTTGCCTACTCGGGCCAGCAGTGCCGGCTGGGCGCCGAGATGGCCATCGAGGACATCAACAAGGCCGGCGGCATCAAGTCCATGGGCGGCGCGAAGATCGAGGCCATGCTGGGCGACGCGCAGTCGCAGCCGCAGGCCGGCTCGGCCGAGGTCGAGAAGATGAACGAGGCCGGCGTGGCCGCCGTGCTGGGCGCCTACGCCTCGGCCATCTGCCTGGCCACCACGCAGACCGCTGCCAAGTACAACCTGCCGCACGTGGTGGACGTGGGCGTGGCCGACCAGATCGTGGAGCGCGGCCTGAAGAACACCTTCCGCTTCGGCCCTGGCTACAAGAAGTCGACCGAAGTGGCCATGGCCAACCTGCTGGTGCTCAACAAGGCGGCGGGCAACCCGGCCAAGAGCGTGATGATCATCCACGAGGAGTCGCTCTTCGGCACCGGCACGGCTCAACTGCTCTCTCGCGAGCTTCCGGGCTACGGCTTCGAGGTGAAGGAAGTGGTGAAGCACGCCAACCCCACGCGCGACTTCAACAACATCGTGCTGCGCATGAAGTCGATCAACCCCGACATCGTGATCCCGGCCAACTACTACAACGAGTACGCGCTGCTGGTGCGCACCATGCAGCAGCAGAAGGTGCAGCCCAAGGCCATCTTCTCGGTGCTGGGCGGCGCTGCGTCGAGCTACAAGTTCGTCAAGGAGTTCCCGGACGCGGCCAACGGCATCATCGACTGCAACCACTGGTTCAACCCCAAGGACAAGCGCGCGCAGGACCTGCGCAAGCGCGTGGAGGCCAAGGGCCAGTTCTTCAGCTACGAGGTCTTCATGACCTACGCCTCGATGTGGATGCTGGCCGATGCCATCGAGCGCGCCAAGTCGGCCGACCGCGCCGCCATCACCGACGCGCTGGCGAGCAGCACCTTCTCCGACCACTTCATGCCCTACGGGCCGACGAAGTTCGTCAACGGCCAGAACACCGGCGCGCAGCCGCTCATGACGCAGGTGTGGAAGAACGACATCAAGGTGATCGTGCCGCGCGACTACCGCGAGATCGATCCGGTGTTCCCGCTCAAGGCCTGAGCTTCTTTCCAAAGTTGAAGACGCAGGATGTTTGATCCCGGCATTCTTTTCTCCTCGGTGCTCAACGGCCTGACGACCGGCGCGGTGTATGCGCTGATCGCGCTGGGCCTCACGCTGATCTACGGCGTCCTGCACATCATCAACTTCGCGCATGGTGCCAGCCTGATGCTGGCGCTGTACGCGGTCTACTTCCTGAAGGACCGGCTGGGCATCGACCCCTACCTGGCACTGCCGCTGGTGGTGCCGGGCATGTTCGCGCTCGGCTACCTTCTGCAGCGCGTGGTCATCAACCGCGCGGGCCATGGCAAGGACGAGAACATCCTGCTGGCCACGCTGGGCGTCGCCATCGTGATGGAGAACCTGGCGCTCATCTTCTTCAAGTCCGACACGCGCAACATCGACACGGCCTACTCGCTGGCCACCGTGGCCATCGGCCCGGCCATGATCGCGGTGCCCAAGCTGGTGGCCTTCGCGGGCGCGCTGGTGGTGTCGGGCCTTCTCTTCTGGATCATGACCCGCACGGACCTGGGCCGCGCCATCCGCGCGGTGGCCAAGGAGAAGGAGGGCGCCAAGCTGATGGGCATCGACGTGGACCATGTCTACGCCATGTGCTTCGGCATCGGCCTGGCCTGCCTGGGCGCGGCCGCCTGCTTCCTGCTGCCGGCCTACTACGTCAACCCGCAAGTAGGCGGCGGCTTCGTGCTGGTGGCCTTCACCATCGTGGTGCTGGGGGGCATGGGCAGCTTCGTGGGGGCGCTGCTGGGCGGCTTCCTGATCGGCATCGTCGAATCGCTGGGCGGCCTGTACCTGGGCGAATCGCTGGGGCAGATCGGCATCTTCGTCATCTTCATCGCCGTGGTGCTGTTCAAGCCCGAAGGGCTGTTCGGAGCGCGCGCATGAGTGCATCTTCATCGACTTCACGCGGCCTGCGCGAGCTGGGCTTCATCGCGCTCTTCGTGCTGCTGGTGGCCTGCGTGCCGCTGTTCACCCGCTCGGGCGCCACGCTCAACTTCGTGATGATGGCGCTCTACGCCACGCTGATCGCGCAGGCTTGGAACATCCTGGGCGGCTTCGGCGGGCAGTTCTCCTTCGGCCACGCGCTCTTCTTCGGCAGCGGCGCCTACATCCAGGCCATCGCGCAGTTGCAGGGGGGCATCAACCCCTGGGTCGCGCTGGTGCTGGCGGTCGCGGGCGCGGCGCTCGTGGGTGTGTTCGTGGGCGCGCTGAGCTTCCGCTACGGCCTCAAGGGCTCGTACTTTGCGCTGGTCACGCTGGCCTTCGCCGAGGTGTTCCGCATCCTGGCGCTGTCGGTGCCCTTCACCGGCGGCGGCGTGGGCCTGATGGTGCCGCTGCGCGAGTCGGTGGCCAACCTGCAGTTCGGCTCGCGCGTGGGCTACCTGTGGGTGGTGCTGGCCTTCGTGGCCGCGGCGCTGGTGGTGAGCTGGTGGCTGCGCCACGGCCGCTTCGGCGCCTGGCTGCAGGCTGTGCGCGACAACGAGGACGCGGCCCGCGCCGTGGGCGTGAACCCCTTCCGCGTGAAGCTGGGCGCCATCGCGCTGTCGGGTGCCTTCATGGGTGCGGCCGGGGCCTTCTACGTGCAGGTCTTCCAGTACATCGATCCGTCCATCGCCTACGGGCCCGCCGTGTCGGTCGAGGCGCTGGTGGCGGCCATCGTGGGCGGCATGGGCACGGTGTGGGGCCCGGTGCTGGGCGCCGTGGTGCTGCACCTGCTGGCCGACCTCACGCGCAACCTGTTCGGCGAGCTGCCGGGCATCAACATGGTGATCTACGGCGTGGTGCTGGTGCTGATCGTGATCTTCCTGCCGCGCGGCATCGCCGGCCTGGGCGTGTCGGCGCGCCGCCTGATCGGCGGCGGCAAGGAGTCTTCCCGTGGCTGAGCCGCTCTTGCAGATCTCGGGCGTGTCGCGCGCCTTCGGCGGCTTGAAGGCCGTGCAGGACGTGAGCCTGTCGCTGCCCCAGGGGCAGTTGGCTGCGCTCATCGGGCCCAACGGCGCGGGCAAGACCACGCTGTTCGCGCTGATGTCAGGCTTCCTGGTACCCGACAGCGGCACCGTGCGCTTCGCCGGCGAGGACATCACCGGCCAGGAGCCCTATCGCAACGCGCGCCGCGGCATGACCCGCACCTTCCAGATCGTGAAGCCCTTCGCCGCGCAGAGCGTGCGCGAGAACATCGCTGTCGGCGCGCACCTGCACGAGAAGGGCCGCACCGCGGCACTCGCGCAAGCCGAGCAGGTGGCGCAGCAGGTGGGCCTGACACCGCAGCTGGACAAGCCGGCTTCCGACCTCACCGTGGCCGGCCGCAAGCGCCTGGAACTGGCGCGCGCGCTGGCCACGCGACCGCGCCTGCTGCTGCTGGACGAAGTGCTGGCAGGCCTGAACCCGCAGGAGATCGCCGAGATGATGCCGGTGGTGCGCGGCATCGCCGACAGCGGCGTGACCGTGCTGATGATCGAACACGTGATGCAGGCCGTGATGCACCTGGCCGAGCATGTCTGGGTGCTGGCGCAGGGCCGCCTGATCGCCGAAGGCAGCCCGGCCGAGGTGACGGCCGACGAACGCGTGGTGGAGGCCTACCTGGGCCACGGCACCGCGGCGCGCCTTCGCAAGGCAGCAGGAGCAGCGGCATGACGGCACTGCTCGACATCCAGGCCCTGCGCGGCGGCTACGGCCGCACAGAGGTGCTGCGCGGGGTCGACCTGAAGGTGAACGCCGGCGAGATGGTCGCGCTGCTGGGCAGCAACGGGGCCGGCAAGTCCACGCTCAACAAGACGGTCTGCGGCCTGTGCGCCGCCTGGAGCGGCACCGTGCGCTTCGACGGCCGCGACCTCAGCGGCGCGCACTACCGCGAGGTGGTCAAGGCCGGCCTGATCCAGGTGCCGGAAGGCCGCAAGGTCTTCCCCAACCTCAGCGTGCTGGAGAACCTGGAGCTGGGCGCCTTCACCCGCGCCCGCGAACGCCGCGCGCAGAACCTGGAGCGTGTGTTCGCCACCTTCCCGCGCCTGGCGGAGCGGCGGGGCCAGCACGCCGGCACCATGAGCGGCGGCGAGCAGCAGATGCTGGCGATCGGCCGCGGCCTCATGGCCGAGCCCGTGCTGCTGATCCTGGACGAGCCTTCGCTGGGCCTCTCGCCGCTGCTGGTGGAAGAGATGTTCGCGCTCATCCGCAAGCTGCGCGACGACGGCCTGGCCGTACTGCTGGTCGAACAGAACGTGGGCCAGTCGCTGGAGATTGCCGACCGCGCCTACGTGTTGGAGAACGGCGCCGTGCGCTTCTCCGGTGCCCCCGACCAGCTGCTGGCCAGCGACGAACTGCGGCGCGCCTACCTGGGCCTGTAGGCCCTGCCATTCAAAAAGGGAAACTTCGTGATGATCAATCGCCGGCACATCCTCGTTTCGTCGGGTGCCTTCGCCTCGCTGGCGGCGCTCTCGGGCGCTGCCCGCGCGCAGATCGGCGGCACGCCGATCCGCATCCTGGTCGGCGCGCCCGCGGGCGGCTCGACCGACACGCTCGCACGCTCGCTGGCGGCCAGCATGGGCCCGGCGATGGGGCGCACCGTCATCGTCGAGAACCGGCCTGGCGCTGGCGGCAACATCGCCGCCGAGCTGGTCGCCAAGGCCCAGCCCGATGGCAACACGCTGCTGATGAGCTTCACCAGCCACGCGATCAACGCCACGCTCTATCCCTCGCTGCCCTTCGACCCGGTGAAGGACTTCACCGCGCTGACCTGCGTCGCCACCTCGCCCTCGATCCTCGTGGCCCATCCTTCGGTGCCTGCGAAAGACGTGCGCGAGCTGATCGCGCTGGTCAAGCAGAAGCCCGGGCAGCTCAACTTCGCCATCGGCGCGGTCGGCTCCTCGCTGCACATGGCGGGCGAGGCCTTCAAGCAGCAATCGGGCGTGGACATCGTGAACATCCCCTACAAGGGCACCGCGCCCGCCGTGCAGGACCTGCTGGCCGGCCAAGTGCAACTGATGTTCGCGGCTGTGGGCAACGTCAAGGCGCACATCCAGGCCGGCAAGCTCAAGGCGCTGGGCGTGACCACGGCCCAGCGGCTGCCCGCCTTCCCCGACGTGCAGGCCATTGCCGAGGTGCTGCCCGGCTACGAGTCCAGCGCCTGGTTCGGCCTCTTCGGCCCTGCCCGCATGGCGCCCGACACCGCGCGCAAGATCAGCGAAGGCGCGCGCCAGGCCTTGCAGCAGCCCGACATGCGCCAGCGCCTGGAAACCGAAGGCGCGATCCCCGTGGGCAACACGCCCGAGCAGTTCTCCGCCTTCGTGCAAAGCGAGATCACGCGCTGGGCCAAGGTGGTGAAGCTTTCGGGAGCCAAGCCGGAATGACCGCCATGACTTCCGGCATTGCAGGCGCCGCACCCGTGGCGGCGCAGACGCTGGCGCAGAAGCTCATCGCCCGCGCCAGCGGCCGCGAGCGCGTGACGGTGGGCGAGATCGTCAACTGCAGCGTGGACCTGGCCATGTTCCACGACTCCTCCGGCCCGCGCCGCCTGCAGCCCATGCTGGAAGAGCTGGGCGCGCAGGTGTGGGACAAGGAGCGCATCGTGCTGGTGATGGACCACTACGTGCCCGAGCGCGACGACGACTCGCGCCGCATCGTGCGCATCGCCCGCGACTGGGCACGCGACCAGCAGCTGCCCCATGTGTACGACAGCCAGGGCATCTGCCACGTGGTGGTGCCGCAGCACGGCCACATCCGCCCCGGCATGCTGTGCGTGGGCGGCGATTCGCATTCGCCCACCGGCGGCGCCTTCGGTGCCTACATGTTCGGCGTGGGCAGCACCGAGATGCTGGGCGTGGTGGTCACCGGCCAGATCTGGCTGCGCGTGCCCGAGACCATCCGCATGTGGTGGGACGGGCGGCTGCCCGCCGGCGTCACGGCCAAGGACATGATGCTGCACATGATCGCCCGCTTCGGCATGAACGGCGGCCGCTACCAGGCGGTGGAGTTCTGCGGGCCGGCCGTGCAGGCCCTGTCGATGCAGGAGCGCATGACGCTGTCGAACATGAGCGCCGAACTGGGCGCGCAGGCCGGCCTGATCGCGCCGGATGCGACTACCGCCGAGTGGCTCGCGGCGCATGGGGCGGCCGGGGTCGACGTGGCGCCCTGGTTCACTGATGAAGGCGCGACTTTCACCGAGCACCGATTCGACGCCGCCACGCTGGAACCCCAGGTGGCCTTGCCCCACAGCCCGGCCAACAGCCACGGCGTCGGCCAGGAGGCGGGCACTGCCATCGACGTCGCCTACATCGGCGCCTGCACCGGCGCCAAGCTCGACGACCTGCGCGCCGCCGCGCAGGTGCTGCGCGGACACAAGGTGCAGCCCGGCGTGCGCCTCATCGTCGCGCCAGCCAGCCTGCGCGACCAGGAACAGGCGCGCGAGGAAGGCGTGCTGCAGGCCTTGCAGGACGCGGGCGCCGAGCTCGCGCCGACCACCTGCGGCGCCTGCGCCGGCTATGGCGACGCGGTGGGCGATGACGTGACGGTGATCTCCACGACGGCGCGCAACTTCAAGGGCCGCATGGGCTCGGCCAGCGCACGCGTCTACCTGGGCTCGCCCTACACGGTGGCCGCCTCTGCGCTGCGCGGCCGCATCACCGACCCGCGCGAGGTGCTGGCATGAACGACCGCAGCCTGCACCGCGTCTGGCGCGTGGGCGCCGACGTCGACACCGATGCGCTGGCCCCCGGCCATGCGATGAAGCACGGCATCGAGACCATCGCGAAGCACTGCCTCGAAGCGGTGCGCCCCGAGTTCGCCAGCCAGGTCAAGCCCGGCGACGTGCTGGTGGCCGGCCCCAATTTCGGCATCGGCTCCTCGCGCGAGCAGGCCGCCGCCGTGCTGGTGCAACTGGGCGTCGCGGCTGTCATCGCGCCCTCGTACAGCGGGCTCTATTTCCGCAATGCCTTCAACCTGGGCCTCCTGCTGCTGACCTGCCCCGAGGCGGAGCAACTGCAGGAAGGCGAGGGCATCGTGCTGGATGTGGATGCGCCTTCCGTGCGCACCGCCGACGGCCGGCAACTGGCCTGCGAGCCGGTGCCTGGCTTCCTCATGGACATGGTGCGCGCGGGCGGGTTGCTCGCGCAATTGCGCAAGCGCTTCGCAGCCGCCGGCGCCAAGGAACAAGCATGAACGACAACACGACACTGGACCCGGTCACCCTCGCGGTGCTGCGCGGGCGGCTGGAGCAGGTGGCCGACGAGATGGACGCCACGCTCTACCGCAGCGCCTTCAATCCCATCATCGCCGAGGCGCACGACGCCTGCCACGGCCTGTACGACGCCGCCAGCGGCGACACGCTGGTGCAGGGCAAGTCGGGCCTGCCGGTCTTCGTCGGCGCCATGGCCTTCGCGGTGCGCGCCACGGCCAAGGTGGCCGAGGCCCGCGGCGGCATGCAGGAGGGCGACATCTGGATCAGCAACGACGCCTACGACGGCGGCACGCACGCCAACGACTTCAAGCTGGTCAAGCCTTTCTTTCGCAACGGCAAGCTGTATTGCTACATGGCCTCGGCAGCGCACTGGCACGACGTGGGCGGCGCGGTGCCGGGCAACTACAACCCCGCGGCCACCGAATGCTGGCAGGAGGCGGTGCAGATTCCGCCGGTGCGCATCGTGCGCAACGGCGTGCTGGATGAAGACGTGTTGGCCATCCTGCGTGCCAACACACGGCTGCCCGACAGTTTGTGGGGCGACCTCAACGGCCAGTTGGCTGCGCTCGAACTGGGCGCCAGGCGCCTGGACGGCCTGCTCGACGAGTACGGCGACGGCCTGGTGCTGCAGGCGCTGGGCGAACTGCGCAGCCGCGCGCTGCGCCTGATGCGCGCGCACATTGCCTCGCTGCCCGACGGCCGCTACAGCTTCGAGGACCTGCTGGACAACGACGGCATCAGCCGCGAGCCGCTCACCATCGCGCTGGACATGACGGTGCAGGGCGAGAAGCTGACGCTGGACTTCTCGCGCAGCTCGCCGCAGTGCGCCGGGCCGGTGAACATCTCGCGCGCCACCGCGGTGGCGGCCTGCTACGTCGCGCTCAAGCACCTGTTCCCCGACGTGCCGGCCAACGCCGGCGTGCTCGACGCGGTCGACTTCGTCATTCCCGACAAGCTGGTCATCAGCGCCGAGCGCCCGCGCCCGGTGGGCGGCTACACCGAGACCATCCTGCGGATGATCGACGTGATCTTCAGCGCCGCCGCGCAGGCCGACCCGACGCGCGCGGTGGCGCAGGCCTACGGCACCATCAATGCGCTGTCCATCGCCGGCCACCGCAGCGACGCGGGCCGCGAGGGCCAGCGCTGGGTGATGTTCAGCTTCTTCGGCGGCGGCCACGGCGGCCACTCCGCGGGCGACGGGCTGGCGCATGGCAATGCACCCATCTCCACCGCCACCATCCCGCCGCTGGAAATCCTCGAAGCCGCCTACCCGGTGCGCTTCACCGAATGGGCCCTGCGCCCCGACTCGGGCGGCGACGGTGAACATCGCGGCGGCCTGGGCGCCGTCTACGAGATCGAACTGCTCGAGAAGGACGCCGAGGTCTTCGTCTTCGGCGAGCGCGGCAGTTCGCCCCCCAAGGGCATCGCCGGCGGCGAGTCCGGGGCACTCAACGTGTTCCGCTACGAGAACGAAGGGCAGTGGCAGGTGCCGCCCATGGTCTCGAAGATGCGCGGCATCCAACTGGTGCGCGGCGAACGCGTGCGGCTGGAAACGCCCGGGGGCGGTGGCTGGGGCGACCCTGCCAGGCGCAACGCGAAGGAGCGCGAGGCCGATCGCGCCATGGGCTATGTGAGCGAACAAGGGAAAGACAAGCAATGAGTTCCGCCAATGCATCCTTGGTCGTCGGCGTCGACGTCGGCGGCACCTTCACCGACCTGTTCGTGCTCGACGAGGCGAAGGGCACGGCACGTATCGTCAAGGTACCTTCCACCCGCGGCGAGGAAGCGCGCGGCTTCATGAACGGGGTGGCGCGCGTGGCCGATTCGGCCGCCGCCATCGGCACCATCGTGCATGGCACCACCGTGGGCACCAACGCGCTGCTGGAGCGCAAGGTGGCGCGCACCGGCATCATCACCACGCGGGGCTTTCGCGACGTGCTGGAGATGCGCCGCCGCGACCGTCCGCAAACCTGGGGCCTGCGCGGCAGCTTCCTGCCCGTGGTGCCGCGCGACCTGCGCCGCGAGGTGGACGAGCGCGTGCTGGCCGACGGCACGCTGCATACCGAGGTCGACCTGGAGCAGGTGCGCACCGAGGCGCGTGCGCTGCTCGAAGCCGGCTGCGACGCGGTCTGCGTCTTCTTCATCAACACCTACGCCAACCCGGTGAACGAGCAGCGCGCGGTGGAGGCGGTGCGGGCGCTATGGCCCAACCCGCACGTCACCGCGGCGGCCGAGGTGCTGCCCGAGATCCGCGAGTTCGAGCGCTGCTCGACCGCCACGCTCAACGCCGCGCTGCAGCCCGTGGTGGGCAGCTACCTGGAGCGGCTCGAAGGCGACCTGCGCGCACAGGGCTTCGGCGGCGAGTTGCTGGTGGTGCAGAGCAACGGCGGCGTGATGTCGCGCAGCACGGCGGGCGAGTTGCCTGTGCGCACGGCGCTCTCCGGGCCGGCGGCCGGCGTCATCGCCTGCGCCGAGATCGCGCGCGCCGCGGGGCACCCCAACGTCATCACCGGCGACATGGGCGGCACCTCCTTCGACGTGTCGCTGGTGGCCGGCGGCGAGGCCGCGCTGGCCGCGCAGACCGCCATCGAGTTCGGCATGGTGATCCGCTCGCCCATGATCCAGATCGAGACCATCGGCGCGGGTGGCGGCTCCATCGCTTCGGTGGATGCCAGCGGCATGCTGCAGGTGGGCCCCGAGTCGGCCGGCAGCGTGCCGGGCCCGGCCTGCTACGGCCGCGGCAACATGCGCCCCACGGTGACCGATGCCAATGTGCTGCTGGGCCGCATCGCGGCCGACCGGCCGCTGGGGGGCGGGCTGCTGGCCGCGCTGGATGCTGGCAAGTCGCGCGAGGCGATCGAGACGCACGTTGCCAAGCCTCTTGGCCTGGACGTGATGGCGGCCGCCGAAGCCATGCTGACGGTGGCGAATGCCCGCATGGCCGGCGCGATCCGCCTGGTCTCCATCGAGCGAGGCCACGACCCGCGCCGCTTCGCCTACATGCCCTTCGGCGGCGGCGGTGCGCTGCACGTGTGCGCCATGATGCGCGAGGTGGGCGTGGGCACCGGCATCGTGCCGCGCTACCCCGGCGTCACTTCGGCGCTGGGCTGCGTGATTGCCGACATGCGGCACGACGCGGTGCAGACCATCAACCGGCCGCTGGCCGAACTGGACGTGCCGGCCCTGCAGCAGCGCATCGAAGAGCTCGCGCAGGCTTGCCAGCAGCGCCTGGATTCGGCCGGCGTGCGCTTCGACGGCGTGCGCGAGGTGGTGGCGCTGGACATGCTCTACGCCGGCCAGACCCACACGCTGCCCGTACCGCTGCCCGGCGGTGCGCAAGGCCTGACGCGCGAGAGCATCCGCGCCGCCTTCGAGCAGGCCTACGAGGCCGCTTTCGGCCGCGTGCTGGGCGGCATCCCGATCCGCGTGATGAACCTGCGCTATGCGCGCATCGGCCAGCGGCCCAAGTTCGACCTGGCGGTGCTGGCACCCGAAGGGCAGGGCAGCACCACGCCGCTGGGCACGCAGCGCGTGTACCACCAGGGCCGCTGGCACGACGCGGTGCGCTACGCGCGGCTTGACTTGCCGGTGGGCGCACGCGTTCAAGGTCCTGCGATCCTGGAGCAGGCGGACACCACCGTGTGGCTGGAGCCCGGCTTCGCGGCCGAGGTGGACAGCTTCGGCAACCTGCTGGTGAGGCAGGGATGAGCGTCCCCACCAAGCTCGACGGCCGACGCACCGCGCTGGTCATCGTCGACCTGCAGAACGACTTCCTCGACGCCAAGGGCGCCTATGCGCGCGGCGGCGACACCAACCCCATGTCAGAGCCGCTGCCGGAACGCGCCGCGCAGGCCGCACGCGCGCTCAAGGCACAGGGCGGCCTGGTGACCGCCAGCCAGTTCACGCTGTGGCCGGATGCGCAGGGCGAGCCCATGATCTCGCCGCACCTGAAGGCGCTGCGCCCCTACCTGAAGAAGGGCGACTTCGCTCCCGGCAGCTGGGGCCAGGCCAATGTCGACGCGCTTGCGGGCCTGGTCGACGTGGCGGTGTGCAAGGTCGCCTACTCGGCCTTCTTCAACACGCAGCTGGACTGGGTGCTGCGCAAGTGCGGCATCGACACCGTGGCGGTGTGCGGCATCGTCACCAACGGCGGCGTGGCCAGCACGGTGCGCGATGCCCACATGCGCGACTACCGCACCCTGGTGCTGGCCGACGTGTGCGCCGCCTTCGGGCAGCAGCGCCACGACACGGCGCTGGCGGACATGGGCAACGTGGCCGAGGTCATCGACGGCGCGGCCTTCGCACAGATGCTGGCATGAGTCCGACCCCGCCCGATCGCCGCGTGCAGCGGGCGTCGCACATGGACGCCGAGGCGCAGGTGCCGGTGGCCATCGTCGGCGGGGGTGCCTGCGGCCTGGTGGCTGCACTGATGCTGCACGACCTGGGGCTCGACTGCGTGGTGCTGGAGCGCGATGCGCAGCCCAGCGGGTCGACGGCGCTGTCTTCCGGCTTCATCCCGGCGCCGGGCACCAGCGTGCAGCGCGCGGCGGGCGTCACGGACGACAGTGCCGATCGCTTCTCGGCCGACATCCAGGCCAAGGCCCATGGCCGTGCCTCGCCTGCGCTCGTCACGGCCTATGCCGAAGCCATCGGACCCGCGCTCGATGCCTTGCAGGCGCGTCACGGCCTGGACTGGGTGCTTCTCGACAACTTTCTCTACCCCGGCCACACGCGCCACCGCATGCATGCGCTGCCGCAGAAGACCGGCGCCGCGCTGATGGCCGCGCTTCAATCGGCCGTGGAGGCGGCCGGCATCCCGGTGCTGACCGAGGCGCTTGTCCACACGCTGTGGCTCGAAACAGGCGCGGACCGCGTCATCGGCCTGGGCTACCGCCGTCCGGATGGCCAGGAAGAGCGCCTGGCCTGCGACGCGCTGCTGCTGGCCTGCAACGGCTTCGGCGGCAACGCACAGATGGTGGGCGAGCTGCTGCCCGAGATGCGCGACGCCGCGTTTGGCGGCCACGTGGGCAACGACGGCAGCGCGATCCTCTGGGGCCGTGAACTGGGCGCGCGCCTGCGCGACCTGGGCGGCTACCAGGGCCACGGTTCCTGGGTCACGCCCCAAGGCGCGCTGATGAGCTGGGCCGTGATGATGGAAGGCGGCGTGCAGGTCAATGCAGAAGGCCGGCGCTTCCACGACGAGACGCAGGGCTACTCGGAAGCCGCGGTGCACGTGCTGGCGCAGCCCGGCGGCGTCGCCTGGAACGTGTTCGACGCGCCGCTCTTGAAGCTGGCGCGCGAGTTCCCCGACTTCCGCGACGCCGAAGCCGCGGGCGCGCTGCGCCGCTGCGATTCGGTGCACGCGCTGGCGCAATGCATCGGCTGCGACGCTTCGGTGCTGCAGGCCACGCTGGCTGCGATGGGGCCGTCGCCGCAGTCCGACGACCGCGTCTTCACTCGCGCGCTTTCGGCGCCGTACTACGCGGTCAAGGTGACCGGCGCGCTCTTCCACACCCAAGGCGGCCTCGACGTGGCGCCCGACATGCGCGTCTTGCGAAAGGACGACGGCACGCCGCTGCCCAACCTGCTAGCCGCCGGTGGCGCTGCGGGCGGCGTCTCGGGCGACGCGGTGTGGGGCTACCTCTCGGGCAACGGATTGCTCAGCGCGGTCGCGGGTGGCGCGATCGCGGCACGCAGCGCGGCGGCCATCCTCGGGCGCGCAACGCAAGGAGAATGAACATGGCAGACAAGAACACCCAGGCATCCTTCAAGGCACGCCTGGCTTCCAAGGACATCGTGCTGGCCCCGGGCGTGTACGACGCGCTGAGCGCGCTGGTCGCGGAGCAGGCCGGCTTCGAGGCGCTCTACCTCTCGGGCGCCTCCATCGCCTACACCCGGCTGGGCCGCTCGGACGTGGGCCTGACCACCTACACCGAGGTGGAGGACACGCTGGCCCGCATCTGCGAGCGCGTGAACCTGCCGGTCATCGTCGATGCCGACACCGGCTTCGGCAACGCCCTGAACACCCAGCGCACCGTGCGCGGCTTCGAGCGCGCCGGCGCCGCCATGATCCAGATCGAGGACCAGGGCTTTCCCAAGCGCTGCGGCCACCTGGACGGCAAGACGGTGGTGCCTGTGAAGGAGATGTGCGGCAAGCTGCAGGCCGCGCTGGATGCGCGCGCGTCGAGCGACACGCTGATCCTTGCCCGCACCGACGCGGTAGCCGTCGAAGGCCTGGACGCCGCGCTGGACCGCGCCGAGGCGTACCTGGACTGCGGCGTCGACGCGCTCTTCATCGAGGCCCTGCGCTCGCCCGAACAGATGGACGCCGCCTGCCGCCGCTTGGGCGACCGCATCCCGCTGCTGGCCAACATGGTCGAAGGCGGCAAGACGCCCGTCCAGGATGCGGGCGCGCTGCAGGCACACGGCTTTCGCATCGCCATCTTCCCCGGCGGCACCGCGCGCGCCGTGGTGCACCTGCTGCAGGGCTACTACGCCAGCCTGAAGTCGCACAGGACGACGGAGCCCTGGCGCGACCGCATGCTGGACTTCGACGGACTCAACGCGGTGATCGGCACGCCGGAGCTGATGGCGCAGGGCAAGCGCTACGAGTAGGGGCGCGGGGCCGTAGCATGGTGGCCCATGAAGACCTTCGCGCTGTTCCTCGTCACCGCCATCGCGGAAATCGTCGGCTGCTACCTGCCCTACCTGTGGCTCAACAAGGGCGCCTCGGCCTCGCTGCTGGCGCCGGCCGCGTTGAGCCTGGCGCTCTTCGCGTGGCTGCTGAGCCTGCATCCCGCGGCGGCCGGCCGCGTGTATGCGGCCTACGGCGGCGTCTACATCGCCGTCGCGCTGGCCTGGCTGTGGGCGGTGGATGGCGTGCGGCCCAGCGCATGGGACGTGGCGGGCGTGGCGGTGAGCCTGGTGGGCATGGCGATCATCGCCTTCCAGCCGCGCGTGGCCTAGCGTGATTGAATCGTCGCCCGGCTTCCAGGATCGAACAGGACAAGGACACCCGACATGGCTCTCGCGCTCTACGGACATCCCTTCTCCTCGTACACCCAGAAGGCGCTCATCGCGCTGTACGAGAACGGCACGCCCTTCGACTACCGCGTCATCGGCCCGGACACGCCCGAGCACGCTGCCGAGTGGCTCAAGCGCTGGCCGATGGCGCGCTTCCCGATGCTGCTGGACGGCGAGCGCACCATCCTGGAAACCAGCCTGATCATCGAGTACCTGCAGCTCGCCCACCCGGGGCCCGTGCGCCTGCTGCCCGAGGACCCGCTGGCCGCGCTGGATGTGCGCTTTCTCGACCGCTTCTTCGACCTCTACGTGATGTCGGCCGTGCAGTACGCGGTCGACAGCGCGCTCGGGCGGCATCCGCATTCGAAGGAGGCAGGTCGGGCCGTGGCCGAGGAACGGCTGGAGCGTGCCTATGACTGGTTGGAGGGCCGGCTCGAGGGCCGCATCTGGGCGGCGGGCGAAGAATTCACCCTGGCGGACTGCGGTGCGGCGCCCGCGCTTTTCTATGCCGACTGGACGCATCCGGTCTCGGAAAAACATCCCCTGGTCCGGGCCTACCGGGCCCGCCTGCTCGCGCGTCCCTCTTTCGCGCGTGCAGTGGAAGAAGCGCGGCCCTATCGACCGCTGTTCCCGCTCGGCGCGCCGGCGCGGGACTGAAAAGCCGGGAGGCTAGTGCAGGCCCACCCAGGCCGAGATGCGCTCGCCCATTGCCTGCAGCCGCGTCTTGGGCGCCGGCTTGGGTTCACGCTGGGCAGCCAGCCACTCCAGCACGGTGGCCACCTTTTCCGCACGCTCCGCATCGTCCGGGTCGCGCCGGGCGCGCCACTCGACGGCCAGTTCGCGCAACTCGCGGCTGGTGAGCACCCGGGGGCGCGGCCAGGGGGAGCCGGCGCTTTCCTGGGCCCGCTCGGCCGGGGCCAACGGTTCCGCGGAGGACGCGGCGGGGTGGGGTGTGACAGCGGTGTAGTACATGCGTACACATTTTTGTTGCTTATTTTCACCACGCCTATATTCCTAACGGTGTAAGCAGCGATTTCGAGACGCGGTTCGCACGGCCGTCCGTCGGGGGCGCGAGGCCGGCGCCTACAGGGCGTCCGGGCAGCTTCGCCGACCATTGCGGCTTCGCAACACAGCCACACCGAACTCGAAAATGAAGAAGAACATCCTTGCCGTCCTCCTCGTGTCCGCCAGCTTCATGGGCCTGGGGGCCACTGCCAACGCCCAGCTCAGCAAGGCAGCCTCCGAGGCGACGGATTCCGCCAAGCACAAGATCGACGAGAAGCGCGCCGACGACGAGGCCAGGAAGAGCGGCCCCGTGGGCAAGGCGGTGAACAACGTCAAGTCGGGCTATCACAAGAACCGCTCGCAGAATTCCGCCGAGAAGGCCAAGCAGTCCTTGAAGAACGCCGGCTGAGGCACGGCGGCGGCGCTGGCCGCCTGCCAATCTTTCCAGCACGCGGGCGGTGCAGCCGCCGCCTCGCGCGATCCCTCGGTTGCCCGCGGGCTGCGCCGTTCCAGGCGAAGGCTGCGGGCCGCGCGCCACGGTGCCCGAACCGTCGGCGCGAAGACGTACGTAATCCGCCACCGCTCGCCGGTACGCTCGAACATGACAGAGATGTAATGTTCGCGAGAGGCTTCCGGCCGCCTGCCTCGCCTACGATCCCGGTCGTTCCGATGTCCTCAGGCCACACCCATTCCCATGCCATCTCGGCGCCCGGCAGCGCGCGGCACGAACGCGCGCTCTGGATGGCGCTGGGCATGACCGGCGCCTTCCTGGTCGCCGAAGTGATCGGCGGCATGCTGACGGGCAGCCTCGCGCTCATCTCGGATGCGGCGCACATGTTCACCGATTCGGCGGCACTGGCCATCTCGCTCGCGGCCATCCGCATCGGCAGGCGAGGCGTCGACGACCGGCGCACCTTCGGCTACTACCGCTTCGAGATCATTGCGGCCGCCTTCAACGCGCTGCTGCTGTTCGGTGTGGCGATCTACATCCTGTACGAGGCCTACGAGCGCGCGAAGGCGCCCACGCCCATCGCCTCGGGCGGCATGCTGGCCATCGCCATCCTCGGGCTGGCCGTCAACCTGGTCAGCATGCGCCTCTTGCAGTCGGGCAAGGACCAGAGCCTGAACGTGAAGGGCGCCTACCTGGAAGTGTGGAGCGACATGCTCGGCTCGGTTGGCGTGATCGTGGGTGCCATCGTCATCTGGCTGACCGGCTGGACCTGGGTCGATTCGGGCATCGCCGTGCTGATCGGCCTGTGGGTGCTGCCGCGCACCTGGATATTGCTTCGTGACAGCATCAACATCCTGCTGGAAGGCGTTCCGGCAGAAATGGACCTGGCCGAGGTCCGCACGGTGCTGTCAGGGCTTGCGAAGGTGGATTCGGTGCACGAGCTGCACCTGTGGGCGATGACCAGCGGCAAGGCCAGCCTGAGCGTGCACCTGGTCAGCGCCCATGGCGATGCCGACGCGATCACGCAAGCTGCGGCCAAGGCGCTGCAGGAACGCTTCGACCTGCACCACAGCACGATCCAGGTCGAGAAAGTCTCTTGCGCGCAGGCCGACGGCGAGCACAGGTTCTAGCCGATGCCGCGCATGTCTTCCTGCCGAGGCCTCGTTCCCGGCATGACCCGCATCCTGCTGATCGGGATGCTCATGGTGCTGTCGCCGCAGCTGGTCTGGTCGGCTGCGGCGAAGTACTGCGGTCACGAAGTGGGTACCTCGCACCCGGGCCACCATTCGCATGAACACGAGGCACCACGGTCCGCTGCGGCCGCCGAGGCATCGCCAGCGAACCAGAGCCCGGCCAGCGTGGCCGACCTCGACTGCGGCTACTGCCACGGCTGCGTGCTGCAGGTGCCGTTCGCGCCGTCGATGCCGAGCATCTCACCGCCGGCAGCTTCGTACCCGCCCCAGGCCCCGGTGCTCATCGGCATCGAGCGGCTGAGAGAAATCGAGCGTCCCAAATGGCAGCGCGCCGCCTGAGCCGGCGCGACTGTCCACTTTCCTCATCCGCCATGCCGAGATGAACTGAAGGTCGCGCCGGAATCCCCCCGTCCCTTTCCTGACCGGAGATTTCGATGCGCAGCCTGTATGCGCCCGTCGCCTTGGCGATCGTGGCGCTCGCCGCCAGCACCTGTGTGCTGGCGCAGTCCTCTTTCCCTACCGCCGGCCCGGCCATGCCCGCACCCGTTGGCGCGACGACCAGCCAGCCCCTGACCCTGCCGCTCGCCTTGCAGCGGGCGCTGGAGGCCAACCCCGAACTCTCGGGCGCCCGCAACCAACTGGGCGCCGCCGAAGGTGCGCGCGTCCAGGCGGGCGCCTGGCTCAACCCGACCGTCGAGGCCCTGCTGGAAGACACGCGGCCCGAGACGCGCACCACGACGATCGCGCTGAGCCAGCCCATCGAGCTGGGCGGCAAGCGCGACGCCCGCATGGCCGCGGCAGACCGCGCCATCGACATCGCGCGGGCCCAACTCACGGCGCGCCAGTACGAGCTGCAGGCCAGCGTCACCGCGGCCTTCTTCGCGGCCCTGATCGCGCAGGACAGGGTCAGCCTCGCCCGCGCCTCGCTGGACCTGGCGCGGCGGGGCAGCGATGCCGCCGGCAAGCGCGTGACGGCAGGCAAGGTCTCACCGGTCGAGGAAACCAAGGCCAAGGTCGCCGAGGCGGAAGTGCGCGTGCAGCTGCTGCAGGCCGAAGGCGAACTCAAGACCGCCCTGCAGCAGCTTCGCGCCGCCATCGGCTCGGGCGCTGCGATTGCAGCCGTGGATGGCAATGCGCTGGACGTTCCCGCCATGCCGAGCGCCGAGCAGGCGAATGGTCTGCTCGACAGCGCGCCTGCATTGCTGGAGGCCCGCCTGGAGATCCAGCGGCAGCAGGCGCTGGTCGAACTCGAGCGCGCGAAACGGATTTCGGACGTGACCTTCACGCTCGGCGCCAAGCGCGATGCGGAGCTGGCGCGCAACCAGGCGGTGGTGGGCGTCTCCATTCCCCTGCCGGTGTTCGACGCCAACCGCGGCAACATCCAGGAGGCCTACAAGCGCCGCGACAAGGCCGAGGACCTGGCGCGTGCGACCGAAGTGCGCCTGCTGGCCGAAGTCGCTGGCGCGCGCCAGCGCTTCGAGACTTCCGTCGAGGAGGTCGCCGCATTGAAGCGCGAGATCCTCCCCGGCGCCCAGAGCGCCTTCGATGCCGCGACCAAGGGCTACGAACTGGGCAAGTTCAGCTACCTGGACGCCCTCGATGCGCAGCGCACCCTGCTGCAGGCCCGCGCCCAGTACCTGCGGGCGCTTGCCGAGACGCACCGCTCCGCCTCCGACCTGAACCGCCTGATCGGCACGCCCGGCATCGACGCCGCTGCCCTCCCGAAAGCCCGCCCATGAGCACCCCACAAACTCCATCGTCCGACCCGCAGAAGAACAAGCGCCGGCACGCGCTCGCCATCGCCGTGCTGGTCATCCTGGGCATCGTCGTCGGCGCGCTCATCCTGACGCGCACCGGTGGCCCGAAGGCCAGTGGCGACGGCCACGGCGACCATGCCGGCGAATCGCACGAGGAAGCCTCCGGCGACGGGCACGACCACGGTGCGGAAGGCGGCGCGCACGGCGAGGAAAAGAAGATCGCCAGGGGGCCGCACGGTGGCCAGAAGCTCGTCGAGGGTGACTTCGCCGCCGAAGTGCTGCTGGCCGAGGAGGGCGGCAAGGCGCGCCTCAAGGCCTGGCTGTTCGAGAAGGACGTGCAGGCCAGCCCGGCCGGCTCCGCCATGACCGTGGTGCTCACGCGCCCCGGCGGCGAGCGCCAGGAAATCCGCATGGCGCCCGCTGGCGACTTCCTCGGTTCCGACCAGGAGATCGCCGAGCCCCACGTGTTCGAAGCCACCGTCGAACTGCAGACACCCAAGGAGTCCTACCTCTTCGCCTTCGGCAGCAGCGAAGGAAAGATCGCGATGAGCGACGCGCAGATCCAGGCCGCCGGCGTGACGGTGGAAACGAGTGGCGGTGCCCTCATCCGCAGCAGCCTGCAGTTTCCGGGCGAGATCCGCTTCAACGAAGACCTCACGGCCCACATCGTTCCGCGCGTGGCCGGCGTCGTCGAAGGCGTTTCGGCCAACCTGGGGCAGCCGGTGAAGAAGGGGCAGGTGCTTGCCGCCATCTCCAGCAGCGCCGTCTCCGACGTGCGCGCCGAGCTGCAATCCGCGGCCCAGCGCCAGGCCCTGGCGCGGACCACCTACGAACGCGAGAAGAGGCTGTGGGAAGAGAAGATCTCGCCCGAGCAGGACATGCTGCAGGCCCGCCAGGCACTGCGCGAGACCGAAATCGCGGTAGCCAACGCCAGCCAGAAGCTGCAGACGCTGGGCGCCTCGGCCAGCGCGGGCTCGCTGGGCCGCTTCGAGCTGCGCGCGCCCTTCGACGGCGTGATCGTCGAGAAGCACATCGCCCTGGGCGAATCGGTCAAGGAAGACGCCAACGTCTTCACCGTGTCCGACCTGTCCTCGGTATGGGCGCAGATGGACGTGCCTGCGCGCGACCTGCAGCGCGTGCGCGTGGGCGACAAGGTGCTGGTGCGCTCCGGCGCCTTCGACGCCACCGCCGAAGGCAGGATCGCCTACGTCGGCTCGCTGATCGGCCAGCAGACGCGCACCGCGCCGGCGCGCGTGACGCTGGCCAACCCCCAGGGCGCCTGGCGCCCGGGCCTGTTCGTGACGGTGGAACTGCTGGCCGACGAGGCACAGGTTCCGGTCGCCGTGGCCTCCTCCGCCATCCAGACGCTGGACGACAAGACCGTGGTCTTCATGAAGGTGCAGGGGGGCTTCGTGCCGCAGCCGGTGCAGATCGGCCGCTCCGACGGCAAGCGGGTGGAGATCGTCAGCGGCCTGCAGGCCGGCGCGAGCTACGCGGCAGCCGGCAGCTTCGTCGTCAAGTCGGAGCAGGGCAAGGGCTCTGCCACCCATTCGCACTGATCGAAAGCGGACCCCATTCATGTTCGAACGAATCATCCGCTTTGCCATCGAGCAGCGATGGCTGGTGCTGCTTGCCGTCCTCGGGATGGCGGGCCTGGGCATCGCCAACTACCAGAAGCTGCCCATCGACGCGGTGCCCGACATCACCAACGTGCAGGTGCAGATCAACACCGCCGCGCCCGGCTACTCGCCGCTGGAGACCGAGCAGCGCGTCACCTTCCCGATCGAGACCGTCATGGCGGGCCTGCCGGGCCTGCAGGAGACGCGCTCGCTGTCGCGCTACGGGCTGTCGCAGGTGACCGTGATCTTCCGCGACGGCACCGACATCTACTTCGCGCGCCAGCTGGTCAACGAGCGCCTGCAGTCCACCTCGGGCCAGTTGCCCGATGGCATCCACCCCGTCACCGGGCCGATCTCCACGGGCCTGGGCGAGATCTACCTGTGGACGGTGGAAGCGAAGGACGGCGCGAAGAAGGCCGACGGCTCGCCCTACACCTCGACCGACCTGCGCGAGGTCCAGGACTGGATCATCAAGCCGCAGCTGCGCAACGTGCCGGGCGTGACCGAGATCAACACCATCGGCGGCTACGCCAAGCAGTACCAGATCGCGCCGCAGCCCGAGAAGCTCGCGGCCTTCGGCCTGTCGCTGGCCGACGTGGTGCGGGCGCTGGAGCGCAACAACGCCAACGTCGGCGCCGGCTACATCGAACGGCGCGGTGAGCAGTACCTGATCCGCGCGCCCGGGCAGGCGCGCAGTGTGGACGACCTGCGCGACGTGATCCTCACGAGCGCGGGCAGCACGCCGGTGCGCGTGCGCGACGTCGCCCAGGTGGAAGTGGGCCAGGAGCTTCGCACCGGCGCCGCCACCGACAACGGGCGCGAGGTGGTGCTGGGCACCGTCTTCATGCTCATCGGCGAGAACAGCCGTACCGTGTCGCAGGCGGTGGCGAAGAAGATGGAGGAGATCAACAGGAACCTCCCCGCCGGCGTCGAGGCCGTCACGGTCTACGACCGCACGGTGCTGGTCGACAAGGCCATCGCGACGGTGAAGAAGAACCTGCTGGAAGGCGCGGTGCTGGTCATCGTGGTGCTCTTCGCCTTCCTGGGCAACCTGCGCGCGGCGCTGATCACCGCGATGGTCATTCCGCTGTCCATGCTCTTCACCTTCACCGGCATGGTCAGCACCAAGGTGAGCGCGAACCTGATGAGCCTGGGCGCGCTGGACTTCGGCATCATCATCGACGGCGCGGTCGTGATCGTCGAGAACTGCGTGCGCCGCCTGACGCATGCGCAGCAGCACCACGGCCGCGCGCTGACGCGCAACGAGCGCTTCCACGAAGTGTTCGCGGCGGCCCGGGAGGCGCGGCGTCCGCTGCTCTTCGGGCAGCTGATCATCATGATCGTGTACCTGCCGATCTTTGCGCTGACCGGGGTGGAGGGAAAGATGTTCCACCCGATGGCGCTCACGGTGGTCATCGCCCTGCTGGGCGCGATGATCCTGTCGGTGACCTTCATTCCGGCCTGCGTGGCGCTGTTCATCGGCGAGAAAGTCACCGAGAAGGAAAACCCGCTGATGCGGCGGGCCAAGCGGCTGTACACGCCGCTGCTGGACTACGCCCTGAGCGCCCGCTCGGTGATCCTGACCGCGGCCGGCATCGCCGTGGTGCTGTGCGGCCTGCTGGCCACGCGGCTGGGCAGCGAGTTCATTCCCAACCTCAATGAAGGCGACTTCGCCATCCAGGCGCTGCGCATTCCCGGCACCAGCCTGAGCCAGTCGGTGCAGATGCAGCAGGCGCTCGAAAAGCGCCTGAAGGACAGGTTCCCGGAGATCGAGCGCGTGTTCGCACGCACCGGCACGGCGGAGATCGCTTCGGACGCCATGCCGCCCAACATCTCCGACGGCTACGTGATGCTCAAGCCCGAGAGCCAGTGGCCGCAGCCGCGCCGGACGCGCCAGCAGCTGCTGGAGGCGGTGCAGGAGGAAGTCGCCCGCCTTCCCGGCAACAGCTACGAGTTCTCGCAGCCCATCCAGCTGCGCTTCAACGAGCTGGTGTCGGGCGTGCGCAGCGACGTGGCGGTGAAGGTCTTCGGCGACGACATGGAGGTGCTCAACCGCACGGCAGCCGAGGTCGAGAAGGTGCTCGCCGCCATTCCGGGCGCGGCCGAGGTCAAGGTCGAGCAGACCACCGGTCTGCCGATGCTCAGCGTGAACATCGACCGCGAGAAGACGGCCCGCTACGGGCTGAACATCGCGGACGTGCAGGACACGCTGGCGACTGCGGTGGGCGGCAAGGCGGCCGGCACCCTGTTCGAGGGCGACCGCCGCTTCGACATCATCGTCCGCCTGCCCGAGAACCTGCGCGGCGACCTGGAGGCCATCCGCCGGCTGCCCATCGCGCTGCCGGGCGCCGAGACCGCCGATGGCGGCGCCCAGCGCGTGCGCTTCATCCCCCTGGCCGAGGTCGCCACGCTGGATCTGGCGCCGGGCCCCAACCAGGTCAGCCGCGAGAACGGCAAGCGGCGCATCGTCATCAGCGCGAACGTGCGTGGGCGCGACCTCGGCGGCTTCGTCACCGAGGCCTCCGCCGCGCTGGAGCAGCAGGTGAAGATCCCGCCGGGCTACTGGACCACCTGGGGCGGGCAGTTCGAGAACCTGCAGTCGGCCACCCAGCGCTTGCAGGTGGTGGTGCCGGTGGCGCTGCTGCTGGTGTTCACGCTGCTCTTCGCCATGTTCGGCAACCTGAAGGACGGCCTGATCGTGTTCACCGGCATCCCGTTCGCGTTGACGGGGGGCATCCTGGCGCTGTGGCTGCGGGACATACCGCTGTCCATCACGGCGGCCGTGGGCTTCATCGCGCTGTCGGGCGTGGCGGTGCTCAATGGCCTGGTGATGATCTCCTTCATCCGAAGCCTTCGGGAGGGCGGCGCCACGCTGGACACGGCCATCCGCGAAGGGGCCATCACCCGCTTGCGGCCCGTGCTGATGACCGCGCTGGTGGCCTCGCTGGGCTTCGTGCCGATGGCGATTGCCACCGGCACCGGCGCGGAGGTGCAGCGCCCGCTGGCCACCGTCGTCATCGGCGGCATCCTGTCCTCGACGGCGCTGACGCTGCTGGTGCTGCCGGTGCTCTACCGGCTGGCGCATGCGCGGGACGATTGAACGCAATGATGTTGCAGATGAAGCGAGATGAAGGGCAAGCCGGCGCAGGCGGCGCGCTTCACCCTCAAGTAGGGCGGACGCTACAGGCTTCGACTCGCGGTGCGCCGATCAGTGCGCGGGGTCGGCGTGCTGGCCTTTGGTTGCGGCTTCGTCCGCCTCGGCCAGGGTCAGCCCGATCGTCGTCACGCCGTTCGCGCTCTCGGCGAAGGTGCTCCCGCCATGCATCCTCGCGATGGCCGCGACGATGGCCAGCCCGAGCCCGTGATGGCTGGCCGAACCGGCGCGCGAAGGGTCCGCCCGGTAGAAGCGCTCGAAGAGCCGGGGAAGCGCATTCGTCTCGATGGGCCGACCGATGTTCGACACCGCCAGCCGGGCCCCTGCGGCGTCGCTCGATATGCGCACCTGGAGGGTCGAGCCCGCGTCCGCATAGCGGATGGCGTTGGACACCAGGTTCGACACCGCGCGGCGCACCAGGCCGATGTCCATCCGCAGGCGCGCCTCGCCTTCGATCGCCAGCGTGAGACGCGCTTCCTCCAGCGCAGCCTCCTGGAAGTCCGCCACCGCGCTGACTTGCGCCGCCAGGCTTTCGACGGCGCTGCGGCGGGCCCGTGAGCCCCGGTCGGCGCGCGAGAGAAAGAGCATGTCGGCCACGATGGTGGAAAGCCGCGTGGCCTCTTCCAATTGCGACTCCAGCGCAAAGCGAAGCTCGGCCGAAGACCGCTCGCGGCCGAGCTCGACCTCGGTCTGCGCAATCATGTTCGACAGCGGCGTGCGCAACTCGTGCGCGACGTCCGCGTTGAAGCCTTCCAGTTGCCGGTAGGCGCCTTCGACGCGGTCGAGCAGGTCGTTGAACTGCGCTATCCAGGGCTGCACTTCCTCGGCGTAGCCGGCGGACTCGATGCGGTGCCCCGGCCGGTCCGGTCCGGACGCCGCAGTTTCCGCGGCCAGGCGCTTGAGCGGCCGCAGGCCGCGGCGCACGAGCAGCGAGCCGGTCGTGGCGATCAGCAGCGTGCCGAGGGCAGCGGCGCCGACCAGCGTCCACGCCAATCGCCGCAGCAACACGGCATCGCCGCGTGTGTCCAGGCTGAGCCGCAACTCCAGTGGGCGGCCGTCGACGCCCGGGCTGTCGAGCGTCGATGCGCGCGTCATCCAGCCTTCGCCCCTGGGCCGGACGCCCGACACGTAGATCTCGCGGCCGCCACTCCAGAGCGAGACGGCGGCATCCGAGTGGGACTGGAAGTAGTCGTCCAGCTTGTGGCTCAGCGCCTCGACGTTCAGGGGCTGGCTGGTCTCGCTCGCCACGTGGCGGACGATGTCGGCGTGCCGGTCGAATTCCGCGTTCTGCTTGATCTCGAAGCTCAGCCGCGTGGCGCCGTACACGGCCGCGCAGACCAGGCTCAGCCCGAGCAGGGCCTGGAGCGCGAACCAGCGCGACAGCGTTGCCTGGATGGACATGCGCCTAGGTTCCGGCTGCAGCCCGGTCTTCCATCACATAGCCCATGCCCCGCACCGTGTGCAGCAGCTTGCGCTCGAAGGGGTCGTCGATCTTGCTGCGCAGGCGCCGCACCGCCACCTCGACCACGTTGGTCTCGCTGTCGAAGTTCATGCCCCAGACCTGGTCGGCGAGCACCGCGCGCGACAGGATCTGTCCCTGGCGCCGCAGCAGCAGCGAGAGCAGGGCGAACTCCTTGGCGGTGAGGTCCAGCCGCTTGCCGGCGCGGGTGGCGCGGCGTGTCCTCAGGTCCAGCTGCAGGTCGCCCAGCGCGTAGCGCGTGCTCTCCTGCATCGGCCCGCGCCGCAGCAGCGCCCGTACGCGAGCCAGCAGTTCGGTGAAGGCGAAGGGCTTGGCCAGGTAGTCGTCCGCGCCGGCTTCCAGGCCGCGCACGCGGTCCTCGACCTCGTCGCGCGCCGTGAGCATGAGCACGGGCACCTTGCTGCTCCTGCGAAGTTCGGCGAGCACCTGGAAGCCGTCGATGCCGGGCAGCATGATGTCGAGGATGACGACGTCGTAGTTCCCGGTCAGGGCCAGCGCCAGCCCCTGCGTGCCGTCGACCGCCAGGTCCACGTTGAAGCCGCTCTCCGACAGGCCCTTGTGCAGGTAGTTGCCCAGCTTCGTTTCGTCTTCCACCACCAGGAGATGCATCCGTTCGATGGTACTTCGGCGGGGCTGGGCCACCGATTACATTCGCGTCATTTTCCGGCCCGGCATGGGCGCTTCAGCCTGCCACGCCGTAGGGGCTGAAGCGGCTCTGGTTCTCGTCCACCTCCAGCGGCCGGCCCACGTAGGGAAAGGCGCGCTGCGTGCAGCGCTCGCGCTCGCAGACCTTGCAGCCCATTCCGATGGGCGTGGCGGCATCCGGGTCGCCCAGGTCCAGGCCCTTGGCGTACACCAGCCGGCCGGCGTGGCGGATGTCGCAGCCCAGGCCGATGGAGAAGGTCTTGCGCGGCGCGCCGTACCCCTGAGCGCCGCTGCTCACGGCGCGGGCGATCCACAGGTAGCTGCGTCCGTCGGGCATGCGGGCCAGCTGCGGCAGGATGCGCCCGGGCTGGCCGAAGGCCTCGTAGACATTCCACAGCGGACAGGTGCCGCCGGCGCGGCTGAAGTGGAAGTGCGTGGCCGACTGCCGCTTGGAGATGTTGCCGGCCCGGTCCACGCGCACGAAGAAGAAGGGCACGCCCGGCTCGCCCGGGCGCTGCAGCGTGCTCAGGCGGTGGCACACGGTCTCGAAGCCGACGCCGAAGCGCTGGCCCAGCAGGTCGATGTCGTAGCGCATGGCTTCCGCGGCGCGCAGGAAGGTGCCATAGGGCAGCAGCAGCGCGCCCGCGAAGTAGTTGGCCAGGCCGATGCGTCCCAGCCGGGCCGAGGCCTTGTCGTCGGCGAAGGCGGGCGAGCCGATCAGCGCATCGATCTGCGGGCCGATCTCCAGCAGCGCGACCTGCGTGGCCATCTGGAAAGCCTGCTGCCCGGGCTCCAGCACCGAGGACAGGCGCAGCGTGCGCTCCACCGGGTCGTAGCGGCGCTTGCTCTCTTGCGCGTCGTCGGTGAGCAGCACGCGCACGCCATGTTCCTGCGAGAGGCGCCGCGCCAGCCAGTCCGTCAGGCGGCCACCTTCGGCCTGGGCCTGCAGCGCGAGCTTCTCCGCCGCGCGGTCGATGGCGTCGAAATGGTTCTGGTGCGCGAAGAAGAAGTCCCGCACCACCTCGAAGGGCGTGGCGCGTGGCGCCGGCGCATCCGAGCGGTCGTCGCCCAGGCGCAGCGCCATCGCCTCCAGTTGCGCGGCCGAGTCGAGATGGCGCCGGTGCAGCGCAAGCAGCGCGCGGCCCAGCGCGGGCATCTGCGCGGCCACCTCCTGCAACTCGGGCAGGCTGACCGGCTCGGCCGCATCGGCCAGTGCATCGCGCAGGCCCGCCACCAGGCGGGCTTCCTCGTCCTCGGAGAACTCCTGGATGTCGATGCCCAGGGCGCGGTTGATCTTGAGCAGCACGGCTACCGTGAGCGGCCGCTGGTTCTGCTCGATCTGGTTGAGGTAGCTGGGCGACAGGCCCAGCGCCTGTGCCAGGGCGATCTGCGACAGGCCGCGTTCGGCGCGCAGCTTGCGCAGGCGCACGCCCATGAAGGTCTTCCTCATCGGGCCGCTCCTTGCATTGAGAGTTCGCAATATTCGCAAATTGGCCGGATTCCGTTCGCAGCAATTCGCCATTTCAGTCCTGTTCGCATGGGCTTATTTTGCGTAAATTGCGAAGCATGACAACACCCCAGGGAACCGTCGAGCTGCACGAACTGGTGCTGCCGGCGCATGCCAACCACCGCGGCACGCTGTTCGCCGGCCAGGGCCTGCAGCTGATGGCCAAGGCTGCCTTCCTGGCCGCGCGCAGCCTGGCGCAGCGCGAGGTGGTCATGGCCGGCGTGACTGGCGCCGACTTCCTGGCGCCCGTGGCCGTGGGCCATGAGCTGCTGCTGCGTGCCTGGGTCAGCCGCGTCGGACGCAGCTCGATGACCGTCTGCGTGACCGGGCTGGCGCAACTGCCCGGCATTCCCGCGGAAGAGGTCCTCAAGGGCGTGTTCGAGATGGTGGCCGTGGATGCGGCCGGCCGCCCCGCCGCCATCGATCGTTCTTATCTGGACAAGGAAACTGCATGAGCACCACCACAACCGCAGCGCCGGCGCAGGCGGCCTTCAGGCCCAAGAAATCCGTGGCCCTGTCGGGCGTCACCGCCGGCAACACCGCGCTGTGCACCGTCGGGCGCACCGGCAACGACCTGCAATACCGCGGCTACGACATCCTGGACATCGCCGAGGTCTGCGAGTTCGAGGAGATCGCCCACCTGCTGGTGCACGGCAAGCTGCCCACGCGCGCAGAACTGCGGGCCTACAAGAATCGCCTCAAGGCCATGCGCGGCCTGCCGGTGAGCGTGAAGGAATCGCTGGAGCGGCTGCCGGCCGGTGCCCACCCGATGGACGTGATGCGCACCGGCGTGTCCGCGCTGGGCTGCATCCTGCCGGAGAAGGACGACCACAGCCTGGCCGGCGCGCGCGACATCGCCGATCGCCTGATGGCCTCGCTGGGCTCGATGCTGCTGTACTGGTACCACTGGAGCACCCACGGCAAGCGCATCGAGGTGGAGACCGACGACGACTCCATCGGCGGGCACTTCCTGCACCTGCTGCACGGCAGGAAGCCTTCGCAGGCCTGGGTAAGCGCGATGCACACCTCGCTCAACCTCTACGCCGAGCACGAGTTCAACGCCTCCACCTTCACCGCTCGCGTGATCGCCGGCACCGGCAGCGACATGTACTCGGCCGTTGCCGGCGCCATCGGTGCGCTGCGCGGCCCCAAGCACGGCGGCGCCAACGAGGTGGCCTTCGAGATCCAGAAGCGCTACGACAACCCCGACGAAGCCGAGGCCGACATCCGCCGACGCGTGGAGCTCAAGGAAGTCGTCATCGGCTTCGGCCACCCCGTCTACACGGTGAGCGATCCGCGCAACGTCGTGATCAAGCGCGTGGCGAAGACCCTGTCGGACGACGCCGGCTCGACCAAGATGTACGACATCGCGCAGCGGCTGGAATCGGTCATGTGGGAGGCCAAGAAGATGTTCCCCAACCTCGACTGGTTCAGCGCCGTGAGCTACCACATGATGGGCGTGCCCACGGCCATGTTCACGCCGCTGTTCGTCATCGCACGCACCAGCGGCTGGGCAGCGCACGTGATCGAGCAGCGCGTGGACAACAAGATCATCCGGCCCAGCGCGAACTACACCGGTCCGCAAGACCTGGCCTTCGTGCCCATCGAGCAGCGCCGGTAGGCAAGAAGAAGACGCGCCAGCTTTCAACTTGCTTCCGTTGTTGCAGAGGGTGGCGTACTAGCATCCGGGCAGGGTTGCATCTGCCTGCGACCCACCACTACAACACTGGAGATTTTCAAGTCATGACGCTTCGCCGCCGCACCTTCTCCGCCGCCATCGCCAGCCTCGCCGCGCCGCTGCCGATGCTCGCGCGCTCGCAGGACGCCTACCCCAGCAAGCCCATCCGCATCGTGTGCCCCTTCGCGCCCGGCGGTGGCTCCGACTTCATCGCACGCGTGGGCGCCGACCTGCTCGCCAAGGGGCTGGGCCAGCCGGTGGTGGTCGACAACCGCCCCGGGGCCGGCGGCACGCTGGGCACCGAGATCGCGCTGCATACCCCGCCCGACGGCTACACGCTGCTGCTGGTGGCGGGCAGCTACACGGTCAACCCCTCGCTCTACAAGCTGAAGTTCGATCCGGTGGGCGACATGGTACCGGTGATCCAGCTCTCCAAGGGCGCGTACGTGGTGTGCGTCAACCCGGCCAAGGTGCAGGCCAAGAGCCTGGAAGAACTGCTGGAATATGCGCGGAAGAACCCCGAGAAGCTGACCTTTGCCTCGGCCGGCAACGGCAGCCACCTGCACATCGCCACCGAGTACATGTTCGGCATGGCCAAGGTGAAGGCCACGCACGTGCCCTACAAGGGCACCGGCCCGGCCGTGACGGACCTGGTGGCGGGCAACGTCGACATGCTGGTGGCCGGCACCGAGGCGCTGATGCCGCACGTCAAGTCGGGCCGCCTGCGCGCCCTGGCCGTGACGACGAAACAGCGCCAGCCGGCCTACCCCGACATCCCGCCGGTGGCCGAGACGAAGGGCCTGGGCGACTACGACGTGGTCGCGTGGCACGGCCTCATTGCGCCCAAGGGCGTGCCGCCGGCCATCATCGCCAAGATCAACGCAGCGCTCAACACGGGCCTGAAGGGCCCCGAGCTGGTGGCCAAGCTGGAGCCCACCGGCGTGTCGCCCGCAGGCGGCACATTGGAAGCCTTCGGCAACCTCATCAAGACGGAAATTCCGCGCTACGCGAAGGTCGTCAAGGACAACAACATCAAGGCTGATTGAGCTTGAATCATCTGTATCGCCAATCTCTTCCCGGCACCGCGCTGGACTATTTCGATGCACGCGGCGCGGTCGACGCCCTGCGCCCCGGCGCCTGGGCCACGCTGCCCTACACCGCGCGCGTGCATGCCGAAAACCTGGTGCGCTGCGCCGACCCCGTGCAGCTCCAGGCCTACCTCGCGCAATTGATCGAGCGCCGACGCGACCTGGACTTCCCGTGGTTCCCGGTGCGCGTGGTGTGCCACGACATCCTGGGCCAGACCGCGCTGGTGGACCTGGCCGGACTGCGCGATGCCATCGCCTCGCAAGGCGGCGATCCGGCCGCGGTGAACCCGGTGGTGCCGGTGCAGCTCATCGTGGACCACTCGCTGGCCGTGGAGTGCGGCGGCTTCGACCCCGACGCCTTTCGCAAGAACCGCGCGATCGAAGACCGCCGCAACGAGGACCGCTTCCACTTCATCGAATGGACGAAGAAGGCCTTCGACAACGTGGACGTGATCCCGGCGGGGAACGGGATCATGCATCAGATCAACCTGGAGAAGATGTCACCGGTGGTCTATGTACGCGATGGCGTCGCCTTCCCCGACACCTGCGTGGGCACCGACAGCCACACGCCGCACGTGGATGCATTGGGCGTCATAGCCGTCGGCGTGGGCGGCCTGGAGGCCGAGAACGTGATGCTGGGACGCGCCTCCTGGATGCGCCTGCCCGACATCGTGGGCGTGGAGCTCACCGGGCGCCGGCAGGACGGCATCACCGCCACCGACATCGTGCTGGCGCTCACCGAGTTCCTGCGACAGGAGAAGGTGGTGGGCGCGTACGTCGAGTTCTTCGGCGAGGGCGCAAAGACCCTGTCGATCGGCGACCGCGCGACCATCTCCAACATGTGCCCGGAGTACGGCGCCACCGCCGCGCTGTTCTACATCGACGAGCAGACGATCGACTACCTGCGGCTCACCGGCCGCGAGGACGCGCAGGTGAAGCTCGTCGAGACCTATGCGAAAGCGGCTGGCTTCTGGGCCAGCGCGCTGGAGACCGCGCAGTACGAACGCGTTCTGCGCTTCGACCTGTCCACGGTCGTGCGCAACATGGCCGGCCCGTCCAACCCGCACCGGCGGCTGCCCACCAGCGCGCTGCGCGAGCGCGGCATCGCCGTCGGCCTGGACAAGGCGCTCGCGGAAGAGGCGCAGGGCCTGATGCCCGACGGCGCGGTGATCATCGCTGCCATCACCAGCTGCACCAACACGTCGAATCCGCGCAACGTGATCGCGGCGGCGCTGCTGGCGCGCAACGCCAATGCGCGCGGGCTGTTGCGCAAACCCTGGGTGAAGACTTCGCTCGCGCCCGGATCGAAGGCGGTGGAGCTGTACCTGCAGGAAGCCGGCCTGCTGGGCGAGCTGGAGAAGCTGGGCTTCGGCATCGTCGCCTTCGCCTGCACCACCTGCAACGGCATGAGCGGCGCGCTGGCGCCGGAGATCCAGCAGGAGATCATCGAGCGCGACCTGTACGCCACCGCCGTGCTCTCGGGCAACCGCAACTTCGACGGCCGCATCCATCCTTATGCCAAGCAGGCCTTCCTGGCTTCGCCGCCGCTGGTGGTCGCCTACGCCATCGCGGGCACGGTGCGCTTTGACATCGAGCAGGACGTGCTCGGGCTGGACCAGGGGGGCGAGGAAGTCCGCCTGAAGGACATCTGGCCCGCCGACGCGGAGATCGACGCCATCGTCGCGGCGAGCGTGAAGCCGGCTCAGTTCCGCCAGGTCTACGAGCCGATGTTCGCCATCCGCGCCGACGACGAGGAGGCCGTGAGCCCTCAGTACGACTGGCGCCCGCAGTCCACCTACATCCGCCGCCCACCCTACTGGGACACCGAGGGCGTGGGCGCGCTGGCCGCCAACCCGCGCACGCTGACGGGCATGCGCCCCCTGGCGCTGCTGCCGGACAACATCACCACCGACCACCTCTCGCCCTCCAACGCGATCCTGAGAGACTCCGCGGCCGGCGAGTACCTGCACCGCATGGGCCTGCCGGAGGAAGACTTCAATTCCTACGCCACGCACCGCGGCGACCACCTCACCGCGATGCGCGCCACCTTCGCCAACCCCACGCTGAAGAACGAGATGGTCCGCAACGCCGACGGCAGCGTGAAGTCCGGGTCGCTGGCGCGCATCGAGCCCGAAGGCCGCGTGGTGCGCATGTGGGAGGCGATGGAGACCTACCTGAACCGCCGCCAGCCGCTGATCGTGATCGCTGGCGCCGACTACGGCCAGGGCTCCAGCCGCGACTGGGCCGCCAAGGGCGTGCGCCTGGCCGGCGTGGAGACCGTGGTAGCCGAGGGTTTCGAGCGCATCCACCGCACCAACCTCATCGGCATGGGCGTGCTGCCCCTGGAGTTCAAGCAGGGAACGAATCGCCTCACGCTGGAACTGGATGGCACCGAGACCTACGATGTGGTGGGCGGGCGCACGCCACTCGCCGAGCTGACACTGGTGGTCCACCGCCGCAGAGGCCAGACGCTGCAGGTGCCCGTGACCTGCAGGCTCGACACGGCCGAGGAGGTGTCGGTGTACGAGGCCGGCGGCGTGCTGCAGCGCTTCGCACAGGACTTTCTCGCATCGGCTGCCCAGGCAGCCTGAACGGACGCACGAATGGCATTCGCACCGCAGATCAAGATTCCCGCCACCTACATGCGGGGCGGCACCAGCAAGGGCGTGTTCTTCCGCCTGCAGGATCTGCCTGAGGCGGCGCAGAAGCCCGGCGCCGCGCGCGACCGCCTGCTGCTGCGCGTGATCGGCAGCCCGGATCCTTACGGCAAGCAGATCGACGGCATGGGCGCCGCCACGTCGAGCACCAGCAAGACGGTGATCCTCTCCAAGAGCACGCGGCCCGGCCATGACGTGGACTACCTGTTCGGGCAGGTCGCGATCGACAAGGCCTTCGTGGACTGGTCCGGCAACTGCGGCAACCTGTCGGCGGCCGTCGGCCCCTTCGCCATCGCCAACGGGCTTGTCGATGCCGAGCGCGTTCCGCGCAACGGCCTGTGCACCGTGCGCATCTGGCAGGCCAACATCGGCAAGACCATTGTCGCGCATGTGCCCATCACCGACGGGCAGGTGCAGGAGACGGGCGACTTCGAACTCGATGGCGTGACCTTTCCCGCGGCGGAAGTGCAACTCGAATTCATGGATCCGGCCGACGATGGCGAGGACGGCGGCGCGATGTTCCCCACCGGCCAATTGGTGGAAGAGCTGGAAGTGCCCGGCGTGGGCTGCTTCAAGGCCACGCTCATCAACGCCGGCATTCCGACCATCTTCCTGAACGCCAGCGACATCGGCTACACCGGCACCGAATTGCAGGGCGCCATCAACGGCGACAAGGCGGCCCTGGCGCGCTTCGAGGCCATCCGCGCCTGGGGCGCGGTGAAGATGGGGCTGATCCGCGAGGTGTCCGAAGCCGCGACGCGCCAGCACACGCCCAAGATCGCCTTCGTGGCGCCGCCGGCGGACTACGTCGCATCCAGCGGCAAGGAGGTTCGTGCGGCGGAGGTGGACCTGCTGGTGCGCGCACTGTCCATGGGCCAGTTGCACCACGCGATGATGGGCACGGCGGCGGTGGCCATCGGCACGGCGGCAGCGGTGCCCGGCACGCTGGTCAACCTGGCTGCCGGGGGCGGCGAGCGCGAGGCGGTTCGCTTCGGCCATCCTTCCGGCACCCTGCGCGTGGGCGCGCAGGCGCATCGCGAAGGCGGCCAGTGGGTCGTCACCAAGGCGCAGATGAGCCGCAGCGCCCGGGTGCTGATGGAAGGGTGGGTGCGGGTGCCGGCTTGAGCAGCGCCCAAAGGGTTTGCGGCGGCGGGCAGGCGGGCGCATCATGCTCGTTGCCGGCCTGTCCGGCATCCAAAGCACAACATCAAGACTCAAGGAGCAGCACCATGAACACTGCACTCATTCGCCGGCGCACCGCAGTGCTGGCGCTGTCGGCCTGCGCATTGGTGGCCGGCACAGCATCCGCCCAACAGGCCTGGCCCAGCAAGCCGATCCGCTTCGTCGTGCCCTTCTCGGCAGGCGGTGCCAACGACCTCCTGGGTCGCGCGGCTGCGGAAGGCGCATCCAAGGTGCTGGGCCAGCCCATCATCGTCGACAACAAGCCAGGCGCCGGCGCCATGCTGGGCACCGACGTGGTGGCCAAGAGCGCGCCCGATGGCTACACCTTCCTGATCAGCGCCGCGGGCGTGGTCTCCAACAGCATGATCCGCAAGGTGCCCTACAAGGACAGCGACCTGGTGCCCGTGGCCATGATCGGCCTGGCGCCGTCGGTGATCGTGGCGCCGGCCGACGCGCCCTACAAGGACCTGAAGGAATTCGTTGCCGCTTCCAAGAAGGGCAAGGGCCTGCACTTCGCGACCGCCGGCACCGGCAGCACCCCGCACTTCGTCGAAGGCATCCTGGAAAAGAACTACGGCGCCAAGCTGGACCTGGTGCCCTACAAGAGCGGCTCCGAGTCGATCACCGCCGTGCTGGGCAACCAGGTGGAAGCCACTTCGGAGGCGAGCATCGTGGTGCTGCCCTACATCAAGGCCGGCAAGCTCAAGCCGCTGGCCACCACCTGGACGCAGCGCATCTCGGCCTACCCGCAACTGCCCACGGCCATCGAGCTGGGCTTCGACGACATCCGCATCGCGCACTGGGCCGGCGTGCATGCGCCGGCCGGCACGCCGCAAGCCATCCTCGACAAGATGGCCGATGCGGTGAACCAGGCCATGAAGGACCCCGCCACGGTGAAGCGCCTCAAGGACATGGGCATCGAGCCCATCGGCGGCACGCGCGCATCGTTCGTGAAATTCGTGGACGAGGAACGGACCCGCCTGGGCGCCGTGGTCAAGGCCACGGGAATGAAGGAAGAATGAAGATGAGTTCCAGCAGCACCCGCAAGACCCTGCGCGCACTGGCCGAGGCGCGCCGTGGCGTGCTGGTGCCGGGCGCCTTCAACGCCCTGTCCGCCAGGGTCATCGAGGACCTGGGCTTCGAGGCCCTCTACATCACCGGCGCCGGCGTCACCAACATGTGGTTCGGCATGCCGGACCAGGGCTTCATGGGGCTGCACGAGATCGCCGACCACACAGCGCGCATCCGCGACGCGGTGAGCCTGCCGCTGATCGTGGACGCCGATACCGGCTTCGGCAATGCGCTCAACGTGCGCCACACGGTGCGCGTGCTGGAGCGCGCGGGGGCCGACTGCATCCAGTTGGAGGACCAGGTCGCGCCCAAGCGCTGCGGCCATTTCTCGGGCAAGGAGGTCATCCCCACCGAGGAGGCGGTCAGCAAGATCAAGGCAGCCGTCGATGCGCGCCAGGATGCGGATTTCATGATCATGGCCCGCACCGATGCGGCGGCAGTCCATGGCTTCGAGGCGGCCATCGAGCGCGCGCAGAAGTTCGCCGAGGCCGGCGCCGACATCCTCTTCGTCGAGGCCGTGACCACCGAGGACGAGATCCGCGCGCTGCCCAAGCGCCTGGCCAAGCCGCAGTTGATGAACATGGTGATCGGCGGCAAGACGCCCATCTTCAGCGCCGACGAACTGGGCGGCATGGGCTACGGCATCGTGCTCTATGCCAACGCGGCGCTGCAAGGCGCGCTGGCCGGCATGCAGAAGGCCTTGACCGTGCTGCGCGACGCCAAGGAAGTGCAGGAGTCCAGCGGCCTGGTCACGCCCTTTGCGGAGCGGCAGCGGCTGGTGGGCAAGCCCGAATGGGACGCGCTGGAAAAGCGCTACACCTGAGCCGGCTTCTTCTTCGCAGCGCTGCCGCCTGGGTAGGCGTCGCCGACCTTGCGGGCCATCCCGATGAAGGCCTTGAGGTAGTCGATGCCGGTGTCCGAATCACGTGCGCCCAGGTAGATCTGCTTGGCCACGCCGCGCGCGCCCAGCCGCACGGGCACCACGTCCATCTTCTGCGCGTACTCCTGTACCAGCCAGCGCGGAAGCGCCGCCACGCCGCGGCCGCTGGCCACCATCTGCACCATGATGTCGGTGGTCTCGATGGTCTTGTGCCGTTTGGGCGTGACGCCGGCGGGCAGCAGGAACTGGTTGTAGATGTCCAGCCGGTCGATGTCCACCGGGTAGGTGATGAGCACTTCCTGCGTCAGCTGCCGCGGCTTGACGTGGGACTCGCCCGCCAGCGGATGCTTGGCTGACACCACCAGCACCTGCTCGTAGTCGAACACGGGCTCGAAGTGCAGGCCCGGCTTGAACAGCGGGTCGGGCGTGACCAGCAGGTCGATCTCGTAGCCGAAGAGCGCGCCGATGCCGCCGAACTGGAATTTCTGCCGCACGTCCACGTCCACGTCGGGCCATGCGGCCAGGTAGGGCGACACCACCTTCAGCAGCCACTGGTAGCAGGGATGGCATTCCATGCCGATGCGCAGCGTGCCGCGCTCGCCCTGCGCGAACTGGCCCAGGCGCTCTTCCGCCAGGTCCAGCTGCGGCAGCACCCGGTTGGCCACGGCCAGCAGGTACTGGCCGGCCTGCGTGAGGCGCAGGCTTCGGCCCTCGCGCAGCCAGATGTCGGTGCCCAGCTGCTGCTCCAGCTTCTTCATGCTGTGGCTCAGTGCCGACTGGGTGACGCACAGCACGCCGGCGGCCGCGGTGAGCGAGCCCTGCTTCTCGACCTCCTGGACGATGGCCAGGTGCACGCGTTCAAGCATGAGGGAAATTCATCGATACGTGAGATAAGACCATTTTACTTCATGGAGTTGGGTGCCTAGCATCGGGCCCTTCGCTTGAACGGCTCTGTACCACCGCCTCCATCTCCATGACGACCACCCACAACCTCGGATTCCCCCGCATTGGCGCGAAGCGCGAATTGAAGTTCGCGCTGGAGGCCTACTGGAAAGGCGAGTCCACCCGCGACTCCCTGAAGGACCTGGGCGCGCAACTGCGCCAGCGCCATTGGCAGGACCAGGCCGGCATCGACCTGGTGCCCGTGGGCGACTTCTCCTTCTACGACCAGGTGCTGGACACCAGCTTCCTGCTGGGCAACCTGCCCGAGCGCGTGCAGGGCTTCCACGGCGATGCGCTGGACAACTACTTCCGCGTGGCCCGTGGCCGTTCGGCCCAGACGGGCGAAGACCACGGCGCCTGCTGCGGCGGTGTCGCCGCCGGCGAGATGACCAAGTGGTTCGACACCAACTACCACTACATCGTCCCCGAGTTCAGCGCGTCCACCGAGTTCAGGCTGGACGCGTCGCGCCTGCTGGCGCAGCTGGCCGAGGCGAAGGCGCAAGGCGTGAAGGCCAAGCCGGTCATCGTGGGCCCCGTGACCTACCTGGCGCTGGGCAAGGCCAAGGACGACTCGGACAAGCTGGAACTGTTGCCGCGCCTTCTGCCGGTGTATGCGCAGTTGCTGGACGCACTCGGGGCCCAGGGCGTGGAATGGGTGCAGATCGACGAGCCCCTGCTCGTGACCGAGCTGGATGCGCAATGGCAGCACGCCTTCAACACCGCCTACCACCAGCTCAAGAGCTGCCGCGTGAAGGTCCTGCTGGCCACCTACTTCGGGCAGCTGCAGGACAACAAGTACCTGGCCGCCAACCTGCCCGTGGCCGGCCTGCACGTGGACGCCATCAACGGCCGCGAGGACGTGCTGCCCTTGCTGAGCATGCTGCCGCCGCACAAGGTGCTGTCGCTGGGCGTGATCAACGGACGCAACATCTGGAAGACCGACCTGGGCGCCGCGCTCGACTGGCTGGAGCCCATCGCCGAGCGGCTGGGCGAGCGCCTGTGGATCGCGCCATCCTGCTCGCTGCTGCACGTGCCCGTGGACCTGGCGAGCGAGAAGAAGCTGGACCCGGACCTCCAGTCCTGGTTGGCCTTCGCGCTGCAGAAGCTGGACGAACTGCGCGTGCTGGCGGCCGCCCTGAACCGGGGCCGCGATGCGGTGAAGGAGGCGCTGTCCGCCAACCGCGCCGCGCTCAATTCGCGCCGCACTTCGCCGCGCGTGCACAACCCCGAAGTGCAGGCGGCAGTGGCGCGCATCAGCCGCCAGATGGGCCAGCGCGAAAGCGGCTATGGTCAGCGCGCGGCCCAGCAGGCCGCCTTCCTGAAGCTGCCGGCCTACCCGACCACCACCATCGGCTCCTTCCCGCAGACGGCGGAGATCCGCCACGCGCGCAGCGAATTCAAGGCCGGACGCCTGGACGAGGCTGGCTACGCGAAAGCCATGAAGGCCGAGATCGAGCGCAGCGTGCGCGAGCAGGAGTCGCTCGGGCTGGACGTGCTGGTGCATGGCGAGGCCGAGCGCAACGACATGGTGGAGTACTTCGGCGAGCAGCTCGACGGCTACGCCTTCAGCCAGTTCGGCTGGGTGCAGTCCTATGGCTCGCGCTGCGTGAAGCCGCCCATCCTGTTCGGCGACATCAGCCGTCCGCGCGCGATGACGGTGGACTGGATCACCTATGCCCAGTCGCTGACCCGCAAGCCGATGAAGGGCATGCTGACCGGGCCCGTCACCATCCTGAACTGGTCTTTCGTGCGCGACGACCAGCCGCGCGCAGCCTCGTGCAGGCAGCTCGCCCTGGCCATCCGAAAGGAAGTGCTGGACCTGGAGAAGGCCGGTGTGCGCGTCATCCAGATCGACGAGGCGGCGCTGCGCGAAGGCCTGCCGCTGCGCAAGTCGCAGTGGAAGGAGTACCTGGACTGGGCCGTCGAGTCCTTCCGCATCACGGCCAACGGCGTGCGCGACCAGACGCAGATCCACACCCACATGTGCTATTCGGAGTTCAACGACATCATCGCGTCCATCGCGGACATGGATGCCGACGTGATCACCATCGAGACCTCCCGGTCGGACATGGAACTGCTCGATGCCTTCGACAGCTTCAACTATCCGAACGAGATCGGGCCGGGCGTGTACGACATCCACTCGCCCAACATCCCGACGCAGGAGCACATCGTGCAGCTGATGAGGAAGGCGGCGCAGCGCATCCCGGCCGAGCGCTTGTGGGTGAACCCCGACTGCGGGCTGAAGACGCGCCAGTGGGCCGAGGTGCTTCCCGCGTTGAGGAACATGGTGTCCGCCGCGAAGGTCTTGCGCGCGGCCGCCTGAGCGGCAACGAAAAAGCGGGCGCTGAGGCGCCCGCTTCCACTCGATGGTCTCGCGTGCTTATGGCTTGTTGGGCCACACCAGCGGGAAGTCCGTGCTGGGCATGCTGAACACGGCGACGATGTCATCCAGCGCGGCGGCGTTCCCGTCCGCCTTGAGCGCGCCGGACTTCGCTTCGTCGGCTGCCTTGGCCTGCGCCTTGACGATGCGGCCGAAGGTGGCCTGGTCGAGCGTGTAGCTCGCGTCCAGCTTCTCGCCCGGGAAGGGCTGGCCCAGGTTGAGCACCGAATTCTCCAGGCGCAGCGTGTACTTCTGCTTGCCGAGGGCCAGGCCGACGCGGATCGCCTTGCCCTGCGCCTTGGCCGGGTCCACCAGCGCGGCCAGGTAGTCCACGGCCATGGGAACGGGGATGGTCGCCGGGTCGATGATGGGCCGCGTGTGGCGGCGCTCGCCACCGTACTGGCGCAGTTCCATGGCAGCAGTCAGGTAGAAGCCGCGCCAGGTGGCGGACTCGGCCTGGAAGCCCATCTGTTCCAGCGCCGCGGCCTGCAGTTCGCGAGCGGCCTTGTTCTCGGGGTCGGCATACACGGCGTGGTTCACCAGCTGTGCGGTCCAGCGGTAGTCGCCCGCGTCGAAGGCCTTGCGGCCCAGCTTGAGCACGTTGTCGATGCCGCCCATGGCTTCCACGTAGAGCCTGGCCGCGTCGATGCGCGGCAGTGGGTCGAGCTCGGCCGGATTGCCGTTGAAGTAACCCAGGTAGAAGTCGTACACCGCACGCGCGTTGTGCTTGAGCGCGCCGTAGTAGCCGCGGTTGTAGAACTCCTTGTCCAGCGAAGGCGGCAGCTTGATCATGTTGGAGATCTCGACCGCGTCGTAGCCGTTGTTGGCCAGGCGCAGCGACTGGTCGTTGATGTACTTGTACATGTCGCGCTGCTTGCCCAGGAAGGTGCGGATGCTCTCGTTGCCGTACACCGGCCAGGTGTGGGGGCTGAAGGCCATCTGCGCGTCGGCGCCGAACATCTCGAGCGCGGTGTTGAGCGTCTGCGCCCACACGCGCGCGTCGCGCACCTTGGTGCCGCGGATGGAGTAGAGGTTGTGCATCAGCTGGTTGCCGTCCTCGGCCAGGCACAGGGCCTTGAGCTGCGGAAAGTAGAACAGCATCTCGGCCGGCGCTTCGGTGTGGGGCGCCATCTGGAACACCACGTCCAGCCCGTCCACGGTGAGCTTTTGCCCGGTACGGCTCACGACCTGCGTGGGCGGCGCGAGGGTGACGATGTCCTGCGCGGCCGGCACGCCCAGGCCGTTGGTGATGGTGCCCGCCGGCCCGGTGGGCAGGTTGAAGCCGTAGGAGAAGCCCGAGCGCCGGTCGATGATGTTGCCGGTGTAGAGCTGCTCGCTCACCGCCTCTTCCATGAAGGCCTCGGGCACGATGACCTGCACCTTGCCCGCCTTGATGTCTTCCAGCGTGGTGACGCCCAGCATGCCGCCGAAGTGGTCGCCGTGGCTGTGCGTGATGAGGATGGCCTTGACCGGCCGCGCACCCAGCTTCTCGTTGGCCAGCTTGAGGCCGGCGGCCGCGACGTTGGGCGAGATGTTGGGGTCGACCAGGATCCAGCCGGTCTTGCCCTCGATGAGGGTGAGGTTGGTGATGTCGTAGCCGCGGAACTGGTAGATGCGCTCGGCGATCTTGTACAGGCCCTGCACGTTGTTGATCTGCGCCTGGCGCCAGAGGCTGGGGTTGGCAGTGGGCGGCGCCTCGGCGGCATTGTTGAGGAAGTCGAGCTTCGAGGCGTCATAGACCACGCCTTTCTCGCTCATGTAGTTGCCATCCTTGCCGAGGATCTTCGGGTCGTCGAGCCTGGCGATGAAGCCCTTTTGCGCCGCCGCGTAGGCGGCCTTGTCACTGAAGTCCAGTTCCTTGAGCACGGCGGCGTTGGCCAGGCGCGTGTGCTCGGTGGCCACGCCGACCGGCAGCGGATCGCCGGACGGTGCGGCTTGCGAGGCCTGGGCTTTGCTGGTGTCGTTCGAGCCCGAACAACCCTGGAGTGCCAGCAGCGCGAGCGCGCTGGCGCAGAGGAGCGCGCGGCTCCCCAAGACGAGTCTTGTAGACATTTTTTCAACTCCCTGATGACGGATGCCGGGGTGGCTCCGTCTGGGCGTACTGTAGTTGGATTTGTCTGTCGTCGAACCGGTACGCGGAGCAGTGTTCAGGCCTGCGCCTGCCTCGCCATGCTGCGCACCGACGAGGGCAACGCGCGGACCATCTCGGCCAGGTAAGCCGTCAGTTCGGATTCGTCATTGCGACGGCGGTTCATCACGACCGGCGTGCTCACGCCTTCGTCGCCCAGGGGCAGGTAGAGCACGCCCTCGCGGTGCAGGTTCTGCACCGACTGCGGCACCAGCGCGTAGCCCAGGCCCGCCACCACCAGGCCGATCGCGGTCTGCACTTCGTTGGATTCGAGCGCCACCGTGGGTTTCAGCCCGCGCGACTGGAACATCTCCAGCACCTGGTCGGCATAGCTCGGCCGCGGCTTGGCGGGGTAGAGCAACAGCGGCTCCGAGGCCAGCTTGGCGAGGGTGATCTGCTTGTGCTTGACCAGCCGATGGTTCGCCGGCAACGCCACCATCACGGGCTCGTTGCGCACCAGTTCCCCCACGACGTCGTCGTCGTCGAAGGAGAGCCGCCCGAAGCCCATGTCGATGCGGCCGGCCTTGAGCCCTTCCATCTGCTGCACCGTCGTCATCTCGTGCAGGTGCAGTTCGACCGTGGGGTGCGCCTGGCGGAACTGCCGGATCACGTCCGGCAACTTGCCGTAAAGCGTCGATGGCGCAAAGCCGATGGCATACCAGGTGCGCCTGCCGCCCGCGATGCGTGCCGTGGCGGCCTGCACTTCCTGCATGCGGTCGAGCATCTGCTGCGCCTGGATCTGGAAGTAGCGCCCGGCCGTGGTGAGGCGCAGGGGCCGCGAGCTGCGGTCCAGCAGTTCGGCGCCGAGTTCCTCTTCGAGCGTGCGGATCTGCCGGCTCAGGGGCGGCTGCGCGATGTGCAGCTGCTCGGCCGCGCGGCTGAAGCTCAACTCGCGCGCGACGGCGCAGAAGTAACGCAGGTGACGCAACTCGAGGTGCATGGATCTTCCTCCTGCATGAAGGCGGATTGGTAGTAACCCGATGGCCGTATACCTCAAAGGTATTTTGCCGGACCCAATCGATATTGGACCAAAGCGCTCGTGGAAACGAACATTCCACCCATGAACACGAGCCCCACCATCCAGTCCATCGAGGCCATCCTGGTCGACCTGCCGACCATCCGTGCCCACAAGCTGGCGATGACCACCATGATGCGCCAGACGCTCGTGATCGTGCGCCTTCTGTGCAGCGACGAGATCAGCGGTGTCGGCGAGACCACCACCATCGGCGGCCTGGCCTATGGCGACCAGAGCCCCGAGAGCATCAAGAGCGCCATCGACACCTACATCGCCCCGCTGCTGGTCGGCACGGATGCGACCCGCATCAACGGCGCGATGCAGCGCGTGTCGGCCTCGGTGCAGGGCAATTCGTTCGCCAAGTCGGCCGTGGAGATCGCGCTGCTCGACGCGCAGGCCCAGCGGCTGGGCCTGCCGGTGCACGCGCTGCTCGGCGGCGCGGTGCGCGATGCCCTGCCGGTGCTGTGGACCCTTGCCAGCGGCGATGCCACGCGCGACGTCGACGAGGCCCTCGCATTGATCGAGGCGCGTCGCCACAAGGTCTTCAAGCTGAAGATCGGAAGCCACCCGCTGGCCGACGACCTGGCCCATGTGCAAGCCATCCGCCGCGGCCTGGGCGAAGAGGTGATGCTGACCGTCGACGTCAACCAGGCCTGGGATGAGCCCACCGCCGTGCGCGGCGTCGCCGCACTCGAGGCCATCGGCGTGAGCCTGATAGAGCAACCCGTGGCGCGGCGCAATCGCGGCGCCCTCCGGCGGCTCGCGGCCCGCTTCGACGTGGCCATCATGGCCGACGAGGCGGTGCACGACGCCACCGACGCCTTCGACCTGGCCGCCGATGCCGCGGCCGATGTCTTCGCACTGAAGATCTCGCAAGCGGGTGGCCTGTGGCCCACGCTGCGTGCCGCGGCGGTGGCCGATGCGGGCGGCATGGGCATCTACGGCGGCACCCTGCTCGAAGGCAGCATCGGCAGCATTGCCGCGGCGCATGTGTTCGCGGCCTGCCCGACGCTTGCCTGGGGCACGGAGCTGTTCGGCCCGCTGCTGCTCAAGGATGACGTCGTCGTTAAGCGCCCCGAGTTCCGTGACTTCGAGTTGCAGTTGCCCCAGGTGCCAGGCCTGGGCGTGCAGCTCGACCTCGACAAGCTCGCCTTCTACCGCCGCGACCGCGCGTCGCAACCCGTTGCCGTCACTGCCTGAGGACCACCATGCTCTTCCACGTCGAAATGACCGTCCGCCTGCCGCACGACATGCCGAAGGCTGAAGCCGAGCAACTCAAGGCGCGCGAGAAGGAAATCGCCCAGGGCCTGCAGCGCGATGGCGTCTGGCGCCACCTGTGGCGCATCGCCGGCCGCTACGCCAACGTCAGCGTCTTCGACGTGGCGGACAACGCCGCGCTGCACCACACGCTGATGACGCTGCCCCTGTTTCCCTACATGGACATCGTCGTGCAGCCGCTGTGCCGCCACGGCTCTTCCATCCGGCAAGACGACCGCTGATCCCATCCGAAGCACCCGACCCACCCCACCGAACCCACGACCCGAAGGAGACAACCATGAGCGACCTGACCCAAACCCAGCTACTGCAACGCGTGAAGCACTCGAACCGGCCCAACGGCAACCCGCGCGTGCAGAAGATCAGCGCACGCATCGTCGGCGACCTGTTCCGCGCCATCGATGAGCTGGACATCCAGCCCGACGAGTTCTGGGCCGGTGTCGACTGGCTCTCGCGCCTGTGCTCGGGCGGCCAGGCCGGGCTCATCACCGCCGGCCTGGGCTTTGATCGCCTGCTGGACATCCGCCTGGACGAAGCCGACGAGCGCGCCGGCCGCAACGCAGGCACGCCGCGCGCCATCGAAGGCCCGCTCTACATCGCCGGCGCGCCGCTGTCGAAGTACGAGACGCGTGTCGACGAGGCGGGCGAGGCGCAGCGCGGCGAGACGATGGTCATGGAAGGACGCGTGGTCGATGTGAACGGCCAGCCCGTGGCCGGCGCGATCATCGACGTCTGGCACGCCAACGAGCTGGGCCGCTACTCGCACTTCGACCCCGACCAGGCCGAGTACGCCCTGCGCCGCCGCATCGAGACCGATGCGCAGGGCCGCTACCGCTTTCGCAGCTTCCTGCCGCCGGGCTACGCAATTCCGCCGAACAGCCCGACCTCCGAGCTGTTCAGCGCGATCGGCCGCCATGGCAACCGTCCGGCCCACATCCACTTCCTGGTGGTCGCACCCGGGCTGCGCACGCTGACCACGCAGGTCAACGTGCCGGGCGACAGCTTCATCGACGACGACTTCGCCTTCGCCACGCGCGACGGCCTGATCCTCAAGCTGGAGAAGAACACGTCCGCCAAGGGCTACGAATCGCTCGGCGTGAAGGAGCCCTTCACCCGCGTGCCTTTCGACTTCGTCATGCAGCCGGCCGCCGACGAAAGCGAAGCGGCGCCCCAGGCCCGCGTGGCACGCGCACTCGCCTGAGCTGAGGCCCACCACTCCTGCGCCGGCGCGAGCCGACCGGCCAGGAGCTCTTTCCCAACTCCGATCGTCGATGGTGAAGCAGCGCGCTTCGGCTTTGCGACGACCCCCTTTGCAGCGAATCGCCGCCCAACGCCCCCTGGAGACCCCATGATCCCCATCTACCCCGTGCAGACCACCAGGCTCGCCCAGCTGGACGCCTTGCTCGAAGACGATCCGGTCAAGCAAGTGCACCGCCTGGACCGCTCCGTGTTCACCGACGAGCAGTTGTTCGACCTGGAGATGAAGCACATCTTCGAGGGCAACTGGGTCTACCTCGCGCACGAGAGCCAGATCCCCAACGTCAACGACTACCTGACCGTCTACGTGGGCCGCCAGCCGGTGGTCATCACGCGGAGCAAGGACGGCAAGCTCAACGCCCTGGCCAACACCTGCACGCACCGCGGCGCGATCCTGTGCCGCCACAAGAAGGGCAACAAGTCCAGCTTCACCTGCCCCTTCCACGGCTGGACCTTCAGCAACGCCGGCAAGCTGCTCAAGGTGAAGGACAACAGCGCCGAGGCCGGCTACCCGCCGAGCTTCAACTGCGAGGGCAGCCACGACCTGACCAGGCTGGGGGCCTTCGAGAACTACCGCGGCTTCCTGTTCGGCAGCGTCAATCCGGACGTCGTACCGCTCGCGGAGCACCTGGGCGAGGCGGCCAAGATCATCGACATGATCGTGGACCAGTCGCCCGAGGGCCTGGAGGTGCTGCGCGGCGCATCCACCTACACCTTCGACGGCAACTGGAAGCTGGGCGCGGAGAACGGTGCCGACGGCTACCACGTCTCGTCGGTGCACTGGAACTACGCGGCCACTACCAGCCGCCGCAGCAGCGACGGCAAGGTCGACACCGTGAAGGCCATGAACGCCGGCAAGTGGGCGCAGCAGGGCGGTGGCTCCTACACCTTCAAGCACGGCCACCTGCTGCTGTGGACCAACTGGTCGAACCCGGAAGACCGGCCGCTGTATGCGCAGCGCGGCGAATGGATCGAGAAGTTCGGCGAGGCGCGCGCGGACTGGATGCTGGGCAAGTCGCGCAACCTGTGCCTGTACCCCAACGTCTACCTGATGGACCAGTTCAGCTCGCAGATCCGCATCGTGCGGCCGATCGCGGTGAACAAGACCGAGGTGACGATCTACTGCATCGCACCCAAAGGTGAAGCGCCCGAAGCGCGCACGCGGCGCCTGCGCCAGTACGAGGACTTCTTCAACGCGACCGGCATGGCCACGCCCGACGACCTGGAGGAGTTCCGCTCCTGCCAGCACGGCTACGGCGCGCGCGCCGTGAAGTGGAACGACATGAGCCGCGGCGCCACGCACTGGATCAAGGGGCCGGACGCCACCGCCGACCTGATCGGCCTGAAGCCGGACATGAGCTGCATCAAGACCGAGGACGAGGGCCTGTACATCGGCCAGCACGAGTACTGGCTCGCGACCATGAAGAAGGCCTATGGCGCCGAGCAGGGTGAGTTGACGGAAGGAGCGCTGTGATGCTGTCCTACCAAGCCCTCCAGGCCTTCGTGTACTCGGAGGCGCGCGCCCTGGACGAGAGCCGCTGGGCCGACTGGCTCGCCTGCTACGCCGACGACGCCGAGTTCTTCATGCCCTCCTGGGACGACGACGACCGCCTCACGACGGACCCGAGCAACGAGGTCTCGCTCATCTACTACCCCGACAAGCAGGGGCTGGAAGACCGGGTGTTCCGCATCCAGACCGAGCGCTCGAGCGCCACCATGCCCGACACGCGCACCGGCCACGCGATCAACAACCTCGAGGTGCTGTCGCAGGACGAGAACGAGTGCGTCGTCAGTTTTAACTGGACCACCCACAGCTTTCGCTACGACATCGTCGACGTGTACTTCGGCAGCTCGCAATACACGTTGGACACGCGCGGGGAGAAGCCGCTGATCAAGCGCAAGTACGTCGTGCTGAAGAACGACTACATCCACCACCTGCTCGACATCTATCACATCTGACCCCTGGGGACAGGAGACAAGCCATGACCTACAACATTGCATTGCAGTTCGAGGACGGTGTGTCGCGCATCATCCCGTGCGAGCCCAACGAACTGGTGGCCGACGCGGCCTACCGCGCCAAGATCAACATCCCGCTGGACTGCCGCGACGGCGCCTGCGGCACCTGCAAGTGCCACTGCGAAAGCGGCAGCTTCACGATGGGCGACTACATCGAGGACGCGCTGGCCGACGACGAGGCGGCTAACGGCTACGTGCTGACCTGCCAGATGAAGCCCACCTCGGATTGCGTGGTGCGCGTGCCGGCATCGTCGGCCGCGTGCAAGACGGAAGTCGGCACGCACGGCGGCAAGCTGGCGCGGATCCAGCGCGATTCGTCCACCACGGTGAGCTTCCAGCTGCAGGCGGAGCGGCCACTGGCCTTCCTGCCCGGCCAGTACGTCAACCTGATGGTGCCCGGAAGCAAGCAGACGCGCTCCTACTCGTTCAGCTCCGCCCCGAACTCCAGCGAGCTCTCGTTCCTGATCCGCGACGTGCCCGACGGCCTGATGAGCACCTACATGCGCAGGACGGCCCAGCCGGAGGACTTCATGATGTTCACGGGGCCCTACGGAAGCTTCTACCTGCGACCCGCCGTGCGCCCGATCCTGATGCTCGCGGGCGGCACCGGCCTGGCCCCCTTCCTGTCGATGCTGCTGTGGTTGAAGGACAATCCGACCGGCCAGCCGATCCGCCTGGCCTACGGCGTGAACGGCGACGAGGACCTGGTCGAGCTCGACACGCTTGCGGCGCTGAAGGCCAGCCTGCCCGACTTCGACTATTTCACCTGCGTGGTGGACGAGGACAGCGCGCACCCCAGGCTGGGCTACGTCACCAGCCACCTGTCGGGCGACGACCTCCACGAGGGCAATGTCGACGTGTACGTCTGTGGTCCGCCGCCGATGGTGGAGGGCGTGCGCAAGTGGATGGCGGGCATCGGCGTCGCGCCCAGGAGCTTCCACTTCGAGAAGTTCTCCTCGTCCAACGAGGCGGTGCCAGCATGAGCCCCGGTCGCTTCGGCAACAAGGTGGTCATCGTGACCGGTGCGGCCCAGGGCATCGGTCGCGGCGTGGCACTGCGGGTGGCGGCCGAAGGCGGCACGGTGCTGGCGGTCGATCGCGCGGGCATCGTCCACGAGGTGGTGGCCGAGATCGAGGAGGGTGGCGGCAGGGCATTGGGCTTCCAGGCCGACCTGGAGACGCTTGCCGGTGCGCAGGCCATGGTCGCGCAATGCCTGGCGCAGTTCAAGCGCGTGGACGTTCTCATCAACAACGTCGGCGGCACGATCTGGGCCAAGCCTTTCGAGCACTACGAAGAGGCGCAGATCGAGGCCGAGATCCGGCGCTCGCTCTTCCCCACGCTGTGGTCCTGCCGCGCGGTGCTGCCCTTCATGGTGAAGAAGAAGCGCGGCGCCATCGTCAACGTGTCGTCCGTCGCGACGCGCGGTGTGCACCGGGTGCCCTATTCGGCGGCCAAGGGCGGCATCAACGCGATGACCGCGTCGCTTGCCATGGAGCACACGCGCAACGGCATCCGCATCAATGCCACCGCGCCGGGCGGCACCGACGCGCCGCCGCGCCGGGTGCCCCGGAATGCATCGAAGGCCAAGGCCACTCGCCAGGAAGCCGCCTGGTACCAGGGCGTGGTCGACCAGACGGTCGACTCCAGCCTCATGCACCGCTACGGAAGCATCGAGGAGCAGGTCGCGCCGATCCTGTTCCTCGCCTCCGACGAAGCCTCCTACATCACCGGCACCGTCGTGCCCGTGGGTGGCGGCGATCTCGGCTGACGCGCCTGGCGCCGGCCACCCAGTCACTTCCTGAACAGCGAGACCCCACCATGCGCGAGATCGACCTTCACAAGCTGGCCGACGAGGCCCGCTTCAATGGCTTCCACCGGCTGGTTCTCTTCTGGTGCGCCCTGATCATCATCTTCGACGGCTATGACCTGGCGGTCGCCGGGATCGCGCTTCCGTCGATCATGAAGGAGATGGGCGTGAGCCCGACCAACGCCGGCTTCATGGTCAGCTCGGCGCTGTTCGGCATGATGTTCGGCGCGATCTTCCTGGGCACCATCGCCGACCGGATCGGCCGGCGGCGCGCCATCGTGATCTGCGTCGCGCTTTTCAGCGTCTTCACCGCGGCGGCGGGCCTGACCCACGAGCCGGTCAGCTTCAGCGTGATGCGCTTCCTGGCCGGCCTGGGCATCGGCGGCGTGATGCCCAACGTGGTCGCGCAGATGACGGAATACGCGCCGCGCCGCATTCGCAGCACCATGGTCACGCTGATGTTCAGCGGCTATGCGGTCGGCGGCATGCTGGCCGCGTTGCTCGGCAAGGGCCTGCTGGAAGCCTATGGCTGGCCCTCGGTGTTCCTGGCGGCCGGGCTGCCGGTGCTGCTGGTCCCGGCGATCCTGAAGTCGATGCCCGAGTCGATGCCCTTCCTCATCAAGTCGCAGCGGGTGGAGGAGTTGCAGCGGCTCGCCGCGCGCCTGGACCCAGCCTATCGGCCGAGCGCCGGCGACCGCTTCGCCCTGCCGCGTGAAGACAAGGCCGCCAGCGCACCGATCGGACGCCTGTTCCAGGAAGGCCGGGGCTTCAGCACCGTGATGTTCTGGGTCGCCTTCTTCATGTGCCTGTTCATGGTGTATGCCCTCAGCTCGTGGCTGACCAAGCTGATGGCCGGCGCCGGCTACAGCCTGGGCTCGGCCCTGACTTTCGTGCTGGTGCTGAACTTCGGCGCCATGGTGGGGGCGGTGGGTGGCGGCTGGCTCGCGGACCGTTTCCACATCAAGTACGTGCTGGTCGGCATGTACGCCCTGGCGGCGGTGTCCATCACCCTGCTGGGCTACCGCGTGCCGACGGAGATTCTGTTTCTCCTGGTGGGCCTGGCGGGCGCGTCGACCATCGGGACGCAGATCGTCACCTATGCCTACGTGGGGCAGTTCTACCCGATGGCGGTGCGTGCCACCGGCATCGGCTGGGCGTCCGGCGTGGGGCGCAGCGGCGCGATCCTGGCGCCGATCGTGATCGGCAGCCTGGTGGGGCTGGCGCTGCCTCTGCAGCAGAACTTCATGGCCATCGCGATCCCGGCCGTCATCGCGGCCGTCGCGGTGGCACTGATCAACCATGGACGCTCCACGGGTGCGCAGAAGGCGGCCGCACCTTCCATGGTGGCGAAACCCGCGGTAGCGGCCAAGTAGCTGGCGGCCATGCAGTTTTCAACGTTCGACATGCTTCGGTGGTTGCGCGCGATTGCAAACGCCATCTGGCGGCAGGTGGAGGCTTTCGGCCGATTGATCGACGAGGGAACGCCTCCGGTCAAGGACCGCCGGGACTAGACCCGCACTGTCGCTGCGCGGACCCTCGGCGATGCGCATGTCGGGCGCGCCCTGGCTCAGGGCGTTCCGGACACCGCGACCGTCTGGCCGGTGATGTAGTTGGATTCGGGCGAGCAGAACAGGTACACCGCGCCCGCTGCTTCCTCGGTCGTGCCGGCGCGGCCCAGCGGGCAGCGTTGGGCGTGCGTGGCCAGCAGGTCGGGGCTGATGCCAATGCGGATGTCGCGGCCGTCGATCTTCACCGTCGCGCCTGCCTTGGCGTCGGCCGAGGTCATGCGGGTCAGGATCAGGCCGAAGGCCACCGCGTTCACGTTCACCTTCAGGCGGCCCCACTCGCGCGCCAGCGCGCGGGTCATGCCGGTCACGCCGGCCTTGGCGCCCGAGTAGTTGATCTGTCCCGCGTTGCCCTGCAGGCCCGATACCGAAGAGATGTTCACCACCTTGCGGAACACCTCGCGGCCCTCGGCCGCCTCGGCCGCTGCCTTCGCCTTGATGACGGGATAGGCCGCGCGGAGGATTCGGAAGGGTGCCGTCATGTGGCAGTCCAGGATGGCGTACCACTGCTCGTCCGTCATGCGCTGGATCACGTCGTCCCAGGTGTAACCGGCGTTGTTCACGATGATGTCGATGCCCTTGTACGCATCGACCGCCGTCTTGACGTAGCGCTCGGCAAAGTCCGGCGCCGTCACGCTGCCCACGCAGGCCACGGCGTCGCCGCCGGCGGCCTTGATCATCTCCACCGTCTCGTTCGCCGGATCCGCGTCCAGGTCGTTGATGACGATGCGCGCGCCTTCGCCGGCGAGCTTCAGTGCGATGGCCTGGCCGATGCCGCGGCCCGAGCCGGTGACCAGGGCCACCTTGCCTTCGAGTTTCTGGGTCATGTCTTTGTCTCGTTTGAATGAACAGGTGGAATCAGGGCGCCACGATGGCGTCACCCACCACCTTGATGTCGCCGTACTGGTTGGCCGTCTGCACCTCGAGCTTCACGCGCTGCTCGCCGTCGACCTCGAACTTCTGCACCACCTTGCCGGTGCAGGTGATCTGGTGGCCCAGGTGCGTGATGCCCTGGAAGCGCACGCCGAAGCTGCGGATCTGGCGCTGGTCCGCCCACTGCGTGAGCAGCCGGCCCAGGTACGCCATGGACAGCATGCCGTGCGCGAACACGTCGGGCATGCCGGCCTTGCGGGCGTAGTCGGTGTCGATGTGGATGCGGTTGTGGTCGCCCGAGGCGCCGGCGAACAGGGCCAGCGTGGTGCGGTCGATGGCCGGCAGCGCCAGCGGGGGCAGGGTGTCGCCCACCTTCAGGTCGTCGAAGCGGATCTTGGTCATGTTGCTTGTCCTTCCTTCACCCGTTGCGCTGCACCAGGATGCTTCGCAGGTCGGCCACGTGCTCGCCCTTCTGGTTGCTCACGCGGGTCTCGCGCACCACGAAGTCCAGCGCACCGTTCTTCTTGTCGTAGATGTCGGCGATGCGGCTCTCGTACTGCAGGGTGTCGCCGGCGTAGGCCATTCGGTGATAGGTGAACTGCTGCTCGCCGTGCAGGATGCGCGAGGGCTCGATGCCCAGCTCGCCGCGCCAGCCGGCCGACGATTGGGTGAACTCCAACGAGAAGAAGAAGGTGGGCGGCAGCGGCAGGCCGGGGTGGCCCGCGTCGCGCGCGGCCGAGTCGTCGAAGTAGACCGGATCGGTCTCGCCGATGGCCTTGGCGAAGAAGCGCAGCTGGCCGGCCTCGGCCACCGCCTTGAAGCCCGGCAGCTGCTTGCCGATGTGTTTCTTGTCGATCATCTCTGGGGTGCTCCGATGCTTGCTTCTTCAGGCCGATGCGCGCTTGAGGATGGTCACCACGCCCGCGCCGCCCAGCCCCAGGTTGTGCTGCAGCGCGACCTGCGCGTTGCCCACCTGGCGTGCATCGGCGCTGCCGCGCAGCTGGTGCGTGAGTTCGTAGATCTGCGCCAGGCCGGTGGCGCCCAGCGGGTGGCCCTTGGACAAGAGGCCGCCCGAGGGGTTGACCACCCATTTGCCGCCGTAGGTGTTGTCGCCGTCGGCCACCAGCTTGGGGCCTTCGCCCTCGGGGCACAGGCCCAGCGCTTCCATGGTGATCAGCTCGTTCTGCGCGAAGCAGTCGTGCAGCTCGATGACGTCCACGTCCTGCGGGCCCACGCCGGCCTGCTCGTAGGCCTGGTTGGCGGCGGCGCGGGTCACGTCGGCGCCCACCACGCGGATCATGTCGCGCGTCTCGAAGCTGCTGGGCGTGTCCGTGGTGAGCGACTGGCCGGCGATGAACACATCGGTGCGCAGGCCGCGCTTTCTCGCGAAGTCCTCCGAGACGATCAGCGTCGCGGCCGCGCCGCAGGTGGGCGGGCAGGCCATCAGGCGCGTCAGCACGCCGTCCCACAGCATGGGGGCGTTCATCACGTCCTCGGTGCTGACGACGTTGCGGAACACGGCCAGCGGGTTGTTGGCCGCATGCCGGCTGGCCTTGGCGCGGATGGCTGCGAAGGTCTCCAGCTTCGTGCCGTACTTCTTCATGTGCGCCATGCCGGCGCCGGCGAACTGGCGGATCGCATTGCTGGGCAGGTCGTTGCGGCCCACCAGCTCGTCCACGATCGCGTTGGCGCGCTCCAGGGCGCTGGGGCGGTCGGTGTAGGCGGACTTGAGCGCGCCGGGGTTCATCTCCTCGAAGCCCACGGCCAGGGCGCAGTCGACCGCGCCGCTCTGCACCGCCTGGCGTGCCAGGTACAAGGCCGAGGAGCCGGTGGCGCAGTTGTTGTTGACGTTGAGCACCGGGATGCCGGTCATGCCCAGGTGGTACAGCGCCTTCTGGCCGCAGGTGGAGTCGCCGAAGACGTAGCCGGCGTAGGCCTGCTGCACGTCGGTGTAGGCCAGGCCGGCGTCTTCCAGCGCCTGGCGCACGGCCTGGGCGCCCATCACGTCGTAGCGCTCGCTGGTGCCCGGCTTCTTGAACTGGATCATGCCGACGCCGGCGACGAAGGTCTTTCGTGTCATGGGAATCTGTCTCCTTGGATGGATCTGCGTGAAATGGGAGGAGGGCGCGCCCTCAGAGCTTTCGCGAGATCAGCTCGCGCATCACTTCGCTGGTGCCGCCGTAGATGCGGTTCACGCGCGCATCGACGAAGTCGCGGGCCACCGGGTACTCCAGCATGTAGCCGTAGCCGCCGTGCAGCTGCACCATCTCGTCCAGCGCCTTGCCCAGCGCCTCGGTGGCATAGAGCTTGGCGATGGCCGACTCTTCCAGCGTGAGGCGGCGGCGCATGTGCTCGCCCAGGTAGTGGTCGATCATCAGCCTCACCGCAATCGCCTGGGCCTTGATGTCCGCGAGCTTGAAGCGCGTGTTCTGGAAGTCCCACACGGTCTGGTCGAAGGCCTTGCGCTGCTTCACGTACTCCACCGTCAGCTCGAGCGAGCGCTCCAGGCGCGCGGCGGCGCCCACGGCGATGGCGAAGCGCTCCTGCGGCAGCTCCCCCATGAGGTAGCCGAAGCCCTTGCCTTCCTCGCCCAGGCGGTTGGCCACCGGCACGCGCACGTTGTCGAAGAAGAGCTCGGCCGTGTCCTGCGCGTACTGCCCCAGCTTCTTGAGCTTGTTCCCGCGCCGAAAGCCCGCGCGGGTGGTCTCCACCGCGATGAGCGTGATGCCCTTGGCGCCGGCGCTGGTGTCGGTCTTGCACACCACGATCACCAGGTCGGCAGTCAGGCCGTTGCTGATGAAGGTCTTGCTGCCGTTGATGACGTACTCGTCGCCTTCGCGAACGGCGGTGGTGCGCACGGCCTTCAGGTCGCTGCCGGTGCCCGGCTCGGTCATGGCGATGGCCAGGATCAGCTCGCCGCTGGCGGCGCCGGGCAGCCACTTCATCTTCTGCTCCTCGTTGCCGATGCGCAAGATGTAGGGCGCGATGATGTCCGAGTGCATGCCGAAGCCCAGGCCGCTCGCACCCGAGCGGGCCACTTCCTCGTTGAACACGGTGGAGTGGCCGAAGTCGCCGCCGCCACCACCGTATTCCTCCGGCAGGGTGACGCACAGCAGGCCCTCGCGGCCGGCCTTCAGCCAGGTCTCGCGGTCGACGAAGCCGGCCTCGTCCCATTGCGCCTGGCGCGGCAGGCATTCCTTGTCGAGGAAGCGGCGCGCGGTGTCTCGGAACATCTCGTGGTCTTCACGGAAGACGGTGCGGGTGATGTGCACGGAAGGATCTCCTGGTGTCTTGTCTCTGTCCGTCGAGTGTGGGCCGGGCCCTGCGGCAGGCCACCACCTGCGATGGGTGGCAAGGGCGCTCAGGCGTCCTGGCGGTCCCAGTCGTAGGCCGCCGGCCTGCCGCCTAGGAAGGCATCGATGGCCTGCGCATGGAAGGGTGCGGCCGATGCCACCGCCTGGGCCTGGCTCTCCATCTCAGCCAGGGTAGCGTACGGCGTCTCGAAGCTCCTGTTGAACAGGTTCTTCGTCAGGCCCAGGGCCTCGCGCGGGCCGGCGGCAAGACGGCCGGCCATGCGCAGCGCCTGCGCCTCCAGATCCTCGGGCGCATGGATGGCCAGGACGATACCCAGGTCGCGCGCTTCCTGCGCGCCGACACGGCGCGCGGTCAGCGCCAGCTCCTTGGCCCGCGCCATGCCGACCACGCGCGGCAGGAAGTAGAAGGCGCCCAGGTCGGGCACCAGCCCCACCTTGGCGAAGGACATGCAGAACACCGCGCGGGTGGAGGCCAGCACGAAGTCGGCGGCCAGCGCGATCGAGAAGCCCGCGCCCACGGCCGGCCCATCCACCGCGGCGATCACCGGCACTTCCAGCGAACGCAGCCGCTCCATCCAGACGTGGCCGGCCTGCAGGCGCCGGCGCATCGCGTCGGGCGAACGGGCCTCGGGGTCCTCGGCGTTGCGCAGCGCCTGCAGCGACTTGAGGTCACCGCCCGCGCAGAAGCTGCCGCCCGAGCCGGAGATCACCAGGGCGCGGATGCCGCGGTCCGACTCGACCTGCGCGAGCATGTCCTGGTAGTCGGCGCGCAGTTCCATCGACAGCGCGTTGCGCGCCGAGGGCCGCTGGTGGGAGAAGTGCGCGACGCCGTTCGCAACCGAGAGTTGCGACTCGCGCAGGACGGTGGTGGCCTGGCTCATGGAAGGATCCTGTGGGGTTGAACCCCATGATCCGGCCCGCTTCGGCCGCGCGGCGCCACCCGCGTCGGGTAGCGCCGAAGCTGCTAGCTGCCCAGCCCCAGGTCGCGCGCGCGGGCCACGGCCTCGTCGCGGCCGGTCACGCCCAGCTTGCTGTAGATGCGGCTGAGGTGCCACTTCACCGTCTCGGGCGAGAGGCCGAGGGCGCGGGCGATCTTCTTGTTGGGCATGGCCTGCAGCAGCAGGCGCAGCACCTCCACTTCGCGCTCGCGCAGCGGCTCGATGGTGGCCGCGGCGGCGGCATGGCCGCCCGCGGCCTGCACTTCCAGCGGCGAGGCCTGGTTGGCCTGCAGCCGCTCGACGTAGAAGGCGAGCACCGGGTCCAGCGCCTCGATCTGCGCCACCTCGCCGATCAGCTTGCGCGACGCGAGGTCCGAATCGAGCAGGGTGCGCATGAGGCCCAGGCGATGGCCGCGGCGCAGGGCCTCCACCGCCTTCTCGCGCGCGGGGCCGGCGCGCCCGCGCCTGGCGTCGATGACGGCGCTCTTGAGCAGCACGGCCGCCGCCATCCGCTGGCGGCCACGCGCCTCGCAGCGGGCGAAGAGCGCGGCGAGGCCGGTGGCCGCGCCGTCCAGGTCGCCCTGCATGGTGGCGATCTGCAGGCGGGCGCGGTCGGCCATGTCGCTGATCTCGCCCAGCGCGCTCTGCTGCGCGTTGGGGTGGCGTGCATCCACCTCTTCCAGGCGCGCCATCTCGGCCTCGGCCGCAAGGGTCTCGCCGGCCACGATGCGGAACTGCACCTGGTCGGCCAAGCTGTAGGCCAGCAGGCGATCCAGGCCGTTGCGCAGGGCGTAGTCTTCCAGCCGCTCCAGGTAGGCAAAGCATTCCAGCCGGTTGCCCGCCAGCCAGTGCGCGGCCGACAGCAGGCGCATGGCGCGCAGCACCGCGTCGGGGATGGCCATGCGCTCGAGCACATCGAGCTTGTCCTCGATCAGGGCGCGCGCTGCCTGCGTGTCGTTGAGCTCGTAGAGCACGTCGCTGAGCAGCGCGATGGTGAAGTAGTAGGTCTCCGCGCAGGCGCGGCCGCATTGCTCGGCGTCGGCGATCACCGCGCGGTAGATGCGCTCGGCCTGCGTCATGTGGCCCTCCAGCGCATAGCTCAGGCCCACCAGCGCGCGGCCGTGCATCGGGCCGCCGACGGTGCTGGACAGCGGCATGCCGTTGACCATGTGCCGCGAGGCCTCGGCCTGCACCCGGCGTGCCTTCTCGTACTCGCCCCGGTGCATGTAGAGCCAGGTGAGCATGTTGTCGCGCCCGCCGCGGGCCAGCGCATCCGCGTGCTCGGGCGTGGCCAGGATGTCGGGCAGCAGCGCCATCGCGCTGTCGGTGTCGTCGCGCTGCACGGCCAGGGCGCAGCGCAGCATCGCGATGTTGAAGCGCTGGTCGGTGTCGCTGCCCTCCAGGTCGCGCTCCATCTGGTCCACGCTGCGGGTGCAGGCATCCAGCTCGCGCAGGTACAGCTGCGAGCGCGCCAGCCACAGGCGCAGGCCGAAGCGCTTGCGCACCTGCTCATCGGGCAACTCGCGCAGCAGCGCGATCAGCTGCCGGCGCTCGCCGCGCGCGAAGATCGACAGCGCACGCTGCTCCACCAGTTCGGCCGCGTCTTCCGCCTGGCCGGCCTGCACCGCGTGGCGCACCGCCTCGTCCAGCAGGCCGTGGTCGCGGAACCAGGTCCAGGCGCGGGCATGCACCTCGCGCCGGCGATCCGCGGGCAGGACGGCGAAGCGGGCCAGCAGGGTCTCGCGCAGCAGGGGATGCAGGCGGTACCAGGTGTCGGCCTCGCGGCCTTCGGTGGCCACCACGAAGAGGTCCTCCGCCTCCAGACGGGCCAGCAGTTCCATGGCCGCTTCCACCGACTGCGGCTGGCCGACGAGGGCGGCGCACAGCGCGGCGTTGAAGCGGCTGCAGGGAGCCAGGCTGGTGAGGGTTTCCAGCGCCTCGGGCGGCAGGGCGGACAGCACCTCCTGCTCGAAGAAACGGGTGAAGGCCTCCACGTCGCGGATGGGAGCGCGGGCCGTTGGCTCGGGCTGGGCCGCGGCTCCGGCGGGGTGCTTCTTCTTCCACTCCACGCACAGCAGCTGCAGGCCGGCCACCCAGCCGTCGGTGAGCTCGTGCATCTGGCGCAGCGTGCGCGCGTCGAGCTCGCCCACCTGCGACTTCACGAACTGCTCGGTCTCCGCGGGCGAGAAGCGCAGCTCGCGCAGGCCCACCTCCAGGACCTGGCCCTGAGCACGCAGCCGGTCCAGCGACAGGCGAACCGTGCCGCGCGAGGACAGCGCCAGGTGCAGGTTGGGTGGCGCGTAATCCAGCAGCCATTCGAGCGCTGTCAGGATGTCGGGATGCGTCAGGTGGTGCAGGTCGTCCAGCACCAGCACCAGCCCGCGCGGATGGGCGGCCACGCCGCGCACCAGCGAGATCACCAGGCGTTCGACCGCGTCGGCATCGAGGCGCTCGCCGCCCAGCAGCACGGCCTCGCGCACGATGGCCGCGTCCACCTGCGCCAGGCTGGCCACCAGCGCATCGAGGAAGCGGGCCACCTCGTTGTCCTCGGGCGTGATCGACAGCCAGGCCAGGTCGAAACCCAGCGGCACCAGCACCTGCCGCCAGGCGGCCAGCAGGGTGGTCTTGCCCGAGCCGGCGGGCCCGGCGATCACGATGCACCGGCGCCGGCGTGAATCGGCGAGGCGCGACATGAGCGGCTCGCGGGCGATGAAGCGCTGAGTGCTGCGCGGCGGGGCCAGCCGGGTGCTCGCGGGGCCCTGCAGCCCGCCGGCGCCAGCGGCCTGGGTCGAATCCCGCCTCGACGAACTGCGTGTCATCCTGCTCCTGGGTCCCCGTTTGACTTGCGCCTGATCCGCCGATTCGCTGCGTGGCGGACCGGGAGGCGCTTGTGGACGGGGATTGTGCAATACCGACCCGGGTCCAGAAAGCGGACCGCCACCGGATTCGGGTGGCGCCATGGCCCCACCCCCACGGGTCTACTGCTTCCATCGAGGCGCATGACGCCTTCCACAAGAGCGATGGAGACAAGGCGATGGGTGTTCTGTCCGGCATTCGGGTACTGGAGTTCGAGGCGATCGGCCCCGGGCCCTTCGGCGCCATGCTGCTGGCGGACATGGGTGCCGACGTGGTGCGCGTGGACCGCCCCGTCGCGCCGCCGGCCCAGGTGCCGCGCGGTCCCGAAGCCGTGCACATCGACGTGGTCGGGCGCGGCCGCCGCTCCGTCACGCTGGACCTGAAGAACCCCGAGGGCGTGGATGCCGCGCTGGATCTGATCGAACGCGCCGACGTCCTGATCGAGGGCCTGCGCCCGGGCACCATGGAGCGGCTGGGCCTGGGCCCGGAAGCGGCGCTGGCACGCAACCCCAAGTTGGTCTACGGCCGCATGACCGGCTGGGGACAGAACGGCCCGCTGGCCCACAGCGCGGGCCATGACATGAACTACATCGCGCTGTCGGGCGTGCTCTGCGCGATGGGCACGCAGGACAAGCCGATCGCACCGCTGAACCTGCTGGGCGACTACGGCGGTGGCGGCATGCTGCTGGCGCTGGGCGTGGTCTCGGCCCTGCTGCACGTGCAGCGCGGCGGCACCGGGCAGGTGGTGGATGCCGCGATGGTCGAAGGCGCGGCGCAACTGGGCTCGCTGATGTGGGGCCTGCTGGCGGCCGGCCACTGGAAGGAGGGGCGGGGCAACAACCTTCTGGATGGCGGCGCGCCCTGGTACGACACCTACCGCACGCTCGACGGCCAGCACATGGCGGTGGGCGCGGTGGAGCCGCAGTTCTATGCCGAACTGGTGCAGAAGCTGGGCCTGGCCGATGCCGGCCTGCCGAAGCAGCACGACCGCGGCAACTGGCCTCGGCTTCGCGAAGCCTTCACCCAGGCCTTCGCCAGCCGCACGCGCGAGGAATGGACCCGGATCTTCGACGGCAGCGATGCCTGCGTGGCACCCGTCCTGGGCTTCGCCGAGGCGCCGCTGCATCCGCACAACCGGCAACGCGGCAGCTTCGTGGAGCTGGACGGCGTGCTGCAGCCCGCACCCGCGCCGCGCTTCTCCGCCACGCCCTCCGCTCTGAGCACGACGGCGCCCCGGCGCGGTGAACGCGGTGCCGCCGCCCTGCGCGACTGGGGCTTCGACGCGCAGGCCATCGAGCGGCTGCGCAGGCAGGGCCTCGGCTTCGCCGACGCACAGCAGCCAGAAGGAGCCTGAGCATGGCCCTGCTTCGCCAACGCCTGTTCGAAGTGCGCGCCGCCGCCGGGCGCGGGCCCTTCGATCCGCTGCCGATCAACGGGCGCGACCTGCCGCAGGAGCGCGCTGCCCGCACGTCACCCTCCGCCACGCGACGCAGCACGGCGCGCAACCTGCGCGTGCTCAGCAAGGCCGTGATCCACCAGCTCATCTGAACGACCATGACTTCCCACGCCTACATCGTCTCCCCGCTGCGCACGCCCATCGGCAAGTTCGGCGGCAGCCTGTCCTCCATTCCCGCCGCTGACCTGGCCGCCCACGTCATGCGCGCCGTGCTCGGGAAGTGCGGCCTGCCGCAGGAGCGCATCGACGAGGTCATCCTCTCCCAGTCCTACCAGTCCAGCGAGGCGCCCTGCATCGGCCGCTATGCCGCGGGCGTCGCAGGCCTGCCCGACGAAGTGCCCGGCTACACGGTGGACCGCCGCTGCGGCTCGGGCCTGCAAGCCGTCATCGATGCCTCCATGCAGGTGCAGACGGGCAATGCCGACGCCATCCTCGTCACCGGCGTGGAGAGCATGAGCAACATCGAGTACTACTCGACGAGCATGCGCTGGGGCGCGCGCCTGGGCGACGTGAAGCTGCACGACCGCCTGGACCGCGGCCGCGCCAACTCCCAGCCCGTGAGCCGCTACGGCGAAAGTTCGGGCGCTGCCGAATCCACCGAGATGATCGTGCGCGAGTACGGCATCACCCGGGAAGAATCGGACCGCTGGGCGGTGCGCAGCCACCAGCGGGCCACGCAAGCCTGGAACGAGGGCCGCTTCAGTGACGAAGTGGTGCCCGTGCCCGTGCCGCAGAAGAAGGGCGAGCCCAAGCTCTTCAGCCGCGACGAAGGCATCCGTGAAGAAGTCGACTACGAGGCCATGAGCCAGCTGCGCCCCCTCATGAAGGGCGGCACGGTCACGGCCGGCAACGCGAGCCAGCAGAACGATGCGGCCGCGGGCTGCCTGGTGGTGTCGGAGCGCTACGTGAAGGAATTCAAGCTGGAGCCGATGGCCCGCCTGGTGGGCTGGGGCGCCGCGGCGGTGCATCCGATGCGCTTCGGCCTGGGCCCCGTGCCGGCGGTGGCCAAGCTGATGCAGCGCACCGGCCTGACGCTGGCCGACATGGACCTGATCGAGGTCAACGAGGCCTTCGCCGGCCAGCTGCTGTGCTGCCTGCGCGAATGGAAGCTGGAAGGCGACGAGCGCGTGAACGTCAACGGCTCGGGCATCTCGCTGGGCCACCCCATCGGCGCCACCGGCGTTCGCATCCTGACTTCGATGCTGCACGAGATGAAGCGCCGCCAGGCCCGCTACGCCCTGGAAACCATGTGCATCGGCGGCGGGCAGGGCCTGGCCGCGGTGTTCGAGCGCGCCTGAGGCCCACAAGGAAAAGAGCAAGACATGAGCACCGCAATCAAGGCGCAGGAAGCGCCCGCACCTTTCCAGCAGCCCTGGCGCGAGCGCGACGGCCGCACCGTGCTGCTGGCCGCGCGCCTGGCGGGCCGGCACGGCCTGCATTTCCCGCCGCTGCCGCCCACCTCGCCGCTGCTGGCCGGCGGCGAGATCGTGGAGATCGACTCGACGCCCACGCTCTACAGCTTCACCGTCGTGCACGCCAGCCCCAAGGCCGGCAAGCCTCCCATGGCGCTGGGCCTGGCCGACTTTCCCGAGGGCCTGCGCGTCTTCGGCCGCCTGGTCTATCCGGAAGGCCGCGCGCCGCGCATCGGCGACCGGCTCAGTCCCTGCGTGACCCAGGCCGACGATGGCCTTGTCTACGCCTTCGAACTGCGGAGCGACGAAGCATGAGCATGAAGACCCCCATCTACATCGGCGGCGTCGCCATGACGCGCTTCGGCCGCCACGAGGCCGGCATGCCCGAGCTGGCGCAGCAGGCCGTGATCGACGCGGCGGCCGACGCCGGCATCGAGCTGGCCGACGCGCAGGCCTTCTACACCGCCAACGTCTTCGGCGGCATGGTGCTGGGCCAGGTGCTGCTGCGCGACCTGGGCCTGCCGGGCCTGCCCATCTACAACGTGGAGAACGCCTGCGCCAGCGGCGCCACCGGCGTGCACCTGGCCTGCCATGCACTGGCTGCGGGCGTGTACGACACGGTGGTGGTGCTGGGCGCCGAGAAGCTCACCGCGCTGGGCGGCGGCGCGCTGCCCATGCAGCGCAACGACTACATGACCGAGCTGTTCACCCGCGCCGGCCTCGCGCTGCCCGCGGTGTACGCCATGCGCGCGCAGCGCTACCTGCACGAGTTCGGCATCGACGCGCAGACGCTGGGCGAGGTGGCGGTGAAGAACCGCTGCCACGGCGCGCTCAACCCGCTGGCGCAGAGTCGCAAGCCCGTCACCATCGACGAGGTGATGAGCTCGCGCATGGTGTTCGACCCGCTCACCCTGCTGCAGTGCTGCCCCTCGGCGGTGGACGGTGCGGCCGCGCTGGTGTTGACCACGAAGAAGCCTTTGCATCGCGGCGCCTCGCCGGTGCGCGTGCTGGGTTCGGCCGTGCAGTCGGGCAAGCTGGAGACGGGCTGCGACGACATCCTGGCCGCCGAGATCACGGCCCGTGCCGCACGCAAGGCCTATGCGCAGGCCGGCGTGCAGCCGGGTGACGTCAACGTCATCGAGCTGCACGACGCCTTCACGATCGCCGAGCTCATCTACTACGACGCCCTGGGCCTGTGCCAGCGCGGCGAGGCGCACGAACTGCTCAAGAGCGGCGCCACCACCCTGGGCGGGCGTGTGCCGGTCAATCCCAGCGGCGGCCTGCTGGCCAAGGGCCACCCGCTCGGCGCCACCGGCGTCGCGCAGATGGTCGAGGCCGTGTGGCAGCTCGAAGGCCGCGCCGGCGACCGGCAGGTCAAGGGCGCGCGCGTGGCGCTGACCCAGTGCACCGGCGGCGGCATCGCCGGCGTGGACCACGCAGCCTCTGCGGTCCACATCCTCGCAACCTGATTTCTCCTTTTCCATGACTCACAAGACTTTCGACAAGCGCGTCGCCATCGTCACCGGCGGCGGCCAGGGCATCGGCCTGGGCATCACCCAAGGGCTGCTCGCGGCCGGCTACGCCGTGGCCATGTTCGACCTCAACCAGGACGCGATGAACGCGGCCATCGACCACGCCGGCCCCGATGCAGGCGGGTCGCTGCAGGCATACAAGGTCGACGTGACCGACGCCGCGCAGATCCGCGATGCCGTTGCCCGCATCGCCCACGCCTGGAAGACGCCGGACGTGCTGGTGAACAACGCCGGCATCACCCGCGACAAGCGCATCACCAAGCTCAGCGAGGAAGACTGGGACTTCGTCATCAACGTCAACCTCAAGTCGCAGTTCCTGTGCGCGCGCGAAGTCATCCCCGGCATGATCGACCAGGGCCACGGGCGCATCGTCAACATCTCCTCGCGTGCCTGGCTGGGTGGCTTCGGGCAATCCAACTACTCGGCCGCCAAGGGCGGCGTCGTGAGCTTCACCCGCTCGCTGGCCATCGAGCTGGCCAAGCACGGCATCACGGCCAACGCCATCGCCCCCGGCATCGTGGAGACGCCGCTGCTCGCCAGCTACACCGACGAGCAGAAGGACAGGCTGAAGGCCACCGTGCCCGTGGGCCGCATCGGCAAGCCGCAAGACATCGCGCAGGTGGTGAAGATGTTCGCGAGCGCCGAGGCTTCGTATGTCACCGGCCAGACGATCTACGTCTGCGGCGGGCGCTCGCTCTCCAGCCCGTCGGTGTGAGGGAAGCGGGATGACGATCCAGTACCGCATCGACGGCCATGTGGCCGTGCTCACGCTCGACGCACCCGAGTCGATGAACGCGCTCACCATCGGCGAGCTGACCGCGCTGCGCGAGAAGCTCGCCGCCTACCAGGACGACGACGCCGTGCGCGCCATCGTCATCACCGGCGCGGGCGAAAAAGCCTTCTGCACGGGCGCCAACCTCAAGGCCACGCTGCCGCCTTCCACCTCCTTTGCCAGTGGCGCGCTCAAGAGCCGCGCGGCCGAGATGGCGCTGGGCGGCTACACGCGCCTCCTGGACCTGAGCGACCTGGAAGTGTGGAAGCCCATGATCGCCGCGGTGAACGGCTACTGCCTGGGCGGCGGCCTGGAACTGGCGCTGCAGTGCGACCTGCGCGTGGCCTCCGAGAAGGCCAGCTTTGCGCTGCCCGAATCCAAGGTGGCCAGCATTCCCGCAGTGGGCGGCGTGCAGTACCTGTTGCGTGCCGTGCCCGCGGCCCACGCGATGAAGATGGCGATGACCGGCGAGCGCGTCGACGCGCAGGAAGCCGCCCGCATCGGCCTGGTGAGCGACGTGGTGCCTGCCGCGGCGCTGATGGACACGGCCATGGCGATGGCCCAGCGCATCGCCGCCAACGGCCCGCTCGCGGTGCAGGCGATCAAGAAGCTGGCGGTCACGAGCGCCCACCTGGCGCCGCGCGACTTCGTGGCCCAGGCCAACCTGGCCTGGGGCCTGCTGCGCGACAGCGAGGACCGCATCGAGGGCCGCAAGGCCTTTGCCGAGAAGCGCGCGCCGAACTACCGCGGCGCCTGAACCCAAGAGACACGACCCATGAACTTCACGCTGAGCGAAGACCAGCAGATGATGGTCGATGCCGCACGCCGCACGTCGCGCGGGCGCATCGAGCCCATCCTGGCCCGCCATCCCGCTGACAAGCCGCTCCCAAAGGCGGCCATGCTGGAGATCTACGCCCTGCTGGCCGAGCTGGGCATCACCGCGCCGCGCCTGCCGGTGGAGGCGGGCGGCGGCGGCTTCTCGCTGCTGGACTACGGCCTGATGCTGGAGCAGTTGCCGCCGGTGGTGGCCCTGTCGCTGGCCTCGCACGAGGGCAGCATCGCCCGCATCCGATCCGGCGGCAGCCCCGAACTGCTGGCACGCTACCTGCCCGACCTGATCGCCGGCCGCAAGATCGCCTGCACCGCCAACAGCGAGGCTGGCGCCGGCTCCGACTCCGGCGCGGTCACCGCCAAGCTGCGCATCGAGGGCGAGTGGGCGTATCTCACGGGCCGCAAGATGTGGATCACCAACGCCTCGGTGGCCGACGTCATCAACGTCTCGTGCACGGTGGGCAAGGACGAACAGGGCCGCCCCATCGTGCGCCGCATCCTGGTGGACAGAAGCCAGTGCGACTTCGAGGTGCGCGAGATCGCGGTCACGGGCCTGCAGCAGGGCCACTTGAGCGAACTGGTGTTCGAGGACACGCGCATTCCCGCCAGCCACGTCATCGGCGAGCCCGGCGACGCGGCCAAGACGCTCACCGTGGGCTGGAACGGCAACCGGCCGCTGCTGGGCCTGATGTGCGTGCACCTGGCGCAGAAGGGCCTGGACCTGGCGCTGGAGCATGCGCGCTCGCGCCAGCAGTTCGGCAAGGCCCTGGCCGCGCACCAGCTGGTGCAGCAGGACCTGGCGGACATCGAGACGGCCGTCGTCGCCTCGCGCCTCATGTGCTACCACGCGCTGGACTGCGTGGACCGCGGCCTGCGGGCCAACGGCAGCTCGGCCATGGCCAAGCGCTTCGCCACCCAGGCCTGCGAGCGCGCGCTGCACACGGCGATGCAGGTGCTGGGCGGCATGGGCATCAGCGCCGAGATGGGCGTGGAGCGCATGTGGCGCGACGCCCGGATGATCCAGGTGCCCGACGGCACCAACGGCATCCTGGCCCTGATCCAGGCCCGCGAACTCACCGGCACCAGCGCCTTCCGCTGAACCTGCCGACGACCCGACACAGGAGATGAACGAAATGAGCAACGAGAACAGCAAGACCATGCAGGACAAGGTCGTGGTCGTGACGGGCGCGGGCCGCGGCATCGGCCGTGAGATCGCGCTGCTGATGGCGCGCCACGGCGCGCGCGTGGTGGTCAACGACGTGGGCGTGTCCGTCACCGGCGAGAACAGCGCCGAGGACCCGGGCCAGGAAGTCGTAGACCTCATCGTGGCCGAGGGCGGCCAAGCGGTGGTCAACCGAGACAGCGTGGCCGACTGGAACGCGGCCAACCGCATCGTGACGCAGGCCGTCGAGCGCTTCGGCCGCATCGACTGCGTGGTGAACAACGCCGGCATCCTGCGCGACCGCATCTTCCACCAGATGTCGCCCGACGAGTGGGACGCCGTCATCGCGGTGCACCTCAAGGGCAGCTTCAACATGAGCCGCGCCGCCATCACGCACTTCCGCGAGCAGAAGTCCGGCGCCTTCGTGCACATGACCTCCACCTCGGGCCTGATTGGCAACATCGGCCAGGCCAACTACGCGGCGGCCAAGATGGGCATCGCCGGCCTGTCGAAGTCGATCGCGCTGGATGCCTCGCGCTACGGCGTGCGCTCCAACTGCATCTCGCCCTTCGCATGGAGCCGCATGGCCGGCGCCGTGCCCACCGACACGCCCGAGCAGGCCGAGCGCGTGGCCCGCGCCATGAGCATGAAGCCCACCGATATCGCGCCGCTGGCGGTGTTCCTGGGCAGCGATGCGGCGAGCCAGGTCAACGGCCAGATCTTCACCGTGCGCCGCAACGAGATCTTCCTGATGAGCCAGCCGCGCCCGGTGCGCTCGGTGCAGCGCTCCGAGGGTTGGACGCCGCAGACGCTGGCCGAGCACATGGCGCCGGCGCTGGCGCCTTCCTTCTTCCCGGTGGAAGTGTCGGGCCAGGTCTTCGCCTGGGACCCGATCTGATCGAAGGCGAGGAGAACGGCATGGACTTCACGATTCCCAGCGACTGGGTGGAGATCGGCGATTCGCTGATCCGCTTCATCGACCGCGAGGTGGCACCGCTGGAACACGAGCACCGCGGGCTGCTTCACAGCGAGCGCAAGGTCTACGACGAGCGCGGCTGCTACGTGCCCCAGGTGCTGGCGCTGCGCAAGCAGGTGCGCAAGCGCTCGGCGGAGTTGGGCTTCTACACCGCGCTCGGTCCCGAAGCGATCGGCGGCGGGGGCCTGGGCGCGCAAGCCGCCGCGTACATCCAGGAGCGGCTGAACGCGCATGTGGGCCCGTCGCGCCACCTGATCCAGACGGTGGTGCTGCCTTCGCCCTTCACCAACGGCCTGACGCCGGTGCTGCGGCACCTCGACCGCGCGGTGCTCGAACAGCACCACGAGGCCATTGCCAGCGGCGATAAGACGCTGTGCTTTGGCTTGAGCGAGCCCGATGCGGGCTCGGATGTCTTTGGCATGCGCACCCGCGCCGTGCGCGACGGCGACGACTGGGTCATCACCGGCACCAAGCAGTGGATCACCAACGCGCCCTATGCCGACTACGCCATGGTCTTCGCCGTGACCGACGAGGAGAAGGCACGGGCGAGCAAGGGCGGCATCACCGGCTTCTTCCTGCCCACGGACACGCCGGGCTTCTCGGTGCCCAGCGTCATTCCGATCATGGGCCACCTGGGCGCGGACCTCGGCATCGTGACCATGGAGAACGTACGCGTGCCCGACTCGCACCGCATCGGGCCGGTGGACAAGGGCCTATCGGTCGCGCTGGATGGCGTGAACGCCGGCCGCCTGAGCATGGCCGCTTCCTGCCTGGGCCTGGCCCGCTGGGCACTGGACCAGGCTCTGGAATATTCCAAGGTGCGCAAGACCTTCGGCCAGCCCATTGCCGAGCATCAGGCGGTTCAGATCATGCTGGCCGAGTGCGCCATGGACATCTACGCCGCCAAGTCCATGATCCAGCACTGCGCGTGGCTGGTGGATCAGGGGCGGGCGGCGACCAAGGAGGTGTCCATCGTCAAGGCCGCCTCGACCGAGGCCGCGGGCCGCGTGTTCGATCGCTGCATCCAGGTGCATGGCGGCATGGGCCTGACCAACGAGCTGCGGCTGGAAGAGGGCTACCGCTACGTGCGCACCCTGCGCATCCCGGACGGGACCTCCGAGATCCAGCGCCGCACCATCGCCAAGCGCCTGCTGGCGGGGGACACGGCCTTCTGGGCCTGAGGCGGGGTAGACCCTGCCACCCGGCCTGGGTGGTGATGGCGTGGCGCCCGCCCCTTAACGTGACGTACAAGATGCCATTCGCCCGCAAACCGGGGCGCGTGAGCAGAACCCGGAGACAGAGACAAATGAACCACGCCAAGGCTGAGCCTGCGATCCGCGTCGAACGGCGCGACGACGGCAGCTTGATCCTCACCCCCACGCAGCCGCTGCCCGCCGGCACGAACGGCAGCTTCGCGGACTTCCTGCCCCAGTGGGCGCAGCGCCGCGGCAGCATCTACGCCCTGTGCGAGCGCGACACCGCCGGCGGCTGGCGCCGCATCACCTGGCGCGAGTTCTGGGAACAGGCGCAGGCCGTGGCCGCCGCACTGCTGGAGATGAAGCTGGGCCAGGACCGCCCGCTGATGCTGCTGTCGGGCAATTCCATCGAGCAGGCGGTGCTCTTCATGGCGGCCGAGTACGTGGGCATTCCCACCGCGCCGGTGTCGCCGGCCTATTCGCTCATGAGCCGCGACTTCGCCCGCCTGAAGGGCGTGGCCGAGCTGGTGCCGCCGGCGGCCGTCTTCGTGCAGTCGGGCCAGGCCTTCGGGCCGGCGCTCGTCGCGCTGTCGGGCCACGGCGCGCAGGTGATCGCGGTGCAGGGCGCGACCGAGGGGCAGCGCAGCTGGGCGAGCCTGCTGGCCACCGGGTTGACCCCCGAGCGCCGCGCTGCCGTGGCCGCCGCGCATGCGGCCATCCGGCCCGAGCACATCGCCCGCGTGCTGTTCACCTCCGGCTCCACCGGCGTGCCCAAGGGCGTGGCGACCAGCTTCGGCGCGCTGGCCTTCATGACGCGCTACCTGGACAACGTGTTCGGCGAGCTCACCGAACAGCAGCCGGTGTACCTGGACTGGCTGCCCTGGCACCACGCCTTCGGCCTGATGGTCAACTTCAACCGCTCGATGCTCAACGGTGCCACGCACCACATCGACGACGGCCGCCCGCTGCCGGGCCAGTTCGACAAGACGGTGCGCAACCTGCGTGAGGTCTCGCCCAGCATGTTCAGCAGCGTGCCCTCGGCCTGGGCCATGCTGGCCGGCGAGCTGGAGCGCGACCCCGAGCTGGCGCGCAGCCTGTGCGCCCGCATCCACAGCTTCGGCTACGGCGGCGCCAGCCTGCCGCGCGAGGTGTGGCAGCGGGTGCAGCGCATCGCCAGCACGGGCGTCGGCCGCCGCATCCCCTTCCACTCGGGCCTGGCCGCGACCGAGACGGCCGGTGCCGGCTGCTTCTACGACGGCGAGGGCGACGACCTGGGCAACGTGGGCGTGCCGCGCCCTGGCGCCAAGGTCAAGCTGGTTCCGCTCGACGGCGGCGACGGCCGCTACGAGATCCGCGTTCATTCCGGTTTCCCCTTCGCGGGCTACATGCAGCGCCCCGACCTCACGGCCGCTGCCTTCGACGAGGAAGGCTATTTCCTGCTGGGCGATGCGGTGGTGCTGGCCGACTCGGCGGACCCCGCCAAGGGCCTGCGCTTCGCCGGCCGCGTGGTGGAGGACTTCAAGCTCATCAACGGCACCTGGGTTCGCACCGGCGCCGTGCGCCTGGGGCTGGTGGACCTGTGCGCGCCGCTCATCACCGACGCGGTGATCTGCGGGCACGACCACGACTACATCGCCGCGCTGGCCTGGCCCAACGTGGCCGAGTGCCAGCGCCTGGCGCCCGAACTGGCCGGCCTGGATGCGGCCGCGCTCGCCCGGCACCCCGTGGTGGTGGGCGCGCTGGCCGAGCGCCTGCGCCGCAGCAAGGGCACGGCCAGCCTCAGCGTGCAGCGGCTGATGCTGATGCCCGAGCCGCCTTCCATCGACGCCAACGAAGTCTCCGACAAGGGCTACGTGAACCAGTCCAGCACGCGTGCCCGCCGCGCGCACCTGCTGCCCGAGCTTTTCCATGCGCAGCCGCCGCAGCACGTGGCCCGCGCCCGCTGAACGCTCTCCAAGGATTCCATATGAAACTCATCAAGACCCTCGTGGCCGTGGCCACGCTGGCCTGGGCCGGCCTCGCACCGGCGCAGGACTACCCGACACGTCCCATCACCTTCGTCGTGCCCGCTCCGCCCGGCGGCGCGGTGGACGGCATCGCCCGCGCGCTGGCCGACGAGATGGGAAAGCGCCTGGGCCAGGCGATCGTGGTCGACAACCGGGCCGGCGCTTCCGGCGTGCTCGGCACGCAGGCCGTGGCGCGCGCCAACCCCGACGGCTACACCCTGCTGGTGACGCATTCCGCGCCCATCCTCAACGTGCCCTACCTGCTGCCCAAGGTGCCCTACGACCCGAAGCGCGACCTGAGTTATGTCTCGCAGATCTGCACCGGCCAGCTGGTGCTGGCCGTCAACCCGAAGATGGTGCCGGCGAAGTCGATGAAGGAATTCGTCGCCTGGGCGCAGAAGAACAAGGGCAGGGTCAGCTACGGCTCCTACGGCCTGGGCAGCGCCGGGCATCTGTACAGCGCCTACCTGTCGCAGTCCCGCGACCTGGACATGGTGCATGTCGCCTACAAGGGCGAGGCGCAGATGATCCAGGACATGCTGGGCGGCCAGATCGCCTGGGGCATCGCCTCGCTGGGCTCTCTCGCGCCCTTCGTCGAGAGCGGCAAGCTGACGGCGCTGGGCTCCATCGCCGACCGGCGGCCGCAGAACCTGCCCGACGTACCGACCCTGGCCGAGTCCGGTTTCACCGAGCGCGAGTTCAAGGCCTTCGGCTGGATCGGCCTGCTGGCGCCTGCCAACGTGCCCGCGCCGGTGCTGGCGCGCATCGAGAAGGAAGCGCGTGCTGCGCTGCAGACCGCGGCGCTGAAGGCACGCATCCAGGTCTACGGCGCCGACCCCGTGGGCAGCAGCTCGGCCGACTTCCGCCGCGAGGTCGAGACCATGTCCCCCGTGGTCGAAAAAATGATCAAGTCCTCCGGCATCCGCCTCGAATGAGCGGCCTGCCATCACTTCACGCCTGGTTTTTGCTCCCATGAACGCCATCGACAAGATTCCGGCCGCGAACGACACGGCCGGCGACACCGACTTCGCCAACGCCTGGCGCGGATTCATCGGCTCCATCCCCGACGCCGAGATCCGCGGCGCCAAGGGCCACGTGGTGTGGTCGATGAAGGACTATGCCTTCCTCGAGACGGACGAGCCCGCGCCGACGGTGCACCCCAACCTCTGGCGCCAGGGCCGCCTGAACAATGCGCACGGCCTGTTCAAGGTGAGCGAGCGCATCTACCAGGTGCGCGGCTTCGACATCGCCAACGTGAGCTTCATCGAGGGCGACACCGGCGTGATCGTGATCGACCCGCTCACCGTGGCGGAGACGGCCGAGGCCGCCATCAAGCTGTATCGCGCGCACCGCGGCAACCGGCCGGTAACGGCGCTCATCTACACCCACAGCCACGCCGACCACTTCGGCGGCGCCCGCGGCGTGCTCGACGAGCAGGACGCCATCGCCCGGCGCGTGCCCATCATCGCGCCGCACGGCTTCATGTGGCATACGGTGTCGGAGAACGTGCTGGGCGGCAACGCCATGCTGCGCCGGGGCATGTTCCAGTCCGGCGCCATGCTGCCGCGCAATGCCTGCGGCCAGGTGGACTGCGGCATCGGCAAGGGCGCGCCCCTGGGGACCATGACCCTGATCCCGCCGACGATGAGCATCGAGAAGGAAGTCGAGACCCACGTCATCGACGGCGTGGAGATCATCTTCCACCTGGCGCTGGAGAGCGAGGCGCCCTCGGAGATGTTCATGCACTTCCCCGGCCTGCGCGCGCTCAACACGGCCGAGATCGGCGTGCAGACCCTGCACAACCTGTGCCCCCTGCGCGGCGCGCAGGTGCGCGATGCGCGCCTGTGGTCGCGCTACCTGGACGAGGCGCTGGACCGCTACGCACCCACCGCCGACGTGGTGTTCGCCCAGCACAACTGGCCCACCTGGGGCAACGAGAACATCCGCCTGTTCCTGCGCCAGCAGCGCGACCTGTACAAGCACCTGCACGACCAGACCCTGCGGCTGATGAACCGCGGCATGACCGGCGTCGAGGTGGCCGAGGTCATGCAGCTGCCGCCTTCACTGGCCGACACCTGGGCCAACAAGGGCTTCTACGGCACCATCTCGCACAACGTGAAGGCCATCGTGCAGCGCTACCTGGGCTGGTACGACGGCAACCCGGCGCACCTGCACCTGCTGCCGCCGGAGAAGTCCGGCCCCCGCTACGTGGAATACATGGGCGGCGCCGACGCACTGCTCGAGCGTGCCCGCAAGGACTTCGAGCGCGGCGAGTACCGCTGGGTGGCCGAGGTCAGCAACCACCTTGTCTTCGCCGACCCGGCCAACGCGGCGGCGCGCGCGCTGTGCGCCGACGCGCTGGAGCAGCTGGGCTTCGCCGCCGAGTCCTCGACCTGGCGCAACGCCTACTTGCTGGGCGCGCAGGAGCTGCGCAAGGGCGTGCCCCAGATCCGCCGCAGCCACGTGAGCCGTGACCTGGTCTCGGTGCTGCCGCTGGAGCTGCTGCTCGACTCGTTCGCCGTGCGCCTGGACGCGGAGCAGGCGCGCGATCTGCAGATGGATGTGGAGTGGTTCAACCCGGAAACGGACGAGCGCTGGGCCATGCACATCGAGAACGCCACCATGACCTACCTGCCCGGTGCCTGCCGTGGCGAGGCCGGCGCACGCGTGTCGATGAACCGCGCCGCGCTGACCGAGCTTCAGATGGACCGCGCCGGCCTGCCTGCCGCCTTCGAGCGGCTGGTGGCGCAGGGCACCATCGGCGTCGAGGGCGATGCCGCAGGCGTGCAGCGGCTGCTGGGCATGCTGGAAGAGCTCGACGTGATGTTCAACGTCGTCGAGCCCTGAGCGGCGCGGGCCTGCCGCCGAGCAGGGCTTGCGCCGGGCAGGATCCAGCCCAGCGGGATCATGGAGCCGCCCGGCTCAGGCGAGACCGTGTGCTCGCCATCGCCTAGCCGAAGGTGAATGCATAGTCCTGCACGCCCGGATCGAGGAACTCGATCTCGAACAGCCGGGGCTTGTTGCCGTCCCTGGCCTGGCGCACCAGCTGGTACAGCCGCTGGCGGTCGATGGTGCCGTTGCCCTCGGCATCCACGTCGAAGCCGTGGTCCGCCTGCGGCGCCTTGCCGTCCACGCGCACCCGGAAGCGCACCGGGCTGCCGTCCTTGGCAGGGCCCAGCACCAGGTGCAGGTCGCGCGCCTGGAAGCGGTAGCTGATGCGGCCGTTCGCACGATCGAGCACGGCCCGTTCGCCGTCCACCGTCCAGTCGCCGGCCAGCGACCACTCGTCCGGGCGCAGTTGCGCTGCAGTTTCGTAGCGATGGGCGCGGTCGCGCACCAGGCCGCCCGGCGACGCGAAGTTGTCCGCCTGCGCGTAGCCGATGTAGGTCTCGCCCGACTGCGCGCGCGTCGGGCCCGCCGCGGCCTGGGTGCCCTGGCCCACCGGGTCGACGACCAGGCCCGCCGGCAGATGGCCTTGGCCCGCTTCGGCCAGCAGCTGCTGGATCACGCTCTCTGCCTTGTCGTAGCGGCCCTCGCCCAGTTGCTGGTGCCGGATGCGGCCCTGCGCATCGATGAAGTAGAAGGCGGGCCAGGCCCGGTTGCCGAAGGCGCGCCAGATCGAGAAGTTGCTGTCCAGCGCCACCGGGAACCCGATGCCCAGATCCTTCACCGCCGCCTGCACGTTCGACGGCTTCTTCTCGAAGGCGAACTCCGGCGTGTGCACGCCCACCACCACCAGGCCGGCGTCCTTGTACTTCTGCGACCAGGCTTTCAGGTAGGGCAGGGTGCGCAGGCAGTTGATGCAGGAGTAGGTCCAGAAGTCCACCAGCACCACCTTGCCGCGCAGGCTTTCGGCGCTGAGTGGCGCCGAGTTGATCCACTCGGTGGCGCCCGCCAGCGACGGGAAGTTTCCTTGAACGGGCAGGCGCTGCGCCTGCATGGCGTCGGACGCGCCCGCCGCCGTGAGCATCAAGCCGGGTCGCGAGGGGCGGGTGGATGAGCTCGGCTCGGTCAGCCGCGCGGGGCGCGATTCGATCTTTTCCACCAGCGACTGTTCCAGCCGGGTGGTGCTTCCGAACGGGATCTGGCTGAGCACTCCGGTGTCCAGGCCCAGTGCAATGGCCCCCGCACCGGCCAGGACCGCGAGGCCGGCCACGCGCCGGATGTTCTCGCCGGTGCGCAGCGTACCTCGGAGCATCGAGAACAGGCGGCCGCCGAACAGCAGTGCGCCCGCCAGCGAGGTGGCCGCACCTGCCGCGTAGGCGAGCAGCAGCACCGAGGTGCCGAGGTTGGCCCCCCGCAGCGCCGCGGTGGTCAGGATCAGTCCCAGGATGGGGCCCGCGCAAGGCGTCCACAGCATGCCGGTGCCGACGCCCAGCAGCAGCGGAGCGAGGAAGGCGTAGCGCGAAGAGGCTGGCACCGACGCCGTCTCCGACAGCCGGTTGCCCAGTCGAACCAAGGGTTGGCTCAGCCGGTCGGCCCATGCGGGAAACAGCAGCGCGGCGCCGAACAGCGCCATCAGGCCGATCGCTGCGCCGCGGCCGTAGTGGTTGAGCGAGACCACCCAGCTGCCGCCCACGGCGGCGAGCGTGGCCGTGGCCGCGAAGGCCAGGGCCAGGCCCAGCAGCAGCGGCAGCCCGTGCGTGCGGAAGGGCCGGTCGGCGCGGGCAAACACGAAGGGGAGCACGGGCAGGACGCAGGGGCTGAGGATGGTAAGGATCCCGCCCAGGTAGGCCACGACCAGGATGAACATCTTGTCTTCTCGTCGGAGTTGATCGATGTATCGATTGGATGCGCGCCATGTATTTGGCGTGTGTCGAGATCAAGCCGTTTGGTATGGCCGTGTACCTGTACGGCGCTAGATACACGGTCATACAAACTCGCGGCAGCTCGGATCCGGCGCGGGTGGCGCCGCCGCGTTCAGCCCTGCGCCGCGTCGGCGCGCGTGTCCATGCTCAGCCGCACCTCCAGCCCGCCCTCGCTGCGATTGCGCAGGCTGAGTTGCGCCCCCATCGCGTTGGCCAGCTGCTGCGCAATGGCCAGGCCCAGCCCCGTGCCGCCCGTGCTGCGGTTGCGCGAGCCCTCGACGCGGTAGAAGGGCTTCATCACCGATTCCAGGTGCTCGGGCGGAATGCCGGGGCCGTTGTCGCTGACGGCGAGCGTCAGGCGGTGATCGGCGTATTGCACCTGCAGCCGCACCTCGCTGCCGAACTTCAGCGCGTTGTCGATCAGGTTCGACAGGATCCGGCGCAGCGCGTGGGGCCGCGTCACGATGGGCTCGCCGATCTGCCCCTGCAGCACCACTTCCTGGCCGGCGTCGCCGTAGTCGGCAACCATGCTCTCGAACAGGGCGTCGGCATCGATGCGGCAGGGCGGCTCGCGCGTGCCCTGCAGCGTGCGGGCATAGGTCACGCCTTCGCGCACCAGGACGTTCATGGCGTCCAGGTCCTGCCTGAACTTGAGCTGGTCCTGCTCGTTGTCCATGAACTCGGTGCGCAGCCGCATGCGGGTGATGGGTGTCTGCAGGTCATGCGAGATGGCCGCGAGGATCTGCACGCGCTCGGCCAGGTAGTCGCTGATGCGGCCCTGCATGGCGTTGAAGGCGCGCGCCGCCTGCGCCACTTCGCTGGGACCCTCTTCGTCGACATGGCGCGCCTTCAGGTCGGGGCCCAGTTCGTCGGCGGCAGCGGCCAGCCGAGCCAGCGGCCGCGTCACCAGCCGCGCCGCCAGCCAGCCGCACAGTGCCAGCACCGCCAGTTGCGCCAGCAGCAGCCACAGCACCCAGTCGGCCAGCGGCATGCCCACGCGGCGCGCATCCACGACGACCGATGCGCCGTCGGACAGCCGCACCTGCATGCGCAGCGCATCGCGCCCGCTGCCGCCCTGGGCGACGTGCTCGACCTCGAAGGGGCGCAGCGCCTGGCCGATGGCAGTGGCGAACTGCCGGGCGGAAGCCGCAGACGGCGCCGGCCCGCTCACGCTGCCGCCCAGCACGAAGCGGTAGTTGCGCCGCTCCAGCCGCTGCAGCCAGCCGGCGCGCTCGGCGGCGGGCAGGCGGTCGAGGATCGCGATCGAACTGGCGATGTCCTGTTCGATGCCGCTCATCATCAGCTCGCGCATGGCCGACTCGCGCTCGTAGAGGATCGCCGCGAAGGTCAGCGCCTGCGCAATCGCGAGTCCCAGGACGAAGATCACCGTGACGCGGGCGAACAGCGAGCGTGGCCACAGGCGCCGCCGGCCGCGCGCGCGGGCCGGGTGCGCGCCGTCCGCCGAGGGCCTTTGTGCGTCGTCGGGCGGCGAGGACATGCTTGCGATGGAACTGCCGGGTGAGTGGGACATGGAGCGGTTATAGGCGGTGGCGCGGGGCATTGTGCGCCGCGCCATCGCTCAGGCGACGTTGATGGCGATGTCGATGTTGCCGCGCAGTGCCTTCGAGTAGGGGCAGATCTGGTGCGCGCCGTCGGCCACCGCGCGCGCCACGCTGGGCTCCAGCCCGGGCAGGCTCACGTTCAGGCGCGCCTGCAGGGAGAAGGCATCGCCCGTCATGCACAGGTCGATCTCGGCATCGACGGCAGTGTCCGCGGGCAGGGCAAGCTTCATCTTGCCGGCTGTGCGCGCCATGGCGCCGATGAAGCAGGCCGACCAGCCGGCCGCCAGCAACTGCTCGGGGTTGGTTCCGGTGCCGGGCATGCCCGGCGGCGTGAAGTGGATGTCCAGGCGGCCGTCGGAGCTGCGCGAGGCGCCGCCGTCGCGGCCGCCTGCGGTGTGTTGATGGGCCGTGTAGAGGACTTTCTGAACCTGGGTCATGTCGTGAACCTTGCTGGGGTGAAGAATGGAAGTGCCCACCGGTGATCGGCGGACGAAGGGATTCTTCGCGCTGCGAGGCGCGGCGGCCTTCGTTTCGTATGCCTATGTATCCGGGCCGCGCTTCACGACAATAGATTTCAAGCCGTAGATACTTGGGCATACAAAGGCGCTGACACCGGCGCCGCAGCTGGCTACATTGGCGACCCATGAATTCCCGTCCTTCCGACCACGTGCTGATCGTCGACGACGACCGCGAGATCCGAGAGCTGCTCACGACCTACCTGGTGAAGAACGGCCTGCGCGTGGTCGCGGTGCCCACCGGGCGGCACATGCGCGCGGCGCTGGAGGCGTCCGGGCCCTTCGACCTGATCATCCTGGACCTGATGCTGCCGGGCGAGGACGGGCTCACGCTGTGCCGCGACCTGCGCACCGGCAAGTACAAGGCCACGCCGATCCTGATGCTCACCGCGCGCAGCGAGGAGGCCGACCGCATCCTGGGCCTGGAGATGGGCGCGGACGACTACCTGGCCAAGCCCTTCTCGGCGCGCGAACTGCTCGCGCGCATCCGTGCCGTGATGCGCCGCACCCGCATGCTGCCGCCGAACATGCAGTCCACCGAGTCGGCCCGCATGCTGGCCTTCGGCCCCTGGAAGGTCGACACCTCCGAGCGCCACCTGATCGACGACAGCGGCACCATGGTGGCGCTCAGCGGCGCCGAGTACCGGCTACTGCGCATCTTCCTCGACCATCCCAACGTGGTTCTCAGCCGCGACCAGTTGCTCAACCTGACGCAGGGCCGCGAGGCGGAACTTTTCGAGCGCTCGGTCGACCTGCTGGTCAGCCGGCTGCGCCAGCGCCTGCGCGACGACGCGCGCGAGCCGCGCTACATCAAGACCGTTCGCAGCGAAGGCTACGTGTTCGCCTCCACGGTCGAAGCGCGCGACTGAGCGGCGCCCTACTCGCCAGGAAGGCGGCGCCGCAGCGCGCCGACGACCTGGCGCGTGGCGATGGTCTGGCAGTTCACGGGATTGCGAAGCTCCTGCGCCACGCCGCCGGCCAGGAACAGGAGGGCGAACCAGAGTCTTTTCATGGCGGCCGCCTTTCTTCAGGAGTCCGCCGCGCGAGATGGCGCGAGCAGCTGCCGGATCCTGTCTTCGGTCTGCGCATAGCGTCCCTCGCCGAAGTGCGAGTAGACGACGTGGCCTTGCTGGTCGATCAGGTACAGGGCCGGCCAGTAGTGGTTGTCGAAGGCCTTCCAGGTGGCGTACTGGTTGTCCTGCGCGACGGCATAGGGAATCTGCAGCTTTTCCACCGCCGCCTTCACGTTCGCGTTCGACTTCTCGTAGCCGAACTCGGGCGTGTGCACGCCCACCACCACCAGGCCCTGGTCCTTGTACTTCTGGTGCCAGGCCTTGAGGTAGGGAAGGGTGTTCAGGCAGTTGATGCAGCTGTAGGTCCAGAAGTCCACCAGCACCACCTTGCCGTGCAGGGCGTCGAGGTCCAGCGGCGGGGAGTTGATCCAGGCGTCGATGTCGCGGAAGGCCGGCTCGGTCTTCTGCGCGCTGACCGGCGTGTCCGGGCCGGGCGGCAAGATGGCGAGGCTCACCGCCGCTGCGGCGGCCAGGACGGCGAAGGCGGTGAAGATGGCGCGGTTCGAAAATCTCATGGGCCGATGTTCGGCCCGCGCGAGCCGCCCCAGCCGCATTTGCGTACCGTTGCGTATCCGGCGGGGCGAGCCGACACACTACTTTTCCTGCAGCAAGGCGCAGGCGTGGCCGGACCCGACCGGGTCGGCACGCCCGCGCGCGCTCCGATAACATCCGGCCCGCCCTTTGCCCCAAGCATCTCGATGACCCAGCCCGTGCCAGCGTCCGTCCTGTCCAGCGACCCCACCGGGAACTCCGGCGGCGTGCTGGGCTTCGGGCCCTTCACCCTGGTGCCTGGCGAGCGGCTGCTGACGCGTGACGGCGCCCCGGTGGACATCGGCGGCCGCGCGATGGATGTGCTGCTGGTGCTGGTGGCGCACGCGAACACGGTGGTCAGCAAGCAGCGGCTGCTGCAGCTGGCCTGGCCCGGTGTCATCGTGTCGGACGGCAGCCTGCGCTTCCAGATCACGATGCTTCGCCAGGCGCTGGGCGACGGCAAGGACGGCGCGCGCTACATCGCCAACATCGTGGGTCGGGGCTACTGCTTCGTCGCCGCGGTGTCCAGATTCGTCGCCGATGCGCCGCGAGCCACGCACTCCGCACCCGCGGAACTCGCAGCCAGCCTGCCCGCGAAACTGGCGGACATGGTGGGCCGCGTGGAAGACCTCGGCGCCATCGCCGGCCAGCTGGCCGGAAGCCGCTTCGTCACCATCGTGGGCTCGGGTGGCGTGGGCAAGACGACGGTCGCCGTGCGAACCGGCCACGACCTGCTGGCGCACTTCGAGGGTGCCGTGTTCTTCATCGACCTGGCGGCGCTGAGCGATGGCGCCCTGGTGCCGACCGCCATCGCCTCGGCGCTCGGGCTGTCGGTGCGTTCCACCGACCCCGTGCCCAGCCTGCTGGCCTACCTGCGCGAGCGGCGCCTGCTGCTGATCCTGGACAACTGCGAGCACCTCGTCGAGGAAGCGGCCTTGCTGGCCGAGCGCATCTCGCAGGCCGCGCCGGGCGTCCACGTCCTGGCGACGAGCCGCGAGGCCTTGCGCACGCAGGGCGAGCATGTCCACCGCCTCGAGCCCTTGGAAACCCCGCCGGACCAGCCCGGCATCACGGCCCGCGACGTGCTGGCCTATCCGGCGGCGCGGCTGTTCGTGGACCGTGCGGCGGCCGGCGGCGCAGCGCTGGACCTCGACGACACGGACGCCCGCGTCGTCGCCGGCATCTGCCGCAAGCTCGATGGCGTGGCGCTGGCGATCGAGCTGGCGGCGCGCCGCGTCGCGACCTATGGGCTGCACCAGACGGCTGCGCTGCTCGACGAGCGCCTCACGCTGTCCTGGCCCGGCCAGCGCACGGCGCAGCCGCGCCACCAGACGCTGCAGGCCACGCTGGACTGGAGCTACCAGCTGCTCGACGACGGCGAGCGCGAGGTGCTGTGCCGGCTGCCGGTGTTCGTCGGCGACTTCTCGCTGGAAGCTGCGCGCCAGGTCGTGGTGGTGCCTGCGCTGAGCCAGGAGCAGGTGATCGCCGCCATCGCCAGCCTGGCCGAGAAGTCGCTGCTGGCGGTGCACCGCCTCGGGCCGCGCCTGATGTACAGGCTGCTGGAGAGCACGCGCGCCTATGCCTTGTCGAAGGCGGATGCCCAGGCCACCGCGTCGGCTTCCTTGCGGCACGCCATGTACTTCCGCCGCCGGCTGGAGCAGGTCGCGGCCACCGACGGTGCCTTCTCGCGCGATGCCGGGCGGGCGGCGGACGGGGCCGACCTGGGCAACGTGCGCGCGGCGCTGCAGTGGTGCTTCGACCCGGGCGGCGCGCCCGAACTGGGAACCGCGCTGGCGGCGGCCGCAGTGCCGGCCTTCCTGGCCATGTCGCTGCTGGCCGAGTGCCACCGCTGGTCGGAGCGCGCGCTGGGCGAGCTGCCCGAGTCCTCGCGCGGCAGCCCGGCGGAGATGAACCTGCAGGCGGCGCTGGGCCTCTCGCAGATGTTCACCCGCGGCAACAGCGAACAGGTGCGCCATGCACTGGAGCGCAGCCTGGCGGTGGCCGAGGAACTGGGCGACACCGCCAGCCAGGTGCAGCTGCTGGCGCGGCTGCAGATCTTCCACGAGCGCATCGGCGATTTCGTCGTCTCGCTGGGCTACGCACAGCGCAGCATGGCGGTGGCAGGCACCATCGCCGACCCCACCGCCCGTGCAACGGCCAACTCGCTGCTGGGCCTGTGCAAGCACCTCACCGGCGACCAGGCCAGCGCGCGCCCGCTGCTGGAGGCGGCGATCGCGGCGGCGGTGCATCCCACGCAGGGCAGCACCATCTACTCGGGCTTCGACCACTGCAACCGGGCGCGGATCGCGCTGTCGCGCACCTTGTGGCTGCAGGGCCACTCAGACCAGGCCGTCGTCGTGGCCCAGCAGGCCGTCGACGAGGCGCGCCGGCTCGGCCACCCGGTGACGCTGTGCATCGCGCTGATCTGGGCCGTGTCGGTCTACCTCTGGGTCGGCGACCTGGCACGGGCCGAGCGGGACATCGACAGCTTCATCGCCTATGCGGAATCGCATTCGCTCACGCCCTATCTGGCGGTGGGGCGCGGCGTCAAGGGCGAGCTCGCGCTGCGCAGCGGCGACCCGGCGCGCGGCGTGGCCGCGATCGAGCGCTGCCTGGTCGAGCTGCACGAATCGCGCTACGAGCTGCTCACCACGGCCTTCAACCTCACGCTGGCCGAGGGGCAGATCCTGGTCGGCAGGACGGAGGACGCGATCGCCCTGCTCGACGAGACCCTGGCCCTGGTGCATGCGAACGGCGACCTGTACAACCTGCCCGAGCTGCTGCGGGTCAAGGCGCGCGCCCTGGCCAGTTCGCCCGCGCCGCGCCACGCGCTGGCCGAGGACTGCCTGCTGCAATCGCTGGACTGGAGCCGTCGCCAGGGTGCCCGCGGCTGGGAATTGCGCACGGCGATGGACCTGGCGCGCCTGTGGAGCGCGAGCGAGCGCCGCCAGGATGGCCGGGTGCTGCTGCGGGATGTGCTCGCCGGGTACGCCGAGGGTTTCGGCACCGCCGACCTGCGCGACGCGAGCGCGCTTCTTGCGAGCCTGGACGGGCCCGGCCGCAAGCCCCGGCGGCTGGCTAACAACGCCTAACACCGGCCATCGCCGGCGATGCCCATCTCGGTGCCCGCCGCGCTCCAATGCGATGCGGCCCGGCGATCCCCGCCGGCCTGGAGATACCCATGCATGACAAGCTCCCCTTGACCCCTGGCCCGTCCCGTTGGACCGCGCCCTTCTTTCCGGCCCCGGCCTCCAGCGTGCCGCACGAGCCCGGCCATTCGACGCTGGTCTTCGTGGTCGACGGCGACGCGGCAAGCCGCGACGCGCTGGCCACGCTGGTCGATGGCAGCGGACGCCGCACCGAGTGCTTCCCGAGCGCGCAGGAATTCCTGGGCCGCGCACCGCACGCCGGCCCGAGCTGCCTGGTGCTGGATGTGAACCTGCCCCATGCCCAAGGCATCGAGTTGCAGCGGCGCATCGTGGCCGAGCGCAGCGGAATGCCGGTCATTGCCACGACGGGCAAGGCGGATGTACCGGTGGCCGTGCAGGCGATGAAGGCGGGTGCGATGGACTTCCTCGCCAAGCCGATCTGCGCATCGAGCCTGCTGCGCGCTGTCGACGAGGCGCTGGCGCGCAGCCGCGCGGCCATTGCGCAGGCGGTCGACATGCAAGACCTGCGCGTGCGCTACGACGCGCTGACGGCCCGCGAGCAGGAGGTGATGTCGCTGGTGGTGCGCGGCCTGCTGAACAAGCAGGTGGGCGCCGAGCTGGGCATCTGCGAGGTCACGGTGAAGGCGCACCGCGGCAATGCCATGCGCAAGATGGGAGCCCGTACCCTGCCGGACCTGGTCAACATGGCCGCCAGGCTGGGCGAGGCGGTGCAGTTGGCCGCCTGAACTGCGAGCGGCCGCGTCATGCGCGGCCGCGGGATGGCCTGTCCGGCACTTGGCCCGACGGGCGGGCGCCCGGCCATCGCTGGCCGAGTGCCGACATCACTCCACGCCGTCGGACACGCCCTGCGCTGCGGCGGTGATCGCCTGCGCGCGCACGGCCTGCCGGTCCACCGTGCTGTGCGCAAGCTGGACCACGCCATCGCCGGCGACGTCGCTGTAGGGGTTGCCTGCGCGGGCGGCCGCGTAGGCCTGTGCCCGCACCTGTGCGCGATCGGCCTCGTGCGGCAGCGGGGTGGGCGCATTGGCGTTGGCGCCGTCGCTGTACGGATCGGGGCTGTGCGCGGCAACCACCGCTTCGGCCTGCACCTGGCTGCGCGGGGCCGACGATTGAAAGCGCAGCACACCCTGGTACTGCTCGGCATGGGCGCTGGCGGCAAGAAGGGCGGAGACCGCGGCGGTGGAAAGAAGGAGGCGTGCAAATGACTTCATGGATGTCTTTCAGTGGTGGAGGTGGGTGCGCCGCCTGCCCGGTCGTCGGGCCGGATCAGCCGGCGTGGTGAATTCTTGGATCGGCAAGGGCCGCCTTGCATGGAACGCGTATGGCTCTGTATCGCGGTGCACATGCAGCACAGTAAATTTCAATTCAGGGTGCGCGGCGGGTGAAGACGTAGTCGCGGTCCTTGACCCGGGCCGCGTGGCAGGCGAAGCAGGTCTGGTGCTGCGCCAGGTCGGCCGGCCTGCCATCGATGAAGCGGCCGAAGCCCCAGCCGCCGGTGTCGGCGTAACGCTTCGAATCCTTCACCATGACCTGGACGGTGGTCGCCGGCCCCGGGATGGTCGCCGACTCGAACTCCGGCGACGGCACCTGCTTCCAGGCCAGCTTGACTAGCACCGTGCCATCGGGAAAGGGCAGCGTGCCCTTGCCATAGGCGCCGACCGCCTTGTCGTTGCCCAGCACGGCGCGCAGCTCGTCCAGCGGCGCTGCTTCCGTGGCGGGCGCGATGAGCTGCCACTGCCGGTAGGCCTTGGGAATGGTCACGCCGTAGATGGGCGAGGCCTCGGGTTTCGTGGCATCCCCGGTGCTTCCCGAGGCGATGGAAATGACGGCGCCGCCCGCTGCCAGGGCGACGGCGCCCAGGTACAGCAGCACCGACTGCGCGGCCGGGCGTCGTGCACGCGGTGTGGACGTGGACGGGACGGAGTTCTCTCTGGGCGATGGCTTCATGAAAAGGGCCTCGAAGGGGTTGGGGGAAGTGCGTCGGCACGGGGGCGGCACCGGCGCGGGCCCTGAAGATTCTTCGGGCGCCGGCGCCGGCTCGCGCAGCTTGCGCATGTCCATGTATCTGCCTTCACGGGCCCACACACTTCGATTCGTTCCCGGCAAGCGCAGGCCAGCGCCGCGGGTATTGCTTCGTGTCGCATCGCGGCGCGTACACAGTGGAATACAGGCACCTGGTTCTGCGGTGAAGTGACGCCTTTCAATGCGGCGTGCACCGATCCGTCGCATGGCGCGAGGGGCGGTCAGGCACGCCACTTCAACCCAGGACCCATCCATGAAATTCACTTCCCGTCGTCTCCTTCGCGCCTTCGTCGCCGTCGGCGTGCTGACGCTGACCGGCGCATTCGCCACCCTTGGTGCATCCGCGCAGACGCCAGCTGCGAAGGACGCCGCCAGGCCGACCATCGTGCTGGTGCACGGCGCCTTCGCGGAGTCGTCGAGCTGGGACGGCGTCATCCGCAAGCTGCAGGCGCAGCATTTCCCGGTGATCGCTGCCGCCAACCCGCTGCGTGGCGTGAAATCCGATGCGGCGGAGATCGCCAGCCTGGTCGATTCCGTGAAGGGCCCGGTGGTGCTGGTCGGCCATTCCTACGGTGGCATGGTGATCGCCGAGGCGGCCAGGGACCGGCCGCAGGTCAAGGGCCTGGTCTTCGTCGCTGCCTTCGCGCCGGAGGCGGGTGAATCGGCCGGTGCGCTGGCCGGCAAGTTCCCGGGCAGCACGCTGGGCCCGGCCCTGGCGCCGCCGGTGGCGCTCGCGGGCGGCGGGCGCGATCTCTACATCCTGCAGGACAGGTTCCACGACCAGTTCGCCGCGGACGTCCCGGCGAAGGCGGCCCAACTGATGGCGGCCACGCAGCGTCCCATCGCGGAGGCGGCACTCGGCGAGGCGGCATCGGCCGCCGCATGGAAGACCGTTCCCTCGTGGTTCGTCTATGGCGACGGCGACAGGAACATCCCGCCTGCCGCACAGGCCTTCATGGCGGCGCGTGCCAAGTCGGTGAAGACCGTGGTGGTCAAGGGCGCTTCGCATGTGGTGATGACCTCGCATCCCGACACCGTGGCCCGGCTCATCGCCGAGGCCGCGAATCACTGAGGCGCGTCGGCCCCGTCAGCGAGGCCAGGGAACGGCAGAGCCTGCCGTTGCGTTCGCCAGCGATGCCGGGGCGGCTTGCGGGCCGCTCGCCCAGGCGCGCGTCCGGCGCCATGCGCGGCGAAGCAGCGCAAGGGCCGCCATCGGACCATGCGTTTGCGACTCGGCCGCTGCGGGGCGCTCCCGCGCCGCCCTCAGCGCATGGGCCCACCACGAAAGCTCGTCCAGCATGTCCTGCGCGGCCCGGGCCAGGTGCGGGTAGTCGTCGAAGCCCCGGTCCATCTGCCAGACGCTCATGACCTCGTGCAGGCTCAGGTGCACCTCGCGGCTCATCGGCGCCATGCGCAGCGCCGACGCCAGCGAGCGCAGGGCGTGCACGTTGGACATGCCCACCCGCCGGCCGTAGCCGACGAAGCCCACGGGCTTGTGGAGGAAGGCCGTTCTTTCCGCGCCGGCCTGTCGGGCGATGCGCAGCGCATCGTCCCCGGGGACCACCACGACGAAGCCATCGAGCCGATCGAGCGCGGCGCGCCAGGCCTGGGCGATGGCCACGCGCGGCGTGCCGGCTTCCCCGGGGAGCGAAGGCGCGTCGAAGAAGGGCAGGGGGTGGTGGCCGAGGTCCACGAGTTCGACCCGCAGGTCCTGCCGCTGGCTGGCGAGCTGATGGATCCAGTGCGCGGGCACCTCGGAGAGTCGGCCCTGGCGCGACGCGCCGAGGATGACGCCGATGAGTGGCTTGCTGCTCATGATGGGAGTGCAGAGAAGGGTTGTCGAAGCCCGCGATCTCACCCGAGGCAGGCGCGCTGCGCCATTGCACGATGGTCGCGACAGCGCCCGCTGCGAAATCTATTGTCGGCAAACCGACCGCAGATACACGGGGATACGCAGCCCCGTCCGGCACCCCCACCTGTCGCCCATATTCGCCTCCGCCAGCCGCCGGGCGGCCGGCACGGGCAGATGCATCACGAGCCTTCCTGGCGATGCGCTTTCCCATCCCTCCACCCTGAATCCACCACCACGCACAAGGAGCGTTCCGATGTCCGACTCATTCAACCTGCCGCGCCGATCCTTCCTCGGAGGCGCGACCCTCGGCGTCGCGGCCGCCCAGCTGGTCGCCGCGGTGCCGGCCTTCGCACAGTCGGCGGGCTCGCCGAACGCGGCCGGCCGCGGCCGCGGCGGCAACGGCACCCAGCGCATGGAGCCGCTCAAGACCATCGACGCCGGCGTGCTCAAGGTGGCCTACTACGAAGCCGGCCCCGCCAGCGGCGAGCCGGTGATCCTGCTGCACGGCTGGCCCTACGACATCCACACCTACGCCGATGTCGCGCAGCTGCTGGCCGCGGCCGGCCGCCGCGTCATCGTCCCTTATCTGCGCGGCTATGGCGAGACGCGCTTCCTTTCCAGCGAGACGCCGCGCAACGGCCAGCAGGCGGCCATCGCCGTGGACATCATTGCGCTGATGGATGCGCTGAAGATCCGCAGCGCCACGGTCGGCGGTTGCGACTGGGGCGCGCGCACCGCCTGCATCATGGCGGCGCTGTGGCCCGAGCGGGTGAAGGCGCTGGTGTCGGTCAGCGGCTACCTCATCGGCAGCCAGGCGGCTGGCAAGATCCCGCTGCCGCCGCAGGCCGAGCTGCAGTGGTGGTACCAGTTCTACTTTGCCACCGAGCGCGGCCGTGCCGGCTACGAGAAGAACCGCGAAGCCTTCGCGAAGCTGATCTGGCAGACCGCCTCGCCCAGGTGGGACTTCGACGCCGCCACCTTCGAGCGCAGCGCCCGCGCCTTCGAGAACCCCGACCACGTCGCCATCACGGTGCACAACTACCGCTGGCGCCTCGGCCTGGCCGATGGCGAGGCGAAGTACCAGGCACTCGAGGACAAGCTGGCACAGGCGCCCGTGATCACCGTGCCCACCATCACGCTGGAAGGCGATGCCAACGGCGCGCCGCACCCGGAGCCCGCCGCCTACGCGAAGAAGTTCTCCGGCCGCTACGAGCACCGCAACCTGCAGGGCGGCATCGGCCACAACCTGCCGCAGGAAGCGCCGCAAGCCTTCGCCGCCGCCATCCTCGACCTGGCGCAGCACTGAACAGCGCGGGAGCCCTTCCATGTGGAACATCCACCAGGCCTACATCGATGGCGCCTTCGTCGCGGTGCACGGCGACGAGGTCGTGGACATGATCGCGCCAACGACGGAGCAGCGCATCGGCCGCGTCACGCTGGGCAACCGCGAGGACGCGAAGCTGGCCATCGCCGCCGCCCGGCGTACGCAGCCGATGATGGCGGCCACGACCAAGGCGCAGCGCATCGACATGCTGCGCCGCCTGCAGGCGGCGGTGCTGGCGCGCACCGAAGAACTGCGCGACGTGACCATCGAGGAATACGGCGGCCCCTGGGCGCGTGCCCAGTGGGTCAGCCGCTATGCCTCGGAATGCTTCGCCAACGCGGCGCAGGTGCTGGAGGCCTACCCGCTGAGCCATCCGGTGGGGACGGCCACCGTGACGATGCAGCCGGTGGGCGTCGCAGCGCTGGTCGCGCCCTGGAACAGCGCCGTGGGCACCGTCTGCTGCAAGCTGGCCTCGGCCCTCTCGGCCGGCTGCGCCACGGTCGTCAAGCCCAGCGAGATGAGCCCTCTGCAGACGCAGGTGCTGGCGCAGGCGCTGCACGAGGCGGGCCTGCCGCCGGGCGTCTTCAACATCCTGCTGGGGCGGGGCGCCGACGTGGGCGACGAGATCAGCACCAGCCCGGACATCGCCAAGATTTCCTTCACCGGCTCGACGGCCACCGGCAAGACGATCGTGCGCGCGGCCGTGGAGACCATGAAGCGCGTCAGCCTGTCGCTTAGCGGCAAGTCCGCTTCCATCGTGCTGGACGATGCGGACCTCGATGCGGCCGTCTCGCAGGCCATTGCGGCCGCGTTCATGAACAACGGGCAGGCCTGCGTGGCCGGCACTCGCCTGCTGGTGCCGCGTTCGCGCGCAGGCGAGATCGTGGAGCGGGTGAAGGCGGGCGTGACGGCCCTGCGCGTGGGCGATCCGCGCGATCCGGACACGGCCGTCGGGCCGCTGGCCAGCCGCGCGCAGTTCGAGCGCGTGCGCGGCTTCATCCGCCGAGGCCTGGACGAAGGCGCGACGCTGGTCGCTGGCGGCGAGAGCCGGCCCCAGGGCCTGGAGCGCGGGTTCTTCGTGCAGCCCACCGTCTTCGCGGATGTGCGCAACGACATGGACATCGCGCGCCAGGAGATCTTCGGGCCGGTGCTCTCGGTGATCGCCTACGAGGACGAGGCACAGGCGATAGCAATCGCCAACGACTCGGTCTATGGCCTGCAGGCCTACGTGTTCTCCTCGCAGCCGGAGCGCGCGCAGCGCGTGGCGGCGCAGCTGGAGGCCGGCACGGTGCTGATCAACCGCGTGCAGCCCGAACTGCTCGCGCCCTTCGGCGGCGTGAAGCAGTCCGGCATCGGCAGGGAGTTCGGCGTGGCCGGGCTCGAATCCTTCCTCGAGGCCAAGGCGGTCGCCGGGGCATAGGCGCGCGGCGTGCGGTCACAATGCGGCGCCGCGACCCGCTCGGGTCGCGGCCGCCGCTCCGCATTCCGATCTCCCGCCTCCCCATGTTCACTCTGACCCGCATGACGCTGCAGCGCGCCAGGACCGAGCGCCTGCCCCAGGTTGCCGGAAGCCTGGCATTCACGACCCTGTTGTCGATCGTGCCGCTGCTGGCCGCCAGCTTCGCGTTGTTCACGCGCTTCCCGGTCTTCCGCAAGCTCAGGGAGTCCTTGCAGGAATTCCTGCTGAGCAAGCTGCTGCCGTCGGACATCGCGCAGACGGTGCTCAAGTACCTGAACCAGTTCGCCGGCAACGCCAAGGGCATGAGCTGGATCGGCTTCGGCTTCCTGCTGGTCACCGCCGTCGCGATGCTGCTCACGGTGGAGAACGCGCTGAACCAGATGTGGCAGGTGAAGAAGAAGCGGCCTTTCTTCAAGCGGGTCGGCCTGTACCTGCTGGTGCTGGCCATCGCGCCGGCGGTGCTGGGGCTGAGCCTGTGGGCCAGTTCGTACCTCCTGGCCGCTTCGCTGGGGCTGATCGGCGCGCTGCCGCGCTCGCTGGCATTCGTGTTCGACCTCGCGCCGCTGCTGCTGGGCGTGGCCGCGATGTCCAGCCTGTTCTACTTCGTTCCCAATGCGCCGGTGCGCCTGGGCGATGCCATCGCCGGCGGCGTGCTGGCCAGCGTGGCCTTCGAGCTGGGCAAGCGCGGCTTCGCGATGTACCTGGTCAAGGTGCCGACCTACAGGACGCTGTACGGCGCCTTCGCGGTGCTGCCGATGTTCCTGCTGTGGGTGTACTTTTCCTGGCTGGTCACGCTGCTCGCGGCCCTGATGACCGCCAACCTGGCGCTCGGCCGGCGGCGCGCGCCGGCATCGCGCGGCGGGCGCAGCGGTGGCGCTGCCGCCAGCCTGCGCCTCAAGTAGCCGGGTGCGCCGCGCACCCCCGCCATAATGCGCAGCGATCCGTCCCAGCCAGCCAGAATGAGTGCCGCAGATTTCCTCCTTGCCCCCGAAGTCCAGAAACTGTTGAAGGTCGTTCTTGCGGAGCCCGCGAAGACTTTTTCGGCAAGCGAACTTGCCAAACGCACCCGGCTGGAAGCGCAGGACGTGGAGCGCACGCAGGAACACCTGCTCAAGAGCGGCATCCTCGCGCGGCACAAGCCCACGGGCGACGACCAGGCAGGAACGGTCGGCGCGAACACCGCCTTCATCTTCTACGCCGAGTTGCGGGCCATCGCGCTCAAGTCCTTCGCGGCCGCAGAGCCCATCCGCGCGATGCTGCGTTCGAAGTTCAAGGACTCGGTGCTGCGCGCCTTCCTGCTCGGGGAGGACGAGGAGGCCACGATCGAACTGCTGGTGGTGCACGGCCAGCAGGTGCCCGACGAGGCGCAGATGTCGACGGCCTGCCGCAAGCTCTCCGCCACCATCGGCCGGCACCTGAAGGTGCACGTCATCTCCAGCAGGAAGCACGAGGCACTCACGGCACGCGACGACCTGGGCGCCAGGCTGGCCGCGGGCCCTGCCATCGAGATCATTGCGCTGGGGGACACCAAGGCCCAGCCGGCCGTCGAGCGGGGCGGGCTCCTCCAGAGTGCCAGGCAAAAGCTGGCGGCGCTGGCCCGGTAGTCTTGATCGTTGATGCCCGCGCCGACCGCGGCCACCGGGCAGTCGTGCGGCACGAGGAGTCCGTCTCGATTTCGTACCGGCATCGATACGAAGTTAAGCTTTAAGGTTACATTTTGTAGTAACATTAAGTCTTACTTCCTCATTCTGCCCTGAACAAATGGCCCGTTTGCTCCTGATGCGCAAGAACCGCTCGCCCAAGCAGATCGACCTGTCCGGCGAGCGAACGCTGATCGGGCGCGACGCCAGCAATGACGTGCGCATCGACCATCCCAGGGTGAGCCGCAACCATGTGGAGCTGCGCGTCGAGGGCACCACCACCTGGCTGATCGACCTGGGCAGCCGCAACGGCACCGTCGTCAACGGCCACCTGGTGAAGCACTGGGCGCTGCATCACGGTGACGTGGTGCAGCTCGGCGACTGCACCATCCGCTTCCTCACGCGCCACACCCACTTCGAGCTGCCCAAGGAGTTGGCCCTGGCGGACTGAGCGCCGGGCTTTCAGTCGCAGGGCTGGAAGCGCTGGCAGGGCTCGGCCAGCTGGATGGAGGTGAGCGTGTTCTCGCCCGCCAGGTACTTCGCGGTGAACCTCACCGACGCGCCCTCAGCAATGCCGGCAAGCAGCGCGCGGTCGGTGACGAGGAAGTTCTGTGTCGAGAACGGAATCTTGGCCCGGGGCAGCAGCTTCAGCCGCACGTAGTACCTGCCGTCGGATTCCTTGAAGAAGGAGCGGACCTCGGCGCGCGTGTAGACGACGGCCTCGTCCGCGGGCTTCTTTTCGTCGGCGGAAGCGCTGTACGCCAGGGCCGCAGCGGCGGCTGCAATGGCGACCGAAGCAATGGTCGTGCGCTTGAACATGTGTGGCGAGCCCTCGGCGGATGGCGACCCCGCCGATTTTGGGCCCGCGGGCCCTCAGCCCGCACGCACCACCTGCGCTGCCTGCGCTGCCTAGCGCAGGGTCGCCGCGATGGTGGTGTTGCTGCTGCTGCGGGCGCCAGGCTGCGCGTGCGCGGCGGCTTCTTCCAGCGTCCTGGTCGAGAAGAGCGCCATGGCAAGCGTCGCTGCAAACGGGAGGGCCAGCACCCATGCGCCCCAGGTGTATGCAAGTCCGATGGAAAAGAGAACGGTCAGGAGCAGGATGGCGACGCGCAGCATGGCGCCAGTGTGCCTTTCAAACGCGGTGCAGCCGCGTGAAGGAGTAGGCAGCCTGGCGCTTTATTGGTCAGCCGTCTCGCAGCAGCGCGTCGGGACCCCACCGACACGCCGGCCTTCGACCCGGAAGGATCAGGCCGCCGGCCGGCCCAGGATCAGGTCCGCCGCCTTCTCCGCGATCATGATCGTCGGCGCGTTGGTGTTGCCGCCCACCAGCAGGGGCATGACGGAAGCATCCACCACGCGCAGCCCCTCGACACCGCGCACCTTCAGCTGCGGGTCCACCACCGAATCCGCATCGCCGCCCATGCGGCAGGTGCCCACCGGGTGGTAGGCCGTGTCGGCCTTGGCACGGATGAGCTCGCGGATCGCCTCGTCGTCGCTGCCGTCGGCGCGCAGCTGGCCGTGGTGCATGGGCCGCGCGCCGAAGCGGGCCAGCGGCTTCTGCTCCAGGATGCGCTTGACGATGCGGGTGCCGGCCACCAGCGTCTCCATGTCCTGCGGGTCCGAGAGCATGTTGAGGTCGATCGCGGGCGCGCGCGCCGGGTCGGCCGAGCCCAGCCGCAGCTGGCCGCGGCTTTTGGGCCGCAGCACGCACACGTGGCAGGAGTAGCCGTGGCCGAAGCGCTCCCGGCGGTCCACCAGCGCGGGAATGAAATGCAGCTGCAGGTCGGGCTCGGCCAGCTCGGGCCGGCTCTTGAGGAAGGCGCCGGCCTCGGCCAGGTTGCTGGACCACATGCCCTTGCGGCTGCGCAGGTAGCGGCCCATCTCCAGCGTCATGCGCAGGCCGCCGCGCACCGACATGCCGAACAGCTCGGCTGTCGTGAGGCGCTCGGCCAGCACCACGTCCACATGCTCCTGCAGGTTGCCGCCCACGCCGGGGCTGTCGTGGATGGGCGCGATGCCCATGTCCTGCAAGTGAGCGGCCGGGCCGATGCCCGAGAGCATCAGCAGCTGCGGCGAGCCGAAGGCGCCTGCGCTCAGGATCACCTCGCGCCGCGCGCGCAGCAGCTCTTCCTGCCCGTCGCGCACGAGGGCCACGCCCACCGCGCGGCGGCCTTCGAACACCACGCGCTGCACCTGGCAGCCGGGCAGCACCTCCAGGTTGGCGCGGCCGCCGCCCAGGCCCATGTCCGCATCGCGCTCGCCGTGCAGGTAGGCGCGTGCCGCATTCCAGCGCTCGCCATTTTTCTGCGTCACCTGGAACAGGCCCACGCCTTCCTGCACCGCGCCGTTGAAGTCGTCGTTGGCCGGATGGCCCGCCGCCTTCGCCGCCTCGATGAAGGATTTCGAGAAGGGGTTGGGCGTGCGCAGGTCCGCCACGTTGAGCGGGCCGTCGGCGCCGTGCAGGGGGTGTGCGCCCAGGCGCTCGTTGCGCTCCGAGCGCCTGAAGTAGGGCAGCACGTCCTGCCAGGCCCAGCCTTCGCATCCCAGCGCGGCCCAGGCGTCGTAGTCGCCCGGGGTGCCGCGGATGTAGACCATGCCGTTGATGGAAGAGCTGCCGCCCAGTCCCCGCCCGCGCGGCTGGAAGCCGCGACGCTGGTTCATGGTGGCTTGCCGCTCGGTGCGGAAGGCGTAGTTGCGCACGCCGCGCTGTGCCGCGGTGTAGGCCAGGGCCACCGGCGTGGTGACCATGGGGCTGCGGTCGTGCGGGCCGGCCTCGAGAAGGGCCACGCTGTGGGTGCCGCCGTCGGCCAGTCGCCCGGCCAGGGCGCAGCCCGCCGAGCCTGCGCCCACGATGATGTAGTCGTAGTTGAGCGTCACGCTGTCTCCAGAAGTCGTTGTGCGGGGATGCGCCGTGCATGCGTCCCCTTCGTCGTGTTCGTCGGAAGGCACCTGGGCGACACGCGCCCCATGCCTGCGCCTTGAAGTAAAGCCGCGCGGCATGCCCGGCGTCGCCACCCGATTCGGGGAGCGCGTCTCGTCTTCCTCTCAGGGTCTGTGCGCAGGGGCTAACCCTGCCACCCGCCTCAGGTGGTGGCCCCCGCCACGCCCGCTCCTACCGTATGGGCCGAGAGAGCAAAACCCCACCAACGAAACGAGGAGACACCCGGGTCATGTCAGGCTTCCAGGCACAACAACAACACGCGATGCGGCGGCACGCGCTGGGCACGGCCGTCGCCGTGCTCTGCGCCACGCTCGCCAGCGGCGCGGCTGCGTTCGAGATCAACACCGGCAACGACGACATCGAGATGCGGTGGGACAACACCATCCGCTACAACCTCGGCCAGCGCGTGCAGTCGCAGGACCCGGCCATCCTGAAGAACATCGGCGCCGACGACGGCGACCGCAACTTCGGCAACCACAGCCTCGTCAACAACCGGCTGGACCTGCTGAGCGAGTTCGACGTCGTCTACAAGAAGAAATTCGGCGGACGCCTGAGCGCCGCGGGCTGGTACGACCAGGCCTACGGCGGCAGCTTCGACAACACCAGCCTGGCCACCTCCAACCACCTGGTCAACGGCCGGCCGGCCTACGGCATCAGCGACTATGCCGACCGCTACTACCACGGCCCCTCAGGTGAAATCCTGGACGCCTTCATCTTCGGCAACGTGGAGATCGGCTCCACCGCGCTGGGCGTGCGCGCCGGCCAGCACACCGTCAACTGGGGTGAGGCCCTGCTGGGCGGCGGCGCCATCCACGGCGTGACCTACGCGCAGGCACCGCTGGACCAGGCCAAGGCCTTCGCCAGCCCCGGCATCGATGCCAAGGAGCTGTACCGTCCGCTGACGCAGATCTCCAGCACGCTGCAGGCCACGCCGGAACTCTCCTTCGCGGCGCAGTACTTCTTCGACTGGCAGGCCACCCGCGCGCCCGAAGGCGGCACCTACCTGGGCTTCAACGACGCACTGCAGTTCGGCGGCGAATCGCTCTTCGTTGCGCCGGGCGTGCGCGCCCTGCGCGGACCGGACATCCGTCCCAAGGACAGCGGCGACTACGGCGTGGCCTCGCGCTGGAGCCCGCAGTGGCTGGACGGCACCATGGGCTTCTACCTGCGCAACTTCTCCGATCGCCTGCCGCAGGTGGTGGTCAAGGGCACCGCGCCGCGCCAGTACTTCATGACCTATGGCAGCGACGTCGACCTGTACGGCTTCAGCCTGGCCAAGCAGATCGCCGGCATCAGCTTCGGCATGGACCTGAACTACCGCCGCAACATGCCGCTGGTGAGCGATGCGGTGGCCATCACCTCGCTCGCGCAGCTGCCCAAGCAGGGCGAGCTGCTGGGCGCGCGCGGCAACACCACGCACGGCGTGCTCAACGCGCTGGGCACCATCGGCTCCACGCCGCTGTTCGAAGCCGCGTCCTGGGCCACCGAGCTGACCTGGAACCGCTGGAACTCCGTCACGCAAGGCGCGCAGTACTTCAAGGGCCGCGACAACTACACCGCCATCGACAAGGTCAGCCGCGACTACTTCGGCCTGGCGATCAACTTCACGCCGACCTGGTACCAGGTGTTCGCCGGCGCGGACCTGTCCATGCCCATGAGCTACTCGCGCGGCCTGTCGGGCAACTCGGCCGTGACCTTCGGCGGCAACGAGGATGCCGGCAGCTGGGCCCTGGGCCTGGCGATGGACCTGTACAGCAAGTACCGCTTCGAGCTGAAGTACGTCGGCTACTTCGGCGATTACGTCACCGGTCCCACCGGTGCCGTCGTCACGCCCAACGGCAGCACCGCGCTGCTGAAGGACCGCGGCGCCGTCTTCTTCACCTTCAAGACCACGCTCTGAACACCGCCGGCATATAGCGGAGACACCTTATGAAGTTTCAAGCATCCACCATGATCTGTGCGGGCGCGCTGCTGCTGCCCCTGGCCGGCGCGCACGCCACCGCCACGCCCGAGGAGGCCAGGCGCCTGGGCAACGAACTGACCCCCGTGGGGGCGGAGAAGGCCGGCAACAAGGAGGGCACGATCCCCGCCTACACCGGCGGCCTGAGCACCCCGCCGGCCGGCTACGACAAGAGCCGCGGCGCCGTGCGGCCCGACCCCTTCGCCAGCGAGAAGCCCCTGTACTCGGTCGATGCGAAGAACATGGCCCAGTACGCCGACAAGCTCAGCGAAGGCGCCAAGGGCCTGATGAAGCTGCACGCGGACTTCCGCATCGACGTGTATCCCACGCACCGCACCGTGGCCTATCCCAAGTCGGTGCTGGACAACACGGTGAAGAACGCCACCCGCGCCAGGCTCACCGAGGACGGCCTGGGCATGACCGGCGCGCGTGCCGGCATCCCCTTCCCGATCCCCAAGAACGGCAACGAGGTGATGCTGAACTACCAGGCGCGCTACCAGGGCCTGGCCTACCAGGTGCCCAGGTACTCGGCCTACAACGTCGACAGCAACGGCAAGATGGTGCTGGCCACGCAGGGCTCGTGGACCATGGAGTACCCCTACTACGACGAGTCGCGCGAGGGCGACACCACCGGCGTGCTCAACCGCGCCCGTGCCAACTACTCCGGCCCGGCGCGCCGCGCCGGCGAGGCGCTGTTGGCCATGGACCCGATCAACTACGCCGACAAGGGCCGTCGCGCCTGGCAGTACATGCCCGGGCAGCGCCGCGTGCGGCTGGCGCCCGACATCTCCTACGACACGCCCAACCCGGGCACCAACGGCATGTCGACCTATGACGACGTGAACCTGTTCAACGGCAAGATGGACCGGTACGACTTCAAGCTGGTGGGCAAGAAGGAACTGCTCGTTCCCTACAACACCTACCGCTTCTCGTACAACGACAAGCCCGAGGACGTGTTCCAGGCGAAGTTCATCAACCCCTCGGTGGTGCGCTGGGAACTGCACCGCGTGTGGGTGGTGGACGCCACGCTGAAGGAAGGCGCGCGCCACATCTACTCGCGCCGCACCTTCTACGTGGACGAGGACAGCTGGACCGTGATGGCGAGCGACCAGTACGACGGCCGCGGCCAGCTGTGGCGCGCCGGCTTCGCCTACCTGAACCAGGCCTACGACGCCGGCACGCCCATCAGCACCGCCGGCCACTACGACCTGATCGCGGGCAGCTACTACATCAACATCTGGCCCGGCGCCGGCGGCGTGAAGATCATGAACGAGCTGCAGGCCGACGCCGTGTGGACGCCGGAAAGCCTGGCGGGTCAGGGCGTGCGCTGAGGCACACCCGCCGCACCCGCAGACAGACAGGCACGCCGCCCCCTCGGGCCGCTCCGACCACCGGAGCCGGCATCGAGCGGGGCGCTGCGCCTTTCTCCAAGGAGACAAGAAACATGCTGCACCGAGCCCTCCTGTGGGCTGCCGTCGCCTGGGCGGCCCTGGCCGCGCAGGCGGACCAGCCGGCCGCCGCGCAGGCCGCCTTCAAGGCCGCGCCCGAGCTTGCCGCGCAGAAGACGCCGCTGGCGCAGCGCGCACCCTACAACGCGCTGGCCCTGGCGGGCACGCGCATCGTGGCCGCCGGGCAGCGCGGCCACATCCTCTATTCCGACGACGGCGGCAGGAGCTGGACACAGGCCACGGTGCCGGTCAGCTCGGACCTCACCGCCCTGAGCTTCGCCAACGCGCGCCAGGGCTGGGCCGTGGGCCACGAGGGCGTGGTGCTGCACACCGCCGACGGCGGCGCCACCTGGGCCCGCCAGCAGGACGCCGCGCGCGAACCCGACCGGGCCTTCCTCGACGTGTACTTCGAGACCGAGAAGAAGGGGTACGCCATCGGCGCCTTCGGCCTGCTGCTGCGCACCGAGGACGGCGGCGCGCACTGGACGCCCTTCGAGCAGGTGGACAACCCCAAGTCGCTGCACCTGTACGCGATGCGGCCGGCGGGCGGCGCGCTCTTCGTCGTGGGCGAGCAGGGGCTGGTGCTCAAGCTCGACGCCGAAGGCAGGCGCTTCGCCGCCGTGCCCTTGCCCTACCAGGGCACGCTGTTCGGCGTCGCGGGCACGCCGGCCATGGCCATCGTCTACGGCCTGCGCGGCAACGCCTGGCGCAGCACCGACGGCGGTGCAAGCTGGACGCAGGTGCCCACGGGCATCGGCGCCGGCATCGCGGCCGGCACGGTGCGCGAGGACGGCGCGGTGCTGCTGGCCAGCCAGGCTGGCCATCTCCTCGTGAGCCGCGACCAGGGCGCGAGCTTCAGCCGCGTGCAGCGCCAGGGCGCGGCGCCGGTGTTCGCGCTGGCGAGCGCCGGCGCATCGGGCGTGGCGCTGGCCGGCATCGGCGGCGTGCGCATGGAGACCCTCCCATGATGACGAGCAAGCAAGACGTGAACGAACAGGCTTTCGACCGCCACTCCGGCAGCTGGCTGGAGCGCCTCATCTTCAACCACCGCCTGTGGGTGCTGCTGGCCTGTGCGCTGGCCACCGTGGTGCTGGGCTGGCAGGCCACGCGCGTAAGCCTGAACGCGGCCTTCGACAAGACCATTCCGCACCACCAGCCCTACATCCGCAACTTCCTGGACAACCGCGGCGAGCTGCGCGGCCTGGGCAACGCGGTGCGCGTCGTCGTGCAGAACCCGCGCGGCGACATCTTCGATCCGGCCTACATCCAGGCGCTGCGCAAGATCAACGACGAGCTCTTCCTCATGCCCGGCGTGGACCGCGCCAACGTCAAGTCGCTGTGGATGCCGGTGGTGCGCTGGAACGAGGTGACCGAGGAGGGCCTCACCGGCGGCCCGGTGATGCCCGACCGCTACGACGGCTCGGCGCGCAGCACCGAGCAGCTGCGCCTGAACATCGCGCGCGCGCAGATCGTGGGCAGCCTGGTGGGCAAGGACTATCGCTCCAGCATGATCTTCGTGCCGCTGCTGGACAAGGACGTGCGCACCGGCCAGCCGCTGGACTACTGGGAGCTGTCGCGCCGGCTGGAAGAGCTGCGCGCGAAGTACGCCATCGGCCCCGACGGCCAGCCCCTGCTGGAGATCCGCATCGTCGGCTTCGCCAAGGTGGTGGGCGAGCTGCTCGCGGGCCTGCAGCAGATGCTGCTGTACTTCGCGGTCGCCGCCGTGATCGCGGCCGCCATCATCCTGGCCTGGACGCGCTGCGTGCGCAGCACCGTGCTGGTGGTGGGTTGCTCGCTGGTGGCTGTGCTTTGGCAGCTGGGCCTGGTCACCTGGCTGGGCCACGAGCTGGACCCGTATTCGATCCTCGTGCCCTTCCTGGTGTTCGCCATCGGCGTGAGCCATGGCGCGCAGAAGATGAACGGCATCATGCAGGACATCGGCCGCGGCATGCACCGGCTGGTGGCCGCGCGCTTCACCTTCAGGCGGCTGTTCCTGGCCGGCCTCACGGCGCTGGCGGCCGACGCGGTGGGCTTCGCGGTGCTGATGCTGATCGACATCCCGGTGATCCGCGAGCTGGCCATCACCGCCAGCCTGGGCGTGGCGCTGCTGGTGTTCACCAACCTCGTGCTGCTGCCGGTGCTGCTGTCCTATTCCGGTGTGAGCCCGATGGCCGCGGCACGCAGCATGCGGGCAGAGCAGGGCGAGCCGGGCGCGCTGTGGCGCACGCTGGAGCGCTTCGCAGAGCGCCGCTGGGCGATCGGCGCCATCGCGGTGGCCCTGCTGCTGTCCGCCGGTGGCCTGGCACTGAGCACGCGGCTGAAGATCGGCGACCTGGACGCGGGCGTGTCCGAGCTCAAGCCCGAGGCCCGCTACAACCTCGACAACGCCTACATCAACGACAGCTACGCGCTCTCCAGCGACCAGTTCGCGGTGATGGTCAAGACCGCGCCCGAGGGCTGCCTGGAATACGCCACGCTGGTGGAGACCGACCGCCTGGCCTGGGCGCTGCAGCAGGTGCCGGGCGTGCAGGCCACGGTGGCACTGCCCGACGCGGTGCGCCGGATCACGGCCGGCTCCTTCGAAGGCAGTCCCAAGTGGCTCACGATCTCGCCCAACCAGGACGTGCTGAACTACGCCGCGCGCACCGCCAGCGTGAGCAACCCCGAGCTGTTCAACAACGAATGCTCGCTGATGCCGGTGATCGCCTACCTGGCCGACCACAAGGCCGAGACGCTGGACCGCGTGGTGAAGGTGGCGGCGGATTTCGCGAAGGCGCACAGCACACCCGAGCGCCAGTTCCTGCTGGCCGCCGGCAGCGCCGGCATCGAGGCCGCCACCAACATCGTCGTCAAGCAGGCCAATTTGATGATGCTGGGCTACGTGTACCTGGGCGTGATCGTGCTGTGCTTCATCACCTTCCGCAGCTGGCGCGCGGTGGTGGTGGCGGTGGTGCCCCTGGCCATCACCTCCATCCTGTGCGAGGCGCTGATGGTGCTGCTGGGCATGGGCGTGAAGGTGGCCACGCTGCCGGTGATCGCGCTGGGCGTGGGCATCGGCGTGGACTACGCGCTGTACCTGCTGAGCATCCAGCTGGCGCGCCAGCGCGCGGGCGACACGCTGGCGCAGGCCTACCGGCATGCGCTGCGCTTCACCGGCAAGGTGGTGGCGCTGGTGGGCGTGACGCTGGCGGCCGGCGTCATCACCTGGGCCTGGTCGCCCATCAAGTTCCAGGCCGACATGGGCATCCTGCTGACCTTCATGTTCATCTGGAACATGGTGGGCGCGTTGGTGCTGATTCCGGCGCTGTCGCACTTCCTGCTGCGCAACGTGGGTGCGCCGCGAACCAGGGGCGCGAAGTCGGCGGCGAAGGTGCAGGTCGATAATGCGGAACGCAGCCTCACCGCTGCCACGCACTGAATCCTTCACCCGACCGCTTTCTCGCCGATGACCCAGCCGCCCGATGCACCGACACCCCAGAAGCAGGAACAAGGTTTCGAGCGCGCCAGGGAACTGTTCCTCCAAGGGCTGGACCTGCTGTCCAGGGCGCGCCTGGAAGAAGCGGAGCAGGCCTTCGCCGGCTCGCTGGCGCTGCTGCCGCATCGCATCTCCACGCTGGTGAACCTGGCGGCCGTGCGGGTCAAGCTGGGCTGGCCGGACGAGGCGATCGAGGCCGCCGACCAGGTGATCGCGCTGGAGCCCGGCAATGCCGATGCGTGGTTCCATCGCGCCGAATCGCTGGTGCTGGCGGACCGGCGTCCCGAGGCGCTCGAAAGCTTCGCGAAGGCCGGCCAGCTGCAGAGCGCCGCGCTGCCCTGGTTCCGGCACGGCCAAGTGCTGCAATCGCTGGAGCATGACGACGAAGCCTTGGACTCGTACCAGCGCGCGCTCACCGCCGACGCCACCTTCGCGCCCGCGTGGACCAACGCGGGCAACATCCTGCGGGAGCGTTCACGCCTTCGCGAAGCGGCGCACGCCTTCCGGCAGGCCATCGCGCACGGCGGCGGGGATGCGCTGAACACCTACTACCTGGCATCGGTGTCGGGCGATGCGCAGGCCGGCGCGGCACCGGGCCAGTACGTCGAAGGCCTGTTCGATTCCTACGCCGAGGGCTTCGACAAGCACGTGGTCGAGGTGCTGGGCTACCGCGCCCACGAGGTGCTGGCGAGCGAGACGGTTCGGCTTGCGCCGGGCCGCTGGTTCCGCTCGGTGCTGGACCTGGGCTGCGGCACCGGCCTGTGCGGCGCATTGCTCAAGACCTGCAGCGAGCGCATCACCGGCGTGGACCTGTCGGCCCACATGCTCGCCAAGGCGAAGCAGGGCGGCCACTACGCGCAACTGGCGCAGCAGGACATCGACGGCTTCCTGCGCCAGACCGACGGGCGCTACGATCTGGTGATGGCGGCCGATGTGTTCATCTACGTCGGCGATCTGGCGGGCGTTTTCGCCGGCGTTCAGCGCGTGGCCGACGAGGGCGCCCTGTTCTGCTTCTCGCTGGAAGAGCTCGGCGCAGACGCCGCGGCGGAGTTCGAACTGCAGCCCACGCTGCGCTTCGCGCATTCGGAGCGCTACGCCAGGCGGCTGGCGGCCGAGCACGGCTTCGACTGGGTGCATGCCCTGCGCACGCCAGTGCGCTATGACCAGCGCAAGCCCATCGACGGGCTCTTCGTCTTCCTGCGCAAGCGCGCGACCTGAGCGCCGCGTACCCGCCGAGCCGACGCCTGAACCCCGCCTGAACGGGCGTCGATGAGTGGCGCTTGACGATTCGAGCGAGCGAACCACAATGGCCGGCCAAGCAACTGCAGGAGCAATTCAATGAACAAGCGTCTATTCCTGGCAGCCGGTCTTCTGACCGTCCTCGCCTCTGCATGCACCACCACCACCGGCGACTCCGGCGATCCGGCCAAGCGCCGCGCCAGCATCGACGGGCAGGTCGACAGCGCGCTGTCCAAGCTCTACACCCAGGCGGCGGGCTCGCGTGAAATGGTGGCCAAGGCCAAGGGGGTGCTGGTGTTCCCCTCGGTGGTGTCGGCAGGCCTGGGCATCGGCGGCTCCTACGGCCAGGGCGCCCTGCGCGTGGGCGGCAAGACCGATGGCTACTACAGCACCACCGCCGCCTCGGTGGGCCTGCTGGCCGGCGCCGATTCCAAGGCCGTCTATGTCCTCTTCATGACGCAGGAGGCGCTCGACAAGTTCCGCAACAGCAAGGGCTGGACCGCGGGTGCCGATGCTTCCGTGACCATGCTCAAGGTGGGCGCATCGGCCGCCGTCGACACGCAGACGATGCAGCAGCCCGTGGTGGGCTATGCGCTGAGCAACGCGGGCCTGATGGCCAACCTGAGCCTGGACGGCACCAAGGTCAACAAGCTCGATCTCTGATCGTTGGGGCGTGCGGCCTCCTTCGGCGAAGGAGCGCCGCAGCGCGCGGGTGCGGCCTCAGAAGGGCGCGTCCGCATCCGCGTCGGCGGGCGCGTCCTGCGGGGCATTGCCCAGGCCGCCCTTGTCGAGCAGGTTGAGCACCTGCTTCTTCAGCACCGCGTTCTCGGCGCTGAGCTTCTTGTTCTCCGCGCGCAGCTCGGCCACGCGCTTGCGCAGCTCGATGAGTTCGGCCGCGTCATCGCCGGAAGCCGCCGCAGGAGCAGCGCTGGCCGCAGCGTCCTCGCCCCCGGCCTCGGTCTTTTCTGCGGCCGGCTTGCGTCGCGCGTCGCGCGCGCGCTTGGCGGCCTGCTTCAGTTCGTCCTTGCCGCCGGCCGCGGCAGCCACCTGCTCTTCTTCGGGCAGCGTCGCCACAGCGGCCGCGGCGTTGAGCGACAGCGTGCCGGCCTTCACCGCCGCCACCACCTCGGGCGTGGCGCTTTGCTGGATCTTCTCGATCATCGCGACCTGCGTGCTGCGCAGGCGCGCGGCGCGGGCCAGGGCCTCGCGGGTGTTCAGTGCGTCATCGGCCGAGACGGCGGCTTCAGCGCTGGCAGCGGCCTCTGCGGCTTCGGCGGAGGCGGGAACCGATTCGGCCTCGGCTTCCTGCACGGGCGGCGGCGCGCGGCGCGCGCGCCGCGATGCCACGATCTCCCGCTTGCGCAGCGCCAGCACGCCGCGCTGGAAGTCGGAGATGCTGCGCCGGCCCAGGTGCTGGTCGATCATCCACAGGTGCACGTCCTCCATCGACTGGAAGCGCGTGTTCTGCACTGTCTCGAATGGCAGGCCGTGCTTGCGGCAGATCTCGTAGCGGTTGTGGCCATCCACCAGCACGTCCCCCCACAGCACCAGGGCATCACGGCAACCCTCGGCCAGGAGGCTGCGCTCCAGGGCTTCGAATTCTTCGCTCGTCAGGGGATCGATGTAGGCCTTGAGTTCTTGATTGACGACGACGTCCATGGGCAGTGCGCGAGCAGGTAAGCGGAAATTGGAGGGAACCGGCGATTTTAGTTGGACCGTGTGAAGCGCCCGACTGGCCGTCCCACGCCAGCGGTGTGCGCGATGTCCCACGCGGCGCGGGCCTGCGGCTTCCTAGAATCCGGCCTCGGTCCAACCGGAGTCAACCCGCATGGTCGCCAGCAGCAGCAAGTCCAGGAGAAAGTCCTCGCCTCCATCCCCTGGCGAGGGCGAGCCCGTGCTCCTTTCGGGCGGCAACCCGCAGATCGCCAAGGGGGAGGGCGACGGGCAGGTGCAGGCTTACATCGCGGCGATGCCGGGCTGGAAGCGAGCGCTAGGCCAACGGCTGGACGGGCTCATCGCGCAGGCCGTACCCGGCGTGCGCAAGGCGGTGAAGTGGAACTCGCCCTTCTACGGGGCGGGCGAGGGCTGGTTCCTCAGCTTCCATTGCTTCAACAAGTACGTGAAGCTCGCGTTCTTCCGCGGCACCTCGCTGGAGCCGGTCCCGCCAGGCAGCTCGAAGCACAAGGACGTGCGCTACCTCGACATCCACGAGGGCGACGCACTCGACGAGGCTCGGTTCAGCGACTGGGTGCAGCAGGCGAGCCGCTTGCCCGGCGAAAAGATGTGAGACGTCGCGCCGATGGCGACGCCGGCATGATCAGGAAAAGAAAGGAAGACACGCATGGCCAAGGCCAAGACATCGCTGGATCCGGCGCAGGCCGCCAGTCGCATCGACGAGCGCATCCAGGAACTGGGCGACTGGCGCGGCGAGACGCTCGCCCGCCTGCGCAAGATCATCCTCAAGGCCGACCCCGGCGTGGTCGAGGAATGGAAGTGGAACGTGCCGGTGTGGTCGTGCGGCGGCATCCTGTGCACCGGCGAGACCTACAAGAGCGCGGTGAAGCTGACCTTCGCCAAGGGCGCGTCGCTGCCCGATCCGGCCGGGCTCTTCAACGCCAGCCTCGAGGGCAACACCCGGCGCGCCATCGACGTGCGCGAGGGCGAGAAGATCGACGAGAAGGCGCTTCAGGCGCTCATCCGCGCGGCGGCGGCCTTCAACACATCGGCCTGACGGACAAAAGAAGAAACAGTCCGGCGCTTGTCGGCCGGCGCACTGCAGCGCACCATCCCCCGCCTTGGTGATGCCCGCTCGAGCAGCGAGTGGCAACTTCGCCATGCCTGAAGGGAGGATGTCGAACATGCAGCAACTGCTTCTGACCCGAAACGCCAAGGGCCCGCTGGTGCGGCAGCTTGGGAATGTCCTGGTGCAGCAACTGGGGCCGGACGCGGCGCAGTTCGCGGGCGTGGGCAACTCGGACGTGCTCGACGCCGCCTTCGAGGCCGCGATACGCCGATGGCAGAGCGGCGTGGGCGTGATCGCCGACGGGCTGGTGGGCCCGCGCTGCATGGAGCTGCTGGGCCTGCTGCCGCACCCGGCCATGCAGGTGCCGCTGGACTTGAGCTCGGTGCGCCAGCTCTTCCCGGCCACCAAGCCGGCCAACATCGACCGCTACCTGCCCTATGTCGCGGCGGCCCTGGGCGCGCTGGGCCTGACCGACCAGCCCATGATCTGCGCGGCGTTGGGCACCATCCGTGCCGAGAGCGAGGGCTTCCTGCCCATCGCCGAATTCCAGTCGCAGTTCAACACGGCACCCGGCGGCCCGCCCTTCGGCCTCTATGACGGCCGCAAGGCTCTGGGTAACGACGAGCCCAACGACGGCGCGCGCTTCAAGGGCCGCGGCTTCGTGCAGCTCACCGGCCGCCACAACTACGAGAAGTACGGCGTGGTGCTGGGCATCGACCTGTCGTCCGACACCGCGCATGCCGACCTCGCCAACGCGCCGGAGATCGCGGCGCTGCTGCTGGCGGTGTTCCTGGCCGATCGGGCCGATGCCACGCGTGCCGCCCTGGCCAACAACGACCTGGCGGCCGCACGCAAGCTGGTCAATGGCGGCTCGCACGGCCTGGACCGATTCAAGGACGTGTTCAAGCGGGCCACCAGCGTGTGGGCGCCGGCCACGATGCCCGCGGTGCCGCTGGTGGCGGCAGCGGCGACGCGGGGCGCAGGCGGGCGCCGTGCCGCACGCGCCGCGCCGGTAGCCGTTGCCGCGCCGCGCGCCGGCCGCACGCTCAATGCGCGCAAGGACGCCAGCGACCTGCGCGACCGACCCTACCTTCCACAGCCGGTGGGGTTGATCGACGAGTTCCCGGACAACGCCGCCGTCCGGAAGCTGCTGCCCACCTACACCAATGCCGGGCTGATCCTGGACCAGGGACAGGAGGGCGCCTGCACCGGTTTCGGCCTGGCCTGCGTGGTCAATTACCTGCGCTGGCGCAAGACGGGCATGCCGCAGAAGATGGATTCGGTCAGCCCGCGCATGTTCTACACCTTCGCGCGGCGCTACGACGAGTACGAGGGCGAGGACTACGAAGGCTCCAGCTGCCGCGGCGCCATCAAGGGCTGGTTCAACCACGGCGTCTGCCTGGAGCCCGACTGGCCCTACGGCGACCCGAGCGTGCGGCCGCGCTACGGCTACGCGCAGCGGGCGGTGCAGACGCCGCTGGGCGTGTACTTCCGCGTCGAACTCAAGTCCATCACCGACGTCCAGGCCGCGATCCAGCAGGTGGGCGCGGTCTACGTGTCGGCCTTCACCCACGCGGGCTGGGACCAGGTGCCCATCACCCGCGCGCCGGTCAAGGGCCATGCGGACCTGCCGGTGATCGCTTTCGACGGGCGGCCCTCGAAGACCGACGGCCACGCCTTCGCGCTGGTGGGCTTCAACCAGCACGGCTTCGTTCTGCAGAACTCGTGGGGCAAGAGCTGGGGCGCGGGCGGCTTCGCCGTGATGACCTACGCCGACTGGCTGGCCAACGGCATGGACGCCTGGGTGGTGGCGCTGGGCGTGTCGGGCGTGCTGGCCGGGCGCATCAGCGCGCGCGACACCACCGGCGCTGCGGCGGCTGCAGCATCAGCCGGCGCCAACACCAGCCTCTGGTGGAGCGAGGAGCAGGCCTACCAGCACAGCGTGGTGCTGGGCAACGACGGGCGCGTCAAGCGCTACCTCACCGAGGACGAGATCAACCGCACCCTGCTGTACCAGGTGGCGGGCCTGCCCGACCAGTGGTTCCGCACGCAGCCGGCGCAGGGGCCCAAGCGCCTGGTGATCTACGCGCATGGCGGCCTCAACAGCGAGGCCGACGCCATCAAGCGCGCCCGCGCATTGGGCCGCTACTTCCTGGCCAACGACTGCTATCCGCTCTTCCTGATCTGGAAGACCGGGTTGATGGAGATCATCGGCGACCGCATCAGCGATGCCTGGCGACTGCGGCCGCCGGCGGCGGCGGGCGCGGGCGAGTGGATCACCGACCGCACCGACCTGCTGATCGAGAAGACCGTCGGCCGCGAGGCCGCGCGGCCGATCTGGAGCGAGATGAAGGAGAACGCCGGCCAGGCCTTCGGAAACGGCCGCGGCGGCGACCTGCTGGTGACCGCGCTGCAGAAGCTGCGCGCCACCTGGGGCGACGACCTGGAGGTGCACCTGATGGGCCACTCGGCCGGCTCCATCATCCTGGGCCACCTGCTCGGCAGCGCGGGCGCGCGCCAGTCCGACGCCATGATCCACTCGGTCCACCTGTACGCGCCGGCGTGCACGGTGCAGTTCGCCAACCAGTACTACGCACCCAACGAGCGTTTGATGAAGCAGCTGTACATCGACCTGCTCTCCGACCGGGTGGAGCGCAACGACCAGGTGGCGGCCATCTATCGCAAGTCGCTGCTGTACCTGGTGTCCAACGCGCTGGAGATCGACCTGCGCACGCCCATCCTCGGCCTGGAGAACGCCTTCAAGGAGGACTACAGCGGCTGGGACGGCACCTCCAGCACCAACGAGACGCTGCGGGCCTGGCGCGATGCCGCCGAGAACGCGGGCCTGCACGCGGGCAACCGGCTGGGCGTGTACGACCAGGACAAGATGGTGGTGGCCCTGCCAGCGACGGTGGTGCCGGCCAGCCACGGCGGCTTCGACAACGACGTGCCCATCGTCACCCGCACCCTGGAGCGCATCGCCGGCACGCCGCTGAAGATGCAGCCGGACGACCTGCGCGGCTTCTGAATGCGCCGGTCTGCGGCGGCGCCGGCGCTCAGCCGGCGGCCCGCTGCGCCGCGGCCTCGGCGGCCATGCGCTGGCGGCGCGCCGGGTACCAGCCGGTGAACCAGAAGGCGAAGGCCAGCGCGCCCACGGACACGGCGATGCCGATCCACAGCGGCACCTGCGGCATGTGCGCCATCACGTGGTCGGCCGCGGTCAGCACCAAAAAGGCAAGCGCCCACACGCCGCTCAGGATCTGGTTGAAGCGCAGGAACCCGGGCCGCGCCGCGATCTCGGCGCTGACCCGCTCGCGGGCGTACTGCAGCGTGAAGGGCTGGCGGATCAGCATGGAGAAGGCCACGATGAGGAACAGGCCGCCATCCACCCAGAAGCGCACCTCGGCGATGCCCCATTCGCCCCCGCGCTGCCAGGCCACCAGGGCCAGCCCGCCGAAGAGCAGGGTGGTGCCCACCTCCAGGATCTTGACGCTGCGGCGGTGGCGCAGCACGTCGTTGGCCAGCTGCGCCAGCGCGACCAGCGCGGCGATGGACAGGGCCACCGTAACCGGCACGTTGCGCGAGAGCAGCGCGAAGGCGATGAAGGGGGCGAAGGCAAGAACCATCTGCATGACGCGTCTCCGTCAATCGAGGTGAAGAAAGCGCCCGGGCAACCAGCTGCCGTGGAAGCCCGCGGGCACGCGGTGCGAGAGCTGCACGGTGGCCAGCGGGCCGGATGCCAGGTCCTGCGCGTCCAGCACGAGCAGGTCGCTGCGGCCTTCCTGCGTGCGCTGTGCCATGGACAGCAGCCAGCCTTCGCCCTCCGGCGCATCGGGCGTGCGGGGCACGAACACGGGTTCGGACAGGCGGTCGCCCGGCGGCAGGTGCCAGGTGGCGCGGCGGCCGCGCTGCGTGTCGTGGTGCACCAGGCCCTCGTAGCCCGCGCCGCCCACCGCCTCGCGCTGGCAGGCGTACCAGCCGTGGTGGTGCGCGCGGCCGGTGAAGCGATCGTCGATGCGCGGGAACTCGCCCGCCAGGTCGTCCAGCGGCTCCTGCGCGAAGGCATCGCTCTTGCCGTCGAGGTCGAAGGTCCATCGCACCAGCCGGGCCACGGCGCGCTGGCGGTCGGTCGGGCGGCCATCGGCAAAGGGGAAGAGCGGCGCCTCGTCGAAGCGCATCACGTCGGCCTTGAGCAGGCGGTGGCCGCGCGCGTCGATCTCTTCCCAGGCGTTCATGAAATGGAACACGTAGCAGGCCTCGCCTTCGAACCAGCGGATGTCGCCGGCCGGCGCGTTGCGCGGCAGGATGCCCACGCGCGCGCCCAGCTCCGGCTCCCAGGCCCAGGGCGGCAGGCCGCTCTGCGCACGCGCCATGCTGCCTGTCAGCGGCAGCACGGGGAACAGCAGGTGATGCTCGGTGATGGCGAAGTCGTGGACCATGCTGGAGTAGGGCGCCACGAAGCGTTCGCAGCGCGTGACCTGCCCCTGCGCGTCCAGCGTGCCGAAGCTGATGTCGGGCGTGAAGTGGCCGGCGGCCGAGTAGCCGAAGAAATGCAGCTCGCCGGTGGCCGGGTCGGTCTTGGGGTGCGCGGTGAAGGGGCCGCGCAGCCGGCCGCCGAAGTCGCAGGCGCCGCGCGTGGCGAGCGTGGCGGCGTCGATCTCAATGGGCAGGTGCGCCTCCTCCAGCGCGAACAGGCGGCCCGCATGCGGCAGCACGTGGGTGTTGGCGACGCCCTCGTCCAGTGCGGGCAGCGCCGGGTCGGCCGGGTCGATCGGGAGGCCCATGGCGTTGTAAAGGCTGTGGCCAGCGGCGCGCTCGGCCCGCCAGCCGGCGGTGCGCACCCAGCGATTGCGGTAGCTGGCCCGGCCCGCCTGCAGGCTGATGGCGTGCAGCATGCCGTCGCCCGAGAATAGGTGCGCGCCCTGCTGCGGGAACTGCGGGTTCGGGCCGTTGCGCACCAGCGTGCCCTGCAGGCCCTCGGGCAGCTCGCCCTGCACCGGCAGGAAGGGGGAGTCGGCCTCGAAGCTGATCGGGGCGTAGGGGCCCGGGCGCTGGGCCGGGTTGGTGGAGAGGTTCATCGGAAGCTCCGTTATGTTGACACCGTCAATAAAAGCGGATTGGATGCTTGGCGGATGGGCAAGTCAAGTAAAATTTACGCTGACAACATTTCATTGCATTCGAGCGCCATGAGCAGCAACCCTTCCGCCAAGTCCGAACGCGCCCGGCCCGCCCGAAAGGCGCCGGAGGCGGCGCAGCCCTACCACCACGGTGCGCTGCATGCGGCACTGCTGGCGGCGGCGCAGGACATCCTGGAAAGCCAGGGCCTGGCCGCGCTCACCCTGCGCGCGGCGGCGCGGGCGGCGGGGGTGTCGCATGCGGCGCCCAAGAACCACTTCGGCGACCTCACCGGCCTCCTGAGCGAACTGGCGGCACTGGGCTTTCGCGAGTTCGCCGACGCGCTTCGTGGCGCCGCGCGGGAGAGCCAGGGTTCGCCGGCCGATCGCTTCGACGCCATCGGCCATGCCTACGTGCGCTTCGCGCGCGAGCGCACCGCCATGTTCCTGCTGATGTTCCGCAGCGAACGGCTGGACATGCACAGGCCCGCGCTGAGCGAGGCGGTCGACGAGGCGCGTGCGGCGCTGGCCGGCGCCACCGCCTCCCGCATGGGGCGCGATCCTGCACACGCGCCTGACGCGACGCAGAGTGCGCGCATGGTGGCGGCCTGGTCGCTGGTGCACGGCTTTTCCATGCTGCTGATCGACCATCGGCTGGACACCCTGCTGTCGCAGCGCCCCGGCGGTCCCGACTGGCAACTGCTGCTGCGCGACGTGTTCGGCGCGCCGCGCGGGCCCGGCCTCGTCACCCCGTGAAGGCCGCAGCACCCAGCGCCCTGGCGGTGGCACTGCGGTCTGTGGCCTCCGTGTCGCTGGCGGTGGCCGCGGCCCATGCGCTGGGCCTGGCGGATGCCTGGTGGGCGGCCATCAGCGCCTTCGTCGTGCCCGACGGCGCCTGGCGCGGCTCGCTGCTGCGCGCCGTGCTGCGCATGCTGGGCACGCTGTGCGGCGCCCTACTGGGCGTGCTGCTGGGCGCGTCGCTGGGGCTGCACGGCGCGCTCTTCGTCGTGCTCATGGGGGCGGCCACCTGGGCCGGCCTGTATTTCTCGAGCACGCGCCCCTACAGCTACGCCTGGGTGCTGGGCGCCGTCACCTTCGCGATGGTGCTGTGCGAGGCCTGGACGGCCCGCGGGGAACTGCAGCACTTTGCGCTGGCGCGCTGCGCCAACGTGGCCGTGGGCATCGTGGCCTGCCTGCTGGTCGAAGGCCTGTGGGCCCTGGCGATGCGTCAGCCGGTGGCGCCGCCGGCCGCACCGGCTTCGGCCGCGTCGCGGCGCGTGGCCGCGGTCCATGCCTTGCAGGGCGCCATCGCGGTCACCCTGTTCGCGGTGGTGCTCGCCGTGCACCAGCTGCACGGCTTCGCGCAGGCCATGATCACCGCGCTGGCGGTCCTGATCGTGCCGCTGGGCGCCGACGCGCAGGAGGCCCACCCCAAAGTGCGCCAGCGCATGGTGCTGCGCCTGGCGGGCTGCGCGCTGGCGGTGCTGCTTTCGCTGGCGCTGCTGCCCCTGCTGCAGGGCCGTCCGCTGGCCTGCCAGCTGGCCCTCGCCCTGGGCGTCGCCGCCGGCGGCTGGGTGCAGCAGGCAGTTCCGGCCTGGCGCTATGCCGCCCTCCAGTTCACCGTGGCCTTCCTGATGGTCTTCGTGCAGGACCGCGGCTGGGACGTGCACCCGCAGGTCGCCCTGGCGCGGCTCGTCGGCATCGTGGCCGGTGTGGCGCTGACTTTTGCCGTCATGGCCGCGTGGTCCGCAGCAGCCACCTGGCTGGCGCGCCGCAGGCTGCGCGGGCCGACGCCGTAGCGGCCCGAAGCCCCTACGCTTTGCCTGCCTTTTACCCAGGGAATTTCCCCTGTCGGGAAAGGCGGGAGTGCGCGCGTAATTCAGCCGCCTTTCGCTTTTGAAAGGAAATTGAAAGGAATCGACAGATGCGAAGGAAGAACAAGAGCGTCCTGACCCTGCTGGCCGCATCGGCGGCCGCCGCGCTGCTGGCCGCGTGTGCCGCGCCCGGCGCCGGCGGCAGCGCCAACTCCATGAGCTTCTTCGTCAGCAGCACCGGCAGCGGAAAGGGCGCCGACCTCGGCGGCCTGGCCGGCGCCGATGCGCTTTGCCAGCGCCTGGCCGGTGCGGCCGGCGCGGGCGGCAAGACCTGGCGCGCCTACCTCAGCGTTCCACCCACGCTGCCGGCCAACAACAACCCGGGCACGGCGGCCGTCAACGCCCGCGACCGCATCGGCACGGGCCCCTGGTACAACGCCAAGGGCGCGCTCATTGCCAGCGACGTCGAGCAACTGCACGCGCGCAACAACATCAACAAGACCACCGCGCTGGACGAGCGCGGCAATGCGGTGCGCGGCCGCGGCGACAACCCGAACGAACACGACATCCTGACCGGATCGCGCGCCGACGGCACCGCCTTCGCGCCGCAGACCGACACCAGCTGTGCGGCCTGGACCAAGAGCGGCGCCGACGGCTCGGCCGTGGTCGGCCACCACGACCTCACCGGCCCCAACAACGATGCCTGGGCCCGCTCCTGGAACTTCTCGCACCAGAGCGCCGGCTGCAGCCAGGAGGCGCTGGTGCGCACCGGCGGCTCGGGGCGGCTCTACTGCTTCGCCGCCAACTAGGGCGATGTCCCTGCGTGCGCGCCCGGTTTGCCCGGCGCGCACGCCGCTGGCTAGACTCGGTCAGGGCCTCCCGCACGACGAAAGACCGCTTTGACCGAGATCGAGTTCAAGTTCCAGATCCCCAAGGCGCGCCTGGCCGGCCTGCAGAAGGAGCTGGCGCGCGCCAAGACCAGCCGCACCCATCTGCAGGCGCGCTACTTCGACACCGCCGACGGCCTGCTGGCGAAGAACGGCGCGGCGCTGCGCCTGCGCAAGGAAGGCCGGCGCTGGGTCCAGACCGCCAAGGCGCTGGGCGACAGCGCGGTGCATCGGCTGGAGCACAACGTCGACCTGGGCCTCTCGCGCGCCGGCGTGCCGGTGCTGGTCGATGCGAAGCGCCACCAGGGCACGCCGGTGGGCGAGGTGCTCGACAAGCTGCTGCGCGGCGGCGAGGTGCCGCTGGTGGAGACCTTCGCGACCGACATCTGGCGCGTCACGCGGCATGCGCGCCTGGGCCGCAGCACCGTCGAGCTGGCGCTGGACACCGGCCGCGTCATCGCGCCGGCCGCCGGCGGCCGGCCCGAGCGCGTGTCGCCCGTGTGCGAGCTGGAACTCGAGCTGGTGCAGGGCGATGTGGCCGATCTGGTGGAGATGGCGCGGCGCTGGTCGCACCGGCACGGCCTATGGTTCAGCACCGTGACCAAGGCCGAGCGCGGCGAGCGCGTCCGCGCCGCTCAGCAGTCCGGCAAGGACGAGGAAGCGGTGCAGGCCGTCAAGGCCACGCCGCCGCGCTTCGGCCGGGCCGAAGAGGACAGGAAGGGCGGCCTGATGGTGGGCGCCGCGCAGCTGCAGCGCGCCGTGGTCGCCGCCTGCCTGGCGCAGATCCTGCCCAACGCCAGCGAGATCGCGTCCGGCAACGAGGCGCCCGAACTCATCCACCAGCTGCGCGTGGGCATCCGGCGCCTGCGCAGCGCACTGCGCGAGCTGGACGCGGTCGCGCCCGGCCGCTTCGACACCGCCGCCTGGGAGCCTGTGCTGGTGAGCGCCTTCCGCGGCCTGGGCGCGCAGCGCGACCGCGACGTGCTGGAGGCGCGCATGCAGCCCCAGCTGCAAGCCCTGGGCGCGCCGCTGGCCGAGCTGCCGCCGGCCGAGCACACCGCGCAGCTTCCCACCGCCGGCGAGCTGGTGCGCGATGCCGCCTTCCAGCAGCTGCTGGTCACGCTGATCGGCTTCTCCGCGCCGCCCGAGGTGGCCACGGCCGTGACCCGGGAGGAGGCCGCCGCGGTGCGCAAGGCGGTGGGCGAGCGGCTGGACAAGCTGCACCGGCAATTGCGCAAGGCCGGCAAGAACTTCGAGGGCCTGGCCACCGACGAGCAGCACCGGGCCCGCAAGCGGCTCAAGCGCCTGCGCTACCTGGCGGAATTCGTCGCGCCGCTCTACGGCAAGGACAAGGCGCAGCGCTACATCGAGCAGCTGCTGCCGGCGCAGGACGCGCTGGGCGACTACAACGACGACGTGGTCGCCACCGAGGCCTTCCGCGAAGCCACCGAGAAGGACCCGCGCGCCTGGTTCGCCGTGGGCTGGCTCAGCGCGCAGACGCCGCGGCAGGCCAGGAGCTGCGGCGAGGCGCTGCAGCTGCTGGCCAAGGCCGGCAAGTTCTGGAAGTAAGGCGCTAGCGCCTAGCGGCGCGCGGCCTTGCGGCGCATGGCCACCGCCCTGGCCAGGTTCTGCAGCACCGGCACCGTCTGCGGGAAGCTGATGCAGGCATCGGTGATCGACACGCCGGGCCGGGGCGGCACGCCGGCCACCAGGTCCTGGCGGCCTTCCTCCAGGTGGCTCTCGATCATCACGCCGGTGATGCGGCGCTCGCCGCCGGCGATCTGCATCGCCACGTCCTCGGCCACCACCACCTGGCGCTGGTGCTGCTTGCTGCTGTTGCCATGCGAGACGTCGATCATCACCTGCTCGCGCAGGCCGTTGGCCACCAGCGCGGCGCAGCTGGCTGCCACGTCCTGGGCCGAATAGTTGGGCGCCTTGCCGCCACGCAGGATCAGGTGGCAGTCGGCATTGCCGCGGGTCTCGAAGATGGCGGCCATGCCCATCTTGGTCATGCCCATGAACGCATGCGGTGCGCGGGCCGCCAGGATGGCGTCGGCCGCCACCTTGATGCTGCCGTCGGTGCCGTTCTTGAAGCCCACCGGGCAGCTCAGGCCCGAGGCCAGCTGGCGGTGGCTCTGGCTCTCGGTGGTGCGCGCGCCGATGGCGCCCCAGGCGATCAGGTCGGCGATGAACTGGGGGCTCAGCAAGTCGAGGAACTCGGTGCCGGTGGGCAGGCCCAGTTGCGTGAGTTCCAGCAGCAGGCGGCGGGCACGCTCCAGGCCCTCGTTGATGGCGAAGCTGCCGTCCAGGTGCGGGTCGTTGATGTAGCCCTTCCAGCCCACGGTGGTGCGGGGCTTCTCGAAGTAGGCCCGCATCACGATCAGCAGGTCGTCCGAGAGGGAATCGGCCTGGGCCTTCAGGCGGTGCGCGTACTCCAGCGCCTGGTCGTGGTCGTGGATGGAGCAGGGGCCCACCACCACCACCAGCCGGTCGTCGCGGCCGTGCAGCACGTCGGCGATGGCGCGCCGGCTCTTTTCCACCAGCGCCAGGGTGTCGCTGCCCACCGGCACCCGCTCCTGCAGCAGGGCGGGAGTCATGAGCGGCCGCACCGCGCCGATTCGCACGTCGTCGATGCGGGTGGTGTCCAGGGTGCTGTCGCGGGAGCCGACTTCGGCGTCGTGGAAGGGATCGTCCAGGGTGGTCATGGGGCTGTCTCGAAGCTGAAGCAACCTGCCATTGTCGCAAGAGCGCGTCCTGCCGACGGCGCTTGCCTTTCGCTGCCGCCGCACTCAAAGTGGCGGCCCTGGGCGCACCGGCAAGGTGCGGGGACAGATTTCCATCAAAACCTGGCAGAACCAGGGAAGGAGCCAAGCATGCAGAAGCAGGTCACGGGGACGAAGCGCCGCGACGAGCGCCTCGACGAGGTCGTCCAACTCATCCAGGCCAAGGTGTCCGACCCCGGCTCGGCGCGGCAACTGGTGGCCTTCGTGCAGGCCTACTTCGGCCAGGTGGACCCGGAGGACCTGGCCGAGCGCCAGCCGGCCGACCTGTACGGCGCGGCGCTCTCGCACTGGAACTTCGCGCGCAAGCGCGCACCCGGCGAGACCCGGGTGCGGGTGTTCAACCCCAGCATCGCCGAGCACGGCTGGCAGTCCACCCACACCATCATCGAGATCGTCAACGACGACATGCCCTTCCTGGTCGACACCGTCACCATGGAAGTCAACCGGCACGGCCTCACGCTGCACCTGATCATCCATCCGCTGGTGGGCGTGAAGCGGGACGCGCAGGGGCAGCTAGTCGACATCGGCACGGAGGACGCGAAGCGCGAATCCTTCATCCACGTCGAGGTGGACCGCGTGGCGGACGCCGCGCAGCTGGAGGCGCTGGCCGCCGACGTGGCCCGCGTGCTGGGCGACGTGCGCTCGGCCGTGGTCGACTGGAAGGCGATGAACGACAAGGTGCTGGCCATCGTCGAGCGGCTGGAAAAGCAGAAGCTGCCGATCCCGCCCGAGGAGGTGTCGGAAGACCTGGCCTTCCTGCGCTGGCTGGCCGACGGCCACTTCACCTTCCTGGGCCACCGCAGCCACGACCTGGTGAGCCAGGGCGGCGAGGACACGCTCAAGGCCGTGCCGGGCTCGGGCCTGGGCATCCTGCGCGAATCCGGCAAGGACCCGGCCACCAGCTTCGCGGCCTTGCCGCCGCAGGTGCGGGCGCAGGCGCGGCTGCCGGACCTGCTGATCATCACCAAGTCGAACTCGCGCTCCACCGTGCACCGGCCGGGCTACCTCGACTACATCGGCATCAAGCGCTTCGACGAGCAGGGCCAGGTGGTGGGCGAGGACCGCTTCCTGGGCCTGTTCACCCACACCGCCTACAGCGCCAGCCCGGCGGACATTCCGCTCCTGCGCAAGAAGATGGCCGACGTGCTGGCGCGCGCCGGCCTGCCGGCGGGCAGCCACTCGGGCAAGGCGCTGGTGAACATCCTGGAGACCTACCCGCGCGACGAACTGTTCCAGACCGGCGGCGACGAGCTGCTGGGCACCGCCATGGGCGTGCTGCACCTGGAGGAGCGGCAGCGCTTCCGCCTCTTCGTGCGGCGCGATCCCTTCGAGCGTTTCGTGGTGTGCATGATCTACGCGCCGCGCGAGAACTACACCACCGACCTGCGCCAGAAATGGCAGGCCATCCTTGAGCGGGCCTTCAACGGCCAGGGCTCCGAGTTCAACGTGCATTTGTCCGAGTCGATGCTGGCGCGCATCCAGATCACGGTGCGCACCAAGCCCGGCGAGATCCCGCCCTTCGACGTGCGCGAGCTGGAGCAGCGCCTGGTGGCCTCCGCCCGCCGCTGGGAGGACGACCTGAAGTCGGCCCTGATCGAATCGGCCGGCGAGGCGCGCGGCAATGCCCTCTTGCGCCAGTGGGGCAGCGCCTTCCCGGCCGGCTACCGCGACGAGTTCGCGGCCCGCGTGGCGGTGCACGACATCGAGCTGATTGAGAAGCTCAGCGACGCGCAACCCCTGGGCATGAACCTCTACAAGCCGCTGGAGGCGCCGCCCGGCATGCTGCGCTTCAAGCTGGTGGTGCGCGGCGCGCCGCTGGTGCTCTCGGCCAGCCTGCCGATGATGGAGCACCTGGGCATGCGGGTGCTGGACGAGCATCCGCACCGCATCACCGCGCGCGACGGCAGCGCGGTGTGGGTGCACGACTTCGGCCTGGCCAGCGCCATCCCCGAGGCCGAGCTGGACGTGGACGCGCTGCGCCCGGTGTTCGAGGAAGCCTTCAACGCCGTCTACACCGGCGCGGTGGAGAACGACGACTTCAACCGCCTGGTGCTGGCCGCCCGCCTGCCCGCGCACGACATCGTGCTGCTGCGCGCCTATGCCAAGTACATGCGGCAGATCGGCTTCGCGCTGTCGCAGGCCTTCATCGAGAGCACGTTGGTGGCCAACGCGGCCATCGCGCGCAAGCTGGTGGAGCTGTTCCGCCTGCGCTTCGACCCCAAGGGCAGCGACAAGGGCGAAGCGAAGGTGGCCGAGATCGAGCAGGCGCTGGAGCAGGTGGCCAGCCTCTCGGAAGACCGGGTGCTGCGGCAGTACCTGGGGCTCATGCAGGCCAGCACCCGCACCAACTTCTGGCGGCGCGACGCCAGGGGCGCGCGGCGCAGCTTCCTCTCCTTCAAGTTCGATTCCAGCAAGGTGCCGGACCTGCCCGCGCCCAAGCCCATGTTCGAGATCTTCGTGTACTCCACCCGCTTCGAGGGCGTGCACCTGCGCGGCGGGCGCGTGGCGCGCGGCGGCCTGCGCTGGTCGGACCGGCCGGAGGATTTCCGCACCGAGGTGCTGGGCCTGGTGAAGGCGCAGATGGTGAAGAACACGGTGATCGTGCCGGTGGGCTCCAAGGGCGGCTTCGTGCTCAAGCGCGCGCCCTCGCCGGCCGACCGCGACGCCTACATGAAGGAAGGCGTGGCTTGCTACCAGGACTACCTGCGCGGCCTGCTGGACATCACCGACAACCTGGCCGGCACCACCATCGTGCCGCCGCCCGACGTGCGCCGCCTCGACGAGGACGACCCCTACCTGGTGGTGGCCGCAGACAAGGGCACCGCCACCTTCAGCGACTACGCCAACGCCATCAGCGCCGAGTACGGCCACTGGCTGGGCGACGCCTTCGCCTCCGGCGGCTCGGTGGGCTACGACCACAAGGCCATGGGCATCACTGCGCGCGGCGCCTGGGAATCGGTCAAGCGCCACTTCCGCGAGATGGGCATCGACACGCAGACGCAGGACTTCACCGTGGCCGGCGTGGGCGACATGTCGGGCGACGTGTTCGGCAACGGCATGCTGCTGTCGCGGCACATCTGCCTGGTGGCCGCCTTCGACCACCGCCACATCTTCCTGGACCCCACGCCCGACCCGGAGAAGACCTTCGTGGAGCGCGAGCGCATGTTCAAGCTGCCGCGCTCGTCCTGGGCCGACTACGACGCCAGCCTGATCTCCAAGGGCGGCGGCATCCATCCGCGCACGGCCAAGTCCATCCCGCTCACGCCCGAGGTGAAGGCGTCGCTGGGCATCGATGCCAAGGTGGAGCACCTCACGCCCACCGAGCTGGTCAACGCCATCCTGAAGGCGCCGGTGCAGCTGGTCTACAACGGCGGCATCGGCACCTACGTGAAGGCCACGCAGGAGACCCACGCGCAGGTGGGCGACCGGGCCAACGACGCGCTGCGCGTCAACGGCAAGGAGCTGCGCTGCAAGGTCTTCGCCGAGGGCGGCAACCTGGGCTGCACGCAGCTGGGGCGCATCGAGTTCGCGCGCGCGGGCGGGCGCATCAACACCGACGCCATCGACAACTCGGCCGGCGTGGACACCTCCGACCACGAGGTGAACATCAAGATCCTGCTGGGCCTGCCGCAGGCCGAGGGCGAGCTCACCGAGAAGCAGCGCAACGCCATCCTGCCGGAGATGACCGACGAGGTGGCGCAGCTGGTGCTGCGCGACAACATCTTCCAGACGCAGGTGCTCTCGGTCACCAACCGGGTGGCGCCGCAACTGCTCGATGCGCAGACGCGCTTCATGCAGTTCCTGGAGAAGGCCGGCCGGCTCAACCGCGCCATCGAGTTCCTGCCTACCGACGAGGAGATCGCCGAGCGCCGAGCGGCAGGGCAGGGCCTGACGACGCCAGAGGCCGCGGTGCTGCTGGCCTACAGCAAGATCTGGCTGTACGACGAGCTGCTGGCCTCGCCGCTGCCCGACGACCCCTGGGTGGCCACGGCGCTGCAGCGCTACTTCCCCACGCTGATGCGCGAACGCTTCGCGGGCTGGATGACCAGGCATCCGCTCAAGCGCGAGATCATCGCCACGCACGTCACCAACAGCACCATCAACCGCGTGGGCAGCACCCTCGTGCACCGGCTGGTGGAGACCACGGGCGCGCGCGCCTTCGAGGTGGTGCGCGCCTACCTGATGAGCCGCGAGATCTTCGGCATGGTGCCCCTGTGGACGGCGGTCGATGCGCTGGACAACCGGGTCGACGACGTGGTGCAGAGCAAGCTGCTGATCGACACCAGCCGGCAGCTGGAGCGGGCCACCAAGTGGTTCCTGCGCTCGCGCCGGCTGGCCGAGGACATGCAGTCGGTCATCGACCACTTCAAGCCCAACGTGGACGCGCTCTCAGCGCGCCTGCCGCAGCTGCTGGACGCCGACGAGCGCGGCCGCGACGAGGCGGCCGTGGCGCAGTACGTGCAAGGCGGCGTGCCGCGCGAGCTGGCCGAGCGGGTGGTGACCTTCGATTCGCTCAACGCCACGCTGGACATCGCCGAGCTGGCCGGCAGCGCGCGCTGGCCGGTGGAGCTGGTGGCGGCCATCTACTTCGACCTGGCCAACCGCCTGGGCATGCCCTGGCTGCGCGACCGCATCGCCTCGCTGCCGGGCGACGCGCACTGGCAGATGCTGGCCAAGGGCGCCATGCTGGACGACCTCTCGGGGCTGGAGCGCTCCATCACCGCCTCGGTGCTGACCGGCGGCCGCGACGAGGCCAGCGAGTCGCCCGACACCCTGGTGGACGCCTGGCAGGCCAGCAACGGCCGCACCCTGGAGCGGGCCGCGCAGCTCATGACCGAGCTGCGTGCGGTGCCGGCGCCGGATGCCGCCATGCTGTCGGTGGCGCTGAGGGAGCTTCGGGCGCTGGCATAGTTGCGGGGTCCGCACCCCCTTCCAGCCGCAGTCGCAGAAAGTCGAGCTCATGAACGAACCCCGCCGGGACCTGGCCCAGATTACCTTCGGCGTCCTCAGCATCGTGCTGCTGATCGCCTCCTCGCTGTGGGTGCTGCGGCCCTTCCTGGGCGCCACGATCTGGGCGGCGATGGTGGTGGTGGCCAGTTGGCCCGCGCTGCTGTGGTTCGAGTCCAGGCTGTGGGGGCGGCGCTGGATGGCGGTGATCGTGATGATGCTGATCCTGCTGCTGCTGTTCGTGCTGCCGCTGACCATGGCCATCGTCACCATTGCCGACCATGCCGACACGGTCTCGACCTGGGTCAAGGGCGTGATCGCCCAGGGCCCGCCGCGCCTGCCGGACTGGGTGCGCAACCTGCCGCTGGTGGGCGCGAAGATCAACAGCTTCTGGAACGACCTGATCGCCGCCGGCGTGGTGGGGCTGGAAGCCAAGGCCACGCCCTACGTGGGCCGGGTCACCGGCTGGGTGGTGTCGCAGGCCGGGGTGGTGGGCAGCCTGCTGGTGCAGTTCATGCTCACGGTGGCCATCGCCGGCGTGATGTATGCGGGCGGCGAGGGCGCGGCCGCCCAGGTACGGCGCTTCGGCCGGCGCATCGGTGGCGAGCGCGGCGAGGAAGCGGTGGTGCTGGCCGGCAAGGCCATCCGCGGCGTGGCCCTGGGCGTGGGCGTCACCGCCATCATCCAGTCGGTGGTGGGGGGCATCGGCCTGGCCATCGCCGGGGTGCCGCTGGCGGCCCTGCTCACCGCGGTGATGTTCATCCTCTGCATCATCCAGGTGGGGCCCACGCTGGTGCTGCTGCCGGCCACCATCTGGGTGTTCTGGTACGGCATGACGGGCTGGGGTATCTTCCTGGCCGTCTGGACCCTGGTGGTGGGCACCATGGACAACTTCCTGCGCCCCTGGCTCATCAAGCGCGGCGCCGACCTGCCGCTGCTGCTGATCTTTGCCGGCGTCATCGGCGGCCTGTTCGGCTTCGGCCTGGTGGGCATCTTCGTGGGCCCGGTCATGCTGGCCGTGTCGTACACGTTGATCGAGGCCTGGCTCAACGACGTGGACCGCGCCCCATCCGCCGCATCCGGCACCGGAACCCTGACGGGCAAGCCATGAGCATCGAACACGAAGACGACGGCGACGATCCGGTCCTGGGGCCGGAGGAGCGCAAGCCCATCAACAGCGACCGCTGGTTCTCCTCGCTGTCGCCCTCGCTGCGGCACGACATCCTGCGCCTGACTTTCGTGCGGCGCTACAAGGACGGCCAGCTCATCGCCGCGCGCGGCGACCCCTGCGAGCATTGGATGGCCTGCGCCAAGGGCGCGGTGCGAATGAGCTCGATCACGGTGGCGGGCAAGCTGGTGGCGCTGACTTACCTGGAGCCCGGCGCCTGGTTCGGCGACGTGGGACTGTTCGACGGCCAGCGCAACACGCACGACGTGTACGCGCATGGCGAGACCACCGTGCTGTGCCTGGCGCGGGCCGACTTCGACAAGATCCTGGCGGCGCACGCCGAGCTGTACCAGGCGCTGCTGCGCCTGCAGGCGCGGCGCATCCGGGCCCTGTTCGGCCTGGTGGAGGACCTCAACGCGCTGCCGCTGCGCGCCCGCCTGGCACGCCAGCTCATCTACCAGGTGCGCGCCTACGGCGTGCCCAGCCTCACCGACTCCAACCACGTGCGCATCGGCCTGCAGCTGGCGCAGGAAGAACTGGCCCAGCTGGTAGGCGCCTCGCGCCAGCGCGTCAACCAGGAGCTCAAGGCCATGGAGCGCGAGCAGGCCATCCGCGTCGAGCCGGAGGGCCTGGTGGTCATTGACCGGGCCGCGCTGCGGCGCATCTCGGACGCCACCGAGTGAGCGGGTGCGGCAGCGGCTCCCCGGGCCGCGTGCCACCAGGCTATCAGGGCGCTGCGGCCGTCGGCGCTGCCTGATTGACGGACGCGCGGCGCACCGGCATAAGGGGATCGATGGACTTCCACCATCCGCTCTTCCAGAGCCTGGCCCTGCCGCTGGTGCTGGCCTTCGTGGTCACCGGCGCGCTGCGTGCGCTGCTGGGGCCGGGCACCGGTGCACGCTGGGCCGCACTGGGCGTGCCGGTGGCGGTGCTGGTCACGGTGAGCTGGGTGCTGGGCTGGCGCATGCCGCCCAACGGCTTCGGCGAGAAGCTGCCGTGGGCGCTGCTCGCGGCCGTCATCCTGGGCATCGTGCTCGAAGCCGTGCGCGCCGACCGGCGCGCCACCTGGCTGGCGGCCGGACTGCTGTGGGCCGTTCTGCTCGTCGCCCTGGGCCAGCAGCCCTGGATGGCACGCGTGGGCAGCTGGCTGGTGGGCATGGCCGTGATCGGCGCGGTGGTGCACGAGGTGCACACGCGCGCCGACGCCGCGGCCATGCTGGTGGTGGCCAGCCTCGGTCTGGCAGTGACGGCCATGATGTCGGGATCGGCGCTGCTCTTCGAACTCTGCCTGGGCCTCGCTGCGGCGGTGGGTGGCGCGGCGCTGTGGGTGTGGCCGGTGCCGAGGATTTCCCTGGGCACCAGCGGCCTGCTGGTGGCGGTGCTGGGCTGGCTCTCGCTGGCACAGGGCACCGCGCTGCTGACGCATGTGCGCCCGGGTGCCGTGCTGCTGCTGGCCGCCGCCTTCAGCGCCTGCACGTTGCTGCGCATCTGGCGCCACCGGCTGCACCGCGGCGAGCGCAGCGCCTGGGCGGAAGCGCTGGCGGTGGCGGCCGTCGCAGCGCTGTGGGTGGTGGCGGCGCTGGCCATTGCGCACTGGGCGCCGCTTCGCACCAACGGCGGCGCCGCCAAGCCGGCGGACGACGCCTACTACGCGCCCAAGTGGTGAACTCCTTAACCCCGACGACGGAAGGCTGACCCCCGCACCATGAGTCTCAACACAAGCCCCGCACTCGGCGTGGATGCCCTCTGGTCCCTGTGCCTGGCGCTGGTGAAAGAGCGCCGCGCAGGCGCCGCCTTCTCCGACCTGCACGGCGCCGGCGGCCTGCGCTGGCAGGGCGAGGGCGGATGGGCACTGGGCGCGGGCTGGGACGCGCAGGCCACCGAGCTTTTTGCGCTGCTCAAGCCCCTGCTCGACCGGCCCGCAGGCAGCCCGGCCTGGGCGGTGGGCCAGCTGGGGCAGAGCCTGAACGGTTGCATCGCCACCCGTGGCGGCGACGCCAACTACGTCAACGGCGAGGAAGTGCTGACGCACCTGCACCGGCTTCGCGCGCTGTGCGATGCGGTGATCATCGGCGCGGCCACCGCGGCCATCGACAACCCGCAGCTCACCACGCGACGGGTGGAAGGCGCGCACCCGGTGCGGGTGCTGCTCGATCCCGCGCTGGGCCTGTCGCCGCAGCTGCGCGTGTTCGAGGACGGGCAGGCGCCGACGCTGCTGGTGTGCGATGCGCGCCAGGCTGCGCAGGCGGCTGATCGCGTGGGCCGGGAACAGGTGCTGGGCGTGCCGGGGCTGCTGGGCGATGACGGCGGCGCCATGCGCGTGCGCCCGCTGCTCGATGCGCTCGCCGAACGCGGCCTGCGCGTGCTCTTCGTGGAAGGCGGCGGCGTGACCGTGTCGCGCTTCATGCAGCAGGACGCCCTGGACCGGCTGCACCTGAGCATCGCGCCCGTCATCATCGGCGATGGCCGCCCGGGCCTGGCGCTGCCGGCCGCCGCACTGATGCGCGACTGCCCGCGGCCGAGTGCGCGGGTGTTCCGCTTCGGCGCGGATGTGCTGTGGGACCTGGATCTGCGGGCGGGCTGCGATTGACAGCGCGACTCATGCCTTCAGCTTTGGCAGGGAGATTGCCAGCAGGCATGCAGGCAGTAGAACGACGAACAGGTCGCTCCAATGCAGCGACAAGCTGCCCTCCAGGCTGTGTTCGATGACCGTGCCGCAGCCCGCGATCAGCAGCATGAAAGCGCACTGGCCGGCCAGCGCAGCACTCCAAGCCTGGCTGCGTTCATTGGGATGCCGGAAATGGACCCCGAGAACGCATGCGAAGCACGCAAGGCTCAGCACTGCCCACAGTGCGATGGAAACCGCCATCCAGAGTGTGATGGGGCCGGTGTAAACGGCTGCTTTCGTGATCGGATTGCTGGCGATGGACCAGCCCCAAGGAACGGCCGTCAACGCGATCAGCCCGCTCAGGGTTCGGACTGATTGAAGCAACTTGCTGGTGCAACCCTCCATCGGTCATCCTTTCCTGAAGTTGCTGGCGGATCGCAAGACCTGAATTTTCCGGATGGACACTAGCAGGGCAGCGGCCGTGATCAAGAAGTAGGCCGGCGTGTCCCAGCTCGGGCGCCAGGCGGCATCGAGCCCGAAGTTGACGGTCGTTCCACAGGCGCCCAGCAGCAGTGCAAATGCGGATTCCCCCGCGATCACGCTCCACCATGTCCGTCGGCGCTCATTCGGATGGCGAAAGTGAATCCAGAGGGCGCCTGAGACGCACGCCAAGCTGAAAAGGGCCCAAAGCGCCACGGCCACTCCCGTCCACAGGGTGATCGGTCCGGTGTAGACCGTTGCCTTGTTGATCGGATGAGCGAGCACGGCCCAGACAAGGGGCAAGGCCGAAGCCGCAGCGAGCACGCAAAGCACCCCGACCGTCCGCACGGCAAGACCAGCGCAGGCTTTCATCGAAAGGCCCTTCTCTGACCGACTGCCAATGCTTCGCCCATGTTGGCCTCCCTGCTTCCGATCCATGCGTGCCGCCGCTGTGCGGCGGGACGAGGTCGAGTCTAGGAAACAACGACCGAAACCTGGAGGGACGCGCTCTCGCCGTCGTGCGGACTTTTCCCGGACGAACTGCGGATGTGCGCGCTGGCGTAGAAGGAGGGCTTTCCTATCTGCCCGCAGGCATCGCCAGCAGATCCATGTGCCCCACCTGCAGGCTGCTGCGCGGCATCTGCACCAGCCGCTGCAGGCGCCAGGTGAGGACCAGGTCGCGGGCGCCCGGGTCCTGTTCCAGGGCGGCGTCGGCGTGACCGTCCACCATGCGCTCGAGCATGCGCGCGCCGCCGGCGGCCGCGGCCACCTGCCAGTCGCTGCCGGCCTGCACGCAGCGGTAGCCCAGCGCCACCAGGCGCTCCACCGCGCGCGGCACGGCATCCGCGCCCAGGGCGGGGCCGCCGAAGCCCTTGTCGCGATGTTGGTGCGCGCCGAAGAGCTTCGCCATCTGCGCGTCGCTGGGCATGGCCGGCTGCCACTCGATGCGGCCGTCGACCGTCAGCGTGCACAGCAGCGCCGCGTTCGCTTCGTGAACCTTGGTGAGCAGTGCGGCGAGCCAGGAGGCCGAGACCAGGTCCAGCAGCGCCGAGCTGGTCACCAGTTGCGAGCCCTCGAAGGGCAGGGTATCCAGTTCCTGCACCAGGTCGGCCTTCTGCCAGCTCAGCTCCACGCCCCAGTCGGGGCCCTCGATGCGCAGGCTGTCGGCAGACTCGGGCGGCGGCGTCTTCAGGCGATGGGTCTGGGCCCAGTCGCCCATCACGCGCGGCAGCGCGGCCAGCAGGCGCGCGTCGTGGTCGACCAGGTGCCAGCGCTGCCGGCCGCGCAGGCGTGGCGCCAGTGCGCGCAGGTTGGCACCAGTGCCGCAGCCCAGGTCCAGCACGCGGTAGGGCGCGGCACCTTCGCCGGCGCCGGCGCCGGCGGCCGTGGCCACCTGGTCCTGCAGATCCTGCAGGTCCAGTGAAGAGGCCTCTCGTGCCGCGCGGTCGAAGGGTTCGCGCAGCGCCAGCCATTCAGGGCTGAAGCTCATCGTCTCGTCATCCTTCTTCGTTCACCACCGCCAGCAGCGCGCCGGCGAAGCGCGCGGTGGCGGTCTCCCAGTCGGGCAGCGCGTCGCGGGCGGCGAGTGCCCCCGCGCGAAGCTGTCCGCGCCAGGCCCCATCATCCATCAGGCGCTGCAGGCCCGCACGCAGGGCCGCGGCATCGCCCGGCGGCACCAGCAGGCCAGCCGCCTCGGGCACGGTGTCGGCAATGGCGCCGGCGCGCGTGCTGATGACCGGCAGGCCCCGCGCGATGGCCTCGGCCAGCGCCATGCCGTAGCCCTCGTGGTAGGAGGGCAGCACGAAGGCATCGGCAGCGGCGTAGAGTCGTTGCAGCCCGGCCTCGTCCTGCTCGCCGTGCAGCACGATGCGATCGGCCAGGCCTTCTCGCGCGATGGCCTGCCGCAGGGCTTCGCTGCAGGCCGGGTCCATGGCGAGGCTGCCGGCGCAGTGCAGCGTCCAGCGCCGCTCCTTCAGCGCAGCAAGTGCCTCGACCAGCAGAGCGTGTCCCTTGCGCAGCGTGATGGTGGCCACGCACAGGAGATTCAAACCTTCTCCGGACGGCGAACCGGCGGACACCGGCGCCGGGTCTGTGCCCGGCTCCACCACGCTGATCTGCGATGCCGGCACGCCGAAGTCGGCCACCAGGTTGCGCGCGGTGAAAGGGCTGGTGACGATGACGTGCCGTGCAGCCTTCAACGCATGCCGTTCGCTCGTGTGCAGGGCCTTGCGGCGGCTGTCGTCCAGGCCGCTTTCCAGCGCGAGCGGATGGTGCACCAGCGCCACCCAGCGCAGGCGCTTCGCATGCGCGTGGGCCAGGTCGCCCAGCACGGCGAAGCCCAGGCCGTCGGCCACCGCCAGCGCGCCATCGGGCAGCGACGCGACCACGTCCCGGGCCCGTGCCAGGGCCGCAGCGTCCGGCGCGGGAAAGCCATCGCCCAGCGAATGCAGGTCCACCCGCCAGCCCAGTGCCTGCAGCCCATTGATGATGCGCCGGTCGTAGGTGTAGCCGCCGGTACGCGTGGCCAGCTCGCCCGGGTAGAGGAAGCTGCAGTGGCGCGCGCTGCCGGCCACGCTCAGAGCTTTCCTTCGTAGGCAGCCCAGGCGACGTGCGATTCGTGCAGGCACACGCGCATGTGTTCGAGGCCATCGGCGTTCGGTCCCAGCTCGCCCTTGGCGATGCGCGCGGCCAGCCGGTCGAAGATCACCTTGGCCAGGAACTCGGTGGTGGTGTTGCGGCCGGCGAAGACGGGCTCCTCGTCCAGGTTGCGGAAGTTGATCTCGGCCAGCACGGCGCGCAGCACCTCGGTGGCCAGTGCGATGTCGACGACGACGTTGTCGGCATCCAGCTCGGGCCGGCGCAGCTCCAGGTCGACCACGTAGGTGGCGCCATGCATGCGCTGCGCAGGGCCGAAGGTCTCGCCCTTGAAGCTGTGGGCGATCATGAAGTGGTCGCGGACGTTGACGCTGAACATGTGGGAATCGCTCCTTGAAGATCCATCAGTAGTCGATGCGCTGGCACAGCGTATCCGGCGAGCCGGCCGCGAGGCGTTCCAGCACCTGGGGCAGCTGCGCGAAGGGGGCGTGGCCGGTGACGAGTGCATCCAGCCGCTCGTCCCGCAGCAGCGAGAGCGCCAGTGCCATGCGCCGCGCGTGGGTCCAGCGCGCACGCTGCGCGGTGGCCACATGGCCTACCTGCGAACTGCGAAGCGTGAGGCGGCGTGCATGGAAGGCCTCGCCCAGCGGCAGGCTCACCGGCTGCTGGCCGTACCAGCTCAGCTCCAGCACCGTGGCCTCGAAGGCCGCCAGCCCCAGCGCGGTGGCCAGCCCTTGCGAATTTCCGCTGGCGTGCACGACGAGGTCCGCCTCGGGCGCGGCATCGTCAGGCCGCGCGAAGTCCAGGCCCAGGTGCCTCGCCAGTTGCGCGCGGGGTGCATGGGTGTCGACGAGCTGCACATGGCAGTCCGGCAGCCGCGCCGCGAGCCACGCCACCAGCAGGCCCACCACGCCGCCGCCGACCACCGCGATGCGGTCGCCCACGCGTGGCGAGGCATCCCACAGGGCGTTGACGGCAGTCTCCATGTTGGCGGCGAGCACGGCACGCGCGGGCGGCAGCCCATCGGGCAAGGCATGCACGGCGGATGCGGGCACCACGTAGCGGCTCTGGTGCGGATGCAGGCAGAAGACGGCGCGGCCCCGCAAGTCATCGGGCCCTTGCTCGACCACGCCGACGCTGGCATAGCCGTACTTCACCGGACCCGGGAAGTCGCCTTCCTGGAACGGGGCGCGCATGCGCTGGTATTCGCTCTGCGGCACGCGGCCGCCGAACACCAGCATCTCGGTGCCGCGGCTGATGCCGCTGTGCAGCGCGCGCACCAGCACTTCGCCGGGGCCGGGTGCGGCCAGCTGCGCGGCGCGCAGGGCCGCATGGCCGGGGGCTTCGATCCAGCAGGCCTGCGCCTGCATCCAGTCCGTGTCGGAAAGCTCGGGCATTGCCCGAGTGTCCCGCATGCGCGTGCAGGGCGCAGCCGAGGGGCATCAAAAAAAAGAGCGCGTGCCGCCGGAGAGGAGGCGGCACGCGCCGAACGGGCCTGCGCCGGGGGCTCGATGATTCCGGCGCAGGCACCCAGCCCGCCTGGGCTGAATCAGGGCAGGCTGAAACTCAGCGGCGGCACGGGGGCAGCGGTGTTGACAGCCGCGTTCTGCACGCCGCCGTTGGCGTTGGCCTGCACGGTGTAGAGACCGGCCACGGCCGCATCGGCCGTGAAGCCGAAGGAGGGCGCATTGGCCACGTAGGGCGCACGCACCGGCGCGGCGATGGGCAGGTCCATGGCGAACGCGCCGGTCTGGGCGTCCACCGGAGGCGAGGCGACCTCGATCGAGGGCCCGCCGGCGAGTGTCTGCACCGCCCGCACGGTGGCCGTGGCTGGGCTGACCATGCCACCCACCGGGCGCATGAGCGTGGCGGGTGGATTCACGCGCAGGTTGCTGCTGCCCACCGTCGTGACGGCCGTGTTGCCGACAGGCACGCCGGTCAGCGCCGCGCTGACGCGGCCAGGGGCACTCACGACCAGATCGTAGTTGCCGGCCGGCACCGGGAAGAGCACGAAGCGGCCCTGGCTGTCCGGGATGCCGGTCTTGACCGGCAGGCCCTGCGACTGCAGCGAGACGAAGGTGCTGCCACTTGCCAGCGAGAGGTCCACCCAGCCTTCGACGCGCTGGCCGCCGGCGTTGACCACCGGGATCACCGTGACGACCGGCTTGAGGTTGTAGCGCCCCGAATTGCCGCGCCGCACCACCGACTTGCAGGCGTCGAAGTCGAGTACCACGTCCACCACCTGGCCGGCGGGCACGTCGACGTTCATGTTCAGCTTCAGGCCGCTTTGCTGCGCGCTGGGCGTGTCCATCGGCGTCTCGGCGCCGCCCGTGGGCGTGACCGAGTTGGCCAGGGGATTGGCCTGCGTGTTGCCGGCCAGCACCAGGCGCATCTGCTGGTAGTTGCCCGCGGTCAGCGGAACCTCGCCCAGGGGAAAGAGCACCCCGTTGGTGAGGGTGAGCAAGTCCACGCGCCGCGGCCCCGACAGCGGGATGTCGACCCAGCCGCTGTCGGACTCGGCGGCGTTGCCGCTCTGGTGGACACGCAGCTTGTCGATGGTGACGTGGACAGCGTCGTAGCCGCAGGAGGGCGCGTCGGTCATCGATGCGCGCATCGTGCCCTTGCCCAACGGCGCCCCGGAGCCCCCGATGCCGCCGCCCGCACCACCGCCGCCTCCGCAGGCTGCGAGCAGGAGCAAGGTGCAAGCCGCGACACCCGCGGCGATGGATCTGCGGAAATTCATTGTTCTTCTCCTTGCGGTGGCGGAGCCGCCGGCTCCTCGAAGTAGTAGATGCCCATCCCCACGCGCCTGCGCGGCGTGGTGGCGTCGGCGTGCGCATCGTTGTCGCGGGCCTGCAGCCAGCGGTCCAGGCGCTCGAGCAGCGCCTGGCCCTGCGCGCCGCTCACCCGCCGGAAGGCGGCCAGTTCGGTCTCGGGAATAGCGGCGTACATCACCTTGCGCTGGAAGCGCGGGTCTTCCTCGCCGTGCTCGATGTTGTGGTCGATGGTGGCGACCAGATCGGCCACGTCCTGGCCCAGGATGTCCATCTTCTCGGGCACGCCGGCGTTGGGGATGTAGGCGCGCGTGCGCAGTGCCACGTGCTGCTCGCCTTGCCAGTGCACCGCGCCCACGCGCAGCAGTTCGTCGAGCACGGCGCGCACCGGCATGTCGCCGCTGTGGCGCCGCACCAGCGCGGCGAAACCCCGCTGGCCAGCAATGGGCAGGGGCCTGGGCTCCCCGTCGGCGCCCAGGAATTCCGAGTCGCGCACCCAGCCGGTGATCACGCGGGCGGCGCGGTTGTAGCGCTCGCCGTCGTCGGGGTTCTCCTCGCTGACGGCAGGCAGCGCCAGCAGGCGCCGCACCTCCTTGCGCGTGAGGCCCGAGAGGATGGAGGCGCGCGAGATGCTGGGCTTCTTGCCCTCGATGGCGAAGTCTTTCATCGCCACCTCGACGTAGGCGCGGCGGGCCAGTTCCTCGAAGGCGGTGTAGGCCATCGAGTGCCGCAAGAGCACCCGGAAAAGCGCCCGCAGCACCTTGCCCAGGGCGGCTTCCAGCCTCAGGTTGAGATTGGATCGTGTGTCCATTTTTGGGAAATCTATCCCAAATACTGCCAAAGCTCAAACTGGGTGCAAGCATTCGTTTCCAGGCTGCGCCGCCTCATGGCGGGGGCTTGCGCGGGGTCGCCGCTTTGCGGGCACACTGGCGCCTGGCCGGGCCCGCGGAACGGACGCGCGGCGGCCACCATCCAAAGCCAGGAGCACGCCGATGTCCCTTGCCGCACCGCCCGTCTTGCCTTTTGGCCGCTTGCCGCCGCGCTTGCGGCGCTCGGCCCTTGGGGTTGCCTTGATGGTGGTGCTGCTGCTGCTGGTCGTGGCGATGGCCGTGGCGGCCTGGATGGGCTGGAGCGCCGCCTACGCGCTGCAGTCGCTGGCGGTTTTCGCACTGGGCGTGCTGCTGGTGCTGCAGGGCCTGGCGGAGCACGCGCCCCATGAGCGCTTCGGCGCCGCCAATGGCCTGACGCTCATGCGCCTGGCCATGATCGCGCTGCTGGCCGGCGTGGTCGGGCGGCCGCTGCCGGCCGATCCGGCGCCGCTGGCCTGGGTCATCGTGGTCTTTGCCACCACCACCGCCGTGCTGGACGCGGCCGACGGCCCGCTGGCGCGCACGCAGGGACTGGCCAGCGAGTTCGGCGCGCGCTTCGACATGGAATGCGACGCGCTGCTGGTGGCGGTGCTGTGCTTCCTGATCCTGCAGTTCGACAAGGCCGGCGCCTGGGTGCTGGCGGCCGGCGCCATGCGCTACGCCTTCGTGCTGGCTGGCCGCGTCTGGCCCTGGATCGCGCAGCCCCTGTTTCCGTCGTGGCGGCGCAAGTCGGTATGCGTGGTGCAGATCACGCTGCTCATCGTCTGCCTCGGCCCGATCATCTCGCGCGGCACCAGCCAGGCCATCGCGGCCGCGGGCCTCCTGATGCTCAGCGCATCGTTCGCCGCCGACCTGGGGTGGTTGTACCGCCGCCGGAGCCGGCGGCCGCACATGGAGCCTTCCACATGAATCGAATCCGCCGCCAACTGATCGTGCCGGCCCTGCTGGCGCTGGCCACCGCCTTCGCCACCGTCCCGCAGGCGCAGGCCGCGCCGGCCCGCTACCAGCTCGATCCGGAACACATCAGCATGGGCTTCCTGGTCGACCACCTGGGCTATGGAAAGGTGCTGGGCATGTTCCGCGCGGCGCGCGGCAGCTACAGCTTCGACGAGGACACGGCCACGCTGTCGGACGTGCGCATCGAGGTGGACACGCGCAGCGTCTTCACCAACCACGCCAAGCGCGACCAGCACCTGGCGAGCGCCGACTTCCTCAACGCCAACGAATTCCCGCGCATGACCTTCACCGCCACCAGCGCGCGCAAGACGGGCGAGCGCAGCTTCGAGATCGCGGGGCAATTGGAGCTGCTCGGGCGCAGCCAGCCGCTCACGCTCACCGCTACCTGGAACAAGAGCGGCGTCTCGCCCATCGACAAGACCTATGTGATGGGCGTGTCTGCGCGCGGCGCCTTCAAGCGCAGCAGCTACGGCATGAACTACGGCGTGGGCAACGGCTGGGTCGGCGACGAGGTGCCGCTGATCATCGAGTTCGAGGCCAAGCGGCAATGAGGCCATGAAGGGGCGCGCCGGCATCGCGGGGCAGGCGGCGCTGGCGCTGCTCGTGCTGAACGCGCTGCTGACCCTGCGCAACGGCTGGCCCGCGCCATGGCCCGAACTGGTGGCCGGCGTCTCGCTGGAGCTGGTGCTGGTGCTGTCGGCGCTTGCGCTGTGGATCGGCTGGCGCGGCCAGGCGCCCGGGGCGCGCGGCCTGCGCTGGCTGGCCGGCGCGAGTGTCTTCGCCATCGCGGCGCACTACCTCGACTCGACCGCGGCCGCGCTGCTGGGGCGGCCGCTCAACCTCTACTGGGATGCGCCGCATGCGATGTCGGTGCTGCGCATCAGCGGCATCGGCGCGTGGCGCGTTGGCCTGGCGCTGCTGGGAATCGTGCTGGTGCTGGTGTTGCTCTATGCCGTGGTGCGCGCGAGCTGGGGCCGCCTGGGGCGGGCACTGGCATCCAGCGGCGGCCTGCGCGCCGGCGTGCTGCTGGCGAGCGGGCTGCTGCTGTGCGTGTTTGCAGTGCATGACCTGGTCGGGCGCGACACCCGCTTTCTCTTCGCGCAGCCGACCACGCCGGCGCTGGCGCGGCAGGTGGAGCTGCTGGTGGCCGCGCGCCTGCCGGGTGGTGCCGCGCTCACGGCCAGTCCCGAGTTCGCGCGGCATTCGCTGGCGGGCCTGCATCGGGCCGATGTATTGCTGCTTTTTGCCGAGTCCTACGGCGCATGTACGCTGGACGATCCGGACCAGGCCCGCGCGCTGGCGCCGGATCGCGAGCAGCTGCTGCGGCAGATCCAGGCCAGCGGCCGCGATGTGGTGACGGCGCGCGTGGTGTCACCCACCTTCGGCGGCTCATCCTGGCTGGCGCATGCAGCCTTGCTGGCTGGCGTGGACACGCACGATCCGGGCGACTACGAGCGATTGCTGGCCAGCGACCGGCCCAGCCTTGTGCAGCATTTCAAGCAGCAGGGCTGGCGCACGGTGAACTGGATGCCGGGCCTGCAGAAGCCCTGGCCGGAGGGCGGCTTCTGGGACTTCGACCGCTATGCCGATGCGGGCAGCATCGGCTACCAGGGCCTGGCCTGGGGTCATTGGCGCATCCCCGACCAGGCGGCGCTGGCCCAGCTGCAGGCGCAGGAACTGGCCGGCTCGCCGCAGCAGCGCCAGCCCCGCTTCACGGTGATGGCCACGCTGGCCAGCCACATGCCCTTCGTGCCGCTGCCGCCACTGCTGCCCGACCTGGCACATGCAGCCGACCCCGCCGCCTACACGCCGCAGCAGCTCGAGGCGGCCCGGCGCGTGCCAGGCACATCGCGCAACTACAGCGGCACGCCGGCCTACCTGGCCTCGCTGCGCTACACCTTCCAGTGGCTGGGCAGCTACCTCGCAAAGGAAGCGCCGCAGGACCTGGTCACGGTGCTGCTCGGCGACCACCAGCCCTGGGCAGTGGTGAGCGGCAGCGATGCCTCCTGGGAAGTGCCCGTGCACATCATCAGCCGCGACCGCGCGCTGCTCGATCGCCTGGTGGCGCGCGGCTTCGTGCCGGGCCTGGTGCCGCCGCAGCCGCAGGTGCCCCGTGCGATGTACGAACTCACCGCCGTGCTGCTGGACGCCTTCGACGCGCCGCTCGCGCCGGCCGCCGAGTAGCGCGCGGCAGGAAACTGGCCTGCCCGGCACAATCCGCCTCCATGCCCGCCACGTCCGATACCGCGCGCCACCTTCCGGATTCGCGCTACGCCTACCTGCGTCTTCTCGTCACCATGCTGCTGCTCACCGTGGGCAGCGGCGGCATGTACGTGGTGGCGGTGGTGCTGCCCGCCGTGCAGGCCGACTTCGGCATCGACCGCGCGCAGGCTTCCATGCCCTACACGGCGCTGCTCATCGGCTTCGGCGTGGGCGGTATCTGGATGGGGCGCCTGGCCGACCGCTACGGCGTGATGTGGCCGCTGCTGCTGGGCGCCGTGTGCCTGGGCGGCGGCTACATCGCCAGCGGGCTGTCCGGCGGCATCTGGGGCTTCACGATCGCGCAGGGCCTGCTGGTGGGCTTCCTGGGCAGTTCGGCCGCCTTCGGCCCGCTGATGGCCGACACCACGCTGTGGTTCGTGCGCCGGCGCGGCATCGCGGTGGCCCTGTGCGCCAGCGGCAACTACATCGCGGGCGCGGTGTGGCCGCCCATCGTCGCGCACTTCGTCGAGGTGGTGGGCTGGCGCCAGACCTTCATCGGCCTGGGCATCTTCACCACGCTGAGCATGGGCGGCCTCGCGCTGCTGCTGCGCGCCAAGCCGCCGGCGCTGGACCTGTCGGCTTCGCCATCGGCGGGCGGCGTGCAGCCGTCCGCGCGGCCCTTCGGCCTGTCGCCGAATGCGGCGCTGGCGCTGCTGTGCATCGCGGGCGTGGCCTGCTGCGTGGCCATGTCCATGCCGCAGGTGCACATCGTGGCCTACTGCACCGACCTGGGCTTCGGCGCGGCGCGCGGCGCGCAGATGCTGTCGGTGATGCTGGCCTTCGGCGTGGCCAGCCGGCTGATCTCGGGGCTTGTCTGCGACCGCATCGGCGGGCTGCGCACGCTGCTGCTGGGCGCGGTGCTGCAGTGCATCGCGCTCACGCTCTTCCTGCCTTTCGACGGCATGGTCCCGCTGTTCGTGGTTTCGGCCCTGTTCGGGCTGTTCCAGGGCGGCATCGTGCCTTCGTACGCGGTGATCGTGCGCGAGCACTTCCCGGCCGCGGAGGCCGGCTCGCGCATCGGCACGGTGCTCATGGCCACGCTGCTGGGCATGGCGCTGGGCGGCTGGATCTCGGGCAAGGTGTTCGACCTCACCGGCAGCTACCACGCTGCCTTTCTCAACGGCATCGGCTGGAACCTGCTCACCATGGGCATCGCCTTCGGGTTGCTGATGCGGATCAGGCGAATGGGCGGGCGCAGCGCGGTGCGGCAAGCGGCGACCTGAGTCTCCCTGCGCCAGGCGCCGGGACTTTTGGTGCGCTGCCGCATGGCGCGCGTCACGTCGGTGACAACGCGGGGCAGGGTATTGCCGATCTGGCTGCGCGCGCCGCGGCCCGCTATCTTTCTTCGCCATCAGTGCCGTCCGCGTCCGCGCCCACCTGTGCGCGGCCGAGGGCGACGAGCCGTGCAAGCTTCTTTGTCCCGTTGCGAAGGAGAAGGTCATCGTCTCGACAGCTGCCACTGCGGCCGGGGAAGCACTGCTGCGCGTCGAAGGCGTCACCGTGCGTTTCGGCGGCATCACGGCGCTGGACCGGGTGTCCTTCGGGGTGCAGCGCGGGCACATCGTCGGGCTGATCGGGCCCAACGGCGCTGGCAAGACCACGCTCTTCAACTGCCTCTCGCGGCTGTACAGCTTCAGCGAGGGGCGCATCCTGTTCGAGGGGCGCTCGCTGCTGGAGACGCCGGCGCACGGCATCGCGTCGCTGGGCATCGGACGCACCTTCCAGAACCTGGCGCTCTTTCGCACCATGAGCGTGGCGCAGAACATCCTGGTGGGCGGGCACTGCCGCACAGGCAGCGGCTTCGTCGCCAACATGCTGCGGCTGCCCGGCGTGGGCCGCGAGGAATCGCAGCTGCGCGAACGGGCCGACGAGCTGGTCGAGCTGCTCGACCTGGGTCCGGTGGCCCGGCAGCGGGTGATGGACCTGCCCTTCGGCACGCAGAAGCGCGTGGAGCTGGCCCGCGCGCTCATGAGCCGGCCCAAGCTGCTGCTGCTGGACGAGCCCGCGGGCGGCCTCAACCACGAGGAAGTGGGCGCGCTGATGGCCCTGCTGCGCGAAGTGCGCGACCGGCTCTCGCTCACCCTGCTGCTGGTGGAGCACCACATGAACCTGGTGATGCGGGTGTCCGACCAGGTGGTGGCGCTGGACTTCGGACGCGTGATCGCCGACGGCACGCCGGCGCAGGTGCAGGCCAACGAGGAAGTGATCCGCGCCTACCTGGGCGGGGTGGCGGCATGAGTGCAGAAGAAGGCCGCCCCATCCTGCAGGCCCGGGGACTCAAGGCCGCCTACGGCGCGGTGCAGGTGCTGCACGGCATGGACTTCGGCGTGCGCGAGGGCGGCATCACCACCATCCTGGGCGCCAATGGCGCGGGCAAGACCACGACCCTGCGCGCAGTGTGCGCCATGGTGCGCACCGAGGGCGAGATCGAATTGGCCGGCCAGTCGATCACGCGGCGCGCGACCGAATCGATCGTGCGCCTGGGCGTGGCCCACGTGCCTGACGGGCGCGGCACCTTCGCGCAGCTCACGGTGGACGAGAACCTCAAGCTGGGCGCCTGCACGCGGCGCGACCGGGCGCAGGTGGAGGCCGACTTCGAGCGCGTGTTCGGCTACTTCCCGCGACTGCGCGAGCGCCGACGCCAGCAGGCCGGCACGCTCTCGGGCGGCGAGCAGCAGATGCTGGCCGTGTCGCGCGCGCTGATGCTGCGCCCGCGGCTGATGCTGCTGGACGAGCCTTCCTTCGGCCTGGCCCCGCGCATCGTGGCCGAGCTGTTCGAGATCCTGCGCGAGATCAACCGCAGCGATCGCGTGAGCATGCTCCTGGTAGAGCAGAACGCGGCGCTGGCCCTGCAGCTGGCCGACCATGCCTACCTGATGGAGACGGGGCGCGTGGTGATGTCCGGGCCGGCGGACGTGGTGCGCGCCGACGAGGCGGTGCGGCGTTCCTACCTGGGTTACTAGAACAAAGGCGCGAGGAGGGAATCGATGAACGTCCTCTTGCACCAGGTGCTCTCCGGCCTGGCCACCGGCGGCATCTACGCCAGCATGGCGCTGGCGCTGGTGATGATCTACCAGGCCACGCACCTGGTGAACTTCGCCCAGGGCGAACTGGCCATGTTCTCCACCTACATCGCCTGGAGCCTGATGCAGGCGGGGCTGCCCTACTGGCTGGCCTTCTTCGCCACCGTGGCGATCGCCTTCGCGCTGGGCGCGCTGATCGAGCGGATCATCGTGCGGCCGGTGGAGCAGGCCTCGGTGCTGTCGGTGGTGATCGTGTTCATCGGGCTGCTGGTGATCCTCAACAGCGTGGCGGGCTGGATCTTCAGCTACACGATCAAGCCTTTCCCCAGCCCCTTCCCGGCGGCGCCGCTGTTCGGCAACACCTACGTGACCTCGCACGAGTTGGGCGCCATCGGCGTCACGCTGGTGGTGCTGGCGCTGGTGTTCGTCTTCTTCCGCTTCACGCCGCTGGGCCTGGCGATGCGCGCGGCCGCGCACAACCCCGAGTCCAGCCGCCTGGTGGGCGTGCGGGTGGGCTGGATGCTGGCGCTGGGCTGGGGGCTGGCCTCGGCCATCGGGGCGGTGGCCGGCATCATGGTGGCGCCCATCGTGTTCCTGGAGCCCAACATGATGACGGGCATCCTGCTGTACTCCTTCGCGGCGGCACTGCTGGGCGGCGTCGACAGCCCCGGCGGGGCGGTGCTGGGCGGCTTCATCGTCGGCGTGCTGGAGAACGTGGTGGGTGCGGTGCTGGGCACCGACCTGAAGCTCACGGTGGCGCTGGTGCTGATCGTGGGGGTGCTGGTGATCCGGCCCTCGGGCCTGTTCGGCACGGTGCACGTGTCGCGGGTATAGCGCCATGAACGAGCGCGACATCCGCCTGCACCGCATCGGCCTCGCACTGCTCATCGCGGCGGCCTGCGTGCTGCCCTTCCTGCTGTCGAACTACCGCGTGTTCCAGCTCACGCTGGCCATGGTCTATGCGATCGCGCTGCTGGGGCTGAACATGCTCACCGGCTACAACGGGCAGATCTCGCTGGGGCATGGCGCCTTCTATGCCATCGGCGCGTACACGGCGGCCATCCTCATGGACAAGGCCGGCGTGCCCTACTGGGCTACGGTGCCGGTGGCCGGCGCGGTGTGCCTGGTGGCGGGCTTCCTGTTCGGGCTGCCGGCGCTGCGGCTGGACGGGCTGTACCTGGCGCTAGCCACCTTCGCGCTGGGCGTGGCCATGCCGCAGATCCTCAAGTACAAGCACCTGGAGCACTGGACCGGGGGTGCGCAGGGCATCGTCATCCTCAAGCCCGAGGCGCCCGAGTGGAGCGGGCTCACGCAGGACCAGTGGCTGTACTTCGTGGTGCTGGGCTGGGTGCTGTTCTTGTTCCTGCTCGCCTGGAACCTGCTGCGCGGGCGCATTGGCCGCGCCATGGTGGCCATCCGCGAGCAGCCCACCGCCGCGCAGGCCATGGGCGTGAACACGGCCATGGTGAAGTCCATGACCTTCGGCGTCTCGGCCATGTACACCGGCATCGCCGGCGCGCTGGGCGCGGTGGTGATCCAGTTCGTGGCGCCGGATTCCTTCAGCGTGTTTCTCTCCATCACGCTGGTGGTGGGGCTGGTGGTGGGCGGGCTGGCGTCCATCCAGGGCGCGCTGTGGGGGGCGCTGTTCATCCAGTTCGTGCCCAACATCGCCGACCAGGTGTCCAAGGCCGCGCCCTGGGCGATCTACGGCGTGTTCCTCATCGTGTTCATGTATGCCTTGCCCTTCGGCGTGGCGGGCGGCCTGCGCCAGCTGGCGGCGCGCTGGCGGGCGCGGCGTGCCGCGGCGCATGCCGGCGCGCGCGGCGTCGCGCCGGCGCAGGTGCGGCCGAAGTCGCACGGCACCTGAACCACTGTTTTCGGCCGGACCGGGCCCGAAGAAGCCGGTCCACTTTGTTGACCTGACTGGCAACGTGCAAAGAAGGAGTGACCACCATGCGACCCACCTCTCCCGCATCCCCCGGCCGCCGCACCACCCTGGTGGCCGGCGCCTCGCTGCTCGCGCTCGGCGTGCTGCCGGTGCAGGCGCAGCAGAAGAAGTACGGCCCCGGTGCCAGCGACACCGAGATCAAGCTGGGACAGACCATGCCCTACAGCGGCCCGGCCTCGGCATACGCCACCATCGGCAAACTGCAGCAGGCCTACTTCAAGATGCTCAACGAGCAGGGCGGCATCAACGGACGCAAGATCAACCTGATCAGCCTGGACGACGGCTACAGCCCGCCCAAGGCGGTGGAGCAGGTGCGCAAGCTGGTGGAGCAGGACGAGGTGCTGGCCCTGTTCCAGACCCTGGGCACGCCGAGCAACTCGGCCATCCACAAGTACGTCAACGCCAGGAAGGTGCCTCACCTGTTCCTGGCGACCGGCGCCACCAAGTGGGCCGACCCGAAGAACTTCCCCTGGACCATCGGCTTCAACCTCAGCTACCAGGCCGAGGGCGTGATCTATGCCAAGTACCTGCTGAAGAACAAGCCGAACGCGAAGGTCGCGATCCTCTACCAGAACGACGACTACGGGAAGGACCTGCTCAAGGGCGTGAAGGACGGCCTGGGCGCGCAGGGCGCCAAGCTGATCGTGGCCGAGGCCAGCTACGAGGTGACCGACCCCACGGTGGACTCGCAGATCGTCACGCTGCAGGGCTCGGGCGCCGACACCTTCATCAACATCACCACGCCCAAGTTCGCCGCGCAGGCCATCCGCAAGGCCTACGACTCGGGTTGGAAGCCGCTGCACATCGTGAACAACGTGGGCGCCTCGGTGGGCTCGGTGCTCACGCCGGCGGGGCTGGACAAGTCGGTGGGCCTTCTCACCATCCAGTACTACAAGGACCCGAACGATCCGCAGTGGAAGGAGGACCCCGCCATGCTGGAGTGGCGCGCCTTCATGGGCCGCTTCTACAAGGACGGCGACCCCAAGGACGCCTCCAACCTCTATGCCTACATCGCGGCGCAACTCATGGTGCACGTAATCAAGGCGGCCGGCAACGATCTGACGCGCGAGAACGTCATGAAGCAGGCCACCGGCATCAAGAACCTCAAGCTGCCGCTGCTGCTGCCGGGCATGGCGCTGAACACCTCGCCAACAGACTACTTCCTGGTCAAGCAGGCGCAGCTGTCGAAGTTCACCGGCACGCAGTGGGCGGGTTTCGGCGATGTGCTGAGCACGGTCGATTAGACGGGCGCGCCGCCTTCAGTCGAAGGCGTGCGGATCGCGCTCCACCAGCGCGACGTTGCGCTGGCGGTCCAGCTCGATCTCGTTGGTGAAGGCATCGATGCTGCCGGGCGCGGGCAGGTTGTGGGACTGCAGCAGCCGCTCGCGCAGGCCGGCGCCCGCCAGCGCGCGATTGATCTCGATGTTGATGCGCCGCACGATGCGCCGCGGCGTGTCCGGCGGCGCGAAGATGCCGAAGAGCGAGTCGCGGTTGGCCGGCTCGAAGCCCAGCTCCGCCAGCGTGGGGACGTTCGGCAAGGCGGACAGCCGCGTGGGCGAACCCACGGCCAGCGCCCTCAGCCGCCCCTGCTCGATGTAGCGAAGCTGCTGCGCTGCCACGTTGGAGGACAGGATCTCGAACTGTCCGCCCAGCGCGTCGTTGAGCTGCGGCCCGCCGCCCTGGTAGGGCACGTGAGTGATCTCCACGCCCGCCAGCGCGCGCACCTGCGCCAGCACCAGGTGGCCGGTGGTCGCCACGCCCGAGGTGGCCCAGCGCAGGGCGCCCGGTGCGGCGCGCGCCTGCAGCAGCAGGTCGTGAAAGCCCGCGCCCTGGAAGGCCGGCGTGGCCACCACCAGCACCGGCGTGCGCATGACGCTGCCCACCGGGTCCACCGAGCGAAGCCGGTCCGCCTGGCCCAGGCGCTCGATCAACGGTGACAGGGTGAGCGGACTGATGGCCGAGAAGGCGAGGGTGTGGCCGTCGGGCGCGCTACGCGCCAGCAGGTCGATGCCCACGCTGCCGCCGGCGCCGGGCCGGTGCTCCACCAGCACAGGCACGCCCAGCCGCTCGGCCAACGGATCGGCCAGGGCGCGCGCCATGAGGTCCGAGACGCCACCGGCCGGGTAGACGACGAACAGCCGTATGGGCCGCACGGGCCATGCAGGTGCCGCGGCGCCCGCGCTGCCCAGCGCCGGCAGCGCGAGCGCGGCGGCCAGCAGGCGTCGGCGATGCAGGCTTGCGCTCATGCCGCCGCGCGCTCGTGCAGAAGCGCGTGGAAGTGGCGGGCGGGCAGGCTGTCCTCACCCTCGCGCCAGGCCAGCGTGAGCGGCGCGTCCAGCGAGTCGCAGCCGGCCAGCGGCAGGTAGGCCACCGCATGGGCATGCACGCCGGCCATGGACGCCGGCACCACCGAGGCGCCCACGCCCGCGGCCACCAGGTTGAGGTTGGTCATCATGCGGTCCACCTCGGCCGCGATGCGCGGCGCCAGGCCCTGGGAATGGCACAGCGAGAGCAGCTCGGCGTACATGCCAGGCGCACCGGGGCGGCGCACCAGGATGAGCGGGCTTTCGCACAGGCGCTTGAGCGGCAGGCGCTTGCGGCTGCTGGCCGGCAACGACTCGGCGCGATCGACGGGCAGGGCCGCCACCATGGGCTCGTGCAGGAGGGTGTCGAAGCGCAGGTCCTCGGGCTGCGCCACCGGCCGGCGCAGCAGCGCGGCATGCAGGCGGCCGGCCACCAGCGCTTCCGTCAGGCCGGCGGCATTGGCCTCGCGCAGCTGCAGTTCGACGCCGGGGTAGGCCTGGCGGAAGGCGCGCAGCGCATCGGGCACGAAGCGGTGCGCCGCCGCCGAGCTGGTGAAACCCACGCGGAGCACACCCGCCTGGCCCTCGGCCACGCGCTTCATGCGCGTGCGCATGGCATCGGCATCGTCGAGCAGGCGCCGCGCCTCGGCCTGGAACAGGCGGCCGGCCTCGGTGAGGGTAACGCCGCGCGCATGGCGCTTGAACAACTGCAGGTCCAGCGTGCGCTCCAGCGTCTTGATCTGCTGCGACAAGGGCGGCTGCTGGATGCCCAGCCGCTCGGCCGCGCGGGTCATGTGCCCGGTCTCGGCCACGGCGGCGAAATAGCGCAGGGCGCGCAGGTCCATCAACTCGTCTCCATATCTTTTTCGTATCGGAACACCTCGATCATTTTATTTGACCCTAAGTCACCTGCGCTCCTATCTTCGCCCCCCATGACGGCCGACCACGGCCGCGGCGTTTTCGAACGAACGAACCCATGGAGACAAGACAAGTCATGCGCAACGCGCCCCCCGAGTCCAAATCGCATTCCCTGGCCTTCCCGCGCGGCGCCTCCGCGCTGGGGCTGGCCTGCTTCCTTGCCCTGCTGTCCGCCTGCGGCGGTGGCGGTGGCGGCGACACGCCGGCCAATCCGCCTGCCTCGGGCAGCAGCAACACCAATCCTGCGGACCCGGACGATGGCACTCCGGCGCCACCGCTCGCCACCGCCAGGCTCAGCTGCGGCGAACTGGCGGGCAAGAGCTTCGCGGCCAGCGACATCAGCCTGCCCAGCGGCGGCGCCACCATCACCTCGGCCGCGGCCGTGGCCGCCGGCGACGCGGGCAACCTGTATGGCGACTATTGCAAAGTGCGCGGCACCATCGCACCGGTCGATGCGTCGTCCCCGGCGATCAACTTCGCGCTCAACCTGCCGGCTGGCTGGAACCGCAAGACCATCCACTACGGCGGCGGCGGCTTCAACGGCAACCTGATCGACGGCACCGAACCCCTGCGCTTCGGCCCGGCCGACAAGCCCGCGCCACTGGCGCTGGGCTATGCCACCTACGGCAGCGACTCGGGGCACCAGTCCTCCAGCATCACCGATGGCCGCTTCGCCGCCAACGACGAGTCGCTGGCCAACTACGGCGGCCTGGCGATGAAGAAGACGCGCGACGTGGCGCAGAAGCTGGTGCAGGCCTTCTACGGCGAGAAGCCGGCGCATGCCTGGTTCCTCGGCACCTCCACCGGCGGGCGCGATGCGCTGGCCTACATCCAGCGCTGGTCCACCGACTACGACGGCGTGATCGCCAACGAACCGGCGCTCAACTACAGCGGCACGCGCCTGTCGAACGTGGCGCTGGGCCGCGCGCTCTACGCCAACGGTGGCGCGGGCTGGCTCAACGTGGCCAAGACACTGAAGGTGCAGCAGTCGGTGCTCGCGGCCTGCGATGGGCTGGACGGCGCCAAGGACGGCATCGTCAGCAATGTCGAGAGCTGCCGCCTGCTCAACACGCAGATCCTGAGCAGCCTGCGCTGCGCCGGCGGGGCCGACACCGGCAACACCTGCCTGTCGGATGCGCAGCTGGCCACCGTCCGCGTCATCGAGTCGCCGCTGCAGCTGGGCTACCCGCTGGCCAACGGCGTGCAGGTGGCCGGCGGCTACAACCTGCTGGAAGGCGCGCTGGTGGCCGGCCCCTACACCACGCGCGACCTGGGCACGCGGCCCGTGCCAGGCAACCCGGCGACATCGGCCGACGCCAACATGTACCTCACGGGCGACCAGTGGGTGAAGTACTTCGTCACCCGCGACGCGGCCTTCGACACGCTGGGCTTCGACCCGGCCAACCCCGGCAGCTGGACCCCCCGCGTGCAGGCCGTCTCGGCCATCACCGACGCCCTGGACGCGAACCTCGCGCCCTTCCTCGGCAACGGCGGCAAGCTGATCCTGCTGCATGGCCTGGCGGACGAGGTCATCAGCCCGAACTCCACCATCGACTACTACCAGCGCCTGATCACCAGCGTGGGTCAGGCGGCGGTGAACGCCGGCGTGCGCTTCTACACCGTGCCCGGCATGGGCCACGGCACCGGCGTGTTCATTCCCAACTGGGATTCGCTGGCCGCGCTCGAAGGCTGGGTGGAGAAGGGCCTGGCGCCCGGCACCGCCGTGGCGGTGGATGCGGTGGCCGGCACCTACGGCCGCACCCGGCCGCTGTGTCAGTACCCCGCCTGGCCCAAGTACCGCGGCAGCGGCAGCATGGACGCGGCCGTGAACTACAGCTGCGTGGCGGAGACGGGCGACCCGCTCGCCTGCCCGAACCTGCCGGCCGCGGCCACCAGCTACAAGGGCGGCAACACGCTGGGCGAAGAGCTCACGGTGCAGATTGACCCGGCCACCATGGCCTACAGCATCACGGTGGAAGCGAGCAACGTGCGCAGCCCGGGCGCGCAGCGCAACGGCACGCTGGTGTCGCAAGGGGCGTGCAGCTACACCAGCAGCGAGGGCGGGGCCGTGTTCACGCTGGCCGCGGGCGGCGTGCTGCAAGGGGGCGTCAGCGCGCCCTCGGGCGGCGCCTTCGCACCGCTGCTGGCCTTTGTCACCACCTGGAACAACGAGAGCTCGCCGGCGGTGTTCAACCCGGTGGCCGTCATCGCCAATGCGCTGGGCGTGCAGCAAGCCGGCACGGCGGGCACGCCGGCCGTGCAGGCAGCCTCCGTGCGGCTGCGCAATGCGGGCACCTTCCAGTACTGCCGCGACGCGGTGACCGGCGGCGCAACGACCTACGACGCCGCCTGCACGCAGACCGAGAAGGGCTACATCAGCTACGCCAGTGCACACCGCGCCTTCGACGTGTACACCACCTCGCCCACCGGCGCGGCCGTCACCAGCGGCGGCACGCTGTCGGGCTCGTGGGTGGTCGGCATGGTCAACGGCAGCCCCGTGCACCTGCACCTGGTGCGCGAGGGCGGCAACGCCGGCATGCGCGTGCTTTCGGGGCAGCAGAGCCTGGCCTCGGGCACGGCCGACGGCAGCTACGCCATGGGCAGCAGCCGCGGCGACAATCGCGCCGCCACGCTGGCCGGCAGCAGCTTCAACCTCGGCGGCGCAGGCGCGACGCTGGCCTACGACTCGCCGGTGCCCGGCATGGCGCAGGCCGATGCGGGCCGGCCGGGGCAGCTGATCTTCAACGGCGGTGTGCTGGCCTTTGTCTCGGGCGACACGGCGCAGCCCGCATTCGAAATCGGAGTTCGACATTGATGAGGACGAGCAAGCGCATGAACCGCATTCGCCATCCCTTGACCGCGCTGCGCCTGCTGATGGGTGCAGGCGCCCTGGCACTGCTGCCGCTGCAGGCGGGCGCGCGCACGGAAGAAGCAGCGCGCGTGGACACGGCGCCGCGCAGCGCCACCTGCCCCAAGGAAGTGCCGGACGGCACGCGCTGCTTCACCGGGGCCGACGGCGCGGGCGCCTTCTACTGGATCGCCATTCCCCAAGGCTGGCAGCGCCAGACCGGCGTGCTGGTGATGCATGCGCACGGTGGCCCCGAGACCGGCCCGCCCGAGCTCAAGCGCAGCGAGGAAGACCTCAAGCGCTGGGCCATCACGGTGAAGGCTGGCCATGCCTGGGCCGGCTCCACCTACAGGCGCGGCGGCTACGGCGTGACCATGGCGGCGGAGGACACCGAGCGCCTGCGCCAGCTCTTCGTGCAGCACTTCGGCCAGCCGCGCCGCACCCTGCTGCACGGGCAGAGCTACGGCGGCGGCGTCGCGGCCAAGGCGGCGGAGCTGTACGCCGGCGCGCCCGGCCATCCCGGCCCCTACGACGGCGTGATGCTCACCAGCGGCGTGCTGGGCGGCGGCAACAGCGCCTACGAGTTCCGGTTGGACCTTCGCGTGGTCTATCAGGCTGTCTGCAAGAACCATCCGCGCCCGGACGAGCCGCAGTACCCGCTGTGGCAGGGCCTGCCCAAGGATTCGAAGCTCACGCGCGAGCAGCTGGGCGCGCGGGTGAAGGAATGCACCGGCGCCGGCCTGCCGCGCGAGCAGCGCAGCGCCGAGCAGAACGCGCGCATGGCCGCCATCCTGGGCGCCGTGAAGATCCAGGAGCGTTCGCTGCAGGGCCACCTCAACTGGGGCACCTGGCTGTTCCAGGACCTGGTGCAGGCGCGCCTGGGCGGCCGCAACCCCTTCGGCAACACCGGCGTTGTCTACCTCGGCCAGGCCAACGGCCAGCCGCTGGATGCGCAGGTGCTGCGCTACGAGGCCGACCCGCAGGCGCAGGGCGCGCTCGCGGCAGACAGCCGCACCACCGGCCGCACGCGCCTGCCCACGATCACCCTGCATGCCATCGACGACCCCACCGCCTTCGTCGAGCTCGAAGGCGTGTACCGCGCGCAGCGCGAGGCGGCCGGCACCGCCGACCTGCTGGTGCAGAACTTCAGCAGCGAGCGCGAGCACAGCTACCTCAGCGACACCGAGTACGTGGCCCTGTTCGACCAGCTGCTGGGCTGGATCGACAAGGGCACCAAGCCGACACCGCAGAGCGTGGCCCAGCGCTGCGAAGCGCTGAAGGCGCGCTTCGACAGCGACGGCAAGAACGGCTGCCACCTGCGGCCCGGCTGGCAGCCGCCGCCGCTGGAAGCGCGCGTGCCTCCGCGCCTGCCGCACTAGATTTTTCAATCGGAGAACCCATGAAGAAGATCCTCGCCCTGGCGGCCATCGCCGTCGCCGCCGCTGCCACCCTCGGCACGGCCCACGCCCAGAATTTCCCCGATGGCAAGCCCA
>NZ_FOUG01000031.1 GCF_900114785.1 Variovorax sp. OV329
GCTTCCGCACAACTGGCACCCCGCGCGCTGAGCACGCGCCGCTACCGCAGCGATCCTCGTCCGCCCGTCAACCATGGGACGGCCAGCCGCTTACGTTGGACGAACTTCAAGGGGTTCCATGAAGAAGTACACAACGGAGTTCAAGCTCGATGTCGTCAAGAGCTTTTTGGCCGGCGAAGGCGGAGCGAAGCTTCTGGCGCGGCAGCGGTCGGTGCCTGAGGAGAAGATCCGCACCTGGGTGAACCACTACCGCCTGCATGGCATCGACGGGTTGAGGCCCAAGCGCAGCGCGTACAGTGCGCAGTACAAGCTGCAGGTGCTGTCTCATCAGGACCGTGAACAGCTTTCGAGCCGCCAAGTGGCGGCGGTCTATGACATCCGCAATCCCAACCAGGTGGTGGTCTGGCGACGCAACCTCGATGCAGGCGGCGTGGAGGCTCTCGGGAGTAGGAAACAAACGATGAGGCCAGAGAAGCCAGAGCGACGCTGCCCAGCGCCGCCAAGCAAGGTCATCAATGATTCGGCGCAGGCTCTGCGTGAAGAGAACGAGCGACTGCGCGCGGAGGTGGCGTACCTAAAAAAATTGCAAGCCTTGATCCGGTCGAAGAGATCAGCTGCGCTGACAAAGCGCGCCTGATCGCCGGGTTGAGGCGAGACCATAAGCTGGCGGACCTGCTGCAGGTAGCAGGCCTTGCTCGCAGCACCTTCTACTACCAGTGCCAAGTGCTCCAGCGCGACGAACGGCAGTGCGACATGGAGGCCAAGATCCGTGCCGTCTATGACAAGCACAAGGGCCGCTACGGCTACAGACGGATCACGGCAGCGCTGTGCAGGTCAATGGCAGATCCGGTGAACCATAAGTGCGTGCAGCGTCTGATGCAGAAGATGGGGGCTGCGCGCATTGATCAGGGCGAAGAAACGCTCTCGGCAGGTCCAAGGCATGAGCGATGCCCACGTGCCCAATGTTTTGCAGCGCGACTTCTACGCGAAGGCTCCCAACCAGAAGTGGGTCACTGATGTCACCGAGTTCACCGTGAACGGTCAGAAGCTCTATCTGTCGGCCTGCATGGATCTCTACAACGGTGAGATCATCGCGCACCGCATGGCCAGGCGCCCCGTCTTCGAACTGGTTTCCGGCACGCTTCGGGCAGCGCTGTCGAGGACCGGGTGCACGGCCGACCTGACTGTGCATTCGGACCAAGGCTGGCACTACAAGATGCAGCCCTATCGAGCAATGCTTGCGCGCCACGGCATCAGGCAAAGCATGAGCCGCAAGGGCAACTGCTTTGACAACGCTGTGATCGAGAGCTTCTTCGGCACCCTCAAGACCGAGTATTTCCATCTTGCAGCGTTCGGCAGCCTTGAGGAGCTCGAAGCGGGCGTGCATGATTACGTTCACTACTACAACCACGAGCGCATCAAGCTCGGATTGCAGGGGCTCAGCCCGGTGGAATACCGGCTGAGAAGCACCGCCTGATCGGCGGGGATCGTCACTGTCCAACTTCTGGGGGTCAGTTCATTTTTGAGGAGGCTCAACACTCTGAGAGGATTGAGCCATGAGCAAGTCGAACAAGTTCTCACCCGAGGTGCGTGAGCGCGCAGTGAGGATGGTGCAGGAGCACCGTGGGGAGTACCCGTCGCTGTGGGCGGCCATCGAGCCCATCGCGCCCAAGATTGGGTGTGTGCCGCAGACCTTGAACGAATGGGTCAAGCGTGCCGAGGTCGACACTGGCGTGCGTGAAGGCATCACGAGCAGCGAGGCCCAGCGGATGAAGGAACTGGAGCGCGAGGTCAAGGAGTTGCGCCGGGCCAATGAGATATTGAAGCTGGCCAGCGCGTTTTTCGCCCAGGCGGAGCTCGACCGCCGGCTCAAGTCCTGAAGGACTTCATCGACAAGCATCGCGATGCCTTCGGGGTCGAGCCGCTCTGCAAGGTCTTGCAGGTCGCCCCATCGGCATATCGAAGGCATGCGGCGCTGCTGCGCGAGCCCCACAAGCGCTGCGCCCGTGCTCTTCGCCACGAGATGCTCATGCCGCAGATTGAACGAGTCTGGCAGGTCAACATGCAGGTCTACGGCGTAGACAAGGTGTGGCGCCAACTGGCGCGCGAAGGCGTTGTCGTGGCGCGCTGCACGGTCGAGCGGTTGATGCGCAGGCTGGGCCTGCGTGGTGTGATGCGCGGCAAGGTCGTGCGCACCACCGTCGGCGATGCCAAGGCGCCGTGCCCGCTGGACCGGGTCAATCGGCAGTTCCGCGCCGAGCGGCCCAACCAGTTATGGGTCAGCGATTTCACGTACGTCTCGACCTGGCAGGGCTGGCTGTACGTGGCCTTCGTCATCGATGTGTTTGCCAGGCGCATCGTGGGCTGGCGAGTGAGCAGTTCGATGCGAACCGACTTCGTGCTCGATGCGCTGGAGCAAGCTCTCTACGCCCGGCAGCCCGAACGCGATGGAAGCCTGGTCTGCCACTCCGAAAGGGGCTCGCAGTACGTCAGCATTCGCTACACCGAGCGGCTGGCAGAAGCGGGCATCGAGCCGTCAGTGGGCAGCAAGGGCGACAGCTATGACAACGCCTTGGCCGAGACCATTAACGGGCTCTACAAGGCCGAGCATATTCATCGTCGAGCGCCCTGGAAAACCAAGGAGGCCGTGGAGCTCGCAACGCTCGAATGGGTGTCGTGGTTCAACCACCATCGCCTGCTCGAACCCATCGGGTATATCCCGCCAGCAGAAGCCGAGGCAAACTACTACCGGCAACTCGCCAGTCAGAACACCGAGGCGGTGGCCTGACTTAAATCCAACAGCCTCCGCGAATCCCGGGCCGATTCAGTTTGACAAGCCTACCGAACTGGAAGACTTCTTCGCCCAGTGCCCTGCGAATGAACCAACAGCTTGTGACTTGCGTGCCCTGTGGCTCTAGCGTTGACGGGCTTGGCCTTTCAGCTACCGGCAGAAAAGCCTCTGCAGACCCTTCACCAGAGCCAATTCGCTCTGGGCAAGCGCCCCGCATCTCAAACAAAAAGAAGTACTAGGTGATTGCGGGAATAGGGAGCAGGATGTCTTATCGCGGCGATCTTCGCTTCGAATCAGAGGGTTCCCATGTCGAAAGAGTTGTTCGTAGTCCCTAGGAACATAGCCGTGGTCAGCCGGTCCAGCCCGGATGTGGCCGGCGCAGACCCGGCGTCGAATGCACGCCACTTCTTCGGAGTGGAGGAAATCTTTCTGATGAGATCCTGCCCGCCCAGGTATAGCCTGCTTTGCCATGACACTCGAACTCGCATCGTAGTAGGTGGCGAAGGAGTCCATCGGGAAGAGATGATTCCCGCGATCTCATCGGACGATGCTATGCAGGCGTTTTGCGCCTTTTTAATGCACAACCGCCGGCGGCCCCTCTACCTGCACGCCGAATCCTTGACGGAGCCTTCGAAGTACAGCGACTACTATGAGTTTTCCGCCTGGTCTCAGGAGGCTCCCCCTGCATAGGGATGCGATTGAGTAGAGCACCCTATGTCGATCGTAGCCATCCTCGCGATGATTGCAGCCGGGTCCGGCTTAGTTCTGGCGATCCGGCTTGCAAGTCAGATCACGCGTGCGCTCGGACGGCGTCGACGCGCCAAACTCAACACCGCCTGGTCTCATCAAATGCGATGGGCGTTTGAAAGGCAAGCTGCCGAACTAGCCGCGCGGAGCTCTGAGATCTGAACTCACTCGGAAGTATTAAAGCTTCGGACCAGATGCCGGCGAGTTGTGCGCCGACGCATCTGGCTCCGCGATTTGATCACCTCCTTCAAAATCATCTCCTGAGAAGGAACGGTATAGGGGGTAGTCCGAAGCAGTGGCCAGTTCTCAGTGACTCGAAAGAGAGGGCGCTCCCGATTGCGCATCAGAAAACTGCAAAGCGCCTCCCGAGCGTCATCCGTGGTGAGCGCCGAGAGCATCTCAAATGCAGATTCTCCGTCGCCTCCCACCATCACTCTGGTCCTGGTTTTGTGGCAAACCAAGCTGTAGCGAGTACTGAGAAGCTGAACATCCATTCCGCACAGTTCGGCATCATTCGGCTGCTCTGACTCGCTGGTCGCCGGCGACGGACAACGATCCTGTTGCTCCGCAGGCACTCGCTCAAATTGCGATCGATGCTCGCGCGCTGACGGGGGAACCTAGCGACGGGCCGAGGTTTGGTGAGCTCATGGACTTCTCCGATGCAGAGGCACGATGCCTCTTCGCCCATCATGCGTGTGCCACCGGCAAACACCTAACCTTATTTCGGCGCTATTGAAGGTAGGCGGGCACGATCAGTGGCCGTCCGCCCCGGTGGCCATGTGAGCCCAGAGGAGGGGCTGCTGTCCGTTGGATAGCGGTCGATGCCGTTAGCTGCAACGTTGTCCGCACTCGCTGCAGAGCCCGCCTTTTTTCAGAACAGCCTCTTTCTGCGGCAGCGCGCGATGACTGCCACATTCCGGGAGCGTCGTGCCGGTCGGCTCTCCTTGCACGTTGGCCCTTCTGATTGAGCCAAAGGCATGCTCCATTTGAGTGCTATTGCAAACAGGTCGGCTCGTTGATCGCCGCGCGCCCACCGACGGCGATTACGTCCTACAGCGTGTTGGTCGCTACGTCGTTAACGTAAGGGATGGGCACACATATTACCTCTGCGTTTGAATTCCACACAGAATACATTGCTGCTCAGCGCAGACTGCTTGCGCGCCTTGACCAAGCACAGGGCGGTGACTTTCAGTGGCCCACCGCTGGAGAGTACCGGACGATCATTCAGCTAGGACGCTCCGCGTCGCTCGAACTTCGCAAGGGACTTCGAGACCACAAGGATTTGCGGTGCGAGAGCCGGGTCGCGCGAATTCAGCGTCTTTCCGCTAAGGAGCGGCTCTGGCAACCCAGTCCCGAACTTTGGTTGCGCCATCAGTCAACGACTTAGCGCTCGGGTCCTACCTACCTTTCGCAGCGTATTTGTCCCACGGTGTGGTGTTCTGAATATGGCCCAATAGAGAACCCCTGCTTCCATCCGACTCGGCCTCTCTTTGTGCCTCAGGCCGGTGGCTCGAGCTTCGAAGGCTCGGCGGAGCCCTAACGCAGACGCACTCAATTTGGAGCGTCGCTATGGACAGCAGCCGACCACCCTCTTGGAACTCAAGGCTCAGTGCGGTCGCGTCCCATTCCGTGGTGTAGGTCCACAGCCCGGAGAAGGCTGAGATGCACGGTACTCAGCGAGCCACTGCGGACAGCCGAGTGGGCGCAGTATCGCTCAGGGTCTGCAGGCCCTCCAGTTGCATGTAGCGTCGGTTGAGCGACCACTCGTCGTTCTGCTCCATCATCATGGCGCCGACGAGCCTCGTGATCGAGGCGTCATTGGGGAAGATGCCCACCACGTTCGTGCGCCGCTTGATCTCGGCGTTCAGCCGCTCCAGAGGGTTCGTGCTGTAGATTTGCGTCCAGTGCGCCCGCGGGAAGGTCATGAAGGCCAGCACGTCGTTCTCCGCGTCGTCCATCAGCGAGCCGAGCTTGGGGAACTTGTCTCGGAGCTGGTCGGCTACCGACCGCCATTGCGCCCGCGCTGCATCGGCCGAGTCCTGTACGAACACCGTGCCGATGGCGGCCGAGACCATGCGCCGCTGCGTCTTGCCGGCATGCGCCAGGGCATTGCGCATGAAGTGCACCCGGCAACGTTGCCAGGTGGCCTTCAGGACCTTCGCAGCGGCCGCCTTGATGCCTTCGTGGCTGTCGCTGATCACGAGCTTCACACCGCGCAGGCCTCGACGGTTCAGGCTGCGCAGGAACTCGGTCCAGAAGGGCTCGGCTTCCGAGGCCCCGACCTTCAAACCCAGCACTTCACGCTGGCCGTCGGTGTTCACACCGACCGCCACTATCACCGCAACGCTCACGATGCGCCCGGCTTCGCGCGTCTTCACGTAGGTGGCGTCAACCCAGAGGTAAGGCCAGTCGCCCTCGATCTGCCGACCCAGGAAGGCGTTGACGCGTTCGTCGAGCTCGCCGCACAGCCGGCTGACCTGGCTCTTGGAGACGCCGCTCATGCCGAGCGACTTCACCAGGTCGTCCACGGAGCGCGTGGAGATGCCTTGAACGTAGGCTTCCTGGATGACGGCAGTGAGCGCCTTCTCGGCGGTGCGCCGAGGCTCCAGGAACTCGGGGAAGTAGCTGCCCTGGCGCAGCTTGGGGATCTTCAGTTCGACGCTGCCGGCGCGGGTGTCCCAAGTGCGCTCTCGGTAGCCGTTGCGGCTGTTGAGCCGTTCGGCGGGATTCTTCTCGTCGTAGGCGGCGCCGCAGCGGCCTTCGACATCGAGCTCCATCAGGCGCTGGGCCATGAACTGAACCATCTGGCGCAAGACGTCGACGTCCGCTCCCTTCTCGGCGAGCTCGGCTAATGCCATAGTGGCGGTGGTCATTGTGATTTCCTTTATGGACAGGTTTGGTGGGTCGCACCCCAAACTTATCCGGACTTCACGATGACCACCCCGAAGAGAGCGGCCGCTGCACGGCAAGCCGCTTCGGGCTACGCCCTACGCGCCTTGCCGTGCAGCGAGTGATCGAAGACTTACACCACTTGCCGGGACATCAACCTCAGTGCAGAGACCAGGGCGCTTTTCACGACTTGCTTGGCAACGCGTGAAGCACACCACACGGCAGCGGAACAAATGCGGGTAAGTATCGATTCGGCTCGCCGGAGGCTGCGCGAGGCGCAGCAGGACTTGGCAGATATCCAAAGGTATGTCGATGCCGTTGTCAATTCGCCCAACGTACGCGTAGTCAAGGTGCCTCGGAGTGAGCAGCATTGACCTTCAAGAAGCCCCAGGGACTTGCTTTTGAACTCTCGGCGAACGAGATGCAGGAAGAGCGAGAGTGGCTGAAAGCCACGCGGCAACCGCCGTGATGCAGCGAACGTTTTGACTGCGCGAGCAAGCCGGCTACGTCCTCCCGCCGTCGAAATGGCGACTAGATTCCTGCGCCCGCTTTGTAGGCTACCGTCGCTACAGCTGCTTCTGGCCGTCTGCGCCGTCGCTGTTGCGGCAGCAGTGCGCCCTGAGCTGACTTCCGGGAATCAAGCTCGAAACGGCAGGTAACTGCGCCGAAGCGGTAATGGGCTCAAGGTCGGGTCACGCTGCAGAGCCCGCTTTTTCAGAACAGCCTCTTTCTGCGGCACCGCGCCGTTGCGGTAGTACCGGCATTTAGACGGGAACCGATCGCTGCTCGCTACTCTACGGACCTTGCGGACGCTTGCCCTCCTGTCCATTCTCACTGCGGACCAGACGTGCAGAACCACCGCAGCGGCCGCCAGTTTTTCAAAGGTCGGCGTCTGGTCTTCCCCTCTTGGGATCGCTATTCGCGTTCTGATTGCAGCGCATATTCACTGAGAAGCCACTGTCCGCACGCGATCCTGCAGAAGGGCTAGCTCGGGTTCTGCGGAACGGGCGCTAGTCTAGGTTCCGCGAATCCGCGAATCCGCGAATGCCCCCCACCCCACGTGGCGAACCCTTGATCGGCAAGATTGCTTCTCTCGGCCAGATGCCGTCCGGCCGCCTTGTGACATCTATCTGGCAACGTCTTGGGAACGCTCATACCTCTCCAACACGGCGGCGTAGCTGGGGGAAGTCAATCCATACAGCTTGCCAATCTCCGACGCTTCCGGTCGAGTCCAGGTTCGATGGAGTTCGGACAGGATCGCGTTGGTGCTAGTCGGAATGACACCTGCCTGAGTGAAGCGGGCCAGCGTCGTCCTTGAGGACATTTCACTGACGTCGCCCGAGGCGTCGATCACGGCATAGACCTTGAATCCGGCCGCCTTAGTGTCCAACGCAGGGAGCATCACGCACACGCTCGTCCACACACCGCTCATGATCAGTGTCGCGCGCCCGGTAGCCTTGACCGCATTTCGAAAGTCCTCGTTGTCCCACGCATTGACTTCTCCTTTGCGCAGCACTGCCACCGCATGAGGAGCTCCATCAATGATTTCCGACATCGGCGGACCATTGGGTCCCTGTGGTTCGGAAGCAGTGGTTATCGCGGGAATCTTCAGTAGAGTCGTAAGCGTCCAGTGATCTCATCTTGAAAGCGCGATAGGAGCAAAGGATGCTCGTATCCACTAACTCTTGGTGGACACGTGCACACTATTGCTTCTCAGCCCTCAGGGGACCGGCGGCGGCGCCGGTTGCACAGTGACGAGTTCAAGGCCCATGCGGTCGCTTCGGCTGCAATGCCTGGCGTGTCGATGGCGTCGGTGGCGCTGTCGTTGGGAATCAATGCGAATCTGTTGCGCCGATGGGTGCGAGATGCCGAGGTGTCATTGGTCAAGGCGGTAGGTGATGGCGCTCCAAAGGCTCTGGCCAACGCACAGCCCGCATCCCCCACGTTCGTACCGGTACAGCTACCTGGGCCGACTGCTCCTGTCGCCGACATCCGAATGGAGTTCAAGCGAGGCTCGACAACTGTCGTGGTGACGTGGCCGATGGCACTCGCCACCGAATGCGGCGCCTGGCTGCGCGAGATCCTCAAGTGATTCGCGTCGACGCGCTGTGGCTGGCCATCGAGCCGCTGGACATGCGTGCTGGCACAGAGGCGGCATTGGCGCGAGTGGTTCGAGTGTTCGGCGCTGCTCGTCCACACCACGCGTACCTGTTCGCCAACCGACGTGCCAACCGTATGAAGGTCCTCGTGCACGACGGCATCGGCGTATGGCTGGCGGCACGCCGCCTGCACCAAGGTAAGTTCGTCTGGCCCAAGGACAGTGACAGCACGCTCAGCCTGACGCACCCGCAGTTCGATGCGCTCGTGTTGGGCCTGCCGTGGCAGCGCATCGGCGAAGCTGGAGTCATCTGCGTGCTGTAGGCAATTGCCGAATGTGCTGATGCGAGCATGAACATGCTGAGGCACGATCACGTTCCGTGATCGACACGGCAGACCTCGACCATCTGGACGCGCAGCAACTGCGCGAGATGGTCTTCTCGCTGCGCAGAGGAGCCGCCGCAGACAAGCTGGAGATTGAGCGACGCGACCACGAGATCGCGTTCAAGCAGGCGGCCATCGACAAGCTCACGCACGAGATGGCTGTGCTCAAGCGGCTGAAGTTTGCGGCCAAGTCCGAAGCCTTCAACGCCGAGCAGAAGAGCCTGCTAGAAGAGACGATCGAGGCCGACCTCGCGGCAATGCAGCGTGAGCTCGAGCAACTTGCACCCACGCCAGCCGCAGGCCGTGACAAGCAACAGCCCAAGCGTCAGGCGCTGCCCGCGCATCTTCCGCGCCGCGAGATCCTTCATGAGCCTGCAAGCACGACCTGCTCGTGCGGCTGTGCCCTGCAGCGCATAGGCGAAGACGTGGCCGAGAAGCTGGACTATCGCCCTGGGCTGTTCACGGTCGAGCGCCATGTGCGTGGCAAGTGGGTCTGCACCAGGTGCGAGACCCTGGTGCAGGCACCTGTGGCCCCGCACATCATCGACAAGGGCATCCCGACAGCCGCTCTGCTCTCACAGGTCCTGGTCGGCAAGTACGTGGATCATTTGCCGCTCTACAGGCAGGAAGCCATCTTCGGTCGTGCCGGCCTGGCCATCCCGCGTTCGACGCTGGCGAGTTGGGTCGGACAGTGCGGTGTGCAGTTGCAGCCGCTGGTCGATGCGCTCAAGTACGAGATGCTCCAAAACCGCGTGCTGCACGCCGACGAGACGCCCGTGGCGATGCTCAAGCCTGGCAACGGCAAGACGCACAGGGCCTACCTCTGGAGCTACTGCACGACCAGCTACAGCGCGCTGCGCGCTGTGGTGTTCGACTTCGCCGACAGCCGGGGTGGCCAGCATGCTCGCGCCTTCCTGGGACTGCCGGGAGAACATGGCTGGCAGGGCTCGCTGGTGTGCGATGACTTCAGCGGCTACAAGGCTTGCTTCGAGCTGGGCATCACAGAGGCCGGCTGCCTGGCGCATGCGAGGCGCAAGTTCCACGAACTCTGGGCCAATCAAGCCAGCCAGGTTGGAGAGCAGGCGCTGAAGTTCTTCGCCGAGCTGTATGCCGTCGAACGCGAGGTCGCCGAGTTGGTGCCCGAAGAGCGAAAGCGAATACGACAGGAGAGATCACGCAAGGTGGCGGATGCGCTGCAGCAGTGGCTCGCGGGACAACGCCTGAGGGTGCCAGATGGCTCAGCCACCGCCAAGGCGATCGACTACAGCCTGAAGCGCTGGCACGCGCTCACGCGCTACATCGACGATGGTGATCTGCCGGTGGACAACAACTGGGTGGAAAACCAGATCCGCCCGATTGCGATCGGACGCAACAACTGGCTCTTCGCAGGTTCTTTGCGAGCGGGTCAGCGTGCCGCGGCCGTCATGAGCTTGATCCAATCTGCAAAGCTCAACGGGCTCGAGCCGCACGCGTACCTCAGCGACATCCTTGAGCGGCTGCCCACTCAACAAGCCAGCCGCGTCGCTGAACTGTTGCCGCATCGCTGGCAGGCACGCTTGCCCTCCTGAACAGCGGCCGCGGTCAAGACGGGATCACCGCGCGCTTACGTAGAGTCGCCAGCTTTGCAAGCGTTGCAACGTTTCGGCGAAGGACGCCTACGTCAACGTCTTGGACTGTCGGGAGGAGGCCGCATTGATGGTCCAAGAAAACGAAGATGGAATCCAATGGGTCAATTAAGCCCCTGCTACCGATGGGAAGGGCACTGAGGGAGGATCCGTGGAGGATTTGCATCGGAGGTCCTTGTCGGCAGCTCGTGAAGAGAGCGGGGGACAAATGCTAGAAGCCGGCGGTCGCACGCGCTAGACGCGTCCGGTGAACTGCCGTGTTGCGCGTTCCGCAACAATCGGCTCTGTACTTTTGAGGCGAACGGGCACAGTGGAGTCGGGACATCGCGAGTCGGGGCGATGGGAAAGCTCGTTTGTGGCTGACATATGGGCCCAGCACTTGCCCCGGCACCAGGGCCCTGTGTGACGGACCGGACTCTCAAGACCGAGACGCCGTAATGGCGCTATGTACCGGTAGCGTCCAAAAAAGGGGACGCCCCGGCCCCAGCGACTGCACCGCACGCACACGAAGTCCGGCCAACCGGCCAGTTGGATGCCCGGACCCGGGCCGGTGCGATTGGTTCCCGGGGATCAACTTCGTAGTGCACCCGAAGTATCTGGTCCGATCGACTTGCGATTTCTAAAATTTTTGGAACCGAATCGCAGGCAACAAGTCCGGAGGATCCCATGAAAACCACCCCCATTAAGCTCTTCGCTGGCATTGCCTGCGGAGCATTCGTCACCTTCGGCGCGCACGCTGCGGATGTAAAGCAACTGATGAGCAAGCCGCTCCCTGAATTGCCAGGCAGCGAGGCGGTAATGCTGGAAGTCTCCTACCCGCCTGGCGAAAAGGACCGTGCCCACAGGCACGATGCGCACGCCTTCGTGTACGTGTTGGAAGGCACGATCCAGATGCAGCTCCAAGGCAAGTCCATGACGACGGTAAAGGCCGGCGAAACCTTCTATGAGGGCCCGGACGACGTCCACCTCATCGGACGCAACGCGAGCAACAGCGAGCCTGCACGGTTCGTGGTAATTCTGATCAAGAAACAGGGGGCCGCGGTGGTGAAGCCGATCGGAGAAGCCAAGTAGGCTTCCCCGCGGCCTCGATCCTGCGGTGAGGTCCTGAGATCCGAGCCACGTAGGTGACGGGAAACGTTGCGCCCAGAACAACACCGTGCGCCTGCTCAAGCACCTTCCCGTAAGAAGTGAACATTTACAGGATCGACCCGTCGCAAGCACTCCCAACTACCCGGGCCAGCGAAGACCTGGACCTATCAAGCAAGCAGGTCCTATGAAGCTGTACTACCTGCCAGGCGCGTGCTCCCTAGCCGACCTGATCGTTCTCCAATGGATTGGCGAGGACCATGAGCCGGTGCGCATGGACCTCGGCTCCCTGAGATCGCCCGACTATCTCGCCCTGAACGCAGGAGGCACCGTTCCGCTTCTGGTCCACGACGACCTGTCGCTGACCGAAAACGTCGCGATCCTCGGATACCTAGCTGACCTGCATCCGGAGGCGCGCCTGTTGGGGGATGGCTCGCCTCGCGCCCGCGCTGAAGTCATGCGTTGGCTGGGCTTCCTGAACTCTGACGTGCACAAGGCATTCATCCCCATCTTCAAACCACAACGGTTTTTGCCCGACTCGTCTCAATCCTCGGCACTGGCCGACACAGCTCGCAGACACGTAAGCGGATACCTGAAGCGGTTGGACGAGGGGCTTGAAGGCCGCAACTGGCTGACTGGCGAACGCTCGATTGCAGACCCGTACCTTTTCGTCCTGTCCAGATGGGCTGCAGCAACGAAGATCGACATGCGGGGGCTCGACAACATCGCCCGCTTCAGCGAGCACATGAATTCCGATTCCGGCGTGCGCACCGCTCTCGCGCTTGAGAGCTCATTGGGCGAGAAGACGAGGTGACTCCATGAAGCTGTACTACATGGCCGGTGCCAGCTCTCTTGCGCCCCACATCGTGCTCGAATGGACCGGACAGGCGTATGAGGCCATAAGGGCGGACCGCCAAAGCATCAGGTCTCCGAAGTTTTTGAGTCTCAATCCCTCTGGCGTCGTTCCGGCACTTGTCCATGACGACTTCACGCTGACCGAGAACGTAGCGATCCTCGGCTACCTCTCGGATCTGCACCCATTAGCGCAACTGTCGGGTGATGGCTCGCTGCGCACGCGAGCGGAAGTCATGCGATGGCTCGGCTTCTTGAACTCCGACGTGCACAAGGCATTCCGGCCGATCTTCTATCCGGAGCGATTTCTTCCCAGTGAGGATCTGGCGTCCGAACTGGGTGCTGCCGCGCGCGGCCAGGTACGTGAGTATCTGAAGCGATTGGATGCCCAGCTTCAAGGGCGCGATTGGCTCACGGGCCAGCGCTCGATCGCGGATCCCTATCTCTTCGTCATGCTCCGCTGGGCGGTCGGCACGAAGGTCGGCCTGCACGGCTTCGACAACCTTCGACGGTTCATCAGTCGCATGCATGCCGATCCTGGCGTTCACGCGGCGCTGATGATTGAGGAAAGCCTGGCGCCCCGGTCCACAGCACCACCCGGCGTTCCGGACCAATTGCGGCGCCTTGACGCCCGGGTCCGCGAGGACCGCCCCACAACGCTCGAGGGTGAGGTGATCGGCACGGTCGAGTACAGCGAGGGCGACGGCGCGCCGCGCGAGGTGCGCCGCGGCCTGGTCGAGATAGAGGTGTCCCGGATGGACACCGTCTTCAGCTGGAGCGACGAGAACTACCGCGGCCAGGCAGCAATTCCCTTCCAGAACTTCACCCGGTACGTGAGCGACGGTGCGATCCGGCTCGACTACTGAAGGAACGCCATGTCCATTGACCAACTCCCCCGCCCCGCACGGCGAATCTTTTTACGCCGCATTGGTGGCGCGTCTAGTGTCGCCCTGGCGGTGCCAGCGTTCTTCGGAAGCGCTGCAACCGCACTTGCGCACGCCCAAGGTGGGCCCGCACTGGCGAGCGAGCCACAACCCTTGACCGCCCAGGCCGGCTACCTGTCCCTTGGACCTCAGGAAGCTGCGTGTATCGAGGCATTGGTCAACGTGATGTGCCCGGCCGATGCGTTGACGCCCAGTGGTGTCGATTGCGGACTGCACATCTTCATCGACCGCCAGCTTGCCGGCGCCTGGGGCCGGGGCGACCAGCTTTATCGGCAAGGGCCATGGCATCCCGGGAAACCGCAGCAAGGCTACCAGTCGCCACTCACGCCCGAGCAGCACTTCAAGTCCGGCGTCGCCAAGTTGCGCCACGAGTCGCAGCAACGCACCGGCAAGGCCGTCGAACAACTCGAGCCTGGGCAACTCGACGCGCTGCTCCAGGATGTCGCGGCCGGCCGGGTAGATGACTCGCGCTTCTCGCTAGGAGCGTGGTTCAACGACGCGTTCTATCCCCTGTTCGTCCAGGCCTGCTTTGCCGATCCGATCTATGGCGGCAACCGCGACAAGGCGTTCTGGCGGGCGGTGGGCTTCCCCGGTCTGCCGGCTCTGCACGGCCGAAACGTGGTCCAGTACCGCGGCCGCGCTGTTCCTGCCGCTTCCAACCCCCGGTCCATCGAGGATCTCAGCTGAAGGGGTGACAACATGGTTCAACGACTTCGCAAGCGTTCCGTCGTTTTCGTCGGCGGCGGTCTCACGGCCGGCCTCGCGGTCCGACAAATGATGGGCTCTGGCATCGATGTACTCGTACTCGAGCGCGGCAGCGATCTGGCCGGGAGCGCCGCAGCCACGCTTCCCAACCAGCGCGACGAACTCCGCTGGGGTGTGCGCAACAGTCTTATCCAGAACTGGGCCAACGAGACGTACACCTTGCGTCACCGTGTCAAAGAAGAAGCCTTCCCCATACGCCGCATGGAGGCCTTCCTTCCAGGAGAAGGACTGGGTGGGGCAGCCAACCACTGGAACGGGCAGACCTGGCGCTGGGCAGAGTACGACCCCGTACTGCGAACGCGTCTGGAGTCCCGCTACGGCAAGGCGGCAATCCCAGCCGAGTTGACGGTACAGGACTGGGGGATCAACTACGCAGAGATGGAGCCCTACCACGACCTATTCGAGCGGCTCTTCGGCATCGCAGGGCAGGCGGGCAACATCGGCGGAAAGCTCGTCGAAGGCGGTAACCCCTTCGAAGCGCCGAGAAAAGGAGACTTTCCCCAGCAGCCGCTCGAGATTCTCGAATCCGGCAGCATCTTCAAGGCTGCGGCCCAAAGCCTGGGCTACAAGCCCTTCCCGCTGCCCGCGGCGAACTCACCGCGTGCCTACACCAATCCTGACGGCGTGAGCCTCGGGCAATGCCAGTACTGCGGCCATTGCGAGCGCTTCATCTGCGAGGCCAACGCCAAGGCCAGCCCGATGGTGGTGCTGTATCCGATGCTGCAGAAACATCGCGATTTCGAAGTTCGCCTGCACTCCCAAGTGACCGAGTTGGTCTACGACGAGCGCGCCAAGCGTGTCACCGCCGTGCGATTCATCGACCTGGAGACCGCTCAGGAATACGAACAACCGGCCGACGTCGTCGTGCTCTCCGGCTTCACGATGACCAACACGAAGCTGCTGCTGGTGAGCGGCATAGGCCGCCCCTACGATCCGAAGACAGGCAAGGGCATGGTCGGCAAGAATTTCTGCTATCAAGTGATGTCGGCCGTGCCGGTGTTCTTCCGGGATCGATGGATCAACCCCTTCATGGCCTCGGGTGCATCGCAGATGGTGGTGGACGAGTTCAACGGAGACAACTTCGACCACGCAGGCCTCGGCTTCTTCGGCGGCGGGTACATCTACTCGAACGTGACCAACGGCCGGCCCATCACCTCACGGCTGCTCCCGCCTGGAACGCCTCGCTGGGGGTCCGCGTGGAAGCAGGCCAATGCCGACTGGTACGCGCATGCCTTTAACGTCTCCGTGCATGGCAGCAACTATCCCCATCGTGAGAACTACCTGGATCTGGATCCGACCTACCGGGATGCTTACGGCATGCCTCTAGTGAGGATGACCTTCAACTTCCACGACAACGACTACCGCATGAGCGAGTACGTCACGAACAAGGCCGTCGAGATTGCGCGGTCCATGGGCGCGACAACGGTTGGCACCCCGCAGCCTCGTCGAGGGGACTTCGACTCCCGCCAGTACCAGACCACGCACACCACGGGTGGAACGATCATGGGGGCAGATCCCGCCTCCAGCGTGGTGTCCCCGCGTCTGCAGCACTGGGACGCGCAGAACCTCTTTGTCGTCGGCGCTTCAGTCTATCCGCACAACGCCGGCTACAACCCGACCGGTCCGCTGGCGGCGCTCGCCCTGCGCCTCGGCGACGACCTAGTGCGCTACGCCAAGCAACAGAAGATGCTGTAAGGAGAATAGATATGCGGACGCTAGTCATTGGCATCTTCAGCGCAGCCTTCGTCCCGTTGGCGCATGGACAACTCCCCACTCAGCCACCGAAGACGTGGGCAACATGCGCGGCCTGCCACGCTGCACAGGGTGCAGCCTCGATCGGTCCGCCACTTACTGGGGTCGTCGGCCGCAAGGCCGGTTCGGTAGCCGGCTTCAGCTACAGCCGTGCAATGAAAAGTGCCAGCTTCAACTGGGACGACAAGTCACTGGCCGAGTTCCTGGCGGATCCTCAGCAAGCCGTGCCGGGCAACCGCATGCCGTTCGCCGGAGTTTCCGAACCTGGCGAAGTGGCAGAGCTCGTGAAGTATTTGAAGACCTTGCAGTAGCTTCTACCTCGCATCGAAATCTGCATTCTTCTGTGACGCACACCAGCACTTGTCGACCTTCGAAACCCTCGACGCCATTGCGACGCGTATGTGCCAGCCTTAGGCATCCTTTGGCTCCTCCTGATTCTTGTCTCGCTGTCTGCTGCTGGATGGAGAGCGGCAACCACGCGCATTGGTCTCGGCGCGGCGAACCTGGCCGTCAACTATGGCCTGATGCGGCTCGACAATCGGTCCGCAGCATGGCGCCAGCGATTGCCCTTGACTACGTACTCAAGTCCCCGCGGCTCTCGCGCTTACCGTGTGCATTGCTGCAGCTGCCCTCGTACTTGTCCTGCCGCTCGGCGTGTCGCTCTCGTTGTCTGCGAGCCTTATCGTCTATCACGGCGATCACTCTTTGGCGGACACCATCCCGACCATGCTAGCCATTGCGTCGCCACTCTCAGCCATCGCGCGTCAATGATCCGCGACTCGGCGTGTTGTTGCCGGTTCCTGCCAATCGACCTGTTAAAGATCTGCTCGGCGATCACGACGCAGTGGCGTTTCGGGGTCTCGGCCTCGAGGCGCAAGATCGCCTTGCCCGAGACGACGCGTGAGGCCGCTCAGGCAGCCGGGAGTACCGTCTTTGACTCGAAAGCGCCAGTATCACTGAAGCTATAGCCTCGTCGCGCGATGTTCGACATCGAGTTCTCTCAACAACTGTCGAGCAGCTTTCAAGTCGTGGGTCTCAAAACCTTCCGTGAACCTGCCATAGATTGGCTCGACTAGACTTTGGGCCAAGGCGAGATCTCCTTGGAGCATGTGAATCCGCGCAAGGGCGGTTGCTGATCGCAGGTTCCACGACATGGCACCCTGCTGTCGCGCAAGGTCGCAGGAGCGTCGCAACAGGCGAACGACTTGCTCACCATTTGCAGACTCTTCCATCTGGGCGCGGGCCTCAAGGCGGAATAGCTCGGGCAACTGAGCCGCTTCGCCGCCGTGCAAGTTGGCTTGCCTAGCCGAGCGCAGGGTTGCCGCAGCTTCCGCTGTGCGACCAACTGCGATCAGGCCTTCCGCCAAGAAACAGGCGATCGAAGTCCCCATGAAGTTCAAGCACTCGTCTCCCATTCTGCCGCGCAGGCCCAGCAAAACATCGATACCGGCTTCAATCTCACCCCGTCCGATATTCACTGCACCTTGCATGGCATCCGCGGTTGCATGGAACGGCTCGAGCGCGCGCCAATGCGTGTGTTCTGCCAACTGGTCGAGCCGCGCCTGCGCGCTACTCCAATCGCGGCGCCACAAGTGCATGGGAATGGTGAAGAGCAACGCGAAACAGGTGTTCAGCGGCTTTTCGGATCCCTCCGCGGAGGCCACGGATTCGCGAGCGATATTCACTGCTCGCTCGGGGAAGCCAGAAAGCCAGAGCGCGCGCGACCATGCCACGAGCGCTCGCACCCGCTGGTCCATGCCGCACATCTGGAGATTCCGATTGCCCGCCCGCGCGAAACCTAACTCGAAATGCCGGCACGCGATCGTCTGGTCCCCCAGATAGTGGCGCGACTGAGCAACAAGAAGATCAGAAATCGAAAGGCAGTCCTCATCGCCGACCTTCTTGGCGCAGACATCCCAATCTGCCGCAGGCACGAGAGTTCCACGAAAGTCGGCCGTGCGTGTCATGACCATGTGTCGTAGCGCCTGCAGACGTAGCCGATGTGCAGAGGCATCAAGGGCGAGAGCCAGCTCGAGTCCGCGTGCTGTGGCAGTGAGAACCTCGCTGCTGTCACGCACCCACATCGATGAAATCGCCCATATCGTCGTCAAGATCAGCTCGCGACGATCGCCACGGGTGGCATCGTCAAGCGCCGCGAGGCCGGCCTCGCTCCATCTCAACGACTCACTCAACAACGAAAGTTCAAAGAGCATCGGCGCAGCTGCCGCTGCCATCGTCACTGAAAGCGTCGGATCTTCCATGTCGTCGCGACGCGAGAAACACCATTCGAGCGCTGCACGCACATTGCCCAGATGCTCACGCAGGGCGGGCGCACGAGCGGCATAGTCGAGATCGATGTGGCCGCCGTGATGCAAATCGAGCAGGTTTGCGAAGTATTCGGCGTGTCGCTGGAACGTTGCATCCGCCTTTCCGCTTTCCAATAGCCTTTCGCGCGCGTAGGCCCGGGTAGTTTCCAGTATCCGGTACTTGGTGGAGCCGTCGAAGCCGAGTTCCACCGACACCAGGGACTTCGAGACCAGCGAGTCGATAATCTGAAGAGTATCGAGCCCTGCCTCCACGACAGCGCGAGCAGCGTCAATGTCAAAAGCGCCCACTAGAACAGACAGCTGCTCCAGCGCGCGTTGATACGAATCGACTAACAGTCCATAACTCCAATCGAGCAGCGCCCGCAGGTTCTGATGGCGCGGGTGCGCCGTGCGCCTTCCGTTCCAATCTAGTTCGAGGTCCTGCTCCACCAACCTTAGCGTCGCCGCGATTCCGTGGCTGCCTGCTCGTCCTGCCGCGAGTTCAATCGCCAGCGCCATCCCGTCCAATCGATTGCAGATGGCGGCCACAAGCCGTGCCATCGCCGCGTCAAAACCGAGGCGTCCACCGCTTGCGCGAAAGCGCTCCATGAACAACTGGGCGGCCGGGTATTCGAGCACTGAGTCGGCATCGAGGTTTTGCGGAGGACACTCGAGTGTGGGCAGCCAGTACGCGTGCTCGCCTTCTACGCGCAGGGCTTCCCGGCTGGTCGCAAGAATGTGGACGCCGGCGGCCTCTCTGAAAATGGTCTCCGTCAAGCTGGCTGCCGCCTCCACGACGTGCTCACAGCTGTCCAGCACCAAAAGTATCTTCAGCGCTCGTAGCTGGTCCAGAAGCGTCGGAACCACGTCGGCGGTTTCCAATGTGAGTCCGAGCGATGTCGCCACGGTAGAACTGACGAGTCCCCCGTCCTGGACTTCGGACAGGTCGACGAAGCAAACGCCGTCGGCGAACTTCTCCTGCAGTTCATGTGCCACCGCGACCGTGACGGTGGTCTTTCCTGCCCCGCCGGGACCGAGAACCGTCATGAATCGTTTGTCGAGAACATCGGCGGCGATCGAGCGCACGTCATGATCGCGGCCTACCATCCTGGCTAGTCTTTGAGGAGGCGTGAGGCGCTTGCTCGACGGCGCCGACTGCGCCGCGGATGAAGAAACCGGCATTGCTACCGTCTCAAAAACGACTGGTCGAACGAAGCTGTAGCCTTGCCCGGCCACGTTCTTGACGTAGCACGGCTCCCCTTCGCCAGTAGCCAGCGCCTTGCGAAGCGAACTGATGTGAACCCTCAGGCTTCCGTCCCCGACCACAAGACCCCGCCACGCGCTCGCGACGAGATCTCGGTGGCTGACGATTTCGCCGGCACGGTCTACGAGCGCAATCAGCAGGTCGAGTGCGCGATCCCCGACAAGGACAGGCAGGCCGTCGCGTTCCAACCGACGAGCTGTTGCGGCAAGCCGGAACGGACCAAACGAAGCGATGCGATCGTCGGTACTTGGCACAGAAATACCTCCGCGTCAGCGCCCGAAAAAGTCGCATCCGCTGTACCTGCTCCCCGTAGATTTTCTCCGTATGTCACGATAGTCAACCAAGTCCACTTTCTTCGTCAAGCGAACGCAAAGATCTCGGGAGTTCGGGCGCATCGACATTCTAGGCTTGGCAAGCTGGTCGTCTGACGGACCGACTGTAGCCGGTCAGCAACGCCCTTCGGTTGGGCAATGGGCCTTGGGTCTGGAAGTCCACTGGCGTGAGCTGCAGCAGTGGGCACGTAGCCGCTGGTCGTGCTCAGACGGCTGCTTCCATGGGGCAGCTAATTCCGCGACGGTTAAGGGTAGTCCGACACCTGCCTTGCGGCGCACGCGTAGTGCCGCCCGCGATGGCGGGCAGGTGTTGGACTGGCCGCCAGGGAGGAAACCGCGGCACTCCATGCAGGCGCTTCCGAAGGCGCGCCGCTATGGCGATTCGAGATTGGTCTCGCGCGGTGAAGATAGGCGAGGATGCGACGCACGCCCGTTGGCGGCAACAGGCACTCGTTCCCGCTGGCGCGTGGTCGGAACGTCCCGGTCCCAGTTGCCCGATTCGCTGGCCGCCATGGCCAGCTCGTAGCGCTGCTCGGATTCGCCCAGCGCCGCCTCGGGGCTCTTGCGCTCCGTGATGTCACGCACCGTGCCGGTCCAGAGCAGCGGCTTGCCGGATGCATCGCGCGCGACGATGCCGGCCAGCTGGACCCAGCGGATCGAACTGTCCCGCCCGATCCTGGCCTCCGCGCCGAAGCGCTCCTTCCTGCCGGCCAGGTGATCGGCAAGTGCCTTGCGCACGACTGGACGGTCCTCCGGATGAAAGGGAATCTGCTCGAAGAGTTCCTCCCGTCCGGCGTAGCTCCGATCGGACGCAGTCCGTAGATCTCGCTGAAACGCGGCGAGACGTTGACGCTGTCGGTGGCGATGACCCAGTCCCAAAAGCACACGTCGCTGGCCGTCATGCCCCGCACGTAGCGGCCCTGGTCGCGCAGCACGCGGGCCAGTCTTGCACTGCGCCAGCCCACTGCGAACGCCAGGACGCAGAAGGTGAGGAAGCGCGGCAGGTCGATGAAGCCCGCGACCAGCGGGGTAGGTGATCGGGATCAGGTGGGGCAGCACGAAATTGGCCAGCACCGCGGCGAGGAGGCCGGGCCCCGGTCCGCCCAGCCATGCCGTCGCGAGCACGGAGATGACGAAGAGCCCAGCCAGGCTGAGCACCGGTTCCGCCGGCGACAGGTACAGCAGCGGAGCCACGAGGACTAAGACCGGCGCGAGCGCATAGCGCAGCACCCGGGACTGCTTGACCCGCTGCTCGATGGATGCCACCGCGGCCGACAGCAGCTCCCGCGGGGACCGGCTTGGAAGACGCCATGTCGTAGCTCCGAAGCTGTGCGCTGCCACCGCCAAATCTCGGCGAAGCCATGCGCCCGGAACCACCGCCGGGCGCGCATTGCGAGGGCGGGCGCAGCATACACCCGCCGTAGCTCGCGCTCGTCCGAGCGGGCGTTGCGCGCGGGCATTGGTTCATTTGGAGCAACACCGCGGCGCTCTTCGCACGCCTTCCGGAGCGGGCCGCCGACCTCTAGCATCGGCGCCACTCGACACCGATCGGGGCCATGGGTGTGCAACACCCAGGGTGCCATCGCCGTTGCCCGACGAGGAAGCCTTTCGCCCGCCATTGCCCATGTTCCTGCACAACGAATCCATGCGCGCGAGGCGCAACGCCCCGAGCCCGCGCGCGAGTGAGGCGGCAGCGCCGGGGGCGGCATGGCATGAACACGGCTTCCGGCGGTCGGATCGCTTCCTGTGCCGGATGTCCGCGCTGGCGACTGTCCTGCTGCTTGCCGGCTGCCTCACGCCGCCGCAGCCCGATCGTCCGGCCCTGCCCTCCTTCGATGCCGCACAGCGCTCACGCTCGGCCATCGTGGCCACAGAGCCCGCGCTGGCAGAAGACACGGCGCCAGAGCAATGGTGGCAGCTGCTGGGCGACCCGACGCTCAGCGGCCTGCAGACCGAGGCGGCGGGCACCAGCCTGGAGCTTCATGCCGCCGCCGCGCGCGTCGAGGAAAGCCGCGCCCAACTGGCCGCGGTCGATTCCGCGCGCTGGCCCCAGGTGGCCGGCGAGGCCGCCTTCGCCCGCTCCGCGCTGAGCGAGCAGTCGCCGCTCGTGCGGCTGGGGGCGCCCACCTACCCCACCAACACCTGGCTGCTGGGCGTGCAGGCGAGCTGGGAGCTCGACCTGTGGGGCCGCATCGGCCAGCTGGGCGAAGGCGCCCAGGCGCGCCTTCTTGCGAGCGAGTACGGCATGGACATGGTGAAGGTGTCCGTGGCGGGCGAAGTCGCGCGGACCTACCTGCTGCTGCGCGGCGTGCAGGCGCAGATGGCGATCCTCGACGAGAACCGCCAGATCGCGCAGAACCTGGTGTCCATGGCGCAAAGCCGCCAGCGCCACGGCGTGGCCACGCGCTTCGAGCCCGCGGCCGCCCGCGCCGACGTGGCCGGCATCGATGCGCGCCTGTGGCAGCTGCGCCAGCAGCGCGATGGCCTCATGAACGCCTTGGCCCTTCTCCTGGGCCAGGCGCCGCGCGAGCTGGACGATCGCCTGGGTACCGCCAGCCTGCCGGCCATGCCCGCGCGCATTCCGATCGGCGTGCCTTCCGAACTCGCGAAGGACCGGCCCGACATCCGGCAGGCCGACGCGCGCCTGCGCGCTGCCGTCGCCGACATCGGCGCGGCCAAGGCGGACTTCTATCCGCGCGTGAGCCTGACCGGCAACCTGGGCCTGCAGGCCTTCGAATGGTCCGACCTCGGCAGCTGGAGCTCGCGCCGCTTCTCCGTCGGCCACACGCTCTACCTGCCGATCTTCCAGGGCGGGCGCCTCCAGGCCAACCTGGCCTTGAGCGAGGCCCGCCATCGCCTGGCCGGCATCGCCTACCAGCAGACCGTGCTGCGCGCCTGGCACGAAGTGGACGATGCGCTGCGTGCCTACGCCAACGAGCGCCAGCGCAACGCGCAGCTGCAGCTCGCGCTGGGACAGAACCAGATCGCGCTAGACGTCGCCCAGCGCGCCTACCAGCAGGGCACGGCCGACTTCACTGCGGTGCTGGTGGCGCGGCGCTCGTACCTGCTGAGCCAAGCGGAGCTGACGCACTCGAGCACGGCATCCGCACTCTCGGTCGTCGCGCTCTACCGCGCGCTGGGCGGCGGCTGGTCGCCTGCGCTGCGCGCGCGCGACGGCGGCGAAGGGAGCGTGTCGTGAACGCAGCGGCTCCGGCCGCCGCACCCGCGGCAGCGCGCCCCCCGGGGCCACCGCCTTTCAACCTCCGGCTGGCCATGGGCCTGCTGGGCGCCGTGCTGGCCGCCATCGTCGCGGGCCTGAACAACCGCGTGCCGGGCCTGGCGCTGGCCGATTTGCAGGGCGCACTGGGCCTGGCGCGCGACGATGCCAGCTGGCTCAACACCGCCTACGCGGCCGGCGAACTGGCGGCAACGCCCTTTGCGACCTGGTTCGCCATCACCTTCTCGCTGCGCCGCTTCCACCTGGGCATCCTCGCCGGGGCTCTGGCGCTGGCTGCGCTGATGCCCTTCGTGCGCGATCTGCACCTTCTGCTGGCATTGCGTACGCTGCAGGGCCTGCTCTCCGGTGGCCTGGTGCCGCTGCTGATGGTGGCGGCGCTGGCCTTCCTGCCGCCGCCGATCCGGCTGCACGGGCTTGCGCTCTACGCCCTCACCTCGACCTTCTCGCCCAACCTCGCCACCTGGCTGGCAGCGTGGTGCGTGGACCAGCTGCAGGACTGGCGCTGGGTGTACTGGCACGTGCTGCCCATCGGCCTGCTGGCACTGGGGCTGATTGCCTGGGGCATCCCGAAGACGCCGCCCGCCATGGGCCGCTTCAGACAAGGCGACTGGCTGGGCATGGCACTGGGCGTGCCGGGGCTCGCGCTGCTCGTCCTCGCGCTGGACCAGGGCGTGCGGCTCGATTGGCTGCGCTCGCCGCTGATCGCCACCTGCCTGCTGCTGGGCACGGTGCTGACCGCGCTGTTCCTCGCGTTCGAATGGCGGCATCCCGCGCCCTTCATCAAGCTGCAGATGCTGGGCCGCCGCAACCTGTGGCTGGGCTTCAGCGTGTTCCTCATGCTGCTGATGATTTCGGCCACCGCGGTGACGCTGCCGGTGAACGTGCTGGGGCCCCTGCAGGGCTTCCGCCTCGAGCAGAGCTCGGCCCTGGGCCTCATCGTCGGCCTTCCGCAGCTGGTGCTCGGCTCGGCCGTGGCACTGCTGCTCTATCAGCGGTGGGTGGACGCCCGGCAGTTGTTCGCCGCGGGGCTGCTGCTCATTGCCGGCGGCTGCTGGCTGGGCAGCGGCATCACCAGCGACTGGATGGTCGCGCAATTCGTCCCTGCCGAGATCGCCTACGCGATCGGGCTGCCGATGGCGATCGTGCCGCTGCTGTTCCTGGCGACCAGCGTCGTGCAGCCGGCGGAAGGCGCGTACGTGGCGGGCATCGTCAACACGCTGCGCGCCTTCGGCGCCGTGCTGGGCGGTGCCGTCGTGGGCCAGCTGCTGGCCGTGCGCAGCCGCTTCCATGCGGACATGCTGCTGGACCAGGCCGGGCAGTTGCAAGCCAACCTGGCTTCCACCGATCTGGCGCTGGGTCCGCTGGCAGCGGCCATCGCGCGCGAGGCCAGCGTGCTGGCCACCGCCGACGCCTACCGCGTGTTCGGGCTGCTGGCCCTGGGCCTGGCGCCCGTGGTGCTGATACTCAAGTACATCGCGCCGCCCGCGAGCCATCCGCGCAGCCACGCACCGGCCGCCGCTGCGCCCGCCGCGCCATGAGAAAAAAGAACCCTTCATTCACCGGACGAGATGTCGATGCGAGCCCACCTTGCCTTTCGGATCACCGCCGCCGCCATCCTTGGCGGCGCCCTCCTCTACGCCTTCCTGGTGCTGAACCGGCCCGAGTCGGCGGCGGACGCGCAGAGCACGGACGACGCCTATGTGCGGGCCGACTTCACCACCGTCGCGCCGCAGATCGCCGGCGTGATCAGCCGCGTCGCGGTGGACGACCACGACTTCGTGCAGGCCGGCGCGCCGCTGGTGAGCATCGACGATCGGGCGCTGCGCATCGGCGTGGACACGGCGGCTGCGACCATCGCCAGCCTGCAGGCACAGCTCGACCGGCAGCAGAGCGCCATCGCGCAGGCCCGCGCGGCCGTCGCCGCCGCTGCCGCCAACCTCAAGCTGGCCGAGGCCAACCGCAAGCGCTTCGCCAACCTGGCGCGCGACGGCTCCGGCACGCTGCAGGCCGAGCAGCAGGCCGACGCACAATGGGACGTGCAGCGCGCCACGCGCGAGCGCGAACAGGCCGGCCTGCGCGCGGCCGAGCAGCAGGTGGCGATCCTGTGCGCGGAGCTGGACAAGGCGCGGGCCGCGAAGGCCAGCGCGGAACTGAATCTCTCCTACGCGAGCGTGGTGGCGCCGGTCAGTGGCACGGTCGCGCAGCGCAGGGCGCGGGTCGGCGGCTACGCGCGCACCGGCGAATCCCTGCTGACGCTGGTGCCGCTGGACGCGCTGTACATCGAGGCAAATTTCCGCGAGACGCAGTTCGCCCGCGTGCGTGTGGGCCAGCCGGTGGAGGTGACGGTCGATGCGCTGCCTGAGGTGCGTCTCAAGGGACGCGTGGACAGCCTGGGCCCGGCCAGCGGCGTGAGCTTCTCGCCGCTGCCGCCGCACAACGCCACGGGCAACTTCACCAAGATCGTCCAGCGCATGCCGGTGCGAATCGCGCTGGAACCAGGGCAGGACGACCTGCGCAACCTGCGCGTGGGCATGTCGGTGCGGCCGCGCATCGACGTCGCGTCGACCGACCGGCCGGAGGCCCGGGTCGCGCCGCGCAAGGCAGCACCCTTGTCCTGAACCGCCAGTTGCAACGCATCTTGCACCTGGACCAGGCCTTGCCCGGCAGCAGTGCCGCCCCGTCTTCGGACGAGCCTGCGGCCGCCCCCGCACGCACACGTCGCGCGGAGGGCGAGCGCACGCGCAGGCACCTGCTGAACACGGCCGGACTGCTGCTTGCCGAGCGTGACTTCGCGGCCGCGAGCGCCAAGGAGATCGCGCGGCGCGCAGGCACGCCGCTGGCGTCGGTCCACTACCACTTCGGCAGCCGGGAAGGACTGCGCGAAGCCGTACTGGCAGAAGCGCAGCAACAGCTTGCCCGCTTCGAGGCGCTCGTCGCCGCGCCGATGCGGGCAGCCGCCACGCCCATCGACGGCGTGCGCATCTTCCTGGCCCATCTCCTGGGCATCGGGCACGCCACGCACGGCCCACGGTGGGGCCTGCGCGTGCTCGCCCGCGAGGCGCTCGGCGGCGGGGGCTGCGCAACGATGTTCGACTTGCTCTTTCCCCTGCTCGGGCAACTGCTCGAACTGCCGCGGGAGCACCCGCGCGTGGCCCAGGCCGTGGACTGGGTGGCGCTGCCGGCGCTGGCCTGGCTGGCATCGCCGCCACCGGTCGAAGATCGCTGGCGGGCATGCGGGGAACGCAGCACACAGGCCGCACTCGACGACCTGCTGCACTGCCTCGGCGGCGCGCTGCGCGCCATGGGCGACCCGCATCGCGATCACCCCTGAGTCCCCTGCCACGCAAGACGCGGCCCGTGGCGCCTTCGTGGAAACACGGCGATGCGTCCCACCCGTCTTCAACGCACGGGCTTCGCTCCATAGCATCTGCACATGGCTCCGTCGACCCAACAACAAGCAAGAACTTCATCCACCGCAACCATGACCACTCAACTTGCGAGCACTGACATGACGACAACGAGCACCTGCCTTCCGCACGCGGCCACGCAGCCGCCATTCCTTTCGCACGGCCGCGACGGGCATCGCCGATGCCACGTCCTCGATCAGGTCGGGCGAGCGCTTCAACAAGCCACGCACGGCGTCACCAACATCCAGGCCATCGTTTCGGGCGTGGGTATCACGCGCGACGAGGTGCTGCGCCTGTTCGGCGGCTTCGGCGAACTCGTGGAGGCACTGGTCGACACGCTGGCGCGCTCGGTGCTGTCGCCACTGGACGACTGCGCCACGGAAGAAGACTTCGTGCGCCGCCTGACCGCCTTCGCGCGGCGCTTTACCGACCCGGCGGCGGTGCTGCAGGAAAAGAACCTCTACCGCATCGCGCTGACCGAGGCGATCCGCGACGCAGGCCGGGGGCAGGGCCTTTATGCGCGCGGTCCCGGGCAGGTGCTGGGCGGGCTGTCGCGCTTCCTGTCGAACGCGCAGCACGCGGGGGTTCTTCTCAGGGGCGAAGGCCAGCAGCTGGCCAGCCACCTGCTGGCGCTGCTGAAGGCCTGCTCCGGACTCGACGACCGCTTTCCACCGGAACCCTGGCGGCCCTTTGGCGCCGACGCCGGCGTGCAGGAGGTGGTCGATCAGTTCCTTGCGGGTGTGCAACAGGAGACGCGCCATGCGTACGCTGCTGTCTAAGGTGCGTGCCATGCGCCGGCGCGAAGCCCTCCCCTCGGGCGATGCGGCGTGCGGGGCCGGGCAGTGCGCGCCCGACGCGCTGTCCATCGAGATCGATGCCAACGGCTCGCCGGTCACCATCGACCAGGCCTCCTGGTTCATCTGCTTCGTGCCGGGCCTGCAGAAGCAGTGGTGGCACCGCTTCGCGCACGAGCAGCACCGGCACGTGTTCGCCATCCGCTGGGTCAGGGACGACACCTGGCTGCTGGTCGAGCCCTGGTGGACGCGCCTGATGGTCAACGTGCTGAGCTTCGACGAAGCCCTCAAGTTCCTGCGCTGGGGTGCGGCCGGCCACATCCTTGAAGTGGCCGAGTCCATTCCCGGGCGCGGCAGCCAGGCCCGGGGCTGGTCGAACTGCGCGGTGCTGGCGTCCTTTCTTCTCGGGCGCTCGTACTGGACGTGGACACCCCACGGGCTCTACCGCCGGCTCAAGTCCGATCCGACCGTCAAGGCCATCGAGCTGCCGGACTTCCTGGCCAGGCACTGCGGGCAGCTGGCCGGCCAGAGCGCGCACACGCTGCCCAAGCTGCCGGCGCAGCAGGAGGCTATGCCGCTGCAGCAGGCGCTGGTGGAGCTGGGCATCGGCATCATGACTGCATCCACCTCCGCCTCGGCCATCTCTCTGTACAAGGCCGCCATCTCGGAATCGGCACGCTTTCGCGCGGCCGCCGAGGCCTTCTGGCAGCACGGGCCGCACCAGGCGCTCAGCCAGATCTCGCAGCTGCTCGAGGCGGCCACCCTGCGCGGCGAGCTGCGCATCGAGGATTGCACGGCGGCCGCCCACCAGTTCCTGTCGATGCTGCGCGGCGACCTGCACCTGCAGCTGGTCTTCGGCCTGCGCGGCGCGCCGGGCGCGAAGGAGATCGGCGCGCACGTGGCGTCAGTGGTCGCCGTCTTCCTTCACGGTGCGCGCTCGCGCAGCGGACGCGGGGCCGATGCCCGGTGCGCCGGCCAACGCCCCGCCGAAGACCTGCTGCGCAGGGAAGTAGTGCTGCGGCAGTACCGCGTGCCTTCGCCAGAGAGCCCCTCGCCGGTGCGGGCATGCACGGGTGACAAGGCCTACACCGGCCATTAAACTGCCCCGCTCGCCGGGCCGGCGCGCATCGCGCGCTTGGGCCCTTGCAATGGTCGGGTGGAGTACACCGGCGAGTTCGCCGAGCACTTCCACTCGAACACGGCAACACTCAAGGCGACCTACAAGTTCTGGAAATCATGAAGCGCCATGATGCGTGGAACCCTGTCCGCGACGGGACGGAGCCGGCGAAGAGGCGCACACTCGTGACTGCTCTGCGACTGTTACCCGACACGGGGTGAGCCGCCTGAGAACTTCCGCTCGTGGCCGCGTGCGGACTCACAGGCGGTCACAATCAAACGTGCGGTTTTCCCCGAAACCGCGCTTCGATCACGCCGAGGCGGACGCTCAGCAGCTTGCTGTATGCCGGGCCGCCCGTCATCATCCCGAGTCGCCATCGACGATGGCAATGTGGATGGTGACTGAGAATCTCGACCAGTTGTTGTAGTGCTCGAGCGTGTTCGAACGACTACTAGCGAAGGTCTTCTTTACCTCGCGCGGCCATGGCACGCAACAAACGAAGCTCCTCCTGGGCCGCCCCTCGAACAGCGTCCCGATCTAAAGGCACTCGCTCGTCGTCGAACAACGACTCTACCCAGAGTTCACGAGTATCGAATGTCTCGACGGCGCAATCGAGCCAGGTCGAGTAGCCTGCGCGGCGGCGGCAAGTCGTTCTTGCTGTTCACCTTGAGTCTTCCATTCTCAGATTGCTGAATTCGAAGGGAGGGAAGCTTAGAGCGTGAGACGCCTGGAGGCATATGGCCTTCACGATTGCAAGCAGCGTGTTTGCCCATGCCGTTTGCGGCCAGAGCAGCCGCTTGACGGGGCAACTCTTCCGGCATCACTCAATTCATATCGTCGGACCCGCTCACCCGCTCACGCCGCAGGTGACTCCAAATAGAGGCCACTTACTGTCCACCTCTCAACGTCCAGGCTCGGGCCCCTGACGCCCCCGTCCCCGAAAAACTGTTGGCATGGCCTCAGGCTTGGAAGCATCGCGAAGAGCCAACTGCAGCCCGGTGCGCCGGGCCGAATCCAGCATACCTGCGACGAATCGAGCATCCCCATTGAGCGTCAGCGTCCTACCGTACCGCGCAATGGCGACTCGGATTGCAGCGTCATAGGCCGTCTTTTCTGCCTTGATCACCGTGACCCCTTGAGCCCCATCCCGCACAATGGCATGACCCTCAACATAGTAGAGGACGTTGCCTTTTGCGTCGACGGAGTATGTCGGCAGGGGGAAAACCGGCGCCCCTCCCCTCCCCCAAACCGTCTGCGGCGGCTCGGCTTCTGCAGGAGCCAAACGTCGAAGCTCGTCAAGTGCCGAGACGTCGCCGCCCGCGGCGAGGCCCGTCAGGTACTGGCGATAATGCGCATTGCGGTCAGGCACTCGGGCCTCCTTGCTTGCCTCCGCTCGCTCAGCCGCGATCCCCTGCTGAGCAACGAACTGATCCGCCCGGGCAAGCGCCACGACCCGCGCCCTTTCACGCGCGGGAAGCACCATCGCTTTTGCCTTCTGCTCTCGGTATTCTTCCCTTGCCTGGAGCACACGCTTGCGAAACCCCTCGCTGCTTTTCCTGCGCAGTTGGGTCGTCTCCTCAATTTGGCGGGCTCGCCATTGGGAGAACTGCCGCCACAAGCTCGGATTTGGCGGGGGCAATGCCTCGCTCAGACTGGCGTGATAGCAATCGCGCAAGACATTTTCGGCTTCGGCCCACGGCCGCTGAAGATGCTTGGTGAAGAAGTCACCGAGGTTGTATTGCCGGTTGGCATGAACGATTCTCGGGTTGCCATCTGCGCCGATTCCAATGCTGTAGTCGCCGGGAGACAGGCCGTAGAGCCGCTGTGCCGCCGCAAGAACCAATTTAGGGTTCGTGTCGTTCTTCAATCGGTCGGCCGGGATATCACTGCGGCGCGGCGATTGGGCCAGTGCCTCGATCACCGACTTGGACCCCCTGGGCCCTAGCAAGCTCAGCTTCTTGACGGTCGCTTTCAAGGCCAGAGCGAGTTCACGGCGCCGAAGTGCGCTCAGGATCCTCTGGGGATCCGCCTCCAGCGCCTTCTGTCCCCTCTCGATCGCTTGGCCTGCAAGTTCTATCCGCTCGCGACTGGTCCGCTTTGGACCTTTGGACTGCGCCTCAGCGATGCGCTGCCTGATGGATGCCTGGGCGCCGTTACTTTCCCGTTCGTTGATGGCCTCAACTTCCGCGCCGAGCTGCGCAAGATAGTCAGGACCTTCGTAGCCAGCCATCCGCTCGCGCGTTTCGCGACGTCTGTCAGCAAGAAACTCGACGCGCTGCGCCTCGCTCATGGCCGTGAAGGCTTTGCGAAGCCTCACAGACGCAAAGGAGATGTATCGCGCCTCGAATGCGCCACGCTTGCACCATTGGTCTACGACCTCGTCATGATCCCTCGCGATGCCGGTTAGCCGCAGTTGCGACGCCCTCTCAGAAAAGCTCTGACGGACCACGTCTTTGATGTTGATGCCTCGGGCCGCCCAGTCCGGCTTGACGTTGATGTAGTCGCCCTCTTTGCCTTGCCGTATTGCGACGACACCGATGATGCTGGCCGCCTCGACCAGCTCGTTGAATGTACCGACGTGGCCATCCGCAACAAGCGATTTCAAGTAGGCGCGGATCTGCTTCGGGCTTTGACCGTCCAGGGTCGCCCGATGGCGGCTGAGCGGATGTGCCGGTGCGGCCGGATCCCGACGGAAGTCTTTTGGACTCTTGAGGTCAAAGCGCCGATTGATGTGCTCCTGGACGGCGTCCGGCACGCTCATATCTCGGAGGTATCCGAATGGATTCATGAACCGGCCCGATTCGATGTTTCGCGTCGGAATGACAATATGCACATGTGGCAATCGGCTCTCGTAGTCGCCGGTCGTCGCGTTGAGTTCGTGAGTGACCTTCGGAATGTGCGCTTCGGCATAGAAGTGGTACTCGCCGACGTCGTACGCCGCCATGACGATCTTTCTGTATGCCTCGACGATCTCGTGCAAGTGCTGGGCGTTGATTTGTCCAGGCCCGCACTCGAGGGCTGTAGTGAACTGCTCAGCAAAGCCCAGTGTGATGTGGAGATAGCGCGCGTCCCCTTCTTGCCGCGGCTCAATCTCGTCTATCACTGCTTCGAGCAGGTCGATGTCACCGGCCAAAGGTAGCCGCTCATCGATCAGATCGCGATCGAACTCCCTGCCCCGTTTTCGGCCGCGCTCCAGATATTCGACAATTCCGCCGGCGCCCGAATTAATACGAACGAGCATGCGCTACGGATTCGGCGAACAACTCGCGGATCGCTTCAAGTGTTTTCATCGCCGCGTTGCATTCCTCGCCCGTAAGCCGCCCCTCGAGCCGCAACGCGTTGAAGCGGTGAGCCAATTGGTTAAGGTTGTTGCCAGCTTTCGCCGCCTGGAACAGCAGGGGCTTGAACTCCGGATGCGGCTTAGTGCGCGCCAGGATCCGGGTTCGATTGTCAAGGACTGCTTGTTCAAGCCAGGCCCGGGCAGAGATGCCGGCGGCATCGGCCATGTCGGTCATCTTGCTGTGCGCCTCGAGACTTAGACGAAAAGAGGCGACGCGGGTCTTCGGCTGCCCCACGGCTTCCAGCTTCGCACGCAAAATTCCGTCGCCCTCCTCCTGCAGGTGGCGACCTGTCCCTTCGTCTTCATTCAAGCATTGCATTTCCATCCCATCTTTTTTTGAGCGTGGGTATGAATCTAGCAATTGGTGAGGAACCTTGCGCAGCACTCAAGTGCGTCGTACTTCGGTATCAGCTGGTTGATGTCCCGGCAAGTGGTGTAAGTCTTCTTTCACTCGCTGCGCGGCAAGGCGCGTAGGGCGTAGCCCGAAGCGGCTTGCCGCGCAGCGACCG
>NZ_FOUG01000021.1 GCF_900114785.1 Variovorax sp. OV329
CTGCCACTAAAAGCAGCAGGTTAGGGTTCTTACGTGGGTCAGATTTAGATGGAAATCGCCGGGGTTAGTGGGTCACTTCTAGATGGAAATCAACACTCTATGCATCAAATTGACGCTTTTGCATCTTGTTCTGCGCAAATTTTGGGTCAATGTAGGCAGCGTCCGCCCCATGTCTTCGGGATCGATCTGCCCTAAATGCGAGTTGAAGCGCCGCGGAAAACACGACTTGCATGGGCCTTTATGCCGATCCGGAGCAGCCGGACGCGCCCACCGATCGATCGGCCTACGGTCTTTGCTGGCCGAACGGCGCGCCTGCTTTGCCACTAGGCGCCGGAGGTGGGAGGCTCCAGGAGTTTCCAGATTCGCTTCGCGGATCTCGTGGTGTAGATCAGACCGCAGTTGGGTATCGGGTTGTCCTTGTCGAACGTCCAGAAGTGCTCCATGAGCTGTTTCGAGCTCCAGGTCGGGTGCATGAGGCGAAGGCGCATCGCTTGCATAAACTGACCGTGGCTGAAGGCGTACACGAGTGACTCTTGCGGGAGCACGTTCAGTCTCCCGAGGGTAGTTTGGACGCGCAGCAGCAACGTACTGAAGCTTTCAGCGCCTGGTCCATCGCAATACATTGGATCGGCGGTCGACCAGAACGCCTCGATGTGCGGAAGTCGTGACGACCGGGAGGTCCCGTTCCAGCGGGACGGCTCTAGATAAGTGAACTCCTCCATGGGCAGAACGTGCACTGCCGCATTGGGAAACCGAGAAGCTGACGGGGCCGCAGTTTGCTTCGTTCGCAGGTACGGCGAGGTAGCAATCACGTCTGGACTTTCGGACCAGCCCAACGCGATGGAACGCGCTTGGGCCACCCCTTGCTCAGTGAGCTCAATCGATGAAAGATCGTTGGTGGGAAGTCCCGCGTTCCCTGTGCTTTCTCCGTGACGTACGAAGACGACGTTCATTGATCGGATTGTGATGCCGGGTCGGCTCCTCCTTTGCCTGCTTTGCGACAAAGTAAGTACGAGCCCCACGCAGGAGCTTCGGGGGCTTCCAGGACAGCGGCGCAATTCGGTCTAACCTCCGCACGGGATTTCGCGTAGCCTTAAAGTTCCTCGTCTTCCGTTAGAAGCAGATCTATTTGGGCTTTGAGCCGGGCTTTGTCTGCTTCATGAAACTCATGCGGAATGAGCAACCATGCTCGTCTACCACCGGAAAGTCTCACGGGGATACGGTCGTGGCTCGATTCGTCAATCACCCGGTCATCCTTCGGGGGCTGAGCTCGAGAATTGGCGACAGACATGGACTGCGCCACTTGTACGGCAACCTCTTCTTCTTCGTCTGTCGCGACAGGCTGAGGGCCGGGCTCCTCAGCGGCACGCTGACCAAGTGCCTGCGCGAACTCAGCTGATCTGCGGAAAATGCCGACCAGGCTCTCTGCGGTACTGGGAAGAAAGTCCCGCTGTATGAGTTCATACCTCAGGTTGCCATCGGACGGTAACCCGGAAGAGTAGCGGTCAAGAAGCTCCGCAAAGATCGGCGGAGCAGCGAGGAACCGTCGAAGGTATGCTCGGCTCATTTCCCCTGTGGGAGCGAACTTGTAGTTCTCGACGTCCTTAGTGACGCTGAGCAGGCCGTTACTGTGGCGCTCTACCAGACCGTAGTATCTGAGCGATGCCAAGGCACCTAAAGCTCGCCCGTTGTTGGCGTCTTTGTAACCCATATGCTGAGCTACTACGTCCGTCGGTGCCGGATGAAGTCGCTCCCTGTCATAGACCTTGAGGGCTTTCTCTATGGCCTCGTCCAGCGGGATTGAAGGCGCACGGGGACTCTTCTTACGGGGAGACAAATCTGTAGCCGCCATACTCGCTCCTAGCTCTAGAGGTTGGAGTATAACTCGTCGTCTACTTCGGGTCAATACTTGATCCATATACTCATGAAGCATGTGAATGCGAGGTAACGGGTTAAAGGCTCATCGCTCGTGACATACACATGACCTGCATGCGTATTCGGATTTCGCGAAAACCGAATCGGTTGGAAAAGAAGTAGAAGTGCCAGTCGTTCTGTTTTCGCGAAACCCGAAACCGCCTGTCGGCCGCGACCTGCTAACCTTGACGTATGGCACACGACAAGCAGGACTCTATAAAGCCGTTCGACTTCGTTCTCGCGGTCAAGATCGCTGTCAACAAGGAGCAGGACTACCTGATCTCTCAACTGGCTGAAGAGTTTGGGGTATCGGTATCAACAGTTCATGCGGGGCTTCAGCGCGCAGTGCTAGCCAAACTGCTCAGCCGCTCTTCAGGCTCGCTCAGAGCGATACGTCCTGCATTGCAGGAGTTCGCCGTGCACGGCGTGAAGTACGCGTTCCCGGGTGCACTCGGTCGCTCAACGAGAGGCGTTCCCACTGCGATTGGAGCGCCCATTCTTGCCTCGCACTTTGAAAGCACGAATGCCTTGGTGCCTGTCTGGCCACATCCGGAGGGGAAGACATACGGATTTGAGTTGATTCCGCTCCATCCTGCCGTGCCCAGGGTCGCACTTCACGATCAGTCGCTGTACGAGGTGTTGGCACTTGTGGACGCTATCAGGGTTGGTGCGGCCAGAGAGCGAGAGATTGCGGTAGAGGAACTGAAATGGAGACTCTGATGAACGAAGACCCAAACCTGTCGGTCGTGAGTCTTGTGGCGCATGCCCTGGGCAATCTGCGCGAGGAGTTCATGTTGGTCGGCGGCTGCGCTGTGGGCCTACTGATTACCGATACGGGCCGGCCGTCAGTACGTCAAACGGCAGACGTCGATATGGTCACGGAGGTGACATCATTCGTTGACTACTACAAGGCGCTGGAGCCTTTGAAAAAAACCGGATTCTCTGAGGATCACACTGCTGAGCACATGTGTCGCTGGCGGAAGGGCGAGCTAATTCTGGATGTGATGCCAAGCCAAGAGGTCCTTGGGCACTCAGTGAATCGGTGGTACGCGGAAGCGGTCAAGGCGCCACAGAAAGTAGTGCTGCCAAGTGGGGATGCGATCCACATAATCACGGCTCCCTTCTTTGTGGCCACCAAACTCGAATCGTTCAACAGTCGGGGTGAGCAGGACTACCTGCATCATGATATGGAGGACATTCTGAATATCGTCGATGGCCGGGAAGAGTTGCTTACGGAACTCGCCTCCGCACCTGAGGCGGTAAGAATGTTTGTTCAAGAGGAAATCGACGGGTACTTGGCGGACGAGACATTTGTCGATCGGCTGGAGTGGATGTTCCCCGACGGTCGAGCCGAGCTGGTCATCAAGCGCCTGAGGACGCTCGCCGGTGTGTAGGTTGATGGGCGCATCCGCTCTCTCGGCGAAACAGCTGCAGTTTCAGCACAGTTCGCGACCCCGCGTTTAGGCCCCGTCGTAGGCCGTCAAAGTGGCGCAATGGGATCGGCACGTTCCGGCGCCAATGATCGCGCGACTGCCTTCTGGCCATTAACCAAAGCGGCTAGGGCGCAGCCAACGAACGGTTCCCTCCGCCTCCTCATCGGCTCTACGGAAGTTCAACAGCACTAACCGTTGAAGCAAGGTATCGGTGTCGGCGGCCAAGTTAAGGTCAGGCCAGCCGTAGGCCTGCAGAACGCGTCATCAAGATCGTCGTGCAGTGTCTTGAGAACAGCGGGCCGTCTCGGGTCAAAGCGCCTCGAATCGCCCTTTGAGGAACTTACCCGCTCCGCCCTTCAGCTCGCTTCTGTCAAAGAGGCGACCTCGGAATTGGAAGTCTCGATCAATGCGAACGATGAGCAACTGCTGAAAGCTGCCTTGGCTCTTGACGTGTACCTCGTCGCCGGCTTTCTCAGGCGAGATGGTCTTGACCTCCACAAGCCGTCCGGCAATGGTGCCGTCCGAGCCCGGCGAGTGCGTCGCGTGACGGCGCAGCCCGAACTTGATTTCAGCGTAGATCTCGCCCAGCTCGCCCCACACCTGCAAGTACCTACCTGTGTTTTCGAAGTGGCGCCTTGCGCAGTCGACCAGGTCTTCCAGGATCTGAGCTTGCTTTAGCACGCTAAAGGGAAAGCCCTCCCGACTCTGAAAGGGCTGAACCGATGAGGCATCGTCCTCAGGTTCGTCCTCAAGCTGAGCATCGATCCACTCCCTGCTTACGTACTCCTCGTGCCAAGGCGCATAGCCAGCGCCTGCAGCGTCATTGATTTCCTCTGCGCTGTAGCCACGGTCCCGCATCTCGTGAAGAAAATCCCAATCGCTCATCGTCGTCTCGCTGGTTGTGTGCAAGCGCCTCGCGGCGTCATCGCTCTTGTGCTTGCTTGCAGCTGGTTCCTTGCTTGAGGGTGTCGGATCCCGAGCAGAAATAGACCTTGCCATTGCACATGGCGGTCCAAGAGGACGTGTACATATTCAACCGGTAGGCCGCGACAGAGATGTCGTCTGGACGGCAGCCGATTGCGCCGGAGGACGCCGATTGCAGGCTCGCTGTCGATGCAGCGCAACCGACAAGTAGCAGCAAAGGCGCAAGGCGCAGGCCTAGCCAATTATTTCTCAACTGGTCCCTCGATTCGCTACCTTGAGCTGGCAAGCCAGTCAGGCGAGAGGCCATGCAGGAATCGCCGCGTCAACGAGGACTTCGATTTCCATAGTCCGCTTAAGGGCCACAAGAATCCTCTTATAGGTTCCGAGGTCCTCGAACGTCAAAGCTCTGCCTACGCGGTCCCCCAACCACTTCCTAGCAACGGTGTACCCACCAACTCGGTAGCTCCAGACGCTTTGCGAAACCCCGTCAAAGAATTGACCTTCATTGATGTAGACACGCCCCACTTTGTCAAAGGAAAGATCATCGGCCGCTGCGCTCTCATCGACTGCAGCATTCGCTTGCTCGGTTGATTCAGCAAGCTGGAAGCTAACCGCTTCGACGAGGTTGGTCCCAGCAACTGGGAAGGAGATCGTGCCAGTATCCGAGTCCGATTTCAGCGTATGAAGAGAAACCAACTCTTCGCCTAACTGACAGAGGCTCTTGAACACTTTCTTGTCTGAAGTGAATGGCACTCTCGGGTGCTCACGCTTAAGCGGATCTGCATATCTGTCACGATACGTCGGCGAGAACAGCACCGCGTATATGTAGTGGAACACGTTTACAGGGCCGAACGAAGCGGCGAGGTCGCCACCGCCCTCGGGCAACCACTCGAATCCAAACCCCAGCGCGAGCTCGTCCACTAGTGCTGGATCCAAGTTTGCTCTGCGCTTTACCTCAAGGGCGGTGTCCTTCTCACCCAAGGAAGGCTGCGCTTCAGGCAAAGGGTAGACATACAGGGGGTAGAGGTAGTTGACCTCTTTGAGCGAGACCGTGTGGTGCGTAAAGAGCTTATCAACAACGAATGCATGCTCCCAGCCCACAGCGATGTCGATTGCTCGCGTCGAGCCAAGCGCAATGTTCTCTCCGTCCAGCATGTGTTGTGAGACCCTCTCGCGCCGATGGACTGCCACGTTTGAGTCGTAAACAGTCCACCGCGTATCAAACGGGCGATAGACAATGGGGCGAACGTTTTGCTCCCAAGAGTTGTCCTTGCTAAGGGCCTTTTTCGCTTCCGCATAGCTCCATTGATTAGTCCTGCAGAGGCGCCAGAGTTCTCTTGCCTTTCCTTCCGACTCGGTCGCAATTAGGGCCCGAACCTTTGCCTTCGCCTCGTCGGCTGACCACGAAATTGCGAACTGGTCGTGAGTAGTAACGATGCCAGGCGCTGGGTCTTTGGAGTTCTGATTGAAGATTTCGGGCAGCGACTTGTAGCTATGGAATTCCTTGACGTTGGTGTCGTCGTAGGGAACGAAAAGCCGCTGAGGAGGAATGGGGTCGAGCAACGCCCAAGGTGTATCGGCGATGTCGTGCGCGTCAAGCCACTCGTATTTGTCCTGACGCGAGCCCGTAATGCTGAAGTGGCGAACGGTCTGCTTGTCGGCGCGCACTGGACGCTTCACCATCACCGCGATCGAGACCCCCTGTTGAATATCGAAGACGTTCTCGTCCTTCGTGCCGTTTTCACCAACGTCCTGAGCCTTCGTGCTGCCCTTTAGGTCAAGGATAAAGATGTCGTCGAAGCTCTTTTGAAGGCTCGCCCGCATATCCATAAAGGTGGCGTTCTGCAGATATCGATTGTTGGTGACGAAGGCGAGTACCCCATGGCCTGTTTGGTCAATGCGCCACTGTGCGAAGCGAATGAACTTCGCATAGTCGTCTGAAAGCCATTTCGCTTGTCCAGGCTTCAAGAGAGCCGGGCTCTTCTTGTACTCGTCCATGAGCTCCCGAATCCAAGCTCCTTTGTTCACGCTATGGCCTGAGTAGGGCGGGTTGCCGACAACGACCATAATTGGGGTGGATTGTTTTACCTCGCTTGCCTGTGAGGCTTCAGCTGAAAGCCATTGAGTAAAGAGCGGAAGACCTGCCAACTCGTGCGCTTTCTCAAGGGTATTTGTTAGGAAAACACGAAGTCGCTCGTTGCTGGCGAAGTCATAACCCGTTTCGCGAAGTTGAACGCCAAGCTTCATATGAGCCACAGCGTAGGGTGCCATAAGCAACTCAAAGCCGTAGATGCGCGGCAAGAGATGCTCTGCAACGTAGCTCGGCCACATTCCTTCGTTGCCTGCAAAAGCATGGTGAATTTGGTCGACTACGTTAAACAGGAACGTTCCAGTACCAGCGGCAGGGTCCAATATCTGGACTCGATGTGTGAGCACCTTTTCCTTGAGAGGAACGCCCTTCTTGTTGGTCTTTCCAGTTGGTCTTTCTACTTCCACCTTGCTGTAATCTGCAAGGCCCTGGCCAAGTCCGAAGACGTCGCGCAGCACTCTGTCGACCGAACGGACGATGTAGCCGACGACCGGCTCTGGGGTGTAGTACACCCCCCGCTGCTCGCGAAGCGCAGGATCATATTCAGCGAGGAAAGTCTCATAAAAGTGGACAACAGGGTCTCGACGCTTCGATGCTTTACCGAAGTGCTTAAGCACTTTAGATATGTCTGCATGGTCGAGGAGGTCGGCCAAGTCGTCTACTGCCCAAGCGATACGCTCATCCAATTCCGCTCCAGCAATACTGGCAAAGAGCTGCCTTAGGAACGGGTTGGTCTTGGGTAGGTCGTATGCCGCGCCCTGGCGGGTGAAAGGCGTGCCTGGCTCGTGATTAAAGCGGGCAGCGAAGAGGCCGTAACATATAGTCTGCGCATACATGTCCGCAAACTGTTCCGGCTCCAACTCGTCGCCGAACAACACACGTTTGAAACCCTCAAATTGGGCGTTGAAATCGCCGTGGCCGTTCTCTAGTTCGAACGCCTTGGATATCAAGTCCCGAATCAATCGCGCCATTTGCGCCATACGAGTAGCCAAGTCTCGCGGACTCGTGGCGACGGGAAGTCCGGAGGTGATGAACGTCTGAAGCAACTGCTTTGCTGCGTCAAACTCCTCCGGAATGCGGATTATCGTCGCGCCGTTCCACTTTCCGAGTTGCGCGCTGGCGATTAGTTCGCCGTCTCGATACAGTCGAAATGCCAAGTAATCAGTGAGCACCAAGTTTCGCAGACTGGCGCGATATCGCTTGAGTTGACTGTCCTTTTCAACGGCGCTGAGGTCCTTGCCCACATCCTTAGCCTCTACGTATCCGATCGGAGTGGCAGCAGCATTTGATTTGGTAATAATGTAGTCTGGAGCCCCGCAGTCAATACGCTTTGGCTCATTTGTCGCGACAATTTTGCCCGCCGCTTCGAGGAGCTCCTTGAGCGCAGGTCGATGAGTATGCTCAGTCGCATTTCCGAGCTTCAATGCTTTGTCGATCGCGGCTAGGTACTTGTCAAAATCCATGGTTTTCAACGGCCTCCTTCATGCGGGCCAAGAGATAGATATTCGATTGAGGGTCGCGGGCCATCAGCGAAGCTGTTGGGCCGATTGCAGCAGTAGGCCTAAACGAGTTTACGAATGCCCTTGCATGCGGGGTAGGTCGAGCACCCCCAGAAGGTCTGGCCAACATTGCGGCCCTGCTTCGCAGTTCTCTTCACCATCTCAGCTCCACAAGAGGGGCATTGAAGACCTGGAGCCGGCGCCCATTGGGATTCGCGATGTGCGGCGGCAGCTGGCTCTGGCCGCGCGCCTATCGAAGTCTTTGCCTTGATGAGAAGTCCGAACAGCTTTGCTCCGTCAATCAAATGCAAGTTGCGACCACGCGCGAAGTCTCTCGCGTCACCGCTGAACGTGCCTGAGGTCACAACGAACCCGCCCGTTGCTCCTCGTGCGGCCATGACGCCATACAGCTCCCGCACCACATCGACGCCGACCTTATAGGCCTTCCATTGCTTGCACTGGACAAAGAATTTCTCCCCGCCTTTGATCAGCACGAGATCTACGCCGCCATCGGGACCCCCGCCACCTGCTTCAAGTACGCGAAACCCTTGCAGTCGAAACGCCTCGCCAACGAGCAGTTCGAACTGGCGCCACGACATCCCATCGAGCGCACTCGCGGTCTCGGCCTGTGTGACGCTGCCGACGAGCGCCTGACGGGTTCTGCGGCGCCAGGCCGACATACCCGCGCCGACAAGGCACAAGACCGGGACGATGTACTGCGCATATCCAGCGAGGCTGGCTCCGGCACTTCGGACAGCAGTCGTAGCCACGCTTCCTGGGTGAAAGGCCGTCGTCACCGGCTGTGCCCAGCGGTGGAGGATCAGATAGGCGACCAGCGCAAGGACGACGCCGCCCCACCAGGGCAGCATCGCAACCAGTTCCAGTAGATCCTCCAGCGGACTCGATTTTCTTCTTCTGCCCATTGTTCTTACCCAGCGTGGCCCGTTTAGAACAGGTCGAGTGCATCCCCTTCGTAGCCGGCATTTTGTATGGAATTGCATGAAACCCCGTGCAATCGATCACGTGGCCTACCCACTTACTGCCCCCAAATTTGGGGAGGTTTTCCGCGGTTGTGGGATTCAGGCGCAGGGTTTAGGCGCCCCGTCAATAACTTTGACCAAAGCGCAACTACTTTGACTCTCAACAACCTGATCGGGCGTGCAGCGGCAATTGCGCAGCCGCGAGCCCAGGTGGCCGCAGGGGCAGGGGTTCATGGCCGCGATCAACTGGAACTTCGCCGGGAACTCGGAACGCCGGGCGGCCCGGGCGATGGTGATGTGGCCGGTCTCCAATGGCTCTCGCAAAGCCTCCAGGGCGGACCTGGTGAATTCCGGAAGTTCATCGAGGAACAGGACTCCGTGATGCGCCAGCGAAATCTCGCCCGGACGCGGCGGCGACCCGCCGCCCACCAGCGCCACCCCGCTCGCGCTGTGATGCGGCGCGGCCGTGGGCCGCTGCATCCATTGCTCGGCACGGAAGCGCCCGGCCAGGCTGGCGATGGCGGCGCTCTCCAATGCCTCCTGCGGGCTCATCGGAGGCAGCAGCCCGGCGAAGCGCTGCGCCAGCATCGACTTGCCCGAGCCCGGCGGGCCGGCCATCAGCACGCTGTGCCCGCCCGCGGCGGCGATCTCCAGCACCCGCTTGGCGGCCGCGTGGCCCTTCACGTCCGACAGGTCCGGCAGCAATTGCGACATGCCGGCCGCGGCCGGGGGTTCGATGCGCGACCAGCCCGAGTCCTGCGCCCCGTCGGGCGGCATCGCGCCCTCGGGCAGGAACTGGGCCACCACATCCAGCAGATGCCGCGCGCCGTACACCTCGGTGCCGGGCACCAGGGCCGCCTCCAGTGCGCTGGCCTGCGGCAGCACCAGCCGTGCCGACGCAGGCCCCGGCGCGGCGGCCCGGGCCATCGCCATGGCCAGCGCGCCGCGCACCGGCCGCAGTTCGCCTGACAGGGAAAGCTCGCCGGCAAACTCGTGGCCCGCGAGCCGTTGCGCGTCCACCTGGCCGCTGGCCGCCAGGATGCCAAGCGCGATGGGCAGGTCGAAGCGCCCGGAGTCCTTGGGCAGGTCCGCGGGCGCCAGGTTCACGGTGATGCGCTTGTTGTTGGGGTATTCCAACCCCGCGTTCTGGATGGCGCAGCGAACCCGCTCCCGCGCCTCCTTCACTTCCACCTCGGCCAGACCCACCAGGGTGAAATTCGGCAAACCGTTGGCCAGATGCACCTCGACGGTCACGGAAGCCGCTTCCAGGCCCAGCAAAGCGCGGCTTTGCACCAAAGACAGACTCATATTCCTCCCTATCACCACTTTGGTGCGACATTGCGCGCACCAGATGGCATCTTGTATTTTTTTCAGACCTAGTTCATGACCGCCGGTGCTCTTAGTGTGAATGCTTTGACACACTTTGGCACGCTCCCTGCTTTGGAGGGTTGTCTCACAAACCACCACCAATCCAAACCGAGGAGTCCCCCGAATGATGCACCGCAAATCCGCTCTGGCATTGGCCGCCCTGGCAGCCGCGCTGACCGTCTCGAATTCCGCGCTGGCCCAGACTGCGGCCGCTGCGCCGGAGACCTCCCCGATCACGGCCAACGTCACGCTGACCACCAACTACAAGTTCCGCGGCCAGGACCAGGACGTGTTGGGCAGCAACGGCAACTTCAAGACCAGCGCGGTCAAGCCGGCCATCCAGGGTGGTTTCGACTACGCCCACGAGAGCGGCTTCTACATCGGCAACTGGAACTCCAGCGTCAACTGGCTGGACGGCAACAGCATCGAGATGGACGTGTACGGCGGCTACAAGTTCAAGGGCGCCGGCCTCGACTGGGACGTGGGCACGCTGGGCTACATCTACCCCGGCGCCACGCAGGGCAACACCTGGGAAATCTACGGCTCGGGCACCTATGCCAGCGACTTCGGCGCGTTCACCCTGAAGTACTCGCACACGGTGTCGGACGACTATTTCAACTGGGCCGGCGCCAAGGCCAACTCGGGCCTGTCGGGCCGCAACACCGGCTACCTGAACCTGGGCTATGCCTACGAGGTGATCCCCAAGCTGACGCTCAAGGCCGCGGTGGGCTACACCTTCTTCTCCTCCGACATCAAGGACAACACCTCGGCGGCCAACTACTACGACTACAACGTGGGCGCTGCCTACGACTTCGGCGCCGGGCTGGCGCTGGGCGCCTACGTGCAGGGTGCCAACAAGGGCAGCGCCTTCGAGGTGACGGGTGCCGACGGCAAGACCCTCAACCCCAACAAGGCCCGCTTCATCCTGGCCCTGACCAAGACGCTGTAATCGCCGCCAGGGCGGTGCCCTCGCCGGCATCGCCCTTCGAACATCTGTAGGAGAAACGTCCATGAAGCTGGTCACAGCCATCATCAAACCCTTCAAGCTCGACGAGGTGCGCGAGGCGCTCTCGGCCATCGGCGTGCAGGGCATCACCGTCACCGAGGTCAAGGGCTTCGGCCGCCAGAAGGGCCACACCGAGCTCTACCGCGGCGCCGAGTACGTCGTCGACTTCCTGCCCAAGGTGAAGATCGAAGCGGCCGTGGCCGACGAGCTGGTCGAACGCGTCATCGAAGCCGTCGAAGGCGCCGCCCGCACCGGCAAGATCGGCGACGGCAAGGTCTTCGTCTACGACCTGGAACAGGTCGTGCGCATCCGCACCGGCGAGACCGGCCGCGACGCGCTCTGAACACAAGGCAGGCAAGAAAGAATCCCAATGAAGAAACTGCTCATTTCCCTCGCGCTCGGCCTGAGCGTGCTCACCGCCGGCGTGTCCAGCTTCGCCCAGGCCCCGGCCGCGCCGGCTGCTGCCGAGGCACCCGCCGCCGCAGCTGCGGCCCCCGCGGCCGCTCCCGCCGCAGCGGCGCCCGCAGCCGCGGCACCGGCCGCCGCCGAGGCCGCACCGGCCGCACCCAAGTTCGACAAGGGCGACGTCTCCTGGATGCTGGTCTCCACCCTGCTGGTCATCATGATGACCGTCCCCGGCCTGGCCCTGTTCTACGGCGGCCTGGTCCGCAGCAAGAACATGCTGTCGGTGCTGATGCAGATCATGGTCACCTTCTCGATGATCGTGGTGCTGTGGCTCATCTACGGCTACAGCCTGGCATTCACCGAAGGCAACTCCTTCATCGGCGGCTTCGACAGGCTGTTCATGAAGGGCATCTTCGACGCCTCCACCGGCACCTTCGCGCCCGGCGCCACGTTCAGCAAGGGCGTGTACATCCCCGAACTGCTGTTCGCGGCCTTCCAGGCCACCTTCGCCGGCATCACCTGCTGCCTGATCGTGGGCGCCTTCGCCGAGCGCATCAAGTTCTCGGCCGTGCTGCTGTTCATGGTGATCTGGTTCACCTTCAGCTACGCGCCCATCGCCCACATGGTCTGGTTCTGGATGGGCCCGGACGCCTATGCCAGCAAGGACGTGGTCGACGCGATGAACGCCAAGGCCGGCCTGATCTGGCAATGGGGCGCGCTGGACTTCGCCGGCGGCACCGTGGTGCACATCAACGCTGCCGTCGCTGGCCTGGTGGGTGCCTACTGCGTGGGCAAGCGCATCGGCTACGGCAAGGAAGCCTTCACCCCGCACTCGCTGACGCTGACCATGGTGGGCGCCTCGCTGCTGTGGGTGGGCTGGTTCGGCTTCAACGCCGGCTCGGCGCTCGAAGCAGGCACCAGCGCCACGCTGGCCTTCATGAACACCTTCTCCGCCACCTCCGCTGCCGTGCTGGCCTGGTGCATCGGTGAAGCGCTGATGCGCGGCAAGGCCTCGATGCTGGGTGCCGCTTCCGGTGCCGTCGCCGGCCTGGTGGCCATCACCCCGGCCGCCGGCAACGTGGGCCTGATGGGCGCCATCGTGATCGGCTTCGTCGCCGGCTTCGCCTGCCTGTGGGGCGTCAACGGCCTCAAGAAGATGCTGGGCGCGGACGACTCGCTGGACGTGTTCGGCGTGCACGGCGTGGGCGGCATCGTCGGCGCGCTGCTCACCGGCGTGTTCAACAACCAGGCGCTGGGTGGCCCCGGCCTGGTGGGCGACTGGGTCACGGCAGCCGTCACCTCCAACGGCATCCTCGACCAGGTCTTGATCCAGCTGAAGGCCGTGCTGCTGACCATCGTGTGGTCCGGCGTGGTGGCCTTCATCGCCTTCAAGATCGCCGACCTCACCATCGGCCTGCGTGTGAGCGAAGAAGAAGAGCGCGAAGGCCTCGACATCTCCTCGCACGGCGAGACCGCCTACAACCGCTGATACAGCGTTCCGCCCCGCGGCGACCACCGCCGCGGGGACGACAAAGAGCAATCACTGCAAGTCTCCACTTGGATGTTTGCCCGCCAGAGCCTCGGCTCCGGCGGGCACTTTTTTTTGGCTGCCGCCCACCCTCGCGCAACAATAGGCGCCCATGTGGCAGACCCTTTCGAATTCGCAGTGCGAGCTGGGCGAATCGCCTTTCTGGCATCCGCAGGAGCAATCGCTCTACTGGCTCGACATTCCCGGCCGCGCCGCCTTACGCACGCGCGGCGACATCGCCGATCCGCGCATCGAACGCTGGCCCCTGCCCACCGAGCCCGGCTGCATCGCACCGGCGCGGCGCGGCGGCCTGGTGATTGCGCTGCGCGACGGCATCTACCGAGCGCATGAATGGGGCGGGGCGCTGCAGCCCGTGGTGCGCGTCGACCACGACGTGCGCACCATGCGCTTCAACGACGGCAAGTGCGATGCCTACGGGCGCCTCTGGGTGGGCAGCATCAACGAGGCCAAGGATGCGGCCAGCGCGAAGCTCTACTGCCTGGACGCCCGTGGCGGGCGCGAGCCCCGGCTCGCGGTGATGCAGGAGGGCGTGACCACCGCCAACGGCCTGGCCTTCTCGCCCGACGCCCGCACGCTGTACTGGGCCGACACCCCCACGCACCTGGTGCGCGCCTGGGACTGGGAGCCGCAGGCCAACACGCTGCAGGGCGAGCGCGTCTTCCACCGATTCGCCGCCAAGCCCGAGGGCTGGACCGTGGAGCAGCCGGCCGGCTACGGCGGCCGCCCCGACGGCGCGAGCGTGGATGCGCGCGGCAACTACTGGGCCGCGATGTACGAGGGCGCGCAGCTGGTGCGCCTGGGCCCCGACGGCGCGTTGCTCGATGCCCTGCCGGTGCCGGCGATGTGCCCCACGATGCCCTGCTTCGGCGGCGAAGACCTGTGCACGCTCTTCCTCACCACGGCGCGCCACGGCCGCCCGCCGGCCGAGCTGGCACGCCTGCCGGACTCGGGCAGCGTGCTCCATCGGCGGGTGGACGCGCCCGGCCTTCCGGTGGCCTTCTTCGACGACTAGGGTGGCGCTGACGGCCATGTCCTACCGCGCCATCCCGCCCATCCAGTGCCTGGTCACCTTCGAGACGCTGGCGCGGCTGCGCAGTGCCAGCCGCGCGGCCGACGAGCTGTGCGTCACCGTGAGCGCGGTGAGCCACCGGGTGCGCCAGCTGGAGGCGCACATCGGCTTCCGCCTCTTCGCGCGCGGCGACTTCGCGCTCACGGCCGAGGGCGCGGCCTACCTGGCGCAGGTGCGCGCCGGCCTGGGCACGCTGCAGCACCTGCCGGTGCGCCGCGGCGGCGAGCAGCCCACGCGGCTGAAGGTGGCCGTCACGCCCACCTTCGCCCGCACCTACGTGATGCCGCGGCTGGAGACCTTCCGCACCGCCTACCCCGAGGTGGAGCTGACCTTGCAGGTGTCCATTCCGCTGCTGGACGTGATCGCCGAGGACGCCGACCTGGAAGTGCGCTTCGGCGCCGGCGGCTACGCCGACCGCGAATCGCGGCTGGCGGCCAGGGGCGAGGTCACGCCCGCCTGCAGCCCCAACTTCCTGGCCGAGCACGGCCCCTTCACCGGCTTCCGCACGCTCTCCGAGGTCAGCCAGACCCGCCTGATCCGCAGCCCGCTGGAGCCCTGGAGCAACTGGTTCTCCGCCTGCGGCCTCCAGCTTCCCGAGCCCGACGTGGGCGCCCAGTTCAACGACCTGGGCCTGGTCTACGACGCCGCCGCGGCCGGCTTCGGCGTGGCGCTGGTGCGGCTGGACATGGGCGCGGGCTGGTTCGACAGCGGGCGGCTCATCCGGCTGTCCTCGCGCTCGGTGCCTTCGCCCAACGGCAACTACGTCTGCTGGAAGCCCGGCACGCTGGAGCGCTGGGAATGCGCCGCCTTCGTCGACTGGCTGGTGCAGGGGGCGGGCGCGCCGGTGCGCCCGGGCGACGAAGAAAACTCAACGCCGGCCTGAAAAATCTTCAAGACAGGCGTAGGGTGGGCGCCCTACATTCACGGCCGGGGCCGAAGAAGCCCCCCATTCCGAACATCAAACACAAAGAAACGGAGACACCGCCATGACGTGGCAGCAGATATACGACCCCTTCGGCAACATGATCATTTCCACGGCGCTGGCGGCCATCCCGGTGGTCGTGATGCTGGCCGCCCTGGGCTTCTTCCACATCAAGGCGCACGTCGCCGCTGGCATGGGCCTGCTGGCCGCCGTGCTGGTGGCCGTCTTCGCCTACGGCATGCCGCTGGACATGGCCGGCCGCGCGGCGGTGTTCGGCGGGCTCACCGGCCTGCTGCCCATCGGCTGGATCGTGCTGAACATCATCTTCCTGCACCAGCTCACCGAGCAGAACGGCAGCTTTGCAGTGCTGCAGGACTCGCTCTCGGGCGTGACCGAGGACCGGCGCATCCAGCTGCTGCTGATCGCCTTCTGCTTCGGCGCCTTCTTCGAGGGTGCGGCCGGCTTCGGCACGCCGGTGGCGGTGACCGCGGCCATCCTGATCGGCCTGGGCTTCTCGCCGCTGGCGGCATCGGGTCTCTCGCTGATCGCCAACACGGCGCCGGTGGCTTTCGGCGCCCTGGGCACGCCGGTGATCACGCTGGCCAAGGTGCACGGCTACGACCTGATGGAAGTCACGGCCATGATCGGCCGCCAGCTCCCGTTCTTCTCGCTGCTGGTGCCCTTCTGGCTGGTCTGGGCCTTCGCCGGACGCAAGGGCATGATGGAGATCTGGCCGGCCATCCTGGTGACCGGCGTGTCCTTCGCGGTGCCGCAGTACCTGGTGTCGAACTTCATCGGCCCCGAGCTGGTGGACATCATCGCGGCCATCGTCTCCATGATCAGCCTGGTGGCCTTCCTGCGTGTGTGGAAGCCCAGGAAGGTGTGGACCTCGCCCTCCCTGCGCGGCCACGACCCGAGCGCTGCCGAGGCCAAGCCGCCGCAGCCGGTGCGTCAGCACAGCCGTGAAGAGCTGATGCGCGCCTGGATGCCCTGGCTGATCCTGTCGGTGTTCGTGTTCGTCTGGGGCCTGCCCGCGGTGAAGACCTGGCTCAACGGCCTGTTCTCGCCTTCCTTCCCCATCAACGGCCTGCACAACCTGGTCGAGAAGATGCCGCCGGTGGTGCCCAAGCCCACCAAGGAAGGCGCGGTCTACGTGCTGAACCTGCTGTCGGCCACCGGCACCGGCATCCTGCTGTCGGCGGTGGTGAGCGCCTTCCTGATGAAGTACAGCCCCGTGGCCATCGTGCGCACCTTCTTCAAGACGCTGTGGCTGGTGAAGTACTCGCTGCTGACCATCGTGCTGATGCTGGCGCTGGGCACGCTCACCCGCTACTCGGGCACCGACACCACGCTGGGCCTGGCCTTCGCCAACACCGGCGTGCTCTATCCCTTCTTCGGCACGCTGATGGGCTGGCTGGGCGTGGCGCTCACCGGGTCGGACACGGCGTCCAACGTGCTCTTCGGCGGCATGCAGAAAGTAGCGGCCGAGCAGCTGGGCCTGTCGTCCAATTTGATGGGCGCGGCCAACAGCTCGGGCGGCGTGATGGGCAAGATGATCGACGCGCAGTCCATCGTGGTGGCTTCCACCGCCACGCGCTGGTTCAACCATGAAGGCGACATCCTGCGCTACGTGTTCTTCCACTCGATCGCGCTGGCCTGCCTGGTGGGCCTGTACGTCACGCTGCAAGCCTACGTGTGGCCGTTCACGCTGATGGTCGTGCACTGAGCGGCGACAGCGGCCCGGCCGGCGGCCGGGCCTGGATGAACAGAACAAGGAGACCACGATGAACGCTCCGCTCACTCCCCGCCAGGAAGGGGCCCTGTCGCGCACCGAGCGCCAGGCCGAGGTGGTGCGCGCCCTGCAGGCGGTGCTGCCGGCGCATGCCCTGCTGTGGCAGTCCGAAGAGACCGTGCCCTACGAGTGCGACGGCCTCACCGCCTACCGCACGCGGCCGCTGGTGGTGGCCCTGCCCGAGACCGAAGAACAGGTGGCCGCCGTGCTGCGCACCTGCCACGGCCTGGACGTGCCGGTGGTGGCGCGCGGCGCGGGCACCGGCCTGTCGGGCGGCGCCATGCCGCACGCGCTGGGCGTGACGATGTCGCTCGCCAAGTTCAACAACATCCTGAAGATCGATCCGGTGAGCCGCACGGCCGTCGTGCAATGCGGCGTGCGCAACCTAGCCATCAGCGAGGCGGCGGCGCCTTACGGCCTGTACTACGCGCCCGATCCGTCGAGCCAGATCGCCTGCACCATCGGCGGCAACGTGGCGGAGAACTCGGGTGGCGTGCACTGCCTCAAGTACGGCCTCACGCTGCACAACGTGATGCGGGTGCGCGGCTTCACCGCCGAGGGCGACGCCATCGAGTTCGGCTCCGAGGCGCTGGACAGCGCCGGCCTGGACCTGCTGGCGCTGGTGATCGGCAGTGAGGGCATGCTGGCCGTCACGGTGGAAGTGACGGTGAAATTGGTGCCCAAGCCGCAGCTGGCGCGCTGCATCATGGCTAGCTTCGACGACGTGCGAAAGGCCGGCGACGCGGTGGCGGCGGTGATCGCCGCGGGCATCATCCCCGCCGGCCTGGAGATGATGGACAAGCCCATGACGGCGGCCGTCGAGGACTTCGTGCAAGCCGGCTACGACCTCACGGCCGAGGCCATCCTCCTGTGCGAATCCGACGGCACGCCCGAAGAGGTGGAGGAAGAGATCGGCCGCATGAGCGAGGTGCTGCGCAGCTCCGGCGCCACCGCCATCACCGTGAGCCAGGACGAGGCCGAGCGCCTGAAGTTCTGGAGTGGCCGCAAGAACGCCTTTCCGGCATCGGGGCGCATCAGCCCCGACTACATGTGCCTGGACTCGACCATTCCGCGCAAGCGCCTGGCCGACATCCTGCTGGCCATCCAGCAGATGGAGAAGAAGTACGGGCTGCGCTGCTGCAACGTGTTCCACGCGGGCGACGGCAACCTGCACCCGCTGGTGCTCTTCGATGCCAACGACCCCGACGAGCTGCACCGCTGCGAGCTGTTCGGCGCCGACATCCTGGAGACCAGCGTGGCCATGGGCGGCACCGTGTCGGGCGAGCACGGCGTGGGCGTGGAGAAGCTCAACAGCATGTGCGTGCAGTTCAGCGCCGAGGAAAACGAGCAGATGTTCGGCGTCAAGCGCGCCTTCGACCCCAAGGGCACGCTCAATCCGGGCAAGGTGATTCCCACGCTCTCGCGTTGCGCCGAGTACGGCAAGCAGCTGGTGCGCGGCGGACGGCTGCCGCACCCCGAACTTCCCCGCTTCTGAAAGAACAAGAGACGTGGCGGCACTGGACGACATCATCGAGCGCATCCGCGAAGCGGGCGCCAAGGGCACGCCGCTGCGCATCCGCGGCGGCGGCAGCAAGGACTTCTACGGCGGCGCGCTCGCGGGCGAACTGCTGGACACGGCGGGCCACAGCGGCATCAGCAACTACGAGCCCAGCGAGCTGGTGGTGACGGTGCGTGCGGGCACGCCGCTGGCCGAGCTGGAAGCGCTGCTGGCGCAGCAGGGCCAGTGCCTGCCCTTCGAGCCGCCGCGCTTCGGCCTGGGGCAGGGCACGGTGGGCGGCATGGTGGCGGCCGGCATCGCGGGGCCCTCGCGCGCCAGCGTGGGCTCGGTGCGCGACTACGTGCTGGGCGCCACGCTGGTCAACGGCCGCGGCGAGCTGCTCAGCTTCGGCGGGCAGGTGATGAAGAACGTGGCGGGCTACGACGTCTCGCGCGTGCTGGCCGGCTCGCTGGGCGTGCTGGGCGTGATCGCCGAGCTCAGCCTCAAGGTGCTGCCGGTGGCGCCGGCCGAGGCCACGCTGGCCTTCGAATGCACGCAGGCCGATGCGCTGCGCCTGCTCAACCAGTGGGGCGGGCTGCCGCTGCCGCTCAACGCCAGCTGCTGGGCGGAGCAGGATGGCCAGGGCTGGCTCTACCTCCGGCTGCGCGGCGCCCAGGCGGCGGTCGAGGCCGCCTGCCACGGCCTGGGCGGGGAACGCGGCGACGCCGCCGAGGCCGCCGCCAGCTGGACCGCGCTGCGCGACCAGTGCATCCCCTTCTTCGCCGAACGCGCCAGCGACGAGGAGCTGTGGCGCGTGTCGGTGCCGCAGACCGCGCCGGTGCTGGCCATTGCCGGCGCGAAGCCGCCGCTGGTCGAATGGCATGGCGGCCAGCGCTGGTACCGGGTGCCGCGCGGCCAGGCGACGAAGGTGCGCGAGGCAGCGCGTGCCGCCGGCGGCCATGCGACGCTGTTCGCCGCCGCGAGTGCCGACGCCGGTGCATCGCGCAACGCCCAGCCCTTCGACAGCCTGAGCCCGGCGCTGCAGAAGATCCATGCCGCGCTCAAGCGGGAGTTCGACCCGCACGGCATCTTCAACCGCGGCCGGCTCTACGCCGACTATTGATCGAGAACGCCCTTCGATGCAAACCGAACTCGCTCCCGAATTCCGAGGCACGCCCGAAGGCGAGGAGGCCGAAGCCATCCTGCGCAAGTGCGTGCACTGCGGCTTCTGCACCGCCACCTGCCCGACCTACCAGCTGCTGGGCGACGAGCTGGACGGCCCGCGCGGCCGCATCTACCTCATCAAGCAGGTGATGGAAGGCCACGCGCCCACGCGCGCCACTCAGCTGCACCTGGACCGCTGCCTGACCTGCCGCAACTGCGAGAGCACCTGCCCCTCGGGCGTGCAGTACGGCCACCTGGTGGACATCGGCCGCAAGGTGGTCGATGCCAAGGTGCCGCGGCCGGCGGGGCAGCGTGCGCTGCGCTGGGCCTTGAAGGAAGGCCTGCCTTCGCCGCTCTTCGGCCCCGCCATGGCGCTGGGCCAGAGCGTGCGCGGCCTGCTGCCGGCAAAGCTCAAGGCCAAGGTGCCGCCGCGCGAGGACGCCGGCGCGTGGCCCACCCGCACCCATGCGCGCAAGGTGCTGCTGCTGGCCGGCTGCGTGCAGCCTGCGATGGCGCCCAACATCAACAGCGCCACGGCGCGCGTGCTCGATGCCGCCGGCATCCAGGGCGTGGTGGCACCCAAGGCCGGTTGCTGCGGTGCGGTGAAGTTCCACCTCAACGACCAGGAAGGCGGCATGGCGCAGATGCGTGCCAACATCGACGCCTGGTGGCCGATGGTTGAACGGGGCGAGGTCGAGGCCCTGGTCATGAACGCCTCGGGCTGCGGCGTGACGGTGCGCGAGTACGGCCACACGCTGCGGGGCGATGCGGCCTATGCGCAGAAGGCCGCGCGCATCAGCGCGCTGACGCGCGACCTGAGCGAGCTGCTGCCCGACCTGGTGCCGGTGCTCAAGGCCCGCGTGAAGCCGCCGGCCGGCGTGGTCGCCTACCACCCGCCCTGCACGCTGCAGCACGGGCAGAAGTTGCGCGGCGGCGTCGAGACGCACCTGCGCGCGCTCGGCTTCGACATCCAGGTGGCGCAGAGCGAGTCGCACCTGTGCTGCGGGTCGGCCGGCACCTATTCCGTGCTCCAACCCGAGCTGAGCTACCAGTTGCGCGACCGCAAGCTGGGCCACCTGAAGCAGCTGCAGCCCAGGGCGATCGTCTCGGCCAACATCGGTTGCATCACCCACCTGCAAAGCGGCAGCGGCGCCACGCCGGTAAGCCACTGGGTGGAACTGCTGGACGCGGCGCTGGCCACGGCCTGAACGTACTACAGGCATTGCAGGCCCGGTCCGACGCGGGCGCGCGGCCCTGCGGGGCACCATGGGTGGATCACAGGACTCCTGAAAGGAGTTGCCATGTCAAAGCCCAACCGCATCCAATCCTGGCGTTTCAGCTTCGCAGCCTTGTGCTGCGCCTTGGGGGCAGCCGGCGTGCAAGCCCAGCCCGAGCCACCGGTGACCATGCCGGCGGAGAAGGTCTCCCCACGCATCATTCCGGCCGAGGTGCCTGCCAGCAACGCCTCGGTGGCTGCGCGCCACCGCTGCGGCGGCGTCGGCTCCGACGAGTCGACCGCGATGCGGGCGCAAATGAAGGAACACCCGCTCTCGCTGCTCTTCGCCGCCAGCGGCGGTGCCTATCTGGCCGACGTCGACGTCGCCATCCAGGGCCCGTCGGCAGTTCAGCCGCTCATGTTCCGCGCCAACGGCCCGGTCTGCCTGGTCGACCTGCCGGCCGGCAGCTACACGGTGGTGGCCACCAGCGGCGGCGTCAGCAAGAAGGAAAGCGTCACCCTGGGCGCAGGGTCCAAGACGCTGGACTTCCGCTTCTGACCACCTGGGCGAGCGCTCAGGCCGCGGCCAGCGCCGCCTCGATGTCCTTGGCCAGCCCTTCGGGCTTGTCGATGGGCGCGTAGCGCTTGATCACCTTGCCGTCGCGGCCCACCAGGAACTTGGTGAAGTTCCACTTGATCGCCTTGCCCAGCAGCCCCGGCTTCTGCTCCGTGAGCCACTGGTAGAGCGGCGCCGCGCCTTTGCCCTTGACCTCGATCTTCTCCATCATCGGAAAGCTCACGCCGAAGTTGCGCGTGCAGAACGCGCCGATCTCCTCGTTGCTCCCCGGATCCTGCCCCCCGAACTGGTTGCTGGGAAAGCCCAGGACCGTCAGCCCCTGGTCCGTGTAGCGCTTGTACAGCGCCTCCAGCCCCGCGAACTGCGGCGTGAACCCACACTCGCTCGCCGTGTTCACGATCAGTAGCACCCGCCCCCGAAACGCCGAGAGCGGCGCCGTCTGGCCGTCGATGGTGCGTGCTTCGAAGTCGTAGACAGTGCTCATGGGTCACCTCGGAAAAGGAGCGCCAGTTTAGGCGCGTGGGAGGTTAGCGGATGAAGCCAGTGCCGCACCGGGGAACTGGCTTTGCCAGGCCCCAGGTGGGGTCTCCCCCTCGGGGGGTGGCGAATTACACGCAGCGAAGCGAAGTGAAAAGCCGGGGGGCTAATGGTGTTTATCGCTGCGAGCAATGGCCAGCAGGTGCTCGACCTCTTCCGGATACTTGCGCAGGTTGCTCTGGTGCCAGCGGCGGATCAGCCACATGAAGCCGGCGACCAGGGCGCCGAAGGCGCTGATGGCCGTGTAGGCCGACAGGCCCAGGCCGGTGCAGGCGCTGTAGAAGGCGCCCAGCAGCAGGATGCAGGACTGCTCGTTGAAGTTCTGCACCGCGATCGAGCGGCCGGCGCCCATCAGGTTGTGGCCGCGGTGCTGCAGCAGCGCGTTCATCGGCACCACCAGGAAGCCGCCCAGCCCGCCCAGCAGCACCAGGAAGGGCACGGCCAGCCAGACGTTGTCGATGAAGTTCATGCCGATCACCAGCACGCCCATGCCGATGCCCATGGGGATCACGCTGGTGGCCATGTCCAGCCGCATGCGCATCGAAGCGACCACGGCGCCGATGGCGGTGCCGATGGCCACCACGCCGGTCAGGGCCGAGGCCTGCGCCGTGTTGTAGTCCAGCGCCAGCGCCGCCCAGGCCAGCACGATGTACTTGAGGTTGCCGCCCGCGCCCCAGAACAAGGTGGTGGTGGCCAGGGAGATCTGCCCCAGCTTGTCGCGCCACAGGCGCGAGTTGCAGTGCCAGAAGTCGGGCAGCAGGGCCAGCAGGTTGCGCACCATGCCGTGGTCGCGGTTGGAGCGCAGCGGGCGCATCTCCACGCCGGTGTGCGGGATGCGGGTGTTGAACCAGGCAGCCAGGGCGTACACGCCGATCAGCACCGTGATCGCCGCCTCGGGCGGCGAGTTGACGCCGGTGTCGATCATGGGGAAGTCGAAGGCCAGCAGCCGGCTGGAAACCGGGTGCCCCACCAGGATGCCCCCAAGCACGATGCCCAGGATGATCGAGGCGATGGTCAGCCCCTCGATCCAGCCGTTGGCCTTGACCAGCTGAGAGGCTGGCAGCAGTTCGGTCAGGATGCCGTACTTGGCCGGCGAGTAGGCCGCCGCGCCCAGGCCGACCACCGCATAGGACAGGAGCGGATGCGAGCCGAACAGCATCATCAGGCAGCCCGCCACCTTGATGGCGTTGCTGATGAACATCACCTTCCCCTTGGGCAAGGCGTCGGCGAAGGCCCCCACCAGAGGCGCCAGCGCCACGTAGAACACCGCGAAGATGGGAACGAGGGCAGCGCGCTGCCACTCGGCCGCACCTGCACTACGCAAGAGTTCGACGGCCGCAACGAAAAGCGCTTGGTCGGCCAGTGACGAAAAAAACTGGGCCGACATGATGGTGTAGAAACCGCGCTTCATCGATGGGCAAGATGGCCAGAGGGCGTCTCGTGGCGGTAGTGGAGTTCTGTCCCCTACTTTGAGGGGTGCGTGGTTATAGCATGGGGGTACGGTGCCAAAATGACCGCGTCTTCCCTCATCTCTGTGCAACTTTTATCGCTGTGCCACGCCCGATTCTCGCCACCGTCCATTCCGCAGCCCTCGCCCACAACCTCGACCGCGCGCGCCGCGCCGCCGTCGAATCCCGCGTCTGGGCGGTGGTCAAGGCCAATGCCTACGGGCATGGCATCGAGAACGTCTTCGAGGCCTTCCGTGCCGCCGACGGCTTCGCCCTGCTGGACCTGGACGAGGCGCAGCGCGTTCGCCAGCTGGGCTGGCGCGGCCCCGTCCTGCTGCTCGAAGGCGTGTTCGAGGCCCGCGACCTGGAGCTGTGCTCGCGCCTGGACCTGTGGCATGCGGTGCACTGCGACGAGCAGATCGACATGCTGGCGGCGCACAAGACCCAGTCGCCGCACCGGGTATTCCTCAAACTCAACTCCGGCATGAACCGCCTGGGCTTCGCGCCCGAGCGCTTCCGCTCGGCCTGGACGCGGCTGAACGCGCTGCCGCAGGTGGACGAGATCTCGCTCATGACCCACTTCAGCGACGCCGACGGTCCCAAGGGCATCGGTCCGGCGCTGGCCGCCTTCGAGCGCGCCACCCAGGACCTGCCCGGCGAGCGCTCGCTGGCCAACAGCGCCGCCGTGCTGCGCCATGCCCCGCAGACCCGCGCCGACTGGGTGCGCCCGGGCATCGTGCTGTACGGCAGCGCGCCCGACTTTCCGGAAAACGACGCGGCGCACTGGCAACTGCAGCCGGCCATGAGCCTGCGCACCCGCCTGATCGGCATCCAGGACCTGCAGCCCGGCGACAGCGTGGGCTACGGCTCGCGCTTCACCGCCGAGGCGCCCATGCGCATCGGCATCGCCGGGGTGGGCTACGGCGACGGCTACCCCCGCCATGCCGCCACCGGCACGCCGGTGCTGGTCAACGGCGTGCGCACCCGCATGGTCGGCCGCGTGAGCATGGACATGATCACCGTGGACCTCACGCCGGTGCCCGACGCCGGCTTCGGCAGCGAGGTCACGCTGTGGGGCCGCGCGTCCGAAGGCACGGTGCTGGGCATCGACGAGGTGGCGCAGGCGGCGGGCACCGTGGGCTACGAGCTCATGTGCGCGGTGGCGCGGCGCGTGCCGATGGCGCAGGACTGACGGCCGGTCCCGCCAGCGCATGCAGGTCCTCTCCAACTGGGGCTCGATCCGGATCTGGGAAACGCGGCTGGAGCGCCGCCTTCACGAGCGCTACAGCCTGCGCGGCCATGGCGTGCTGATCGGCACGCTGACGCTGCTGCTGACCTGGGGGGTGTCCACGCTGCTGATGCACGCGGGCGTCGACGCGCTGGCCAAGCGCTATCTCCTGAGCCTGGGCGTGGGCTACTGGCGTACCTGGGAATGCTGCGGCTCTGGGCGCGTCGGCTGGTGCGCCGGATCGAGGAGGAGGAGCAGGATCGCGGCCAGGACGGCAGCTTCGACGCGTCCTTCGACGTGGTGCCCGGCTCCGGTGGAAGCGGGGGTGGAGGCGGCAGCCTGCGCGAAGCCTCGCCCCCGCTCCTGCGCTCTGGCGGCGGCGGCGACTTCGGTGGCGGTGGCGCCTCGGGTGACTTCGGCAGCGGCGCCGCCGATGCCGCGCAGGCCGCGGCGGACGGAGGCGGCGGCTTGTCGGAGATGGCCGGCGAAGCGCTGGGTGCCGCGGCAGGCGCCGACGAAGGCGCCGTGATCGTGGTGCCGGTCGTAGCGGTCTTCCTGGCGGGGCTGGCGGTGCTGCTGGGCGCCGGATCGCTGGTGCTGCTCTTCTTCGGCTTCGACGTGCTGCTCGCGGTGGCGATGGAACTGGCCTTTGCCTATGCCAGCGCGCGGGCGGCCGCGCGCGTGGTGCGGGAGGGCTGGCTCACCGCTGCCGTGCGCCTCACCTGGAAGCCCTTGCTGGGCGCCCTGCTGTGCGCCGTGCTGCTGGGCGCCGTGGTCGACCATCTCGCGCCGCACGCCGACTCGCTGCCGGGCGCGCTGCGCATCCTCGCGCGCGGCTAGCGCTTAGTCACGCACCATCCTGGGTCTGACGCCAGCGCCCGCGCGGCATCGGGCCGTCCGCCTACGTGAACAAGCGCAAGCAGCACCGTCCGCGCAGCGCTCGATTGTCTAGCATGTCGCCATGCTTATCCGCATCGGTTACGACATCGAACTGGCCTTCACCACGCCCGGCGCGCCCACCGCGCTGGTCTACATGCTGCAGGTCCATCCCTCGCACGAGGACAGGTTGCTGGGTGGGGAGCACATCGGCATCAGTCCGCCGCTGCGCACCGACCACTACCTGGACGCTTTCGGCAACCACTGCGCGCGCGTGCACGTGGATGCCGGCGTGCAGACGGTGCGGCTGCGCAACGAGGCACTCATCCAGGACAGCGGCCAGCCCGATCCTCAGGATCTGGGCGCCATCCAGTGGGGCCAGGCCGACCTGCCGGTGGAGACGCTGCGCTTCCTGCTGCCCAGCCGCTATTGCGAGGTCGACAGCGATCTGCTCGCCTTCGCCTGGCAGAACTTCAACAACACGCCGCTGGGCTGGGCGCGCGTGCAGGCCATCTGCGACTTCGTGCACAACCACCTGCGCTTCGACTACCAGAGCGCGCGCCCCACCCGCAGCGCGCTCGAGGGCTTTCGCGAGCGCGTGGGCGTGTGCCGCGACTTCACGCACCTGGCCATCTCGCTGTGCCGCTGCATGAACATTCCGGCACGCTACGTCACCGGCTACCTGGGCGACATCGGCGTGCCGGCCGTGCCTTCGCCGATGGATTTCAGCGCCTGGTTCGAGGTGTGGCTGGGCGACCGGTGGCATGCCTTCGATGCCCGCCACAACAAGGCGCGCATCGGGCGCATTCCCCTGGCCCGCGGCCTGGACGCGGCCGACGTGCCCATCGTCATGGCCTTCGGACAGCACACGCTCAAGCGCTTCGAGGTCATCACCGAAGAGGTGAGCGAAGGGACGCAGGCCTGGAATCAGGCTTCCAGCGTCTCGTGGAAGTCGGCGGCGCCGGGCTTCCAGTAGACCGCGACCTTCATTGACTCCTTGGGATGCTGCTTTTCAGCGAGCAGCACGCCGCGCAGTTGCGCCATCACGGCCGCCTCGCCGGCGCACCACGCATAGCCTTCGCCTTCGGGGAGCGTGAGCGCGCGCAGGGCCTGCACCATGGCTTCACCGTTTTCGACCCACTGCACTTCCAGCGACGCGGCGCTGGCGAGTTCGCGGCGCGCCGAGGGCTCCACGGCCTGCGCGATCACGATGGCGCGGGTGCCGGCGGGCAGTTCTTCCAGCCGGCGGTGGATGGCGGGCAGGGCGGAATCGTCGCCCACCAGCAGGTGCCAGTCGTAGTCCGTCGGCACGATCATCGAACCACGCGGCCCGCCGATGAGGGCGCGCTGCCCCACCTGGGCCTTGCGCGCCCAGTCGGCGGCGGGGCCGTCGCCGTGCAGCGCGAACTCGATGGTCAACTCGCGGCGCACGGCGTCGAAGCGGCGCGGCGTGTAGTCGCGGCGCACCGTCTCGCCGGTGGCGTCGTCGTCGATCATGAACTTGACGTGGTCGTCGAAGCCGTCGGAGCGGAAGTCGGCCAGCGCCTGGGCATGGAAGGTGACGGCGACGAAATGCGGGCCCATCGGCTCGACGCGCACCACCTCGACGTCGCGGCGGTGCAGCTCGTGGCGCACGCGCTGCACGCGGCGCACGGGGGCGGAAGAAGCTTCTGGATTCATGGATGGGAAGGGTCTTGCGATATGGTTGATAATGTCATCCATCATGCGCAAATCAGTTGACCATGTCAACCATAAGGCTTCCGCTGCGTCCCCGTCGGCCGACGAGGACGTGCTGGAGTCGGTCCACGCCCTCATGCACCTGTTCCGTTCGCGCCAGCACCGCGTGCTGCGCGAGGGCGCGCACGACGTGAGCCACATGGAGGCCAAGGCGCTGGGCTTCTTCGCCCGCCGTCCGGGCGCGACGCTCAGCGACTTCGTGCAGCACTCGGGACGCGACAAGGGCCAGATGGCGCGCCTGGTCGGTGGCCTGCGCGAGCGCGGCCTGCTGGAGGGTGTGGCCGACGAGACCGATCGTCGCAGCCTGCGGCTGAGCGTGAGCGCGGTGGGCAAGGAGATCCAGGCGGCGCTGGCGCTGCAGGGCAAGCGCCTGTCGGCGCAGGCGGTGAAGGGGCTGGGCGCGGAAGAGCGTGCGCAGCTGCTGGCGCTGCTCGCGCGGGTGCGCGGCAACCTGGAACAAGAGTAGGGGCAGATGTCGGTCGGAGACTTGCAGCCCACGCTGCGTCCGCCGACCGGAACTCCGGGCTAGTACAGACCCAGCTGCCGCGCCTGCAGCCGCGACAGGCCCAGCAGCGCGTCGGTGAAAGGCGTCGCCACGCCGGTGAGCTGACCCAGCTCGCGCACCGAGGACACCAGCGCATCCAGCTCCACCGCGCGTCCGGCTTCCACGTCCTGCAGCATCGAGGTCTTGAAGGCGCCTAGCTTGCGCGTCACGGCGTGGCGGTCTTCCGGCGTCTCTGCGATGGGCACGCCGATGCGTTCGCCGATGTCGCGCGCCTCCAGCATCACCGCGGAGATGAAGCCGCGCACCAGGTCGTCGCCCAGGATGAGGTCGGTGGTGGCCCGCGTCAGCGCGCTGATGGGGTTCACCGTCATGTTGCCCCAGAGCTTGTACCAGACGTCCTTCTGGATCTGCGGCGAGAGCTTGGCGTCGAAGCCCGCCTTCTGCAGCAGCGCATGCAGCGCCTGCACCCGCGGCGAGGCCTCGCCCGAGGGCTCGCCCACGATCAGGCCGTTGCCGAAGTGCAGCCGCACCTTGCCCGGGCCGTCGAGCGCGCAGCTGGCATGCACCACCGCGCCGATCACGTGCCTGGCCGGGATGGCCGCGTCGATGGCGCCGCCCGGGTCCACCGCCGCCAGGCGCTGGCCGGTGAACTCGCCGCCGAAGCCGCCGGAGAGGAACCACCAGGGCACGCCGTTCATGGCGGTCATGACCAAGGTGTCGGGGCCAATGAGCGGTGCGATGCGCTCGGCCACCGAAGCCAGGGCCGGGGCCTTCACCGCGATCACCACCAGGTCCTGCACGCCGAGTTCAGCCGGGTCCTCGCTGGCCTTCACCGGCACGCTGCTGCGCTGCTCGCCGTGGGACAGCACCAGGCCATCGCGCTGCAGCGCTTCCAGCGTCGCGCCGCGCGCGACCACGCTCAGCTCGCAGCCGGCCTGGGCCAGCTTCACGCCGATCCAGCCGCCGATGGCGCCGGCGCCGTAGATGCAAACCTTCATTCGAAATCGCTCCCTGTCCTGTCGATCAATTCTTGTAGCTGGCGTCGATGCGGTCCACCTGCCGCACCAGCGCATCGAACACGTCCTGGCCGGCGCCATGCGCCGGATTGAACTGCAGCGCATCGGCGGTGCAGCGCGCGGCGATCGCCTCGCTCACCGGGATCGGCTGGCCCATGGACAGCGTGGCCATCTGGATCTCGCAGGCGCGCTGCAGCGTCCACAGCACCGCGAAGGCTTGCGGCAGGGTGTGGCCCCAGGCCAGCAGGCCGTGGTTGCGCAGGATCACCGCCTGCCTGTTGTCCATGCTCTTGAGCAGGCGCGGGCCTTCGTCGGCATGGATGGTGATGCCCTCGAAGTCGTGGTACGCCACCTTGCCGTGCAGCTGTGCGCTGTAGAAGTTGCTCTGGCTCAAGCCGCCCTGAAGACAAGCCACCGCCACGCCCGCCGTGGTGTGCGTGTGCATCACGCAGTGCGCGTCGGACAGGCCGTCGTGGATGGCGGCATGCACCGTGAAGCCGGCCGGGTTCACCGGGAAGGTGGAGCCGTCCAGCACTTTGCCCTGCAGGTCGATCTTCACCAGGTTGCTGGCGGTGACCTCGCTGTAGTGCAGGCCGAAGGGGTTGATGAGGAAATGCTTCTCGCCACCCGTCACCGAATCGGGCAGGCGCACCGTGATGTGGTTGTAGATCATCTCGGTCCAGCCCAGCATCGCGAAGATGCGGTAGCAGGCCGCGAGCTGCAGGCGCGCGGCGCGCTCGTCGGGATGCAGGGCAGGGTGCGTCAGCGATGACGACGGGGTGGCAAGAGCATTCATGGTGTTTCCTGGTGGGTCAGCCCTCCGCGGTGAAGCCCACTTCCTTCACGATGGGGCCCCACTTGGCGGTGTCTTTCTTGATCAGCTCGGTCAGTTCGGCCGGCGTAGAGGACATGGTTTCCAGCCCGAAGGTGGCCAGGCCGTCGATCACGTCCTTCTGCGCCAGCGCTGCCTTGGCAGCCGCGTTGGCGCGCGCCACCACCTCGGGCGAGGCCTTGGCGGGCAGCAGGAAGGCGAACCATTCGCTGTGCGTGGCGTTCTTGATGCCCTGTTCCTCGAAGGTGGGCACGTCGGGCGCGAAGCGGCTGCGCTTGGCACCCGAGACGCCCAGGATGCGCACCTTGCCGGTGGGCAGGTGCTGCGTGATGTCGCCGATGGGGCCCGACACCGAGGACACGTTGCCGCCCAGCAGGTCCAGCATGGCCGGCTGCGTGCCGCGGTAGGCGGCGTGCTTCAGGTCCACGCCCACGTTCTTGCCCAGCAGCGCGCCGATGAAGTGCGGCGTCGATCCGGCGGCGGGCGAGCCGAAGTTGGCGCCGGCCGGATTGGCCTTGGCCCACTCCAGGAACTCGGGCACCGACTTCACCGAGGCCGGCACGGCCGGGCCGACCGCGAAGCCGAAGTCGAACTGGCAGGCGACGGTCACCGGCGCCAGGTCCACCAGCGGCTCGTAGGGCAGCTTCTTGTAGATGTGTGGATAGATGGTGAGGATCGAGGTGGGCGTCTGCAGGATGGTCGAGCCGTCGGCCGGCTGGTCCTTCACATAGGTCACCGCGATCTGGCCGCCGGCGCCGGTGCGGTTCTCCACCACCATGGCCTTGGCATAGTCCGGCTGCATGCGCACCGCCGTGCGGCGGCACAGCGTGTCGGAGGTGCCGCCGGCCGCGAAGCCGGTGATGAAGCGCGCCGTCTCGAAGGGGGCGCCGCTCTGTGCCAGCGCATGCTGGCCCAGGCCGGCCAGCAGGGCGGCGGCGCCGCCTTGTTGCAGCATCTGGCGTCGGGTGAAAGTCATGGCTCGTCTCCGTTGGTTATGAAAGTGAGCGGAGTATGGAGCGCGCTCAATAGCCGGAGGTCGAGGGGCTTCCCGGGGTGCCTTGCTTCTTGTATTTCATGGCTAGCTGCTGCGCGGCGGCGGTGAGCACCATGGTGTCGACGCCCACGGCCACGAATCGCGCGCCCGCGGCCAGCCATTTCTCGGTCTGCTCGTGCGTGGTCGCCAGGATGCCCGGCGCCTTGCCGGCCGCCAGGATGCGCTTGATCGCGTCCTCGATGGCCGCCTGCACTTCTGGGTGGCCGGGCTGGCCCGAATAGCCCATGGAGGCCGACAGGTCGGCCGGCCCGATGAACACGCCGTCGATGCCCGGCGTGGCGGCGATGGCATCGATGTTCTTCAGGGACAGCGCCGACTCGGCCTGCACCAGCAGGCAGACCTGGTCGTTGGCCTCGTGGATGTACTGCGGATAGGCCTGCCAGCGCGAGGCGCGCGCCAGGGCGCTGCCCATGCCGCGGATGCCGTCGGGCGGATAGCGCGTGGCCTGCACCAGCTGCGCCGCCTGCTCGGGCGTGTCGACCATGGGGACCAGCAGTGTTTGCGCGCCGATGTCCAGGAACTGCTTGATCAGGGTGGTGTCGCCCACCGGCACGCGCACCACCGCCTGCGAGCGCTCGGCCTCGGGCTGCGCCGACCAGGCGCTCGCCAGGCCCTGCAGTTGCTCCAGCACCGAGCGCACGTCGTTGGGCGCGTGCTCGCCGTCGATCAGCAACCAGTCGAAGCCGGTACCGGCCAGGATCTCGGCGACGTAGCCGTTCGCGAGGCCCACCCACAGGCCGATCTGCGGCGTGGGGTTGAGCAGGGCCTTCTTGAAAGCGTTGACGGGCAGTTTCATCCGGGGGCTCCTCGGGCTCAGTTGAATCGGAAGGCGATCGAGCCCAGGGGCCCGTAGTCGGCATGGAAGGTGTCGCCCACCTTGGCGTTGGTGGGCCGCGTGAAGGAGCCGCCCAGCACGATCTCGCCCGGCTCCAGGCACTCGTCCCAGGGCGCCAGCTTGTTGGCCAGCCAGGCCACGCCGTTGGCCGGGTGGTTGAGCACGCCGGCGGCCACGCCGGTCTCCTCGATCACGCCGTTGCGGTAAAGCAGCGCGCTGACCCAGCGCAGGTCCACCGCGTCGGGCTTCACCGGCCGGGCGCCCAGCACGAGCCCGGCATTGGCCGCGTTGTCGGCGATGGTGTCGAAGACCTTGCGTGGCGCCTGGGTGTGGCGGTCGAACTGCTCGATGCGGGCATCGATGATCTCGATGGCCGGCACCACGTAGTCGGTGGCGGCCAGCACGTCGAAGATGCTCACGCGCGGCCCGCGCAGGCGCTTGCCCAGCACGAAGGCCAGTTCCACTTCCACGCGCGGCGCGATGAAGCGGGTGAAGGGGATGTCGCCGCCCTCGGCGAAGAGCATGTCGTCCAGCAGCGTGCCGTAGTCGGGCTCGTCGATCTGGCTGGACTGCTGCATGGCCCGCGAGGTCAGGCCGATCTTGTGACCGATCGGCCGGCGCCCCGCGGCGATTTTGGCGGCCACCCATTCGCGCGAGATGGCGTAGCCGTCCTCGATGCTCATCTCGGGATGGCGCTTGGAGAAATGCTCCACCTGCACGCGCGTGCCCTCGGCCTCGTGCAGCTCGGCGGCCAGCGACTTGATCAGGGATGGGGACAGCATGGTCAGCCGAAGAAGGCGTGCAGGTTGCCGATCTTGGCGTCATACACCTGCCCCGGCGCCTCGTCGATCTGGAAGGTGATGCCCACGTGCCGCCTGGCCAAAAGCGGCGCGAAATGCGCCTTGGCGGTGGCCGTGATCGCATCGCCGATGCGCTTCTTCACCGCGTCGCTGCGGCCCGAGGCCATGCGCAGGTTGAGGTAGGCGAAGGCATGGTCGTCGCTGCCGTCGGCCACCGCGTAATGCGCCGCCGGGAAGGCCATCACGCGCGTGCCGCCGGTGGGATAGACCTGCCGGCCCTCGTCGTCCTTCTGCGCGAGCATGGTGTCGGCCAGCTTGCGTGCCAGCCCCCCCATGTCGGCGTCGGCCTCGAGGTTGGGGGTGTAGAGGATGACCAGGTGCGGCATGTTCTTGCTCCTTGCTTTTCTTCAGGCCAGCGGCGTGACCGGGAAGATCGCGTTGATCTGCCCGGTGCCCGAGCTGCCGAAGTAGGGGGTGACGATTTCTGCAGGCGCGCTGTATCGGTCCCAGCCCAGCAGGCCCAGCAGCATCGCAGTGTCGTGCATGTCGCCTTCCCCCCAGCACTTGTCGGCATACATGGGCAGCATGCCGATGAAGCTCTTCCAGTCGCCCTGTTCCCACAGCTGCACCACGCGGCGGTCCACCTGTTCCAGGAAGGGGTCGTAGACCTTGTGCATGAACTCCGGCGCGCGGCCGTTGTCGGCGAAGTGGTGAGACAGCGAGCCGCTGGCGAACACCGCCACCGTGCCGTCGTAGCGCTCCTCGATCGCTCGGCGCACCGCCAGGCCGAAGCGGCCCGACTCCTGCAGGTCGTGCCAGTCGCACCAGCCGCTGATGCTGATGACCTGGTAGTGCTGGTCCGCGTTCATGTAGCGCATCGGCACCAGCGTGCCGTACTCCAGGTCCAGCGTGGTGTCGCTGTGGGCACGGCTCTTCACGCCCATCTCGTTGGCCATGTCGCCGATCAGGTGCCCGAGCGTCGGGTTGCCCGGGTAGGCGTAGGGCATGTTCTTGATGAAGTGCGGCAGCTCGTTGCTGGTGTAGATGCCTTCGAACTTCGGCCCGCAGTTGATGTGGTATTCGCTGTTGACCTGCCAGTGCACGTCGAAGACCACGATGGTGTCCACGCCCAGCGCGCGGCAGCGGCGGTCGATTTCCTTGTGGCCGTTGATGGCCGCGTCGCGGCAGCCGAAGTTCGGGCCGGGGAATTCCGAGAGGTACATCGACGGCACATGTGTGATCTTGGCCGCCAGCGCGAGCTTGCCCATGGTCAGACTCCCCAATGCGGAATGTGGTGCGAACCCAGCGAGACCGCCACGTTCTTCGGCTCGCAGAAGACCTCGTAGCTCCAGGTGCCGCCTTCGCGCCCCGTGCCGCTGGCCTTGGTGCCGCCGAAGGGCTGGCGCAAGTCTCTTACGTTCTGGCTGTTGACGAAGCACATGCCCGCCTCGATGGCCGCGGCCACGCGGTGCGCCTTGCCGATGTTCTCGGTCCACACGTAGCTCGACAAGCCGTACTGGATGTCGTTGGCCAGGCGGATGGCATCGGCTTCGTCCGTGAAGGGAATGAGGCAGGCCACCGGGCCGAAGATCTCGTCCTGCGCGATCTTCATGCGGTTGTCCACGTCGGCGAAGACGGTGGGCGCCACGTAGTTGCCCTTCTTCACGCGATCGGGGAGCAGGGGCGCCTCCAGGCCGCCGCACAGCAGCGTCGCGCCCTCCTTGGGCCCCAGCTCGATGTAGCTGCGCACCTTCGCGAGATGGGCCTGCGAGATCATGGGGCCGACGATGGTCTTTTCATCCAGCGGATCGCCCACCGTGATGCGCCTGGCGCGCTCGGCGAACTTCGCGGCGAAGTCGGCATAGATCGACTTCTGCACCAGGATGCGCGAGCCCGCGGTGCAGCGCTCGCCGTTGTTGCTGAAGATCATGAACACGGCGGCGTCCAGCGCACGGTCCAGGTCGGCGTCCTCGAAGATCACGAAGGGGCTCTTGCCGCCCAGCTCCATGCTGAACTTCTTCAGGCCCGCGCTCTTCACGATGCGGTTGCCGGTGGCGGTGGAGCCGGTGAAGCTGATGGCGCGCACGTCCGGGTGCGCCACCAGAGGCTCGCCGGCGTCGTTGCCGTAGCCGTGCACCAGGTTCAGCACGCCCGGCGGAATGCCCGCTTCCAGCGCCAGTTCGCCAAGCCGCGCGGCCGTCATGGGCGAGAGCTCGCTCATCTTCAGCACCGCGGTGTTGCCGAAGGCCAGGCAGGGCGCGACCTTCCACGTCGCGGTCATGAAGGGCACGTTCCACGGCGAGATCAGGGCGCACACGCCCACCGGGTGGAACAGCGTGTAGTTCAGGTGCGTGGGCGTGGGGTAGGTGTGGCCGTCCACCCGCGTGCACATCTCGGCGAAGTAGTAGAAGTTGTCGGCCGCGCGCGGCACCAGCTGCTTGCCGGTCTGGGCGATGACCTGGCCGCAGTCGTCGGTCTCGGTCTGCGCGATCTCGGGCACGTTCTTCGCGATGAGATCGCCCAGCTTGCGGATCAGCCTGGCGCGCTCGGGCGCGGGCAGGCCGGCCCACTTGGGAAAGGCTTCCTTCGCGGCGGCGACCGCGGCATTCACTTCCGTCTCGCCGCCTGCGGCGACTTCGGCCAGCACGTCCTGCGTGGCGGGGTTGACCGTCTCGAAGTAGTCGCGGCCGGCAACGCGTTGGCCCCCGATGAGGTGATCGATTCTTTGCACGAAAAAGCTCCAGTCGTCGTGTTCGGGTCAGTCCAGCTTGATGTCGCGCGCCTTGATCAGCGCCTGCCACTTCCTGCGTTCAGCTTCCGTGTAGCGCGCCATCTCGCTGGCATCGGCCGGGCGGACCTCCCAGCCGGCGTCGTAGAGCCTCTGGCGCACGCCCGCATCGCCCATGGCCTTCTGCAGCTCGGCGCCCAGTCTGGCCTGCAATTCCTTGGGCGTGGCCGCGGGCGTGACCAGACCCTGCCAGGTGTAGGCCTCGACCTCGGCCAGGCCCAGTTCCTTCGCGGTGGGAATGCCCGGCAGCTGCGGCACGCGCTCGGCCGACATGGCCAGCAGCGGCACGACCTTGCCGGCCTTGATGGCGCTCACGCCGCTGGGCAGGTCCAGCATCATCAGCGGCACCTGTCCGCCCATCAGGTCCTGCAGCGCCGGCGCGCCGCCCTTGTAGGGCACGTGCAGCAGCGACACGCCCGCCTCGCGCTGGAAGAGTTCCAGCGCCAGGTGGTGCGGGCTGCCGGTGCCGGGCGTGGCGATGCTGTACTTGCCCGGCGAGGCCTTGAGCGTGGCGAGCAGCGCCTTGGCGTCGGCGATGCCGGCGTTGGGCGCGGCCGTGATGATCAGCGGCGAGCGGCCCATCATGCCCACCGGCGCGAAGTCCTTCTCGGCGTCGTAGGGCAGCTTCTTGTAGAGCGCCGGGTTGTAGACGAGCACGCCGTTGTCGGCAGTGAACACCGTGTAGCCGTCGCCCGGCGATCGCGCCACCAGTTCCGAAGCGATGATCGCGCCCGCGCCGGGGCGGTTGTCCACCAGCACCGGCTGGCTGATCTGCTGCGACACCTGGGCACCCACGGTGCGCGCCAGGAAGTCGGTGCCGCCGCCGGCCGGATAGCCGACCACCCAGCGCACCGGCTTGACGGGATAGCTGCCCTGGGCGCTCGCGCCGGCCGATGCGGCCAACGCCAGCGCGAAAGCCGCGATGCGGACGAAATTCTTGGCGACGATCATCTCGTGTTGTCTCCTGCGAAGTGCACTGCCCGTCCGGCAGCGGGACGGCGCGCCTCGGAGGCGCGCCCGTTCAGGCAGCGGCGATGGTGTTGACCAGTGCGCCTATGCCCTCGATCTCGGTCACGACCACGTCGCCCGGCTGGCAATCGACCACGCCATCGGGCGTGCCCGTCAGGATCAGGTCGCCGGGCGACAGGGTCATGAAGCGGCTGAAGTACTCGATGAGGAAGGGCGCGTCGAAGATCATGTCTCGCGTGCTGCCCTGCTGCGTCAGCTTGCCGTTGACGGTGGTGCGCAACGCCAGCGCCATCGGGTCGGCCACGTCCTTCGCGTCGACGAACCAGGGGCCCAGCGGCGTGCAGGTGTCGCGGTTCTTCACGCGCAGGTTGGGGCGGTACCAGTTCTCCAGGTAGTCGCGGATCGCGTAGTCGTTGGCCACGGTGTAGCCGCCGATGAAGTCGTAGGCGTCGTCTCGCCTGACCTTGCGCGCGGTCCTGCCGACCACGATGGCCAGCTCGCATTCGTAATGCATGAACTGCACGCCGGCCGGGCGGCGGGTGAGCTGGCGGTGGCCGATGAGCGCGGCCTGGCCCTTCACGAACACCAGCGGTTCTTCCGGCGCCTTGAATTCCAGCTCCTTCGCATGGTCGGCGTAGTTCAGGCCCAGGGCGAGGATGGTGCGCGGCCTCGGCGTGGGCGCGAGCGGTGGCAGCCAATTCAACATGTCCTGCGGCACGATGCGGCCGTCGTCCAGGCGCACCGCTGCATCCGCTTGGCCCTGGTACTCATGCGCGACACCGTGCTGCTCGCGGCCTTCGAAGATGACGCGGGCGTGCTTCATGCGGCCTCCTTCACCAGCGTGTTGGCGAGGGTGGCGAAACCCGGCGCCGAGATCTCGATGCGCTGTCCCGCGCGGCCCAGCGGGCGGCCCAGGTCGCAGCCGAGCATCAGCACGTCGCCGGGTGCGAGCGTCATGAATTCGGTGACGTCGGCCAGGAGGCGCGCGGCCGGGCGCTGCAGTTGGGAGAAGTCGATGGACTGCCTCAGCTCGCCATCGACGCGTACCTCGACGCGGATCGCGGCCGGGTCCGGCACGTCTGCCGCATCGCGCACCGCGGGGCCGATGCCGAGAAAGCCGTCCAGGCATTTGAACTTGACGGGCGGGCGGAAGAAGCTCGAATGCGGCACCGAGAGATCGTTCATCAGCACGTAGCTGGCGACCTTGCCGCCTTCGCCGACGACCATGCCTACGCTCGCGCCTATCTCCACTTCAGGTACGTTGGCAGGCACTGCGATCTCGCTGTCGTGCGCGCTCCAGGTGTTGGCCGTCTTCACGTAGAGCACCGGCGCATTGGGCGGTGCCTTGTAGGGCGGCTGCGTCATCTGCGGCGCCAGCGCCTTCAGTTCGGCGCGGAAATTCAGCAGGGTCCCGTACACCGTGCCGGCGGGAATGAAGTGCGTCATGCCGAAGGTTGCTCCAGGGCGATGAGTTCGTCGAGCAGTTCATAGAGCTGCTTGAGCTTGGCCTTGCCCAGCGATTTCTCCATGAACTCGTAGTGGGCCTCGATGCTGGTGGACAGGCGCTTGACCAGCTTCATGCCCTGCGGCGTCGCTTCCACCACGGTGCGGCGCTGGTCCTCGGGATCGCGCGATCGGGTGAGGAGCCCGTCACGTTCCATGCGGGCCAGCACGCCGGTGAGGCTGGGGCCGAGGATGAAGGCTTCGCGCGCCACCCGGCCCACTTCCACCGCGCCGTGCTCGCCCAGCACCCGCAGCACGCGCCACTGCTGGTCGGACAGCTGGTGCTCGCGCAGGCTCGGCCGGGTGTGGCCCATCACGGCTTCGCGCGCCTGCAAGAGCAGGCGAGGCAGGTTGCGGTGGGTGAAGGCGGTGCCCATGTCTTGTCTGTTGCGATTCGAATTACTTAATATATTAAATGTTTTGCCGCCGGGCACGCAAGCGGTGCAAACCCGCGGGGCCTTGCCGCCCTGCCTACACTTGGCAACATGGCCAAGGAAAAAAACATCTACGTCTGCAGCGAGTGCGGCGGTACCAGCGCGAAGTGGCTGGGCAAGTGCCCCAGCTGCGGCGCCTGGAACACGCTGGTGGAGCAGAGCGCATCCGCGGTGAGCGGCGGCAACAACCGATTCGGCAACACGGCGCAGTTCGCCTCGCTCGCGGGCTCCTCCGAGCTGATGCTGCTGTCGGAGATCGAGGCGGTGGATATCGCCCGCACGCCCACGGGGCTCGACGAGCTCGACCGCGTGCTGGGCGGCGGCATCGTGGCCGGCGGAGTGACGCTGATCGGCGGCGACCCGGGCATCGGCAAGTCCACGCTGCTGCTGCAGGCGGTGGACGCCCTGCAGCGCGCGGGGCAGAACGCGCTGTACGTCACCGGCGAGGAAAGCGGCGCGCAGGTGGCGCTGCGTTCCAAGCGGCTGGGCCTGTCGCAATCGCAGGTGCAGGTCATGGCCGAGATCCAGCTGGAGAAGATCCTCGCCACGCTGGACGCCTCGCGCCCGACCATCGCGGTGATCGACTCGATCCAGACCGTGTATTCCGACCAGCTCACCTCCGCCCCCGGCTCGGTGGCGCAGGTGCGCGAATGCGCGGCGCACCTCACGCGCTTCGCCAAGACCAGCGGCACGGCGGTGGTGCTGGTGGGTCACGTCACCAAGGAAGGCGCGCTGGCCGGCCCGCGCGTGCTGGAGCACATGGTCGACACGGTGCTGTACTTCGAGGGCGACACGCATTCCAGCTTCCGCCTGGTGCGCGCCATCAAGAACCGCTTCGGCGCCGTCAACGAGATCGGCGTGTTCGCCATGACCGAGCGCGGCCTCAAGGGCGTGACCAACCCCAGCGCCATCTTCCTGTCGCAGCACAGCGAGCCGGTGCCCGGCAGCGTGGTGCTGGTCACGCTCGAGGGCACGCGCCCCATGCTGGTGGAGATCCAGGCGCTCGTGGACAACGGCGGGCCCAGCCCGCGGCGCCTGTCGGTGGGCCTGGACCGCGACCGCCTCGCGATGTTGCTGGCGGTGCTGCACCGCCATGCCGGCGTGGCCTGCATGGACCAGGACGTGTTCGTCAACGCGGTGGGCGGCGTGCGCATCGGCGAGCCGGCGGCCGACCTGGCGGTGATGCTGGCCATCACCTCCAGCCTGCGCGGCAAGCCGATGCCCAAGGGCTTCATCGCCTTCGGCGAAGTGGGACTGGCGGGCGAGGTGCGGCCCGCGCCGCGCGGGCAGGAACGGCTGCGCGAGGCCGCCAAGCTGGGCTTCTCCGTGGCCATCGTGCCCAAGGCCAATGCGCCCAAGAAGGGCGCGCGCGACTTCGAGGGCCTGACCATCCACGCCGTCGACCGCATCGAGGAGGCGATGGACGTGGTGCGCACGCTGGCCTAGCACGGCGACGCGGCGACAATAGAGGGGTTATGAACTTTCGAAGACTCCTCGTTCCGGCCGCCGGTGCGATCCTCATCGTCGCGGCCTACCGCTCCTTCGGCTGGCCGGGCGTGGCCCTGGTCTCGGGTGCGCTGGTGCTGTACCTGCTGCTGCATTTCAACCGCACGATGGCCGTGCTGCGGCGCGCTGCGGACCGCCCCATCGGCACCGTCGCCAGCGCGGTGATGCTCAACGCCAAGCTGCGCAAGGGCGTGAACCTGCTGCACGTGATCGCGATGACCCGCGGCCTGGGAGAACTGCGCTCGCCCAAGGACGAACAGCCCGAGCTGTACCGCTGGAGCGATGCGGGCGGCTCCTATGTCGATGCCGAGTTCCATAACGGCAAGCTCAAGAGCTGGACACTGACGCGCCCGGACGCGCAGGAGCCCGCCGAACCCGCCGACGCCGGTCCGGTCTAGTTCGCCGCCTTCGCCAGCGCGCGCGGCGTGCCGTCCAGCGCCAGGTAGGTCGCCAGGGCCAGCAGCGGCAGCAGGGCACCTGCCGTCGCCACCGCCCACCAGCCCTGGTGGAACAGCAGGCCAGCCACCGACGAGCCAATGGCGCCGCCGATGAAGAAGGTGCCCATGTAGACGCTGTTGGCCCGGTTGCGCGCCACCGGGTCCAGGCTCAGCACCTCGCGCTGGCCGATCACGTGGTTGGCCTGCACGCCGGCATCCACCAGCACCGCAGCCACCAGCAGCAGCCACAGTGGTCCGCCTGCTGCGGTCGCGCCGAAAGAAACGGCGCTCACGCACATGGCGATGACCGTGATGGCGCGCGTGTGGCCGTGGTCCGCCAGCTTGCCGGCCCAGGGCGCCACGAAAGCACCGCCGGCGCCGGCGAGTGCGAACCAGGCCAGGCCGTGCTGCGTCATGCCGCGCTCCAGCAGCAGCCAGGGCACGGCCGTCCAGAACAGGCTGAAGGTGCCGAACATCGCGGCCTGCGAAAGCGCCCGCTTGCGCAGGGGGCGGTGCGTGGCAAAGAGGCGCAGCATCGAGCCGACCAGTTCGCGGTAGGGCGCATGCACGCCCGGATGCAGCGGCGGCAGCCGGCGCCACACCACCGCCAGCATCATCACCGTGAGCACTGCGGCGGCCGCGAACACGCTGCGCCAGCCGGCCAGCCCCGCCACCGTGCTGGACACAGGCCGCGCCAGCAGGATGCCCAGCAGCAGCCCGCCGGTCATCTTGCCGATCACCTGCCCGCGCCGCTCGGGCGGTGCCATGTGTGCAGCCAGCGGCACCAGCATCTGCACCGCGCAGGCGCCGATGCCCACCAGCAGGCAGGCCAGGAGGAAGCTGTGCTGCGTGGGCGCGGCCGCGGCCAGGCACAGGGCCAGCGCGGCGCAGCCCATGGTGCCCAGCACCAGGCGCTTGTTCTCCACGATGTCGCCCAGCGGCGTGAGCAGGAACAGGCCCACGCAGTAGCCCAGCTGCGCCAGCGTGACCACCAGGCCGGCCGCCTGCGGGCTCAGGCCCAGCTCGGCGCCGATGGGCGCGCTCAGCGGCTGTGCGAAATAGAGGCTGGCCACCAGCAGGCCGCAGGTGGCGGCCAGCAGCGTCAGCAAGGCGGGGCTGAGCTGCGGGACGGTGTTCTTGTTCGCTGTCGACATGAAGTTCCTTCATGCCGCGCCCGCTCGCCGTGGGCGCAGTCGGGTGCGCGGCGCTGCGGATTGTCGCGGCGCGACCCAATCACCCGCGCCGGCACGGTCAATGCGGCTGTGCCAGCGCCTGCCGGGCGGCGGCGATCAGAAGGGCGCTTCTTCCTCTTGCGGCGCGGCCACGGCGGGCGCACCGGCCGTGGGCGCCGCCTGGGCCGGCATCACGTCCGCGGCGGCTGCGCCAATCTCCATCTCGCCGCCCAGCGCGTCGATCAGCGCCGGGATCAGCTGGCCCAACTCGCCGGTGGCGATGGCCACGTCGGCGTCGAAGTCGTCTTCCTTCTTGTCGCCGGGCGCGGCCTCGTCCGTGCCCTCGAGGAACACCAGCTTGCGCAGCTGCAGGCCCTCGGTCAGCTCGAAGCTGACGCGGTCGTCCCAGGTCATGGCCAGGCGGGTGGCACGCTTGCCGCTCTCGATGTGCTGGCGCACCTCGTCGATGTCCAGCGCGTGCTTGGCATAGCGCACCACGGCCTTCGACTCGTCGGTGGCCTTGAGCTCGCACTCGCGGTCGACGCTGAACTCGGCTGGGGGCTCCTGCGTGTGCAGCCAGCCCGACATGGCGGCGGCCGGCTCGATCTTCGTGTTGATCAGGCTCACGCCGAAGCCGGGCAGCGCCTGCACCAGGCTGCTCACGATCTCGTCGGCGCGCGCCGCGTTGGCGGCGTTCACCACCAGGCGGCGGTGCTCGCGGTCGACCCAGACGGTGACGCGCGCGTGGCGGCTGAAGGCCATGGGCAACAACTCGCGGGCGATGTCTTCCTTGAGTTCCTTCTGTTCCTTCTTGCCGGGCTTGCGGCCCTCGGTGGCCTCGATGTGGGCCAGGCGCTCCTCCAGCTTGCGGCGCACCACCGAGCCGGGCAGGGACTTGGCCTCGATCATGAATTCGAGCAGCCACTGGCCGCCCACCGATTCGAGCAGCGGGCCATGCTCCTCGCCGCGGGGCGGTACCCAGCCGACGGACTTTTCCTGGCTGGCGCCGCAGGGCACGAAGCGCTGGGCCTGCAGCGCCTCCTCGGCGGCGGCCAATTCCTGCGACCAGGTGGGTTCGATGCGATAGACGATGACGTTCTTGAAGACGGACACGGATTCCCTTTGACTAGCGAGATGGCGAGCCGGCGGCATGGCGGCGACTCACTGGCGGATGGACGGACGGATGAAACTGGCGAGACAGACCGCCATTGTCACAGCCCGGCGCCCCGGGACGCGTCAGGCGCGCGACCGGTAAAATCTGCGCCTTTGCGTTTTCCCCCACCCCAAGGACAAGACATGAGCGCGCTTCCCTCGATGGCCGACCGCGACGGCAAGATCTGGATGGACGGTGAACTCGTGGAATGGCGCGACGCCAAGATCCACGTGCTGAGCCACACGCTGCACTACGGCTGCGGTGCCTTCGAAGGCGTGCGCGCCTACGACACCAAGGACGGCACGGCCATCTTCCGCCTGGAAGAGCACACCGACCGCCTCTTCAACAGCGCCAAGATCCTGCGCATGAAGATCCCCTTCAGCAAGGAACAGCTGAACGAGGCCCAGAAGGCCGTGGTGCGCGAGAACAAGCTCGAGAGCTGCTACCTGCGCCCGCTGGTGTGGATCGGCTCCGAGAAGCTGGGCGTGAGCCCCAAGGGAAACACCATCCACGCGATGGTTGCCGCGTGGCCCTGGGGTGCCTACCTGGGCGAAGAGGGCATGAAGCGCGGCATCCGCGTGAAAACCTCCAGCTACACCCGCCACCACGTCAACATCACCATGACGCAGGCCAAGGCGGTGAGCAACTACAGCAACTCCATCCTGGCCAACATGGAAGCCACGGAAGACGGCTACGACGAGGCCCTGCTGCTGGACGCCACCGGCTTCGTGTCCGAAGGCGCGGGCGAGAACGTCTTCGTCATCAAGGACGGCGTGGTCTACACCCCCGACCTGTCGGCCGGCGCGCTCAACGGCATCACCCGCAACACGGTGCTGCACATCTGCGAGGACCTGGGCATCAAGCTGGTCCAGAAGCGCATCACCCGCGACGAGATCTACATCGCCGACGAGGCTTTCTTCACCGGCACCGCCGCCGAAGTCACGCCCATCCGCGAACTCGACCGCATCGAGATCGGTGCCGGCTCGCGCGGCCCGATCACCGAGAAGATCCAGAGCGCCTTCTTCGACATCGTGAACGGCCGCAATCCCAAGTACGCCAAGTGGCTCAGCAAGGTCTGAGCAATAACAACATGAACGCCAAAGCCGTCGTCGAACTCCTCGCCAAGGACCTCAACTCGCAGGGCGGGGTCTTCTGCCCCAACCCCAAGGCCGACATGAAGCTGTGGAGCGGCCACCCCAAGGTCTACCTGGACGTGGCCCGCCTGGGCGAGGCCAAGTGCCCCTACTGCGGCACCGTCTACCGCCTCAAAGCGGGCGAGGTGGCTGCGGGGCACCACTAGCCGGCGTCCCGCTCTGCAGGATGCCCGAGAAGCGCGGCGGCAAGACGCCGCGCCACGGGCTTCCTTCCTCCTGGGCCAGGCGCAGGCACAGGAAGGTGATCCACAGCAGGCTCAGCCCGATCTGGGCATCGCGCATCGCCGAATTGAGGCTGGCCGCGATCAGCATGGTCAGCATGGCCACGAAGCCGATGCGCCCCGTGAGGTCGGCGCGCCGCCAGCACACCCACACGCCCCACGCCAGGATCAGGAACAGCGTCGCGAAGCCCGGGATGCCGGCTTGCGAGCCCATCCACAGGTAGTCGTTGTGCGGCATGTTCTTGTAGTCGAGCACCTTGGGCGCGCGCTTCTTCCATTCGCTGGTCCAGGCGCCGATGCCCAGGCCGGTGGCGGGTGCGTCCAGCATCATCTCGCCGGTCAGCTTGTACATGTAGTAGCGCGTGACCCAGCTCGCGTCCGATTGCACGCCGGCCTGCGCCTGCTCCAGCTCGGTCACGCCGAGCTCGAACTTGTTCTTGATGGACTGGGGCATCTGCCAGACGCCCAGGCCGGCGATGAGGATGGCCGCGCCCAGCGCCACCAGCAGCCCGCGCGGATGGCGGCGGAACTGGTGGAAGCAGGCGGCGAACACGCAAATCAGCATGGCCAGCAGCGAGGTGCGCGAAGGCAGCGCCAGGCTCACCACGATGGCCATCAGCACCGTCACCGTGAAGGCCGGACCGGCCCAGTGCCAGCGCTGCGCGTCGCTCAGGTGCGCCAGGCCCAGCACCGCTGCGCCGGCGCCGAGGGTGGCGAAAAGCAGCGCGTCGTTGATCGACTTGTTGCCCTGCATGGAGGTGACCGCGCGCCAGATCTGCGCGTCGGGCAGCACGCCCAGGTGGTACAGCACGATCAGCAGCAGCCCCAGCGCCGAAGCCAGCAGGAAGGCCCGCAGCGCCCAGATGCATTCCTCGCGAGACAGCGCCAGCGCCATCAGCATGGTCAGCGCGATGCGGATGCCGTGGAAGAGGTCGAGCCCTGTTTCCTTGTAGTGCGGACGGAATGCCAGCACCACCAGCGTCCAGCCCACGTAGGCGGCGATGGGCCAGAACAGCGGATGCTGGCGCACCCGCGCCGCGCGCTCGCGCCAGCTGCCGCCCACGGCCATGGCGATCATGAGGAACAGGAAGGCGGCGTAGTTGACGCCCACCGGCATGTAGACCACGAAGCCCCAGAAGGCGGCCGCATGGCGAGCAAGACGAGTACGGAACATGGGCCGCGATTCTAGGCAAGCGCCCCGCAGCAGGAACATCAGGTGAATTCTTCGCCAGCCCCGCACCGCGGAACCGGCTCTGCCGGGCCGCAGGTGAGGTCCCCTCCTCGGGAGGTGGCGAACTACACGCAGCGAAGCGAAGTGAGAAGCCGGGAGGCTCGTCTACCGCGGCAGCGTGATGACGAAGCTGGCGCCGCCGCCCGGGCGGCTTTCGCAGCGCACGGAGCCGCCGTGGCGCTCGGCGATGGACTTCACCAGCGCCAGGCCCAGGCCCACGCCGCCTTCGCGCTCGCTGGCGCCGGGCAGGCGGTAGAAGGGCTCGAAGATGCGATCGCGCAGGGCGGGCGGAACGCCCGGGCCGCGGTCATTCACCACCACCTTGGCCTGCGGGCCCTCGGTCTGCAGTTCCAGGCTGATGTCGTTGCCGCCGTAGCGGCGAGCGTTCTCCAGCAGGTTGCGGATGGCGCGGCGCAGCAGGCGCGGCACGCCGCGCACCGTGAGCGCGCTGGCATCGGTGCCTTCGCTCAGTTCCAGCTCGGCGTTGGTGCGGGCGCATTCCTCGGCCGCCAGGCCCACCAGCTCCACGCTTTCCACCGTGCCCATGTCGGCCTCGCGCGCATCGAGCCGGCTGGCCAGCAGGATCTCGTCGATGAGCTGGTCCAGCTCGGCGATGTTGCGCGTGATCTCGGTACGCGTGAGTTCGCTGGGATGCTGGCCCATCAGCTCCACCGCCATGCGGATGCGGGTGAGCGGCGAGCGCAGCTCGTGGCTGGCATTGGCCAGCAGCGACTTGTGCGAGCGCACCAGGGTCTCGATGCGCGCGGCCGACTCGTTGAAGCGCTCGGCCAGGTCGGCCACCTCGTCCTCGCCGTCCTGCGGCACGCGGGCGGACAAGTCGCCCTCGCCCCAGCGCTGCACGCTGCGCTGGAGCACTTCCAGCCGCTTGGTCATGCGCCGCACGATGGGATAGACGCCCAGCGCCACCGCCATGCCCACCAGCACGATCAGCCAGCCCGGGCCGTAGGGCGTGCGCCACCAGGGCGGCGGCGTGCGGCGGCCGTCGGGGCCGGGGATGTCCTCGCGGCGGGCCATCTGCAGGCTCAGCTTGCGGCCGTCGTCCAGGGTCACGTCGAACTCGATGCCCTTGCCGGGCACGCGCAGGGCGCTGCCGCTGCCGATCTCGCGGTCGTTGTCGTCCAGCACCACCACCGAGCGCGGCACGTTCGCGACCCGCTCGCGTTCGTTCTCGACCGCGATGCGCATCAGCCAGCTGGCCGTGAGGGTGAGCACGACGACGCCGCCGGCCACGGCCAGCCAGATGCGCACGTAGAAATGGCGCGAGTACGGGTTGAACATGGCCGGCGCCCTAGTCCTGCTGCTTGGCGAAGACGTAGCCCACGCCGCGCACGGTGAGGATGCGCTTGGGGTTCTTCACGTCGGCCTCGATGGCCGCGCGGATGCGGCCCATGTGCACGTCGATGGAGCGGTCGAAGGCTTCCAGCTCGCGGCCGCGCACGGCTTCCATGATCTGGTCGCGCGTGAGCACGCGGCCGGCGCGCTCGGCCATGGCCACCAGCAGGTCGAACTGGTAGGAAGTCAGCTCGACCTCGTTGCCGGTCACCGTCACGCTGCGGGCGTTGCGGTCGATCTCCAGCGAGCCGAAGCGCAGCACCTCGGCCGCGGGCGCCTCGCTGGCGGGCGCGCCGTCGCCGCGGCGGCGCAGCACCGCGCGGATGCGCGCCAGCAATTCGCGCGGCTCGAAGGGCTTGGGCAGGTAGTCGTCCGCGCCGATCTCCAGGCCGATGATGCGGTCCATCGGGTCGCCCTTGGCCGTCAGCATCAGCACCGGCACCTTGGCCTGTGCGCCGGGCAGGGCGCGGATGCGGCGGCACACGTCCAGCCCGTCGGTGTCCGGCAGCATCAGGTCGAGGATGACCAGGTCGGGCGCCTTGTCCTGCAGGGCCGCCATGCCGCTGGCCCCGTCGCCCGCGTGGGCCACGGCCATGCCGGACTGCGTGAGGTACTCGCCGACCATCTTCGCCAGGCGCAGGTCGTCTTCGATCATCAGGAGCTGTGGGGTACTCATCCTGGGCATGGTCAGGCCTCCCCGGCAAGCGGGATTGAATGCTTTGTAAAGTTGCGTAAAGGAGGCCACGCCAGGTGGCTGGCGCGCCTTCCTTTCGGGGTGGGCCTCAGGCCAGCGGACGCAGCGACAGGCGCAGCGCCAGGCGGGCCGACAGCGGCATCGCCAGTTGCGCCTCGCCGCCGCGGGCCAGCGCCTCGAACAGCGGCAGTGCGTCGGCCAGGCTGTTGCCCCGGACGGCGCGCGCCGCGTCGGACTGCAGCGCCACCGGCTCGGCCGGGCCCTCGGCCAGCGACCAGTCGAAGGCAGCCAGCGAACGCTCGCTGCGCTGCGGCGAGATCACGATGGCCGCGGCCAGCATGCCCTCGCTGTGCACGGCCGAGGCCAGCGGGCCCACGGCCTGCACGTCGAAGCCGGTGAGCAGCACGGCCTGCTGGTCGCAGGCGCATTGGGCGGCGGCCTCCAGCAGGCCGGCGGCGAAGGTGGCCTCGAAGGAAGCCACCGAGTTGCTCGACGCCATGCAGCCGGTGCCGATGGTCCAGTAGCCCACCGCCGCGTTGTGCACCGAGTTGTGGAATTTGGTGGGCGAGAGCAGCGTGGGCTCGCTGGCGAGCGTGGCGCACATGTAGTCGTTGATGGCCAGGTCGCCATGCGCCGAGGCGAAGATGCAGGGCAGGTCGGCGGCCTGACGGCCGGCGGCGGCCACCGAGGCGGCCGCCACTTCGAGCGCGATGGCCACGGAGTCGGGCGCGCGGCGGCGCTCGGCCGGGGCCAGCACCTGCGGCGCGGGGCGCTTCGCCGGCGGATCGACCGGCGCGCCCTCGCCGCGGAAGGCGGCGCGGGCGACGTCCCAGCTGGGCAGGGTGGGCGCCCAGAAGGCTGGGCCCTCGATGTAGAGCGTGGGGGTCGTGGCGTTCGAACTCATGCGGCGGCTCCCTGGCCGAAGATCAGGGCGCAGTTGTTGCCGCCGAAACCGAAGGAATTGCTCAGCGCGTGGCGCACGGCGCCGCGCGCGCCCTGCAGGCGCACCTGCGGGCCGCAGTCGGCATCGAGCTCGCTGCTGTTGATGGTGCCGGGCATCCAGCCGGTTTCCAGCGCCAGCAGGCTGATGACTGCCTCCACGATGCCGGCCGCGCCCAGCGTGTGGCCGGTGAAGCCCTTGGTCGAGCTGGCGTGGGTGCTGGCCGGGAAGCGACGAGCCACCAGGCCGGCTTCGACCTCGTCGTTCTTGGTGCTCGCCGTGCCGTGCAGGTTGATGTAGTCGATGGCGTCGGTGGACAGGCCCGCGCGGGCCAGGGCGTCGTCGAGCGCGCGCTCGGCGCCCAGGCCCTGGGGGTGCGGCGTGGACATGTGGTGGGCGTCGCTGGCCTCGCCGTAGCCCAGCAGCAGCGGCGCGCCGGCGGCGCCCGCATCGGCGCGCTCCAGCAAGGCGTAGCCGGCCGCCTCGCCCAGGCTGATGCCGTCGCGCTGCGCATCGAAGGGGCGGCAGGGCGCGGAGGAGACCAGCTCCAGCGAGTTGAAGCCGAACAGCACGCTGCCGCACAGCGTGTCGACCCCGCCCACCACGGCCGCATCGGCCAGGCCCAGGCGGATCAGCCGCTCGGCCGACGCGAAGGCCTTGGCGCTGGAGGAGCAGGCGGTGGAGATGGTCTCGCAGGGCCCTTCCAGGCCCAGCGCGTCCTGCACGAACATGCCCAGCGAATGGGGGGTGTGCACCAGCGGTCGGCGCTGCGCCGGCTGGAAGCGGCCTTCGGCGTCGACCTGCGTGTAGGCCTCCTCGGTCTCGCCGATGGCGGAGGTGGAGGTGCCCAGGATCAGGGCCACGCGGCTCGCGCCGTAGCGCGAGCGCGCGGTGGCCACCGACTCGAGGAAGCCGTCGGCCTGCAGGCCCAGCCACGCCAGGCGGTTGTTGCGGCAGTCCCAGCGGGACAGGTGTTCGGGCAACTTCAGGGACTCGAGGCCGTCGACGCGGCCGATGAAGGTGGGCAGCGGCGCGTCGCCGAAGTCGTTGGCGCGCAGGCCGCTGCGCGCGGTTTGAAGGGCATCGGCCAGGGCCGTCTTGCCCACGCCCACGGCCGTGGTGGCGGTGTAGGCGCTGATGCGAAGGGGAGGAATGGGAGAGGGCACTGGAGGAATGGGAAAACGAAGGACGAAAGGCTGTTTGTAGCAGCTAGCGGGTGGGCGCCGGATCGGGCAATGCCGAATGGCCCTTGCCGGTGCTGCGCAGCGCCAGCGCCACCAGCACCACCACCGGCAGGCCCAGCGCGGCGGTGGCATTGAAGAAGGCGGCGTAGCCGAAGTGGTCGACGAATTCGCCCGAATAGCCCGCGATGTACTTGGGCAGCAGCAGCATCATCGAGCTGAACAGGGCGTACTGCGTGGCCGAGTAGTTCACGTTGGTGAGGCTGGAGAGGTAGCCGACGAACGCGGCCGAAGCGATGCCGCCGGCCAGGTTGTCGGCCGACACCACCGCAATCAGGCCGCGAAGGTCGTGTCCCTGCCCGGCCAGCCAGGCGAACAGCAGGTTGCTGGCCGCGCTGAGCACCGCGCCGAGCATCAGGATGCGGGCGACGCCGAAGCGGGCCGACAGCACGCCGCCCACGAAGGCGCCCACCAGCGTCATGATCACGCCGAACACCTTGCTGACCGAAGCCACCTCGTCCTTGGTGTAGCCCATGTCCACGTAGAAAGGGTTGGCCATGATGCCCATCACCACGTCGCTGATGCGGTAGACGGCGATCAGCGACAGGATCAGCACCGCCTGCCAGCGGTAGCGGCGCACGAAGTCGGCGAAGGGCTCCACCAGCACGTCCTGCAGCCATTCGCGGGCATTGCGGGGCGCGGGCAGTTCGCGCCGCTGCGGCTCTGGCGAGAGCAATACCGCCAGCACGCCCACCACCATCGACGCGGCCATGGCCAGGTAGGCCACCTTCCAGGCGCCGTTCTGGTAGCCGCCCATGCCGCTCACCTCGGCCCGCGCCGCGATCCACAGCACGCCGGCGCCGGCCCAGATCATGGCCACGCGGTAGCCGGTCTGGTAGGCCGCGGCCAGGGCGGCCTGCTTGTCGGTGGCGGCGGACTCGATGCGGTAGGCATCCAGCGCGATGTCCTGCGTGGCCGAGCCGAAGGCCACCACGAGCGCGCACCACACCAGCGGCTCCAGGCGGGTGCTCGGATCGATGAGCGCCATGCCGGCCAGGCCGGCGATCACGATGGCCTGGGCCAGCAAAAGCCAGCCGCGCCGGCGGCCCAGCAGGGTGGTGAGCGGTGGCAAGGGCAAGCGGTCCACCAGCGGCGCCCATGCCCATTTGAAGGCGTACATCAGGCCCACCCAGCTCAGGTAGCCGATGGCCGCCCGGTCGATGCCGGCCTCGCGCAGCCTGAAACCCAGGGTGCCCAGCACCAGCAGCAGCGGCAGGCCGGCGGAGAAGCCCAGGGCCAGCATGCGCAGCGTGGCCGGCTCGCGGTAGACGGCCAGGGCTTCGCGCCAGGAGCGGGCGGGCGGGGCGGATTCCGGGGCAGGGGCGTTGGACGGCTCGGCGCCCTTGGAGGGGAAATGCATGCAGACAGTGAGGTGGGCTGTCCTTATTATTCCCGCATGTGTCTGAACTGCCACTTTTCTTCCGGGCGCCTGAACCCCCGTCGCGCCTTCCTGCTGGCCGCCGGTGCCGGCCTGGCGGCGCCCGCGCTTGCGCAGGTGAGCGTGGGCGCGCCATCAGCGGCGCGCAACATCGTGCCGGCCGAGAACCTGGAGCAGGCCGGCGCGCAGCAGTACGCGCAGCTGCTGGCGCAGGCGAAGCAGAAAGGCGCCCTGGCGCCCGACGGCAACGCGCAGCTCAAGCGCCTGCGCGCCATCGCGGCGCGCATCATTCCCTTCGCGCCGCAATGGAACCCGCGCGCCGCGCAATGGAAATGGGAAGTCAACCTGATCGGCAGCAAGCAGATCAACGCCTTCTGCATGCCCGGCGGCAAGATCGCCTTCTACACCGGCATCCTCGACCAGCTGCAGCTCACCGACGACGAGGTCGCCATGGTGATGGGCCACGAGGTGGCGCACGCGCTGCGCGAGCATGCGCGCGAGCAGCTGGCCAAGAGCACCGGCACCGGCCTGGCGCTGTCCATCGGCGCGCAGCTGCTGGGCCTGGGCCAGATGGGCGACCTGGCCGCCCGCGGTGCCACGCAACTGCTGACGCTGCAGTTCAGCCGCACCGACGAATCCGAGGCCGACCTGGTCGGCCTGGAGTTGGCCGCCCGCGCCGGCTTCAACCCGCGCGCCTCCGTCACCCTGTGGCAGAAGATGGGCCGCGCCAGCAAGGACAGCGGCGGCACCAGCTTCCTCTCGACCCACCCCAGCGGGCCGGACCGCATCCGCAACCTGGAAGCGAACATCCCCAAGGTCGAGGGGCTGTACCAGTCGGCGAAGCGCTAGGCCGACGCCGACTCACACGTGGCGGGTGATCCCGCCATCCACGCGGATGTTCTGCCCGGTGATGTAGCCCGCATCGTCCGAGAGCAGGAAGGCGGCGGTCTTCGCGATCTCCTCGACCTTGCCCAGCCGCGCCATCGGCACGGCCTGCGCGATCTCCGGCTTGTGGGCCAGGCTGTCGACATAACCCGGCAGCAGCGCGTTCATGCGGATGTTGTTGGCCGCGTAGCGGTCGGCGTAGAGCTTGGTGAAGGCGCCCACCGCCGCGCGGTACACGCATGACACCGGGAATTTCGGCGAGGGCTCGAAGGCCGCGAAGGTGGTGATGTTGACGAAGGCGCCCCGGCCCTGGGCCAGCATCAGCGGCGTCACCAGCCGGGCCATGCGCTGCACCGACAGCACCATCATGTCGTTGCCCAGCATCCAGCTCTCGTCGGCAATGTCCAGCAGCTCGCCCTTGGGCGGATGGCCGGTGTGGTTGACCACGGCGTCCACGCGGCCGAAGGCCTGCACCGTGCCCTCCACCAGGCGCTGCAGGTCCTCGAGCCTGGCGACCGAGCCGCTGACGCCGAAGCCGCCCAGTTCCTTGGCGAGGGCCTCGGCGCTGCCCGACGGTGACATCAGCGCGAGCTTGTAGCCGCGCGCATGCAGCTCGCGCGCAATGGCCGCGCCAATGCCGCGCCCGGCGGCGGTGACGATGGCGACGGGGGCGTTGTCCTGTGTGTTCATGGGTGCTTCTTTCTGTTGCTGATGTCGCAGCGCGATCAGACCGCGCAGCTTGGCACATTGTTTGCAATGCATCTTGTACACAAGACAGGATGCTTGATGATGGTGCACGGTTTCGACGCAGCGGCAGACACGACGGCCCAGGAGCAAAGCGGCCCCGAGGCCGCATGGATCACCCGCCTCGGTACGCCGCTGCAGGGCGCGTCCAACGGCGCGCTGGCCGGGCTGGTGTTCGCGGCCAAGGACAACATCGACGTGGGCGGCCTGCCCACCACTGCGGCCTGTCCGGCCTTCGCACGCACCGCCCCGGCGCATGCGCATGTGGTGCAGCGGCTGCTCGATGCCGGTGCGGCACTGGCGGGCAAGACCAACCTGGACCAGTTCGCCTGCGGCCTCAACGGCACCCGTTCGCCCTACGGCGCGGTGCCCAACAGCTTCGATGCCAGCTTCGTGTCGGGTGGCTCCAGCTCGGGTTCGGCCTACGTGGTGGCCACCGGGCAGGTGGACTTCGCGCTGGGCACCGACACGGCCGGTTCGGGCCGAGTGCCGGCGGGGCTGAACAACATCGTGGGGCTCAAGCCTTCCAAGGGACTCATCAGCGCACGCGGCGTGGTGCCGGCGGCGCAAAGCGTCGACTGCGTCTCCATCTTCGCGCGCACGGTGCAGGTGGCGGTGCAGGTGCTGCGCGCGGCCATGGGCTTCGATGCGCAGGATCCCTTCTCGCGATCGCTTGCTCTCGAGCGTGAGCCCTTCGGCCCGCGCTTCCGGTTCGGCGTGCCTTCCGAGCTGCAGTTCTTCGGCGACGAGCAGGCCGCGCAGGCCTTCGTGCAAGCCATCGAGAAGCTCCAGGCCCTGGGCGGCGCGCCCGTGCAGATCGACTACGAGCCGCTGGCCCAGGCCGCCGAGCTGCTCTACGACAGCGCGCTGGTCGCCGAGCGCTATGCGGCGGTGCGCGGCTTCTTCGACGAGCACGAAGCCGAAGTGATGGAGCCGGTGCGCAGCATTCTCGCCAGCGGCCGCCGCTACGACGCGGCCGACCTGGTCGATGCGCAGGCCCGGCTGCGCGCACTGGCGCAGCAGGCCGCGCCCATGTGGGAGGACATCGACGTGCTGCTGCTGCCCACCGCGCCCACGCACTACCGGATCGACGCCATGCGCGCCGACCCGGTACAGCTCAACAAGAACCTGGGCGCCTACACCAACTTCGTCAACCTGCTGGACTACGCGGCGCTGTCGGTGCCCAGCAGCCTGCGGCCCGACGGGCTGCCCTTCGGCATCACGCTGGTGGGGCCCTGCGGCAGCGACCTGCAGCTGGCCGAACTGGGGCAGCGCTACCACCACGCCAGCGGCCTCGCGCAGGGCGCGACCGGCGAGCCCCTGCCGCCGCCTGCCGATCTGGGCCTGTCCAGGCCGGCCACCGTGAAGGTGGCGGTGGTGGGCGCGCACCTGTCGGGCATGCCGCTCAACGGCCAGCTCGTGGAGCGCGGCGCGCAGTTGCTGGAGAAGACCCACACCGCCTCGCAGTACAGGCTGTACGCCTTGCCCGGCACCGTGCCGCCCAAGCCCGGCCTGGTCCGCGTGCCGCCGTCCGAAGGGGCTGCGATCGCGGTGGAGGTCTGGCAGATGCCGCTGGCGCACTACGGCAGCTTCGTCGCGCTCATTCCGGCGCCATTGGGCATCGGCACCCTGCAGCTGGCCGACGGCAGCAGCGTGCAGGGCTTCGTCTGCGAGGCGCTCGCCACCGAGGGGGCCACCGACATCACCCACCTGGGCGGCTGGCGCCGCTACATCGAATCGCGGCAGCCGATCGCTGCCGCCTGAATCCGCCATCTCTCACGAGGAGCTTCCACCATGAAACGCACGACGACCCCATCCCAAGCCCCATCGAGCCAACGCCGCCAGCTGCTGCAGGCGGGCGCCGCAGGCCTTGCCGTGCTGGCCGCCCCGGCCATCGTGCGCGCCCAGGCCGCGGTCAAGGTGCGCGTGGGCTATTGGCCGATCGCCGCCGGCCTGCCCTTCTACGCGGCGGTGGAGCAGGGCTACTTCAAGGCGGCCGGCGTCGACGTGGAAGTGCAGCGCTACGCCGGCGCGCAGCAGATCATGGAAGCCATGCTCGCCGAGCGCTGCGACGGCAGCGCCAACGGCACCGGCTCGGCCAACATCGCCATCGGCGAGATTGCCGCGCCGGGCAGCTTCAAGATCTTCTGCTCCAACCCCAGCAACGTGAAGAACGTGCTCGACCAGGTGCTGGTGCCCACCGCCAGCACGGCGAAGGTGATGGCCGACCTGAAGGGCAAGCGCGTCGCCTCGGGCCCCGGCATCCAGAACGTGACGCTTGCCAAGGCGGTGCTGGAACGCGGCGGCGCCACCGGCGCCACGGTGGTGGAGCTGCCCATCGGCCAGCACGTGGCGGCGCTCGCCGCGGGCCAGGTCGACGGGTGCTACACGCTGGAGCCCACCGGCACCATCGGACGGCTCAACGGCTCCACCCGCGTGCTGGAGTCCGGCGTGATCGCGAAGTACGTGCTGGGCGACCCGATGGCGCCCTGGTTCGGCGGCTCGGCCTCGCTCACCTCGGCCTTCATCAAGAAGAACCCCGAGGCGGCGAAGAAGTACATCGGCGCCTACGCACAGGGCGTGCAGTATGTGCGCAGCAAGCCGACCGAGGCGCGCCAGTACCTCAAGGGCTACACCGCCATCGAGGGCCCGCTCACCGGCGAGGTGCCGCTGGCCGCCTACACGCTCTACAACGAGTTCACGCCGCAGGACGTGGCGCACTTCCAGAAGTTCTTCGACCTGTTCGCCGAGAAGGGCATCTTCTCCTCGCGGCTGATGGTCGACAGCATGCTCTACAAGGGGTAGGCCGTGGCTGACTCCGCACAGCAAGCCCCCGCCGCGCCCTGGTCGCCGCCCGCAGCGGGCGCCGCTGGCGCACCCGCGGCGCCGCGCCCCTCGCCCTGGCTCAAGGGCCTGCCCTTCATCGGGCCGGTGCTGCTCTTCATCGTGTGGGACCTGGCGGTGCGACTGGGGCTCGTCAAGGCCATCCTGCTGCCGCCGCCGGCCGACACCATCGCCACGCTCATCACCGGCCTGGCGGGTGGTTCCCTGCTGCTCGACTTCGCCGTCACGGTGTGGCGCACCCTGCAGGCCTTTCTCATCGCGGCCCTGGTCGGCGTTCCGCTGGGCGTGCTGCTGGGCAGCAACGAGAAGGCGTACCGCAGCGTGGAGTTTTTGATCGACTTCTTCCGCTCCACGCCCTCGTCGGCGCTCATTCCGCTCTTCCTCATGATCTTCGGCGTGAGCGACGTCAACAAGGTGGCCATCGCCGCCTTCGGCGCGTTGCTCATCGTGGTCTTCAACAGCGCCTACGGCGTGATGAACGCGCGCAAGCAGCGCGTCATGGCGGCCAAGGTGATGGGCGCCTCGCGCTGGCAGATCTTCCGCGACGTGCTGGTGTGGGAAAGCCTGCAGCCCACCTTCGTGGGCCTGCGCTCGGCCGTCTCGATGGCACTGGTGATCGTGATCGTGGCCGAGATGTTCATCGGCTCGGATTCGGGGCTGGGCCACCGCATCATCAACTCGCAGCAGGTGATGAACGTGCGCGACATGTACGCCTCGATCCTGGCGGCCGGCGCGCTGGGCTATGCACTGAACATCCTCTTCCTCGTGGCCGAGCGCCGCATCGTGCACTGGAGCGGACGATGAGAAGCGTCGACAACGTCATCAACGGCCCGGTGTTCGCCGACGTGCCCAAGGCGGCCTTCGTGCCGGGCCCGGCGGGCACGCACATCACCATCCGCGGGCTCACCAAGTACTTCGCCGGCTGGCCGCTGTACGAGAACTTCGACCTGGACATCCCGAAGAACCGCATCGTCTCGGTGTTCGGGCCCAACGGATGCGGCAAGAGCACGCTGATCAACATGATCGCCGGGCTCGTCCCCATCGATTCGGGCGAGATCCTGTTCGACGGCAAGTCGCTCAAGGACACCAAGATCGGCTACGTGTTCCAGAACTACCGCGAGGCGATGTTCCCGTGGATGCGCACCATCGACAACATCGCCTACCCGCTCAAGCTGGAAGGTCGCAGCAAGGCGCAGGTGGACCGGCGCATGGAAGAGCTGGTGGCCTCCTTCGACGTGAAGTTCGACCTCAAGCGATTTCCCTATGAGCTCTCGGGCGGGCAGCAGCAGACCGCTTCGATCATGCGGGCGCTGGCACCCGAGCCGGAGGTGTTGTTCCTCGACGAGCCTTTCTCGGCCCTGGACTTCGAGATGACCCTCTTCATCCGCGAGAAGCTGCAGGAAGTGTTCATGCAGACCGGCACCACCATGCTGCTGGTCTCGCACGACCTGGAAGAAGCGGTGTACCTGGCCGACCAGGTGCTGCTGCTCACCAAGCGGCCCACGCGCGTGGCCGAGATCCTGCCCTACGGCGATGCCCGGCCGCGCACGGTGGAGACGCTCAGCGAGCCCGGCTTCGTCGCCACCAAGAAGCGCAGCCTGGAGATCTTCCAGCGCGAGGTGCGCCGATGAGCCTGCGTCCCGAGCAGATCGAAGCCTTCGTCGACGCCAGCGCCGCTGCGCTGGAGCTGAACCTGCGGCCCGAGCACCGCGAGGGCGTGCTGCGCTACTTCGCGCTCGCGGCCGACATGGCGGCGCTGCTGGACGCGGTGCCGCTGGACCCGCACGTGGAACCGGCGGTCAACTTCGCGCCGGTGCCGCCAGGCAGGCGCCACGCGGAATGAGCGCCGCGCCGGGCCGCCCCAAGCAAGCTCGCACCGCAGTGCGAAGCACGAAGGTACTCGGAATGAACTCCGCGCCGGGCTGCCCCAAGCAAGCTCGCACCGCAGTGCGAAGCACGGAGGTATTCGAATGAACGCGGCCACCGATCTCCTGCGCCAGAGCGCCGCCACCATGGCCGGCGCGGTGCGCGCGGGCAACGTGAGCGCCGGCGCGCTGGCGCAGGCCTCGTTCGCCCGAATCGAGGCCACCGACGACCGCGTCAACGCCTTCACCGCGCGCACGCAGCAGCGCGCCTTGCAACGTGCAGCGGCGCTGGACGCACAACTGGCGGCCGGGGGCGAAGCGGCCCAGGCCCTGCGCGCGCTGCCGCTGCTGGGCGTGCCTTTCGCGGTGAAGAACCTGTTCGACATCGAGGGACTGCCCACGCTGGCCGGCTCCAAGATCGAGCAGGACAGTCCGCCGGCCCGGCTCGACGCCGTGCTGGTGCAGCGCCTGGAAGCCGCGGGCGCGGTGCTGGTGGGCGCGCTCAACATGGACGAGTACGCCTACGGCTTCACCACCGAGAACAGCCACGTGGGGCCGGCGCGCAATCCGCACGACCTCACGCGCATCGCCGGCGGCTCGTCCGGCGGTTCCGGTGCGGCGGTGGCGGCCGGGCAGGTGCCGCTCACGCTGGGCTCGGACACCAATGGCTCCATCCGCGTGCCCGCCTCGCTGTGCGGCGTGTTCGGCCTCAAGCCCACCTTCGGGCGGCTGCCGCGCACGGGCAGCTATCCCTTCGTGTCCAGCCTGGACCACCTCGGGCCCTTCGCGCGTTCGGCGCGCGACCTGGCACTCGCCTACGACGCCATGCAAGGCCCGGAGACGGGCCCCGTGCGCGACCCCGGCTGCCTGCAGCGAGCGGTCGAGCCGGTGGCGCCGCTGCTGGCGAAGAACACGAGCGGATTGCGCATCGGCGTGCTGGGCGGCTACTTCCGCGCCCGTGCCACGCCCCAGGCCCTGGCCGCGGTGGACCGTGTCGCGGCGGCGCTGGGTGCCGCCGAGACGGTGGAACTGCCGATGGTGCAGGCCGGCCGCGCGGCCGCCTTCCTCATCACCAATTCCGAAGGCGCGGCCCTGCACCTGCAGGACCTGCGCACCCGGCCGCAGGATTTCGAGCCGCTGTCGCGCGACCGCTTCCTGGCCGGCACGCTGATTCCGGCCGCGTGGACGGTACGGGCCCAGCGGGTGCGACGCCTTTATGCCGAGAGCGTGGCCCGCGTCTTCGAGCGCTACGACGTGCTGCTGGCACCGGCCACGCCCTGTGCCGCCACGCCCATCGGCGCCGAGCATTTCGAGATCGGCGGGCAGCGCCTGCCGGTGCGACCCAACATGGGCGTGCTGACGCAGCCCATCTCCTGCATCGGCCTGCCTGTGTGCGCGGTGCCCGTGTGGGGCAGCGAGGAACGCCGGTCGCCGTTGCCCATCGGCGTGCAGGTCATCGCCGCGCCCTGGCGCGAGGACCTGGTGCTGCGCGTGGCCGCCGCGCTGGAAGCGGCCGGCGTGGCCCATGCGCCCGTGGCCGAACCTGGAGCCCGCGCATGATCGACGAGAAGACCGACATCGACATCCCCGAAGTGCTGGCCGAGGTGACGGCCGCCTTCGCGCGCTACGAGGACGCGCTGGTCAACAACAAGGTCGAGGTGCTCGACGAGCTGTTCTGGGCCAACCCCCGCACGCTGCGCTACGGCGCCAGCGAGAACCTCTACGGCTACGAAGCCATCCAGGCCTTTCGCGCCTCACGACCCCCGCAGGGGCTGGCGCGCGAGGTGCTGCGCACCGCCATCACCACCTACGGCCGCGACTTCGCCCACACCGCCATCGAGTTCCGCCGCACGGGCGGCACGCGCGACGGCCGCCAGACCCAGACCTGGGCGCGCACTGCGCAAGGTTGGCGCGTGGTGGCGGCGCACGTGAGCCTGATCGGCTGAAACCGCACCGCCTTGATGCGCAGAGCCTGCCGACAAGGCCCTTTTTCTGCGGCACGCTTTATGCATCCTGTCTTGTATCCAAGATCAGAACTCGTCAGCCAACCCTAGTTCGGAGAGCACCATGCAGATCAAAGTCAATCGCCGCGACTCCATCAAGTCCATCGCCGCACTCGGCGCAGCTGGCACCCTGGGCGGATGGAGCGCCCTGGCGCAGGCGCAGGCCAAGCCCCTCACCGTGGGCGTGATCTACGTCGGCCCGCGCGACGACTACGGCTACAACCAGGCGCAGGCCATGGCGGCGGCCGAGCTGAAGAAGCTTCCGGGCGTCAAGCTGGTCGAGGAAGAGAACGTGCCCGAGACCGCGGCCGTCCAGAAGACCATGACCGGCATGATCTCGCAGGACGGCGCCAAGCTGCTCTTCCCCACTTCCTTCGGCTACTTCGACCCGCACATCCTCGCGCTGGCGCCCAAGAACCCCGACGTGCGATTCGCCCACTGCGGCGGCCTGTGGTCCGAGGGCAAGCCCAAGAACGTCGGCAGCTTCTTCGGCTACATCGACGAGTGCCAGTACCTCAACGGCGTCATCGCCGGGCACATGAGCAAGAGCAAGAAGATCGGCTTCATCGCGGCCAAGCCGATTCCGCAGGTGCTGCGCAACATCAACGCCTTCACCATGGGTGCGCGCTCGGTGGACCCGTCCATCACCACCGCGGTGATCTTCACCGGCGACTGGTCCATGCCCGTGAAGGAAGCCGAGGCCACCAACAGCCTGGCCGACCAGGGCGTGGACGTGTTCACCATGCACGTGGACGGCCCCAAGGTCATCGTCGAGACGGCGGCCAAGCGCGGCAAGATGGTCTGCGGCTACCACGCCAGCCAGGCCAAGCTCGCGCCCAATGCCTACCTCACCGGCGCCGAGTGGAACTGGATCACCGCCTACAAGACCATTCTGGATGCGGCGCAGACGGGCAAGCCCCATCCCAACTTCCTGCGCGGCGGCCTGAAGGAAGGCTACGTGAAGATGTCCGCCTACGGCCCGATGGTGCCCGAGGCCGCACGCAAGAACGCCGACGACATCAAGGCCAAGATGGTCGCGGGCAGCTTCGACATCTTCAAGGGCGGCCTCAAGGACAACAAGGGTGCGGTCGTGGTGCCGGCGGGCAAGTCCTTCAAGCAGACCGACGTCGAGCTCGAGAAGATGAACTACCTGGTCGAAGGCGTCGTCGGGACCCTCTGAGGCACGGCGCTTCACAAGGTGTGACATGCGTGATTCGCTGCGCGAATTCACCCTGCCGGTGGCCGCCATCGCGGCGGCGCTGCTGCTGTTCGGGCTGCTGGTGTCCTTCACTGGCGTCAGCCCGCTCGAAGTCTGGTTCATCCTCTTCAAGGGCGCGTTCGGCGACTGGTTCTCCTGGCAGAACACGCTGCAGCGCGCCGCGCCGCTGATGCTCACCGCCTTGTGCGTGGCCATTCCGGCGCGCGCGGGGCTGGTGGTGATCGGCGGCGAGGGGGCACTGGTGCTGGGCGGCCTGGCCTGCGCTGCGGTGGCGCACGCGCTGCCGCTGCCCTTCAACTTCGTGGGCACCGCCATCGCCTGCCTGGCGGGGGCGGTCGCCGGCGCGGCGTGGATCGCGCTGGCCGGCTGGCTGCGCCAGTACCGCGGCATCAACGAGACCATCAGCAGCCTGCTGCTGGCCTACATCGCCATCGGCATCTTCAAGCACCTGGTCGAAGGCGTGCTGCGCGACCCGGCCAGCCTCAACAAGCCCTCGACCTACTCGCTGGACGCGGGCCTGCTCATCGGCGGCATCGCGGGCTCGGACGTGCACTGGGGGCTGGTGATCGGCATCGTGGCCTGCATCGCGCTGGGCTTCTGGCTGCGCGCCACGGCCTCGGGCTTCTCGGTGCGGGTGGTGGGCGGCAACCCGCGCACCGCGCAACTGGTGGGCCTGCCAGCCAGCAAGCTCATCATCGGTGCCTGTGCCGTCGGCGGCGCCTGCGCCGGCATCGCCGGCGCGGTGGAGGTGGCGGCGGTGCACACCAATGCCAATGCCTCGCTGATCGCGGGCTACGGCTACGCGGGCATCCTGGTGGCCTTCATCGCGCGGCACAACCCGCTGGCCATCATCCCGGTGGCCATCCTCTTCGGCGGCTTCGGCGCGGCGGGCAGCATGCTGCAGCGGCGGCTGGGGCTGCCCGATGCGTCGGTGATGGTGCTGCAGGGCATCGCCTTCGTGCTCATCCTGGCGAGCGAAGGCCTGCGCGCGGTGGATTGGAAGCGCGTGGGCGCGCAGCGGCTGCAGCGCCTGCGCCTGTTGCAGAAGGCGCCCACATGACGGCCGACCAGTGGATCGCCCTGGTCGCCGGCATCGTCGGCGGTGCCCTGCGCGTGGGCGCGCCCTTCCTGTTCGTGAGCCTGGGCGAATGCCTCACCGAGAAGTCGGGGCGCATCAACCTGGGCCTGGAAGGCGTGCTGGTGCTCTCGGCCATGGCCTCCTTCGGCGGCGCCTACCTCACCGGCTCGGCCTGGCTGGGCGTGCTGATCGGCGCCGGCGCGGGTGCCTTGCTGGCGCTGCTGCACGGGCTGCTGTGCTCCATCGAGCGGGTCAACGACGTGGCCACCGGCATCGCACTGATGCTGCTGGGCACCGGCCTGGCCTTCTACCTGGGCAAGCCGCTGATCCAGCCGCAGGCGCCGCAGATCCCCGCCATTCCACTGGGCGACTGGAGCAGCAACGCCGCCGTGCGCGCCGCGCTGCAGGTCAACGCCCTGGTGCCCATCGGCATCGCGCTGGCCGTGCTGATGTGGTGGGCCTTCGCGCGCACGCGCTTCGGGCTGCTGGTGCGGCTGGCGGGCGATTCGGCTTCTGCCGCGCGGGCGCTGGGCTACTCGGTCTCGGGCATCCGCATCGCGGCCACCACCGCGGGCGGCTTCATCGCGGGGCTGGGCGGCGCGTCGCTCACGCTCTTCTACCCCGGCAGCTGGAACGAAGGCATCAGCAGCGGCCAGGGCCTGATCGCGGTGGCGCTGGTGATCTTCGCGCGCTGGAGTCCGCTGCGCTGCGTGGGCGCGGCACTGCTCTTCGGCGGCGCCGGTGCCATCGGGCCGGCGCTGCAGTCCGTGGGCGTCGGCTGGGGCTACCACCTGTTCAACACCGTGCCCTATGTGCTGACCCTGGTGATCCTGTACCTGAGCTGCCAGCCCGGCAAGGTCGCCGCGGGCAGCCCGGGCGAACTCTCTTCCGTCCGCTGAGCGAGAAGCCAAGCATGAAGACCGAACGCTACGTCGACGCCAACCCCTACCCCTGGCCCTACAACGGGGCGCTGCGGCCGGACAACACCGCCCTGGTCGTCATCGACATGCAGACCGACTTCTGCGGCAAGGGTGGCTACGTGGATGTGATGGGCTACGACCTGTCGCTGACGCAGGCGCCCATCGAGCCGATCCGCAAGCTGTTGGCGGTGATGCGTGCCCAGGGCTTCCACATCATCCACACCCGGGAAGGCCATCGGCCCGACCTGGCGGACCTGCCGGCCAACAAGCGATGGCGCTCGCGGCAGATCGGCGCCGACGGCGTGGGCATCGGCGACGACGGGCCCTGCGGGCGCATCCTGGTGCGCGGCGAGCCCGGATGGGAAATCATCCCGGCGCTGGCGCCGCTGCCGGGCGAAGTGGTCATCGACAAGCCGGGCAAGGGCTCCTTCTACGCCACCGACCTGGAACTGGTGCTGCACACCCGCGGCATCCAGAACATCGTGCTCACCGGCATCACCACCGACGTGTGCGTGCACACCACGATGCGCGATGCCAACGACCGCGGCTTCGAATGCCTGCTGCTGTCGGACTGCACCGCGGCCACCGACCCTGCCAACCACCTGGCGGCGCTGAAGATGATCACCATGCAGGGCGGCGTGTTCGGTGCGCATGCGATCTCGCACGCGCTCATCGCCACGCTGGAGGCCGCCGCATGATCGCCCCGCTGGACCCGCATCCGCGCGAGAGCGGCGCACTGGCGCTGGACACCTACGAACTGACCAAGCGCTTCGGCAGCTTCACCGCGCTGGACCACGTGACCATGCGCGTGGAGCCTGGCAGCGTGCATGCCCTGCTGGGCGAGAACGGCGCGGGCAAGAGCACGCTGGTGAAGTGCGTGGCCGGCTTCCAGGTGGCGGAGGAGGGCAGCATCCTCGTCGACGGGCGCGAGCAGGCCATCGCCAACCCCATCGTGGCGCGTGCCCTGGGCATCGGCATGGTCTACCAGCACTTCACGCTGGCGCCGGGCATGACGGTGGCCGAGAACCTGCTGCTGGCCGGCGGCCAGACGCCGGCCGTGATCGACTGGAAGGCCAAGCGCGCCGAGCTCAAGGACTTCCTGGCCACCACGCCCTTCAGCCTGGACCTGGATGCACGGCCGGCCGAGCTGGCGGCCGGCGAGAAGCAGAAGCTGGAACTGCTCAAGCAGCTCTACCTGAAGCCGCGCCTTTTGATCCTGGACGAGCCCACCTCGGTGCTCACGCCCCAGGAAGCCGACGAGGTGCTGGGCCACGTGCGCGACTTCGCCCGCAGCGGCCTGTGCAGCGTGCTCATCATCACCCACAAGTTCCGCGAAGTGATGCAGTACGCCGACGGCGTCACCGTGCTGAGGCGGGGCAAGGCGGTGCACCACTGCAGCGTGGCGAGCACGCAGCCGGCGCAGCTGGCGGCGGCCATGATGGGCGAGGCGGCCAGCTCGCCGCAGGTGGCGGCGGAGGCCTCCTCGTCGCGCATCCCGCGGGTGCCTGTTCCGTCTGCCGCGCCAGTCGCCTTGAAGGTGGAAGGCCTGCGTGCCCTGGGCGACCGCGGCACGCTGGCCGTGCACGACCTGAACCTGCAGGTGCGCGCCGGCGAGATCCTGGGCGTGGCCGGTGTTTCCGGCAACGGGCAGCGCGAACTGGTCGAGGCGCTGGTGGGCCAGCGCATGCGCCTGGGTGGCCGCGTGCAGGTCAACGGCCAGCCCTACCTTGCACGACGCGAAGAGAACCGCCGATTGAAAGTGCGCAGCCTGCCCGAGGAGCCGCTGCGCAACGCCTGCGTCGGCGATCTCAGCGTGGCCGAGAACATGGCACTGCGCGACTTCGACGTGGCGCCGCTGTCGGCGGGCGGCGTACTGCGCTTTCCGGCCTGGCGCAGCCGTGCACGCGACTGGATCAAGGAATACGGCGTCAAGACCCAGGGCGAGGACGCGCCGATCCGCAGCCTCTCGGGTGGCAACGTGCAGCGCGCGGTGCTGGCGCGCGAGCTGGCCGGCGAGATCGCGGTGCTGATCGCGGCCAACCCGGTGTTCGGCCTGGACTTCGCGGCGGTGGCGGAGATCCATTCGCGCCTTCTTGACGTGCGCGCCCGCGGCGGCGCGGTGCTGCTCATCAGCGAGGACCTGGACGAGTTGCTGGAGCTGGCCGACTGCATCGTGGTGATGAGCGAAGGCCGCATCGTCTTCGAGACGCCGGCCGCCGGCGCGCAGCGCCACGTGCTGGGCGCGCACATGGGCGGCGGCGACCATGCCGCCCACGCGAGTCCGGCGTCGGCCCCCATTCCCATGGCCGCATGAGGTGCGCATGACGACAAGGCAATTGCAAGTCGACGCCCAGCCCTTCGTCTTCGACTGCGAGGTGCAGCGCACCGCGCTGGTCATCATCGACATGCAGCGCGACTTCATCGAGCCCGGCGGCTTCGGCGAGAGCCTGGGCAACGACGTGGCGCTGCTGGCTGCCATCGTGCCGGCCTGCCAGGCGGTACTGGCCGCTTGGCGCGAGGCCGGCGGCATGGTGGTGCACACCCGCGAGTCGCATCGCCCCGACCTGGCCGACTGCCCGCCGGCCAAGCGCAACCGGGGCAACCCGCGGCTGCGCATCGGCGACCCCGGGCCCATGGGCCGCATCCTCGTGGCCGGCGAGCCGGGCAACCAGATCATCGACGCGCTCAAGCCCGCGGTGATGGAGACGGTGATCGACAAGCCCGGCAAGGGCGCCTTCTATGCCACGCCGCTGCAGGCGAAGCTGCAGGAGCGATCGATCCGCAAGCTGCTCTTCATGGGCGTGACCACCGAGGTCTGCGTGCAGACCAGCATGCGCGAGGCCAACGACCGCGGCTACGATAGCCTGCTGCTGGAAGACTGCACCGAAAGCTATTTCCCGCAGTTCAAGGCGGCCACGCTGGAGATGGTGCGGGCCCAGGGCGGCATCGTGGGCTGGACTACACCGAGCAGCAGCTTGCTGTCGGCCATGGGCAAAGCCTAAGATTTGCCCGTGTCCGTCGTCCGACCCCCTTCCTCCAAGCGTTCCGCCACGCCACCAGCCGAAGCCGCCGTGTTCCGCACGCGCGCAGACGAGGTCTACGCGCAGCTCAAGCGCGACGTCGCCGAGTTCCGCCTGGTGCCCGGCGACCGATTCACCGAGAACGAGATCAGCGAGCGCCTGAACGTCTCGCGCACGCCGGTGCGCCAGGCCCTGTTCAGGCTGCAGCAGGAAGGCTTCGTCGAGGTGCTGTTCCGCAGCGGCTGGCGCGTGCTGCCCTTCGACTTCGACCAGTTCGAGCAGCTCTACGACCTGCGCATGGTGCTGGAGACCACCGCCGTCCACCGCCTGTGCGAGGGCGACCATCGCGTCGACCGTGGCCTGCTGGATGCGCTGGCCGCGATCTGGCTGGTGCCGGCGGCGCAGCGCAGCGCCGACACGGTGCAGGTCGCGCAATGGGACGAGGAGTTCCACTGCGCCCTCGTGGCCGCCGCCGGCAACCAGGAGATGGCGCGCATCCACCGCGACGTCACCGAGCGCATCCGCATCATCCGCCGCCTGGACTTCACTATGCAGCGGCGCGTGGACGCCACCTACGACGAGCACGCCAAGATCCTCAAGGCCATCCGCGCCAACCGCGGCGACCAGGCCGCCATGCTGCTGCGCGCCCACATCGAGACCAGCCAGGCCGAGGTGCGCAAGATCACGCTGCACCAGGTGCACATGGCGCGGCACGCGGCGGGCTGAGGCATGCTTCGCGCATGAGCACTGCCATCGACTGCGCCTGGCTCCTCGCCGAGCCGGGCACCCGTCCCGCACAGGCCCGCATGCGCATCGCCATCGGCGCGGACGGCCGCATCGCCTCGGTCGCGCCCAGCGGCGCGAACGCCGGCGGCCCGCGGCGGCTGGTGCTGCCGGCCCTGGCCAATGCGCACGACCATGGGCGAACTTTCCGCAATTCCACGCTGGGCGCATGCGGGCATCCGCTGGAGAGCTGGCTGTTCTTCCAGGGCCTCGCGCCGGGCGTCGATCCGTACCTGTGCGCGGCCACCTCCTTCTCGCGCTCGCTGCGCCAGGGTGTGGCGAATCTCATGGTGCACTACACGCGCGTGCAGGGCGTGGTGCCTTATGTGGAAGAGGCGAGGGCGGTCGCGCGCGCGGCGCATGACGTGGGCGTGCGCATCGGCTTCGCCATCGCCATGCGCGACCGCCATGGGATGGGCTACGGACCGGACGAGTCCGTGCTGCCCTCGCTGCGCCCGGAGATCCGCGACGAGGTGGCGCGCCGGCTGTCGGTGAAGCCGGTGGCGCCGGCGCAGCAGGTCGCGCTGGTCGACGAAGTGGCAGAGGCCATCGAGGCCGACGGCCATGCCGACCACGCCACGGTTCAGTATGGCCCGACGGCAGTGCACTGGTGCAGCACGCCGCTGCTGGAAGCCATCGCCCGCGCCTGTGCCGACAGCGGCCGGCCCGTGCACATGCACCTGCTCGAAACACCTTACCAGCGCGCCTGGGCCGACCAGAACCACCCGGGCGGCATCGTGAAGTTCCTGGACGACATCGGCTTGCTTACGCCACGTCTGACGCTGGCGCACTGCGTCCACGCGCGCCCGGAGGAGCTGGCGCTCATCGCCGAGCGCGGCGCCACCATCGCGGTCAACACCAGCTCCAACCTGGGCCTGCGCTCGGGCATCGCGCCGCTGGCCGAGATGCTGCGCCAGGGCTGCCGCGTGGCCATGGGCCTGGATGGCGGTGCGCTGGACGAGGACGACGACGCGCTGCGCGAGATGCGCCTGGCGTGGTCGCTGCACCGCGGCTGGGGCTTCGAGCAGCGCATGAGCGTGGACCAGCTCTGGGGCTTCGCATCGCGCAACGGCCCGCGCAGCGTTCGCGGCGCCACGCGCGTCGATCCGCTGGCGGGCAGCATCGTGCCCGGTGCACCGGCGGACCTGCTGGTGCTCGACTGGGACGACATCGACGACGAGCACCTGTTCGACGAGGTCGACCCGCTGCAGCAGTTTCTGGCGCGCGCCACCGGCCGGCACATCGCGAAGGTCATCGTCGGCGGCCGCAGCGTGGTGCAGGGCGGACGCGTGCTTGGCGTGGACGAGCCGGCCTTAGTGGCCGAACTGCTGGCACGCACGCGCACCGCGCTCGCGGCCAACCCGGCGCATGCGGACTGGCGCGCGGCAGTGCGCGCCATGGCCGAGGACCTCGGCCCGCTCTACCTGCGCAGCGCCTTCGCGGGCTGCGCCTGAGCTGCCTCAGATCGTGAAGTCGTAGTCCACCGTGATCGGCGCGTGGTCGCTGAACTTGATGGTCTTGAAGATCTCTTCGTTGCGCGCCAGCTTGGCGAAGGCCGGCGTCGCCAGGTGGTAGTCCAGCCGCCAGCCCACGTTCTTCGCATAGGCCTGGCCGCGGTTGCTCCACCAGGTGTAGCAGGCGTCGGTGGTGTCGGGCTTGAGCATCCGGTACACGTCCACCAGGCCTGCGCCCTCGGCGCCGGCGTCGAGCAGGCGCGTCATCCAGGCGCGCTCCTCGGGCAGGAAGCCGCTGTTCTTCTTGTTGCCCTTCCAGTTCTTCAGGTCGGCTTCCTGGTGGGCAATGTTGATGTCGCCGCACAGCACGAACTCGCGCTCGCGCTTGAGCCGCTGCAGGTGCGGGAAGAAGCCGGCCAGGAAGCGGAACTTGGCCGCCTGCCGTTCCTCGCCCGAGGAGCCGCTGGGGAAGTAGCAGCTGATCACCGAGAACTTGCGCTTGGGGGTGTCGAAGCGCAACTCCAGGTAGCGGCCTTCGGCATCGAACTCCCTGTCTCCCCAGCCCACCGCGATGTCGCTGGGGGCGTGCTTGGTGTAGACGGCGGTGCCGGCGTAGCCCTTCTTCTCGGCGAAATGGAAGTGGGCCTTCAAGCCGGCCATTTCCTCGAAGCGGCCTTCGATGTCGCTGGCCTGCACGCGGATTTCCTGCATGCAGATGCAGTCGGGTGCGCGTTGCGCGACCCAGTCGGCAACGCCCTTGGTGGTGGCCGAACGCAGGCCGTTGAGATTGAGGCTGGTGAGTGTGAACACGTTTTTTCGAAGGAGAGAGATCAGTGGTGGGGCATCGTCGGCGACGTCCCGGCGTCGGCGATTCGAAGGTGCTCGGGCGCCAGGCCCTGGCGCCGCCGCGCCTGCATGGCGTCGTAGGCGGCCTCCAGGTTCAATGTGAAGCGCGGAGTGTCGAACAAGGGGCTGGTCGCGCGGTTGGCGGCCAGTCGACCGCGCAGCTCGGCCAGTCGATCGGGCGAGCGCGCCAGCGCGAGCGCCAGGGCTTCGTAGCCGGGCAGGTCCCGGGTGATCAGCTCGGGCAGCCCGACGGCCTGCAGCAGGCTGGCCGCCACGCGGGAAGCGAAGCTCGCGCCCGCCAGCGTCAGCACCGGCAGCCCGGCCCACAGCGCGTCGCTGCAGGTGGTGTGGGCGTTGCAGTAGAGCGTGTCGAGGAAGAGGTCGGCGTGCGCGTGGCGCGCGAGGTGCACGTCCAGCGGCGCGCGAGCGGCCCAGACGATGCGCGCCGGGTCGATGCCGCGGCGGCGCGCCTCGTCGTCCAGCCTGTTCCTGGCCGTTGCGTTTCCTTCCAGCAGCCACAGCACGCTGCCGTCGACTGCGCCAAGCAGCCGCATCCAGACATCGAACATGTCTGGCGTGATCTTGTAGTTGTTGTTGAAGGACGCGAACACGAAACCCTGCGCAGGCAGGCCCTGGCTGGGACGATCGCCCGCTTGGGGGGCGATCCGCTTGGTGTTGTCGTTGGGCTGGTAGCTGTGGGGCAGGCGCACCACCTTCTCGCTGTAGTGGACGGCCTCGTCGTCCAGGATGAGCGTGCCGTCCGCCACGATGTAGTCCATGTAGTCGCAGCCCATGGTGCCCGGAAAGCCCAGGAAGTTGACCTGGATCGGCGCCGCACGGTGGGCGAAGATGTCGACGCGGCTGTCCTGGGTGAAGCCCTTGAGGTCGACAGCGATGTCGATCCCCCTGCTGCGGGCCAGCGCCGCGATCTCCGCGTCGCCCAGGTCGGACACCTCGATGAAGTGGTCGAAGGCCGCGACCAGCCGCTCACGCATGCCGTCGTGCACCTGCTTGCCGAAGGCAAAGGCGAACAGTTCGAAACGGGTGCGGTCATGGCACTCGAACATCCGTGCCATCAGCTGCGAGGTCGCATGCTCGTGGAAGTCGGCCGAGAAGTAGCCGATGCGGATCCTGCCTTCGTCCTTCGCCTCGGCGAAACCGCTGACAGCGACTCGCGCGGGGTGCTTGTCGCCCATGAAGCCGCGTGCGCAGGCCAGGAGCACGCCGGGGTCGGCGGGCGTCGCGGCCAGTGCGAACGGCGTCGAGGCCTTCTCGCCCCGGCGCACGCGCTCGAAGAGTTCCTGCCAGCGGCTTTCGAGGCCCTGCCAGTCGCAAAGATGCATGCGCGCATGCAGCGCCATGCCGTGCACGTATTCGGCATCCGGTGCGATTCGCTTGAGCTCGTCGAGGCAGGCCAGCGCTTCCTCGTAGCGCCGGGTGCCGCTGAGGGTCGCGGCCTTGTTCATCAGGACCTCGACGTCGCCGGGTTGCAGCGCAAGGGCGCGGTCGTAGCTCTGCAGGGCCTCGGCCGTGCGTGCGAGCTGGCTCAGCGTGACGCCGCGGTTGCTCCATGCAGCGACCATCCGGGCGTCCAGCCGCAGCGCCTGCTCGTAGCTCGCCAGTGCCTGCTCGAAGCGGTGCAGCGCGTCCAGGCTGCAGCCCATGTTGAAGTGCAGCTCGGGTGCATTGGGCTGCAGCCGGGCGGCTGCGGCCCAGCGGCGCAGGGCGGCTTCGTGCTCGCCCAGCCGGCTGTGGGCCACGCCCAGCTCGTGCAGGGCCTCGAAGAAGTCGCCGGCCTGCGCGATGGCGCGCTCGAAGGAAGCCATTGCGGCCCGGGCGTCGCCGCGCTCGAGCTGCGACCTGCCCAGGTAGAACCATGTCTCGGGCGAGCAATCCGGCCGCCCCGTGGCCTGCAGCAGCAGGCCCTCGCAGGCGGGCAGGTCGCCGCGGTTGCCCGCGATGTAGGCCAGCAGTTCGAAGGCGCGAGCCGGCGTGCTGCCGCCGCGGGCAACCAGGCTCTTGAGTACGGCCTCGGCCATGCCGGTCTGGCCGGCGCGGAAGTACTGGGTCGCGATCGCCAGATCGTGTTGCACGCCGTGGGTGCCGGAGGCCATTAACTACAATCCTTCACGGTCTTCGGCGCCCCGTTCGGCGGGCGTCAACCGGCAGCGGCCACTGGCGTTGCTGTTCAGTTCGTACAAGGGAATCACTTCAATGCCATCAGATTCGGTGAAGAACGGCGCGGGGCCCGCCGCCGGCGACAGCGCGCAGATCGCGCAGCAGTTCGTGCAGTTCGCGCTGGATTCGGGGGTGCTGCGCTTTGGCCAGTTCAAGACCAAGGCGGGCCGCATGAGCCCCTATTTCTTCAATGCCGGCCTGTTCGACGACGGGGCCAAAATGGCGCGGCTGGCCGAATTCTATGCAGACCGGCTGATCGCCAGCGGCCTGCAGTTCGACATGATCTTCGGCCCGGCCTACAAGGGCATCCCCCTGGGCGCTACCGTTGCCGCCGAACTGGCGCGGCGCGGACGCAACATTCCTTTTGCCTACAACCGCAAGGAAGCCAAGGACCACGGAGAGGGCGGCTCGCTGGTCGGCGCCCCGCTCAAGGGCCGGGTGCTGATCGTGGACGACGTGATGTCCGCCGGCACCGCTGTCAGAGAGTCGATCGCCCTGATTCGCTCGGCCGGCGCTTCGCCGCACGCGGTCGCGATCGCGCTGGACCGGCAGGAAAAGGCGACCGAAAACGGCGTCGACGTAGACCACAGCGCCGTGCAATATGTGCGCAACCAACTCGGCATGCAGGTTGTCGCGATTGCCACGCTGGACGACTTGCTTCAGTATCTGAACAGTCGGGCCGATAACGCCCTGACGGAGCACAAGGAAGCCGTGCTTGCCTACCGGGCCCGCTACGGGGCGGCCTGAAAAGCCACGGTATCCCGGCTTCGCCGATCCACTTCTTCCACTGACCGACCGAGGTGTTGCGGGTGCAGCAGTCCACCGTTCTTGCCATTGCCACCGGTTTCGTCCTGTTGACCGGCCCTGGCGCCGTCCAGGCCCAGCAGCCTTCCCGCGAGGCGGCGGCCGCCGGCATCTATTCCTGTGTCGATTCCAAGGGCCGGACCATCACGGCCGACCGGCCGATCGCCGACTGCGTCGACCGCGAGCAGCGCGAGCTCAACCCGAGCGGCACGGTCAAGCGCCGGGTCGACCCCACGCTCACCGCGCGCGAGCAGGCCGAGCGCGAGGAAAAAGACCGCCAGGCCCAGCAGGCGCTGCTGCGCGCCCAGGAAGAGCGCCGCCGCGAGCGCGCCCTGCTGATCCGCTACCCCACGCCGGCCGCCCACGACCGCGAACGCACCGAGGCCCTGGCCCAGATCGACGCCGTCATCCAGGCCGCCCGCAAGCGCCTGTCCGAGCTGGCGGTGGACCGCAAGAAGATCGACGAGGAACTGGAGTTCTACGCCAAGGACGTGAGCAAGGCGCCCAGCTCGATCAAGCGCGAGCTCGACGACATCCAGCAGAGCGTGGCGGTGCAGAACCGCTTCATCGGCGACCAGGACGACGAGAAGAAGCGCGTGAACGCGCGCTTCGACGACGAGCGCGCGCGCCTGTCCAAGCTGTGGCCGCCGCAGGCGGCGGCCACCGGCGTCACCCCAACCGGGACTTCAGCAAAGCGTTGACCTGGGCCGGGTTGGCCTTGCCCGCGCTGGCCTTCATCACCTGGCCGACCAGGGCGTTGAAGGCCTTGTCCTTGCCGGCGCGGTATTCCTCGATGTTCTTCGCGTTCTTGGCGAGGACGTCGTCGACGATCTTCTCCAGGGCGCCGGTGTCGTTCATCTGCTTGAGGCCCTTGGCCTCGATGACGGCATCCACGTCCTGGCCCTCGCCGCTCCAGAGCGCGTCGAAGACCTGACGCGCGGCGTTGTTCGACACCGTGCCGTCGCCGATGCGGGCGATCAGCTGGGCCAGCTGCTTCGCGTTCACCGGCGCGGCCTCGATGCCGATCTCCTGCGCGTTCAGCCGCCGCGCGATCTCGCCGGTGATCCAGTTGCTGGCCAGCTTGGGCGCGGCGCCCGCGGCCACCGCCTCGTCGAAGTAGCGCGCCAGCGCCACGCTCTGCGTGAGCTGGGCGGCGTCGTAGGCCGACAGGCCATGCGCGGCCTGGTAGCGCTCGGCCATGGCACGCGGCAGCTCGGGCATGGCCGAGCGCACGCGTTCGATCCACTCGGCCGGGATGGCCAGCGGCGGCAGGTCCGGATCGGGGAAATAGCGGTAGTCGGCCGCATCTTCCTTGGTGCGCATGGCGCGCGTCTCGCCCGTGTCGGGGTCGAAGAGCACCGTGGCCTGCTGGATCGCGTGGCCGTCCTCGATCTGCTCGATCTGCCAGCGGATCTCGTAGTCGATCGCCTGCTGCATGAAGCGGAAGCTGTTGAGGTTCTTGATCTCGCGCCGCGTGCCCAGCGGCTGGCCGGGCTTGCGCACCGAGACGTTGGCGTCGCAGCGGAAGGAGCCTTCCTGCATGTTGCCGTCGCAGATGCCGATCCAGGTCACGATCTTGTGCAGCTCCTTGGCATAGGCCACGGCCTCGGCGGTGGAGCGCATGTCGGGCTCGGTCACGATCTCCAGGAGCGGCGTGCCGGCGCGGTTCAGGTCGATGCCCGACTGCCCCACGAAGTTCTCGTGCAGCGACTTGCCGGCGTCTTCCTCCAGGTGCGCGCGCACCAGGCGCACGGTCTTGAACTCCTCGCCCAGGTAGAAGGACACCGTTCCGCCCTGCACCACGGGGATCTCGTACTGGCTGATCTGGTAGCCCTTGGGCAGGTCGGGGTAGAAGTAGTTCTTGCGCGCGAACACGCTGCGCGGCGCGATCGTGCTGCCCAGCGCCAGGCCGAGCCGGATCGCGCGCTCGACGGCGCCCTTGTTCATCACCGGCAGCGTGCCCGGCAGTGCCAGGTCCACCGCGCAGGCCTGCGTGTTGGGCGCGGCGCCGAAGGCGGTGGCCGCACGGCTGAAGATCTTGCTCGCGGTGGACAGCTGCGTGTGCGTCTCGAAGCCGATGATGACTTCATAGCCCTGCACCAGCGGGCCGGTGGGGCGGCCCTGCTGCTGGGCCTCGAAGGTGTTCACTTGTTCGCTCATGTCAGAAGCCCTCGGGCGTGCGCGTGTGCCAGTCGGTGGCCTGCTGGAAGCGGTGCGCCGCGTTCAGCAGCTTGGCCTCGCCGAAGTAGTTGCCGATCAGCTGCAGGCCCACGGGCAGGTGGCCGTCGAAGCCGGCCGGCACGCTCATGCCGGGCAGGCCGGCCAGCGAGCCGGGCAGGGTGAAGATGTCGGCCAGGTAGTCGGCCACCGGGTCGTCGCCGTGCTCGCCGATCTTCCAGGCCACCGTGGGCGCGGCGGGGCCGGCAATCACGTCGCAGTCCTTGAAGGCGTTCTGGAAGTCGTCGGCGATCATGCGGCGCACCTTCTGCGCCTGCAGGTAGTAGGCGTCGTAGTAGCCGTGCGAGAGGACATAGGTGCCGATCATGATGCGGCGCTTGACCTCGTCGCCGAAGCCTTCCTCGCGCGTCTTGCGGTACATGTCGTTGAGGTCGGTGTACTGCCTGGCGCGGTGGCCGAACTTGACGCCGTCGAAGCGGCTCAGGTTGCTCGACGCTTCGGCGGCGGCCAGGATGTAGTACACGGGAATCGACAGCTCGGTGCGCGGCAGCGAGACCACCACGCGCTTCGCGCCCAGCTTCTCGTATTCGGCCAGCGCGGCATCGACGGCCGCGCGCACGCCGGGCGCCACGCCATCGCCCAGGAATTCCCTGGGCACGCCGATGCGCAGGCCTTCCAGCGAGTCGTTCAGCGAGCGGGTGTAGTCCTCGGCGGGGCGGTCCAGCGAGGTGGAATCGCGCTCGGGGTCCGGGCCGCACAGGGTGCTCAGCAGCAGGGCGCAGTCCTCGGCGCTGCGCGCCATCGGGCCGGCCTGGTCCAGGCTGGAGGCGAAGGCCACCATGCCGTAGCGCGAGGCACGGCCGTAGGTGGGCTTGATGCCGGTGACGCCGCAGAAGGAGGCCGGCTGGCGGATCGAGCCGCCGGTGTCGGTGCCCGTGGCCGCAGGTGCCAGGCGCGCGGCCACGGCCGCGGCGCTGCCGCCCGAGGACCCGCCGGGAATGCGCTCCGGGTCCCAGGGGTTGCGCACCGGCACGGCCTTGTCGTGGCCCAGGGCCGGCACGGCCACGTTCTCGTTGGCCGAGCCCATGGCGAACTCGTCGCAGCTGAGCTTGCCCAGCGTCACGGCGCCGGCCTCGGCCAGCTTGCGCACCACGGTCGCGTCGAAGGGCGACTGGTAGCCCGCCAGGATCTGCGAGCCGGCGGTGGTCGGGAAGTCGGTGGTGACGAAGATGTCCTTGTGGGCGATGGGCACGCCGGCCAGCTTCGGCGCGTTGCCGGCGGCGAGCTTCTGGTCGGCGGCGCGGGCCTGCGCCAGGGTCGCGTCCTCGTTCAGCGCGACGAAGGCGCCGAGCTCGGGATGGGATTTCACCCGGGCGAGGAAATGCTGGGCGGCCTCGGTCGCAGAGACCTGGCGCTGCGCCAGGGCCTGCGAGAGTTGCGCCACGCCCAGGTTGTGGAGGTCCTTGTTGCTGTTGCTGCTCATCACTCGATCACCTTGGGCACGAGGAACAGGCCGGCTTCCACGGCCGGGGCGCTCTTCTGGTTGGCCTCGCGGTTGTCCGGCTCGGTCACCACGTCGTCGGCCAGGCGCAGGGTGATGTCCTCGATGGCCGCCACGGGGTGGGCGAGAGGCTCGACGCCGGTGGTGTCGACCGCACGCATGCGCTCGACCAGGTCGAAGAAGCCGTTGATTTGGGTGAGCATGCGCTCGCTTTCGTCCGCGCCCAAGTCAAGCTTGGCAAGCGACGCGATGCGCGCGATATCGGAAGAGGTCAGGGACATCGTTGGAATGGCCTTCGCGGCCGGCTGAAAACGCGGCCTGCAAAGGTGCCGCGAACGCTGTATCCAGAGGGGATTCGGGTATTATCCCGCCTTTGCCGCAACGCCCGCGAACGCGCCGGCATTGGCCGCAAAAGCGACCCTTCCACCCCCTTCAAAACGAAAAAGTGGGCGACGACATGCCGAAGCGCATGCGTGTCCCAGAGGATCCTGCACATGTTCGGAGCATTCCGTCGGTATCTTTCCACCGACCTCGCCATCGACCTCGGAACTGCCAACACCCTGATCTTTGCCCGCAACAAGGGCATCGTGCTCGACGAGCCCTCGGTCGTCGCTATCCGCCATGAAGGCGGCCCGCACGGCAAGAAGGTGATCCAGGCCGTGGGCCGCGAGGCCAAGGCCATGCTGGGCAAGGTGCCGGGCAACATCGAGGCCATCCGCCCGATGAAGGACGGCGTGATCGCCGACTTCGTGATCACCGAGCAGATGATCAAGCAGTTCATCAAGATGGTGCACCCGCGCTCGCTGCTGACCCCCAGCCCGCGCATCATCATCTGCGTGCCCTGCGGCTCCACCCAGGTCGAGCGCCGCGCCATCAAGGACGCGGCCGAAGCGGCCGGCGCCACTTCCGTCTACCTCATCGAGGAGCCGATGGCCGCCGCGCTGGGCGCGGGCCTGCCGGTGTCGGAAGCCTCGGGCTCAATGGTGGTGGACATCGGCGGCGGCACCACCGAGGTAGGCGTGATCTCGCTGGGCGGCATGGTCTACAAGGGCTCCGTGCGCGTGGGCGGCGACCGCTTCGACGAGGCCATCATCAACTACATCCGCCGCAACTACGGCATGCTCATCGGCGAGCCCACGGCGGAAGTCATCAAGAAGAGCATCGGCTCGGCCTTCCCCGGCTCCGAGGTGAAAGAAATGGAAGTCAAGGGGCGCAACCTCTCCGAGGGCGTGCCGCGCAGCTTCACCATCAGCTCCAACGAAGTGCTGGAAGCGCTCACCGAGCCGCTGAACAACATCGTCTCCTCGGTCAAGAACGCCCTGGAGCAGACCCCGCCCGAGCTGGGCGCGGACATCGCCGAGCGCGGCATGATGCTCACCGGCGGCGGCGCGCTGCTGCGCGACCTGGACCGCCTGCTGGCCGAGGAAACCGGCCTGCCGGTGCTGGTGGCCGAAGACCCGCTGACCTGCGTGGTGCGAGGCTGCGGCATCGCACTGGAACGCATGGACCGCCTGGGCAGCATCTTCACGAGCGAATGACCGGCCGCCCCTGCTGCGCACACCGCGTGTGCCTGTGGGGCCAAAGCTTCCCAATCGCTCAGCACGTGGCATAAACACGCATGCCGCTCGGCACCCTTGATCGAACCGCGCCGCCCCTGTTCAACCAGGGGCCGTCGGCGCTGAGCAAGCTGATCTTCTTCAGCGCGCTGGCCCTGTTCCTCATGGTGGCGGACGGGCGCTTCCACCTCGTCCAGCCGATCCGCAGCGTGATCGGCACCGTGCTCTACCCCGCCCAGTGGCTGGCCCTCAAGCCGGTGCAGATGGTGCTGGGCGGCAGCAAGTACTTCGACGACCTGCAGACCGCGCAGGGCAACGAGGCGCAGGCGCGCAAGGCGCTGGCCAGCCAGGCCGAGCGCGCCAGCCAGGCCGACGCCATGGCGCAGGACAACGCCCGCCTGCGCGGCCTGCTGGAACTGCGCCAGACCACCATCACCCCCGGCCGCGCGGCCGAGGTGCTCTACGACGCAGCCGACCCCTACAGTCGCAAGGTGGTCATCGACCAGGGGCAGACGCACGGCATCACGCCCGGCTCGCCGGTGATCGATGCCGACGGCGTGCTCGGCCAGGTGACGCTGGTGCAGGCCTTCACCAGCGAAGTGACGCTGGTGATCGACCGCGACCTGTCCATCCCCGTGCAGAACACCCGCACCGGCGCGCGCAGCGTGGCCTTTGGCGATGCCACCGCGCACAGCGCCGGCATGGAACTGCGCTTCATGGGCGCGAACGCCGACCTGCGCGAAGGCGACCTGCTGGCCACCAGCGGCGTGGACGGCGTCTACCCGGCCGGCATCCCGGTGGCGAAGATCGATCGCATCGAGCGCCGCGCCGACTCGGCTTTCGCCCGCATCTACTGCGTGCCCATCGCCACCGTCTCGGGCGCGCGCTACGTGCTGGTGCTGGCGCCGGTGGGCGAGCAGGTGCCGCGCATCGCGCCCGCCACGCCCGACCCGGCCGCGGCCAAGAAGAAGGACAAGGACGCCAAGGCCAAGGCCGACGCGAAGAACAACAAGGGCAAGCCGGGCGACAAGGCGCCGGCGGACAAGCCCGCGGACAAGGCGGCCGAGGCATCTGCGCAAAAGCCCGGCGCAGCGCAGCCCGCGGCCAAGCCGGCCGAGTCGAGCGCGCAGAAGCCCGCCGCCCAGCCCGCCGCGAAGCCCGCAGCCGCGCCCGTTTCCAGGCCGCCGGCCGCCGCCGCGCCCAAGCCTGAAGGGAGGACGCCATGATCATGCGCCCCGGCCAGCAACAGCTCCTGCTGCCGCTCAGCCCTGCCTTCATGTGGGCCACGCTCTTCGTGGCCATGCTGCTGAACATGCTGCCCCTGGGCCGCATCGGCTGGATGCCCGACCTGCTGGCGCTGGCCATCGTCTTCTGGGGCGTGCACCAGCCGTCCCGCGTCAGCATCGGCATCGCCTTCATGTTCGGCCTGGCCATGGACGTGCAGCAATCGGCGATCCTGGGCCAGCATGCGCTGTCCTACACCACCCTGGGCTACTTCGCGACCAGCATCCACCGGCGGCTGCTGTGGTATCCGGTGTTCTCGCAATCGCTGCAGGTGCTGCCGCTGTTCGCGCTCTCGCACCTGATCGAGCTGGGCATCCGCATGATCGGCGGCGGCGTGTTCCCCGGCTGGTCGCTGATGCTGGCGCCGGTGATCGAGGCGGCGCTCTGGCCGCTGGCCACCAGCGTGCTGCTGGCGCCGCAGCGCCGCGCGCCCGAGCCGGACGCCAACCGGCCCTTGTGAAACTAAGAGCGGCTTCCTAAGCTCTCAAGGCGCATGACCGAGATTCGCAACGTCGCAGCCGACCTGGCGCGCTTTCGCCGGCGCGTGGTGGTGATCAGCCTTGCCGTGCTGTTCGCCTTCGGCCTCCTGTGCGCGCGTCTCGTTTTCCTGCAGGTGGTGCGCCACGAGGACCTGGCCGAGCAGGCCGAGAGCAACCGCACCGCGGTCGTTCCGGTGGTGCCCAACCGCGGCCTCATCCTGGACCGCAACGGCATCGTGCTGGCCTCCAACTACTCGGCCTACACGCTGGAGATCACGCCCTCGAAGGCAGGCGACGTGGAAGAGACCATCGACACCCTGTCCGAGGTGGTCGACATCACGCCGCGCGACCGCCGCCGCTTCAAGCGCCTGCGCGAGGACTCGCGCAGCTTCGACTCGGTGCCCATCCGCACGCGCCTGTCGGACGAGGAGGTGGCCCGCTTCGCCGCCCAGCGCTACCGCTTCCCGGGCGTGGAGATCAAGGCGCGCCTGTTCCGCAACTACCCCCACGGCGAGACCGCCAGCCACGTGCTGGGCTACATCGGCCGCATCAACCAGCGCGAGAAAGTGGCGATGGAGGACTGGGAGGAAGAGGACCAGGCCAACTACAAGGGCACCGACTACATCGGCAAGCTGGGCGTGGAGCAGAGCTACGAGAAGCCCCTGCACGGCCAGACCGGCGTCGAGCAGATGGAGACCTCGGCCGGAGGCCGCGCGGTGCGCCGCCTGGCCAGCCACCCGTCCACGCCCGGCGACACGGTGATGCTGGCGCTGGACATCAAGCTGCAGAAGCTGATCGAGGACATGTACGGCGATCGCCGCGGCGCCGTGGTGGCCATCGACCCCAAGACCGGCGAGGTGCTGGCCTTCGTCAGCAAGCCCACCTTCGATCCGAACCTGTTCGTGGAAGGCATCGATACGGAAAGCTGGAAGGAGCTGTCCGAATCCATCGACAAGCCGCTGCTCAACCGCGCGCTGCGCGGCACCTACCCGCCCGGCTCCACCTACAAGCCCTTCATGGCGTTGGCGGCCCTGCAGACCAACAAGCGCGCACCCGGCACGCAGGTGCTCGACCCGGGCTACTTCAACTTCGGCGGCCACCGCTTCGGCAGCCCCGAGGGCTACCTGGGCAACGTGGACATGCGCCGCTCGATCCAGGTGTCCAGCAACATCTACTACTACTCGCTGGCCAACGAGATGGGCGTGGACCTGATCCACGACCAGATGAAGCCGCTGGGCTTCGGCCAGATCACCGGCATCGACATCGGCGGCGAGGTGCGCGGCGTACTGCCCAGCACCGAGTGGAAGCGCAACGCCTACAAGCGCGCCGAGGCGAAGAAGTGGTATGCCGGCGAAACCATTTCGCTGGGCATCGGCCAGGGCTACAACAGCTTCACGATGCTGCAGCTCGCGCAGGCCACCAGCATCGTGGCCGCGAACGGCATCAAGCACCGCCCGCACTTGGTGCTGGCCACGCGCGATACCGTCACCAGCGAAACCAAGCCCCTGCAGCAGCCGCCCGGCGAGGACATCGGCCTGAAGCCTGCCAACGTCGCCGTCATCCGCGAGGGCCTGGCCAGCGTGGTCACGGGCGGCACCGCGCGCGGCGTGTTCGCCGGCGCGGGCTACGCGGCGGCTGGCAAGACCGGCACGGCGCAGGCGGTGGGCATGGCGCAGAACGCCAAGTACAACGCCAAGGCACTCGAAGAGCACCAGCGCGACCATGCGCTGTTCACGGCCTTCGCGCCGGTGAACGATCCGAAGATCGCAGTGGCGGTGATCGTCGAGAACGCGGGCTGGGGTGCCGGCGCCGCTGCGCCCATCGCGCGCCGTATCTTCGACTACTGGCTGCTGGACCAGTACCCCAGCGAGGCCGACATGGCCGCCATCCGCCAGGGCAAGGCCACCGCGCCCATCGGCAAGCCGCGCGTGGCCAGCGAAGTGGCCTGGCCCGCACCCGCCAGCGCGCCCTCGGCGCCCTGATCGGCCGGCCGGCGTTGCGCCCGCCTGCGGGCTACTTGAAGAAGGCGTCGTACGCCGTCTTCACGATGAGCGCGCTCACCACCACCATGAAGACCTTGCGCACGAAGCCGGCGCCGTGCTTGAGCGCCACCCGCGCGCCCAGCACGCTGCCGATCACGTTGGCCACCGCCATCATCAGGCCGTAGTGCCACCACACGTGGCCCTTCATGGCCAGCAGCAGCAGGGCGCCCAGGTTGGTGGTGGTGTTGAGCAGCTTGGCCGAGGCCGAGGCGTTGAGGAAGTCGTAGCCCAGGATGCGCACCATCGCGAAGATGAAGAAGCTGCCGGTGCCCGGGCCGAAGAAGCCGTCGTACACGCCGATCACGAAGCCGATGCTGCACATCACGGCCATCTCGGCGCGCGCAGCGAAATTGGGCGAATGGTGGCGGCCGAGGTCCTTGCGCGCCAGCGTGTAGAGCAGCAGGCCCAGCAGGATGACGGGCAGCAGCTTGCGCAGGAATTCGCCCGGCACCAGCGTGAGGACCCAGGCCCCGGTGAGGGCGCCCGCGAAGGCGCAGCCGGCGGCGGGCAGCAGCGCATGCCAACGCATGTGCACGCGGCGGCTGAACTGGGCGGTGGCGGCGGCCGTGCCCCAAACCGAGGCGCTCTTGTTGGTGCCGAAGAGGGTGGCTGCCGGTGCGCCGGGGAAGACCGAGAACAGCGCCGGGACCAGGATCAGCCCGCCACCGCCAACGATCGAGTCCACGAAGCCCGCGAACAGCGAAGCGAGGGTGATGACGATCCATTCCATGAGGGGCGGGATTGTCCCATCGTCGCCGCTATGGAATTGATAGCGCCCAAATGCGGTGCACAAAAGAAAAGGCGCCGACCAGCGGCGCCTTTATCAAAAAAACGGCATCTCGACGGATGCCTTGTGTCTCGTGTCTTCGAATTCTCTGGATACCGAATTTGTCTCCTCGGCCCCCGCGCTGCGGGAGGCCCCCGGCTGCGAGTGCATGGACTTTAAAGGCATGCACCGCCCAAGTGCATTGGGATTAACCCGCCTCGTGCACCATCATGGTAGCGCTGTCCTGGCGCACCCAGGCGGCGGCCTTCTCCGCGATCATCAGCGTGGGGCTGTTGGTGTTGCCGCTGGTGATGGTGGGCATGGCGCCCGCATCCACCACGCGCAGGCCGGCGATGCGCCGGCCGCGGCCGTCGCGCACGCGCAGGCGCGAATCGAGCACGGCCATCGTGTCGTCGTCCGCACCCATCTTGGTGGTGCCCACCGGGTGGAAGATGGTGGTGGCGATGTCGCCCGCCAGGCGCGCCAGTTCCTCGTCGCTCTGGTATTGGACGCCCGGCTTCCATTCCTGCGGCTTGAACTTCGCCAGTGCCGGCTGGGCTGCGATGTGGCGCGTGACGCGCAGCGAGTCGGCCGCCACCTTGCGGTCTTCATCGGTGCTCAGGTAGTTGGGCGCAATCGCCGGGGCATCGGCAAAGCGGGGGCTGCGGATGTTCACCGTGCCGCGGCTGGTCGGGTTGAGGTTGCACACGCTGGCGGTGAAAGCCGGGAAGCTGTGCAGCGGCTCGCCAAAGGCATCGAGCGAAAGCGGCTGCACGTGGTACTCCAGGTTCGGCCATTCGAGCGTGGGCGAGCTCTTCGTGAACGCGCCCAACTGCGAGGGCGCCATGCTCATCGGGCCGCTGCGCTTCATGGCGTATTCCAGGCCGATCTTCGCCTTGCCGAACAGGGAGGAGGCCAGCACGTTGAGCGTGGGCGCGCCCTCGATCTTGAACACCGCGCGGATCTGCAGGTGGTCCTGCAGGTTGGCGCCCACGCCGGGCAGGTCGGCGAGCACCTCGATGCCTTGGCTGCGCAGCAGCTCCGCCGGCCCGATGCCCGAGAGCTGCAGGAGTTGCGGCGAGCCGATGCTGCCCGCGCACAGCAGCACCTCGCGGGTGGCGTGCGCATGCACCATCTCGTGCCCGTCCCACACCTGCGCGCCGGTGCAGCGCAGGCTGCCGTCGTCCTGGCGCTCGATGTCGAGCCGGGCGACCTGCGCGTTGGTCCACAGCTCGAAATTCGGCCGGCCATAGCAGGTGGGCCGCAGAAAGGCCTTGGCGCTGTTCCAGCGCCAGCCGTCCTTCTGGTTGACCTGGAAGTAGCCCACGCCCTCGTTGTTGCCGCGGTTGAAGTCGGTGGAGTGCGGCACGCCGGCCTGCTGCGCGGCCTGCGCGAAGGCGTCGAGGATGTCCCAGCGCAGGCGCTGCTTCTCGACACGCCATTCGCCGCCCGCGCCGTGCAGTTCGTCGGCGCCCAGGTAGTAGTCCTCGTGCTTCTTGAAGGCCGGCAGCACCTCGCTCCAGCGCCAGGTGTCGTCACCCGTGACCTGCGCCCAATGCTCGTAGTCGCGAGACTGCCCGCGCATGTAGATCATCCCGTTGATGCTCGAGCACCCGCCCAGCGTCTTGCCGCGCGGGTAGCGCAGGCTGCGGCCGTTCAGGCCCGCGTCGGGCTCGGTGTTGTAGAGCCAGTCGGTGCGCGGGTTGCCGATGCAGTAAAGGTACCCCACCGGGATGTGGATCCAGTGGTAGTCGTCCCTGCGCCCCGCCTCGATCAGCAGCACCCGCTTGCTCTTGTCCGCAGACAGGCGGTTGGCCATCAGCGCGCCGGCCGTGCCGCCGCCGATGACGATGTAGTCGAAGGTCGTGTCGCTCAAGGGATGTCTCCTTTTTATTCTGGGCAAGTCCGTCGCTCATCAACCCGCGAGGCCAGCAACACACCGAGGAACCGGCTTCGCCGGGCCTCAGGTGTGGTCGCCTCCTCGGGAGGTGGCGAACTACACGGAGCGAAGCGAAGTGAGAAGCCGGGAGGCCTCAGTGCTGGTGGCGAATTACACGCCGCGTGAGCGGCGTGAAAAGCCGGGGGGCTTCAGTGCGCAGTCGGCATTGCGAACTCGGCACCCTTGCCGATGCTCTCCGGCCAGCGCTGCATCACCGACTTCTGCTTGGTATAGAAGCGCACGCCTTCCTCGCCGTAGGCATGCATGTCGCCGAACAGCGAGCGCTTCCAGCCGCCGAAGCCGTGCCAGGCCATGGGCACCGGGATCGGCACGTTGATGCCCACCATGCCCACCTGGATGCGGCGCGAGAACTCGCGCGCCACGTTGCCGTCGCGCGTGAAGCACGAGACGCCGTTGCCGAACTCGTGCGCGTTGATCAAATCGACCGCCTCTGCCAGGTCGTGCACGCGCACGCAGGACAGCACCGGGCCGAAGATCTCTTCCTTGTAGATGCGCATCTCGGGCGTGACGTGGTCGAACAGCGTGCCGCCCATCCAGAAGCCGTCGCCACAACCCGCGCCGGCGGTGTTCGCATCGAAGCCGCGGCCATCCACCAGCAGCTGGGCGCCTTCCTTCACGCCCTGCTCGATGTAGCCGGTGATGCGCTGGTGCGCCGCGCGGGTGACGATGGGGCCCATCTCGGCCGCCAGGTTCTCACCATGAAGCACCTTGAGCGTCTTGGCGCGCTCCACCAGCTTGGGCAGCACCTTGTCGGCCGCATCGCCCACCAGCACCGCCACGCTGATGGCCATGCAGCGCTCGCCGGCCGAGCCATAGCCCGAGCCGATCAATGCGTCCACCGTCTGGTCGATGTCCGCATCGGGCATCACCACCATGTGGTTCTTCGCGCCGCCCAGCGCCTGCACGCGCTTGCCGTGCCGCGCCCCGGTCTCGTAGATGTAGTTGGCAATGGGCGTGGAGCCCACGAAGCTGATCGCCTTCACGTCCGGATGCTCCAGCAGCGCGTCCACCGCGACCTTGTCGCCCTGCACCACGTTGAACACGCCGTCGGGCAGGCCGGCCTTCTTCAGCAGCTCGGCCATCAGCAGCGAGGGGCTGGGGTCGGTCGGGCTGGGCTTGAGGATGAAGCAGTTGCCCGCGGCGATGGCCACCGGGAACATCCACATCGGCACCATCACCGGGAAGTTGAAAGGCGTGATGCCCGCCACCACACCCAAAGGCTGGCGCAGCGTCCAGTTGTCGATGCCGGTGGAGACCTGCTCGGTGTAGTCGCCCTTGAGCAGCTGCGGGATGCCGCAGGCGAACTCCACGATGTCGATGCCGCGCGTGACCTCGCCCTGCGCGTCGGTGAACACCTTGCCGTGCTCGGCGGTGATCAGGTGCGCCAGTTCGTCGCGGTGCTGGTTGAGCAGCTCCAGGAACTTGAACATCACCCGCGCGCGGCGGATCGGCGGCGTGTCGGCCCAGGCCGGGAAAGCGGCCTGGGCGGCAGCCACCGCAGCGTTCACGTCCTCGGCAGACCCGAGCGCCACCTTGCCGGTGACGCGACCGCTGGCCGGGTTGGTCACGTCCTGCGTGCGGCCGGAGGTGTTGGCCGCAGGGCGGCCGCCGATGTGGTGCTCGATATTTGCAATGCTCATGGTGGTTCTTTGCGGGCTGATGACGGGCGAGTGTCATTCCTTCAAGAGGAATTCGCCAATGATTTCGCCTAAATGGGTTTATAAATCGCCCAAATACCATGACTCAGGCGGCCGATCTGCAGATTCTGCGCGCCTTCGCCGCCGTGGCGCGCGAGGGCAACGTGTCACGAGCGGCGCAGCGGCTGCACCTGTCGCAGCCGGCGGTGAGCCTGCAGCTCAAGCGCCTGGGCGAGCTCACCGGCCTGGCGCTCTTCTCGCGCACGCCACAGGGGCTGGCACTGACTTCCGACGGCGCGGCGCTGCTGCCGCAGGCCGAGCGGGTGCTGGCGGCGCTCGCGGACTTCCAGCATTCCGCCCAGCGCCTGCAGAGCACGGTGCGCGGCACCTTGCGCATCGGCACCATCCTCGACCCCGAATTCACCCGCCTGGGCGCCTTCCTGCGCGAGCTGGTCGAGGGCGCGCCGCAGGTGGCCACCGAGCTGCGGCAGGGCATGAGCGGCAGCGTGCTGGCGCAGGTGCAGGCGGGTGAGCTGGACGTGGGCTTCTACCTCGGCGATGCGGCCGAGGATTCGGACGGCCTGCTGGCCGCGCGCACGCTCAGCCGCTTCCACTACCGGGTCGTCGCGCCCGCCGGCTGGGGTCCGCAGGTGCTGGGGCGCGACTGGAAAGGCCTGGCCGCCTTGCCCTGGGTGGCCACGCCACCCGAGTCGGCGCACCACCGCATGCTGGCCGGCGTGTTCGGCCCGCGCGGCCTGGCGCCGCGTCGCGTGGCGCTGGTGGACCAGGAGGCCTCGATGCTGGACCTGATCAAGTCCGGCGTGGGCCTGAGCCTGGTGCGCGACGCCATCGCCATCCGCGAAAGCCAGGCGCATGGCCTGGTCATTGCCGACCGTGTGCAGCTGGCCTGCGCCCTGCAGTTCGTGTCGCTGGCGGCGCGCGCCGACGAGCCGGTCATTGCCGGTGCATGGGCAGCACTAGGACGGGCGTGGCCATGACGTTAGGATGGCGGGCTTCAAGTGTTGCCGAATGCATCCGGCAGGCCGACCCGGCACCCAACCGTTGACCATGCCTCCGTCCGCGCTGCAAGCAGCGCCGTCCTCATCCCGTTCCTCCGATCCGAACGCGTCCGACGCGGACCGGCCCCGTCTGGAACGGCCCGCGTCCGGCGCCATCGAGGCGCACGGCTGCTGGACCGCGCTCGCCTTCTCCTCGCAGCGCGACTGGAAGGCGCTGGCCGCGAGCCTGCGCAACGCGCCGGCGGCCGACGCGGCATGGGACCTGCGCGCCATCGGACAGCTCGACCACATCGGCGGCCAGATGCTGTGGAACCACTGGCAGCACCAGTGGCCGGCGCAACTGGAAATGAGCCCGCCGCAGCGCGCGGTGCTCGAGCAGGTGGCCCAGTACACGGTGCGCGAGCCGGAAGACCCGAAGCCCACGCTGTGGGACTTCTTCCTGCGCTTTGCCGACCGCGGCCCGCACATGCTGGAGACCACGCGGCGCTTCGTCACGCTGATCGGCCAGTTCGTGCTCGACCTGGGCACCATGCTGCGCGCGCCGCACCGCGCGCCCTGGCGCGACATCTCCGGTCACCTCTACAGCACCGGCGCGACCGCGCTGCCCATCACCGCGCTGGTGGGCCTGCTGATCGGCGTGGTGCTGGCCTACCTGACCTCGCAGCAGCTGCGCCAGTACGGCGGCGAGACCTTCATCGTCAACATCCTGGGTCTGTCGCTGATCCGCGAACTGGGGCCGGTGCTGGCGGCGGTGCTCATCGCCGGGCGCTCGGGCTCGGCCATGACGGCGCAGATCGGCGTGATGCGCGTCACCGAGGAGCTGGACGCGATGCGCGTCATGGGCATTCCGCACGGCTTCCGGCTGGTGCTGCCGCGCGTGCTGGCGCTGGCCGTGGCCATGCCGCTCATCAGCCTGTGGACCTCGGCGGCCGCCATGCTGGGCGGCATGATCGCGGCCGACCTCAGCCTGGGCATCTCGCCCGGGTACTTCATGCAGGCTCTGCCGCGCGCCGTGCCGCTGGCCAACATCTGGCTGGCGCTGTCGAAGTCGGCGGTGTTCGGCGTGCTGATCGCGCTCATCGCCTGCTACCACGGCATGCGCGTGCTGCCCAACACCGAGAGCCTGGGCCGGCGCACCACCAGCTCGGTGGTGATCTCGATCACCATCGTGATCCTGGTCGATGCGCTGTTCGCGGTGCTCTTCAAGGGCGTGGGGTTCCGTTGATGAGCGAGCCGATCATTTCCTTTCCTTCCGCCGACGGTGAGCCGGCCCCCGCCGACGAAAGCGCGGTGGAGATCCGCAAGCTGTGGACCGTGTTCAAGTCGCCCGGCCGGCCGCCCCAGGTGGTGCACCGCGACCTGGACCTGAGCATCCGGCGCGGCGAGGTGCTGTCGCTGGTGGGCGGCTCGGGCACCGGCAAGACGGTGCTGCTTCGCCAGATCCTCGGGCTGGAGAAGCCCACGCGCGGCGAAGTCTCGGTGTTCGGCGCCAAGCCGGGCGAACTGAGTGCGGCCGGCGCCGCCCGGGTCGGCATGCTGTTCCAGCGCGGCGCGCTGTTCTCGGCCTTCAACGTGCTGGACAACATCGCCTTCGCGCTGCGCGAACTGAAGGTGCTGCCCGACGAGCTGATCCGCGATGCCGCGATGGTGCGGCTGCAGATGGTGGGCCTGGGCCCCGAGCATGCGCACAAGATGCCCTCGGCCCTGTCGGGCGGCATGATCAAGCGGGTGGCGCTGGCGCGCGCGCTCATCATGGACGCGCCGCTGCTGCTGCTGGACGAGCCCACCGCCGGCCTGGACCCCGAGAGCGCCGACGACTTCTGCGACCTGCTGCGCAGCCTGCACCGCGAGCTGGGCCTCACGGTGGTGATGGTCACGCACGACCTGGACACGCTGTTCGACCTCAGCACGCGCATCGCGGTGCTGGCCGACCAGCACGTGGTCATCACCGGCACCGCGTCCGAGGTGATGGCCAACCCGCATCCCTTCATTCAGAAGTACTTCCTGGGCGGACGGGGGCTGCGCGCGGCGCAGGCCCTGCACGAGCCGCCCTCGCAACCCGGAAGGTAGAACGACATGGAAAACAAGGCCCATGCTTTTGTCGCCGGCGCCTTCGTCATCGGCCTGATCGGCCTGATCGTGGCGCTGGTGCTCTGGTTCACGCACGACACGGCGGTGCGCAACATCTACGAGATGTCCACCAGCGACCCTGTCAGCGGCTTGCAGCCGCAGGCCACGGTGCGCTTCCGGGGCGTGTCGGTGGGCAAGGTGCAGTCCATCGACTTCGACCCCAAGGTGCGCGGCAACGTGCGGGTGCGCATCTCGGTGGACGAGCGCGTGCCGCTCACCAAGTCCAGCTATGCCGCGCTGAGCTACCAGGGCGTGACCGGGCTGGCCGCCATCGCGCTCAACGACGACGGCACTTCGCAGGAACAACTGGTGCCCGACAACAGCAACCCGCCACGCATTCCGCTCAAGCCCTCGACGCTGGCCAAGCTGCAGGAGCGCGGCGAAGCCATCCTGGAGCAGGTGGAGGACGCTGCGCAAAAGGTGAACGCGCTGGTGAGCGACGAGAACCGCCAGCGCGTGGCCGAGGCGCTGGAGAACATCGCGCAGGCCGCCAAGAGCGCCAACCAGCTCACGAAGAACCTGGATGCCACCGTCAAGGAAGGCCTCACGCCCGCCCTCAAGGCCATTCCTCCGCTGGCCGACAACACGCGTGCCGCGCTGGGCACGGTGAAGCAGGCCGCGAGCGACGTCTCGCGCGTGGCCAACAACCTCAACAGCACGGTCACCCGCATCAACGCCGAGGGCGGCCCGCTGGACCGGCTGGCCGCGGGCACCGAAGGCCTGGGCCAGGCGCTGGACTCCTTCAACATGACCACGCTGCCGCGCGTCAACCGGGTGGCGGACGACGCCGCGGTCGCGGTGCGCCGCCTGGGCCGCGCGGCCGAGAACATCAACGAGAACCCGCAGTCGCTGCTCTTCGGCAGCGGCAGCGTCGTGCCCGGTCCGGGCGAGCCTGGTTTCGCCACGCCGGCCGTTCCCGCCACCGCGGCACGCCCCTGAAAGCCCGCCATGACCCTGAACAAGTTCACTTCCTTCGGTGGCCTGGCATGCGCCGGCATCGTCGTGGCCAGCGTGCTCGTCGGCTGCGGCGCGCTGCCGGACAAGCCGGCGCGCGCCACGCTGTACGACTTCGGCGCCGGCCCGCTGCCGCGCAGCACGGCCGCGGCCACCGCCTCGCCCACGCGCAAGCCGCCCATGCTGCTGTCGCACATCGAGGCGCATGCGCGGCTGGACGGCGCGCAGATCCTCTACCGCTTCGGCTATTCCGACAGCAACGAGCTGCGCCCCTACTCGCAGGCGCGTTGGAGCGTGCCCGCGACGCAGCTGCTGGAACAGCGGCTGCGCGATGCGCTGTCGCAGCGCCGCGTGGTGCTGGGCACCGAAGAGGGCACCAACATCGCCCGGGTGGAGGGCAAGGTGCCCAACAGCCTGCGCCTGACCCTGGAAGAGTTCTCGCAGTACTTCGACACGCCGACCAGCAGCTACGGCCTGGTGCGCGTGCGTGCCACGCTGATGAACACCACCGGCGCCGGCGACCGGGTGCTGGGCCAGCGCACCTTCAGCGCACAGGAGCCCGCGCTCAGCGCCGATGCACCGGGTGGCGTGCGCGCCCTGGCCGCGGCCAGCGATGCCGTGGTGGCGCAGGTGGTGCTGTGGGCCGACGAGCTGCAGCAGCCGGCCCAGTGAGCGCGAGCTGGCCATGAGCACGCGCATCGGACTCATCTCGGACACGCACGGCCTGCTGCGGCCGGAGGCGCTGGCGTACCTGCAGGGCAGCGACTTCATCGTGCATGGGGGCGACATCGGCTCGCCGCAGATCCTGGAGGAACTTGGCAGGATCGCGCCGGTGACGGCGGTGCGCGGCAACAACGACCGCGAGGGCTGGGCCCTGCAGGTGCCCGAGACGGAGTTCCTGCAGGTGGGCGAGCTGTTCATCTACGCGCTGCACGACCTGGCGCTGCTGGACATCGACCCGGCCGCCGCCGGCGTGCGCGTGGTGGTCACCGGGCACTCGCACAAGCCGCTGGTGCAGGAGCGCGAGGGCGTGATCTACGTGAACCCCGGCAGTGCAGGGCCGCGCCGCTTCACGCTGCCGATCTCGGCGGGCGAGCTGATCGTGGACGGCCCGCGCATCGAGGCGCACATCGCGCAGCTGGTGCAATGAGCGCCGGATTCGATCCCAGCCGGGTGAAGGCCCTGCTGTTCGACCTGGGCGGCGTGGTGTTCGAGTTCGACTTCGCGCATGCGCTGGAATACTGGGCGCCGATGTCCTCGCTGCCGGCCGACGAGTTGCGCGCCGCCTTCTCGCACGACGAGGACTACCAGCGCCACGAGCGCGGCGAACTGACGGGCAGCGAGTACTTCGACACCCTGCGCCGCAAGCTGCGGCTTGACGCCACCGACGCGCAGATCGAGGCCGGCTGGAACGCCATCTTCCGCGACGAGATCGGCCCCACGCTGGATGCGATCGAGGCCGCGCGCCGCTTCATGCCGTGCTATGCCTTCAGCAACACCAACCGCAGCCACCATGCGGCCTGGCGCGCGGCCTATCCGCGCATCGAGCCGGCCTTCGACCAGGTGTTCGCTTCCTCGGACATCGGCTTGCGCAAGCCCGAGCGTGCCGCCTTCGAGCACGTGTGCCGCGAGATCGGGCTGCCGCCGCAGTCGCTGCTCTTCTTCGACGACCTGGCGGAGAACGTGGCCGGCGCGCGCGCCTGCGGCCTGCAGGCGGTGCAGGTGCGCTCGCCGCAGGATGTGCGCAGCGCGCTGCTCGCGCTGGGCTGCCTGCGCTGAGCCGCCTCAGCGGCCGCCGCTGACGTCGAGGGTCGCGCCGGTCACGTAGCTGGCTTCGGGCGAGAGCAGCCACACGATGGCGTTGGCCACTTCCTCGGCCGTGCCGGTTCGTTTCATCGGCACCGTATGGGCCAGCTGGAAGGCCCGCTCTGGCATGCCGCCCGAGGCATGGATCTCGGTGTCGATCAGGCCCGGCCGCACGCCGTTGACGCGGATGCCTTCCTCGGCCACTTCCTTGGCCAGGCCCATGGTGAGGGTGTCGATGGCACCCTTGCTGGCCGCGTAGTCGATGTACTGGTCGGGCGAGCCCAGCCGCGCCGCTGCGCTCGACAGGTTGACGATGACGCCACCCGAGCCGCCATGTCGCGTGCTCATGCGCTTGACGGCCTCCCGGGCGCAGACGAAGGCGCCCACCACGTTGATGCGCATCATGCGTTCCAGCCGCTGCACGCTCATCTCGTCCACTCGCGCCTTCACGTCGACGATGCCGGCGTTGTTGACCAGGGCCGAGATGCGACCGAGCTTCGCATCGACCTGCGCATACATGGCCAGCACCTGCGCCTCGTCGCCCACGTCGGCCTGCACCGCGATCGCCCTGCCGCCCTCGGCCTCGATGCGCTGCACCAGCGCGTTCGCCGTGTCGGCCTGCCGGGCGTAGTTGATCGCCACCGCGAAGCCGCGACCGGCGAGCAGCAATGCCGTGGCCGCACCGATGCCGCGGCTGCCGCCGGTGATCAGGACGATGGGTGGGTTCATTCAGATTTCTCCTGCAGGATTCACATAGCTCGGTTACAACCGCAGGCCGATTACAGCAGCCTCAGACAACCAGGAGTGTCGAACATGGGTCAATTCATCGATCTGACAGCCAAGGATGGCTTCGTCTTCCCCGCCTACGTCGCCGAGCCGGCGGGCAAGCCCAAGGGCGCCGTGGTGGTGGTGCAGGAAATCTTCGGCGTGAACTCGCACATCCGCTCGGTGGCCGACGGCTACGCGGCGGACGGCTACCTGGCGGTGGCGCCCGCGACCTTCCAGCGCGTCAAGCCCGGCGTGGAGATGGGTTACACCGAGGAAGACATGAAGGCCGGCTTCGCGCTGAAGATGGCCGTCGAAGGCCTGCCGGCGCCCGGCGTCATGCAGGACCTGCAGGCCGCCGTGGACTACGCCGCCAAGGCCGGCAAGGTGGGCATCGTCGGCTACTGCTGGGGCGGCCTGCTGACCTGGCGCGCTGCCGCAGAACTCAGCGGCCTGTCGGCCGCCGTGCCCTACTACGGCGGTGGCATGACCACGCCGGAAGAGGCGGCGCGCAAGCCCAAGGTGCCGGTGCTGGCGCACTTCGGCAACAAGGACCACTGGATCCCGCTCGAATCGGTGCAGGCCTTCGAGAAGGCGCACCCCGAAGTGGTGGTGCACGTGTACGCGGCCGATCACGGCTTCAACTGCGACCAGCGCGGCTCCTACTCGGCCGAGCCGGCACAGGTGGCGCGCGAGCGCACGCTGGCCTTCTTCCAGAAGCACGTGGGCTGAGGCCGATGCGCAGGGCGCTCGCGGCGCTGCTGCTCGGCTGGGGCCTTGTGCAGGGCGGACACGCCCTGGCGGCGGACTACGCCGGCCCCATCTTCGACGCGCACCTGCACTACAACGAGGAGGCCTGGAACGGCCGCGCCGGCCCCTATCCGCCCACCGAGGCGGTGGCGCGCATGCAGCGCAACGGGGTGCGGGCCATCGTCGCCAACTCGCGGCCCAACACCGGCACCCACACGCTGGCCGGCGCGAAGGAGGGTGCAGACGCCGGGATCACGGTGGTGCCCTTCGTGCGGGTCTACCGCAACCGCGCCGACTACACGAACTGGTTCCGCGACGAGAGCATCTACGAGATGGTGCAGGACGAGCTGGCACGCGGCAGCGCGGCCGGGCCGTTCCGCGGCATCGGTGAATTCCACTTGTACGAAAGCGCCAATGCCAAGGGTCCGGTGGCGCGCAAGTTCGTCGAACTGGCCGAGCGCAGCAAGCTGGCGCTGCTGGCGCATGTGGACGACGAAGCGATCGAGCTGCTGATGGCGGCCTCGCCAACGGGCGGCCAGAAGCTGCGCCTGATCTGGGCCCACACCGGCATCGGCGGTGCGCCGGTGGCGCGGGTGCGCGAGCTCTTCGAGCGCTATCCGCTGCTGGTGGGCGAGCTGTCCTACCGCCCCGGCCTGGCCTGCGCGGGCGGGCAGCTGTGCCCGGAGTGGCGCGAGCTGATCGAGCGCTTCCCGACCCGCTTCATGGTGGGCTCGGACACCTGGGTCAATGAACGCTGGGGCAGCTATGACGAGATCATGCGCAACTACCGCGTGTGGCTGGGCGGCCTGCCACCCGAGCTGGCGCGGCGCGTCGCCTGGGGCAACGCGGCCGATCTCTTCGGTGTGAAGCCGCCGTCGCCGTAGCGGCTGCGCGGCTCGTGCGGCCTCAGGCGGGGGTCTTGCGTGCTGCCAGCGCCTTCGCGCGCTTGCCGATGTTGCTTTCCAGGAAGTCCAGCAGCGCCCGCAGTGCGGCGCTGTTGTGGCGGCGTTGCAGGTACGCGGCGTAGAGCCACATGTCCTTGCGCACATAGTCCTGCAGCACCGGCTGCAGCTCGCCGTGGTCGATGTGCGGCTGCACCAGCAGCCCGGGGAGGTAGACCACGCCGAAGCCCTGCAGCGCCACGTGCACCAGCGGCCCGCCCTCGGTGGCGTCCATGCGGCTCTTGAGCGGCACGTCCACTGGTTCGCCGTTCTCCTCGAAGCGCCATTGAGGGTTCGGCCCCAGGCTGGAACTGGTCAGGGCGACATGGTCCGCCAGGTCTGCCGGCCGCTTGGGAATGCCGTGCTTGCGCCAGTAGAGCGGCGAGGCACAGGCGACCAGGTTCACCTGCACCAGCCGGCGCACGATGAGGTTCTGGTCCTCGATGGGGCCCAGCCGAAGGGCGACGTCGATGCCTTCGTCCACCATGTCCACGAAGCGGCTGCTCAGGTGCAGGCTGATGCTCACTTCCGGGTAGTGGCGCATGAACTGGGCGAGCAGGTTCGGCAGGTCGCCCTGGCCCATGCCGTGCGGCGCGGAGATCTTCAGGCGGCCGGCCGGCTGGCTGGCCCGTTCCTGCAGTTCCGTCTGCGTCAGCTCCACCATCTCCAGCACCGGGGTGCTGCGCTCCAGCAGGAGGGCGCCGGCGTCCGTCAGGCTCACCGAGCGGGTGGAGCGGTTGAGCAGGCGGACGCCGAAGCGTTCCTCCAGCTCTGCGATGTACTTGCTGATGGTGGCCTTCGACATGCCGAGGCGGGTGGCCGCCTTGGAGAAATTGCCCTGCTGGGCGACTTCCCGGAAGGCCCGGATGAGTTCGAGACTGTCCATGGATATGTGAATGATTGTTTCAGTATTCGGTCGAATCCTGGATCACTGAGTCTTGGAACGCGCGATTGTTTCGAATCCGTGAACACGGTGATTCGAATTCTGCGGGTTTTTACTTAGATTTTTCGATCAAACTTCGCTGCACAGGCAAGCAATTCAGCAAGCCTGGGTGAACAAGGCCCGAGCGAGGAGCCGTTGCGAATCGAAGGACGGCATCACCCACCAGACCCGTTCGAATTTGTTGAACATCCAAAGGAACTGATATGAACACCGCCACCAAGATCATCTCCGCCGCCGCCGTTGCCCTCATGGCCGTCGCCGGTGCCGCCCACGCCGAGGAATACAACGGCGTGCTGACCGTCAACAGCCAGCGCAGCCGCACCGAAGTGCAAGCCGACGCCACCGCCGCCGCAAAGGCCGGCGTGAACCTGTACGGCGATGCCGCCCAGGCTGGCGTGACCCAGGTGGCCGGCAACGTGGACCGCAATGCGATCCGCGCCCAGGCCGTGGCCGCCTCGCACGACCCGACGTGGAACCTGGACCGCAAGGCTTTCGTGAACAGCACGATCCCCTCGCAGTACACCAACGGTTCGCTGGCCGTGCGCCGCCAGGCCACGCAAAACCAGGCAGCCCTGTAATCCCGGCCCCTTCGGGGGCTTTTGCCCCCTCAAGGGCTTTTCATCCAACCGGTCACATAACTCGACTTCCAAGGACCCAGACATGAAGACTTCGCATCTTTTCGCCGCCGCCGCGCTGGCTTTCGTTGCCGCCACCGGCGCCCAGGCAGAAACCTACGATGGTGTTCAGGCGCCGGTATCGGCCATGAAGCGTGCCGACGTGGAGGCCCAGGCCATCAACGCCGCCAACGCCAAGGACCAGAACGTGGTCCGTGGCTCGCGTGGCGCCGAGACGGTGGCCGTGTCGCGTGACCGCGCTGGCGTGGAAGCCGAGGCGATCCGCGCCGCTGCTGCGCCGGACCAGAACGTGAGCTCCGGCTCGCGGGTGAACAGCAAGGTCATCTCGACCATGCAGAACCCGGTGGATGCGCGCGCCGAAGCTGCCAAGAGCAACGCAAGCAAGCTGTAATCCAGCCGCGTCACAGAGAGTTTCGAGAGCCAGGACAGCCGGTCGGTGCGCAAGCGCCGACCGGCTTTCTTTTTTTCTACTGCGTCGTGCGCGCCAGGTAGCGCTTGCGCCAGAAGACCAGCGTCAGCACCAGCGCGACGGCCAGCATGGCCGCCATCGCGATCCAGAACCCGTCCGCCTTGTGCAGCAGCGGGATGGTGTCGAAGTTCATCCCGAAGATGCCGGCGATGAGGTTCAGCGGCAGGAACACCGCGGTCAGCACCGTCAGCACCCGCATGATGTCGTTGGTGCGGTGGCTCTGGATGCTGAAATGCATCTGCACCGCGGTCTCCGCGTCCTGCTCGAGGCGGCGCACGTGGTGCACCACGCGCTCGATGTGCTCCAGCACGTCGCGGCTTCGCACCAGCACCAGTTCGCGCTCTCGCGCATCCTCGTGCTTCTGCTGCGCCGGCAGCGTCTCGATCTCGTCGATCCAGTCCTGCACGGCGTCGCGCTGGTCCTCGCAGATCTCCAGCAGGTGGCGCAGCGACTGGCGGGCCTTCATCAGGGCGCCCCAGTTGTTGAAGCGGCTCTTGGCGTCGGTGAGCTCGGTCTGCCAGTGGTCGAGCTGCCTGGACAGCTCCTTGCGCAGGTCCAGGTAGCCATCCACGATGTGGTTGACCACCCGCAGCATCAGGTCGGCCGGGCTGGTGGGCAGCCGCGCGGAGGTGGCGCGCTCGTCCAGGGCGGGCGCGGCGGAGCCCGCCGCCACCGCCATCAGCTTCTTGGCGAAGGTGTCGCGCACCTGGTTGTCCTGCGGATGCACCGAGAGCAGCACCCGGTCGAACACCGCGAAGCCGACCGGCCGCGTGTCGATGCGCCGAAGCGCAGGCGGGCCGCCACGCGGCGCCGGGTCCGGGACCACGATGTCCTGCGCCGGCGGGGCCGCAGGCACCGCCGCGTCGACGGCGGCCTGCACGGCGGCCAGGCGCCGGATCACCAGCAGGTCGTACTCGGAGGTGTAGTCGTAGTGCGAGGGCAGCTGCTCGTTGAGCAGGTCGCTCACGTGCAGGTCCACCAGCTGGGCGTCGCACAACGACTGCAGGATGGCCTGCACCTGCGGCAGCGTCGCCTGCAGCTCGTCGCGCGTGAGCGAGACCCAGAGAAAGGCGTTCTGGCAGGCGCCCGGCAGTGCCAGCGGGGCGAGTGCCTGGTGTTCCGTGACCTGGGTGGCGCTGATCTCGAAGATGCGCATGGCCTTTGATCAGGCCTGCTGCCTGAGCTTGCGCGCCGCGTCCAGCGCGAAGTAGGTCAGGATGCCGTCGGCGCCGGCGCGCTTGAAGGCCAGCAGGCTTTCCAGCATCACGGCGTCGTGGTCCAGCCAGCCGTTCTGCGCCGCCGCCTTGAGCATCGCGTATTCGCCGCTCACCTGGTAGGCGAAGGTCGGAATGCGGAACTCGTCCTTCACGCGGCGCAGCACGTCCAGGTACGGCATGCCGGGCTTGACCATCACCATGTCGGCGCCCTCGGCGATGTCCATGGCCACCTCGCGCAGCGCCTCGTCGGTGTTGCCCGGGTCCATCTGGTAGACCTTCTTGTTGCTCTTGCCCAGGTTGGCGGCCGAGCCGACGGCATCGCGGAAGGGGCCGTAGAAGGCGCTGGCGTACTTGGCGCTGTAGGCCATGATCCGGGTGTGGATGTTGCCGGCCGCTTCCAGCGCCTGGCGGATGGCGCCGATGCGCCCGTCCATCATGTCGCTGGGTGCCACGATGTCGACGCCGGCCTGCGCCTGGGCCAGGGCCTGGCGGGTGAGCACCTCGACGGTGGGGTCGTTCAGGATGTAGCCGCTGTCGTCCAGCAGGCCGTCCTGGCCATGGCTGGTGTAGGGGTCCAGTGCCACGTCGGTCATCACGCCCAGTTCGGGAAAGCGCGACTTCAGGGCGGACACCACGCGCGGGATCAGGCCGTCGGGGTTGAAGGCCTCGTCGCCGGCGGGCGTCTTCAGTTTCGTGTCGATCACCGGGAACAGCGCCATCACCGGGATGCCCAGCTTCACGCAATCTTCCGCCACAGGCAGCAGCAGATCCAGGCTGAGCCGCTCCACCCCGGGCATGGAGGGCACCGCGTCCCGGCGCTGGTTGCCTTCCTGGACGAATACCGGGTAGATCAGGTCATGGGCGGTGAGTGCATGCTCGCGCACCAGGTTGCGGGTGAATTCGTCGCGGCGCAGCCGGCGCGGGCGGCCGGCGGGGAAGGGGGCGAAGGCGGGAGTGAAGCGGGTCATCCGAAAATTGTGCCTGAAGCGTTCAGGCTGTTGTATTTTCGGAACGATCGTTCGTACGAATTAACCCTTGGACCTGAGTGCGAAAGTACTCGGATGTTCACAGATGTTGTTCAAGGCCATCGGTGACCTTGCTTGATAGATCATTAATGATTTGTTAAATTTCCAAGTGGGCGGCTTGCCGCTCCCCGCTTTTCCTCCCTGAGCGGGTGCCTTGATGTGTGACAGCAAAAGGGCTTCCCGCCCGGCGTTCATTCGCCGGGCTTTTTTTTGCCCGGAAACAAGGCAGCCCAGCAGGGCGCTCGCCTAAGGGTGGCCCACTAAACTTGGCCCGATGCTCTGGGTCAAATCGCTGCACATCGTCTTCATCGCCAGCTGGTTCGCGGGCCTTTTCTACCTGCCCCGCATCCTGGTGAACCTGGCCATGGTGCCGCCGGGCTCCGAGGCCGAACGCGCCCGGCTGCTGCTGATGGGGCGCAAGCTCTACCGCTTCACGACGATGCTGGCCGTTCCGGCCCTCGGATTCGGCCTGTGGCTCTGGCTGGGCTACGGCATCGGCCGCCTGGGTTCGGGCAACGGCTGGATGCACGCCAAGCTGGGCCTGGTGCTGGTGGTGATCGGCTATCACCACGCCTGTGGCGCGCTGCTGCGCCGCTTCGAAGCCAACACCAACCGGCGCAGCCACCGCTGGTACCGCTGGTTCAACGAGCTGCCGGTGCTGCTGCTGCTGGCCATCGTCGTCCTGGTGGTGGTCAAGCCCTTCTGATGGCGCAGTCCGGCCACAAGTCCGCCGCGCTGCCGCTGGCGCTGGCCTACGTGGCGCTGATCGTCTACGCCAGCCTCTATCCCTTTGCCGACTGGCGCGACCAGGGCATCGTCCCCTGGGCCTTCGTGACGGCGCCCTGGCCGCGCTACTGGACCGGCTTCGATTTCGGCATCAACGCGGCCGGCTATGTGCCGCTTGGTTTCCTGGGCGCCATCTCGGTGCTGCGGCACCGGCCGGACACCCCCGTGGCCGTGGCCGTCGTGCGGGCCACCATTGCCGCGGCGGCGCTGTCCTTCCTGATGGAGACGCTGCAAAGCTACCTGCCGGCGCGCATCCCGTCCAACGTGGACTGGGCGCTCAACAGCGCGGGCGCCCTGGGCGGTGCGGTGCTGGCGGGGCTGCTTGAGCGGCTGGGGGCGGTGGCGCACTGGGACGGCACCCGCAGCAGCTGGTTCGTGGCCGAGGCGCGCGGCGGCCTGGTGCTGCTGGCGCTGTGGCCGGCGGCGCTGCTCTTTCCGGCTGCCGTGAGCTTCGGCCTCGGGCAGGTTTTCGAGCGGATGGAGGACGGCATCGCCGACTGGCTGGCCGACACGCCCTTCATCGACTGGCTGCCGGTGCGGCAGTTCGAACTGGAGCCGCTGGTGCCGGGCGCCGAACTGCTGTGCGTGCTGCTGGGCGCGCTGGTGCCCTGCCTGCTGGCCTTCGTCGTGGCCCGCTCGGTGCGCCGGCGTGCCGTGCTGCTGCCCCTCGTCTTGGGCGCGGGGATTGCGGCCAGCGCCCTGTCGGCCCTGCTCAGTTGGGGCCCGCAGCACGCTTGGGCCTGGCTGGACCTGCCAGTTCAGATCGGCGTGGTGGCCGCGGCGGTGATCGGCGCCGCGCTGCTGCCCGCATCGCGGCGCCTGTGTGCGGCGCTGGCGCTCATTGCCGTCATCGTGCAACTGGGCCTCATCAACGGGGCGCCGGAGAGCGCCTACTTCGCCCAGACCCTGGCCACCTGGGAGCAGGGGCGCTTCATCCGCTTCAACGGCCTGGTTCAATGGCTGGGCTGGATGTGGCCCTTCGCGACCATCGGCTACCTCGTGCTGGTCCTGTCGCGCGACATCCGGCACTCCTAGAATTCCCCGGATGACCCAAGCCGCCCAGGGCTACTACGCCCGCCACATCTTCTTCTGCCTCAACGAACGAAAGAACGGCGAGCAGTCCTGCGCGCAGTACAAGGCCCAGGAGGGCTTCGACCACTGCAAGTCGCGCGTCAAGAAGGAAGGGCTGGCGGGGCCCGGCCAGGTGCGGGTGAACAAGGCCGGCTGCCTGGACCGCTGCGCCGGCGGCCCGGTGGCGGTGGTGTATCCCGAAGGCACCTGGTACAGCTACGTGGACCAGGCCGACATCGACGAGATCGTCGACTCGCACCTGAAGAAGGGCGAGGTGGTGGAGCGCCTGCTGCTGGCGCCAGACGTGGGCCGTTGAGCGCGGGGCTGGCCAAACCATGAACTCCCGTACCGAGAAGCTTGTCTTCCAGGGCGCCGCTGGCGCCATCGAGGCGCAGCGCGACGCCTCCGCCGAGGGCATCGAGCCCCAGGGCATCGCGGTCATCGCCCATCCGCATCCCCTCTTCGGCGGCACCATGGACAACAAGGTGGTGCAGACGCTGGCGCGTGCCTTCGTCGCCAATGGCTGGACCGCCGTGCGCTTCAACTTCCGCGGCGTGGGCGGCAGCGCCGGCGTGCACGACGAAGGGCGCGGCGAATGCGAGGACATGCTGGCCCTCATCGAGCAGGCGGCGCCGCAGGGGCCGCTGGCCATCGCGGGCTTCTCCTTCGGCGCCTTCGTGGCGGCCAGCGCGATCGCCACGCTGTGGCCGGCGCGCGAGCCGAGGCAGATCGTGCTGGTGGGAACGGCCGCGGCCCGCTTCACCGTTCCCGCGATACCGCCGGAGGCGCACGACCGCACCCTGGTGGTCCACGGTGAGCATGACGACACCGTTGCGCTCGCTGCCGCCATGGATTGGGCACGTCCCCAGATACTTCCCGTCACAGTCGTCCCCGGGGGCGGCCATTTCTTTCACGGACAATTGCCGCTCCTGAAAAACCTCGTCAGCCGCCATCTGCGCGCCGGCGAGCGTCCCGCTTCCTGAAGATCCCCCCGCTCCCGTCTCCATGACCCGTTTCTCGAAAGCGCTTCGTGCGCTGGTGCTGGCCGCTGTCGCTCCTTTCTACCTTGCGGCGGCGCAGGCACAGGCCCCCGTGCCACCCGAAATCGCGGCCCGCAGCTATCTGCTGCTCGATGTCACGGCCAACCAGACGCTGGCGCAGAAGGACGTCGACCTGCCGGTCGAGCCGGCTTCGCTGACCAAGCTGATGGCGGCCTACATCGTGTTCGACGCGATCAAGGCCCGGAAGATCACCCTGAGCCAGACCCTGCCGGTGAGCGAGCGCGCCTCGAAGATGCCGGGCTCGCGCATGTTCATCGAGCCGAAGATGCAGGTACCGGTCGAGGATCTCATCAAGGGCATGGTCGTTCAGTCGGGCAACGACGCCACCCTGGCGCTGGCCGAAGGCGTGGCCGGCAGCGAGGAGCGCTTCGTCCAGATGATGAACGACCAGGCCAAGGCCCTGGGCATGAGGAACACGACCTACAAGAACGCAGGCGGGCTGTCGGCCCCCGGTCACACCACCACCGCGCGCGACCTGGGCATCCTGGCCACGCGGCTGATCCGCGACTTCCCGGAAGAGTTGCACTTCTATGCGATCAAGAAGTACCGCTACCCGGGCACGCCGTCGACCAACGACACCAACCGCAACGCGCTGTTGTTCCGCGACCCGACCGTGGACGGCCTGATGACCGGGCACACCGACGCGGGCGGCTACGGCATGGTCGCCACCGCCAGGCGCGACTTCCCGAATCTGAAGGGCGGGCGCCGGTTGCTGTCTGTCGTGCTGGGCACCAACGGCGAGACCGCCCGCGCCAACGAGACCCAGAAGCTCCTGAACTGGGGCTATACCGCCTATGACGCCGTGCGTCTGTTCGACGCCGGCCAGCCGGTGGCCACGCCGCGCGTCTGGAAGGGCACGACCAACGAGTTGAAGCTCGGCCGCGTCGAGCCGATCGTGGTGGCGGTGCCCAGCGGCACGGCCAGCAAGGTCGCCACCCAGGTCGCGCGTCCGGATCCGCTAGTGGCGCCGTTCACCAGGAACCAGGGCGTCGGCTCGCTGAAGGTGCTGCTCGGCGACCAGGTGGTCACCGAACTGCCGCTGGTGGCACTGGCGCCGGTGGAGCAGGCGGGGGTGCTGGGCCGCACCTGGGATTCGGTTCGTCTCTGGATCAAGTAATAGAGCCTCCCGGCTTCTCACTTCGCTTCGCTGCGTGTAGTTCGCCACCTCCCGAGGAGGGGACCCCACCTGCGGCCTGGCAAAGCCAGTTCCGCGGTGCGGGGCTGGCTTTGACCCGGGCGCATTGGCGCTTGAGCGCAGACTTAGGGTTTCCATTGCCCTGAAACACGCCGGTCGCTATAATCGAGGGCTTTTCGGAATTTTCCGAAGGGTTTCACGTTCTTGTCGTCTGCCAGCCTTCCCAGGCAACTGGGGTCACGAAGGCTGGGTCAACCGGGCGACTTTTTGGGATTATTTTTTACATGCCTACCATCAATCAACTGGTGCGTCAGGGCCGCGAAGTCGAAAAGACGAATTCGAAGAGCCCTGCCATGCAGAACTCGCCGCAGCGTCGCGGTGTCTGCACCCGGGTCTACACCACGACCCCCAAGAAGCCGAATTCCGCTCTGCGCAAGGTTGCCAAGGTGCGCCTGACCAACGGTTTCGAAGTCATCTCCTACATCGGCGGCGAAGGCCACAACCTGCAGGAACACAGCGTCGTGCTGGTTCGCGGCGGTCGTGTCAAGGACTTGCCCGGTGTGCGCTACCACATCGTCCGCGGTTCGCTGGACCTGCAAGGCGTGAAGGATCGCAAGCAGTCGCGTTCCAAGTACGGCGCGAAGCGTCCGAAGAAGGCCTAAGGTCTTCGAGTCTGTTCAACGGTGTTCGCTCGCCTGGCCGGCGAATCGAACGAAGTGACCCAATGTCGGGTCGAGTAAGTGAGAGTCTCGCTTGGCTCTCGCGGTGTCGGAAACGATGCCAACTGAAGCAAAGAGGTTAAGAAAATGCCACGTCGTCGCGAAGTTCCCAAACGTGAAATCCTGCCGGACCCGAAGTTCGGCAATGTCGAGCTGTCCAAATTCATGAACGTGATCATGGAAGGCGGCAAGAAGGCTGTGGCCGAACGCATCATCTACGGTGCGCTCGAGTTCATCGAGTCGAAGAACCCGGGCAAGGATCCCGTGGAAGCCTTCACCATGGCCATCAACAACGTCAAGCCGATGGTGGAAGTGAAGTCCCGCCGCGTCGGTGGCGCGAACTACCAGGTGCCCGTCGAAGTGCGCCCGGTCCGTCGCCTGGCCCTGTCGATGCGCTGGATCAAGGAAGCCGCCCGCAAGCGTGGCGAGAAGTCGATGGCCCTGCGTCTGGCCAACGAACTGATGGAAGCCACGGAAGGCCGTGGCGGCGCGATGAAGAAGCGCGATGAAGTGCATCGCATGGCAGAGGCCAACAAGGCCTTCAGCCACTTCCGCTTCTAAGAAGCTGGCCCTTTTCTAGCGCCCTTTTCAAGTACTGGCTGGAAGCCCGACCCACCGTGTGGTGGGCGGGCTTTCATCCGTTAACGGAGTAATTTTCATGTCCCGCAAGACCCCCATCGAGCGCTACCGCAACATCGGTATCTCGGCGCACATCGACGCCGGCAAAACCACGACGACCGAGCGCATCCTGTTCTACACCGGCGTGAACCACAAGATCGGCGAAGTGCACGACGGTGCCGCCACGATGGACTGGATGGAGCAGGAACAAGAGCGCGGCATCACGATCACCTCGGCTGCCACCACCTGCTTCTGGAAGGGCATGGCGCAGAACTTCCCCGAGCACCGCATCAACATCATCGACACCCCCGGGCACGTGGACTTCACCATCGAAGTCGAGCGCTCGATGCGCGTGCTCGACGGCGCCGTCATGGTCTATGACGCCGTCGGCGGCGTGCAGCCCCAGTCGGAAACCGTCTGGCGCCAGGCCAACAAGTACAAGGTGCCGCGTCTGGCGTTCGTCAACAAGATGGACCGCACCGGCGCCAACTTCCTGCGCGTTCGCCAGATGATGATCGACCGCCTGAAGGCCAACCCGGTCGTGATCCAGATCCCGATCGGCGCCGAAGACAAGTTCCAGGGCATCGTCGACCTCGTGAAGATGAAGGCCATCATCTGGGACGAGGACAAGGGCGTGACCTTCACCTACGGTGAGATCCCGGCCGACCTGGTCGACGTCTGCAACGAATACCACGAGAAGCTCGTGGAAGCCGCTGCCGAAGCCAGCGAAGAGCTGATGAACAAGTACCTCGAAGGCGAGAAGCTGTCCGAGGAAGAGATCAAGGCGGCCATCCGCCAGCGCACCATCGCCGGCGAAATCCAGCCGATGCTGTGCGGCTCGGCCTTCAAGAACAAGGGCGTGCAGGCCATGCTCGACGCGGTCATCGAATACATGCCCGCGCCGACCGACATTCCCCCGGTGGCCGGCACCGACGAAGACGAAGCACCCGTGGTGCGCAAGGCCGACGACGGCGAGAAGTTCTCGGCCCTGGCCTTCAAGCTGATGACCGACCCGTTCGTGGGCCAGCTGACCTTCGTGCGCGTGTACTCGGGCGTGCTGTCCAAGGGTGACAGCGTCTACAACCCGGTGCGCGGCAAGAAGGAGCGCATCGGCCGTATCGTGCAGATGCACGCCAACAACCGCGAAGAAGTCAGCGAAATCCGCGCCGGCGACATCGCCGCGTGCGTGGGCCTGAAGGAAGTGACCACGGGCGAAACCCTGTGCGATCCGGATGCCATCGTCACGCTCGAGCGCATGGTGTTCCCCGAGTCGGTGATCTCGCAGGCCGTCGAGCCCAAGACCAAGGCCGACCAGGAAAAGATGGGCATCGCCCTGCAGCGTCTGGCGCAGGAAGACCCCTCGTTCCGCGTCAAGACCGACGAGGAATCGGGCCAGACCATCATTTCGGGCATGGGCGAACTGCACCTCGAAATCATCGTGGACCGCATGAAGCGCGAGTTCGGCGTGGAAGCCAACGTGGGCAAGCCGCAAGTGGCCTACCGCGAAACGATCCGCAAGACCGTCGAAGAAGCCGAAGGCAAGTTCGTTCGCCAGTCGGGCGGCAAGGGCCAGTACGGCCACGTGGTCCTGAAGATCGAACCCCAGGAAGCCGGCAAGGGCTTCGAGTTCGTCGACGCCATCAAGGGCGGTGTGGTTCCTCGCGAATACATCCCCGCGGTGGAAAAGGGCGTGGTCGAGGCGCTGACGCAAGGCGTGCTGGCCGGCTACCCGGTCGTGGACGTCAAGGTCACGCTGCACTTCGGTTCGTACCACGACGTGGACTCGAACGAAATGGCCTTCAAGATGGCTGCCATCTTCGGTTTCAAGGAAGGCGCCCGCAAGGCCAGCCCCGTGATCCTGGAGCCGATGATGGCCGTGGAAGTCGAGACGCCTGAAGACTACGCCGGCAACGTGATGGGCGACCTGTCGTCCCGCCGCGGCATGGTGCAGGGCATGGACGACATGGTCGGTGGCGGCAAGGCCATCAAGGCCGAAGTCCCGCTGTCGGAAATGTTCGGCTACTCGACCACCCTGCGCTCGATGTCGCAAGGCCGCGCCACCTACACGATGGAATTCAAGCAGTACGCGGAAGCCCCGCGCAACGTTGCCGAAGCCATCGTCGCCGCACGCGCCAAGTAAGCGTGTGCCCCAGGGACGAGGGCGGCCGCGCCGCTCTTGTTCCGACCCAGTTCTGTCTGCGATTTCGTGCCCTTCGTTGCCCGTGGCGAAGGAAGAAGCAACGGGATGCAGACGTAAAACCAACACACGGGCCTGCTCTTTCAAGGATTGAAAATGGCAAAAGGTAAGTTTGAGCGCACCAAGCCCCACGTGAACGTGGGCACGATCGGTCACGTCGACCATGGCAAGACCACGCTGACGGCGGCCATCGCCACGGTGCTGTCGGCCAAGTTCGGCGGCGAAGCCAAGGCCTACGACCAGATCGACGCGGCTCCCGA
>NZ_FOUG01000012.1 GCF_900114785.1 Variovorax sp. OV329
CCCAAGGACAAGGAAATGGTCATGCCGGGCGACAACGTGTCGATCACGGTCAAGCTGATCGCCCCGATCGCCATGGAAGAAGGCCTGCGCTTCGCTATCCGCGAAGGCGGCCGTACCGTGGGTTCGGGCGTGGTTGCCAAGATCCTCGAGTAATCGAACGAGAGGAACGAAAGCATCATGGCTACCAAGCAAAAGATCCGCATCCGCCTCAAGGCCTTCGACTACAAGCTGATCGACCAGTCGGCTGCCGAGATCGTGGACACCGCCAAGCGCACCGGCGCCATCGTCAAGGGCCCTGTGCCCCTGCCGACCCGCATGCGTCGTTTCGACATCCTGCGTTCGCCGCACGTCAACAAGTCCAGCCGCGACCAGTTCGAGATCCGCACGCACCAGCGCCTGATGGACATCGTTGATCCCACCGACAAGACCGTGGACGCGCTGATGAAGCTCGACCTGCCGGCCGGCGTCGACGTGGAAATCAAACTTCAGTAAGCACTTTTACTTGTGCTCGCAAAGCCCGGTCGCAGTAATGCGAACGGGCTTTTTCTTTGGCGCTCAAATGTGGCATCCTCAATGGACCTGTCACCGCAAGGTGTTTGAAGCATCGAAGGGAAGTACTACATGAATGTGCGACGCATGGCTCGCCTGTGCGCGCTCGTGGTCGTCGTCGGCCTCGGGGGCTGCGGTGGCGGCGGCGGAGGCGGTTCGCCCGGGCCCGCCGGGTCGGTGAGCGGCACGGTGAGCTACGACGACGTTCCCAATGTAAATGGAGGCTTGGCCTACAACGCCATCGTTTCCAAGCCGGTGCGCGGCGCAGGGGTGGACATTGTCGATGCCTCCAGCGGCGCAGTGCTGGCAAGCACCGAGACCGACGACAACGGCAACTACTCGGTGCAAATGCCCGGCCAGGCGCTGGTCACCGTTCGCGTTCGCGCGCAGTTGGCGCGCAGCGCCGCGAGAGGCGCGAGCTGGGATGTCGCCGTACGCGACAACACGCAGGGCAATGCGCTGTACTCCATGGAGTCACCATCGTTTGCGCCCAGCGGCAACACGACCCGCGACCTGCACGCGCCTTCCGGCTGGGACGGCTCCGGCTACAGCGGTGCGCGCGTGGCCGGGCCCTTCGCCATCCTCGACACCGTCTACACCGCCATGAACAAGGTGCTGTCGGTGGCGCCCTCGACGTCGTTCCCGTCGCTGCGCCTGTACTGGAGCCCTCGAAACGTGCCGGCCCGCGGGCAGGTCTCGCTCGGGCAGATCGGCACCACCTCCTTCGTTGCCAGCACCTCGGGTGCGGTGATCTACGTGCTCGGAGCGGAAGGCGTGGACACCGACGAGTTCGATGCCTCGGTCATTGCCCACGAGTGGGGCCACTACTACCAGAACGCCTTCAGCCGCGACGACTCGCCCGGTGGCTCGCACGACCTGGACGAACTGATCGACCAGCGCCTGGCCTTCTCCGAAGGCTGGGGCAACGCCTGGTCCGGCATCGCGCTGGCCCGGCAGAACTACACCGACTCGCAAGGGCCGGGGCAGGGTGCGGGTGTGAACATGGACCTGGCCGCAACGCCCTCCGGACGAGCCGGCTGGTACCGCGAGGCCTCGGTCCAGTCGATCCTGTGGAACCTCAACAACCGCTTCGGATACGGCGGCATCCATGCGGCGATGACCGGCGGGCTGCGGAGCACACCTGCCCTGACCACGATCCATGCCTTTGCCGCGGCCTACGCGGGCGCACAGCCCCAGCACCAGGGCGACCTGTCGTCGCTGCTCGTCGGTCAGGCGATCAGCGGGGCGTTCGATCCTTGGGGCGCACTGGAGGGCAACAATGGCGCTACCCCGCTCTCCCTGCCCCTCTACCACCTGATGACCGGCCCGTCGGCGACCGTCTGCGTCACCAACCAGAACGACCCTGACGGCGAAGGCAACAAGCTCGGCAGCTTCTCGTTCCTGCGCGTGACCGTTCCCAATGCCGGCAGCCATCAGATCAGCGTGTCGGGGCCTCCTGGCTCCGACCCCGACTTCTATGTGTTCGCCGGGAACCGCCTGGCCGCGAGTGAAGGCGTGGGGACCAGCGAAGTGGCCAGCGTGGGCCTGCCCGCCGGCGAAGTGGTGCTGGCAGTGAACGACGCCAACAACACCTCGTCCAACACCTGTCTCGACGTTTCGATCAATTGAGCCGCTGCCCATGACCTCAAGCCAACGAAGCATCCTGGCCCTCGCCCTGTTGGCGCTGGCTGCGGGCGCACCCCTTGCAGCCAACGCCTCGGGCGGCACGAAGCCCGCGGCCACGGCAGACGACGGCTTTGCCACCGCGGCGCAGAAGCCCAACGGATCGGGCGTGCGCGTCCGCTACAAGGTGCTGGGCACGCCGGCCGTCGGCCAGCCCACCCGCATCGACATCGTCCTCGCCCGCGTACGCGATCCGGCGGGAGCCACCCTCCAGCTGACGGCGGACCCGGGCCTCCAACTGGACGCATCCGGGATCCCCGGCGGCATATCGCCCGGAGAAATCACCAGGATCAGCGTCACGGTGGTGCCGCAGCAGGAGGGCCTGGCCTACCTGAATGTCTTCACCACCCAGCGTGGCGCCACCAGTTCCACCTCCATTCCCATCCAGACCGGCGCGGTCGGCGCCGCGAGCACCAAGGGCTCGGCCGGGAAGCTGAAGGAAGCGCCAGACGGGGACAAGATCCTCTCGATGCCGGTGAAGTAGGGCGCCGGCCATCTTGAGTGCGGTACCCGCACTTGCGGGAAATCCCTTGTCCGGTCTATAATTGCCGGCTCTGCCTTTTTTGCGCCCTGAGTGGGCGTATTGCCGTTTCTTCCTCCTCGTGAGGGAGCGGCCGTAGCAGAGCATTTATCAACCTTCTCTCGCAGTCCCCTGACCCGGGCAAACGCTGTCGCCAATTGAAGTGGCAGCGGTGAGAGTTTTGGAGAAAAAGCAATGAGTCTGAGCAACTCCCTGGGGTTGCTGGGCCGCAAGGTGGGGATGATGCGTCTCTTCACCGATGACGGGGACGCAGTTCCTGTCACGGTGGTGGATGTGTCCAACAACCGCGTGACCCAGATCAAAACCCAAGAGACCGATGGCTACGTCGCCCTGCAAGTGACGTTCGGTTCGCGCAAAGCTTCGCGCGTGACCAAGCCGCAAGCCGGCCACCTCGCCAAGGCGGGTGTGGAAGCCGGTGAAATCGTCCGCGAATTCCGTATCACCGCCGATGCGGCTGCCCAGCACAAGGCTGGCGGCGCCATCGCCGTGAGCAGCGTGTTCGCGGTCGGCCAGAAGGTCGACGTGCAAGGCACCTCGATCGGCAAGGGCTTCGCAGGCACCATCAAGCGTCACAACTTCAAGTCGCAGCGCGCGTCGCACGGTAACAGCCGTTCGCACAACGTGCCGGGCTCGATCTCGATGGCGCAGGATCCGGGCCGCGTGTTCCCGGGCAAGAAGATGACCGGCCACATGGGCGATGAAACCATCACCACCCAGAACCTGGACGTCATCCGGATCGACGAAGCCCGTCAGCTGCTGCTGATCAAGGGTGCGATCCCCGGCGCCAAGGGCGGTTTCGTGACCGTCCGTCCGGCCATCAAGGCCAAGGCGTCCGCAGAAGGAGCGAAGTAATGGAACTCGAACTCCTGAACGAACAAGGTCAGGCCGCGTCCAAATTCGACGCCCCCGAGACCGTTTTCGGTCGTGACTACAACGAAGACCTGGTTCACCAGATCGTCGTCGCCTACCAGGCCAACGCGCGCCAGGGCACCCGTGCCCAGAAGGACCGCGAGCAGGTCAAGCACTCGACCAAGAAGCCTTTCAAGCAAAAGGGAACGGGCCGCGCCCGTGCCGGTATGACTTCCTCGCCGCTGTGGCGCGGGGGCGGTCGCATCTTCCCGAACAGCCCGGAAGAAAACTTCACCCAGAAGATCAACAAGAAGATGTACCGCGCCGGCATGGCGTCCATCTTCTCGCAGCTCGCCCGTGAAGGCCGCCTGGCCGTGGTCGATTCGATCAAGGTCGACTCGCCCAAGACCAAGCCGCTGGCAGCCAAGTTCAAGGCGATGAATCTCGAGTCCGTGCTCGTGATCGCCGAGGAAGTCGACGAGAACCTGTACCTGGCCTCGCGCAACCTCGTGAACGTGCTGGTGGTCGAGCCGCGTTACGCCGACCCCGTGTCGCTGGTGCACTACAAGAAGGTGCTGGTGACCAAGGGTGCGGTCGAAAAGCTCAAGGAGATGTTCGCATGAGCCGCGTGAACCCCACCCCCGCACAACGTACGTTCGACGAAGGCCGCCTGATGCAGGTCCTGGTCGCCCCGATCGTGTCCGAAAAGGCCACGATGGTCGGCGAGAAGTCGAATGCCGTCACTTTCAAGGTGCTGCAGGACGCCACCAAGCCGGAGATCAAGGCCGCTGTTGAACTGATGTTCAAGGTCGAGGTCAAGGGCGTGTCCGTCGCCAACATCAAGGGCAAGACCAAGCGCTTCGGCAAGTCCGTCGGCCGCCGCGACAACGTTCGCAAGGCCTACGTCACGCTCAAGCAGGGTCAGGAGCTCAACCTCGTCGGAGAGGGCGCTTAAATCATGGCCGTCATCAAGATGAAACCCACTTCGCCGGGCCAACGCGGCGCGGTGAAGATCTCGCGCGATCACCTGCACAAGGGTGAAGCGTATGCTCCCCTGCTGGAACCCCAGTTCCAGAAGGCCGGCCGCAACAACAACGGCCACATCACCACCCGTCACAAGGGCGGTGGTCACAAGCACCACTACCGTGTTGTCGACTTCGTGCGCAACAAGGACGGCATCCCGGCCAAGGTCGAACGCATCGAGTACGACCCGAACCGCACGGCGCACATCGCGCTGGTGTGCTACGCCGACGGCGAGCGCCGCTACATCATCGCTCCGCGCGGCCTGGAAGCAGGCGCAACGCTGCTGAGCGGTTCCGAAGCGCCGATCCGCGCCGGCAACACCCTGCCGATCCGCAACATCCCCGTGGGCTCGACCATCCATTGCATCGAGCTGCAGCCCGGCAAGGGCGCGCAGATCGCCCGCTCGGCTGGTACCTCGGCAACCCTGCTGGCACGCGAAGGCGTGTACGCACAGGTTCGCATGCGCTCGGGTGAAGTCCGCAAGATCCACATCGAGTGCCGTGCCACGATCGGTGAAGTCGCCAACGAAGAACACAGCCTGCGCCAGCTCGGCAAGGCCGGTGTGAAGCGCCACATGGGCATTCGCCCGACCGTGCGCGGCGTGGTGATGAACCCGGTTGACCACCCGCACGGTGGTGGTGAAGGCAAGACCGGTGAAGGTCGCCACCCGGTCGACCCGTGGGGCAACCTCACCAAGGGCTACCGCACCCGCAACAACAAGCGCACGCAAGTCTTCATCGTGTCGCGTCGCAAGAAGTAAGGGACACGTTCATGACTCGCTCTCTCAAAAAGGGTCCGTTCGTCGATCACCACCTGTTGGCCAAGGCCGACAAGGCCGTGACCAACAAGGACAAGAAGCCGATCAAGACCTGGTCGCGCCGCTCGATGGTTCTGCCCGAGTTCATCGGCCTGACCATCGCTGTGCACAACGGCAAGCAACACGTGCCCGTGTACATCACCGATCAGATGGTCGGCCACAAGCTCGGCGAATTTGCGCTCACGCGCACGTTCAAGGGGCACCCCGCGGACAAGAAAGTCCAGAAGAAGTAAGGAACGACCATGTCTGAAACACGTGCAGTCCTCCGCGGTGTCCGCCTGTCGGTCGACAAGGGCCGTCTGGTCGCGGACCTGATCCGCGGCAAGAAGGTCGATCAAGCGCTCAACACCCTGCAATTCACGCAGAAGAAGGCCGCTGTGATCATCAAGAAGGTGCTCGAGTCGGCCATCGCCAACGCCGAGCACAACGACGGTGCCGACATCGACGAGCTGAAGGTCAAGACCATCTACGTCGAGCAAGGCGCCACGCTCAAGCGCTTCACCGCGCGCGCCAAGGGTCGCGGCAATCGCATCAGCAAGCCCACGTGCCATGTGTACGTGACGGTTGGCAACTAAGTAGGTCCGGAAGACTATGGGACAAAAAATCCATCCGACCGGCTTCCGCCTTTCGGTGAGCCGCAACTGGTCCAGCCGCTGGTACGCCAACGACCGTGACTTCGCCGGCATGCTGGCTGAAGACATCAAGGTGCGCGAGTACCTGAAGAAGAAGCTCAAGAACGCGTCGGTTTCGCGCGTGCTGATCGAGCGCCCCGCCAAGAACGCCCGCATCACGATCTACTCGGCACGTCCGGGCGTCGTGATCGGCAAGAAGGGCGAGGACATCGAGAACCTCAAGCGCGAACTCGGCAAGCAGCTGGGCGTGCCGGTGGCCGTGAACATCGAAGAAGTGCGCAAGCCCGAAATCGATGCTCAGCTGATCGCCGACTCGATCACGCAGCAGCTCGAGAAGCGCATCATGTTCCGCCGCGCCATGAAGCGCGCCATGCAGAACGCGATGCGCCTGGGCGCCCAGGGCATCAAGATCATGTCCGCCGGCCGCCTGAACGGCATCGAAATCGCACGTACCGAGTGGTACCGCGAAGGCCGCGTGCCGCTTCACACCCTGCGCGCCGACATCGACTACGGCACCTCGGAAGCCAAGACCACCTACGGTGTGATCGGCGTCAAGGTGTGGGTCTACAAGGGCGACACGCTGGGCCGCAACGACCTGCCCGCCGTCGAGACCCCGCGTCCCGAAGAAGAGCGCCGCCCGCGTGGCCCGCGCCGCGATGGCCGTCCTGGTGGCGACCGTCCCGGTTCGGACCGCCGTGGTCCGCGCGCTGGTGCCCGCGGCCCGATCGGTGGCAACACCGCTCCGGCCGATGGCAGCGACAAGCCTGCCGAAGCCACCGGTGCAGACTCGAAACCCGCCGTTAAGCGCGTCCGCAAAGCCGCGCCCGCTGCAGCAGCGGACGGTGCCAAGTCCGAGTAATCGGACTTAGAACTACGGAGTAATCAACATGCTGCAACCTGCACGCAGAAAATACCGTAAGGAACAGAAGGGTCGCAACACCGGCGTGGCAACGCGCGGTAATGCCGTCTCCTTCGGTGACTTCGGCCTGAAGTCCATCGACCGCGGCCGCCTCACGGCGCGCCAGATCGAAGCCGCCCGCCGTGCCATCTCGCGCCACGTCAAGCGCGGTGGCCGCATCTGGATTCGTGTGTTCCCCGACAAGCCGATCTCCACCAAGCCCGCAGAAGTGCGGATGGGTAACGGCAAGGGCAACCCCGAGTACTACGTGGCTGAGATCCAGCCGGGCAAGGTGATCTACGAGATCGTCGGTGTGCCCGAGGAACTCGCACGCGAAGCGTTCCGCCTGGCAGCCGCCAAGCTGCCGCTGCGCACCACCTTCGTTGCACGCCAGCTCGGCGCCTGATTCAGGAGGACACGAACATGGCAACCCGCAAAAAGAAGGCCGCCGCTCCGGCCAAGGTGAGCAAGGCAGCTGCGCTGCGCGACAAGGACGTCGCCGGCCTGCAAACCGAAATCAAGGACCTGCAGAAGGCCCATTTCGGCCTGCGCATGCAGAAGGCCACGCAACAGCTGTCGAACCTTTCGCAGCTGCGCGTGACCCGTCGCGACATCGCTCGCGCCAAGACCATTCTTGCTCAGAAGCAAGAGCAACCCGCCAAGTAAGGAGTGAACATGACGGAAGCTAAAAAATCCCTCAAGCGCACCCTGATCGGCAAGGTCGTCAGCGACAAGCGCGCCAAGACCGTGACCGTGCTGGTCGAGCGTCGTGTGAAGCACGAGCTCTACGGCAAGATCGTGGCCAAGACCAGCAAGTACCACGCCCATGACGAAAAGGGCGAGTACAAGATGGGCGACGTCATCGAGATCACCGAATCGCGTCCGATCTCGAAGACCAAGAACTGGGTGGTCACCCGCCTGGTGGAGAAGGCTGCTGCCATCTAAGGCACAGCAACTCCGGGGCCGTCCGACGGTCCACGCAAAAACGGCCCACAATGTTGGGCCGTTTTTCTTTTTTCTCATCCTGGAGCAACTCAATGATCAAGGTCGGCGACACCATTCCCCACACCACGCTGCAAGAGTATTCGGAAGTCGAGGGCGAAGGCTGCAGCATCGGCCCGAACCCGGTGGACGTCGCCAAGGCCTCGGCCGGCAAGACCATCGCGCTGTTCGCGCTGCCCGGTGCCTTCACGCCCACCTGCTCGGCCAAGCACGTGCCGGGCTATGTGCAGCACTTCGACGACTTCAAGGGTGCCGGCGTGGACGAGATCTGGTGCGTGAGCGTGAACGACGCCTTCGTGATGGGTGCCTGGGCGCGCGAGCAGAAGACCGGCACCAAGGTCCGCATGCTGGCCGACGGCAGCGGCGACTTCGCCAAGGCCACCGGCCTCACGCTGGACCTGAGCTCGCGCGGCATGGGCCTGCGCAGCAACCGCTACTCGATGCTGGTCAAGGACGGCAAGGTGGCTTCGCTGAACGTGGAAGCGCCCGGCAAGTTCGAGGTGAGCGACGCCGACACGCTGCTCAAGCAAGCCAAGGGCTGAAAGGCCACAAGATGAAAGGGCCGCGATCGCGGCCCTTTTTCTTCGCTCTCAGAGCTCGACCTTGAGGTAGTGCGAGCCTGCAATCGGGTTGTGATAGTAAGGAGGCACTTCCTCGAAGCCCAGGTCTTCGTAGAGGGTTCGGGCTGCCTCCATGTCGTCCAGGGTGTCGAGCAGCACGCAAGCGTATCCAGCGCTTCGGGCGGCATCTAGGATGGCCTCGGTCAGTTGCCGGCCCAGCCCCATGCCGCGGAAGGCCGGGCGCACATACAGGCGCTTCATCTCGGCCGCGTTGGGGTAGTCGGCCGCGTCCAGCGGCCGCAGGGCGCAGCAGGCGGCGACGTGGGCGCGCCGGCCGTCGCCACGCTGCACCTGGCCCGCGCCCCCGGGTGCCGTGCCGGGCTCGGCATCGATCAGCGCCAGCAGCAGCGCGCCGCGCGGCTCGGCATAGTCGCCGGGCAGCAAGGCCAGTTCCTCGTCGAAGTTCTGGAAGTCCAGGTCGACGTTCAGCGAATCGGCGTACTCGCGGAAGATCGCGCGCGTGGCGTCGATCTCGTGCGGCTCCAGGGCCGTCACGATCACCACGTCAGGCGTGTTCATCAGGGGCAGAGGTCGGGAAGCGGTGAAGCTCATACGCGCAAGCTCGAGATCCAGTAGGCAAAGGCTGCACAGAGGGCAAAGATGATCAGCGCCAGCAAACGCGCGCCCGCGCCGTCGCGGCTGGGCCGCGCTTCGTGCTCGAGGAACTTGTCGCCCGACACCATGGGCCGGACCAGGTGCTGGCGGCGCACCGCCACGTAGAACACGATGGCCACCACATGCAGCACCACCAGCGCCAGGATGACCCAGGCGCCGATGGCGCCATGCCATTTGCTGGCCAGGCTCACCGTGGCGCTGGAGACGAAGCGGGTGAGGGGGCCGGAAGCGGACACCTCGTCGTCCGACACCAGGCCGGTGGCCACCTGCGCCACCAGGAAGGCCAGCATGGCGAATACCGACAGCGCGCCCAGCGGTGTGTGCCCCACGCGCAGGTCCGGGTGCGCCTCGCCACGCAGGTAGGCCCTGAGCGTGGCAGGCGAATGCAGGAAACTCGCGAATCGCGACCAGTGGCCGCCGACGAATCCCCACAGCAGCCGGAACAGCAGGAGCGAAAGCACCAGGTAGCCGATGCGGAAGTGCCACTCCATGATGCCCAGGAGCCCGGTCGTGATCTGCCCGACGACCGCCAAGGCCAGTGCCCAGTGAAAGACCCGAGTCGGCAGGTCCCAGACGCGCACACGCAAGGCGGCGCCGGCGTCGAGTTCGGCAAAGCCGGTGGACAAGGCGAAAGGCTTGGGCATCAAGCAGGCGGCCGCCGTGCTGGGGCCGCGCGAATGGACGGAGGCACAGATTAGCAAAGCCCGGCCCGACGGCGTCTCGGGATTGTTTCTATGCGCATCGGCGAACCCGCCCCTACACTCGCCCGGCGACCTGCCCCGGGGCCGGGTGCGGCGCCTCACGCCAAGAAGAAGGAATCCCACGATGACCATTCGACTTGCTTCCCTCGTGCTGGCAGCGGCCGGCACCTTCGCCGCGCTGCCGGCAAGCGCCCAGTTCGCCAAGACCGAAGACGCGATCCACTACCGCCAGAGCGCGATGTTCCTGCAAAGCCAGCACTTCGGCCGGATCGCCGCGATGGCCAACGGACGCGTGCCCTTCGACGCTGCAGCCGCACAGGCGAATGCGGACCTGGTGGCCACCATCTCCAAGCTGCCCTGGGCGGGCTTCGCTCCGGGCACCGAGGGCGGCAAGGCCAAGCCCGAGATCTGGAAGGAACAGGCCAAGTTCAAGGAACTGAGCGACAAGCTGCAGGCGGAGACCGAGAAGCTCGCCTCCGCGGCCAAGGGTGGGAACCTGGACGCGATCAAGGCGCAGGTCGCGCAGACGGGCGACACCTGCAAGGCGTGTCACGACACATTCAGAAGCAGATAGGCGCTGGTAAAAGCAAAGGGCGCCCAAAGAGGCGCCCTTTCGATCTGCGGACGAGATTCAGGCCTCGGCCAGCAGCTTCTCGATCAGCTTGTGCAGTTCGGCGAAATCCGGTTCGCCCACGTAGCTCTTGACGATCTCGCCGCGCTTGTTCACCACGTAGGTGGTGGGGGTGAGCTGTACGTCGCCCCAGGCCTTGGCCACGGCGCCGGTGTTGTCGATGGCCACCTTGAAGGGCAGCTTGCGCGTCTCGGCGAAGTTCACCACGTAGGCCGGCGGGTCGTAGCTCATGGCCACAGCCAAGGTGTCGTAGCCCTGCGCCTTGTACTTCTCGTAGGTGGCCATGACCTTGGGCATCTCGGCCACGCAGGTGGTGCAGCTGGTGGCCCAGAAGTTGACCAGGGTCACCTTGCCCTTGAGATCCTCGGTGCTCTTCCTGCTGCCGTCGAGCAGTACGAAGGTGGAGGCTGGCGCGGCTGACACGCCAGTGTTGAAGTACACTCCCACGCCGACGGCCAGGGCGAGCGCAAGGGCAGCGGCGGCGATGACGTTCTTTTTCATGGGCCTGGAATCGATTGGTTGTGCAGGATTTTAGTTCCCGCCGCCCGGTCCTGCTGGCGGCTGAAGCGGCCACCATAATGGCCGACCCATGAGTCCTGCCTCCCTCCGCCGCGCCGCGCTCACCGCGCTTGCCGCCGCCTTCATGCTGGGCGCCTGCAGCCCGGTCTTCAACTGGCGCGAGGTGCCGATCGGCGGCGACGGCGAATTGGTGGCCCTGCTCCCCTGCAAGCCCGATCGAGCCAGCCGCGAGATTCCGCTGGACGGCAAGTCGGTGACGGTGAGCATGATCGGCTGCGAGGCCGGCGGCGCGACTTTCGCCGTGGCTCTGGCCAGCGCCACGGACTCGACCCAGGCCGAGCGCTGGCTGTCGGCCTGGCAGCGCCAGTCCCGCCGCCAATGGGCCGGCGGCAGCATCGAGGAGCACGCCGCCAAAGTGACTCATGCCGCCCCCGCGCCCACCCCCTGGCGTTTCGATGCCAATGGCGTCCAGGCTCAGGAGCCAGTGCGCCAGATGTGGTTTACACACCCGCAACGAAACGGCGCGATTTCGCTGTACCAGGCCACGGTGCTGGGCACGCCGTCGGCGCCGGACGCGGCCCAGACGTTCTTTGAGGGACTGCGCCTTCCTTGACCTTGGGCAGGGTTGCACGCCTGGATTCGACCCGGGTGGGCCCTACCATCGCCTTGGCGGCGCCTCATAATCGCTCAGGCACGGTTCCGCAACGCATGAACAGCATTCTTCTGATCGCCCACGCTCCCCTGGCACACGCGCTGCGCCAGTGCGCGCTGCATGTGTTCCCGGACTGCGAGCAGGACATCGCCGGCATCGACGTGCAGCCCAACGTCTCGCCCGAGGAAACACTGGCCGCGGCGCGCATCCAGCTGGCCCAGCTGCTGGGCCGCTCACCGCGCTCGAAGGTGCTGGTGCTGGCCGACGTGTTCGGCGCCACGCCCTGCAACGTGGCGCAGAAACTGGTCGACGGCACGCATTCGCGGCTGGTGGCCGGCGTCAACCTGCCCATGCTGCTGCGCGCCGTCACCTATCGGCACGAGCCGCTGGACGCGCAGGTGCAGCGCGCCATCGCCGGCGGAACCTCCGGCGTCATGCAGGTGGCCGTGGCCGCACCCCAGAATCAAGCAAGAAGAAAGCACAGTGATCAAGAAATCCGTGACCATCAGCAATAAGCTCGGCCTTCATGCGCGTGCGTCGGCCAAGCTCACCAAGCTGGCCGGCAGCTTTCCCTGCGAGGTGTGGCTCTCGCGCGGCGACCGCCGCGTGAACGCCAAGAGCATCATGGGCGTGATGATGCTGGCCGCGGGCCTGGGCGTGACGATCGAGGTGGAAACCAGCGGCGAGCAGGAGGAGCAGGCCATGGACGCGCTCATCGCGCTCATCAACGACAAGTTCGGCGAAGGCGAGTAATGATGCCCCCAGGCTTTTCACGCCGCTGCGCGTCGTGTAACGCCACCCCCCACGGGGGCTGGCCGCGCTTGGGGCGGCCCGGCGCGTGGCCGGAGCTTCGCTCATGACCCTTTCCATTCACGGCCTCCCCGTCGCCCGCGGCATTGCCATCGGGCGCGCGGTCATGGTGGTGTCCAGCCGCCTGGACGTGGCGCACTACTTCATCAAGCCGGACGAAGTCGAGACCGAGATCGACCGTGTGCGCTTCGCGCGCGACGCCGTCACCGCCGAGCTGCATCGACTGCAGGCCAGCGTCGCGCAGATGGGCCCCAACGACGCGCCGCACGAGCTGGCCGCCTTGCTCGACGTGCACCTGATGCTGCTGCAGGACGATGCCCTTACCGTGGGCGTCAAGCACTGGATCAGCGAGCGCCTCTACAACGCCGAGTGGGCGCTCACCACGCAGCTGGAGATCATCGCCCGCCAGTTCGACGAGATGGAGGACGAGTACCTGCGCGAGCGCAAGGCCGACCTCGAGCAGGTGGTCGAGCGCATGCTGCACCAGATGAAAGGCAGCGCCGCGGTGCTGGCGCCCACGCCGCCGCGGCCCAAGCCCAAGCCGGGCGAGGAGGTCGATCCACTGGCAGCCGATGGCATCGACGCGCCCCTGGTGCTGATCGCGCACGACCTCGCCCCGGCCGACATGCTGCAGTTCAAGAAGAGCGTGTTCGCCGGCTTCGTCACCGACGTGGGCGGGCGCACCTCGCACACCGCCATCGTGGCGCGCAGCATGGACATTCCGGCCGTGGTGGGCGCGCGCACTGCCAGCCAGCTGGTGCGCCAGGACGACTGGGTGATCATCGACGGCGACAGCGGCGTGGTCATCGTCGATCCCTCGCCCATCATCCTGGCCGAGTACGGCTTCAAGCAGCGCCAGGGCGACCTGGAACGTGACCGGCTTTCCCGCCTGCGCCACAAGCCCGCCGTCACGCTGGACGGACAGCGCATCGACCTGCTGGCCAACATCGAGATGCCCGAGGACACCCTGGGTGCGATGAAGGCCGGCGCCGTCGGCGTGGGCCTGTTCCGCAGCGAATTCCTCTTCATGGGCCGCGAGCAGCAGAACCTGACGCGGCTGCCCAACGAGGAAGAGCAGTACCAGGCCTACAAGCGCGCGCTGGAAGGCATGCAGGGCATGCCGGTGACCATCCGCACCATCGACGTGGGCGCGGACAAGCCACTGGACGGCAAGTCGCAGCGCGAGGATTCGCACCTCAATCCCGCCCTGGGCCTGCGCGCCATCCGCTGGAGCCTGGCCGATCCGTCCATGTTCCTCACGCAGCTGCGCGCCATCCTGCGGGCCTCGGTGCATGGCGAGATCCACCTGCTGATCCCCATGCTGGCCCACGCGAGCGAGATCCGCCAGACCCTCTCGCTGCTGGACTTCGCCCGCGCCGAACTGGACAACCGCGGCGCGACCTACGGCGTGATGAAGGTGGGCGCCATGATCGAGATCCCGGCTGCCGCGCTCACGCTGCGCACCTTCCTCAAGCACTTCGATTTCCTCTCGATCGGCACCAACGACCTGATCCAGTACACGCTGGCCATCGACCGCGCCGACGAGTCGGTGGCGCACCTGTATGACCCCTGCCACCCGGCCGTGCTGCGCCTGGTGGCCGACACCATTGCCGAGTGCCGACGCCAGAACAAGGCGGTGAGCGTGTGCGGCGAGATGGCCGGCGACACCAGCTTCACCCGCCTGCTGCTGGGCCTGGGCCTGCGCAGCTTTTCCATGCATCCCTCGCAGATCCTCGCGGTGAAGCAGGAGGTGCTGCGCGCCGACGTCAGCCGTCTCGAGGAGTGGGCGCAGGAAGTCGTCAACTCCGAGGATCCGGCCTCGATGCTCGGCGCCAAGCCCTGACCGCGTCGGCCCCCCGGCCGACATAAAACGAAACACGACGAAACCGCCGCGAAAGGACTTCGCGGGCGCTGCCGCGCAGCATCGGGTCTTCCCATCCCAACCCGTTTCCTGAAGGAAGACTCCCATGCGACCCTGGTTCAAACGTTCTCTTTTCGGTGTGGCTGGCCTGGCCCTGGTGGCCGCCAGCATGGGCGGTTGCGCCCACCAGCGCGACTGGCACGGCGACCCGGCCGAGTTCCGCGCCAAGATGGTCGAGCGCGTGGGCAGCAAGCTCGATCTCGATGCGGCGCAGAAGCAGAAGCTCGGCGTGCTGGCCGAGAAGCTGCAGGCCCAGCGCGAGGCCATGCGCGCCGGCAGCGATCCGCGCGCACAGTTCCGCCAGCTCTTCGCCGGCAACAAGCTCGACCAGGCCGGCGCCCAGCGCCTGGTCGACGAGAAGACCACCGCCGTGAAGAGCGGCAGCCCCGAGGTCATTGCCGCCGCCGCCGATTTCTTCGACAACCTGCGGCCCGACCAGCAGCAGAAGGTGCGCGACTTCATGGACCGCCGTGGCCGCGGCTGGTCGCGCCATGGCTGAGGCCACGGGCTTCGGCGCCGTGGAGCGCGTAGAGGCGACGCCGGTGGTGGCGCCGCGCATCCGTCCGGCGATCCAGCCGGCCGGTGCAGCCGGCGGCGGCGTGCGGCTTCTGCTTCGCCTGGAGGGCGTGGCGCTGCTGCTGATCGCGATGGCCGCCTATGCCCGCTTCGGCGGCGAGTGGAGCTTCTTCGCCTGGACCTTCCTGCTGCCCGACCTGGCGTTGCTCGCCTACTTGGCCGGGCCGCGCACCGGCGCGGCGATCTACAACGCCACGCATTCGCTGGTGGTGCCGGCGGTCCTGCTGGCCGTGGGCCTGGCGGCAGACCTGTCGCCGGCCTTCGACCTCGCGCTGGTCTGGGCGGCGCACATCGGGCTGGACCGGGCCCTGGGCTTCGGCCTGAAGTACGCGCGCGGCTTTGCCCACACGCACCTGGGGCAACTGGGGCCGGTCGATCCGTGGTGAGCCCGTGCGCAAGGGGAATGGCGTGACAGACAATCGCGCCATGCCCCGCATCCTGCTGATCGACGACGACGAGCACCTGGCGGCGCCGCTGGCGAGCTACTTCGCGCGCTTCGACTTCGCGCTGGACAGCGCCTCGCACCCCAGCGAAGGCCTGGCCAAGCTGAGCCAGGGCGGCTACGACGCGGCGATCCTGGACGTGATGCTGCCCGAGATGGACGGCTTCGCCCTGTGCCGCGAGATCCGCAAGACCAGCGACATCCCCATCGTCATGCTCACCGCCCGCGGCGAGGTCATGGACCGCGTGGTGGGCCTGGAACTGGGTGCCGACGACTACCTGCCCAAGCCCTTCGAGCCGCGCGAACTCGTCGCGCGGCTGCAGACCATCCTGCGCCGGCACCGCGTGGCCAGGCCGGCGCCGGCGAGCACGTCGGCCTCTCGCCATGATTTCGAGGACCTGTCCATCGACCTGGACAAGCGCGAGGTGCACCGCCAGGGCGAGCGCGTGGAGCTCACCGGCACCGAGTTCGAGCTGCTGGCCCTGCTGGCCAGCGAGCCGGGCAAGGTGTTCGGCCGCGACGACATCCTCAACCGCCTGCGCGGCCACGAGGCCGAGCTGTACTCGCGCGCGGTGGACATCGTCATCAGCCGCCTGCGCAGGAAGCTGGAGCCTCTGGACTGCATCAAGACCCTGCGCAACGCCGGCTACGCGCTGGCGGTGGGAAAGAGCGGCAACGCGTGAGGAGCCGGTCCGACTCGAGCTGGCGCAGGCGCGGCCGTGCCTGGCAGCAGCGCTGGGATCATTCGCACCGGCGCTGGCGGCATTCGCTACGCCTTCGCCTGGTGACCATGTTCGTGCTGCTGGCGCTGGTGATGACCGCGGTGTTCATGGGCGGCATGCGCAGCATGGTCTCCAGCGGCTGGCGCGACGCCGGCCGGCCGCTCATCGCCGACTACGTGGACCGGCTGGCGGCCGAGATCGGCACGCCGCCCGATCCCAGCCGCGCGCAGGCGCTGACCCAGCGGCTGCCGCTGGCCGTGCGCATCGAGGGCCCGGTGGTCAACTGGGAATCGCATCCTGGCCGCATGGCCGGCCGGGGCTTCGAATCGCGCGCCGGCGACCTGTTCAGCCGCAGCACCACCGACGGGCACAAGATCAGCTTCGGCCTGGGCAGCCTGCCCTGGCAGCGCGGTCCGCAGGGCGTGGTCTGGTTCACGCTGGGCGTGCTGCTGCTTCTGCTGCTGGTGTCCTATGGGGTGGTGCGCCGCCTGCTGCGGCCGCTGGACGACATCGGCGCGGGCGCGCAGCGATTCGGCCGCGGCGACTTCGACCGGCCCATTCCCATTCGCCGCAACGACGAGCTGGGCGACTTGGCACAGCGCATCAACACCATGGCGCGCGATATCCAGGACATGCTGGACGCCAAGCGAGCGCTGCTGCTGGCGCTGAGCCACGAGCTGCGCTCGCCGCTCACGCGTGCGCGCCTCAACGCCGAGTTGCTCCCCGCCACGCCGGAGGGCGAGACCGAGCGCGCGGCCCTGCTGCGCGACCTGGGCGAGATGCGCGACCTCATCAGCGACCTGCTGGAGAGCGAGCGCCTGGCCAGCCCGCATGCGGCACTCTCACGCGAGCACATCGACCTGGCGGTGCTGGTGCACGACGTGGTGGCCGAACTGCCGCAGGAGGACGAGCTGGAGCTGGACCTGGCGCCCGACGTGCCGCTGATGTCGCTGGACCGCACCCGCATCCGCCTGTTGCTGCGCAACCTGCTGGACAACGCGCTGCGCCATGGCGGCAGGGCCGCAGGCGCGCTGCGCCCGCCGCTGCTCTCCCTGCGGCGCGTCGAAGGCGCGGTGGAGATCGAGGTGCGCGACTTCGGCCCCGGCGTGGACGAGGCCCAGCTCGAGCGCCTGGCCGAGCCCTTCTTCCGCACCGACAGCGCCCGCCAGCGCGCCACTGGCGGCGTCGGCCTGGGCATGTACCTGTGCAAGCTGGTGGCGCTGGCGCATGGCGGCAGCTTCGAGCTGCGCAACGCGAAGCCGGGCCTGTCGGTGCGGGTGCGGCTGTCGCTTGCGCTACCGCCGGCTGGCGATGCGCCGGATACCATGCGCGCCCGGGCCTTCCGTCCGCGTGGAGACATCGCATGAGCAGCAGCACCGCCACCCTCACCAATCACCAAGTGCGCCTGGCCAGGCGGCCCGAAGGCAGCCCCAAGCGCGAAGACTGGTCCTTCACCACCGAGCCCGCCGGCGAACCCGCCGAGGGCGGCGTGCTGGTGCAGACCCTCTCGCTCTCGCTCGACCCGGCCATGCGCGGCTGGATGAACGAGGGCAAGAGCTACATACCGCCGGTGGAACTGGGCGCCGTCATGCGCGCCGGCGGCGTCGGCCGCGTGGCCGCTTCGCGCAACCCGGCCTTCGCCGTGGGCGACATCGTTTACGGCACGCTGGGCGTGCAGGAGTACTGCCTGGTCGCGCAGGACGACATCAAGCGCACTGGCCTCGTGAAGATCGACCTGCGCGCCGGCACCATCGGCCAGTGGCTCAACGTGCTGGGCATGCCCGGCATGACCGCCTACTTCGGCCTCATGGACATCGGCCTGCCGAAGGGCGGCGAGACCGTGGTGGTCTCCGGCGCAGCCGGCGCCGTGGGCCAGACGGTGGGCCAGCTGGCCAAGATCAAGGGCTGCCGCGTGGTCGGCATCGCCGGCGGCGCCGCCAAGTGCGACTGGGTGGTCAAGGAGCTGGGCTTCGATGCCTGCATCGACTACAAGGCCGGCCCGGCCGCGGTGCGCGATGGCCTCAAGGCCCATTGCCCCAGGGGCGTGGACATCTACTTCGACAACGTGGGCGGCGAGATCCTCGACGCGGTGCTGGCCAAGCTGGCGCGCGGTGCCCGCATCATCATCTGCGGCGCCATCAGCCAGTACAACAACACCACGCCGGTGCAGGGCCCCAAGAACTACCTGAGCCTGCTGGTCAACCGCGCGCGCATGCAGGGCATGGTGGTCTTCGACTATGCGGACCGCTACCACGTGGCCATCGCAGAGATGGCCGGCTACCTGAAGGAAGGCCGCATGAGCAGCCGCGAGGACGTGGTCGAAGGCGGCGTGGCGGCTTTCCCCGAGGCGCTGCTCAAGCTCTTCACCGGTGAGAACTTCGGCAAGCTGGTGCTGAAGATCGCCGACTGAGCAAGAGGCTTCAGCCGATCGCCTGCTCGCTGCTGTCGAAGTAGCGCAGCGCGTCGGCGGCGATGGCCAGGCGCAGCGTGCCCGACAGGCGCGCCTCGGCGCTGGGCGACAGCACCACCAGCTCGCCCAGCGTGCAGCGCAAATAGCAGAAGGCGCGGTCGCCCAGGTGCTCCACCGCCTGCGTCTCGCAGCCCTGCAACTCCAGCTGCACCTGGCCCGGTCCGGCCTCGCCCAGCCTCGCCTGCTCGGGGCGGAAGCCGACGGTGCGCAGCTCGGCGGGCAGGGTGCGCGGCACGTCCAGGTGCGTGTCCGCGCCCAGCGAAAGGCGCGTGCCGCCGCTACCGCTGGCCTGCATGCCCTGCACCGGGAAGAGGTTGATGCGCGGCGTGCCGATGAAGCCCGCCACGAAGAGGTTGGCCGGCGCGCGGTACAGCTCCAGCGGCGCGCCCACCTGCTCGATGCGGCCCTTGCGCAGGACCACGATCTGGTCGGCCAGGGTCATGGCCTCGGTCTGGTCGTGCGTCACGTACACGGCGGTGGCCTGCAGGGCGCGCTGCATGCGCGCGATCTCCAGGCGCAGCCGAACGCGCAATTCCAGATCCAGGTTGGACAGCGGCTCGTCGTAGAGGAACACGCCGGGCTGGCGGATCATCGCCCGCCCCATGGCCACGCGCTGGCGCTGGCCGCCCGAGAGCTGGCGCGGGTAGCGATCGAGCAGGGCGGTGAGCTCCAGCTTGTGCGCGATCTCCTGCACCGCCTTCTCCTGCTCGGCCTTGCCCACCTTGGCCATGCGCAGCGGAAAGCTCAGGTTGTGGCGCACCGTCTTGTGCGGATACAGCGCGTAGTTCTGGAACACCAGCGCGCAGCCGCGGTCGGCCGGCGGCACCTCGTTCATCAGCTTGCCGTCGATGCGGATCTCGCCGCCGCTGGGCGTCTCCAGCCCCGCGATCATGCGCAGCAGCGTGGACTTGCCGCAGCCCGAGGGGCCCAGCAGCACCGTGACCTTGCCGTCGGGCATGCTCAGGTCGAGGTCGGGGATGACCTCCACGTCGCCGAAACGCTTGCTGATGGAACGGAGCTGGATATCGGCCATGGGGTCGGGAGGTGAGGGTGGGACGGCGCGGCTAGCCGGCGTTGCCGGCGGCCACGCCGCGCTGGATGTTGTTCTCGGTGAGCCCCAGCAGGTTCTCCATCGCCTTTCGGGCGGCGGCCGGCTTGCGGGCCCAGATTTCCTCGAGCACCGCGCGGTGCAGCGGCAAGCTCTTGCGCGGCGCGCCGGGCTGCTTGGTCGACAGCTCGAAGGACATGCGCAGCGCCGCCTCGACGGTGGCGCCGAAGGACATGAGGAAGGGGTTGCCGGTGGCGCTGAGGATGGCGCGGTGGAAGGCCAGGTCCGGCCCCGCATAAGCCACCGGGTCGGTGCCTGCCGCGTCCATGCCGCGGTAGGCGCGCTCGATGGCGGCGATGGCGGCATCGGTGGCCACCGTGGCGGCGATCTCGCAGGCAGCCGGTTCCACGATGCGGCGCAGCTGCATCAGGTGCTGGGCCATTTCCGCGCGGTTGTCGCCGGACCAGGTCCAGCGCAGCACGTCCTCGTCGAGCATGTTCCATTGGCTGCGCGGCAGCACCCGGGTGCCGGCCTTCTGCCGGGCTGCCACCAGGCCCTTGGCCTTGAGCCGCGTCAGTCCCTCGCGCACCGAGGTGCGGGCCACGCCCAGGGCGTCGGCCAGCTCGATCTCGGTGGGCAGGGCGACGCCCTCGGCCCATTCGCCACCCACCACGCGGCGGGCAAGCTCCTCCGTCACATGCAGCGGCCCGCGCCGCACCGCCAGGGCACGGGAAGTAGGTGATTTCTTCTTTTGGTCTGACATATGAATGGATGGACGGCAAGATTAGCGCGCTGAGCTGAAGATGAATTGCGGGTTTATCCGGGGCTCTCGCGATTCTTGTTGTCTGTCATATTCGCCACCGCATCAGCGCCCACGGTCTGTCGTGCGCGGCCCGGCGTTCCTCCAAGACAAACAGGAGACATATCGTGAGCAACGTTTCTTCAATTGGACCCGATCCCACCCGCCGCAGCCTGCTCAAGGCCGCCGCCGGCGTCGCCGCCGTGGGCACGGGCGGCGGCCTGGCCTTTCCGGCCATCGCGCAATCCAAGCCCTTCAACGGCCTGAAGCTGCGCGGCGCGGCCTACCAGCACGGCTTCTTCAACATCCTGAAGAAGTACATCCCCGAGTTCGAGCAGCAGACCGGCATGACGGTGGACCTGCAGCTCTCGGCCTTCCCGGTCTACAACCAGCAGGCCGACCTGGAGCTGTCCTCCGGCGGCAGCGCCTGGGACTTCTGCAACGTCACCTTCATCCTGGCGGCGCGCTGGGTGGCCGCCGGCCTGCTGGCCGACCTGGACGACTTCACGAAGGACAAGAAGCTCACGGCGGCCAACTGGAACCCAGACGACTTCGTGCTGGGCGCTCAGCTGCCCTACCGCGACAAGGCCGGCCACACCTTCGGCTACTCGTGGGAAGGCGGCGCCATGCTGATGGGCGTCGCCCGCCCCGACCTGATGAAGAAGCGCGGCGTGGAGATTCCCACCACCTTCGACGGCCTGATGAAGGCGGCCGAGGCCATGAACGGCCAGGAGGGCATGACCGGCTTCGTCAGCTCGAACCTGCACCACTGGTTCCTGCCACCCTATGTGCAGGGCTTCGGCGGCGACCTGTTCGTCAACCCACCGACCGACATCACGCCCGCGCTGGACAGCGCACCGGCCATCCAGGCCACCGAGTTCTATTCGACGCTGTTGTCCAAGTACAGCCCGCAGGGCGTGCTGGGCTACACCGAGGACCAGGCGCGCGCTGCGCTCATCAGCGGGCGCTCCAACATCTTCATCCACTCCAGCTCGTGGGTGGCGGCCATGCTCACCTCGCCCGACAGCAAGGTGAAGGACACGGCGCGCGTGGTTCGCATGCCTGCCGGACCCAAGGGCGACTTCCCGGCTTCCAACAGCCAGGGCCTGGGCATCCCGAAGAACGCCAAGAACAAGGAGGCCGCCTGGGCCTTCATCCAGTGGGCGCTCAGCCCCGAGCTCACTGCGCGCATCGTCAAGGACACGGGCCATCCGTCGATCTGCCGCCGTTCGATCATCCAGAGCGAGGAATACAAGCGCGTCAACACCATCAACGGCCAGGACCTGGGCAAGCTCTACCTCGAGGTGCTGGAGCAGCCGGGCAAGACGCGCAACTACATGGCCTACCGCACGGTGAAGGAATTCCCGCTGGTCGGCGACGTGGTCAACAAGGCGGTCGAGCGCGTGGTGTCGGGCCAGATGCCAGCTGCTGCCTCGATGAAGATGGCGCAGGAAGCGGCCCTGGGCAGCCTGCGCCGCGCAGGCGCCAAGGTCTGAGGGCAGGCACCGCCGCATGACTGCCGCGCGCGCATCCTACGAAAGGCAGCGACGCCGCTTCGTCTGGGCGGCCATCACGCCCAGCCTGGTCGTGCTGCTGCTCATCGCGGGGCTGCCCACGCTCTTTCTCATCGTCACCAGCCTCACGCCGGCGGCGCTGGTCAACCCGGCCTCGCTGGGCGACTTCAGTGACCCGCTGCGCAACTACAAGCTGCTGGGCGGCGACGAACGCTTCGTCGGCTCGCTGTGGGTGCAGGCGCGGCTGTCGCTCTACACGGTGGTGCTGCAGGTGCTGCTGGGCACGGGCCTGGCGCTGATGGTGAATTCGGCGCAGGGGCGCTGGCAGTCGCTGCGGCATCTGTTCGTCATTCCCATGGTGCTGCCGCCCATCGTGGTGGCGGTGATCTGGAAGCTGATCTACACACCCGACATCAGCCCCATCTACCAGATGGCGCGGGTGCTGGGCGTGACGCTGCCGGCGCTCACCACGCACGTGGACTTCGCGCTCATCGCCATCGTCATCGCCGACACCTGGGAGTGGGCGCCCTTCACCTTCCTCATGGTGCTGGCCTCGCTGCAGACGCTGCCAGCCGAATACGTGGAGGCCGCGCGCATGGACGGCGCCGACGCCTGGCGCGTGTTCGGCCACATCGTGCTGCCCTACATCGCGCCGGTGCTGGTGGTGTGCACGCTCTTCCGGCTCATCGACAGCATCAAGGCCTTCCCGCTGATCTTTTTGCTCACCGGCGGCGGGCCAGGCACGGTGACCGAGGTGACCAACTACTACGCCTACCTGGTGGCCTTCAACTTCGGCGAATTGGGTTATTCGAGCGCGATCACCGTGGTGCTGCTCACCGCGACCGTGGTCATCAGCTGGGCCGCAATGCGCATGAGCCGGCGCACGGAGGGCATGCAATGAGTGTGGGTCGTCGAGTTCGACGCGTGCTGGGGCCGTGGGCGGTGCCGGTGGTGCTGCTCCTGATGCTGTTGCCCTTCCTGTGGCTGCTGCAGATGTCCTTCAAGCCCAAGGACCTGATGCTGGAGTTTCCGCCGCGCATGTTCTTCACGCCCACGCTGGAGCACTACGTGGGGCTGTGGCAGGGCGGCTTTCCGGAGTCCTTCGTCAACAGCCTGGTGACCAGCATCGTGTCCACGGTGTTCGCGCTGGTGCTGGGCGTGCCGGCGGCCTACGCGCTGTCGCGCTGGAGCGGGCGCGGGCGTTTCGGCCTGGGCCTGTCGATCCTGCTCACGCGCATGGCGCCGCCCATCGCCTTCACCATCCCCTTCTTCCTGGCCTTCCGCTGGCTGGGGCTGCTGGACACGCGCACGGGCCTCATCCTGATCTACATGAGCTTCAACCTGCCGCTGGTGATCTGGATGATGCAGCCCTTCTTCGACGCGGTGCCCGCCTCGCTGGAAGAGGCCGCGCTCATGGATGGTGCACCCTGGCACACCGTGTTCCTGGAGATCGTCATGCCCCTGGCCAGCGCCGGCATCGCGGCCACCGCCATCCTGTGCTTCCTGTACGCCTGGAACGACTTCTTCTTCGCCCTCATCCTCACTCGCACCGATGCGCGCACCGCGCCGGTGGCGGTGGTCAACTTCATGAACTACGAAGGCTGGGAGTGGGGCAAGATCGCCGCCGGGGGCTCGCTGGTGATGGCGCCGGTGCTCGTGTTCTCGATGATGGTGCGCCGCTACCTGGTGAGCGGCCTCACCGCCGGCGCCGTGAAAGGCTGAATTCATGGAACTGACCGGCGCCACGCGCCTCGTGTTCATCCTCGCGCATCCCATCGGCCACGTGAAGGCGCCGCGGGTCTACAACCCGGCCTTCGCGGCGGCGGGGCTGGACTGGTTCCAGGTGCCCATGGGCGTCGCGCCCGAGGACCTGGTGGCCGTGCTCGGGCAGCTGGCGCGCGTGACCAATTTGCAGGGCATCAACCTCACGATTCCGCACAAGGCGGCCGGCCATGCGCTGTGCAGTTGGCTCACGCGCGAGGCGCGCGCCACCGGCATGGTCAACACGCTGCGGCTGGAGGCGGACGGCCAGTGGTCCGGCACCAATTCCGATGGCATCGGCTTCGTGGGCGCGGCGCGCGCCAGCGGGCTACTCGACCTGCAGCGGCCGGTGTTCATCGCCGGTGCGGGCGGCGCGGGAACGGCCATCGCCTTCGCACTGGCGCAGGAGGGTGTTCAGGAGATCCATGTGAGCGACACCGACCCGGCGCGCGTCGAAGCACTGCTGGGCGCGCTGCGCGCCGCCCATCCACGCATCACCGCCGGCACCGACCGCGATGCGCTCAGGCGCGCCGGCCTGGCCGTCAACGCCACGCCCATGGGCCTGCATGCGGAAGACCCGCTGCCGCTGGACCCCGCGCTGCTGCCCGGCGACGCGGCCCTCTTCGACATCATCGCCGCGCGCGACACCGAGCTGATGGCCGCCGCGAAGGCACGCGGACTGCGCGTGCTCGGCGGCCGTCCCATGATCGACCACCAGCTCGCGCACCAGATCGCGTTCTGGCGCGGCGATGCCATGCAACTGGAGCCCTCGCCTTGAACACCCCCAAGCGCAAGCACATCTTCCTGGTCATCACCGACCAGCAGCGCTACGACACCATCGCCGCCCACGGCTACCCGTGGATGCACACGCCGAATCTCGACCGGCTGCTGCGCGAAGGCACGCACTTCAGCAACTGCTTCATCACCGCGCCCAGCTGCGTGCCATCGCGCGCCAGCCTGTTCAACGGCTACTACCCGCACGCCACCGGCATCCTGCGCAACGGCCAGGAATGGCAGCGCACCTGGGTCGGCTCGCTGGCGCAGCAGGGCTACCACTGCGTCAACGTCGGCAAGATGCACACCATTCCGTACGACGCCAAGGCGGGCTTCCACGAGCGCTTCGTGTGCGAGAACAAGGATCGCTACTACGAGGGCCGCTGGTACGCCGACGAATGGGACAAGGCGCTGGTGTCGCGCTCGCAGATCAAGCCCTCGCGCGAGCGCTACCGCGAGCTGCCCGACTACAAGGAGCGCCTGGGCGCCTTCGACTGGACGCTGCCGCCCGAGTCGCATGCCGACTTCTTCGTCGGCGGCCTGGCCAACTGGTGGCTGGAGACGCGCCCCAAGCCCGAGCAGCTCTTCATGCAGGTGGGCTTCCTGGGCCCGCACCCGCCCTACGACCCGCTGCCCGAGTACACCCAGCGCTACCTGGACGACCCGCGCGTTCCCTTTGCCGACCCGAACCCGCCCGACCTGGACGACCTGCCCGCCTTCCTCAAGCACAAGCGCGAGCACGACAGCCAGGTGGACCACGACGCGGTGCTGTGGAACATGAAGCCCACGGCAGAGCAGATGCGGCGCCTGCGCGCCCACTACCTGGGCAACGTCACCATGATCGACGAGGCGCTGGGCCGCTTCATCGAGGTGCTGGAGCGCAAGGGCTACCTTCATGACTCGCTCATCATCTTCACCTCCGACCACGGCGACAACCTGGGCGACCACGGCCTGTCGCAGAAATGGTCGATGTACGACACGGTGACACGCGTGCCCGCCATCTTCTGGGCGCCGGGCGAAGTGAAGGCCGGGCAGAAGGTCGACGGGCTGTGCCAGCTCTTCGACATCGGCCCCACGGTGCTCGAATGGGCCGGCGCGCCGCTGCCGCCGGCCTGCCAGGCGCAGAGCCTCATGCCGGCGCTGCGCGGCGAGCCCTGGACGGGCCGCGACGAGGTGTTCGCCGAGCAGGCGGGCGACGTGTCGCTCACCGGCGCGCAGCTGATCACCATGGTGCGCGACAAGCGCTACAAGATCACCCACATCGTGGGCAGCGACGACGGCCAGCTCTTCGACCTGCAGGCCGATCCGCAGGAAGACCACAACCTGTGGAACGACCCCGCGCATGCGGACCAGAAGCAGCGCCTGCTGCATTCGCTGCTGGAGTGGCGCATGCGCAGCTCGGTGCAGACCATGAACATCATGGCCAGCGCCCGCTGAGCGTTACAACCGCAGCAGCAGCGCCGACGCCGCGCACACGATCAGGAAGGGAAAGCTGATCTTGTGGAACTCGCGCAGCCCGTTGGGCAGCTTCGCCAGCCGCAGCGCGATCAGGTTGGCCAGCGAGCCGATCACGAAGCCGAAGCCACCCACGCTCACGCCGGCAGCCAGCGCGGGCAGGTCGTGCACGTAGCGCTCCAGCAGGATGGCGGCAGGAACGTTGCTGATGAACTGCGATGTGACGATGGCCGCCAGGTAGGCGCGCCAGCCTTCGCCGATGGGCATCTGGCTGACCCAGTGGGCCAGCGCCGGCAACGCTGCAAGCTGGCGCAGGTCGATGAACATCAGCGCGATGATGGCCAGCAAGGTCCAGTCGACGGCCAGCAGCAGGCGAGGGCGCCACAGCGCGTAGACGCCCAGCACCAGGGCCAGGCCCCAGGCCAGCCAGCCCTGGTCCAGCGCCACCACGAAGACCAGGAAGAGCGCGGCCGACACATAGAGCAGTCGCGGCTCGCGCGGTGCCTCGTCGGGTGACTCGCGCAGCTCGATCGGCGTGCGCGGCACCAGCAGCCACCAGGCCACCACCAGCCAGCCGAGCATGATGGCCACGGTAGGCGCCATCATCCCCATGAAGCCCACGAAGCTCTGGCCCGAGAGCTGCCACAGGAAGAGATTCTGCGGATTGCCGATGGGCGTGAGTGCCGAGCCCGCGTTCACCGCCAGCGCCAGCAGCACCACCAGCCGCGCCAGCGGCAGGCGCGCCTGCTGCGAAAGCGCTCGGGTAAGGGGCACCAGCAGGAACAAGCTCACGTCGTTGGTGACCAGTGCCGAGAGAAGGGCCGCGCTCGCGGTCAGCACCGCTGCCAGCGTGTGCTCGTGATGCGTGTGCGAAAGCAGCCGGCGCGCCGCGGACTGCAGCATGCCGCTTCGCTCCACGCCCTGCGTGATGGCCAGCAGGCCCGCCAGCGCGCCGATGGTGTGCCAGTCGACCAGCCGCACATAGTCCATGGGCGACTGCGGCTGCACCACGCCGAGCACGACCGCGGCCCCGACCAGGATCCACAGCAGCCAGTTGCCGCCGCCGGCGTCGGCCTGGTGGTCGGAGCTGATCTCGCGGCGCGGCGCCTCGGGCGAAGGCTGGCCCCTCATGCCGGGGCTCACGCCGAACCGGCCTGCGGGTCGAGCGTCGCCAGGCGGTCGCGCAGCTCGCGCTTGAGCACCTTGCCGATGGCGCTGCGCGGCAGTTCGTTCACCCACAGGATGCGCGAGAGCCGCTGCGTCTTGCCCAGCTGCGCATTGGCCCAGGCACGCAGCGCCTCGGCCTCGACGAGCTCGACGCCTTCGCGCGCCACCACGAAGCCCACCGGCGTCTCGCCCCACTCCTGGCTGGGCACGCCCACCACCGACGCTTCCTGCACGGCCGGGTGCTGGCGCAGCACCGCCTCCAGGTCGCTGGGGTAGATGTTGAAGCCGCCGCTGATGATCATGTCCTTGCGCCTGTCGAACAGCGTCAGGAAGCCTTCTGCGTCGAAGCGGCCGATGTCGCCGGTGCGGATGAAGCGCTTGCCGCCGGCGTCGAACCACTCGGCCTCGCGCGTCTTCTCGGGCTGGCCGTGGTAGCCGGTCATCATGCCGGCCGAATGGCCCACCACCTCGCCGGCCTCGCCGGGCGCCACTTCGTTGCCGGCCTCGTCGATCAGGCGGATGTCGCTGCCTTCGGCCGGCCGGCCCACGGTGTGCAGCTTGTCGGGGTGCAGGTGCGCTTCCAGGATGCAGGTGCCGCCGCCCTCGGTCATGCCGTAGAACTCCACCAGGCCGCCGGGCCAGCGCTTGAGCACGTCGGCCTTCAGCGCGGCGTTGAAGGGCGCGCTGGTGCTGAACTTGAAATGGAAGCTCGACAGGTCGTGGCGGTCGAAGTCCGGCCGCGCCATCAGCCGCTGGTACTGCACCGGCACCAGCATGGTATGGCTCACGCGCTGCTGCTGGGCCAGCTGCAGGTAGCGGGCGGCATCGAACTTGGCCATCAGGCTGACGCTGCCGCCATAGGCCAGCGAGGGAAAGAACACCACCAGCGTGGTGTTGGAATACAGCGGCGTCGACAGCAGCGTGACCGACTGCGGCCCGTAGCCGTACGTGACGCCGCGCCGCACATGCGCCCAGCGCATGCCATGCGCCTGCACGATGCCCTTGGGCTCGCCGGTGGTGCCCGAGGAATAGATGATGTTGAAGGGTGTGCCTCGCTCCACCGGCGCCGGCGCAGGGCGTGCGCCGGGCGCGGCGAGCCAGGCGTCGAAGGATTCGCCATGCGCGCTGCCATCGAGGGCGATGCGCCGCACGCCGCCGCTCACCTCGCCCAGCACCTCGACCGTGCCGGCGTCCAGGAAGAGCAGGCGGCCCGTCGCGTCCTGCACCATGCGCGCCAGGCTGGCCGGCGTGGAACTGGGCGCGAGCGGCGCCACCGCGACGCCGGCGCGCAAGGCGCCCAGGAACAGGACGGCGTAGTTCACCGAGGAAGCCGCGCAGACGGCCACCGCGTCGCCGGTCTTCAGTCCGTCGCGCTGCAGCGCCGCGGCCACGCGGTCCATCAGTGCGTCGAGCTGGCCGTAGCTGAGGCTTGCCTCGTCATCGCGAAGGGCGGGGTTGTCGGGGCGTGCCGCTGCATGCAGGCGGATCGCGTCGGCAATGGTGCCGAAATCCTGTTGAACGAATGTGTCGAAGTCGGGCGATTGGGACATAGCCCCCAAGCCTACGACCAACACGGCTCACAAGCCAAGCGCGCCGAGTCCCGGATGTTCGTCCGGACGCCGTCCCTGCGGCCAGTGGTACTTGCGGTCGGCTTCGGCGATCGGCAGGTCGTTGATGCTGGCGAAGCGTCGCGCCATCAGCCCGTGCTCGTCGAACTCCCAGTTCTCGTTGCCGTAGGAGCGGAACCAGTTGCCCGCGTCGTCGCGCCATTCGTAGGCGAAGCGCACCGCGATGCGGTTGCCGTCGTGCGCCCACAGCTCCTTGATGAGGCGGTAGTCCAGCTCGCGCGCCCACTTGCGGGTGAGGAAGGCCTCGATCTGCTCGCGGCCCACCGGAAACTCGGCCCGGTTGCGCCAGGTGCTATCTACCGTGTAGGCCAATGCCACGCGCTTGGGGTCGCGCGAGTTCCAGGCGTCTTCGGCCATCCGCACTTTTTGCTTCGCGGTTTCGAGGGTGAAGGGCGGCAGCGGCGGCCGGGATTCGTTGGATGCGGTGCTCATCGAAGACTCCTGTTGCAAGATGAAAGAAAAGAGCTCAGCCGGCCTCCATAATCGCGCCCGGCCCGCCAACCCACAAGAACGAGAGAAGCGCATGGACCGTCTGCAAGCGATGGCGACCTTTGTCGCGGTGGTCGACGGCGGCAGCTTTGCCAGCGCCGCCCGCAAGCTCGAGCTCTCGCCCCCGGTGGTGACCCGCGCCGTGGCCGAGCTGGAGGAGCGCCTGCAGCTTCGCCTTCTCACGCGCACCACGCGCATGGTGCGCGTGACCGAGGCCGGCGCCCGCTATGCCGAGGACTGCCGCCGCATCCTGGCCGAGGTCGAGGAGGCCGAGTCGGCCGCCACCGGCACCCACGGCGCCCCGCGCGGCACGCTCAGCCTCACGGCGCCGGTGCTCTTCGGCCAGATGTACGTCACCCCCCTGCTGGTGCGCTACCTGAAGCGCTTTCCCGAGGTGGACGCGCAGTGCCTGTTCCTCGATCGCGTGGTGAACCTGATGGAGGAGGGCGTCGACGTGGCCGTGCGCATCGCCGAGCTGCCGGATTCGTCGCTGCAGGCCGTGCGCGTCGGCCGCGTACGCCGTGTGCTGGTGGCCGCACCGGCCTACCTGGAAGCGCATGGCATGCCCAAGCGCCCTGAAGACCTGCCCGACCACGTCACCGTCTCCGCCGCCGGCCTCAGTGCCCAGCCCGAGTGGCGCTTCAGCGTCGACGGCCAGCCGCGGACCCAGCGGGTGGCGCCGCGCCTGCGCACCACCACCAACGACTCGGCCATCTCCGCCACGCTGGCTGGCCTGGGCATCGCGCGGCTGCTCAGCTACCAGGCCGCGCCGCATGTGGCCGCCGGCACGCTGGTGCCGGTGCTGCAGGAATTCGAATCCGCGCCCGTGCCCATCCACGTGGTGCACCAGGAGGGTCGGCGCGCCACGAAGAAGGTGCGCGACTTCATCGACATGGCCGTCGAGTCCTTGCGCGCCGACCCGGCCTTGCGCTGAACTGCGGCTTGCCGGCGTCACGACAGTGGCGGCGAGTGGGGCGACCAATCGCGGAACGCCCAGCGCAACGGCAGGGCATCGCGCAACCGCCATCCGGCCTCGATGCGGAAGCGCCATGCGCGTTCTGCGCCGGGCAGAACCGCCAGTTCCGGCGAGCCGTCCCACACCATCTCGGTGCGTCCAGTGAGCGTCAGCAGGTCGCCACGCTCGAAGTCGATGAAGAGCACCCCGGCGCGCGGATTGAGCTGCAGGTTGCCCAGCGTCATGAAGAACTGGTTGCCGTTGTAGTCTGGCACCAGCAACGTGTGCGCGTCCTCCACCTTCACGAAGCCGGCGCGCCCGCCCCGGTGGGACACATCGGCGCCGCGGTCGCCGTCGCCCTCCTGCGGCGGGGCCGCGGTGGCAACGAAAAGCGTGTCGGCCTGCGTGATGGTTGCGCGCGCTTCGTCATCCAGTGCGTCGAGTGCCTCGATGCCGCGCGGCCGCAGGTCTGCAGCGTCGCGTGCCCAACCGAACTCGCGTCCCACGATGTAGCGCGGGCAGTTGCCCACCGACTGGTCGATGGCCAGGCTGAAGCCATGGTCACCAACGCGCGTCACATGGCCGCTCGCCCGGTTACGCCGCCGCGTGTGCAGCTCGATACCCAGCAGGCCCAAACCTGCGCCCGGGAGAAGCGCTTGCGAGAGCGGATCGCCGTCGACGGGGCGCGTGTCGAACTCCAGCCGGTTCGCATCCGGTGCCTGGATGAATCCCGGCTGCCCCACCAGCACCGAGGCCCAGGGCCGGGCTTGCGCATCGACCGAGCCCACCAGCATGAAAGGCAGATGCTCGAAGAAGCGTTGGTGCTGCTCAGGCATCCAGTGACGCACGACGCGCGGGCCGATCTCCTGCATGCGATCGGCAACGCCGACATGTTCCTGCACCGCGCGTTCGCCTGCATGCCAGGGACCGCTGTTGCGCGATGCATCGAGAGGGGAGTTCCTGTCCATGGCGTTCAGGCCGCGAGGCCGACCGGGGATCGGATGAAAGGCACGAAGCCGGGCAGCGCCTCGATGCGTGCCAGCCAGGCGCGCACCGCCGGGTAGTCGGCCAGGTCCACATTGCCTTCGGGGGCGGCCCAGATGTAGCTATAGCCGGCGATGTCGGCGATGGTGGGCGCGTCGGCTGCCAGGAAGGCCTGCGTGGAAAGGTGCTTGTCCATCACCTTGAGCAGCGCATGCGAGCGCGCGATCAGGCTGTCGGCATCCAGCTTTTGCCCGAACAACGTGACCAGCCGCGCCGACGCGGGGCCGAAGGCGATCTGCCCCGCTGCAACCGACAGCCAGGCTTGCACGCGAGCCTGCGCGAGCGCATCGCGCGGAAGCCAGCAGCGCTCGTCCGCGTCGTAGCGCGTGGCCAGGTAGACCAGGATCGCATTGGAGTCGAACACCGCGTCATCGCCATCCACCAGCACCGGCACCTGGCCGAAGGGATGCATCTTGAGGAACTCGGGCGTCTTGTGTTCGCCCTTGGGCAGGTCCACGTCGATCAGCTCGTAGGGCAGGCCCATCAGGCCCAGCGCGAGGTGCACGCGATGCGCATGGCCCGACAGCGCGAAGCGGTGAAGCTGCAGGGGTGCACGAGGGACGGTGGTCATGTATTTCTCCTTGGTTGAAGACATGACTGTGATGTCGCATCCGTCAAAAGAGAATGCGCGCCGCGCGTAAGTGAGTCTTGCTGAACCGGGAATAAAGGCGCAGCAAATGCAGTGATGAGACCGCTTGCGATGACGCGAGAAACACACAGGGCATCTGTAAGTGTTCGTTAGGCCGCGTGCGTACTTCACACATGCAGGCGTTCAAGTGTCACGCACAGTCAAGCATCCAAAGCTGGGGTTTTGAGCAGACATATCGAACCTAGACTTCGAATCCTGCCTCGCAACAGTGCGGCAGAGTTCTCTTTCAATTACTCAATCAATCAGGGATTCACATGAACAAGAAAGCAGCATTCATCAACTTCGCAGCGCTGACCGTGGCCGGCCTCGTATCGCAAGGCGCCTTCGCCGCCGATGGCCAGATCAACTTCACCGGCCAGATCGTCGACACGCCCTGCTCGATCGCACCCAGCAGCCAGAACCTGACGGTGCCGCTGGGCAACGTTGCGCGCAGCTCGCTGAACGGCACCGTGGGCAAGAAGTCCACGCCCGCCAAGTTCACCATCAACCTGACGGGCTGTGGCGCAACCGCCGTCGGCGCCAAGGTCACCTTCACCGGCACCGCCGACACGAATGACGCCACCGTGCTGAAGCTGGCCAATGCAGGTACGGTTGGCACCACCGCGTCCGCCGCAGGTGTGGCTGTGGAAATCGAAGACTCCACCGGCGCCAAGATCGCGCTGGGCGCCCAGTCGGCCAGCTACGCCCTGGGCGCTGGCGACAACGCGCTGCAGTTCCAGGCCGCCTACGTGGCCACGCAGCCTGCCGTGACCTCGGGCCCAGCCAACGCCACCGCCCAGTTCACGGTCGCCTACAACTAAGCACCGAGCACTGCACACACCGCCGCGCCTTTCTTGGGCGCGGCGGGCGGTGCAGACCTTTCCCCCTTTTGCCTGCCCAGCGCAGCGCTGCATAAGCGCCGTGCTGCCTTGGGCATGCCTTGTCGCGCGCTCGTGCGCTTCGGAAATTCATTCATGTACAGCAAGAACAGCCTGCGCTGGGTTCTCGGCATGCTGCTGATGCTCAGCCTCCAATGGTCCGCCAGCGCCGGCGTGCTGCTCGGCGGAACGCGTGTGATCCTGCACGAGAAAGACCGCGAAGCCTCCATTCCGCTGAAGAACACGGGCACGTCTCCCTACGTCATCCAGGCATGGATCGATGCCGGCGAAGGCAAGAACAAGACGCCCCTGCTGGTGACACCGCCGCTGTCACGCCTGGACCCCGGCATGGAAAACATCCTGCGTATCGTCCGCGTGCAGAGCGGCCTTCCATCCGATCGCGAATCGGTGTTCTGGCTCAACGTCAAGGAAATCCCCGAGAAGCCCAACGAGGACAACGTCCTGCAGATCTCCGTGCGTACGCGCATCAAGCTCTTCTACCGGCCCTCGGGCCTGCAGGGAAAGTCTGGCGAAGCGCACGAGCAGCTGGAGTGGGTCGTCAGCGAAGGCGAGAAGGGGCAGGGTGCCACGCTGCGAATCGGCAACCCCACGCCCTATCACGTGACGCTGTTGGCCATGAAGGTCAACGGAGGTCGGCAGGTGATCGAGCCCAGCATGATCCCGCCCTTCGGCGAATCGAGCTATGCCCTGAGCACGGTGAGTTCGCCCGAACCCATCGACCTCAACTTCACCACGCTCAACGACTACGGCGGCGAGACGCCGGAAGAGAAGGTGAGGGTGCCGGTAGGCAGCAAGCCCGTCGCCGTCAAGGCGGAGTTGGTACCGCCGCCTGCGGACACGGCCAAGCGCTGAGTTCCAGACAAAAAAGAACAAGAGGGAGAAGTCATGCGCATCAGAAGACTACGCGCGCCCAGGCATTCGATGCTTTACCTGTGCCTGCTCGCCGGCTTTGCGTCGGCCCAGGCGCCACAGCTGCCCGGGCAGCAGAAGCCACTGTCGGAGCCGGCCGCGCCGGCCAGCGGATCCAACTTCAACGAAGAGTTCCTGCGAATGGGCGGTGACCAGCCCCACGCCGATCTCTCGCTGTTCGCTTTCGGCAACCAGGTGATGCCAGGCGAGTACGTCGTGGACGTCATGGTCAACCAGAACGCCTTCGGCAAGAGCAGCGTCCGCTTCGACGCGAAAGAGGGAAAGCGCGACGCCGTCCCCTGTCTCACGCGGGAGTTGCTCGATTCCTGGGGCGTCAACGTGCAGGTCTTTCCTGCCATCGTGGGCGCGAGCGCCGACGCGTGCATCGACCTGCCGGCCGTCATTCCGGACGCAGCTGTCAGCTTTGTGGCCGACAAGCAGCGCCTGAACGTGAGCATTCCGCAGGCGGCGTTCCGTCGCTCTGCACGTGGCGCAGTCGACCCCAGCAAGTGGGATCAGGGCATCACCGCCGCCATGCTCGACTACCAGCTCAACTACGCGCGCTACAGCGGCGGCGGCCTGGTCAACCCCTACAGCGCCGCGGCGCAGCAGCAAAGCGCGTTCGACAACCCCGCCTTCGGCGCGCCGCCGAAGGAACTGGATCGCAACACCTTCTACGCCGGCTTCCGGCTGGGCGCCAACCTGGGCGAATGGCGCTTCCGCCAGTTCTCCAACTACAACCAGACCGCGGACGGCAACGGCCGCTGGCAAGCCATCAACACCTACGTGCAGCGCGATGTGCAGTCCATCCGCGGCCAGCTGCTCATCGGCGACGGCACCACGCCGGGCAACTTCTTCGACAGCATGCAGTTCCGCGGTGTGCAGATCTCGTCCGACGACGCAATGCTGCCCGACAGCCAGCAGGGCTACGCGCCCACGATTCGCGGCGTGGCACAGACCAACGCGCGGGTGACTGTTCGGCAGAACGGCTACATCATCTACAGCACCTTCGTCGCGCCCGGCCCCTTCGTCATCGACGACCTGTACCCCACGGCCTCCAGCGGTGACCTCGAGGTGACGATCACCGAGGCCGACGGGCGGCAGACCCGCTACACACAGGCCTTCTCCGCCGTGCCAACCCTGCTGCGCGAAGGCACCTGGCGCTACTCGGCCACCGGCGGCAAGTACCGCAATGGCTACGGCTCCGGCTTCACCTACAGCACGGGCAACGCGAGCTACGGCTATGGGTCCCCCGTCAACCAGCCGTCCGAGCCGGGCTTCGTGCAAGGCACGCTGGCACGCGGCCTGGGCGACGACTACACGCTGTACGGCGGGTTCATGGGCGCCAACATGTACCAGGCCTTGCTGGCCGGCGTGGGCAAGAACCTGAAGGAATTCGGCGCCGTGTCCATCGACCTGTCGGCGGCGCACACCACGGTCGACAGCATCAACCAGAGCTATAACGGACAGTCGCTGCGCTTCCTGTACGCCAAGTCCTTCATCGACCTGGGCACCAGTTTCCGAATGGCGGGCTACCGCTACTCCACCAGCGGCTACCGCACCTTCCCGGAAGCGGTGCAGATGCAGGCGCTGCAGCCAGACAGTCCCTTCAACAGCCGTCGCAGCGAGGTCCGCTTCGATCTGTCGCAGCAACTCTTCGATTGGGGCAGCGTCTTCGCCTCGGCGCGCCAGCAGAGCTACTGGGGCACCGATCGAAACGACCGATTGGTGCAGCTCGGCTACACGGGCAACTACAAGCAGCTGACCTACAGCATCTTCTACAACTACAGCACCAACCTGTACGCGCCCTCCAATCGCCAGATCTCGGTGTCGCTGTCGATCCCGCTGGGCGACACGCGCGCCAACGCGCAGTACTCGGCCACCAGCGGCAGCAATGGCCTGGTCAACCAGCAGGCCAGCGTCTACGGCTCGACCTTCGATGACAGCCGGCTCACCTACAACGTGACGGCCGGCCATTCGAACCAGACCGGAGAAAACGGCAGCGCGAGTGCCAGCTACCTGTCGCAAGTGGGCCGACTCGACGCCGGCTACTCCGGTGGCCGCAACTACGGCCAGACCACGCTGGGGGTGGCAGGCGGCGTGGTGGTGCACGGCGGCGGCGTCACGCTATCGCAGCCCCTGGGCGAGACCATCGCACTGGTCGAGGCGCCCAAGGCCGCAGGCGTGGGCTTCGATTCGCAGCCGGGTGTGGCGACCGACTGGGCTGGCAATGCCGTCATTCCAAACCTGACGCCGTACCGCACCAACCGCCTGGCGATGCGGACGTCAGACTTGGGCGATACGGTGGAAGTGAAGAACGCCGCCACGGAAATGGTGCCCACGCGCGGCGCCGTGGTGTTCGCGAAGTTCGATACCTCGGTTGGCTATCGGTTGATGATGACCCTGACTGGGTTCAAAGGTGAAGTCCTGCCTTTCGGCGCGCGGATCGAAGACGCCTGGGGGCGTGAGATGGGCATCGTCGGACCGGACGGCCAGGCCTTCGTCTCCGGCGCCGAGGCAGCAGCCAGGCTGAATGTCATCTGGGGCCAAGGTCCGGGTGAACGTTGCACCGTTGCCTACAGCCTGCCGGACGTCGACAAGCCGCCGCCCATCCGAGAAGTAAGTGTGCAATGCGTGGCAGATGTCGCCGCGCACCTTCGGCGAACGCCATGAGCCGACAGCACCTATCGCGTTCAAGCGTCTTGGCGCGGAGGCGCTCGACGCGATCCGGCGACATCAACCGATCAATGGCCGAGATGAGGTTGGAGCGGCAACAAGCGCGGGACGCAGAACCAACAAGGGAGAGAGAAAGATGAATGACAAGAACTGTTCAATGAGACCGCGCGGTGCCTGGGCCGTCGGCAAGCGCATCAAGGTGATCGGGGCCTGGGCCGCCGCGATTCTGCTCGCACTCTCTGCCCAGGGCGCGTGGGCCGCCTGCTTCAAATGGCCGACCCGCCAGATTCAGACGGTGACCGTCAATATGGGGACCGTCTGCGTCAAGGAGACAGACGCGGTAGGGGCGACCATTGCCAGCAGCGAAACCATGCTGGTCAACAGCTTGAACTATTCGCAGCCCTGGTTTCAGTGCTATGGAAGCGGACAGATCAACTTTCAGACCCTCCAGGGCAGCTACATCGAGGGGACGAACAACGTCTTCAATAGCAACGTGCGAGGCATCGGCATCCGCCTGTCGTTCATCACGCCGGGGAACTCAACCTATTTTCCGGGATATGCGCCTTACTCCCAGAACACAACGGTGTACTTTCCCACGGGCACGCTCTTCAAGATCGAACTGGTCAAGACCGAGGCCGCTACTGCCAGCGGCGTACTCGCGCAAGGCTTGTATGCGCAAATTGCAGGCGACGGAGATGGCTCTCCTGCTGTGTCCATCTCCGTGCCCGGCAATGGCGTGACCATCGTATCCCCCACCTGTGCCGTCGATGCGGGCTCCAAATCTCTCAACGTTCCCCTGGGGCAGGTCCCACTCAACGCCTTCAACGGAGCCGGGTCGACGGCCGGCGAGCGCGGTTTCAACATCAAGCTCAATTGCGTCGCAGGACTGAACGCGCAAAGCACAGTCCAGATGCAGTTGGATGGGATTCGCAGTGCTTCCAATCAAGCCGGGGTGGTGAACTTGAGCCCCGACGCTGGTGCGGCCACTGGCGTTGGCATCCAATTGCGCGATGCCTCGAACAATGCAGTCCAGTTCGGCGTGCCTGTGGCAGTGGGGCCGGCGGCGGACCTTAGCTACAGCGTGGCCTACACCGCGCGCTACTACCAAACGGGGCCCAGGGTCACGGCCGGCCCGGCGAACGGAACCGCGACCTTCACCCTCAGCTACAAGTAGGCGGAAACGCGAAGGGCCACGCAAACGGTCCCTTCCGTCGCGTGCACCGAAGCGCCCTGTTCAGACCCCAGCCGCGTGCGCCTGCTGGTCCGCGTGGTAGCTCGAGCGCACCATCGCGCCCACGGCGGCGTGGCTGAAGCCCATCTTGTAGGCCTCTTCCTCGAACATCTTGAAGGTGTCGGGGTGCACGTAGCGGCGCACCGGCAGGTGGCTGTTGCTGGGCGACAGGTACTGGCCGATGGTCAGCATGCCGATGTCGTGCTCGCGCATGTCGCGCATCACCTGCAGGATCTCTTCGTCGGTTTCGCCCAGGCCGACCATGATGCCGCTCTTGGTCGGCACCTTCGGGTGCAGCGCCTTGAACTTCTTGAGCAGGTTCAGGCTGAACTGGTAGTCGCTGCCCGGACGCGCTTCCTTGTACAGGCGGGGCGCGGTCTCCAAGTTGTGGTTCATCACGTCCGGTGGCGCGGCCTTGAGGATTTCAAGCGCGCGGTCGTCGCGACCGCGGAAGTCGGGCACCAGGATCTCGATCTGCGTCAGCGGTGACAGTTCGCGGATGTTGCTGATGCAGTCGACGAAATGCTGGCTGCCGCCGTCGCGCAGGTCGTCGCGGTCCACGCTGGTGATCACCACGTACTTGAGCTTTAGCTTGGCAATGGTCTTGGCCAGGTTCAGCGGCTCGTCCTTGTCCAGCGGGTCGGGCCGGCCGTGGCCGACGTCGCAGAAGGGGCAGCGGCGGGTGCACTTGTCACCCATGATCATGAAGGTGGCCGTGCCCTTGCCGAAGCATTCGCCGATGTTGGGGCAAGAGGCCTCTTCGCACACGGTGTGCAGGTTGCTCTCGCGCAGGATCTGCTTGATCTCGTAGAAGCGGGTGCTGGGGCTGCCGGCCTTGACGCGGATCCACTCGGGCTTCTTGAGCACCTCGCCCTGCACCACCTTCACCGGAATGCGCGACAGCTTGGCAGCGGCCTTCTGCTTGGCCAGCGGGTTGTAGGTGTCTTGGCTTTGCGCGTCGCGGACGACTTCGGAGGTGCTCATGGCGGGTTGGGGACGACTAAGGTTGCAGGAATGCGGACAGCTTGCGGCCCAGCACCTGCGCGGCTTCATCCCAGGTGGTCTGGACCCCGATTGTAGAAAGGTCCACCGTTTTCAGCCCGCTGTAGCCGCAAGGGTTGATCCGATCGAAGGGTTCCAGGTCCATGGCCACGTTCAGCGCCACGCCGTGATAGGTGCAGTGCCGGCTCACCTTGATGCCCAGGGCGGCGATCTTGCCGAGCCCCCGGAAGGGATCGGCCGGATGGACGGGGCCGCTCAGTGCAGCATGTGAAAAAGGATCATCCAGCCGCACGTAGATGCCGGGCGCGCCGCCCACGCGATGGCCGGTGACGCCGAAATGCGCCAGCGTGCGTATCACCGATTCCTCGATGCGAAATACGTACTCCTTGACGTAGTAGCCCGCGCGGCGCAGGTCGAGGAGGGGATAGGCCACCACCTGTCCGGGGCCGTGGTAGGTCACCTGGCCGCCGCGGTCGGTCTGCACCACGGGAATGTCGCCGGGCGCCAGCACGTGGTCGGCCTTGCCGGCCAGTCCCTGGGTGTAGACCGGTGCGTGCTCGCACACCCAGAGTTCGTCGGGCGTGCCTTCGCCGCGTGCGAGCGTGAACTCCCGCATGGCGGCGTAGGTGGCCAGGTAGTCGGCGCGGCCCAGCTGCGAAAGGACCGGGGCCGCCGCCTGTGCCGTGGCGGCCTCGTCGCTCAGAGCACCACCTTCACCATGGGGTGGGAAGACAGCGCGCGGTACAGGTCGTCGAGCTGCTCGCGGCTGGTGGCGGTCACGGTGATGGTCACGCCCAGGTAGTTGCCGGCCTTGCTGTCGCGCAACTCGATCGTGGACGCGTCGAAGCCGGGGTCGAACTGCCTGGCCGTGTGCGTCACGGCGGTGACGAAGCCGTCCACGTTGGCGCCCATCACCTTGATGGGAAACTGCGAGGGGTACTCGATCAGCGAGTCCTTGCGCGCGTCGACGGGGGCCGCGGGCGTGTCGGGGGTGTTGGGCGTGTTCATGGACTCGGCTCCTGCGGTGAATTTGTCAATGGTCGCAGATGGGGGCGAAGCCTGCCTTTCCAACCCGCGCCGCGGGGCTTGGTTGGGCGTCATGTGTTTCTACTTATAATCAATGGCTTTGTGAAATTTGCGGGCTTGCGCTCAGGGTGAGTACACCAATGAAGAATATGCCCCCGGCCTTCGACCGCGAGGAAGAAGAGCTCGAAGAGCGAGAACGCAATTTCAGGCCGCTGAGCGCTGTGGAGGCGCAACAGCTGCGCGAGCGCAGTCCCCAGGTCTCCCCGTGGCGGGTGATCGCAGGACAGATCATTGCAGGCATCCTGGTGGCTCTGGCCGCCTGGGGTCTGACGGGGAAACAAAATTTGGGTTGGTCGGCCGGTTACGGCGCGCTGTCGGTGGTGATCCCCGCGGCCGTCTTCGCCCGCGGACTGACGGGGCGCCTGGCGTCCCTGAACATCAGCACCGCGGTGCTGGCGTTCTTTGTGTGGGAATTGGTCAAGATGGCCTTGACGGTGGCGATGCTCTTCGCTGCCCCCAGGCTGATCTCGGATCTGAGCTGGCCAGCGATGCTGGTGGGCTTGGTGGTGGCAATGCAGGCGTACTGGGCGGCGGTGGTGTTCGCTCCCAGGCGTAAATGATTTTTTGAATTAAGAGTAATCAGATGGCCGCTGAAAACGTTGCAGAACAAGGGCAATCCGCTGGTGAATACATCATTCACCACCTGACTCACTTCCAAAGTGGCAAGCCCTCAGGTATTGCCGACTTCTCCGTTTTCAACCTCGACTCCATCTTCTTCTCGGTCGTCCTGGGCGTGCTGGGCTGCTGGCTGCTCTGGCTGGGTGCCCGCAAGGCCACCTCGGGCGTGCCGGGCCGCTTCCAGGCTGCCGTCGAGATTCTGGTGGAAATGGTCGACAACCAGGCCAAGGGCATCGTCCACAACGCCACCAGCCGCAAGTTCGTGGCGCCGCTCGCGCTCACCGTCTTCGTGTGGATCATCATGCTCAACACGATGGACCTGCTGCCGGTGGACCTGCTGCCCACCCTGTGGGCATGGGCGCACGGCGCCGCCGGCGCCGACCCGCACCACGCCTACCTGCGCGTCGTGCCCACGGCCGACCTGGGTGTCACCATGGGCCTGTCGGTGGCCGTGCTGCTGATCTGCCTGTACTACAACGTCAAGATCAAGGGCCTGGGCGGCTGGATCCACGAGCTGTTCACCGCCCCCTTCGGCAACCACTGGGCGCTGTACCCCTTCAACTTCGCCATGCAGATCATCGAGTTCGTCGCCAAGACGGTCTCGCACGGCATGCGACTGTTCGGCAACATGTATGCCGGTGAACTGATCTTCCTGCTGATCGCCCTCATGGGTGGCGCCTGGACGCTGTCCGCCACCGGCATCCTGCTGGCCATCGGCCACATCATTGCCGGCACCGTCTGGTCGATCTTCCACATCCTGATCATCGTGCTGCAGGCATTCGTGTTCATGATGCTGACCCTGGTCTACATCGGCCAGGCGCACGATCACCACTGATCCCCCGTTTTCGTTTCCCGTTTTCTTTTTTTCTCGTCAACCAAAGTCCCTTAGGAGTCATCATGGAAGTTATCAGCTTTGTTGCCCTGGCCGCCGGCCTGATCATCGGTCTCGGCGCATTCGGCGCTTGCGTCGGCATCGGCATCATGGGCAGCAAGTACCTCGAGTCGGCTGCCCGCCAACCCGAACTGATGGGCGAACTGCAAACCAAGATGTTCCTGCTGGTCGGCCTGATCGACGCTTCGTTCATCATCGGTACCGGTGTGGCCCTGTGGTTCGCCACCGCCAACCCCTTCCTGGCGCAGATCGCCACGCTGGCCAAGTAATACCGGCCCGTTTTCGTCTTCGGACCTGAACGTCCATCCTTCGGGAACATCCTCGGATCCCTTCCCAAAGAGAGGAAAGAAAAGTGAGCATTACCGGTACCCTCATCGTCCAGATGATCGTGTTCCTGATCCTGGTCGGGTTCACGATGAAGTTCGTGTGGCCGCCGATCGCGAAGGCGCTGGATGACCGTGCCCAGAAGATCGCCGACGGCCTGGCCGCCGCCGACAAGGCCAAGGCCGAGTTGAGCGCCGCCAACAAGCGCGTGGAAGTCGAGCTGGGCCAGGCCCGCAACGAGTCCGCACAGCGCCTGGCAGACGCCGAGCGCCGCGCACAGGCGATCATCGAAGAAGCCAAGTCGCGCGCCACGGAAGAAGGCAACAAGATCGTTGCCGCTGCCAAGGCAGAAGCCGACCAGCAGGCCGTCAAGGCCCGCGAAGCGCTTCGCGAGCAGGTCGCGGTGCTGGCCGTCAAGGGTGCAGAGCAGATCCTGCGCAAGGAAGTCAACGCCGGCGTCCACGCCGAGTTGCTCTCGCGCCTGCAGACTGAACTGTAAGAAGCCCGAGGCAAGGACCACCATGGCAGAAATCGCCACCATTGCACGCCCTTATGCGGAAGCGCTGTTCAAGGCGTCCTCGGCCGACCTGAGCGGCACCGCCGCCTGGCTCGACCAGGTTGCGGCGATCGCGGCCAATCCGCAGCTCAAGGCTTTCGCCGACAACCCCAAGGCCAGCGTCGAGCAGGTGCTCGGCGTCATCGCCGGCGTCGCCGGTTCGGCCCTGCCCGCCGCCGCGACCAATTTCCTCACCACGGTGCTGGAAAACGGCCGTTTCGCCGCGCTGCCCGAAGTCGCCAAGCAGTTCCGCGTCCTGGCCAACGCCAGGAGCGGTTCCTCCGATGCGGTGGTGCACAGCGCCTTCCCGATCGGTGCCGACGAACTGGCAAAGCTCGGTGCGACGCTGGAAAAGCGTTTCGGCCGCAAGCTGCAGCTGACGGTCCAGCAGGACCCGTCGCTGATCGGCGGCATCCGCGTGGTGGTGGGCGACGAGGTGCTCGACACCTCCGTCAAGGCTCGCCTCGAACAAATGAAAGTTGCGCTGTCGGCCTGATGGCCGCAGCCCACCCTTGAAAGAAAGAAGGAAAGAGTCATGCAACTCAATCCCGCAGAGATTTCCGAGCTGATCAAGAGCCGCATCGAGGGTCTTGGCGTCAGCGCCAACATCCGCAACGAGGGCACCGTGGTCTCGGTGACCGACGGCATCGTGCGCGTGCACGGCCTGTCCGACGCAATGCAGGGCGAAATGCTGGAGTTCCCGGCCACCGCCGACGGCACCCCCACCTTCGGCCTGGCGCTGAACCTCGAGCGCGACTCGGTCGGCGCCGTGATTCTGGGCGAATACGAGCACATCTCCGAAGGCGACACGGTCAAGTGCACCGGCCGCATCCTGGAAGTGCCCGTGGGCCCCGAGCTCATCGGCCGCGTGGTGAACGCCCTGGGCCAGCCCATCGACGGCAAGGGCCCGATCAACGCCAAGATGACGGACGTGATCGAGAAGGTCGCTCCCGGCGTGATCGCCCGCAAGAGCGTGGACCAGCCGATGCAGTCGGGCCTGAAGTCCATCGACTCGATGGTGCCGATCGGCCGTGGCCAGCGCGAGCTGATCATCGGCGACCGCCAGACCGGCAAGACCGCCGTGGCGATCGACGCGATCATCAACCAGAAGGGTCAGAACATGACCTGCGTGTACGTCGCCATCGGCCAGAAGGCGTCGTCCATCAAGAACGTGGTGCGCTCGCTGGAGCAGGCCGGCGCGATGGAATACACCATCGTCGTGGCTGCGTCGGCTTCCGAGTCGGCTGCCATGCAGTACGTGTCGGCCTACTCGGGCTGCACCATGGGCGAGTACTTCCGCGACCGCGGCCAGGACGCCCTGATCGTCTATGACGACCTGTCCAAGCAGGCCGTGGCCTACCGCCAGGTCTCGCTGCTGCTGCGCCGCCCGCCGGGCCGCGAAGCCTACCCCGGCGACGTGTTCTATCTCCACTCGCGTCTGCTCGAGCGCGCAGCCCGCGTGAACGCCGACTACGTCGAAGCCTTCACCAAGGGTGAAGTCAAGGGCAAGACCGGTTCGCTCACCGCGCTCCCGATCATCGAAACGCAGGCCGGCGACGTGTCCGCCTTCGTGCCGACCAACGTGATCTCGATCACCGACGGCCAGATCTTCCTGGAAACGAACCTGTTCAACGCCGGCATCCGCCCCGCCATCAACGCCGGTATCTCGGTGTCGCGCGTGGGTTCGTCGGCGCAGACCAAGGCCATCAAGGGCCTGTCCGGCGGTATCCGTACCGACCTGGCGCAGTACCGTGAACTGGCTGCCTTCGCGCAGTTCGCCTCCGACCTGGACGAAGCCACCCGCAAGCAGCTGGACCGCGGTGCCCGCGTGACCGAACTGCTCAAGCAGCCCCAGTACAGCCCGCTGCCCATCTCGCTGATGTCGGCTTCGCTGTTCGCGGTGAACAAGGGTTTCATGGACGACCTGGACGTCAAGAAGGTTCTGCCCTTCGAGCACGGCCTGCACCAGTTCCTGAAGTCCAGCCATGGCGCCCTGCTCGAGAAGATCGACCAGGCCAAGGCCATCGACAAGGACGCCGAAGCCGCACTGCTGGACGCCATCACGGCGTTCAAGAAGTCCTTCGCTTAAGTCGGCTGCGCGCAAGGAGTCCAAGGATCACATATGGCAGCTGGCAAGGAAATTCGCGGCAAGATCAAATCGGTGGAGAACACCAAGAAGATCACCAAGGCCATGGAGATGGTCTCGGTCTCCAAGATGCGTAAGGCGCAGGACCGCATGCGCTCGGCTCGCCCCTACAGCGAGCGCATCCGCCACATCGCCGCCAACCTGGGCCGTGCGAACCCCGAGTACACGCACGCGTTCATGAAGGTGAACGAGGCCAAGGCCGTGGGCTTCATCGTCGTGACGAGCGACAAGGGCCTGGCCGGTGGCCTGAACACCAACGTGCTGCGCGCCGTGACGACCAAGATGCGCGAGGCCCAGAACGCGGGCCTGGCCATCGAGACCGTCGCCATCGGCAGCAAGGGGCTGGGCTTTCTCAATCGCGTGGGCGCTCGCGTGGTGGCCCATGTCACCCAGCTGGGCGACACGCCGCACCTCGACAAGCTCATCGGGCCGGTCAAGACCTTGCTCGACGCCTATGCCGAAGGCAAGTTGTCTGCAGTGCACGTGTGCTACACCAAGTTCATCAACACCATCAAGCAAGAGCCGGTGGTGGAGCAGCTGCTGCCCCTGGCGGCGGAGTCGCTCCAGGTGGAGAAGGGTCAGCACTCGTGGGACTACATCTACGAGCCCGACGCGCAAAGCGTGATCGACGAGCTGCTGGTTCGCTACGTGGAGTCGCTGGTCTACCAGGCCGTGGCCGAGAACATGGCGTCCGAGCATTCCGCACGCATGGTGGCCATGAAGGCCGCCACCGACAACGCAGGCAACGTGATCAACGAGCTGAAGCTGGTCTACAACAAGACCCGCCAGGCCGGCATCACCAAGGAGCTGTCGGAAATCGTGTCGGGCGCCGCGGCGGCCACCGGGGCATGAGTCCGAGTACTCGCTAGCCCCTCAACAGATTCAAATATTTACCGGAGCAGAAGATGGCTCAAGAAAATGCAGTTCAAGGCAAGATCGTTCAGTGCATCGGCGCTGTGGTCGACGTGGAATTCCCGCGCGATCGCATGCCGAGGGTGTACGACGCCCTGAAGTACGAAGGCGGTGGCCTGACCCTGGAAGTCCAGCAGCAGCTGGGTGACGGCATCGTGCGCACCATTGCGCTCGGTTCCTCCGACGGTCTGCGTCGCGGCCTGGTCGTGACCAACACCGGCGCTCCCATCACCGTGCCCGTGGGCAAGGCCACGCTGGGCCGCATCATGGACGTGCTGGGCAACCCGATCGACGAGCGCGGCCCGGTCAGCCAGGAGCTGACCGCCCCCATCCACGCCAAGGCACCCGCCTACGACGAGCTGTCGCCGTCGCAGGAGCTGCTGGAAACGGGCATCAAGGTGATCGACCTGGTGTGCCCCTTCGCCAAGGGCGGCAAGGTGGGCCTGTTCGGCGGCGCCGGCGTGGGCAAGACCGTGAACATGATGGAACTCATCAACAACATCGCCAAGGCTCACTCGGGTCTGTCGGTGTTTGCTGGTGTGGGCGAGCGTACCCGCGAGGGCAACGACTTCTATCACGAAATGTCCGACTCCAAGGTCGTGGTTCAGGAGAACCTGCCCGAGTCGAAGGTGGCCATGGTCTACGGCCAGATGAACGAGCCCCCGGGCAACCGTCTGCGCGTGGCCCTGACCGGCCTGACCATCGCCGAGTCCTTCCGCGATGAAGGCCGTGACGTGCTGTTCTTCGTGGACAACATCTACCGCTTCACGCTGGCCGGTACCGAAGTGTCGGCACTGCTGGGCCGCATGCCTTCCGCCGTGGGCTACCAGCCGACGCTGGCCGAGGAAATGGGCCGCCTGCAAGAGCGCATCACCTCGACCAAGGTCGGCTCGATCACCTCGATCCAGGCCGTGTACGTGCCTGCCGACGACTTGACCGACCCGTCGCCCGCCACCACCTTCGCCCACCTGGACTCCACCGTGGTGCTGTCGCGTGACATCGCTTCGCTGGGCATCTACCCCGCCGTGGACCCGCTGGACTCGACCTCGCGCCAGCTGGACCCGCTGGTGGTGGGCGAAGACCACTACAACACGGCTCGCGCCGTGCAGGGCACGCTGCAGCGCTACAAGGAACTGCGCGACATCATCGCCATCCTGGGCATGGACGAACTGGCTCCCGACGACAAGCTGGCCGTGGCCCGTGCGCGCAAGATCCAGCGTTTCCTGTCGCAGCCTTTCCACGTGGCCGAAGTGTTCACCGGCTCGCCCGGCAAGTACGTGCCGCTGGCCGAGACCATCCGCGGCTTCAAGATGATCGTCAATGGCGAGTGCGACCACCTGCCGGAACAAGCGTTCTACATGGTCGGCACCATCGACGAGGCATTCGAGAAGGCCAAGAAGGTCGCCTGAGCGGCGCATACGGGCAGCCCGCGTCGTTGCCGTGCTCGCCGTACTTGTGTACGGCTCCGCGCGGCGCCTAGCGGGCCCTCCCGTCTGCTTGCTCATCCGACCTTCTTCAGACGAAAGGAAAGCTCATGGCAAACACCATTCATGTGGACGTGGTCAGCGCGGAGGAGTCCATCTTCTCCGGCGAGGCCAAGTTCGTCGCGCTGCCCGGTGAAGCCGGCGAGCTCGGCATCTATCCCCGCCACACCCCGCTGATCACCCGCATCCGTCCCGGCGCCGTGCGCATCGAGACGGCCGACGGCGGCGAGGAGTTCGTGTTCGTGGCCGGCGGCATCCTCGAGGTGCAGCCCAACACGGTCACCGTGCTGTCCGACACCGCCATCCGCGGCAAGGACCTGGACGAGGAAAAGGCCAGGGGCGCCAAGCAGGCCGCCGAAGAGGCGCTGAAGAACGCCAAGAGCGACATCGACATCGCGATGGCGCAGTCCGAGCTGGCCGTGATGGCCGCCCAGATCGCCGCGCTGCGCAAGTACCGCGACAAGAAGTGAGGCGCTGCCCGGCCTGGCCGGGTTCGTCTCCAAGTAAAAGCCGCCCCATTGGGCGGCTTTTTTCATTTCCTCTTCTGTCGTCACCCGGCAACTTCGGCCTACATTTAACTGAAGTTAAGCCTTGTCTGGCAAAAGACACCCCCCTAGTATTCGCCTTCGCCCGGCACGCCAGAGGCCGGCGAGAGACGGAGACAAAGACTTGGAGCGCTGGAGCGGCCTCACTGCCGACGAGATGCAAGTGCTGGAGACCACCTTCTGGTCGTCCGGCGGCTCCCGCCATGGCCTGGCCGAGGTGCTGGGCTTCTCCAAGAGCAAGGCCAATGCGCTCATCGCCAACCTGGTCGAACAGGGCCTGCTCGCTGAGCACGGCCTGCAGCAATCCTCCGGCGGCCGGCGGGCCGAGAACCTCAAGTTGAACGGCGCCCTGGGCGTGGTGGTGGGTGTGGACATCGGCGCCACCAGCCTGGACGTGGCGGTGTTGCGGCCCGACCTGAGCGTGATGGCGCAGCATGGCGAGCCGGCCGATGTGCGGCAGGGCCCGGGCGTGGTGCTGGCGCGCGTGCTGGTGCTGATGCGCCAACTGCTGGCGCAGTGCCACCTGACATCCAAGGACGTGCTGGGCATCGGCATCGGCGTGCCCGGGCCGGTCAACTTCGCGGCCGGCCAGCTGGTGAACCCGCCGCTCATGCCGGCCTGGGACAGCTTCTCCATCCGCGACTTCCTGCGCGAGGAATACGCCGCGCCGGTGTTCGTCGACAACGACGTGAACCTGATGGCGCTGGGCGAGCTGTGGCGCCTGCAGCGCTCGCTGACCAACTTCCTCGTGATCAAGGTCGGCACCGGCATCGGCTGCGGCATCGTGTGCCATGGCGAGGTCTACCGCGGCGCCGCCGGTTCGGCCGGCGACGTGGGCCACATCTGCGTGGACCAGGAAGGCCCGCGCTGCCATTGCGGCAACCTCGGCTGCGTCGAGGTCATGGCGGCCGGCCCGGCCATCACCCGCATGGCGACCGAGGCCGCCACCAACGGCGAGAGCGAGGCTCTCGCCAAGGTGCTGCGCGAGCAGGGCCACCTGGAGTCGGTGGACGTGGGCGAGGCCAGCCGCGCCGGCGATGCAGCCGCCAACGCCATCGTGCAGCATGCCGGCAAGCTGATCGGGCAGATGCTGGCCTCGGTGGTCAACTTCTTCAATCCCTCGCACATCTTCATCGGCGGGGGCATCACGCGCATCGGGCCGCTGTTCCTGGCGGCCGTGCGGCAGAGCGTCTACCAGCGCTCGCTCGCCCTGTCGACGCGCCACCTGGAGATCCAGTACACGCCGCTCGGTGCGCAGGGCGGCGTGATCGGCGCCGGCGTGCTGGCGATGCAGGAAAGCCTCAAGGCGCGCGGGGTGGCGCCATGAACTCGATGACGACACCTTCGGCCAAGCGCAGCGTGGCCGTCGAGTTCGACGGCATCGTCAAGGCCTTCGGCCCGGTTCAGGTGCTGCATGGCGTGAGCTTCGCGCTGCAGCCCGGCCATGTGTACGGCCTGCTGGGCGAGAATGGCGCGGGCAAGTCCACGCTGATGAAGATCCTCTCGGGCTACGAGCAGCCCACCGCCGGCACGGTGCGCATCAACGGCGAGGCGCAGAGCTTCGCCGACTCGCGCGCTGCCGAGCAACTGGGCATCGTGCTGATCCACCAGGAGTTCAACCTGGCGGAAGACCTGAGCGTGGCGCAGAACATCTTCCTCGGCCACGAGAAGAAGAAGGGCCTGTGGCTGGACGACCGCAGCATGGAGCGCGAAGCCGCCGAGGCGCTGGCCGAGGTGGGCCTGTCCATCGACCCGCGCACCAAGGTGCGCCGCCTCATCGTGGCCGAGAAGCAGCTGGTGGAAATCGCGAAGGCGCTGGCCCGGCACGCGCGCCTGCTCGTCATGGACGAGCCCACCGCCACGCTCACCCCCGGCGAGACGGAGCGGTTGTTCCAGCTCATTGCCCGGCTACGCGCCGACGGCGTGACCATCGTCTACATCTCGCACAAGCTCGACGAGGTGGAGCGCATCACCGACGAAGTGATCGTGATGCGCGACGGCCGCTTCGTCTCCCGCGCGCACACGCGAGAAATCACGCGCCACCAGATGGCCAACCAGATGGTGGGCCGCGAGATCGCCGACCTCTACCCGCCGCGCGACCCGGTGAACACGTCCCCTGCGCCTGCACTGCAGGTGAAAGGATTCGACGTGCCCGGCTGGGCGCACGAAGCGAGCTTCGAGGTCCGTCCCGGCGAGATCCTGGGCTTCGCCGGCCTAGTGGGCGCGGGCCGCACCGAATTGTTCGAAGGCATCATGGGCCTGCGCCCCGGCAGCGGCGAGATCCGCCTGCACGGCGAGCCGGTGCAGATCCGCAACCCGCGCCAGGCCGCCCACCACGGCCTCACCTACCTGAGCGAAGACCGCAAGGGCAAGGGCCTGCACGTGGACTTCGGCCTACGCGAGAACCTCACGCTGATGGCGCTGGAGCGCTATGCCAGCCCCTGGCTCAAGCCCGAAGGCGAGCGCGCCGCGCTGGCCGGCGCGGTGAAGGAGTTCGGCATCCGCACCGGCTCGCTCGACGTCAAGGCCTCGTCGCTCTCCGGCGGCAACCAGCAGAAGCTGGCGCTGGCCAAGGTGCTGCATCCCAGGCCCCGCGTGGTGGTGCTCGACGAACCCACGCGCGGCGTGGACGTGGGCGCCAAGCGCGACATCTATTTCCTGATCCAGCGCATGGCCCGCGAGGGCCTGGCCGTGATCGTCGTCTCGTCCGAGCTGATGGAGCTGATCGGCCTGTGCCACCGCGTCGCGGTGATGCGCGCGGGCCGCATCGTGGGCACGCTCCATGCCGACCAACTCACCGAAGAGGAGCTCATCGCTCATGCCACCGGAACCGCAACCGTCGCCAGCGCCTGAGTCGCGGCAGCGCGACGCCGCCCAGCACGGCTGGGCCGCGCGCGTGCGCGGCCTCGGCCCCGTCATCGGGCTGGTGCTGCTGTGCATCGCCGGCACGCTGCTCAACGGCGACTTCGCCACCGTCGACAACGCGATGAACGTTCTCACCCGCACGGCCTTCATCGGCATCATCGCGGTGGGCATGTGCTTCGTGATCATCTCCGGCGGCATCGACCTGTCGGTGGGCTCGATGGCGGCGCTCATCGCCGGCAGCGTGATCATGTTCATCAACTGGGCCGGGCCGGCCACGGGTTCGCCGCTGGCGGCGGTGGTGCTGGGCGCGGCGCTCGCGGTGGTGCTGGGCGCCGTGTTCGGGCTGGCGCATGGGCTGCTCATCACCAAGGGCCGCATCGAGCCCTTCATCGTGACGCTGGGCACGCTGGGCATCTTCCGCGCCTACCTCACGTATTTCGCCAACGGCGGCGCACTCACGCTGGACAACGAGTTGTCGGACCTCTACGCACCGGTCTACTACGGCAGCCTGCTGGGCGTGCAGATCCCCGTGTGGATCTTCCTGGTGGTGGCGGTGGTGGGCGGGCTCATCCTCAACCGCACGGCCTACGGCCGCTACGTGCAGGCCATCGGCTCCAACGAGCAGGTGGCGCGCTACGCCGCCGTGAACGTGGACCAGGTGAAGATCCTCACCTACGTGCTGCTGGGCGTGTGCGTGGGCATTGCCACCTTGCTCTACGTGCCGCGCCTGGGTTCCGCATCGCCCACCACGGGCCTCTTGTGGGAGCTGGAAGCCATCGCCGCGGTGATCGTGGGCGGTACCGCGCTCAAGGGTGGCGCGGGCAGCATCACCGGCACGGTGGTGGGCGCCATCCTGCTCTCGGTCATCAGCAACATCCTGAACCTCACCAGCATCATCAGCGTCTACCTGAATGCGGCGGTGCAGGGCTTCGTCATCATCATCGTGGCCTTCCTGCAGCGAGGCCGTAGATGAGTCCGCGTTCCCGGTTCCCGTTCGTACCAACCCACCAAGAGGAGACTTCCCGCATGACACGCTTCACCCGCCGCATCGCACTCACGGCCGTCGCGGCCGCCGCTTTCGCCAGCCTGCCCGCGCTGGCCCAGGAAAAGGTCAACCTCGGGGTCTCGATCCCGGCCGCCACCCACAGCTTCATGGGCGGCATCAACTACTGGGCCAACCAGGCCAAGAAGGACCTGGAGAAGCAGCACAAGGACCTGAAGATCACCATCAAGACGGCCGCCAACGCGCCCGAGCAGGCCAACCAGCTGCAGGACCTGTCGACCGTCACAAAGATCAACGCCCTGGTGGTGTTTCCGTTCGAGTCGGCCGCGCTGACCAAGCCGGTGGCCCAGGTGAAGGCCAAGGGCGCCTACGTGACGGTGGTCGACCGCGGCCTGACCGACACCAGCGCGCAGGACGCCTACGTGGCCGGCGACAACACCGCTTTCGGCAAGATCCCGGCCGAGTACATCGCCAAGCAGCTGGGCGGCAAGGGCAACGTCGTGGCGCTGCGCGGCATCGCCACCACGCTGGACAACGAGCGCATGGACGCCTTCAACGCGGTGCTCAAGAACTACCCGGACATCAAGCTGCTGGACGCCAAGTACGCCAACTGGAACCGCGACGATGCCTTCAAGGTCACGCAGGACTACCTGACGCGCTTCAAGAACATCGACGCCATCTGGGCCGCCGACGACGACATGGCCGTGGGCGTGCTCAAGGCCATCGAGCAGGCCAAGCGCGACGACATCAAGATCGTGTTCGGCGGCGCCGGTGCCAAGGACATGGTCAAGACCATCATGGACGGCAAGGACAAGCGCATCACGGCCGACGTGAGCTACTCGCCCAAGTTCATCTACGACGCCATCAAGCTCACCGCCGAGGCGCGACTGAAGGGCCAGAAGCTGCCCGCGACCACGATCATCCCGTCGGTGCTGATCACTAAGGACAACGCGAAGGACTTCTACCACCCCGATTCGCCGTTCTAAAGTTCTCCCCCAGGCTACCCTCGCTGCGCGAGGTCCGCCAACCCCTTCCGGGGGCGCACCCTGCGGCCCGGCAAAGCCGGTTCCGCGGGTGCTCCCGAACAGCCCGCGCTTCGCGGGGCGGGGCTCCCGGGGACATTGGTTTGATGCACATGTCTGAAACTTCTTCGCGCAAACTGCGCTACGCCATGGTCGGGGGCGGCCAGGGCGCCTTCATCGGCGCGGTGCACCGCCATGCCATCGCGCTGGACGGCCAGGCCGTGCTGGTGGCCGGGGCGCTTTCCTCCACGCCGGACAAGGCGCGCGCCTCGGGGCGCGAGCTGCTGCTGGCGGATGCGCGCAACCATGGGGACTGGCAGGCGCTGCTGGTCGACGAAATGAAGCGCCCAGTGGACGAGCGCATCGACTTCGTCTCCATCGTCACGCCCAATCACGTCCACTTCCCGGTGGCGCAGGCCTTCGTGGAGGCGGGGTTCCACGTGGTGTGCGACAAGCCGCTGGTGCACACGCGCGACCAGGCCGATGCGCTGGTGGCTGCGGTGCAGAAGAAGGGCACGGTCTTCGGCGTGACCTACAACTACACCGGCTACCCCATGGTCCGCCAGGCCCGTGCGATGGTGCAGGCCGGCGAGCTGGGCGAACTGCGCAAGGTGGTGGTCGAATACAACCAGGGCTGGCTGTCCTCGCAGCTGGAGACCACCGGCAACAAGCAGGCTGCGTGGCGCACCGACCCTGAAAAGAGCGGCGCGGCGGGCGCCATCGGCGACATCGGCTCGCATGCGGAGAACCTAGTGGCGACCATCACCGGGCTGAAGATCGAGAGCTTGTGCGCAGACCTCGGGCACATGGTTGCGGGCCGCGCGCTGGACGACGACGCCAGCATGCTGCTTCGCTTCGAAGGCGGCGCGCGCGGCGTGCTCGTGGCCTCGCAGATCAACACCGGGCTGGAGAACGACCTGCGCGTCCGCATCTCCGGCACGCTGGGCACGCTGGAATGGCACCAGGAACAGCCCAGCCTGCTCGTGCACTATCCGCACGACGGCCCGCGCCGCACGCTCACCCGCGGTGCGCCCTGGCTGCACCCGGCGGCGCAGCGGGCGAGCCGCATTCCCGCAGGCCATCCCGAGGGCTTCATCGAGGCCTTCGCCAACATCTACGGCGGCGTGATCGAGGACATCCGCGCCCGCGCCGAGAACCGCGCGGCCGATCTGTTGCTGGCCGACTACCCGCACGTGGAAGACGGCGCGCGCGGCGTGCGCTTCATCGAGCGCACCGTGGCCTCCGCCGCTAGCGCGCAGAAGTGGACGCCTTGGTAGGGCGCTGATCGCGGGCGTCGGACCCGGCACTATGGCGATCGTCCTATTCCCCGGCGGCGCGTTGCGCGGTAGAACGGGCGCCTGAGCATCTGCTCGCCGGAGCCCCGATGAACCGAAGCCTCCACGCCATCGCCTCGCTGCTGCTGACAGGCGGCACCTTCAGTGCTGCCAATGCCGCGCCGCCCGACTACCCGCCGCGCAAGCCCGGGCTGTGGGAGATGAAGATGTCGCAGCCCGACGCACCCGAGGGCAAGCCGCACGTGGTGCAGCAGTGCATCGACGCACGCACCGATGCCGCCATGCGCGAGATGGGCGGCGGCGCGAGCCGGCAGGCCTGCTCCAGGCAGGACACGCGCAAGGAGGGCGGCAAGATCGTGGTCGACTCGGTGTGCCAGATGGGCGCCACCACGCTCACCAGCCATTCCGAGGTCAGCGGCGACTTCGGCAGCAGCTACCGGATGGAATCGCACACCACCTACGACCCGCCCATGGCCGGCCGCGCCAAGGGAAGCGCGGTCATGGAGGCGAAATGGCTGGGGCCCTGCAAGGCGGGCCAGAAGCCGGGTGACATGGTCATGCCCGACGGCCGCACCATGAACTTCATGGACATGAAGCCCATCCCGAAGAAGAAGTAGGCCCCGGCCCACAGCGGCTGGCGGCGCATGGCGCCGCGCGCGGCTGCTGCAGCCACTAGCATGGATGCATGGCGGACGGCCACACATCTTCCCAAGTCGGCAGCAGCGCAGTGCCCCGGCCCGGCGACCTGGTGGTCGCGCGGCCCGAGGGCCTCTATTGCCCGCCCGGCGGCTTCCACATCGACGCCTGGCGTCCGGTGGACCGCTGCATCATCACCCACGGCCACTCCGACCACGCCCGCATGGGCCACAACCACTACCTGGCGCACACCGACAGTGCCGGCGTGCTGCGCGCCCGGCTGGGTGCGGACATCGCATTGCAGACGCTGGCCTATGGCGAGAAGATCGAACTCAACGGCGTGAAGGTGTCGCTGCACCCGGCCGGCCACGTGCTGGGCTCCTCGCAGGTGCGGCTGGAGCACCAGGGCCGGGTGTGGGTGGTGTCGGGCGACTACAAGACCGAGTACGACGGCACCTGCACCCCTTTCGAGCCCGTGCCCTGCCAGGTCTTCATCACCGAATCCACCTTCGGCCTGCCGATCTACCGCTGGGCGCCGCAGGCGCAGACTTTCGCCGAGGTCAATGCCTGGTGGCACGCCAACGCGCAGGAAGGCCGCGCCTCGGTGCTCTTCTGCTATGCCTTCGGCAAGGCGCAGCGCATCCTGCACGGCGTGGATGCGAGCGTGGGCACGATCGTCGTGCACGGCGCGCTGGAGCCGCTGGACGCGGCCTACCGCGCCGCCGGCGTCGCGCTGCCCGACACGGTGCGCGTGACCGACGAGGGCGTGGATGCCGCGCTGCTCAAGCGCTCGCTGGTGCTGGCGCCGCCATCGGCGCAGGGCACGCCCTGGCTTCGGCGCTTCGGCAGCAACTACTCCGACGCCTTCGCCAGCGGCTGGATGCAGCTGCGCGGTGCGCGCCGGCGGCGTGCGGTGGACCGGGGCTTCGTGCTCTCCGACCATGCCGACTGGCCTGGCCTGCAGGCGGCCATCGCCGGCACCGGCGCGGAGCGCGTCATCGTCACCCACGGCAGCGTGCCGGTGCTGGTGCGCTGGCTGAGCGAGCTGGGCCTGGAGGCGCACGGCTTTCACACCGAATACGGCGAGCAGGACGACGAGCCGCCGCCCACGGCCGAGGCCGCGGAGGCGCCGGCCCCATGAAGGACTTCGCGGCCCTCTACGCCACCCTGGACGCGACCACTTCCAGCCTGGCCAAGCAGGCCGCGCTCCAGGCCTACCTGCGCCGCGTCGCGCCGGAAGATGCGGCCTGGGCGGTGTACTTCCTGGCCGGCGGCAAGCCGCGCCAGATCGTCCCGGTGAAGCTGCTACGCCTGCTGGCGCAGGAAGCGGCCGGCCTGCCCGAGTGGCTCTTCGAGGAAAGCTACCAGGCCGTGGGCGACCTGGCCGAGACCATCGCGCTGCTGCTGCCCCCGCCGCAGGATTCGCACGAGCTGGGCCTGGCCGCCTGGGTGGAAGAGCAACTGCTGCCGCTGCGCGGCCTGCCGCCCGAAGAGCTCACCGAGCGGCTGCGCACGCAATGGCGGCGGCTCGCGCCCGAGGAACGGCTGGTCTACTTCAAACTCATCACCGGGGCCTTCCGCGTTGGCGTGTCCAAGCTGCAGGTGACGCAGGCGCTGGCGGCGGTGGGGCAGGTGGACGCCAAGCGCGTCGCGCAGCGGCTCATGGGCTACACGCACATCGGCGCGCGGCCCTCGGCCCCGGCCTACCAGGCCCTGATCGCGCCGGTGATGGAAGGGCAGCACGAGATCGGCACCGGCGGGCAGCCCTATCCTTTCTTCCTCGCGCATCCCTTCGCCCAGCCGCTGGCGGAATTCGATGCCATGCTGGGCCCGCCGCGCGACTGGATCATCGAGTGGAAGTGGGACGGCATCCGCGCGCAGCTCGTCCGGCGCGGCGGGCAGGCCTGGCTGTGGTCGCGCGGCGAGGAGCTGGTGAGCGAGCGATTTCCCGAACTGATGCAGCTGGGCGAGGCACTGCCCGACGGCACCGCGCTCGATGGCGAGATCGTGGTCTGGCGCGGCGACCGCGCGCAGCCCTTCGCCGAACTGCAGAAGCGCATCGGCCGCAAGACGGTGGGTGCGAAGCTGATGCGCGACGTGCCGGTGGTGCTGCTGGCCTACGACGTCCTCGAATGGGAAGGCCGGGACATGCGCGGCCAGCCGCAGTGGGAACGGCGCGCGCTGCTCGACGAGGTGGTGGCGCAGGTGCAGCACCCGGGTCTCATCGCCAGCCCCATGCTCACGGGCGAGACATGGGCCGACCTAGCCCGCCAGCGTGAGCAGGCACGCGAACTGGGCGTCGAGGGCCTGATGCTCAAGCAGCGCGAGTCCCGCTACGGCGTGGGCCGCACCAAGGAATCGGGCGTGTGGTGGAAGTGGAAGATCGACCCCATGAGCGTGGACGCCGTGCTGATCTATGCCCAGCGCGGCCACGGCCGCCGCGCCAGCCTCTACAGCGACTACACCTTCGCCGTGTGGGACGCGCCGCCCGAGTCGCCCGAGCGCAAGCTGGTGCCCTTCGCCAAGGCCTACTCGGGCCTGAGCGATGCCGAGATGGCGCGGGTGGATGCGCTGATCCGCCGCACCACCCTCGAGACCTTCGGCCCGGTGCGCAGCGTCAAGCCCACCATGGTCTTCGAGCTGGGCTTCGAGGGCATCGCGCGCAGCGGCCGGCACAAGAGCGGCATCGCGGTGCGCTTTCCGCGCATGCTGCGCTGGCGCGAAGACAAGCCGGCGCAGGAAGCCGACACCCTGCAGACGCTGGCGGCCCTGCTGCCGTCCACCGAAGAATGAAGCCCAGCGAGGTCAACGCCTGGTTCAAGGAGCGCGGCTGGAAGCCCTTCGGCTTCCAGCGCGAGGTGTGGGAGGCCGTGCGCGCCGGCCGCTCGGGCCTGCTGCATGCCACCACCGGCGCGGGCAAGACCTATGCGCTATGGTTCGCCGCGCTGCTCGCTTATGGCGAGGCCGTGCGGGGCCGCCAGCGCCGCGCCGGTGCGCAGCCCCTGTCGGCGCCGCTGCAGGTGCTGTGGATCACGCCCATGCGTGCACTCGCCGCCGACACCCTGCGCGCCCTGCAGGCGCCGCTGGAAGCGCTGGCGCCGCACTGGCAGGCGGGCGCGCGCAGCGGCGACACCACCTCGGCCGAGCGCAGCGCGCAGGACCGGCGCCTGCCTTCCGCCCTGGTCACCACGCCCGAGAGCCTCTCGCTGATGCTGTCGCGCGCCGATGCGCGCGAGCAGCTGCGCGGCGTGCGCATCGTCGTGGTGGACGAGTGGCACGAGCTCATGGGCAACAAGCGCGGCGTGCAGGTTCAGCTGGCACTTGCGCGGCTGCGGCACTGGAACCCCGCTCTGGTGATCTGGGGCATGTCGGCCACGCTGGGCAACCTGCCCGAAGCCATGCACACGCTGCTGGGCCCGGGCGGCGAAGGCGTGCTGGTGCGCGGCGAGACGCCCAAGGAGCTCATCGTCGATTCGCTGCTGCCGCTGCGTTCCGAGCGCTTCCCCTGGGGCGGCCACCTGGGCGTGACCATGCTGCCGCAGGTGGTGCAGGAGATCGCGGCCAGCAGCACCACGCTGGTCTTCACCAACACCCGCTCGCAGGCGGAGATCTGGTATTCGGCCCTGCTGGACGCGCGGCCCGACTGGGCCGGCGAGATCGCGCTGCACCATGGCTCGCTGGACCGCGCGGTGCGCGAATGGGTGGAGCTGGCGCTGAAGAAGGGCAGCCTGCGCGCGGTGGTGTGCACCTCGAGCCTGGACCTGGGCGTGGACTTCCTGCCGGTGGAGCGCGTGCTGCAGATCGGCTCGGCCAAGGGCATCGCGCGGCTGCTGCAGCGCGCGGGCCGATCGGGGCATGCGCCCGGCCGGCCCTCGCGCATCACCCTGGTGCCCACGCACAGCATCGAGATCATCGAGGGCGCGGCAGCGCGCGCGGCCATCGCCGCGGGCCACATCGAGGCGCGGCATTCGCCGCACCAGCCGCTGGACGTGCTGGTGCAGCACCTGGTCACCGTGGCGCTGGGTGGCGGCTTCGTGCCGGGCGAGCTCTACGAAGAAGTGCGCGGCACGGCCGCCTACCAACACCTGGGCGCCGAGCCCTGGCAGTGGTGCCTGGACTTCGTGCTGCGCGGCGGGCCCTCGCTGGTGGCCTACCCGGACTTCAAGCGCGTGGCGCCCGACGAAGAGGGCGTGTGGCGCGTGCCCGATGCGCGGCTGGCGCGGCGGCATCGCATGAACATCGGCACCATCGTCAGCGACGCCAGCGTGTCGGTGCAGTACGTCAGCGGCGGGCGCCTGGGCAGCGTGGAGGAGAGCTTCGTCGCGCGCATGAAGCCGGGCGACTGCTTCCTGTTCGGCGGGCGAATGCTGGAGCTGGTGCGCTTCCACGACATGACCGCCTTCGTGCGTCGGGCCACCGGCAAGCGGGCCGCGGTGCCGCGCTGGGGCGGCGGGCGCATGGCCTTCACCAGTACCCTGGGTGATGCGGTGGTGCAGCAGCTGGCCAAGGCGGGGGAGGGCGTCTACGACTCGCCGGAGCTGCAGAGCCTCAAGCCTTTGCTGGAACTGCAGCGGCAATGGTCGGCGCTGCCCGCGCCCGATCACCTGCTGGCCGAGAGCCTGCGCACGCGCGAGGGCTGGCACCTCTTCGTCTATCCCTTCGCCGGGCGGCCGGTGCACCTGGGGCTGGCCAACCTGCTGGCCTGGCGCATCGCGCAGCACGAGCCGCGCACCTTCTCGATCGGTTTCAACGACTACGGCTTCGAGCTGCTCAGTGCGGTGGAGGTCGACTGGGCCCAACTGCTGCCGATGGCGCTGCAGCCCGCGGCCGGCCGCGCTGCGACGCGCGACGAACTGCTGCACGAGGTGCTGGCCAGCCTCAACGCCAGCGAGCTGGCGCGGCGGCGCTTCCGTGAGATCGCGCGCGTGTCGGGCCTCATCTTCCAGGGCTATCCGGGCGAGAAGCGCAGCAACCGGCAGCTGCAGGCATCCAGCTCGCTGTTCTACGAGGTGTTCCGCAAGTACGACCCGGCCAACCAGTTGCTCGCGCAGGCCGAGGCGGAGCTGCTGGCGCAGGAGTTGGAGATCGGTCGGCTGCAATCCTCGCTGGAGCGCATGAACGCGCAGGAGCTGGTGATGTGCCACATCGCGCGGCCCACGCCTTTTTCCTTCCCGCTCATGGTGGAACTGTTCCGCGAGCAGCTGTCCAACGAGAAGCTGGCCGACCGCATCGCGCGCATGGTCGCGCAGCTGGAGAAGGCGGCGGGCGGCAGCGTCGAGGCCGGCCATGTGGAGCAGGTGCACCAGACTCTGGTGTTCGGCGCGCAGGGAGCAAACTAGGCGCATGTCCCCGCACGGTGAAGTCGAAGTGCAGTGGGCCGGCGAGCGGCTCCTGTTGTTGCCCGAGCGCGCCATCTGCTGGCCCGCGGCCGGCGTGCTCTTCGTCGCCGACCTGCACCTGGGCAAGGCGGCCACCTTTCGCGCGCTGGGCCAGCCGGTGCCCGGCGGCACCACGGCGCAGAACCTTGCGCGGCTCGATGCGCTCATCGAGCGCCACGCGGTGCGGCAGCTGGTGCTGCTGGGCGACTTCCTGCATGCGGCGCAGGCGCGAACGCCCTCGCTGCTGACCGCGCTGCAGGATTGGCGCGAACACCATGCGCGACTCGAGTGCACGCTGGTGCGCGGCAACCACGACAGCCGCGCGGGTGATCCGCCGTCGCACCTGCGCATCGAGGTGGTGACCGAGCCCTGGCTCCTCGGCCCCTTCGCCTGCTGCCACCATCCGCAGCGGCATGCGACGCACTTCGTGCTGGCGGGCCATCTGCATCCGGTGAGCAGCCTGCATGGCAGCGGGCGCGACCGTGTGCGCCGGCTGCCCTGCTTCGTCCAGGAAGGCGCGCAGGCCATCCTGCCGGCCTTCGGGGAGTTCACCGGCGGCTGGTACGTGGAGCGGGCGCCGGGGCGGCGTTTCTATGCGGTGGGCGGCGATGCGGTCTGGGCGCTGCCTGGCGCCTAGGCCTTGAGACGCGGAGCGCCGGCTGGTGGTGGCTGCTGCAAGCTGCCATTGCGTCGGATGGATGCGGACGGCGCTCGCGCACGCGTGCGTGAGCGAACCAGATCCAGTAGCAGCAGGCTCAGGCCAGCGCGGCTGCAGTAGGGGAAGACTTCGTGTGACTCGGGGCGGACCATTGGGCTTCCTTTCTGATGCTCAGGACAGTGTGAAGGTGTAGCGGCCGAGGGTGGCCGACTCTTTCCCACGCCATTCGAAGCCGGCTGGGGTCTGCGGCGTCGACTGCGGCCACGCGTGGAGCGGTTCAAGGGTGTCCACGGTGAATCGCCGTCGGGTGACGAGGCCGTCGCCGTGGACGACCTGGCTCACGCTCCCATCCGACTCCAGCGTGAAACCATCCAGCGGAAAGGCCTGCTGCCCGACCCGGCCGGGACAGGTCGAGTGCGTGACCTCGAAGCCTTCGCGCATCGACCCGCGGGCGATCGATGTCTCGAAATCCATCAGTCGCCCCAGCGCCTCGTCATTGCCTTGCGCTGACAGCACGTGGTCGCGAAGTGGTGCCGACACCCCAGGTGCCTCGGCGCGGCCCATGACCAGTCCAGCGTAGTCGCCGCTCACGATGAGGCCGCCACCGCGGTGCAGCACGCGGCCGCTTTCGAGTTCGCGCTCATCGATCAGGCGCAAGCCCACCAGCGGGCCGGGCGCGGATGGCTGCAGGCGCCAGTCCTCGACGTAGGCGCCACTGGGCGCGAACTCGATCATGCAGTTGCCCACGCGCCGCAGCGGCGCAGGTTCCGGCCAACGGTCGTGCAACTGGAAGGCCGTCGGCTCGCGCCATGCGAGCTGCTCGCCGTCCCAGACGCACTGAGCGACCCAGCCTTCGTATTCGCAGAGCACGGCGAGTTCATCGCGGCTGTAGTCGGCCAGGGGCCTGGCCTGGGCGACCAGGCCCGCTTCGCGCGGGAGGCGCAGGTCGATGGAGAAGTTCCGGCTCTGCAGCCAGTACACCTGTGTCTCGGTGTCGCTCGTGCCATCGGCAAAGGCAATGATGTGGCGGCGATACAGGCCCATCATCCATTCGGGCACCCGGTGCGCTGCGGCTCGGGCGTGCTTCTCGACGAGTTCATCCAGATGCATCACGCCGCCACCTGCGCCTTCCGGCCGAAGCTGTCGGCCAGGCGCGCGCCCTCGGGCAGTTTCATCTCGCCCCGCGCGATTCGCTGCTTGAGGTAGGTGAAGGTCTGCTGGGTCTGGGCGTAGATGTGGTCGCCGCAAGCGAGTGCGCCATACGGGCTCGCCTTGTCGTCGGGTGCAGGCACGATCGGCTCGATGAGCGTGTCGTAGTCGCAGGCGCAGAAGAGCGGAAAGGAATAGCGCTCCTCCTGCACCTTGCGCACTCGGTGCCGCGTCGCGACGAAGGTGCCGTTCGATAGCACCTCCAGCATGTCGCCGATGTTGATGACGAAGGCGCCCGGCAGCACCGGCACCGCAATCCATTCGCCCGCACCGTTGAGCACTTCCAGGCCGGGCGCCGTCGGCATCAGGATGGTGAAGCACTCGTAGTCGGTGTGCGAGCCGATGCCCTGGCCACCTTCCTTTGCGGGCACGTCGTCGAAGGGATAGTGGATGAGGCGCAGCTGGCTGGGCGGCTGCGTGACCTGGCGCACGAGACGGTCTTCCTCCAGGCCGAGCGCGAGCGCGAAGCCGCGGAACATCAGCTTGCTGAGTTCCAGCACCTCGTCGTAGTAGGCGCTGACGTCTTCTTTGAAGCCCGGCATGTCCGGCCAGCGGTTGGGGCCGAGCAGGGGTCGTCGCCCTTCGCTGGCAAGGTAGTCGAAGCCGACGTCATAGGCCTCCTTGCGGTCCACCACGTTGTCGCTGAAGCGCTCTTCACCCTCGGGCACATAGCCGCTGTGGTTGGTCGAATCGCCGATGTAGTGGCGCATCTTCTCTTCCATCGGCAGCGCGAAGTAGGCCTTGGCGCGCGCCACGAGTGCGTCGATGCGTGCCTGCGAGACCCGATGGCCGGTGAGATAGAAGAAGCCCGCGTCCCGCGCCGCTTTCGAGAGTTGCCCGGCAGCTTGCCGGCGCTCGTGCGCATGGGGTGAGTACAAGGGGGCGATGTCGACCACGGGCAATGCCTGGAATGCGGTATGTCTACCGTGCGGGGCGCTGGACACTTGGAAAACTCCTTGGGTGGATGAAGTGTCTGGCCGTCCAGTTCGGCTACCTGCGTGCGGTGCATGCAGGCCCAAGTCGTCTTGGCTCGCGGTGGCGAGAGTGAAGATGTGCCAGCACATTCCGGGCCTGCGCGAACGCCGCCCAAACACCCGGTGGCTGCACCAAGGCGTCGCCAGCAGGCACCAGCAGCGGGCGCGCCGGCCGGTGCGTGGTGCAAGTCTTTCTCAACCCGTTCCGCTTTCCGCAACGAGATGCCCCGGCGGCGTGCGGGCGCGGCGTGCATTGCGCTGGCACGACTCGTGCTCATCCCCTGGCGGGAGCCGGCGACAAACCGGTTTGCTAAGCACAATTTGCAATGGACGGCTAGGGTTCCGATTCGCTGACAAGGCGAATGCTGGTCCGAGAGCTGTCGACCTCGGTAGGGGTTACACGGCGGGACAAAAGCCCGGGAGATGGACGCGATCGCAAGACCGCGCCGCTCCCAGGCTTTCTTGTTTCACCCTACTCGAGGATCTACCGTGTCAAAGCTCTCCAGACTCCTTCGCACCGCAAGCCTGTGCATTGCGGCACTTGCAGGGGTGCACTCCGCACAAGCCGCCCCGCGCACCAGCTTCAAGGTGTGCTCTTCCATCTACGCCGGCTTCATGCCGTGGGCCGAGGCCCAGTCGCAAGGCATCCTGGCCAAGTGGGGCAAGAAGTACGGCGTCGACATCCAGGTCGTGCAGCTCAACGACTACGTCGAGTCCATCAACCAGTACACCGCCGGCAAGTTCGACGGCTGCGCCATGGCCAACATGGATGCGCTGACCATTCCCGCTGCGGGTGGCGTCGACTCCACGGCCATCATCGTGGCCGACTATTCCGACGGCAACGACGGCATCGTCATCAAGGGCAAGAACAAGAAGCTGGCCGACCTCAAGGGCCAGACGGTGAACCTGGTGGAGTTCTCGGTGTCGCACTACTTCCTGGCGCGCGCGCTGGAGTCGGCCGGCATGAGCGAGCGGGACGTGAAGGTGGTGAACACCAGCGACGCCGACATCGTCGCGGCCTTCGCCACGCCTTCCGTGAAGAACGTCGTGACCTGGAACCCGATGCTCTCGCAGCTGGGGGATGCCAACTCGGTGACGCAGGTCTATTCGTCGCACCAGTTGCCGGGCGAGCTCATGGACATGATGGTCGTCAACACCAGGACGCTGGGCGAGAACCCCAACTTCGGCAAGGCGCTGACCGGTGCATGGTTCGAGATGATGGCAGTGATGTCCGCCAAGGACGAGCGCGCGACCAAAGCCCTCACCGCGATGGCCAAGGCCTCGGGCACCGACCTGGCAGGCTTTCGGGCCCAGCTCGCCACCACGGCGCTGTTCTACAGCCCCAAGGCCGCGCTGGACTTCGCGACCAGCCCCGAGATGCCCAAGTTCATGACCCGCGTGGCCAAGTTCTCCTTCGACCACGGCATCCTCGGCCAGGGCGTGAAGAGCGCAGACGCGATCGGCATGGCCTTCGATGGCGGCCTGGTCGTCGGCAACAAGAACAACGTCAAGCTGCGCTTCGACCAGACCTACGTGCGCATGGCCGCCGAAGGCAAGCTCTAGGCCCATCGGCATCTTCCACGCAACCGCGAGGCTCTTGCCATGCGACTGATCAATCGACGACCGGGGCGGGGGAATGCCGTGTTCCTCCTGCTCATGCCCTTCCTGCTGCTGATCGCCGTGTACTTCATGGGCTCGACGGCGCGGCTGTCGGACAACCCGGACGACAAGCTGCTGCCCAGTGCGACGCAGATGGTGGAGGCGGTGCACCAGTACGCCTTCACCGAGGACAGGCGCACCGGGGAATACCTGCTGTGGGTGGATACGGCGGCCAGCCTGAAGCGCCTGGGCATCGGCCTTGTCATCAGCGCGGCGACCGCGTTGGTGCTGGGCATCCTGCTGGGGAGCATCCCGCTGTTCGCGGCGAGCTTCTCGCCCTTCATCGCGGTGCTGTCGATGATCCCGCCGCTGGCGGTGCTGCCGATCCTGTTCATCGTCTTCGGGCTCGACGAGTTGTCGAAGGTGGTGCTCATCGTCATCGGCATCACGCCGGTGATGGTGCGTGACCTGCAGCAGCGCGCCGGCGAGATTCCGCGCGAGGTGTGGGTGAAGGCGCAGACGCTGGGCGCCAACAGCTGGACGCTGATCCTGCGCATGGTGCTGCCGCAACTGATGCCGCGGCTGCTGGTCGCGATGCGCCTTTCGCTGGGCGCGGCATGGCTCTTCCTGATCGCGGCCGAGGCCATTGCGTCGACCGACGGGCTGGGCTACCGCATCTTTCTCGTGCGCCGCTACCTGGCGATGGACGTCATCCTGCCCTACGTCGTGTGGATCACGCTGCTCGCGTGGGCGATGGACCTTGCGCTGGACCAGCTCACGAAGCGCGCCTTCCCCTGGTTCGGAGGAGTCCGCCATGCTTGAAGTGCGCAACGTGTGGAAATCGTACGGCGACCAGGTGGTTCTCGAACGCCTGAACCTCACGGTGAAAGAGGGCGAGTTCTGCTCCATGGTCGGCGCGTCCGGCTGCGGCAAGTCGACCTTCCTGCGCCTGCTGCTCGGGCAGGAGAAGGCGAGCAAGGGCAGCGTGCTGCTCGATGGCAAGCCCTTGCCCGGCGAGCCCGACCGCCACCGCGGTGTGGTGTTCCAGCGGTATTCGGTATTCGAGCACCTGGACGTGCTGCGCAACGTCATGGTCGGCCTGGAGCTGCCGGCTTCGCCCTTCTTCGGCAGGCTGTTCGGTGCGAAGCGCCGCGCGGTGAAGGAGCAGGCGGTGGCAATGCTCGAGCGTGTCGGCCTCCAGGGCGCGCTCTGCAAGTACCCGAGCCAGTTGTCGGGCGGCATGCAGCAGCGCCTGGCGATTGCGCAGGCCCTGATCGCCAAGCCGCGCATCCTGCTGCTCGACGAGCCCTTCGGCGCGCTCGACCCCGGCGTGCGGCGCGACATGCACGAGCTGCTGCTGGGCCTGTGGCGCGAGACGGGGCTCACCATCTTCATGGTCACGCACGACCTCAAGGAAGGCTTTGCGCTGGGCAGCCGCGTGCTGGTCTTCGACAAGGTGCGTGTCGATCCGCAGGCGCCCGGCGCCTACGGCGCGCGCATCACCTACGACATCCCGCTGGCGCGCGGCGCCGATGCCTCGGCACCGCTGCAGCTCGCGCGCGCCGTGGTCGAGCGGGGCCTGTGCGCGCCGGCGCCGGCACATCGAATCAACGACATCGAGGAGACTTCCAATGCCTTTGCTGCTTGAAGAAACCATTCCGGGCGGCGGCCACACCTCGCTCGTCCTCAAGCGCGGCCAGGTGCTGCGCCTCACCGACCTGCAGGGCGGCGCCAATGTGAGCGTGTTGATGCTCAACGCCAACGAGAAGAGCGAGCGGCTCAACCTGCCGGATTCGCTCAAGTGCCAGCACACGGCCCGGCTCACGGCCGGCCACTGCCTGTACTCGGACATGGGTCGGGTGCTCGCGGCCATCGTGCGCGACAGCTGTGGCTGGCACGACCCGCTGGGCGGCGTCTCCGATGCGCGGGAAGTCTCCGCGCAATACGGCGGCGGGCGCTACCAGGAATTGCGCAACGGCTTTCATCGCAACGGCCAGGACAACCTGCTGGTCGAGATGGGCAAGTGGGGCCTGAACATCCAGGACCTGCTCATGACGCTGAACCTCTTCAGCCGCGTCGACGTGAGCGAGACGGGCGCGCTGCACTTCGTGCCCGGCAATTCGAAGGCCGGCGATCTGGTGGAGCTCTACGCGCCCATGGACACGCTGGTGCTGCTCACCGCTATCCAGCACCCGCTGGACCCGGGCACCCGCTACGACCCCAGGCCCGTTCGCCTCGAACTGGAGCGCGCCGACGCGGCCGTCGCCGAAGTCTGCCGCCTGTCCTGTGAAGAGAACCAGCGCGGCTTCATCAACACCGACCGCATCCACCTGTGAGGCCGACATGCAAGACCAACTGACAGAAAGCCGCAGGTCGCTGGCCGAAGCGTCCTACCGCGAGACCGTGCCCGCAGGCGCGCCCGCCATCCTGGAACTGAAGGCGGGCCAGACACTGCGCATCCTCGACCTCGAAGGCAACCAGGCGGTGGACACGCTCTTCTTCAACCTCGACGATCCGACGGAGCGCTTCGACCCGCAGCGAACACTGCGCAAGCAAGGGAGCCTGTACATCACGACCGGCACGGTGCTGTGGTCCAGCCGCGGCAACGCGATGCTGACCGTGGTGGCCGACACCTGCGGGCGTCACGACACGCTGGGGGGTGCCTGCGCGCAGGAGAGCAACACCGTGCGCTATTCGCTCGGCAAGCGCTACATGCACAGCTGCCGCGACAACTTCCTGCTGGCCTGCGCGCACGACCGCCGCATCGGCAAGCGCGACATCGGCGCCAACATCAACTTCTTCATGAACGTACCGGTCACGCCCGAGGGCGGCCTGACTTTCGAGGACGGAATTTCAGCGCCGCAGAAGTACGTGGAGCTGCGGGCGGAGATGGACGTGCTGGTGTTGATCTCCAACTGTCCGCAGTTGAACAACCCCTGCAACGCCTACAACCCGACGCCTGCCGAGCTGATCGTCTGGGACTAGCGCCGCACGTACGCACGCACGCACGCAGCGCCTTGCCGGAGACGACTCCGGCATGCATGAACAACCCGGCGGGACGGCCCGCCGATGTGGAGCCCTTTTCCATGTTCGACAAAGTACTGATCGCCAACCGCGGCGCGATCGCGTGCCGCATCATCCGCACGCTTCGCAGTCTCGGCCTGAAATCCGTCGCGGTGTACTCCGAGGCCGACGCCGATTCGGCGCATGTGAGCCAGGCTGACGAGGCGGTGTGCATCGGCCCGGCGCCCGCCGCGCAGAGCTACCTGGATGCGGACCGCATCCTTGCCGTGGCGCTGGAGACCGGCGCGGGCGCGATCCATCCCGGCTACGGCTTTCTTTCCGAGAACCCAGGTTTCGCGCAGGCCTGCGAAGCGGCAGGCGTTGCGTTCATCGGGCCGACTGCCCAGCAGATGCTGGCCTTTGGGTTGAAGCACACGGCGCGTGCCCTGGCCCAGAAGCATGGCGTGCCGCTGTTGCCGGGCAGCGGCCTGCTCGCCGACCTCGACGCCGCCAGGTCGGAAGCTCGCCGCATCGGCTACCCGGTGATGCTCAAGAGCACCGCGGGCGGCGGCGGCATCGGCATGCGCCTGATCCGCGGCGAAGACGACATGGCTGCGGCTTTCGAGGCCGTGCAAAGGCTGGCGCAAGCCAACTTCAAGGACGCGGGACTGTTCCTGGAGAAGTTCGTCGAGCGTGCACGCCACATCGAAGTGCAGATCTTCGGCGACGGCAAGGGCCATGTGGTGGCGCTGGGCGAGCGCGACTGCTCGGCGCAGCGGCGCAACCAGAAGGTGGTGGAGGAGACGCCCGCGCCGCACCTCGACGCCGACACGCGCGCCACCTTGCTGGAGGCAGCGGTGCGCCTGGGCGAAGCGGTGTCGTACCGGTCGGCCGGCACGGTCGAGTTCGTCCTGGACGCGGACACGCAGGCCTTCTACTTCCTCGAAGTCAACACGCGCCTTCAAGTGGAGCACGGCGTGACCGAGCAGGTGACCGGCGTCGACCTCGTGGCGTGGATGGTGCGCCTGGCGCGCCGCGAGAATTTCGAACTGGTGGCGCCCGTGCCGCAAGGCGCATCGATCCAGGTGCGCCTCTATGCCGAGGACCCCGCGCGCAACTTCCAGCCCTGCGCCGGCGGCTTGACCGAAGTGGTCTTCCCCGAAGACGTACGCGTCGAGACCTGGGTTTCGCGCGGCAGCGAAGTGCCGCCGCACTACGACCCGATGATCGCCAAGCTGATCGTCACCGGCCGGGACCGCGCCGACGCAGTCCGGCGGCTGCAGGCTGCGCTGGCCGACACCCGGCTCTCGGGCATCGAGACCAACCTGCGCTATTTGCGCGCGGTCGTGGCGTCGGAGGTGTTCGAGCAGGGCCGCATCGTCACGCGCTCGCTCACCGACCTGGCCTACCAGCCCAAGGCCTTCGAAGTGCTCGAAGCCGGCGTGCAGACCACCGTGCAGGACTGGCCCGGACGCCAGGGCTACTGGGACGTCGGCGTGCCGCCTTCCGGGCCGATGGACGACCTGGCCTTCCGCCTTGCCAACCGGCTCGTGGGCAACGCGGAACAGGCTGCCGGCCTCGAATGCACGATGAGCGGCCCGGCGCTGCGCTTCCACCATGACGCGCTCGTCGCGGTCTGCGGCGCCGAGATGAAGCTCACGCTGGATGGCGCCCCGGTCTCCTTGTGGCGCGCGATACCGGTGCGGGCCGGCAGCGTGCTGAAGATCGCCGCGGTGGGCGAAGGCGGCGGGAGCCGCGCGTACCTGGCCGTGCGTGGCGGCATCGACGTGCCGGCCTACCTGGGCAGCCGCTCCACCTTCACGCTCGGCCAGTTCGGCGGGCACGCCGGCCGCACGCTGCGGGCGGGCGACATGCTGCATCTGGGCGGCGAGGTGGCCGAAACCGACGCGCAGGCCTTGCCTGCCGCCGCCATACCCGCCTACGGCAACGCGACCACCGCGTGGGACGTGGGCGTGCTCTACGGCCCGCATGGCGCGCCGGACTTCTTCACCGACGGCGACATCGCGGTCTTCTTCGACACCGAATGGCAGGTGCACTACAACTCCAGCCGAACCGGCGTGCGCCTGATCGGCCCCAAGCCCACCTGGGCGCGTCGCGACGGCGGCGAGGCGGGGCTGCATCCGTCGAACATCCACGACAACGCCTACGCCATCGGCGCGATCGACTTCACGGGCGACATGCCCGTGATCCTCGGCCCGGACGGCCCGAGCCTGGGCGGCTTCGTCTGCCCGGCTGTCGTCGTTGCGGCCGAGCGCTGGAAGCTGGGCCAGCTGCGCCCGGGTGACCGCGTGCGCTTCAGGCCGGTGTCCCAGGAGGAGGCTTTGGCGCTGCAGGATGCGCAGGACCGATGGGTCGGCCGGCTAGAGGCGCCCACCGCGGCGTCCTGCGTGCCGAAGGCAGGCACGGGCAACGCGCGCCTGGCGTCGCCCATCGTCTTCGACCGCAAGGCCAGCGCCGGCCGCCCGGGCCTCGTCATCCGGCAGGCGGGTGACCGCTACCTGCTGGTCGAACTCGGCGAACTGCAGCTGGACATCGCCCTGCGCATGCGCATCCACGCCATGCACGCAGCCCTGCAACAGCGCGGCCTCGATGGCATCGTGGACCTCACGCCCGGCATCCGCTCGCTGCAACTGCACTACGACCCGCGCCGCATCAGCCGCAGCTCGCTCGTGAGCACGATCGCGTCGGTGGACGATGCCCTCGGCGACACCGACGCGCTGACGGTGCCCTCGCGCACCGTGTACTTGCCGCTCTCGTGGGACGACAGCGCCGCCCGGCTCGCCATCGAGAAGTACATGCAGTCCGTGCGCCCCGACGCGCCCTGGTGCCCGAGCAACATCGAGTTCATCCGCCGCATGAACGGGCTGCAGAGCATCGAGGACGTGCAGCGCATCGTCTTCGACGCGAGCTACCTCGTGCTCGGCCTGGGCGACGTGTACCTGGGTGCGCCGGTCGCGACGCCGCTCGATCCGCGCCATCGCCTGGTCACCACCAAGTACAACCCTGCGCGCACCTGGACGCCGGAGAACGCGGTGGGCATCGGTGGCGCCTACATGTGCGTCTACGGCATGGAAGGCCCGGGCGGCTACCAGTTCGTCGGCCGCACGCTGCAGATGTGGAACCGCTGGCGCGACGCGGCCAGCGGCGCCGCGGCCTTCGAGGCGGGCAAGCCCTGGTTGCTGCGCTTCTTCGACCAGATCCGCTTCTACCCGGTGAGCGAGGAGGAGCTGCTGAAGATCCGCAGCGACTTCCCCGCGGGCCGCTACCCGATCCGCATCGAAGCGGGCGAGTTCGGCATGCGCCAGTACCGCGAGTTCCTGGAGGCGAACGCCCAGGACATCGGCGACTTCAAGACGACCCAGCAAGCCGCCTTCGACGCCGAGCGTGAGCGCTGGCGCGTGCAGGGCCAGGCCGAGTATGTCGATGAAAGGGAAGTCGAGGCCGGCACCGCCGACGCACTCGACCTGCCCAAGGGCGCCAGCGCCATCTGCAGCCAGGTGCCGGGCAGCGTCTGGAAAGTCGCCGTCAAGGAAGGCGACGAAGTGCAGGAGGGCGACACCCTGGTCGTGGTCGAGTCCATGAAGATGGAGTTCGCCGTGACAGCGCCCTTTGCGGGCCGCGTCGAGCGATTGCGCTGCACCGAAGGCGGCGCAATCGCGGCCGGCCAGGAAGTGGCCGTGCTGATGCCTGTGACCGAGCAGGTTCCTGCATGAACGCGCGCACCGGATCCACCGCCTGCGACCGCTCCCTCGACATCGCGAGCGTTGCTTGCGCAGCGTTGGCAGCAATCGCTGACCGGCTGCGTGGCGTCGCCGGGCCTCACCCCCTTTCCCTTTTCCTCAAACCAAGCTCCTGGAGTCACCCCGTGCCCCTCTCGATGAATCAAGCGCCCCGCACCGCTGCCGCGAGCAGCCTCACTGCCGCCGCCCTGCTGCTGTGCGCAACAGGCGCCATGGCGCAGGCGGGCGACAAGCCTGCCGAACCCGACGCCGGACCGTGGACCGTCACCAAGCACATCGATCTCGCCTACCCCTACGTGCTGCGCGGCGCAACCACCACCTACGGCAACGGGGCGCCGCTGGGCAATGCCGGCGCCGACGCTCCCGAATCGGACCGACTGGCGCTGCAATGGGGCATCGACTTCGTGAACACGAACGGATGGAGCTTCGGCTACTGGGCGTCGAGCATCAACTACTCGTACAAGCAGCTCGGCCGTTCGTACGACGACCGCAGCATCACCGACTTCCAGCGTGCCAAGTCGGTGGAGAACGACTTCTACGGCGCCTACACCGGGAACATCGCCGGCGACCTCGGCTACACGCTGGGCATGACCGGCTACTACTACATCAACGGCGTGCACTCGAACGCGCTGGAGACCAAGGCCGGCTTGAGCTACGGCCCCTTCGCGCTCAACGCGCAGACGCTGCTCAACGACGTCGTCTGGGGCAACCGGGGCGATACCTACTGGAGCCTGGTGTTCACGCAGCCGCTGCCCTACGACCTGACATTCACCGGAACGCTGGGCGCCTACACCTACCGCAAGGAGGGCACCTACCTCGGCACCACCGACACCAAGATGGGCGTGGCCTGCGCGGCCGACGAGTCCTTCGTGGTCAACGGCTGCTTCGTCGGCAACCGCCCGGTCGGCAGCGCCTTCCGCCACCTGACGCTGGCGCTTTCGGGGCCCATTCCGAGCACACCGGTGACCTGGAACCTGGCGGTGATCATCGGTGGGGACAACCGCTTCGGCATCAAGCAGGACACCAAGATGGCGGGGTCCGTCAGCGTCGCCTTCTGAGCAGCAAGCCGCTCAGGCGCCGGCGGCCGCGTGGCGCAGCAAAAGCGCCGCCAGCACCAGCATCGTCAGCCCGATGAGCCCGTCCAGCACCTGCCAGGCCCGCGGACGCGCGAACCAGGGCGCCAGCCAGCGCGCACCAAAGCCCAGCAGGCCGAACCACAGCAGGCTGCCTGCGCTCGCGCCGGCGATGAACCAGCTGCGCAGGCCGGACGGCTGCTGGGCGCCGATGCTGCCCACCAGCAGGACCGTGTCCAGGTACACATGCGGATTGAGCAGCGTGAAGGCGGCCGCCTGCGCCACCGCCGCGGCCTGGCCCATGGCGCCCGAGCCGCCAGCGGCTTCCAGCCGGTGCGCATGCCGCGCCCGGCGCAGCGCCCGGATGCCGTAGGCGGCCAGGAAGGCGGCGCCCGCCAGCGCCAGCACACGCGCCAGGCCGGGCCGCTCGCCCAGCGCCTGCGCCATGCCCAGCACGCCCGCCGCGATCAGCAAGGCATCGGCCAGCGCGCAGAACAGCACGACGCTGCCCACGTGCTCGCGGCGCAGACCCTGGCGCAGCACGAAGGCGTTCTGCGCGCCGATGGCAACGATGAGGCCCAGACTGAGAAGCAGCGCCTGCACGAAGACGCCCAGGGCCAGTGGTGAAAAGAAAGCGTTCGACATGGCGCTAGCTTGCCTGAACCGCGGAAGCAGGCGCCCGGCCGTCCGCTCCGCGCCGATGCCGTTCGATCGCAACGCTGGAAGACCGGAAGCCGAGCCCGGTGAATGAGAAAGTTCGAATGCGCCTGACGGCTCTTCGAATGCCTGGCAGGCTGCCTCAGGCAAGAGCGTGAATTCCTGCGCGTTCCCCGGCGCTACTTACCGTTGACGTCGGCTATCTCCTACTCCTTCCGACAGCACCCGGGTTTAGTCTGCCTGCGGGGCCGATTGCGCGCCCGCCCGAAACATCAGCAGTCAATCCAATCGACGATGAAAAACGGAATCTACGAAGCCACCTTCACCACCAGCGTGGGCACGCTGGGCCGAGCGGCCGTGCAGATCAACAAGAAGGTCTTCGTGGGCGCGGACGGCCTGCAGTTCTATCGCGGCGAGATCGAGCAGACCAGCGACGAAGAGGTCAGCGTCATCATGGAGGTGACGCGCCACAACTTCGTGACCGAGTCGCCCCTGGGGCGCGAGCCGATCTTCACCCTGCACTGGAAAGGCAGCGTCATGGGCGATGAGTCCTTCCGCGTGAGCTGCCAGCCTGCAGGGTCGGACCTGCGCATCTACGTTTCCGGCCGGCTCTTGCAGGCCTTCGACTGAAGCCCGGCTTTTCCTAGATCACCACCGGCGCGTCGGGCAGTTCGTTGCCGTCGGTCTCGCCGGGGGCCAGCGGGAAGTGCGCCACCAGCAGCGCCGACACCTCTGCCAGGGCCTGCGTCAGCCCATCCTCGAATCGGCCTTCCTTGAAGGCCGCGCCCATGCGCCGCGTCATGGCGCTCCATTCCGCTTCGCTGACTTTTTTCGCGATGCCGCGGTCGGCCACGACCTCGATCGCGTGCTCCACCAGCAGCAGGTAGATGAGCACGCCGTTGTTGTGCTCGGTGTCCCACACGCGCAGCTTGCCGAACATGGCCACCGCGCGTTCGCGCGCCGTCGCATCGCGCCACAGGTAGGAGTTGGGCAGGCCGGCTTCGACGCAGATTCGCACCTCGCCGCTGTGCCGGCGCTCGCTCGCGGCCACGCGGCCGGTGAGGCGCTCCAGCAGCTCGGGCGGCAGTGCGCGCCGCACCTCGGCGCGGTCCATCCAGCGGTGTCGCCAGATGCGCGCGAGCTTGCCGAAGAAGGATCGCTTGCCCATCTACCAATCTCCCGAGGCGCCGCCGCCACCGAAGTCACCGCCGCCGCCCGAACCGAAGCCACCGCCGCCGCCACCACCACCGAAGCCGCCATGTCCGCCGCCCCAGCCACCGCCGCCGTAGCCGCCGCCCAGCCCGCCGCCGAAGCCACCGCGTCCGCCATGCCCCCGGCCCAGCGTGGGGATGCCGACGAAGGCGCTGGAGACCAGTGTGAAGATCAGGCCCACGATGCCCGCCGCCAGCGCCATCCACAGCGTGGCCGTGACGAAGAAGGCGATGCCGCCGGTGGCCGCGCCGGTGGCCAGTGCGCCCAGCTTGTTGCCCAGCACGCCGCGCAGCACGCGCCCCAGCACCACGACGCCGAAGAACAGGAAGATGCCCAGCGTGCCCCAGTCGAAGCCTTCGCCGTTGTTGCCGCTGTTGTTGTCGAAGCTGCCGCTGGGTTGCTGCTGCACCGGCGGCAGCGCCTCGCCGCGCACCAGCTTGCCGATCTGGTCCACGGCGTCGTTCAGGCCGCCGGCGAAGTCGTTCTGCCGGAAGCGGGGCTTCATCGCGTTGTCGATGATGCGCGCGGCCATGATGTCGGGGATGGCGCCCTCCAGCGTCTTGGCCACCTCGATGCGCATGCGGCGGTCGTCCTTGGCCACGATCACCAGCACGCCGTCGCCCACCGCCTTGCGCCCGATCTTCCAGGCGTTGGCCACGCGGTTGGCGTAGCTGGCGATGTCCTCGGGCTGCGTGCTGGGCACCATCAGCACCACCACCTGCGAGCCCTTCTCGGCCTCCAGTGCGGCGAGCTTGGCTTCCAGCGCCTGGCGCTGCTGGATGTCCAGCGTGCCCGTCTGGTCGATGACGCGCGCCGTGAGCGTGGGCACCGGCTGCAGGCCCTGCGCCGGCGCGAGGCCGGCCCAGAAGGCGAGCAGCAGCACGCCCGCCTGCAGGACGGCGGCCAGGGTGCGGGTCATGCCCACGCGCGGCATATCGGGCAGCTGCGGCGCCTTACTTCTTCGGCGCGCCGAAATCGACCGTGGGCGGCGTGGAGATCTGCGACTCGTTCTGCACGCTGAAGTTGGGCTTGGGTTGGTAGCTGAAGACCTTGGCCGTGAGGTTGGTCGGGAAGCTGCGCGCCAGCACGTTGTACTCCTGCACCGTCTGGATGTAGCGGTTCCGGGCCACGGTGATGCGGTTCTCGGTCCCCTCCAGCGTCACGCGCAGGTCGCGGAAGGCCTGGTTGGCCTGCAGCTCGGGGTAGCGCTCGGCCACCACCATCAGGCGCGACAGCGCCCCCGACAGTTCGCCCTGCGCCTGCTGGAACTTGTTGAAGGCCTCGGGGTTGTTGAGCGTCTCGGGCGTCACCTGGATCGAGGTGGCCTTGGCCCGCGCCTCGATCACCTTGGTGAGCGTCTCCTGCTCGAAGTTGGCCTGGCCCTTGACCGTGGCCACGATGTTGGGCACCAAATCGGCACGCCGCTGGTACTGGTTGAGCACCTCGCTCCAGGCCGACTTGGTGGCCTCGTCGAGGCGCTGGAAGTCGTTGTAGCCACACCCCGTCAGTGACAGGACCACCGCGATCATTGCAATCCAGCGCTTCATCATTCGAACTCCCGAGTTTGGACGGGCGCAAACTTAGCACAGGTAGCATCGCCCGCATGTCCATTGACCCCATGCAGGTGCTGCAGGCGGCGCAGCGCCCGCCCTTGCGCGCCCCTGCGCGCGCCGAAGCCACCCTGCTGATCGCCGGCGCCACCGGCGTGCTGGGCAACGAGCTGCTGCGCCGCCTGGCTGGCAGCCACCGCTATGCGCATGTGCTGGTGCTGGCGCGCGAGCCGATGCAGGACGGGCTGCGCGGCGTGCAGAGCGTGCTGATGCCGCCCGGCTCCGACGGACAGGACGATGACTGGCCCAAGGTGCAGGCCGATGTTGCCCTGGTGAGCTTCGACCCGCCGCGCCTCTACCACGACCGCGAGCGCGCCCTGTGGACACCCGAGCCCTCGCAGCTGCCGGACATCGCCCGCTGGCTGCGCAGCTGCGGCGTGCGCACCCTGGCCGTGGTGCAGCCGCATGCGCAGGGCCGCCTGCCCGAGGCGCTCAAGCGCGGCCTGGCCAGCATGGACGAGCAGGCCGTCGCCGCGCTGGGCTTCGAGCGGCTGCTGCTGGTGCGCTCGGCACAGAAGCCCGCCAATGCGCCCCGTGGCAGCCTGCCGCAGCGCCTGGCCGAGTGGATGCTCTCCATCGTCCGCTTCATGGTGCCCGCCAGCGAGCAGCCGGTGCGCGCCGCGGTGGTGGCGCAATTTGTCGACGCGGCGCTGCGCCTGGCGCCGCCGGGCACGCACGTGGCCGCGCCCGAGGTGGTGTGGCAGGCGGCCCAGGGCGACGTCGAGGCGGTGGTGCGCGCCTGGCTGCGCGTCTGAAGCCGGGGACGACAAGGCAAAATCGCCCCCATGGCCACCAAGACCCGACAACGCAGCGACTTCGGCGGAACCGCCGACGACGTCGAAGCCGCCTTCTACGAGGCCTTGCAGCACGGCGACCTCGAGTCGCTCATGGCCTGCTGGGCCGACGACGAGGAAGTGTTCTGCGTGCACCCCGGCGGCCCGCGCCTGGTGGGCACCGACGCCATCCGCGGCGCCTTCGAGCAGATGTTCGGCAACGGCGCCATCCATGCCACGCCCGCGCGCGTGCGCAAGGTGGAGGCGCTGGGCAGCTCGGTGCACAACGTGCTCGAGCGCATCGAGGTGCTCACCGCAGAAGGCCCCAAGCTGGCCTTCGTGCTGGCCACCAATGTCTATCACCGCACGGCGCAGGGCTGGCGCATGGTGGCCCACCACGCGAGCCCCGGCACCGTGCAGGAGCCGTCCGACATGCACGACGCGCCGCAGCTCCTACACTGATTCATGGAATACGCAGCGCCTTTCTGGCTGCCCGGTGGCAACCTGCAGACGATCTGGTCGGCCATCGCCGCGCGCAGCGTGGCAGGCCCGCCGCCCGACTTCCGGCGCGAGCGCTGGAACACGCCCGATGGCGATTTCATCGACGTCGATTTCCTCAAGACGCCGCCGGCCACGCTCGCGCGGCCGCTGCTGGTGCTCTTCCACGGCCTGGAGGGTTCGTCGCGCAGCCACTATGCGCAGGCCTTCGCGGCCTTTGCCTCGCAGCACGGCATGGACTACGCGGTGCCGCACTTCCGCGGCTGCAGCGGCGAGCTCAACCTGGCGCCGCGCGCCTACCACTCGGGCGACTTCGAGGAGATCGGCTGGATCCTCTCGAAGCTGCGTACCCGCCACGATGCAATGGGTGGCGGCCCGATGCTGGTGGTGGGCGTCTCGCTGGGCGGCAACGCGCTGCTGCGCTGGACCGAGGAAGCCGGCAGCCAGGCGGGCCGCATCGCCAGTGCGGTCGCCTCGGTGAGCGCGCCGGTGGACCTGGCGGCAGGCGGCATGGCGATCGGGCGGGGCTTCAACCGGCTGGTCTACACGCGCATGTTCCTCAACACCATGAAGCCCAAGGCGCTGGCCAAGCTGGCGCAGCACCCCGGCCTGTTCGACCGCGACGAGCTGATGCGCGCGGGCGATCTCTATGCCTTCGACAACGTCTTCACCGCCCCGCTGCATGGCTTCAGGGACACCGACGACTACTGGAAGCGCGGCTCGGCCAAGCCGCACCTGCACGAGATCCGCGTGCCGACGCTGGTGGTCAATGCCCGCAACGACCCCTTCGTTCCCGCGGCCAGCCTGCCGCGCCAGCAGGACGTGGGCGAGTACGTCACGCTGTGGCAGCCGGCGCATGGCGGCCATGTGGGCTTTGCCGCGGGCGTGCCGCCAGGCAACGTCTCCGGCCTGCCGCGTGAAGTCGGCGGCTGGCTCATGAAGCACGCCTGAGCCGCGCTGCGGCGGGCGTGGTCTTTCGCGCCGAGCGCGCATCGCAGGAGCAGAATCAGATCATGGATGACATCGTCAAGCAGGCACTCGCCAAGTGGCCCAACGTCCCGGACTGCTACGGCTGGCTCGGCCTGGATGCGCGCGGCAACTGGTACATGCGCGACGACCGCACGCAGGCGGCGGGCCCTTTCCCGCAAGCCAAGGGCTCGCTGCTGCGGCACGAGAAGCTCATCGACTTCATCCAGCGCAACTATGAGCACGACGACGCCGGCCAGTGGTTCTTCCAGAACGGCCCGCAGCGCGTGTACGTGGAGCTGGAGGCCACGCCCTGGGTCTGGCGCGTGGAGGACGCGGGCGCCAAAGTCAGCACGCACAGCGGCGTGCCGGTGCAGGTCTCGGCCTGCCTGGTGGACGAGAACGGCCGCGTCTACCTCGCCTCGCCCATCGGGCTGGGCGTGGTTCACACGCAAGACATGGAAGCCGCCGCCGATGCCATCGAGCAGGGCCGCTGGAAGCCCGAGACGGTGAATGCGCAGGACCTGCCTGCACACTACGGCTACGTGGCCAGCCCGCAGGCGAAGCAGCCACCGCAGGCGCAGCACAAGGCGGGCCCCGCTTGACGGCACCCTGGCACCAATGCCGCGTGGCACGCTCGCCCTGGCCGGGCGTGCACAGCGTCCGCACCGAGAGCGAGCGCCATTTCGGCAGGCATTGGCACGACACCTTCGGCATCGGCGTGCTGGAGTGGGGCGCACAGCGCTCGGCCAGCGGTCGTGGCGAGGTCGACGCCCGGGCTGGCGACCTGCTCGCGTGCAACCCCGGCGAGGTGCACGACGGCCGGCCGCTGGACGGGCACGCGCGGCGCTGGCGCATGGTTCACTTCGAACGCGAGTTGCTGGCCGCCGCCGCGGGCCGCGACGACATCGAACTCACGCGGCCCGTCATTTGCGACCCGCTGCTCCAGTCCGCGCTGCACCAACTGCTGGGTCGGCTCGAAGCGTGGCGGGCGAAGGACGCCGACACGGCCCTGGAGCGTCTCGCCTGCGAAGAGTCGCTGGCCGCAGTGCTGGGCCGGTTGCTGCAGGCGCACGCCAGCGTTCCGCCGATCGGACCCGATGCCCATGGTCCCGTCGCGAGGGTGCGAGAACGCCTGGCCGACGAGCTGCTGAGCGTGCCCTCCCTCGACGAACTCGCGGCCCTCGCCCAACTGGGCAAGTACCAGCTGCTGCGGCGCTTCACACGCGTCCACGGACTGCCGCCGCATGCCTGGCTGCTGCAGCAACGGGTCGCGCGTGCGCGAGGCGCCATCCGTGCCGGTGCCTCGCTGTCCCAGGCAGCGGCGGACGCCGGCTTTGCGGACCAGAGCCACATGACGCGCGCCTTCGCGCGGCAGCTCGGCTTCACCCCCGGCGCCTGGCAGCGCGCGCAAGCGCAATAGCGTTCAAGACCGCGCGCCACGGTGCGCGCAGACTGATCGGCTCCTTCGCAAGCTCGAGCCGACGATGTCCTTGAATCAGTTCTCCCACGCCGACGAAATCTGGGCCGCTCATCCGGGGCTGGCCGTGCTGGCGCTGCATGTCCGCAGCCTCGCACCGGATGCGAGTGCGCCGGCCGCGCAGATCGCCGCGCTCCACGAGCAGGCGCGCGTCCGCCTCGCTGCCGGCCCGGAGGGCGAGTTTCCCGAGATCCAGGCCTGGCGCCGCGCCTTCTCGCGCATGGGCCTCAAGCCCACGCAGTACCGCTGCGCCGCCGAGTCGCTGCTGCGGCGATTTCGCAAGGACGATGCGCTGCCCGCCCTGCATCCGCTGGTGGATGCCTGCAACGCGGCCTCGCTGGCCCACGCGATTCCGATCGCGGTGTTCGACCTGGCGCAGGTGGACGGCTCGCTGCAGGTGCGGCCGGCGACCGGCGAAGAACGCCACCTCGCTTTCGGCGGGGAGGCCGAACAGCCGGAGCCGGGCGAGGTGGTCTTTGCCGACGAGCAGGGCCATGCCCATGCGCGCCGATGGTGCCACCGGCAGAGCGTCCTCTCGACCGTGCGGCCCGCCACCACCGAGGTCCTGATCGTCGCGGAGGCGATGCACGACGGTGCCTCGCAGGACCTGGACCGCCTGCAGCAGGTGCTGGCCGCGTTGCTGGATGCGCTGGGTGGCCGTGTGCTGGACGCGCGGCGCCTCCAGCGTGCCAGCCCGGCGCTGCCGTTCGCGCGGGCATGAAAAAAGCCGGCCAAGGGCCGGCTTTTCTTGTGCAGCGACGGGCGCTTACTTGGCGGGTGCGGCAGCGGCAGCCGCGGGAGCAGCTGCATCAGGGGCAGCAGCAGCAGCGGGGGCAGCAGCAGCGGGAGCCGCCGCAGCGGCCGGTGCCGCTGCCGGAGCTGCCGCGTCTGCCGACGCTGCGGGCGCCGCACGCTCGGGCACCGGGAACTTGCCGCCGCTGGCGTTGGCCATGAAGACCACCGCACGGCCGATTTCCGTGTCTTCGAAATCGCCGCCACCCTGGGCAGGCATCGCGCCCTTGCCCTTGAGCGCGTGCTCCAGCAGCGTCGCGTAACCCTGGCCGAGGCGAGGGCCCCAGGCGGCGGCGTCGCCCATGTGCGGGGCGCCGGGAATGCCGGGGCTGCCGTGGCAGGTCACGCACTGGGCCTTGAACACGGCCTCGCCGGTGGCGAGTTCGCGGTTGGCGTCGCGGATCTCGATGGACCCGACCTTGGCCAGGCGGGCCGAGACGTCGCGCTCGCGGTCTTTCTGCGAGACGCCGTACAGGCTCATGTCGCCGCCGCTGGCCGCGCCCGAGGGCATGTAGGCCGACACCACGTAGTAGACGAGGGCCACGATGATGAGGATGGGAGCAACGAAGGAAAAGAAGACCGCTATCAGAAGCTGCTTCGGATTCTTGATGGGGCCGGTGTGGGCTTCTTCGGTATGCGCGGCGTCGCTCATGGAGTCCTCAAGTTTTCGATCGGGGGGCTGTCTCGTAAGGGGACCTGAAATCAACCGGGGATTATAGAAGGGCCCCCGGGGCTGCCGCCCTGGGGAAGGCCCTCCTTGTGGCGCCGCGTCAACGGCCAGCTCCGTGACCCCGCTCAGCGCCCCGCCTGCGCCTGGCTCGCCACCGCCTCGCGGCTGACCCAGCCGCCGCCCAGCGCCTTGAAGAGCAGCACCTGGTTCTGCAGCTGCGTCAGGCGCGTCTGCGTGGCCGCCAGCTGGGCCGTGAACAGCGAGCGCTGCGCGTCCTGCAGGTCCAGCGCATTGGCCACGCCGTTGCGGTAGCGCAGGTCCGACAGCTTGAAGCGCGCCTCTTCCGCGGCTGCCGTCTTGCGCAGCGCGTCGAGCTGGTCGCCCAGCGTGGCGCGGCCGGCGAGGGCGTCGGCCACTTCGCGGAAGGCCGTCTGGATCGACTTCTCGTACTGCGCCACCGCGATGTCGCGGTTGGCCCACGCCGAGTCCAGCCGTGCGCTGTTGGCGCCATAGTCGAAGATCGGCAGCACCAGCGAGGGCGCGAAGGACCAGGCCTCGGAGCCGCTCTTGAACAGCCCCGACAGCTCGTTGCTGGCCGTGCCGTAGGTCGCGGTGAGCGAGATGCGCGGGAAGAAGTTGGCCCGTGCCGCGCCGATGTTGGCATTGGTCGCCAGCAACTGCTGCTCGGCCGCGCGGATGTCGGGGCGCTGCTCGAGCATGTCCGAAGGCAGGCCGGCCGGCACGTCGGCCATGGGGCTGACTGCGTCCAGCGCGCCCAGGCCGCCCTTGATGGTGTCGGGCGGCACCGGCGTGCCCAAGAGCAGCGCGAGCGCGTTCTCGTCCTGCATGCGCAGTCGCTGCTGCTGCGCGTAGGTGGCGCGGGCGTTCTCGGCCAGCGACTCGGACAGGCGCAAGTCGATCGCCGAGATCACGCCGTTGTCGAAGCGCAGCTGGGACAGCTTCAGGCCTTCCTGGCGGGTGGCCAGCGTCTCGCGCGTGATCTCCAGCGACTCCTCGTCGGCAATCACCGCCAGCCAGCCGGTGGCGACAGCCGCCACCAGGCTGATCTGCGTCGCCTTGCGCGATTCCTCGGTGGCCAGGTACTGGGCCAGCGACGCGTCCTTCAGGCTCTGGATGCGGCCGAAGAAGTCGATTTCCCACGAGGGGATGCCGACGTTGACGTAGTCGCTTTCGCTCACCGTGTTGCCCAGCAGCGAGGGCCGCTGGCGCGTACCGCCGGCATTGAGGTTGAGGTTGGGCACCTGCGCCGAGCGCGTGATGCGGAACTGCGCCTGTGCCGTCTGGATGTTGAGCACCGCCACGCGCAGGTCGCGGTTGTTCTCCAGCGCGGTGCCGATGAGGCGCGCCAGCCGCGGGTCGGTGAAGTAGTCCTGCCAGGCGATGTTCGCCGTGGCGGGCTGGCCCGCGATCTGCGCCGGGTTGTTCGGGAAGAACTGCGGCACCGGCGCGGCGGGCCGATCGTAGGTCGGGGCCATCGAGCAGCCGGCCAGCAGGACGGCCGCCGCAACGGCGCTGATGTGGGCGAGGGGATTCCTCATTGGCTTCTCGATGTGTTTATTCATAGCGCGGCTCCTCGCCTTCGATGCCGGCGGCGCGCGCGTGGCGCCGGTCGGCGTCATGCTGGCGCGTGCTGCCCTTGAAGAGCGAGCGCACGACCACGAAGAAGACCGGAACGAAGAACACGGCCAGCGCCGTGCCGGTCACCATGCCGCCCAGCACGCCGGTGCCGATGGCACGCTGGCTCGCCGAGCCCGCGCCGGTGGCCAGCACCAGCGGCAGAACGCCCAGACCGAAGGCCAGCGAGGTCATCACGATCGGGCGGAACCGCAGGTGCGCCGCGGCCAGGGCCGACTCGACCACGCCCTTGCCCGAGGCCTGCAGGTCCTTGGCGAACTCGATGATCAGGATGGCGTTCTTCGCTGACAGGCCGATGATGGTGATCAGACCCACCTGGAAGTACACGTCGTTCGAATAGCTGCGCAGCCAGGTGGCCAGCAGCACGCCCAGTACGCCCAGCGGCACCACCAGGATCACCGACAGCGGGATGGTCCAGCTCTCGTACAGCGCGGCCAGGCAGAGGAACACCGCCAGGATCGAGAAGCCGTACAGGATGATGGCCTGCGAGCCGGCGAGCTTTTCCTCGCGCGACTGGCCGGTCCATTCGTAGCCGAAGCCTGCCGGCAGTTGGGCCGCCATCTTTTCCAACTCGGCCATGGCCGCGCCCGAGCTGTAGCCCGGTGCCGCCGCGCCGGCGATGCGCATCGCCGGGTAGCCGTTGTAGCGCACTGTCTGCTGCGCGCCGTTCACCCACTTGGTGATGGCGAAGGCCGACAGCGGCACCGGCTGCCCCTGGCTGTTGGCCGCGTTGAGCTTGAGCAGGTCGTCTGGCTGCATGCGCGCCGGCGCGTCGGCCTGCACCACCACCCGCTGCAGACGGGCCTGGTTCGGGAAGTCGTTGATGTAGGCCGAACCCAGCGAGGTCGACAGCGTCGTGTTGATGGACTCGAAGCTCACGCCCAGCGCGTTCGCCTTGTCGCGGTCGATCACGATCTGCAGCTGCGGCGCGTCTTCCAGGCCGTCGGGTCGCACCTGCGCCAGCAGCGGGCTCTTGCTCGCCATGCCCAGCAGCTGGTTGCGTGCGTTGGTCAGTGCCTCGTGGCCGGCGCCGCTGCGGTCCTGCAGGCGGAAGGTGAAGCCGCTGGCATTGCCCAGCTCGGGGATGGGCGGCGGCGACAGCGGGTAGATGAAGGCATCGCGGATGCCCGAGAGCGCGCCGAAGGCCTTGCCCGCGATGGCGTCCGCCGTCTCGTGCGCGCCCTTGCGCTCGTGCCAGTCCTTGAGCGTCACGAAGGCGAGGCCGGCGTTCTGGCCCTGGCCCGAGAAGCTGAAGCCCATCACCGCCACCATGCTCTGCACTTCGGGCTGCTTGAGGATGTAGCCCTCCACCTGCTGCATCACCGACAGGGTGCGCTCCTTGGTGGCGCCCGGCGGCAGCTGCACGTTCACGATGATGTAGCCCTGGTCTTCCTGCGGCAGGAACGAGGTGGGCAGGCTGCGGAACACGATCACCACGGCGCCCGCGATGGCCGCGTAGATGATCAGGTAGCGCGCCGCGCGGCGCAGGATGCGCGAGACCACGCTTTCATAGCCCTTGGCCGTGCGCGAGAAGCCGCGGTTGAACCAGCCGAAGAAGCCTTTCTTCTCGTGATGGTCGTCGTCCACCGGCTTGAGCAGCGTGGCGCACAGCGCCGGCGTGAGCGACAGCGCCATGAAGGCCGAGAAGGCGATCGAGGCGACCATCACCGCCGAGAACTGGCGGTAGATGTTGCCGGTGGAGCCGGCGAAGAAGGCCAGCGGCACGAACACCGAGATCAGCACCACGGTCACGCCGATGATGGCGCCCGAGATCTGCTTCATGGCCTTGCGTGTGGCTTCCAGCGGCGAGAGCCTTTCCTCCGCCATGATCCGCTCGACGTTCTCCACCACCACGATGGCGTCGTCCACCACGATGCCGATCACCAGCACCATGCCGAACATGGTCAGCACGTTGATCGAGAAGCCCAGCGCCAGCAGCGTGGCGAAGGTGCCCAGCAGGGCAATGGGCACCACGATGGTCGGGATGATGGTGTAGCGCCAGTTCTGCAAAAACAGGAACATCACCACGAACACCAGCGCCACCGCCTCGAACAGCGTCTTCACCACTTCCGTGATGGAGATGTTCACGAAGCGCGAGCTGTCGTAGGGAATGGTCCACTTCACGCCCGGCGGGAAGAACTTCGACAGCTCATCCATCTTGGTGCGGATGGCCTTGGCGGCCGCCAGCGCATTGCCGCTGGGTGCCAGCTGCACGCCCATGCCCACCGCGCTCTTGCCGTTCAGGCGGGCCGAAGTGGAGTAGGTCTGTGCACCCAGCTCGATGCGGGCCACGTCGCGCAGCCGCACGGCCGAGCCGTCGGTGTTGGCGCGCAGCACGATGTTGCCGAACTGCTCCACGTTCGTGAGCTGGCCGTTGACCACCACCGTGGCGGCAATGGCCTGGCCGGGCACGTTGGGCAGGTCGCCGAGCACGCCCGAGGCCACCTGCGCGTTCTGGCCGCGGATGGCCGTGTTCACGTCGGCGGGCGAGAGGTTGTAGCCGCGCAGCTTGGCCGGATCGATCCAGATGCGCATGGCACGCTCGGAGCCGAACAGCTGCACCTGGCCGATGCCGGGCACGCGCTGCAGCTCGGGCACGATGTTGCGCGACGCGTAGTCGCCCAGCGCGGTGTCGTCGATGGCGGCGCTGTCGGAGGACAGCATGGTGAACAGCAGGAAGTTGTTGCGCGACTTGTCCACGCGCACGCCCTGCTGCGTCACCGAAGCCGGCAGGCGCGGGGTGGCGCGCGAGAGGCGGTTCTGCACGTCCACCTGCGCCAGGTCGGAGTTGGTGCCGGTCTCGAAGGTGATGGTGATCGTGCCGGTGCCGTCGGCCTGCGCCACCGACTCCATGTAGATCAGGCCCTGCGCGCCGTTCATCTCTCGTTCGATGACGGCCAGCACGCTGTCTTCCAGCGTCTGGGCGGAAGCGCCGGGATAGGCGACGGTCACCACGATGGCGGGCGGCGCCACGGGCGGGTATTGCGAGATCGGCAGCTGGGTGATGGACACAGCGCCCATCACGATGACGAACAGCGCGATCACCCACGCAAAGATGGGGCGGTCGATGAAGAACTTGGCCATGCGGCGGCGCTCCTTATTGCTTGGCCGCCGGCTCGCCGGCCGCAGGCTTGGCAGGGGAGGCAGCCGCTGCACCGGCCGCGGGCGCTGCGCCGGCGGCGGCAGGCGCAGTTGCGGCAGCCGGTGCGGCCCCGGCGGCCGGTGCGGCGGTGCCAGGCGCCTGCCACGGCACTGCCTTCACGGGCGTGCCCGGCGGCATCATCTGCAGCTTCTGGAAGCCGTCGACCATCACCTGCTCGCCGGCCTTCAGGCCGTCGAGCACCACCCAGCGGTTGTTCTGGCCGGCGCTGATCTTCACGTTGCGGGTGCTGACCTTGCCGTCGGCGCCCACCACCATCAGGCTGTCGCCCTGCTGGGTGCGCGTCACGGCCTGCTGCGGCACGGTGATGGCGTTGGTGACCTGCGCCTGCTCCAGCCGCACGCGCACGTACAGGCCGGGCAGCAGGTTGCCGTTGGCGTTGGGCACTTCGGCGCGCAGCGTGATCTGGCCCGTGGTGGGGTCCACCGTGAGGTCGGAGAACAGCAGCTTGCCTTCCTGCGGGTACTCGGTGCCGTCTTCCAGCACGATCTTCACGCTGGCCGCCTCGCCGCCGCCGGCGCGCTTGAACAGGCCCGCCTCCAGGGCGCGGCGCAGGCGCAGCACGTCGCTGGCCGACTGCGTGAAGTTCACGTACATGGGGTTGATCTGCTGGATCACGGCCAGCTCGGTGGCCTCGCCCTGGCCGACCAAGGCGCCTTCAGTGACCAGCGCGCGGCCGATGCGGCCGGAGATGGGCGCCGTCACGGTCGCGTAGCCCAGGTTGATGCGCGCGGTGGTGAGCGACGCGCGGGCCACGCCAACGTCGGCCTCGGCCTGCTTCCACGCAGCCACGGCGTTGGCGTATTCCTGCTTGCTCACCGCGTTGGCCTCGACCAGCGGCTTGTAGCGCTCGGCCAGCGCCTTGGTCTGCACCACATTGGCCTCGGCGCGCGCCAGGCTGGCCTCGGCGCTGCGCAGGGTGGCCTCGTAAGGCGAAGGGTCGATCTTGAACAGCGGCTGGCCCGCCTTCACATCGCTGCCTTCCTTGAACAGGCGCTGCAGCATGATGCCCGCGGCGCGCGCGCGCACCTGGGCGATGCGCGAGGCCTCGGTGCGGCCGGGCAGCTCGACCAGCAGGCCGACGTCGCCCGGGGTGGCCAGGATCACGCCGACTTCGGGTGCCGGCATCTGACCGCCCCCGCCGCCGTGGGCGCCGGGCGCCTCGCTCTTGCCGCAGGCCGCGATTGCCAAAGCGGCGAGTGCGACGGCGGCCAGGCGCGCCGGGAAGGGAAAGCTGCTGCGAGAAACATCATGCAGTTGAGGCATGCGAATCCTTTGAAGGAGACAGAGAGGAGAAGAACTGAAACGGGCGAATCGCCCGCCGCGGCCGCTCGGGCGCGGGAGGGGAGAAGGGGTCGCCGGAAAAGTCGGCTAGTTTACATACATTCATGGATGTATAGTCACAGCTTCACCCCAGAACAAATCTTTTTTTTCGAGACAACCCACATCATGGTCCGGCGCACCAAGGAAGAGGCACAGGCGACACGCGAGCGCCTGCTGGACGCGGCCGAGCTGCTGTTCCAGGCGCAGGGCGTGTCGCAGACCAGCCTGCAGCAGATCGCCCAGGCCGCCAACGCCACGCGGGGCGCGGTCTACTGGCACTTCAAGGACAAGGCCGACCTGTTCAACGCGATGATGGACCGCGTCACCCTGCCGCTGGAGGACGCCAACCGCGCCTGCATCGTCGCCAGCGGCGACCGGCCGCTGGCGGCGGTGCAAAGCTCGCTCATCGACGCGCTGCGCGTCATCACCACCAACCCGCAGGTGCGCCGCGTGTTCGACATCGCCACCCGCAAGATCGAATACACCGACGAGATGGATTCGGTACGACGTCGCCACCTGGAGTCACGCCAGTTGTTCCTGGTGGAGTTGCAGCGGGCCATGCGCACGGCGGCGCGCCTGGAGGGGCGCAAGCTGCCGATTCCGGCGGCGACGGCGGCGCAGGGCCTACATGCGCTGATTGCCGGGCTGATCGAGGACTGGCTGCTCGACCCCGCGGCATTCGACCTGGTCACGACGGGCAAGCGGGTCTTTCATGTGTATCTGGCGGGGCTGGGGTTCGAGGGCAAGAGCCTGTCGGGCGGCGAGGCGGAAGACGAGGCTGAGCCGGCCATCGTCTGATCGGCGATAATCGCGGTCTGACGTGGCAGCGTTGCGTCAGACCTCTCGCTGTATTTCAACGGATAGAATTCGGCCCTCCGAAGGCTGAGATCCAGGTTCGATTCCTGGCGGCGGGACCAAACTCAAGGCCGGAAGCACGCAAGCTCCCGGCCTTTCCCTTTTAATTTCCGCCGCCATTTGCCCCGATGGCCGCTGGTCATGAGAAGCTTTCTTCCCCATCGGGTAGGCAAGGTCCGACAGGATCTTGCGCGCGAGGCCGCCGGAGTGGCCCACGAAGGCGACAGACACTTCCCCGATCGACAACAACGACGAGAGCTAAGCCATGTCCTTCGCGCTCTACATGATCGGCTTCGTAATCTTCCTGGGCGGCCTCGCCTGGGGCGCCTCGGTGGCCGGGGTTCCTTCGCTGTACATCGGCATCGGTGCGCTGGTCCTTCTGGGAATCGGCATCTTCAGCGCCGTGGGGCGCACCCGCAGCAAAGATCCTTCGTGACGGGTGCGGCGGGCGCGAGGCAACTCAGCCCGCGTCCGCTTCCTTGAGCTGCAGCGCGCGCTCGTAAAGTGCATTGCGCGGCGCGCCGCTGATTTCCGCGGCGAGCCGAACGGCCGTCTTCACCGGCAGTTCCGGCAGCAGCAGCCTCAGCACGCGTTCGCCTTCATCAGCCGTGCCATCCCGCGATGCGCTGGGATGCAGCACCAGCGCGAATTCGCCGCGGGTGCGCTGCTCCTTGGCAGCGAGCCATTCAGACAATTGCGCCGCCGGCACAGTTTCGATTTCCTCGAACTGCTTGGTCAACTCGCGTCCCAGGGTCACGCGGCGTTCACCCAACACGGCCAGCGCGCGCGCAACGGCTTCGATGCGGTGCGGCGCTTCCAGCAGCACCACGGCGCGCGGCTCCTGGGCCAGGCGCTGGATGGCACCATCGCGCTCGGTCGCCTTGGTCGGCAAAAAGCCGGCGAAGACAAAAGCGCTGTAATCGTCCGAGTCAGCCGCCACCAGGCCGGCCGCACTGAGCAGCGTGGTGACGCTGCTCGCCCCGGGTAGCGGCAGCACCCGGTGCCCGGCCGCGCGCACGGCCGCAGCCAGCCGCGCGCCCGGGTCGCTCACGCCGGGCGTGCCGGCATCGCTGACATAGGCGATGCGCTCGCCCTGCGCCAGGCGCGCAACGACCATCTGCGCTGCCTCCGCCTCGTTGTGCTGATGCACCGCCAGCAGCTGCGACCCCTTGCGGTCGATGCCGTAGGCGCGCAGCAGCGACTGGGTGTGGCGCGTGTCCTCGCAGGCCACGGCATCGGCCAGTTCCAGCACATGCAGGGCGCGCAGCGTGACATCCGCCAGGTTGCCGATGGGCGTGGCCACCACGTAGAGCGTGCCCTGCGGATAATCCTGCGAGCCAGCAGCATCGCGCGCGGCCTGCAGCGCGGTGCGAAAAAGAGAAGTGGAGGCGGCTGGCAGATTCAAGATGAACGTTCCCTACAAGAAACACGACAGGGCGGCGGGACGCGGCACGGGCATCTCCGGCCGCATCAGCACCAAGCAGCGCGGCGATGCCGCGGAGGACGCGGCCCTGGAGCACCTGAGCGCCGCGGGCCTTCAGCTCGTGGCGCGCAATTATCGGACGCCGGGGCGCGGTGGCGGCGAGATCGACCTGATCATGCGCGAGCGCGACGGCACCCTGGTCTTCGTCGAGGTGCGCCAGCGGGCCAGCGGCTCGCATGGCGGCGCGGGCGGCAGCATCACCGGGCTCAAGCAGCACCGCATCATCTTCGCCGCGCGCCACTACCTGCAGCGCCTGCGCGTGCTCCCGCCGTGCCGCTTCGACGTCGTGCTGGTCGAAGAGCGGCTGCAATGGCTGAAGGCTGCGTTCGACACAAACTGAAAGACAGGTCGCCGCTATCATGCCGCTCCATGTTCGAGCAACGGATACAGCAGCACTTCATCGACAGCGCCGACCTCAAGTACCAGGCCGGCCCGCTCTTGAGCAAGCCGGTGTCGCTGGCCATGCAGGCGCTGCTGGCCTGTGTCACCAGCGGCGGCAAGATCCTCGCGTGCGGCGCGGGCGTGTCAGGCCTCGTGGCCGCGCATTTCGCCGCCCATTTCGTTGGCCGCTTCGAGCGCGAGCGGCCCGAGCTGGCCGCCGTGTCCCTCGAGCCGGACAGCGCCGATCCGCTGGCCGACACGCCTGAAGCAGCGGATTCCGACCGCTTCGCGCGCCAGGTGCGCGCCCTCGGCCAGGCCGGCGACGTGCTGCTGGCCCTGAGCGCCAGCGGCAATTCGGCCGCCGTGCTCGCCGCCACCGAGGCGGCGCACGAGCGGGAGATGACGGTGGTGGCACTCCTCGGTGGCAATGGTGGCGCGGTGGGCCGCGCGCTGCGCGACACCGACGTCCAGGTTTGCGTGCCGCACGAGCGTGCGGCACGGGTGCACGAGGTGCATCTGCTCACACTGCATTGCCTGTGCGATGGCATCGACGCCCAGTTGCTCGGGGAAGACGCCGGCTGAGCCTGCGCGCGCAGGGCCCTCAGGTGCCGGTGCCCAGCGATGCCTCCGGCGCGGGCCGCAGCGTCGGCGTCCAGGCCATGTGGCAGCTGTTGTGCTCCGAAAGCGGCAGCTCCGAGACGTCCAGCCGCAGGCCGCGCTGGTAGGCCTCCAGTAGCTGCTCCGCGTCCCAGCCCTGGTGCGGGAAGTCGTAGTCCTCGGTCTTCACCGTGTTGAGCGGCAGGTTCATGATGCGCGCCTGCTCCCAGCAGTAGCCCCAGCGCCACTTGAACAAAAACTTGTACTGGCCGATCGCGCCTTCCAGCGAATTGGGCGCCTTGAAGCTGGCCTGCTCGATCACCGGCACCAGGTCCGGCAGCGGCAGCAGGTGGCCATCGAGCGAGGTGGGCAGCGACCAGTCGAGCACGCCCGTGGACCAGCGCCAGCGCGCCAGCGGCTGCTCGCCCAGCGTGGCGCTCTCGAGCTGCGGCGGCTGCGGCTGTTCGATGTTGCCGCGGTTGAAGGAATGGGTGATGTTGCGGCCCAGGCGCAGGCTCAGCACGCCGTCGCGCGCGTCCCATTGCTCCAGAAGGCGCGTGTCCACCGGGTGGATGAAGACGATGTCGTCCACGAAGAAGATCACGTGCCGTGCATTGGACGCCCGCAGCACCGCCAGCAGGTCGGGCTTGAAGGCGCTCTCCGCAATGACGGTCAGCTCCGAGGCGCTGTAGCCGGCAAACACCTCTTCATAGGCCTGACGGTGCGCCTCGGAAGTGGCCCGGTACATGACGGTCAGGGGCAGCGGCGTGGACAGCTGCTGGGCGTAGCTGCGCAGGAACAGTTCCAGCTGGATCGCCCGGTCCTTGGAGAAGACCAGCACCAGCGGCGGTTCGTGGCTGGTGGGCGAAGTCACCAGGCGTGAACCCACCCGGGCCGCAATGGCTCGCGCGGCGGTGAAGGCGCGGCTCACGCAGCAGCTCCCCGTTTCACGGTCGTCGGAACGTCGAGGCGTGGGAGAAGGGCGCGGCGCATGATGCAAACATTAACACTCATTTTCGGGATTTACGAGTCAGCGCCGATCCCGAGTCGGCCGGCGGCCGGATCTGATCCGTTGAACTAAATGCCGTGGGCTAAACTCTTTGGAGCATTCTCTTCATGCAGCACTTCAAGGAAGGAACCACCATATGACGCGCATTCCCGCCCTGCAACGCCTGGCTTTCGCCCTGACCGCGAGCGCAGCCCTGGTGACCGCACTGGGCGGCTGCGTTCCCCTGGCGGTGGGCGCGGGCGCGGTCGGCGCCGGCATGGTGGCCACCGATCGGCGCAGCTCGGGCGCCCAACTGGACGACACCTCCATCGAGGTGCGCGGCGCCTCCCGAATCCGGGACATCGCCAACGACAACATGAACGTGACGGTGATCAGCTACAACCGCCAGGTGCTGCTGATTGGCACGGTGGCCTCCGAGGCCGACAAGAAGCGCGCGGAAGAGGTGGTGTCCAAGGTGGACAACGTGCGAACGGTCTTCAACGAGATCACGGTGGGCGCCGGCAGCAACATCGCCGACCGCTCCAATGACGCCTTCATCACAAGCAAGGTCAAGGCTTCGCTGCTGGACCAGAACGACATCTTCGCCAACACCTTCAAGGTGACCACCGAGCGCGGCGTGGTCTACCTGATGGGCATTGCCAACCGGCGCGAGACCGACCGCGCCACCGAGATCACGCGCGGCGTGGACGGCGTGCGCAAGGTCGTGCGGCTGGTGGAGGTGGTTTCGGACGCCGAGATCAAGGCCGCGACCAGCGGCGGTACCGGCACCACCGGCTCGTCTGCTGCGCCGGCCTCGTCGTCGTCCTCTTCTTCCTCCTCGCGCGTGCCGCTGCCGCCGATGGAGCCGCTGCCTGCAGCCGGCAGCGCCCCGGTGGTCACGCCCGGCGCCACGCCGCCGGCAAGCGGCGGCGCCGTCACCTCACCGGTGCGCTGACGCCAGCCGCCGCCGCTGCGGCGGCGCTTGTCAGCGCAGGCGGGTGATCAGGCTGGAAGTGTCCCAGCGTCGGCCGCCGCCCTGCTGCACCTCGGCATAGAACTGGTCCACCAGCGCAGTCACCGGCAGGCGCGAGCCGTTGCGGCGCGCCTCGTCCAGCACCAGCCCCAGGTCCTTGCGCATCCAGTCCACGGCGAAGCCGAAGTCGAACTTGCCGTCGATCATGGTCTTGCCGCGGTTGTCCATCTGCCAGCTCTGGGCCGCGCCCTTGCCGATCACGGCCAGCACCGACTCCATGTCCAGCCCGGCGCGCTCGCCGAAGGCGATGGCCTCCGACAGGCCCTGCACCAGCCCGGCAATGGCGATCTGGTTGACCATCTTGGCCAGCTGGCCCGAGCCGCTGGCGCCCAGCAGCGTGACGGCGCGCGAATAGGCCTCGGCCACGGGCTTCATGGTCTCGAAGGCGGCCGCGTCGCCGCCGCACATCACCGTCAGCACGCCGTTCTGCGCACCGGCCTCGCCGCCGGACACCGGCGCATCGACGAAGTGCAGGCCGCGCTCCTGGGCCGCCGTAGACAGCTCGCGCGCCACGTCGGCCGAGGCGGTGGTGTGGTCCACGAAGATGGCGCCGGGCTTCATGCCCGCGAAGGCGCCGTTCTCGCCCAGCACCACCGAGCGCAGGTCGTCGTCGTTGCCCACGCAGGCAAAGACGATGTCGGCGCCGGCCACGGCTTCGCGCGGCGTGGCGCCGGCGCGCGGCTTCACCGCCGCATCCGACAGTTCGGCGCACCAGGCAGCGGACTTGCTCGCGGTGCGGTTGTAGACGGCCACGCCGTGCCCGGCGCGCGCCAGGTGCCCGGCCATGGGGTAGCCCATCACGCCCAGGCCCAGGAAGGCGACCGGGCGGGAGGGGACGGGGGAATAGGACTTCGCTTGAATCGTGCTCATCCGCCGAGCTTATCGCGCGGCGGATGAGCCACGAGGGCGCTCAGATGATCGCGAAGTTCTCGGTACCGGCCGCGAGGTCGGTCGACCGGGCGCGCTGGCTGTTGAGCTTGATCTGCAGCCGCAGGTCGTTGGCCGAGTCGGCGTTGCGGATCGCGTCCTCGAAGGTGATCGCGTGGTTCTCGAACAGGTCGAACAGCGCCTGGTCGAAGGTCTGCATGCCCAGGTTGCGGCTCTTCTTCATGATCTCCTTGATCTCGCCCACCTCGCCCTTGAAGATCATGTCGGCGATGAGCGGCGTGTTCAGGAGAATCTCCACCGCCGCCACGCGTCCGCGCCCGTCCTGCGTCGGAATCAGGCGCTGCGACACCAGCGAGCGCAGGTTCAGCGACAGGTCCATCAGCAGCTGCGCGCGCCGCTCTTCCGGGAAGAAGTTGATGATCCGGTCCAGCGCCTGGTTGGCGCTGTTGGCGTGCAGCGTGGCCATGCACAGGTGGCCGGTCTCGGCGAAGGCCACCGCGTGCTCCATGGTCTCGCGGTCGCGGATTTCGCCCATCAGGATCACGTCGGGTGCCTGGCGCAGCGTGTTCTTCAGCGCCGCTTCCCAGCTGTCGGTGTCGATGCCCACCTCGCGCTGCGTCACCACGCAGTTCTTGTGCGGATGAACGAATTCCACCGGGTCTTCCACCGTGACGATGTGGCCCTGCGAGTTCTCGTTGCGCCAGTCGATCATGGCGGCCAGCGTGGTCGACTTGCCCGAGCCGGTGGCACCCACCAGGATGGTCAGGCCGCGCTTGGTCATCGACACGTCCTTGAGCACCTGGGGCATGCCCAGGCCGTCGATGGTCGGCAGCTTGGCCGGGATGGTCCGCAGCACCATGCCCACCTTGCCCTGCTGCACGAAGGAATTGACGCGGAAGCGCCCGATGCCCGTGGGCGAGATGGCGAAGTTGCACTCCTTGGTGCGCTCGAACTCGGCCATCTGGCGGTCGTTCATCACCGAGCGGGTGAGGGCCAGCGTGTGCTGCGCGCCCAGCGGCTGCTGCGACACCTTGGTCACCTTGCCGTCCACCTTGATGGCCGGCGGGAAGTCGGCGGTGATGAACAGGTCGCTGCCGTTGCGGCTGACCATCAGCTTGAGCAGGTCGTTGATGAACTGGCTGGCCTGATCGCGTTCCATGGTGGCTGTCTCCGAAATCTAAAAAGCCGGCGGGGCTCTGATCAGCCCGGGAAGTTTTCCGGGATCTTGGCCTTGCCGCGTGCTTCGGCAGGCGAGATCACGTTGCGGCGCACCAGGTCGGTCAGGTTCTGGTCCAGGGTCTGCATGCCCTGGCCGCTGCCGGTCTGGATGGAAGAGTACATCTGCGCCACCTTGGCCTCGCGGATGAGGTTGCGGATGGCCGGGGTGCCCAGCATGATCTCGTGCGCCGCCACGCGGCCCTGGCCGTCCTTGGTCTTGCACAGCGTCTGCGAGATGACGGCCTGCAGCGACTCCGACAGCATGGCGCGGATCATTTCCTTTTCCTCGCCCGGGAACACGTCGATGATCCGGTCGATGGTCTTGGCGGCCGACGAGGTGTGCAGCGTGCCGAACACCAGGTGGCCCGTTTCCGCGGCGGTCATGGCCAGGCGGATGGTTTCCAGGTCGCGCAGCTCGCCCACCAGGATCGCGTCCGGGTCTTCCCGCAGCGCCGAGCGCAGCGCGTTGGAGAACGAGAGGGTCATCGGACCCACCTCGCGCTGGTTGATCAGGCACTTCTTCGATTCGTGCACGAACTCGATCGGGTCTTCCACCGTGAGGATGTGGCCGTACTCGGTCTCGTTGAGGTAGTTGATCATCGCCGCCAGCGTGGTCGACTTGCCCGAGCCCGTGGGGCCGGTCACCAGCACCAGGCCGCGCGGCTTGAGCGCCAGGTCGCCGAAGATCTTGGGCGCGTTGAGCTGCTCCAGCGAGAGGATCTTGGACGGAATGGTCCGGAACACCGCCGCGGCGCCGCGCGCCTGGTTGAAGGCGTTCACGCGGAAGCGCGCCAGGCCGTCGATCTCGAAGGAGAAGTCGACTTCCAGGAACTCTTCGTAGTGCTTGCGGTGCGTGTCGCTCATGATGTCGTACACCATGGCATGCACCGCCTTGTGGTCCAGCGGGTCCACGTTGATGCGGCGCACGTCGCCGTGAACCCGGATCATGGGCGGCAGGCCGGCCGACAGGTGAAGGTCCGATGCCTTGTTCTTGACGCTGAAAGCGAGCAGTTGGGTAATGTCCACGAAGACCCTCGACCGGTAGGCGTTGTTGACGTCAGGCTAAAGTCTTAGTGACGTTTTGATACGAATTCGAAAGATTATGACGACGATTGGCGACAAGCTCCAGCAAGTCCGCACGCGAATCGAAACTGCGTGCGCGGCATGTGGACGAGATGCATCGAGTGTGCGCTTGTTGGCAGTTTCCAAGACCTTCCCGGAAGCAGCGTTGCGAGAAGCCCACGCCGCCGGGCTGCGCAGCTTCGGCGAGAACTACGTCCAGGAGGGCGTGGCCAAGATCCAGGCCCTGGCCGACCTGCGCGCCAGCATCGAATGGCACTGCATCGGCCCGCTGCAGAGCAACAAGACCCGGCCGGTGGCCGAGCACTTCGACTGGGTACACAGCGTCGACCGCCTGAAGATTGCCCAGCGCCTGAGCGAGCAGCGCCCCGCCGGCATGGCGCCGCTGCAGGTCTGCCTGCAAGTCAACGTGGACGGCGGCGCCAACAAGTCGGGCGTGCCGCCGGCCGAGGCGCTGGCGCTGGCGCGGCAGGTGGCGCAGCTGCCCCGAGTGCAGTTGCGCGGCATCATGGCCATTCCCGAGCCGGCCGAGGGCTTCGAGGCGCAGCGCGAGTTGTTCCTGCGCGCCACAGCCCTTTTCGACGAGATGCGTGCCGCCGGACTGCCGGTGGACGTGCTGTCGATGGGCATGAGCGGTGACCTGGAAGCCGCGATTGCGGCGGGCAGCACCATGGTGCGGGTGGGCACGGCCATCTTTGGCGGACGCAGCTACGCATAGCGCGTTCAAGATCGCCTTCTTCTTGATTCGAGGCGTTGTCCGACGCGCTGTCGCGCCGCCGCGCGCTCGCACGCCGAGCCGTTGACGCCCACACTGTCGGCCATGCAGCCTGGCCGTCGTCCGCCTTCGTACCTTCGAGGCCACGCCCCGCTAGCGAGGGCGCTGGTGGCGCTGGGCTGCGCCATCCTGGCAGCGGGCTGTGACATGGGCAAGCCGGAGCCGCCTTACAAGGATCCGCCACCGAACCAGCGCATCAAGAGCCAGCAGGTGCTGATGGTGCAACTTGCGTGCAGCAGCGGGGCCGGGCAGTTCGCGGCGACTTGAGCGCAACCGCTCCCAGGAATGGCGGAAATCGCCGGTGTAGGTTTCTCAGTCACTCTTGAAACGCGTCCACGCGATGTGTGCGACGCGATAGGCGTAGTAGCTTGCGACGAGCGCCAAGGCGCCACACTGGGCGATCTTGGAGACCGAGTGGTCGAAACGGTAGGCGACATATCGCTCGTAGGCCGACATGGCAAGTAGCCCCGCTGCGACCGCGCTCAAGATCATTGATAAGACCGGCCTTTTTCTGCTTTGCATGGATCGACTCCCTTTGGAACACTCTCCTTTTAGGTGAGGCGAGGAAGAAGCGTTACCGGGCGCATCGCTCATCGTTCCGGATTTTTCCCTGCTGCAGATACTGGCTCAACATTCCGGCGCCTATGCCGGAGGAGCGCTGCTATTGGGGGGTCAGAAAGGCGCTCGTGGTCCTCAAGCAGTCGCTCGAGGCGAAGATTTCTTCGCATTGAGCCAAACGCTCGGGTGTCTATTCGAAGATCTCGAGCAGCACGCCTCGCGCCCATTGGTGGAAGGCGGAGGTCTCGTGGCGCTGGTGCCAGAACAGCTCGATAACCCGCGCCGTTGCCTCCAGCGGCACCGGGACCTGCTTCAGCCCGCTCATGCGCGGCGGGTCCAGGTTTCTGGACCACGGCAGCACCGCGATCAGGTCGGACTGCCGCACGGCGTCATAGGCAGCCGAATAGTGGTTGACCGTGGCCACCAGGTTGCGCTTGAGGCCATGGCTGCGCAGGAAGATGTCGTAGCTGGGCAGCGTCTTGCCCGCCAGGCTCACGTCGACATGGCGCGCGGCCAGGAAGCGCTTCAGCGGCAGTTTCTTGAACTGCGCCAGCGGATGGCCCGAGCGCATCACGCAGACGAAGCGGGGTGACCACAGGGCGCGCGATTTCAGGAACGACGGCCGGTGGACCTCGTCGGCAAAGACGCTGATGGCGAAGTCGGCCTGGCTGTTGGCCAGCACGGGGCCGAAGTCCACCAGCGTGTTCGGAATCGTGTGGACCTGCACCGACGGCGCCAGCACCGCCAGCCGCTTTTCCAGCCGCGGGACGACGATGCTGGCCACGTAGTCCGACATCGAGATGCCGAGCGTCGCGCTGCTTTGCGTGGCATCGAAGCGGTCCGGCTCCAGCGTACCGCGCACGATCTGCAGCGACTGCGCCAGCGGCCCCCACAGGTCGATGGCCCGGCGCGTCGGCTTGATGCCCGCGCCGCTGCGCACGAAGAGGCGGTCGTCGTAGGTCTCGCGCAAACGCCGCAGGGCGTTGCTCACAGTGGGCTGCGTGAGCGAGAGCTTCTGGGCTGCGCGCGTGACGTTGCCTTCGGTCATGAGGGCCTCGAACACCTTCAGCAGGTTGAGGTCGGCGCTGCGGTAGCTGGTGCCCATGCTTCATTCAGGGGAAGAATGAACACCATAGTAACTATAAATTTTTCTCTATGGATCGCTGAACGTACATTGCCCCGGCGCGCAAATCATTTCAATAAACGACGCTCAGGGACAAGACTTCAAATGACCATGCTCTCGGCTCGAATCGAGCGCCTGCCTTTTTCCGGCTTTCATCGCCGGATGCTTCTGGTGGGTGGCTTGGGCTACTCCTTCGACGCCATGGATGCGGCCGTGATCGCATTCGTGCTTCCGGTGCTCCGCACCGCCTGGCACCTCGACAGCGTGCAGATCGGCGTTCTGGCCAGCGCCAACTTCATCGGCTTCTTCTTCGGCGCTCTTGCGGCCGGCTCGCTGGGCGACCTCATCGGCCGGCGCAAGGTGATGATGTGGGCGCTCGCGGTCTACTGCGTCGCCTCCTTCATCAGTGCATTCGTCAATGACTGGACCAGCTTCCTGGGCCTGCGCATCGTCGCGGGGCTGGGCACCGGCGCCGAGAGCGTGATCATCGCGCCCTACCTGTCGGAATTCGTGGCGCGGCGCTACAGGGGGGCCTTCACGGGCGCATTGGCCGGCTTCTTCTCCTTCGGCTTCGTGGCGGCGGCCCTGCTGGGCTACCTGATCGTGCCGCTGCATCCCGAGGGCTGGCGCATCGTCATCCTGATCACCGCCACGCCGGTGCTGATGCTGCTGTGGTGGCGCCGCGTGCTGCCGGAGTCTCCCCGCTGGCTCGAGAGCCAGGGCCGCATCGCGCAAGCCGATGCCGTCATGGACGCGGTGGAGGCCGAAGTCGTCCAGCGCGGCCACGCGCTGCCGCCGGTGGACGAGCGCGACGTCGCGGCGCCCCCGCCCAGCCACAGCCGCGGCAGCGTCTGGAAGAACTACGCCACGCTGCTCTCGCCCGGCCACTTGCGCATCACCGGCATGACCTGGCTCATGTGGCTGTCCATCACCTTCAGCTACTACGCCTTCTTCACCTGGATTCCGAGCCTGCTGGTGCAAAGCGGCATGACCATCACCAAGAGCTTCGGCTACTCGCTGGTGATGTACCTGGCGCAGGTGCCGGGCTACTTCTCGGCTGCATGGTTCAACGAGCGCATCGGGCGGCAAGCCACCATCGCCGTCTACATGCTGATGGGCGGGCTGTCGGCCTTGGGCATGGCCAACGCGCACGGCGACGCGCAGATCATGGCGGCGGGGGTGCTGCTGTCCTTCTTCATGAACGGCACCTACGCGGGCGTCTACGCCTACACGCCGGAGGTGTTCCCGACCCAGGTGCGCACCACCGGCGCCGGCATGGCCTCGGCGGTGGGCCGCATCGGCGGCATCACGGCGCCGATCCTGGTGGGCTTCATCTATCCCAAGCTGGGCTTCGGCGGCGTCTTCGGCGCCACGACGACCGTGCTGCTGATGGGCGCGGCGGCAGTGATGCTGCTGGGCATTCCGACGCGCGGCCGTTCGCTGGAAGACATCGCCGCCGGCAAGGGCGCCTGACCACCCCCCCATCGCATGAGCAACTCCAATCCCATCGACCTGCTGTCGGCCGTGGCCCACGCGCACGACGACGAATCCCAGCCCCTGGCCACCTTCGGGGCCATCGACAGCGCGTTGGCCAACGCGATCGGCCATCGCCTCTTCACGATCCTGGTGCACCACCGGGCGCAGCGCGAATCCGAACGCATCTACAGCAACATGCCGCAGGCCTATCCCGTGCAGGGGCGCAAGGCCATCACCGACTCGCCCTGGATGCAGCGCGTGATGGTGCAGGGCCTGCCCTACATCGGCCGCAACGCGGCTGACCTGCGCGAGGTCTTCTTCGACCACGAACTGATCCTGTCGCTCGGCTGCCGCAGCGTGTTGAACGTGCCGCTGCGCTGGCGGGGGCAGACGCAGGGGACGCTCAACCTCCTGCACGAGGAGGGCTGGTACCACAACCACCATGTCGCCCTGGCCACGGTCTACGCACAGCTCGCGCTGCCGGCCGTGATGGCGCATTCGCTGGAAGCGTGAACCCCACAACCGGAATCGACCCATGACATCCACCGCCACTCTCTTCAAGAACGCTGCGCTGCTGGACCCCCTGCTGGGCAAGCTCCAGGAGCACCGCGACATCCTCGTCGAGGATGGCAAGGTCAAGGAGATCGCCGACCGGCCGATCCACAGCAGCAGCGCCCGGGTCATCGACGTCGCCGGGCGGACCGTGATGCCCGGCCTCATCGACCTGCACGTGCACGTCATCGCCGTCGAACTCGACCTGTCGCGGCAGATCCGCATGCCCAACGTGCTGGTCACCCTGCGCAGCGTGCCTATCCTGCGCGGCATGCTGAGGCGGGGCTTCACGACCGTTCGCGACGCCGGCGGCGCCGGCCACGCGTTCAAGCAGGCGGTGGAATCGGGCCTGGCGCAGGGCCCGCGGCTCTTCGTGTCCGGGCGGGCGCTCAGCCAGACGGGCGGCCATGGCGACATGCGGGCGAGGACCGACTACATCCCCAGCGATCCGGCCTGCTCCTGCGTGCGGGTAGGGGCGCTGGCACGCGTGGCCGACGGCGTGGATGCGGTGCGCAGGGCGGCGCGCGAAGAACTGCAGATGGGTGCCGACCAGATCAAGATCATGGCCTCCGGCGGCGTGGCATCACCCACGGATCCGGTGGGTGCCTTCGGCTACAGCGAGGAGGAGATCCGCGCCGTCGTGGAAGAAGCCAGTGGCCGTGGCACTTACGTTCTCGCGCATGCGTACACCGCGGCTGCCATCGCCCGGGCGGTGCGCTGCGGCGTGCGCACCATCGAGCACGGCAACCTGGTGGATACCGCCACCGCCACGCAGATGGCCGAGGCGGGCGCCTATGTGGTGCCCACCCTGATCACCTACGACGCCCTGGCCGGCGAGGGCGGGCGCTTCGGCCTGCCTGCCGAGAGCATCGCCAAGGTGGCGAGCGTGCGCGAGGCGGGCCTGCGCTCGCTGGAGATCTACCGGGCGGCCGGGGTGAAGATGGGTTTCGGCTCCGACCTGCTGGGCCAGTCGCAGCGGCTGCAGAGCGACGAGTTCCGGCTGCGCGCCAGCGTGCTGCCGGCGGCCGAAGTGCTGGCCAGCGCGACCATCGTGGGCGCCGAGGTGCTGGGCATGAGCGATCGCCTGGGCCGCCTGGTGCCCGGCGCGCTGGCCGATCTGCTGGTGGTCGATGGCAACCCGCTGGAAGACATCGACTGCCTGCTGGGGCAGGGCGAGCACATACCGCTGGTCATGAAGGAAGGGATGATCGAGTTCAACGACCTTCCCTGATGGCGCCCGCTCCGGCGATGGGACGCCCGGACATCGCCTGGAAAAGCGCTCATTGGCTGGAATTCGAGGCCGCGTAGGGCGCTCTCCGACAGGGAGGATGGCGCCAGACCGACAGCCTGCGCCACGCGGCTGCCGGTCCAATCGGAGGCGAGGCCTCCTGCGAGCGGCCGACAATGGTTTCTCGATATGCCCAGCCACCGATTCCCCCACCTCCTGTCCGACCGCGCGATGCTCGCCATCGTGTGCGCCATCGGCCTGGCCCTCGCCGGCTGCGGCAGCAGCAAGGAGAAGCGCCTCGCCAGCTACGAGCCCGAATCCTTCGCCTCCACAGGCACCCACTCGCACAACTACGCGGCCAGCGAAGCCCAGACCTGCGAGGCCGCGCGCCGCGCGCTGCTGAGCCAGGGCTACCAGGTCAAGGACGCGACCGCCCAGCAGGTGAGCGGCGTCAAGAGCTTCCAGCCGGAGAACGAAGTGCACATGGAAGTGAGTCTGCGCGTGGTGTGCGCCAAGGACGCGCGCGCCGCCGCGCCCTCCGCGTCGACCGACGCCGGCAAGGCCACCACCGCCTTCGTCAGCGCGCTGCAGGACCGCTACGCCCTCAAGAAGACCTCCAACTCGGCCGGTGTGGGCGTGGGCCTGCTGGGCTCGATCTCGCTGCCTTACTCGTCCAGCGACGACACCATGGTCAAGGTGGCCAGCCAGACGGTGACCGACGAGCGCTTCTACGAGCGCTTCTATGCCCTGGTCGACCGCTACCTGGTGTCTCAGGGGCCGGACCCGGAGCCGCCGCCGAAAGAGTCCGCAGCCGACAAGCCTGACGCTGCCAAGCCGGACGCTGCCAAGCCGGACGCCGCCAAGGCAGCCGACGCCGCGAAGAAGGACTGAGTTCCAGGGAACGCTCGGGCCCCTGGCGGCTCCAATGGGCCTGCCGGCCGCGGGGCCGGGTAGCATCTGCGCCTGTGATGAGCCATTCCCGCTCCTTTTTGCTCCGATTTCCCCTCGCGACGCCCTTGATGGCGGTCGCGCTCGCGCTCGTCCTGGCGGGCTGCAAGAGCACGCCCCAGCGCGTCTCCTACGACCCCGAGGCCTTCGGTTCCACCGACACCCACACCCGGGTCTTCGAGGCGTCCGAAGCCCAGACCTGCGAAGCCGCGCGCCGCGCCTTGTTGAGCCAAGGCTACCTGGTGTTGGCCGCCAACACCGAACTGGTGAACGGCAAGAAGTCCTTCCAGCCGGCGCCCGAGGTGCATGTGGAACTGGACTTCCGCGTGGTCTGCGCGACCGAGACCGGCGGCAGCAGCAGCCGCAAGCGCGCCAGCGCCACGCCGCCGCGCACGCTGGTCTTCGTCAGCGCGCTGCAGGACCGCTACAGCCTCAAGAAGGTGAACAACTCGGCCAGCCTGGGCGTGGGCGTGATCGGCTCGGTCTCGCTGCCTTACTCCTCCAGCGACGACTCGCTGGTGAAGGTGGCCAGCCAGACGGTGACGGACGAGCGCTTCTACGACCGCTTCTTCGCCATCGTGCAGCGCTACATCGTGGTGAACGTGGCCGAGCCGGAGCCGGCGGTGGCCGCTCCGGTACTGTCGTCGAGCGTGGTGGCGCAGCCGCTGGCGGTCCAGACGCTTGCGCCCTTGCCGCCCGTGGGCCAGGACGTGCCGAGCCCCGCGCCGTCCGCCTCATCGCAGGCGCAGGGGACGGCCGGGCCGCAGCCGGCTGCACAACAGGCACCGCAGGTCCAGACGGCCGCCCCGCAAGCCCAGGCGCAGGCGCAGGCGCCGCAGCCGGTCCAGATGCGCGCCCCACCGTTGCCGGTGGAGCCGCTGGGCGAGCCGTCCAGCATGCCGGCCAAAGCCACCAGCCCCTCAGCAGAGGCCTCGGCGGCGGAGCCGGCCGCGCAGGCGGCCCGCAACTAGCCCCTTACTTCCGGCCCTTCTTCGGGGCCGGGGCCGCCTTCACCGTCTTGGCAACCTGGGCCTTCTTGCCCGCGCCTGCCGCCGCGGCGGTCTCGACGCCGATGCCGGCGCCCTTGCGGCCAGTCTCCTTCTGGTACATCTCGTAGTAGTCCGAGGCCATCTCGCGCAGCGCCACGCCGATGTTGGCGTAGTCGTACTCGTTGAGGTTGGCCAGCGACACGCGGCCCGAGGGGTGCGGCGTGCCGAAGCCCTTGCCCGGCAGCAGCACCACCCCGCTGCGCTGGGCGATGCGGAACAGCGCCTCGTTGGGCCGCAGCTTCTTCACCGCCCACTTGGCCACGTCGGTGCCGTACATCTGCGCGATGATGGCCTCGCCGTCCAGCAGGTGGTAGTAGTCCACCGAGTTCGGGTCGTGCGGCAGCGGCAGGCCCAGTGCGCGGTACAGCGCGGCCTTGCGGCGCCGAACGATCTGCTTCATGGCGTTCTTGTAGTTGTCGCGCTCGTCCATCAGGCAGAACAGCGAGAACAGCACCATCTGCACCTGCACCGGCGTCGACAGGCCCGCCGTGTGGTTCAGCGCCACCGTGCGGCTGTCGGCCACCAGGCGGTCGATGAACTTGAGCTGGCGCGGCGTGGTCGTGATCGAGCTGTAGCGCTCGTCCAGCTCCTTCTTCTGGCGTTCGGGCAGGGCGGCGATGGTGTCGTCCAGCACGTTGCGCTCGTGGGTGGCCACCACGCCCATGCGCCAGCCGGTGGCGCCGAAGTACTTGGAGTACGAATACACCAGGATGGTGTTGTACGGGCACATGGCGAACAGCGACACGAAGTTGTCGGCGAAGGTGCCGTACACGTCGTCGGTGAGGATGATCAGGTCGGGGCGCTTCTTCACGATGCCCGCGATGTGCTGCAGCACCTCGTCGGACATCCGAACCGAGGGCGGGTTGCTCGGGTTGCACAGGAAGAAGGCCTTGATCTTCGGATCGAGCAGCTTGTCCAGTTCCTTCTTGGTGAACTGCCAGTTGTTCTCCGCCGGCGCGTCGATCTCCACCTCCACCAGGCGGTAGTCGTTCAGGTGCGGGATCTCGATGTAGGGCGTGAAGATCGGCATGCCCAGCGCGATGGCGTCACCCTCCTTGATCAGGTGGTTTTCCTTCATGCTGTTGAACAGGTAGGTCATGGCCGCGGTGCCGCCTTCCACCGCGTACATGTCGAACTTGCCCGTGAAGGGGTGCGTGCCGATCATTTCCTGGTGGATGTACTGGCCCACCACCTTCTCCGACAGGCGCAGGAAGCGGTCGGGCACCGGGTAGTTGCAGGCCAGGATGCCCTCGCACATCTCATAGAGGAAGTCGCCCTCCGACAGCCCCAGCTGGTCGCGCACATAGGACACGGCGGCGCCCAGGAAGCGCACGCCCTCCACGCCCTTGTTGCGGTGCAGGAAGATGGCGAAGCGCTCCTCGATGCCCTGGCGCTGCGGGAAGCCGCCGACGTTCTTCATGTACTGGTAGGAACGCTCGGATTCGCTCATCGCGAACAGGCCCAGCTGGAAGAAGCCGTGCCGCGGAAGCGTCGCCAGGAAGTTCGGGTTGCCGCGCCCGGCGTTGAGCATGGAGCGGCTGCTCTCCTTGGCCACCTGGATGAGGGCATCCTTGAGTTCGAAGGGGCTCAGTGAGCCAAGCTTTTCGAGATCGCTGAATTCCATGGACATCTCCTGTTTGAGTCGACTGACAAAAAGGTGAAGTTCGCGGCCGGCCGGAAAAGGGCAGCGGCCGCGTTCGAGCGTCGGGTGCTCAGGCGAAGGCGATCACCAGCGGCCCCAGCAGCGTGAGCAGCACGTTGGCCAGGGCGTAGGTGATGGCGAAGGGCACCGTGGGCACGGCGTTGCCGGCCTTGTCCAGCACCTCGCCGAAGGCGGGGTTCGCACTGCGCGAGCCCGACAGGGCGCCGGCGAAGATGGCCGCGTTGTTGTAGCGCAGGATGTAGATGCCGATCAGCATCGTCAGCAGCAGCGGCACGATGGTGACGATCACGCCAACCACGAAGATCGTCAGGCCCTGTTCCTTGATCGTGGTCACCGCCTGCAGGCCAGACTGCAGGCCCACCACCGCCACGAAGCCGGCCAGGCCCAGGTCCTTGAGGATCTGCACCGCGCCGGGCGGCAGGTTGCCGAAGGTCTGGCGCTTGCCGCGGTACCAGCCGAAGACCAGGCCGGCCAGCAGCGCACCGCCGCCGCTGCCCAGCGTGAGCGGAATGCCGCCGATCTTGGCCGTGAGCAGGCCCACCAGCAGGCCCACCACCAGGCCCGCGCCCAGGTAGACGAAGTCGGTCTTGATGCTGGGAATGAGCACCGGGCCCACGTGCTGGGCCACGCGCTGCACGTCGGGGTCGGCACCGAAGATGGTCACCGTGTCGCCGGCGCGCACCACCAGGTCTGGCGCCATTTCCAGCGACTTGCCTTCGCGCCGCAGGTCCACCACGTAGATGCCGTGGCGCACCTCGCTGGAGGTGCTGCGGCGGATTTCGTCCACCGTCTTGCCGTCCAGCTGCTTGCTGGTCACCACGACGTCGCGGCGCTGCATGGTCAATTCCATCCCGTCGACACCATAGACCTCGCGGCCCAGCTGGCCGGCCACGCGCAGCACGTCGGCGCGGCGGCCCACCACCAGCACGATGTCGTCTGTCGACAGCACCAGCTGCGGCGCCAACTCCACGAAGCTGGTGCCGCGCTTCACGCGCTCGACCGTCACCGGCACGGCCGGGTTGATCTGCTCGATGTCGGCCACCGTGCGCCCCTGCGCCGGGCCCACCTGGAACAGGCGCCCCACCAGTTCGGGCGCGGCGGCCTGCTGGTCGGCGCCCAGCACCCGCACGCCGGACTGCATCTTGGCCTGCGCGGCCAGCGCGTCGTCGCGGATGCTGCGCCGCATGATCCAGGGCAGCACGTTGACGCACATGATGATGGCGCCGAAGGAGCCGAACACGTACGTCACCGCGTAGCCCACCGCCACGTTGCCCTGCAGCCGCTTCACCTCGTCGGCGGCCAGCCCCAGTCGTGTGAGCGCATCACCCGCTGTGCCGATGATGGCCGACTGTGTGAGTCCACCCGCCGCGACGCCGGCCGCCAGGCCCTTGTCCAAGCCAAAGGCCTTGGCGCACACCACCACCGTGAGCAGGCCGGTCGTGGCCAGCACCACTGCCAGGATGATCTCCTTGACGGACTCCTTGCCCAGCGAGCGGAAGAAGTCCGGTCCGCTTTCGAAGCCCACCGCGTAGATGAACAGGGCGAAGAGCACCGCCTTGATGCCCGAGTCGATGTTCACACCCACCTGGCTCACGATCACGGCCACCAGCAGCGAGCCGGCCACGCCACCGAGCTGGAAGCTGCCGAACTTGAGCTTGCCGACCAGGTAGCCCAGCGAGAGCGAAAGAAACAAGGCTATCTCGGGAGACCGTTTGAAGATCGCTTCTAACCATTCCATGCTGACCTCTCTTTCTTCTGAAGAAATCGATAGCTCAATGGCCGGCCACCAGACCGGCCAGGGCAACGATGATCGGCCCCATCAGGGGCAGGATCACGTTCGAGATGGCGTAAGTGATGGTGTAGCCCAGCAGCGGCGTCGTGTTGCCCGCCGCGCTCTGGATGGCGCTGAGCGCCGGCGTGCTGCACTGCTGGCCGGCGATGGCGCCCAGCAGCACCGGTGCCTCGAACTTGAGCAGGCGGTGCCCCACCAGCAGCGAGCAGAAGGCCGGGATGACGGCGATGGCCACGCCCATCAGCGGCAGCGACACGCCGTACTTGCGCACCAGGTCCAGCGCCTGCGGCCCGGAGGCCAGGCCCACGCAGGCGATGAAGGTGGCCAGGCCGATGTCCTTGAGCAGGCCCGCCGCGTCTTCCGGAATGCTCAGCCGGCTCGGGTGCCGCGCCTGGTACCAGCCGAACACCAGGCCCGTGAGCAGCGCGCCGCCGCCCGTGCCCAACGACATGGCGATGCTGCCGAACTTGGCGCTGAACATGCCGATCCACACGCCCAGCACGATGCCGATGGAGGCCAGCGCGATGTTGGTCTTGCTGGACTTGAGCACCGGCTCGCCCAGCGCGGCGACGGCAGGCGCCAGCTCCTGCGCCGTGCCCACGAGCTGCAGCTTGTCGCCCAGTTGCAGCGTCAATTCGGGCAGCAGCGGCATGAGCTGCGTGCCGCGCTCCACGCGTGCCACCAGAACGCTGCGGCCCACCAGTGGCCTGCTGCCCTCGGAGAGCTGGCGCAGGCTCTGGCCCTGCGCGGCCTTGTTGCGAAGCACCAGGTCGGCGCTCTGCAGCACCAGGCCGAAGTCCCCGGTGTCGGCCGACTCGCGGCCCAGGCCCGCGGCGGCCGTTGCCATGTCGACCACGGCGCGCCGATGGCCCACGACCAGCACCCGGTCGCCCACCTCGAAGCGCGTGTCGGGCGTGAAGTCGATGCGCTGGCCGCCGCGAATCAAGCCCTGCATGCTGCCGCCGGCCAGCAGCCTTTCGTCCAGGCGCGCGACCGTGCCGCCCGCGTCCGAGGTGATCTCGTAGACGCGGCCCACCAGCTCGGGCGCTGCCGCGCTGGTGCCTGAATCCTCTTCACGTCCGCCCATCGCCTTCCACAGCTTCTCCGCCTCCTCGCGCAAGTTGACGCGGAGGATGAGCGGGAACACCTGGCTGGTGACAACCACAATCGTGATGAGGCCGAAGATGTAGGTGATCGAGTAGGCCGTGACCACGTTGGCCTGAAGCTGGTGGATCTGCTCGGCCGGCAGCGCGAGCTTGGAGATGGCGTCGGTGGCCGTGCCGACCACGGCCGACTCGGTGGCGGCCCCGGCCATGAGGCCCGCGGCGGTGCCCACGTCCAGCTTCATGAAGTGGGTGGCCGCCAGCACCAGGGCGAGGACCACCACCACCTCGATGAGGCACAGCAGGCCGATGCGCAGGCCCTTGGCATTGAGGTTGGCGAAGAACTGCGGACCGCCCGCGTAGCCCAGCGCGAAGATGAACAGCATGAAGAACACGTTCTTCACGTTGGCTTCGAGCGTGACGCCCAACTGGCCCACGAGAAGGGCCGCGATCAGCGTGCCGCAGATCCCGCCGAGCTGGATGGGCCCGAACCTGATCTGGCCCACCGCATAGCCGATGCTGAGGCAAAGGAAAAGTGCAATCTCCGGATGCGCCCGCAACACATCCCCGACCCAACCCATCAGCGTCATCTTATGTAGGCGGCCCGAGGGCCACTTGTTGTTGACTACCGCGGCGCAGTGTAGCCACTACGGGTTAAATCATCGAGACCTCATTTTTGATAGGCCGCGGGCCTTCAGCGCGCCAGGGTCGATTTGCCGAAGAGGCTCTCGATGAGTTCCACCGCCACCTCCGCCGTGCGGTTGCGCACGTCGAGCGCGGGGTTGAGTTCCACCACGTCCAGCGAGGCCAGGCGGCCCGTGTCCGCGATCATCTCCATGCACAACTGCATCTCGCGGTAGGTGGGGCCGCCGCGCACGCCGGTGCCCACGCCGGGCGCATCGGCCGGGTCCAGGCAGTCCAGGTCGAAACTCACATGCAGGTGCGTGTCCGCATCGATGTCCGACAGCGCCTCGGTCATGGTCACGCGCATGCCGTTCTCGTCGATGTGGCGCATGTCGTAGACGCGCAGGCCCTGGTTGCGGATGGCGAGCTTCTCCTGCGCGTCCACGCTGCGGATGCCGATGAAGCGGAAGGCCTCGGCCTCCAGCGCCGCGCGCTCGCCGCTCCAGCCGACCAGGGCTTCGGGGCCGTAGCCCAGCAGGCAGGACACCGGCATGCCGTGCAGGTTGCCGCTGGGGCTGGTGGCCTCGGTGTTGACGTCGGAATGCGCATCGAGCCAGATCACCCGCAGCCCCTGGCCGCGCGAGCGCGCATGCCGCGCCACCGCGCTGATGGAGCCCACTGCCAGGCAATGGTCGCCGCCCATCAGCAGGGGCACGTGGCCGGCTTTCAGGGCGCCGTCGACGGCGCCGTACACCGAGCGGTTCCAGCTCACCACTTCGTCGAGGTGGCGCAGGCCGTTGGCGGGTGCATCCCAGGGCGTGGCCGGGCCGGCCAGGTTGCCCGCGTCGACCACGCCGAAGCCATGGCGCGCGAGGATGCCGGGCAGGTCCGCCACGCGCAGCGCATCGGGGCCCATGCCCGCGCCGCGCACGCTGGCGCCTACGTCGGTGGGCGCGCCGATCAGGTGGATGGTGGGGCTGGTGCTGCTCATGAGGCCCATTGTGGGGCGCCTGGCCACGCTGCGCCAAGAGGACGCATGCAGCCGTCACCGGCAACAAGCTTGCTCAGGTGCCCTGGGCCTGCTCGATCAGGAAGTCGATCAGCAATTGCACTGCGGCACCGGCGTCGTCCGGCCGGTAAAGCAGGCCCAGGGGCTCGATGGGTGCATCGAGCTGCAGGGGCAACTGCACCACCTCGCGCCGGTCCAGGCGGTCCAGCGAGGTGTGGGGCACGGGCATCACCACGTCGGGCTGCGCGAGCAGGGTGCGCAGCAGGTGGGGCGAAAGTGTCTGCACCGGATGTTCGCGCGGCACCATCTTCTCTTGCGCCCAGGCGGCATCCAGGGCCTGCCGAACCGCGAAATGCGGCGGCGGCAGGATCCAGCGCGAGTCGGCCAGGTCGCGCAGCCGGAGCCGGCGGCGCTTCGCCGCCGGGTGCGAGATGCCGGCGATCACCACCATGCGGTCGCTGCGCAGCGGGATGAAGCGGTGGCCCGGCTCCAGCCGCGCCGGCTGGCGCAACAGCACCAGGTCGAAGGCGCCGCCGCGCAGGCCGGCGCCAAGGCGCTCGCCGGTGCCGTCCTCGATCACCAGGCGCAGCTGCGGGTGCTGTGCCAGCAGCCGGGGCATGGCCGGCTGCAGCACGCTGACCAGTGCGGCGTCCAGCGCGCCGATGCGCACCGGGCGCGCCGCCTGCGCTGCCAGCGCGCACAGGTCCTCGGTGGCGATGCGAAGGGAGTCGATCGCCATGCGCGCATGGGCGGCCAGCAGGCGGCCCGCATCGGTGATGCGCATGCCTCGCGCATGGCGCTCGAACAGCGGCATCTCGAGCAGGGCCTCCAGCTCGCGCAGCATCTGCGTGGCCGCGGGCTGGCTCATGTGCGTGGCCTCGGCCGCGCGCCGCAGGTTGGAGTGGGTGGCCAACGCGTCCACCAGCCGCAGGTGGCGCAGCCGCAGCCGGGCCAGCAGCCGCTCGTGCAGCGCAGGGGAGGGGGCGGAAGCGGTGCTGGGCATGGCGATAAGCCGATGTTATCGGTGAATCGAAATTCGATTGGATCGCGATCGCTCGGCTGCCTATGCTTTCAGGCTGCTTTCGATCCGTCTTCTCCCCCCAACCCTTTCACAGACCGCCATGTCCCTGCGCCCCAACGCCCTCCTGCCCGTCGTCCTTGCCATGTGCGCCATGAGCGCCGGGGCCCAGTCGCCCGCACCCGCGCCCGCTGCTCCGGCCGCAGCCCAGGCGCTCTATCCGCTGATGGCCGAGCGCAGCAAGGCGGTGGAGAAGAAGGTCATCGCCTGGCGCCGCGACATCCACGAGCACCCCGAGCTGGGCAACCAGGAGAAGCGCACCGCCGCCCTGGTGGCCGCGCACCTGAAGTCGCTGGGCTACGAGGTGCGCGAAGGCGTGGCCGTGACCGGCGTGGTGGCCACGCTCAAGGGCGGCAAGCCCGGCCCGGTGGTGGCGCTGCGCGCCGACATGGACGCGCTGCCGGTGAAGGAGCAGGTGGATGTGCCTTTCGCTTCCAAGGCCCGCGCCACCTGGGCCGGCAAGGAAGTGGACGTGATGCACGCCTGCGGCCACGACGGTCACGTCGCCATCCTGATGGGCGTGGCCGAGGTGCTGGCCTCGATGAAGGACCAGCTGCCCGGCACGGTCAAGCTGATGTTCCAGCCTGCCGAGGAGAAGCTGCCCAATTCCGAGATCGGCGGCGCGCGCCGCATGCTGGCCGAAGGCGCCTTCGACTCGCCCAAGCCCGACGTGGTCTTCGGCCTGCACCTGGCCTCGGGCCTGAACACCGGCGAGATCGGCTACAAGGCCGGCCCCATCACCGCCAGCTCCGACGCCTTCAAGGTCAGCGTGAAGGGCCGCCAGACGCACGGCTCGATGCCCTGGAGCGGGGTGGACCCGATCGTGATCGGCTCGCAGATCGTGATGGGCTTCCAGACCATCGCCAGCCGCCAGGTCAACGTGACCAAGGAGCCCTCGGTACTGAGCGTGGGCACCTTCCAGGCCGGCACCCGCTACAACATCATTCCCGACAACGCGGAGATGACCGGCACGCTGCGCACCTACGACGAGGGCATGCGCGAATTCATCATGAAGCGCATGGGCGAGACGGCCGAGCACATCGCCCAGAGCGGCGGCGGCAGCGCGCACGTGCACTTCGAGGCCGACGGCTACGCGCCCACCATCAACGACGCGAAGCTGACCGACCAGATGTCGCCCAGCCTGCAGCGCATCCCCGGCGCCAAGTCCATGATCATTCCCAAGGGCACCGGCGGCGAGGACTTCTCCTTCTTCGCGCAGAAGGCGCCAGGCCTGTTCGTGATGGTCGGCTCCACCCCGCCCGGCCAGGACGCAAGCAAGGCCGAACCCAACCACTCGCCGCGCTTCTTCATGGACGAGGCCAGCCTGGCGGTGGGCGTGCGCACCCTCACGCAACTGAGCGTGGACTACATGGCGATGGCGTCGGCGGCGAAGTAGGCCGAGCTTTCGAATCCAGGAAGAAGGGGCGCCGCGGCGCCCCTTTGCCTTGTTGCCACGCAGGCCCTACCGGGTCTGCTCGCCCGCCGCGCGGATCTCCACCCGGCGGTTCGGCTCGAAGCAGGCGATCAGCGCGTTGCGGGTCCTGGCGCCCTGGGCCCGGCAGTCCGCCTCGGTGACCTTCAGGTCGTTCTTGCCGCGGCCCTCGGTCTGGATCACGTTGGCCGGCACGCCCCGGCTGACCATGTAGTCGCGCACGGAGTTGGCCCGCGCCACGGACAGTCGCTGGTTGTATTCGGCGCTGCCGATCGGGTCGGTGAAGCCCACGATGGAGACCGAGCGCGCCTGCATCGTCTCGGGCTTGAGTTCCTGCATCAGCGTGTCGATGCGGCTGCGGCCGGTGGGCGTGAGCACCGCCTTGCCGAACTCGAAGGTGCCGTCGGACTTGATCTCGAAATTGCGCGCCGCAGGAGGCGGCGGCGGTGGCGGAGCCATCGCGGGCGCAGGTGGCGGGGGCGGTGGCGGCGGCGCGGCAGCCATGCGCGGGGCCGGGCCGAGGGGAATCTGCAGGCCCACCGAGAACATCCAGTCGTCCAGGTGGCTCTGGTTGTTCACGAACCGGTTCGAGTTGTCGTCGTAGCGGTAGCGGGCGTCGGCCACCAGCCGGCCCCAGGAGGCGAAGGGCCACACGACGCCCGCGCCCAGGTTGGCCATGAAGCTGGTCTTGCTGTCGCTGCCGCCGGCCGGGAACTTGATCTTGTCGTTGATCGCGCCGATGCCGCCCACCAGGTAGGGCTGCACGCTGCCCATCTGCCAGGCGCGCAGGCCCTGCCGGCCCAGGAAGAACCACTGCGCGTCCAGTGAGCCGCTCCAGATCTCGTACTTGCCCGGGCCGCCGATCTTGGCGTCGAGCTCCTCGTACTGGCTGCGCAGTTCGATGTTCCAGTAGGGGCTGATCGGTTTGCCCACGGCCAGCCCGCCACCCCAGCCGTTGTCGGCATTGCGGCCGCTGTCCGGATGGACATAGGTGCCGAAGGGGGTGATGTACCAGCGGTCGTCGAAGTACTGGCTGTCCAGCGAATAGATCGACTGCGCAAAGCCGGTGGCGCAGGGCAGGGCCAGCAGGCAGCAGGCCGCCAGGGAGCGTCGGACGAGCATCATGGAAGCAACCTCCCTTGCGTGGGTGGATGAGCTCTCAGCCGAAGCCGAATCAACCCGGACCTTAGTCGCGCCGCGCTGCCCTGGCCACCGGGACGAAACCGAGTGTGTCTGGCGTCTGTAAGCGCAACCGAGGCGGTTTCACATATTGCACGGGCCGAACCCGTGCAGTGGCGCCCGGGCAACGGCGCGGGCATCGCCCTTGCGCAATGACCCGAGCAAGGGCGCGCGGGCCCTCATTGGGGCTGCGGCCTCGCCATCTTGCATTCCGTCCCCTGCGCCAACTCGTTGCCGGTGTAGACCGCATCGGTGCGAAAGCCGTAGTCCGTCCCGTCCCAGCCCACCTTCACCGCCTTGCCGTCCACCGGCGCGATGGTGTTGACCACCTGCGGCAGCAGCAACTGATGGTCCTCGCCACGCATGCGCACCGGGCCCACCACCGAGTCGTACTGCAGGTTCTCCAGCGCGTAGGCGACCTTCACCGTGTCGGTGCTGTTGGCCTTGGCGATGGCGGCGGCCAGCAGGCGCGGCGTCATGTCGATGCGGGGCGCCAGGAAGTCCTTGCCGGTGCGCGCCTTGTAGGCCTTGGCCAGCGCCTCGGCCTTGGGCACGTCGGCCTGGCCCGGGTGCCATTCGGCGACCCAGGTGAGCTGGCCCACCTTGGACTGCGAGACCGCCAGCACCGTGCCCGGCACCGAGCCGGCGCTGTGGTTGAAGTAGCGCAGCTTGTAGCCCGCATCGCCCGCAGCCTTGAGCAGCAGCGTCATGTCCTGCCCCCAGTTGCCGGTGATGACCGAGTCGGCGCCCGAGGCCTTGATGTTGGCCACGTAGGGCGCGAAGTCCTTCACCCGCCCGATGGGATGCAGCGCCTCGCCCACGAACTGGATGTCGGGTCGCGCCAGGCCCACCAGCTGGCGGCCGTAGCTCGCCCACTGCTTGCCGTGCGCGTAGTCCTGGTTGAGCAGGTAGACCTTCTGGATGTCCGGTGTCTCCTTGATGTAGTTGGCGATCGCCTTCATCTTCATCGCCGTGTTCGCCTCGGTCTGGAAGTGCCAGAAGCTGCAGCTCTTGCCCGTCATGTCCGGATCGATGGACGAGTGGTTGAGCACCAGCAGTTCCTTGCCCGGGTTGCGCTGGTTCCAGCGCGACACCGACTGCAGGATCGCCGCCACCACCGAGGAACCCGAGCCGCCGGTGACGATGGCGCGGGCGCCCTGGTCGATGGCCGCCTGCAGCGCGCTCTGGCTTTCCTGCGCGGAGAGCTTGCTGTCGAACTGCAGCAGCTGCATCTTCTGGCCACCCGGCAGGCCGCCGTGCGCGTTGATGTCGTCCACCGCGTACTGCGTGTGCAGCAGCATGAGCTCGCCCACGTTGGCGAAGGGCCCGGACAGCGGGTCGATATAGGCGATCTTGTAGGTGTCCTGTGCGTGCGCCGTGCTGGCCATGAACAGGCCGGTGGCCGCAGCCGCGATGGACACGGCGCGCAGGGCTGCGCCGGCGAACTTCTTCGTCGTCATTCGGGAATCTCCTGGAGGTGAGGGGAAGGGGGCGGGGCGAGCGAGGGCGGTCAGCCGTCTTCTTCTTGTCGCTCGGGGCGCTTGCCCGTGCCGCCGTGCTGCTGCACGCCGATCACGCGCCACGCGAGCACGCTGAGCTTGGACACGACTTCCTCCGTGGAGTAGCGCCCGTCGGGCCGGTACCAGCTGTAGAGAAAGCCCGGCAGGCTGCAGGCGGCCAATGCGGTGATCTTGGCGTCGTCGAAGTCCAGGTCGCCATCGCGGCGCGCTTCTTCCAGCAGGGGCACCAGCTGGTTGTAGAAGTGATGCGCCAGGCGCTTTTGCTCCACCAGGTACTCGGCGCGGTACACCTGCGGCTCGCGGTAGGGAAAGAAGGCGCAGGGGAAGTTGGCGATGGTGGCGCGGATCAGCCGCTCCAACCCGTCCATGACCTTGTCGCGCGCGCAGCGCGTGTCCTCGGGCGTGAAGTCCATGGTGGTGAGGCATTCCACCGCCGGCTTCCACGACAGGGTCTCGAAGATCTCCTGCTTGTCGCGGAAGTAGTAGTAGACGAAGGGTTTGGTCACGCCCAGCGCGCGCACGATCTGCGCCATGGTGGTGTTGGCGTAGCCCTGCACCGCGAAGAGCTGCGCGGCGGCCTGCAGGATGCGCTCGCGCTGCACGTCGGTGCCCTGCGTGGCGGCGCGCTGCCGGCCGGTGCCGGCCGGCAGGTGCGGGTCGAGCCCGGCAGCGCCCGGTGCTTCCCAGGCGCTCGGCGCGTCCCCGGCCGCAACGGGTTTGTGCGGTGTCGCGGAAGTTATACCCATGGGTAGGATTGTTGGTGCAACATGAACCCATTGGCAAGCGAGGCCCCTGGCCGGCCCGCTATCGATAACCCTTAACGAGTGACGCCATGGAGACACTGAAGAGCCTTCCCGCCCGAGCGCTGCAGCCCCTGCACGAGTACCTGCGGACCCACGCGCGCGAGCGCGGCTCGCATGCGGCGTGCATCTGGTACGGCTCGCGCATGAGCTTCGCCGAACTCGACGCCGCGAGCGACGCCTTTGCCGCGCGCCTGCAGGCGCTGGGCGTGAAGAAGGGCGAGCCGGTGGTGCTCTTCCTCAACAACTGCCCGCAGTACCTGGTGGCGCACTACGGCATCCAGAAGATCGGTGCCATCGTCTGTCCCAGCGGCCCGCTCAACAAGGAGCACGAGCTGGCCTACCAGGTGGGCGACCTGCAGGCGCGCGTGATCGTGGCCGCGGCGCCGCTGCTGCCGGTGGTCGACAAGGTGCGCGAGCAGGTGGCCTCGCTGCGGCATGTGTTCGTGGTGCACTATGCCGACCTGCTGCCCGAGGCCGGCGCGACGGCCATCGACCTGCCGGCCGAGCTGAAGGCCGCGCAGCAGGAGGCGCGCACGGTGCCCGCCGGTTGCGAAGATTTCCTGGCCGTGATGCATGCCGGCGCCAGGCCTTCGCCGGTCGCCATCGACATGGACGACATCGCCCTCATGACCTACACATCGGGCACCACCGGCCTGCCCAAGGGCGCGATGCTCAGCTACGGCAACGCGCTGTTCAAGACGCGCGTGGCGGCCGATTGCAACGGCGTCACGTCGGGCGACGTGCTGCTGTCCGTTGCGCCGCTCTATCACATCGCCGGCATGCTGATGGGCGTGAACGTGCCGGTGCTCAGCGGCGCCACCAGCGTGCTGCTGCACCGCTTCGACGCGCATGCGGTGCCGCAGGCGATCCAGGCATACGGCGTGAGCTGGTGGTACAGCATTGCGCCGATGAACGTGGCGGTAATGCAGCTTGCGGACATCGCAAGCTTCGACCTCGGCAGCCTGCGGCGCAATCCGGTCACCAGCTTCGGCATCGCCTTCACCGAGCCGCTGGCCCGGCAGTGGCAGGGCGTGGCCAGGAACTGCGCGTCCTTCGAGGCGGCCTACGGGCTTTCGGAAACGCACACCTGCGACACCTACACGCCGCAGCATGCGCCGCGCTGGGGCACGCAGGGCGTGGCGGTGCCCGGCGTGCGCATCCGCATCATCGACCCCGACACCGGTGAAGACGTGCCGGTGGGTGATGTGGGCGAGATCATCCTGACCAGCGAGGGCTCCTTCAAGGGCTACTGGAACAAGCCCGAGGCCACCGCCGCCACGCTGCGCCAGGGCTGGGTGCATACCGGCGACATGGGCAGGATGGACGCGGACGGCTACCTCACCTTCATCGGCCGCTTCAAGGAGATGATCAAGGTCTCGGGCTACAGCGTGTTTCCCGAGGAGGTCGAGACCATCCTCATCAAGCACCCGGCGGTGGCGCAGGCCGCGGTGGTCGCGCAGCCCGATGCGGACAAGGGCGAGGTGGTCAAGGCCTTCATCGTTTCCAAGCCTGGCGCACAGGTGGACGAGCCCCAGCTCATCGCCTGGGCGCGCGACAACATGGCGCCCTACAAGGTGCCGCGCGCGGTGCGGCTCATCGACGCGCTTCCCACCACCGGCGCCGGCAAGGTGCTGCGCCGGCTGCTGAAGGACAAGGAATGAGCTTGCAGTTCAAGAAGATGCTCGTCGCCAACCGCGGCGAAGTGGCGGTGCGGCTGGTGCGCGCGCTGCGCGACCTGGGCATCGGCAGCGTGGCGGTGCATGCGCGGGACGACGCGGCGGCGCTGCACGTGCAGCTGGCGGACCAGGTCGTGGCGCTGGATGCCACGGGCCCCTCGGCCTACCTGGACGCGGCACGCCTGGTCGCGATCGCGCGCGAGACGGGATGCGATGCGGTTCACCCGGGCTATGGCTTCCTCAGCGAGCGGGCCGACTTCGCGCAGGCCTGCGCCGACGCGGGGATGGTCTTCATCGGCCCGACGCCCGGGCAGCTGGCGCTCTTCGGCGACAAGGCGCGTGCCCGCGAGCTGGCGCAGCAGTGCGACGTGCCGGTGATGCCCGGCAGCCCCGGCGCTGTGACGCTGGCACAGGCCCAGGCCTTCTTCGAGGCGCAGGCGGCCGATGGCGAGCAGGCCGGTGTCATGGTCAAGGCCATCGGCGGCGGCGGCGGCCGCGGCATGCGCGCGGTGCTGCGCATCGAGGAGCTGGCCGAGGCGCACGCGCGCTGCACTTCCGAGGCCAGGGCCGCCTTCGGCGTGGATGGCGTCTATGTGGAGCGGCTGATGCGCCACGCGCGCCACATCGAGATCCAGGTGCTGGGCGATGGCCGGTCCGTGGCCAGTTTGGGCGAGCGCGAATGCACGCTGCAGCGGCGCTTCCAGAAGCTGGTGGAGATCGCGCCCAGTCCGGCCTTGGGCGCGGAGCTGAAGGAGCGCATCACGCAGGCCGCGCTGCGCATGGCGCAGGCGGTCGGCTACCGCGGCCTGGGCACTTTCGAGTTCCTGGTGGACGAGGCCTCGCGCAGCCTGCCCTTCGTCTTCATCGAGGCCAACCCCCGTTTGCAGGTGGAGCACACGGTGACGGAAGCGGTCACGGGACTGGACCTGGTGCAGTTGCAGGTCGACGTGCTGGCCGGCCAGTCGCTGGCGCAACTGGGCATCGAGCCGGACCGCACCGCGGCGCAGCGCGGCTTCGCCATCCAGTGGCGTATCAATGCAGAGACGCTGGACGCACAGGGCAACGCGCGCCCCGCCAGCGGCGCGCTGTCGCGCTTCGACCTGCCCAGCGGCCCCGGCGTGCGGGTGGACACGCACGGCTACGCCGGCCTCTCGCCCTCGCCGCACTACGACACGCTGCTGGCCAAGCTGATCGTGCACAGCGCCTCACCGAGTTTCGCGGACGCGCTGCGCCGCTCGCAGCGTGCGCTGCAGGAGTGCCGCATCGAGGGCATGGCGAGCAACCTGCCGCTGTTGCGCGCCATCGGCGAGCGCCCGGAGTTCGCAGGGCAGGCGGTGCACACGCGCTTCGTCGAGGCGCACCTGGCCGACCTGCTGGCGGCCGCGCAGAAGTTCGAAGCAGGGCCCGGCCAACCGGCCGTCCACCACGCTGCCACTGCCGCGCCGGCGCAGGACGAAGACGACCCGAAAGCACCCCTTGTGCGCTCGCCGATGGCCGCCAGACTGGTGCAGTTCGAAGTCGCAGTCGGCGACATGCTGCCGGCCGGCGCGCAGATCGGCGTGCTGGAGGCCATGAAGATGGAGCACCTGCTGCATGCGCCCGTTGCGGGCCGCGTGCTGGCGCTGCTGGCCGAGCCCGGGGATTACCTGGTGGAAGGCCAGTCGCTGGTCCGGCTGGAGGCGGTCGATTCGCAGGCGGTGCAGGCCCGTGCGCAAGCCGCGCTGGACCCCGAACTCATTCGCGCCGACCTGCAGCGGGTGATCGACCGCCATGCGCCCACGCTGGACGCCAACCGCCAGGCGGCGGTGGCCAAACGCGAGGCCCAGGGCGGGCGCACCGCGCGCGCCAACATCGCCGACCTGTGCGAACTGCACGAGGACCCGGCCAACTTCAGCGAGTACGGCGCGCTGGCCATCGCCGCGCAGACGCGCCGGCGCTCGCTGGAGGACCTGATCGCCAACACGCCCGCCGACGGCATGGTCACCGGCGTGGGCAGCATCAACGCCAGGCGCTTCGGCGCCGAGCGCTCGCGCTGCGTGGTCATGGCCTACGACTACACCGTGCTGGCCGGCACGCAGGGCCTGCGCAACCACCAGAAGACCGACCGCATGCTGCGCGTCGCGCACCAGCTGCGCCTGCCGGTGGTGCTCTTCGCCGAAGGTGGCGGCGGGCGGCCCGGCGACACCGACATGCCCATCGTGGCGGGCCTGAACAACCACACTTTCAGCCAGTTCGCTGCGCTGTCGGGCAAGGTGCCGGTGGTGGGCATCGCGCACGGCCGCTGCTTCGCCGGCAACGCTGCGCTGCTGGGCTGCGCCGACGTGATCATCGCCACCGAAGGCAGCAACATCGGCATGAGCGGCCCCGCCATGATCGAAGGCGGCGGCCTGGGCACTTTCGCGCCCGAGCAGATCGGGCCGAGCAGCGTGCAGTCGAGGAACGGCGTCATCGACATCCTCGTCAAGGACGAGCGGGAGGCGGTCGCCGCGGCGAAGCAGTACCTCTCGTACTTCCAGGGGACCGTGGACGACTGGCAGTGCGAAGACCAGCGCCTGCTGCGGCACGCGGTGCCGGAAAACCGGCTGCGCGTGTACGACGTGCGCGCCGCCCTGCGCGGGCTGGCCGACAGCGGCTCGGTGCTCGAACTGCGCGCGGGCTTCGGCGCCGGCATCATCACGGCGCTGGCGCGCATCGAGGGACGGCCCGTGGGCATCCTCGCCAACAACCCCCATCACCTAGGCGGCGCCATCGATGCGGAGGCGGCCGACAAGGCGGCGCGCTTCATGCAGCTGTGCAATGCACATGGCCTGCCGCTGGTGTCGCTGTGCGACACGCCCGGCTTCATGGTCGGCCCCGAGGTGGAGGCGCAGGCGCAGGTGCGCCACGTGTGCCGCATGTTCATGGTGGCCTCGCACCTGCGCGTGCCCTTCTTCGCGGTGGTGCTGCGCAAGGGCTACGGCCTGGGCGCGCAGGCCATGACGGCGGGCGGCTTCGACGCGCCGGTGTTCACCGTGGCCTGGCCCACTGGCGAGTTCGGTGCCATGGGACTGGAAGGCGCGGTTCGCCTGGGCTATCGCAAGGAACTGGAAGCTGCGGCCGAGGGTGCGGAGCGCGACGCGCTGTTCCGCGAACTGGTGGCGCAGCAGTACGCGAACGGCGAGGCGATCCACATGGCCCAGACCCTGGAGATCGATGCCGTGATCGATCCGGCGCAGACGCGCGAGTGGCTGGTGCGGGGGCTGCAGTCCTCTGCCGGCATGCATGAGGCGCCCACGCCCTTCGTCGACACCTGGTAGGGCCGCTGCGCCAGCGGCGATGCGCGCCGAGTGGGCACTGACTTGGCCCTGCAGCGCGCACATCGCAGCGCTACATGTCTACACAAGACTTCGCTTGGCGCTTACAGGGCTTTGACATGGGGCGAGCAGCATGAAGGCTCCTACTTTCGAAGGAGCAAAACATGAAGAAGCTTGTGATCACCGCTGGTGCTGCCGCCCTGCTGTCGCTGGGTGCCATGGTCGTGCCCTCGACCGCACTGGCCGACGTGGCGGTGTCGGTTCAATTCGGCCCGCCGGCTCCTGTGTACGAACGCGTGCCCGCGCCGCGCCCCGGCTACGCCTGGGCACCCGGCCACTACGAGTACAAGCACGGCCGCTACGCGTGGAAGGGCGGACGCTGGATGACCGCGCGCCCCGGCTACGCCTATCACTCCCCGGACTGGGTCCAGCGCAACGGCCGCTGGTACTACAGCCAGGGACGCTGGGACCGCGACCACGCGGCCAACCGCCACGACCGTGACGGCGACGGCGTGCCCAACCGCTACGACCGCAATCCGAACCAGCCGGACCGCGTGGGCTACGACAACGACCGCGACGGTGTGTCGAACGCGCACGACCGCCGCCCGAACGACCCGCGCCGCCAATAAGCCGGGGCGCAGGCCACGTGCTTCAGGCGCGGGCGAAGAATCTCTACAAGACTTCGCCCGCGCTTGACACCCCCTTTACAAAAGCACCGCAGCATGGAGTCACGCAACGATTTCGACGTTGCTCAGACAAAGGAGCCCACCATGAACCGCATCGTCCGCAACAGCATCGCCACCGGCCTGGTATCCCTTGCCGTGCTCGGCGCCAGCGCTGCCAGCGCCCAGGTCTGGGGCTCGGTCAGCATCAACCTGCCCGGCCCGCCCATCGCCGTGGTGCCGGCACCTCCGGTGTACGGGCGCCCCGCGCCCGTCTACGTGCAGCCCGCGCCGCGCGCCTACGGTCCGGCCTATGGCCACGGCCATGGCCACTACGACCGGGGCGGCTACTACGGCAATCGCGGCTACTACAGCCAGGAGCGCTACCGCGGCGCCCGCTGGGACCGTGACGGCGACGGCGTGCCCAACCGCCACGACCGCCGCCCGGACAATCCGTACCGCTACTGAACGGGCGTGAAAGAGCTCAAGGCTGCAGCAGCCTGAAGGCCAGCGGCATGAGCAGCGCGGCCAGCAGCACCTGCAGTCCCAGCGCCAGGCCGGCATAGGCGCCGGCCTGCGCATCCACCTGCAGGGCGCGCGCGGCGCCGATGCCGTGCGATGCGGTACCCAGCGCGAAGCCGCGGGCCGCATAGCCCTCCGGGTCGGTGGTGACGCGGAGCGCATCGAACAGGTACTTGCCCGAGAGCGCGCCGATCATCCCGGTGAGCACCGTGAACACCGCCGACAGCGCCGGGATGCCGCCGATCTTTTCGGAGATGCCCATGGCCACCGGCGCCGTCACCGACTTGGGCGCCAGCGACAGCACCACATCGTGCGGCAGGCCCACCGCCCAGCCCAGCACAAGCGCACTCACGCAGGCCGTTGCACCGCCCAGGAAGGCCGCCAGCAGGATCCGGCCGAAGCGTTCGCGCAGTTCCTGCCGTCGCTGCCACAGCGGCCAGGCCAGCGCCACCACGGCAGGGCCGAGCAGGAAGTGGATGAACTGCGCCCCGGCGAAGTAAGTGGGGTAGTCCACCCCGGTGGCCAGCAGGCCGCCCGCCAGCGCCAGCACGGACCACAGCACTGGATTGGCCCAGGGCGCGCCGCCCAGCCGTGCCGACACCGCCTGCGCGATCAGGTAGACCACCAGCGTGGCCGTCAGGCCGAAGAGCGGGGAGGCGGAAAGGTAGATCCAGAGTTCGACGAAGCGTGGCATCGGCGCTTTCCCTTCAGGTCTTGTTGTCGCCCGCTTCGGGACGAGGCCACCACATCACGGCCACCGTCACCGCCAGCCCGATCCAGGTCGACAGCACGATCACCAGCAGCATGCGCCCGCCGTACTGCGCCAGCAGGGCCAGGTGCGTCATCACGCCGACCCCGACCGGGATGAAGAGCAGTGAGAGATGCGCAAGCAGAAAGCTGGCGCATTCGCTCACCGGCTCGCGGATGAAGCCGATGCGCAGGCCCGGCAGCAACAGCACCAGGCCCACCACCGGCCCGGGAAGGGGCAGCGAGAAGGCGCGCGAAAGGACTTCGCCGATGGACTGGAAGACGAGAAGCCAGGCGAGGCCGCGCAAGCCGTTCATGGCCGGCTCGGCCCTGGCGTTGCGTCGGGTTGCCTGCGCAAGCAGCGCCCGGACCGGGCGATGCTTCGGGCCGTCGCGTCGCCAGCGATCGCAACTGGAGCAGCAACGAAGGACGAGGGCAGCCTGATCATTGCCGCGATTGTGCGGCAGTGGATTGCCTCGTGCCGAAGGGTCAGCGGATGTCCGTCAACTCGATCTCTTCGCGGATCACGTAGGAAGCGCTGCCGCTGCCGCCGCGCGATCGGGCGCCAAAGCGGACCACGCGCCCGAGCTCCGGCGAATACCAGGCTTCCGCGTGATAGAAGCCGGTCACGGCCGGCGCCCGCGCCAGGCCGCCGCGGTAGTCCACGCGGATCGTCTCGAGCTTGCGACCGGCAATGACCAGCGTTTCCGTCTCGGAGGCCGTCGCGGTCAGCTTCATCCGGCCTTGCGGCGGCACGCCATAGGAGATCGACCAGCTCATGCCCAGCGGCGGCGTGCTGCTCACCCAGCCGCCGGGCGGCATCGAAGCGTCGAATTCTCCGGCGATCGACTGTCCGACGCTGACCACCTCGCCGCTTGTCTTCTCGACCCAGCCGCCGTTGTTGAAGCTGCGGCGATCCGCTTGCGCCTGCGTGGCGTCGAGTTGATAGACCACCTTGCGCTCACTGCCGGTGAGGCGGTCGCGCAGCGTGTATTCGAGTGCGGTGAAGCCGCCCGCCGCAGCCTGGCCCGAACCGCCCGTCACAGGCAGGCGCGGTTGCAGCGCGAATGCCTCGACGGCTGCACGGCCGCGCGTCGGAAGCTCCTGGATCCACGAAGCCGGCATCGCCAGGTTCGAGATGGCGCCGCCGGCGGGCGTTGCGCCGATGAGGCCGGCGAGCCGGCCTTGCGCATCGAACAGGCCCGCGCCGCCAAGCCCTCGGGCGCGCTTGCGAGTTGCAGCGCATCGACGCTGCCCTGGCTTGAACGGCGCACTGCGGCCAGCATCGCGATGCCCAGTGCCATCTCCTGTCCGCGCGGCGCGCCGATGGAGTACAGCGGCATGCCCACGGCCAGGTCGGCTGCGGGCACGAGGGCCAGCGAGGCAGCCGGGAGGTTGGGCACGCGCAATTGGCAGAGGTCGCGCTCGACGTCAGGAAACTCCAGCGTTGCGCCATAGCTCACGTTGTCGCGCCGCAGGCTCAGCTGGCTGGCCTTCGCCAGCAGCCGGCAACTGGTCAGGGCGGCGCCGGGGCCCAGGGCTACCGCGCTTCCAGTGCCAACGGACTTGCCCTGAGCGTCGTTGGCCTGCAGCACCCAGACATGGGGCGACGTGCGTTCGAACAGGGCTTGCGGCGTCAGGCCGTTGCGCGCAGATGGGACCTGGGCGAAGGCGGCTGAGGAGCACAGCGATGCAGCCGCAATGGAAAGTGCCGCGTATCGGCGGGGCAGGGCGGGAATAGCGAACATCATCGTGCGGCTGGCATCAGTTGCTGCAGATCCTGCATGGAGGTCTTGCCGAAAGGCGTATTGGCAGGGGCTGCCGGCGCAGTGGCGCGCGCGGCTGGCGCGGTGGCTGCGGGTGCTGCCGATGCGGGCAGCACCGCCGGCGTCGGGGCTGCCGGCGCAACACCCTGTGCGATGGCCGGGCCTTGACCCGCAGGCGACGCGGCGGCCGTCTGGGTGGACACCGCGAGGCTGCCGCCGTAGGCCAGCGAGGGAAGCTCGGCCCGTGCCTGTGCCTCGCTCACCATGGAGAAGGTCGGTCGGCCGACCAGGAGCCCGAAGCCGATGCCCATTGCCACGTACGAGACCGCCATCGGCTGCACCTTCACGTTGAGGGTGGCCTCGGTCTCGGTCTTCGCGCTGGCGCGGTATTCGCCGGCAGGGCGGTCAACGAAAAAGAAGCTGTTGGGCTGGGAGGTGCCGACGAGTTGGCCGTTCAGCCTGACCTCGGGTTGCACGGCCGCGCCCAGGGCGGATGCGCGATAGAAGAAGACGCGCCCCTGTTCCTTCTCGAGCGGAGGAAGCTTTCCCTCGATCTCCATGTAGCGCGGGCCTGTGGCCCCACAGCCCACGAGGCACAGCGCCGCGGCGGCCATGCCCATCCAACTCAGCCAACGCATCATCGCGCCATCTCCAATGGTGGTTCTGCGCGGGATGCTACACGTTGTTACATGCCTCCTTGGCGAGCAGTTGCGGGCATGTAGCGCTAGCGAAACACCACAGTCCGATGCCCGTTCAACAGCACCCGGTGCTCCGAATGCCACTTCACCGCGCGGGCGAGCACCTGGCTCTCGGTGTCGCGGCCACGTGCCGTGAGGTCTTCAACGGTGTCGGTGTGGTCGGCGCGGGCCACGTCCTGCTCGATGATCGGGCCTTCGTCCAGGTCGGCCGTCACGTAGTGGGCGGTGGCGCCGATCAGCTTCACGCCGCGGTCATGGGCCTGGTAGTAGGGTTTGGCGCCCTTGAAGCTGGGCAGGAAGGAGTGGTGGATGTTGATGGCGCGGCCCTGCAGCTTGGTGCACAGGTCGTTGCTCAGCACCTGCATGTAGCGGGCCAGCACCACCAGCTCGGCGCCTTCCTCCTGGATGATCTCGAATTGCTTCGCCTCGGCATGCGCCTTGGTGGCCGCCGTCACCGGGATGTGGTGGAAGGGCACGTTGTAGCTGGCGGCCAGCTGGTAGAACTCGCGGTGGTTCGAGACGATGGCGCGGATGTCGATGGCCAGCAGGCCGCTCTTCCAGCGGAACAGCAGGTCGTTCAGGCAGTGGCCTTCCTTGCTGACCATGATCACCGTCTTCATCGGCAACTGGGCGGCGTGCAGCTGCCAGTTCATGCCGAAGCCCTGGGCGAAGCCTTCCAGGTCGGCCTTCAGCTCGGTTTCGCTGCGATCTCCGCAGGCGAAGCGCACGCGCATGAAGAACAGGCCGGTGCCGTGGTCGTTGTACTGGGCCGCTTCTTCGATGTTGCCCCCGCGCTCCAGCAAGAAGCCGGAGACGGCATGGACGATGCCGGTGCGGTCGGGACAGGAGAGATTGAGGATGTACGCGGGATTCATAGAGCCCGCGATTGTCGCAAAGCCCGCTCAGGCCGGCTCGAAGCGGTACAAATCCGCCGGATTGCGCACCAGGATCTGCTCGCGCAGGGTGGCCGACGGCGCGATCCGGGCGAGGGCGTCGACCAGGGCGCCGTCGTCAGGGACGTGCCAGTGGTTGGGGTGCGGCCAGTCGGTGCCCCAGACGCACTGATCCGGAAACTCGGCGGCCAGCAGGCCGGCCAGCTCGATCCCATCCGAGTAGTCCGCCCGTTTCGAAATCCGGTCGATGCCGCTGAGCTTGACCCAGGTGCGGTCCCGGCCCGCGCGCAGCTGCGATCGCAGCGCCCTGAAGTCGGCGTGCCCTGGTCCCAGCGCGGCGTCGACCCGGCCCATGTGGTCGATGACCACCTGCACGGCGCTCTCCCCGATCAGCCGGGCGAGCGAATGGATCAGCGGCCCCTCGATCTGCAGCTGAAGGTGCATGTCCAGCGCGGCGAGCCGCCGGGTCAGTGCCAGCACGGGACCAGCGTCGCGGGCCACGGCCTCGGCGCTCATGAAGTTGAAGCGCACGCCCCGCAAGCCCGCTGCGGCCAGCCGCGCCAATTCCGCATCGGGCACGTCGGACGGCACCAGCGCCACGCCGAGGTAGCGCCCGCCACCGGCGGCGATGGCGTCCTCCACCACCCGGTTGTCGAAGCCGTGCACCAGCGACTGCACGATCACGCAGCGGCCGATGCCCAGCCGGCGGTGCAGGGCGAACAGGGCCTCCCTGGGCGCGTCGCCCGGCCGGATGGCCGAGGCCGCATCGAAGGGAAAGCGCGCCAGCGGCCCGAAGACATGCACGTGCGCATCGCAGGCCAGCGGCGGCAGCGCCAGGGCGGGAATGCCCGGATTCGGGTGCCAGGTCGGCTCGCGGGTGTCCATGCCGGCGCATTGTGCGCGAGGGTGCCAAAATGCCCCTCCCTGCCCGTACCCGGGCACCGTCAAAGCAGCCAGCACCAGGAGTGATTCGATGGCCTACAACGACTTCCGCATGGACAACCAGTGGTTGCCCTTCACCCCCAACCGCCACTTCAAGAAGGACCCGCGCGTCTTCGTGGCGGCCGACGGCATGGAGTTCACCACGCACGACGGCAAGAAGGTGATCGACGGCATCTCGTCCCTGTGGTGCGTGGGCGCGGGCCACAACCGCAAGCCCATCAACGAGGCCATCAAGAAGCAGCTGGACACGCTGGACTACGCCACCGCCTTCCAGGTGAGCAACGACAAGGCCTTCCGTGCGGCCGAGATGATCGCCGAGCTGGCGCCGGGCGACCTCAACAAGGTGCTGTTCTGCAACTCCGGCAGCGAGGCCGCCGACACCTCGCTGAAGGTGGCGCTGGCCTACCACCGCGCGCGCGGCGAGGGCCACCGCACCATCTTCATCGGCCGCGAGAAGGGCTACCACGGCGTGAACTTCGGCGGCATGTCGGTGGGCGGCATTCCGGGCAACCGCAAGGTCTTCGGTAGCGCCATGCTGCCCAAGGTGGACCACATGCGTTTCATCCACGACCCGGTGAACCATGCCTACATCCACAACGAGGAACCGGTGTGGAAGGAAGACGCGCTGGCCGACCTGGAGCAGCGCATCCTGCCGCTGCACGACCCGAGCAACGTCGCGGCCATCATCGTCGAGCCGGTCGCTGGCTCGGCCGGCTGGTACCTGCCGCCCAAGGGCTACCTCGCCAAGCTGCGCGAGATCTGCGACAAGCACGGCATCCTGCTGATCTTCGACGAGGTCATCACCGGCTTCGGCCGCATGGGCACCAACTTCGCGTCCGACTACTACGACGTGGTGCCCGACATGCTCAACTTCGCCAAGTGCGTGACCAACGGCGTGATCCCGCTGGGCGGCGTGCTCGTGCGCGACAAGCTCTACGACGCGATGATGAACACCAGCGCGCCCGAGCATGCGGTGGAGTTCTTCCACGGCTACACCTACTCGGGCCACCCGGTGGCCTGCGCCGCGGCCATCGCGACGCTCGACCTGTTCAAGGCCGAGGGCCTGTTCGCGCGTGCCGGCGAAATGGGCAAGGTGCTGGGCGATGCCTTCCACGGCACCTTCAAGGGCCTGCCCAACGTGGTGGGCATCCGCAGCCTGGGCCTGGCCGCCGCGGTGGAACTGGCGCCCATCGCCGGACTGCCAGGCAAGCGTGCCTACGACATCTTCCTGGACTGCTACCACGCCGGCGCGCTGGTGCGCCCGGCCGGCGACGTGCTGGTGATCGCGCCGCCCTACATCGTGGAGAAGTCGCACATCGACACGCTGGTCAACACGCTGGCGGACGCGATCAAGCGCCACGCCTGATCCGCAAGGGCCGCCCGCTGGGCGGCCCGTTCACTTCGTCGGTGCGGGCGGCGGCCGGTTCGCCTTGAACTCGGCGCAGTAATCCTTTGGGGGCAGCGCCGGCGTGAGCCACACGGCGTCGTAGACCGCCGGGCTGGCCTTGTCTTCCTGCGGCGCATCGCCTGCCACCAGGCGCACCACGCGCACTTCCATGTCGGTGGGCAGGTGCTGCGGCACGCCCACCACGCGCGGGCTGTGGCCGGCGCCACTGACCAGCACCACCGTCTTGCCGGCTGACTTCACCTGGATCAGCGCCTGCGCCATGGCGCGGTCGCGGGCGATCTGGATGCGGGTCATGGGGCCGATCTGCGATTCGGGCAGGGCGTTGCAATGGCCGTCGCGCACCGCCTCCCGCTGGGCCTTGAGCGCCGCGGGGCTCAGCTGGGCGTCCAGCGAGACGTCCTCCATGGCGTCCTTCATGCGGGCGCGGGGCAGGTTGGCGCCCAGCACCAGCACGCCGGATTTCACGGCGGCCATCACCACCGGGCCGTAGGTTTTCCATGGCCAGCCGGCATCGTTCCAGCGCAGGGCCGTGCGCACCTGGGCCTCGGTGGCGTCGGGCGGCAGGCCGCGCGTGTCGTTGCCCAACTCCGCCATCTCCAGCGCCAGGGCGGCCAGCTGGCCCTTGGCGGCCAGGGCCTCCACCACCTCGCGCTCGATGCGCTGGTGTTCCGCGGCATCGTGCTGCTCGCCGATCAGGAGGAAGTTGGTGGGCATCAAGGCCTGGACCCGTTGCGCGATGGGGGCCGAAGGATCGGACGCAGGCGCCGGCGGCGGCGCAAGCGACGCGCAACCGGCCAGCGCAATGCCGCTCAGGGCCAGGCCGAAGAAGCGAAGCAGGGACGAGGAGGGGACGATGCCGAGCATGGGTGCGTACTATGCGCCCGCTTGGGGCATGCATGCTTTGCACCCGTGCAAAAAAGAATGGCCGCTCCCATGGAGCGGCCACTCACTTTGGAAGACGGGGCGGTCAGTGCATCAGCACCGGGTTCTGCGCCAGCTCGGCGTAGCCTTCGAGGGTGGTTTCCACCTCTTCCTCGGTCGGCGTGTTGAGCTGCCAGGCGGCGATCTTCTTCTGGAACAGCTCGGCCCAGGAACCGTCGAGGTACACCTCCTTGCCGGAGCGCTTGTCGACGATTTCGAAGCCATGGCGCGCCAGCACCGGCAGGTCGGGTGTCAGTGCGGTTTCTTCCTCGTTGGCCTGCAGGTGCACGACAACGAAAGATTCCGAGTCATAGAGCATTTGCATGGTGTTGAAAGTCCGGTAGTCCTTGCTACTCATGATCGTTAGATAGCAATCAGTGCGCCAGTTTCAAGAGTGACGCACTTTTTGTAGGAAATGTGAGTCCGCCCGCGTGGTCCGCGGCGCCTGACGTGCGTTTTCTCATGAGTTGCGCAAGAAGTCTGCGCGCATCGGGTCGCCGATTCATCGCCTTCTTGCCGCCATGCCTCAAGGTGGTGACAGATCCCGCAGTTGCAAGTCGATCACGTCGCCATCCTGCTGGGTCTGGCGCATGCGCGCCGGCAGCCAGCCCAGTTCGGGCGCCAGCCACAGCTCCAGCTTGTAGTCGTACTCGCCACGCGGGCTGCGAGAGAGGCGCCGCACCTCGTATTCGCCTGCCGGAACGCTGATGCGCTCGGTGCCTTCCACGACGAAGGTCCAGATGCCCGCGTCCTTGGGCCCCACGGTCTGGATGGCGATGCGGCTGCCTTCGGGATAGCGCGCCGGATCGCCCGCCAGCAGGGCGCCCAGCTGCATCACGACGCTGAGGCGGTCCTGCGCGCCGGGCAGCAGCGGCACGCTGGGCGCGTTGTTGCTGAAGACGATCTTGTTCTCGCCGCGCACCAGGTGCGAGGCCACCTCGGTCTTGCGCGTCTCGGAAAAGCGATCGGGCACGATGCCGCCCGCGTCCACGTGGCCGACGCTGGTCTGGCTGCGAATGGTCTTCCACATCACCTTCAAGGCGAGGCGGGCGTTGTATTCGCTGCCGTCCTGCAGCCACAGCAGTTCGCCGAACACGCCCTTCCAGGGCTGCACGCCGCGCTGTCCCAGCATCTCGAAATTCAGGCGCACGGAGGCATGCACCTTCTTGTCCTGGCCGGCGCCGGGGGGCGCGTAGCCGGCGCCCTCCGCGTCGCCGGCGCCCGCCTGGCCCTCGGTGCCCGCCGTGCTGCCGGCGGCCGTGCCCTTTCCCTCGCTGGCGCCGGCTGCGTTGACGGGGGCGGGTTCGGCGGCGGCCGGCGCTTCGGGCAGCGGTGGCGGCGTGAGTTCGATGCGCGACATCGCGGCGGCCGCGTCCTCGGTGGCCATGACCGAGGCCGGTGGCGATGCCTCCTGCGGCGCGGGGTCCGGGTGCGGAGCGGCGCTGCGCCGTGGTGCCGGGGCGGCGTGGTGCTCGGCCGCCTTCTTCGGAGTTGCCTTGGGGGCGGCTTCTGCCGCCGGCGGCGCCGGGGCCACCGGTGGAGCCAGCACGATGGTGCGGGTGACGAAGCGCTGTTCCAGCGGCAGCGGCGCCTCCTGACCTCCCCACTGCGGCAGCGTGGCCAGCAGCGCCGCATGCACGAGCACGACCAGCACCGTCACCAGCGCGATCTGGCGCCAGCTGGAGTCGTGGAGGGCGGTTTCGTTGGGCAGGCTCATGGGGCGTGTTCGTTGGAAGCGCCGGCGGGCCGAAGGTTCAGCCTCGCTACACTGCCCGTTCGCCCCAGTTTAGTCGTCGTGCCGCCCTCCCTTTTGCGCCGGGCGGCACGCGCGCAGAAGCAGCATCATGAAACTCGCCACCTACAAGGACGGCTCGCGCGACGGCCAACTGGTCGTCGTCTCGCGCGACCTCTCGCTCGCCCACTACGCCACCGGCATCGCCGCGCGCCTGCAGCAGGTGCTGGACGACTGGAGCTTCCTGAGCCCGCAGCTGCAGGACCTGTACACCGCGCTCAACCAGGGGCGCGCGCGCCACCCCTTCCCCTTCGATCCGCAGCAGTGCATGTCGCCGCTGCCGCGCGCCTACCAGTGGGCCGACGGCTCGGCCTACATCAACCACGTGGAGCTGGTGCGCAAGGCGCGCAATGCCGAGGTGCCGCAGAGCTTCTACACCGACCCGCTCATGTACCAGGGCGGCAGCGACGACTTCATCGGTCCCTGCGACCCGATCACGGTGCCCAGCGAGGCCATGGGCATCGACTTCGAGGCCGAGATCGCGGTCGTCACCGGCGACGTGAAGATGGGCGCCTCGCCCGAGCAGGCGCTGGACGGCATCCGCCTGGTGATGCTGGCCAACGACGTGTCGCTGCGCAACCTGATCCCGGCGGAGCTCGCCAAGGGCTTCGGCTTCTTCCAGAGCAAGCCGGCCACCGCCTTCAGCCCGGTGGCCGTCACCCTCGACGAACTGGGCGAGGCCTGGGACAAGGGACGCGTCAACCTCGCTCTGCAGAGCACCTGGAACGGCCGCAAGGTCGGCATGTGCGATGCCGGCCCGGAGATGACCTTCCACTTCGGCGAGCTCATCGCGCACATCGCCAAGACCCGCAACGTGCGCGCCGGCAGCATCGTGGGCAGCGGCACCGTGAGCAACAAGGGCGTGGAGCGCAAGGACGGCCGCATGGACTGGCCCAAGGGCTACAGCTGCATCGCCGAGAAGCGCTGCATCGAGACCATCCTGGACGGCCAGCCCAGCACCGAGTTCATGAGGTACGGCGACACCATCCGCATCGAGATGAAGGGGCTGGATGGCCGTTCGCTGTTCGGCGCCATCGACCAGGAAGTGGTTGCGCCGGGTGCCAGGACCCGGGCCGCTGCCAAGGCCGAGGCCGCAGGCAACGACAGCGAAGAGCGCTCCGAGGACTGAAGGAGCGTCGTCGGATCAGGCCGCGCGCAGCAGATCCTTCTGCGTACGGATGCCCAGCCGCCGGAAGGCGCGGTACTGGTGGGTGCGCACCGTGCTCAGCTCGATGCCCAGTTCGCGCGCCGCCTCCTTGGCGGTGCGGCCAGCGCGCAGCTGGTCGATGACCTCGCGCTCGCGCAGGCTCAGGCCCAGCAGGCGCGATCCGAACTCGGCCTGCACGACACCCTGCGTGGCGGCGGCGCTGCGGCCATGCGCTGCGGTGGCGGCGGCCAGCAGTTCGGCATGCGCCTCGATCACCTCGAAATCCGACGCGCCGAACTCGGGCTGCGCCAGGCTGCGGTAGAAGCTCACCGCGGCGCGCTGGCCACCGGGCAGCAGCAGCAGCACCGAGGCCCGCTCGCGGATGCCCACGTCGCCATAGCAGGCGGCGCGGTAGGCCGGGTCGGCGACTTCCTCGGCCCGCTGGTGGCCCAGCCACAGCTGCGGGCGCTTGGGCAGGGCGCGGGCGGCCAGCCACACCATGTTCGGGTCCTGCAGGTCGAAGCGCTGCGCCACGTAACGCTCGGCGGTGCGCTCGGCCGTGCTGCCGTAGCTGCTGGCGGCCGACACGGTCTCGATGCGGCCGCTGCCGCCTACCGCGAACACGGTGCAGAAGGTGACGGGCATGAGGCGATGCATCGCATCGAGGTAGCTGCGCGCTAGATGCTGCGTGCCCACGCCCGAGAGCAGCGTCAGCACGACCGGCGAGGCGAAGGCGGCCGGCGGGGCAGGGGAGAGGCGCCAGCGTCTCATGCGGCCCGCTCGAAGGAGAAGATCAGGGTTTTCACTTCGTACGAAGTTAGGACAACGTGGCCTGTGGCACATCCGGACAATCCCTTCGCATGAACACCAGCGTCCTCACCCCCACGCCATCGGCCCGCGCCGGTGATGCCGCCATCGGCCCGCTGGCGCCGCTGCTGTCCGGCGATGCGCTGCCGCCCGCGGTGGGCGACTTCCGCTACACGCGCTTCGCGCCCTGGCTGCCGCCGCTGGAGAACGGCATGGAGCCGGGCCGCCACCCGGTGGTCATCGTGGGCGGCGGTCCGGTGGGCATGGCGGTGGCGCTGGGCCTGGCCAACCACGGCGTGCGCAGCGTCATCCTGGAAGCCGACGACACGGTCTGCGTGGGCAGCCGCGCGGCCTGCGTGTCGCGTCGCAGCCTGGAGATCGTGGAGCGCCTGGGCGCGCTGCAGGCCTTCCTCGAGAAGGGCTTCGCCTGGACCGGCGGCACCAGCTTCTACAAGACCGAGGAGGTGTTCCGCTTCGAGATGCCCAACGACGCGCAGCAGAAGCTGCCGCCCATGATCAACCTGGAGCAGTACTACATCGAGCAGTACCTGCTGGACGAGATCGTCCGGCGCAACGCCGCCACCCCCGGGCTGATCGACATCCGCTGGGCCACCGAGCTCACCGGCTTCGAGGACCGGGGCGAGGCCGGCCTGACGCTGCAGGCGCGCAACCCGCTGGGCAGCTACGCCCTGCACGCCGGCTGGATGGTGGCCTGCGACGGCGGCCAGAGCTTCGTTCGCAAGTCGCTGGGCCTGAGCTTGGAAGGCACGGCCTACGAAGGCCGCTACGTGATCATCGACATCGAGCTGCACAGCAGGCATCCGACCGAGCGCCGCGCCTGGTTCGACCCCCCGTGGAACCCCGGCTCCACCGTGCTGATGCACCGCCAGCCCGACGACATCTGGCGCATCGACTACCAGCTGCGCGCCGGCCAGGACAGCGAGACCGCCCTGCAACCCGAGAACGTGCGCGAGTTCGTCACCCGCCACCTGGAAGCCATCGGCGAAGGCCACCTGCCGTGGAAGACGGTGTGGACCTCGATCTACCGCGCCGGCGCGATGACGCTGCAGAGCTACCGCCACGGCAGCGACGGCCGCATCCTCTTTGCAGGCAACGCGGCGCATGCCATGCCCATCTTCGGCGTGCGCGGACTCAACTCGGGCTTCGACGACGCCGACAACCTGGCCTGGAAGCTGGCGCTGGTGGCGCGCGGCGTGGCCGACGCCTCGCTGCTGGACAGCTATTCGAGCGAGCGCATCGCCGCCTTCCACATCAACGCCGAGAGCGCGATGCGCAGCACCGAGTTCATGTCCCCGCCCTCGCGCGGCTTCGACCTGCTGCGCGAGGCTGCGCTGTCGCTGTCGGGTGAGCATCGCGGCATCGCCAATCTCATCAACCCGCGGCAGACGCAGGCGGTGCACTACGCGCAGTCGCCGCTGTCGAGTGACAGCGACGAACTGCCCGCCGGTCCGCGGCCGGGCGAAGCGATGCCCGAGCAGGCACTGGCGGGCGAAGCGCACCTCACCGACCTGATCGGCCCGCACTTCACCGTGCTGGCCTTCAAGGCCGAGGCCGGCCCGGAACTGGGCGCCTGCGCCGCCGAAGTCGCGCAGGCCGTCGCACGCGGGCTACCGGTGCGGCTGCACGAACTCTCGCTAACGCCCGAGACTCAGCCGGCCTTTGCCGCCCTCGGCGCGCTCGAGGGCGCCGTCTACCTGCTGCGGCCCGACGGCCACGTGGCGGCGCGCTGGCGCCAGCCGCCCGCCGGCGCGCTGCTGCGCGCCATCGAACGCGCTGCCGCCCTCGGTGCCACCGTCAAGGAGAACGCATGAACCCCCACGCCCTGGCGCCCGAGTCGCGCGACCGTGTCTACGCCGCCTGCGCCCGCGCCATCAGCGAGGCGGGCAGCGAGCGCGAGTCGCTTTTCCTGGCGCGGCTGGCGCTGCTGCTGTTCGAGCAGGTCGGCGAGGAATCGCGCTGCATGAAGGCACTGGACGATGCGCTCAAGGCGCTGCCGATACCATCGCTGTCCGCATGAGGACACATCCTCGCAACCAACATCACCAACAAGGAGACTTTTCGATGGATCGCAGAACGCTTCTGGCCAGCCTGGCCGCCACCGGCGCCACCCTGGCCGCCCCCTGGGCCCGTGCACAGGGCGCCTACCCCGACCAGATGATCAAGTGGGTGGTGCCCTATCCGGCCGGCGGCGGCACGGATGTGATCGCGCGCCAGCTGGCCGAGGCGATGCGCGTCTCGCTGGGCCAGCAGATCGTGATCGACAACCGCCCGGGCGCCTCCACCAACATCGGCGCCGAGATCGTGGCCCGCGCCAAGCCGGACGGCTACACCATCATGTCGGCCGACAACGCGGTGCTGGCCTTCAACGAGCACCTGTTCAACAAGCTGCCCTTCAACCCGAGCAAGGACTTCAGCTACATCGGCGCGATCGGCAAGTTCCCGCTGGCGCTGGTGGTGAACCCGGACTTTCCGGCCCAGGACTTCAAGTCCTTCCTGGCCTATGCCAAGGCCAACCCGGGCAAGCTCAACTACGCCTCGCCGGGCAACGGCTCGCCGCACCACCTGGCGATGGAGATGTTCAAGAACCGCACGGGCACCTTCATCACCCACATTCCCTACCGCGGCGCCGCGCCGGCCATGGCCGACGTCATGGGCGGGCAGGTGCCCTGCATGTTCCTGGACCTGGCCTCGGGCCTGTCGATCATGCAGTCGGGCAAGGTGCGGGTGCTGGCCATCGGCTCGGCCCAGCGCTCCAAGCTGCTGCCCAACGTGCCCACGCTGGCCGAGGTGGGCGTGCCCAACAGCGAGGTCTTCGCCTTCCAGGGCATCCTGGGCCCGGCCGGCCTGCCGGGGCCGGTGGTGCAGCGCCTGAACTCGGAGCTGAACAAGTCCTTCACCACGCCGGCGGTTCAGAAGCGCTTCGCCGATTTCGGCATGGAAGCGATGCCCGGCTCGCCCGAGCAGTTCTTCGCGCTGGCGCGTGCGGAATCGCAGCGCTGGGGCCCCATCATCAAGGCCACCGGCGTCAAGCTGGACTGATCCGGCCGATCCGGCCTATTGCGAAGGCGGCCTGGAGACCGCCTCGACCGCGCCGCTGGCCGCCGGCGCGGGGGCGTCGCGCTTGACCAGTTCGCCGGCGTCGTTCCAGCTGCGCTCCTGCTGCACGCGGCCCTTGTCGTCGTAGACGCTCTCCGAGACCAGCAGTCCGCGGTCGTTGAAGCGCTTGTGCGTGCCCACCGCCAGCAGCGGCGCGCCGGCAGGCGCCAGGAAACGGCCCTCCGCCGAGCGCTGGCCGTTCTCGAAGTATTCGACCACGTCCACCACGCGGGCCGGGCCGGCGCCGCTGTAGCTGAACTTGGTCTTGGGCTGGCCGTTGTTGGTGTAGTAGCTGTCCTCGCGCACCAGCTCGCCGTTGGTGTCCCAGCGTTGCTCGCGCACCAGCCAGCCGCGCTCCGAATACTCCAGCGTGCGCTGGCGCACCGAGCGGTTGCGGTCCAGCAGCAGTGCCACCGACTCGCGCCGCTTGATGCCGGCCGAGGAGAACTGGCGCTCCACACGCTGGTTTCCGCTCAGTTCCTCCACCGAGGCCACCTGGCCGTTGTCGTAGAGGCTCTCGGCCTTCAGTCGCCGGCCATTGAGGAAGACCAGGCGCGAGCGCAGCACGCCCTTGTCGTCGTACAGGGCCACCGTCGAAGGCAGCTTCTCGAAGCCGCACAGCCGCTGGTCGTCCACCGCCGGATCGAGCAGCGGCTTGTCGGCGCAGCGCAGGAAGGTGAGCTGGCCGCGGGTGTTGAACTCCGCGACCGCGCGCTCGCCGCCGGGTTCGGCGCGCCAGGCGACCCGCCGGGGCTTGCCGTCGGGGTGGAAGCTGCGGGTCAGGCCCAGTTCCTGGCCGCTGTCGTAGGTCGATTCGCGCAGCAGCCGGCCGGTGTGCGGGTCCTTGCAGCGCAGCACGCCGCTCTTGCCGGCGGTGCTGGCGGGGTCGGAGAGTTGCACCGCCCGGCCGTCGATTTCGCACACCGCCGCGGCCGGCGAAGCGGCAATCGCCGGCCCCCAGAGGAGCGCCAACAGGATGCCGCCGGCCAGCTTCATGGTTGCGGTGCCCCTCGCCTCAGGTGGCGTAGACGCTGGCCAGCGACTTGAAGCCCTTCACCTCGATCGGGTTGCCGAAGGGGTCGCAGAAGAACATCGTCCATTGCTCGCCCGGCTCGCCTTCGAAGCGCACCTGGGGCGCGAGCACGAAGTCGGTGCCGGCGGCCTGCAGCCGCGCAGCCATCGCCTGCCAGGGCGCCAGCTCCAGGATCAGGCCGAAATGGGGCATGGGGACCATGGCATCGCCGACCTTGCCGGTGCGGGTGGTGGCGAAGGGCTCGCCCAGGTGCAGGGAGATCTGGTGGCCGAAGAAATCGAAATCCACCCAGGTGTCGGTGCTGCGGCCTTCGGCGCAGCCCAGCACGTCGCCATAGAAGCGCCGGGCCTCGTCGAGGTCGCGCACATGGAAGGCGAGGTGGAAGATGGACATGTGAGATTTCGTGTCGTTTGTCGCAGCATTGTCTACCCATGTGAGCGTTGGCGGATAATTCCGACACCATGAAAGCCCTTCGACGACTCCCGCAACTCGGCCGCCTCGTGCTGCTGTGGTTCGTGCTGTCGCTGGGCGTGGCAGTGGCCTCGCCGCTGGTGAACCCGCAATCGATGGAGCTGGTGTGCTCCAGTGCCGGCGCCATCAAGATGGTGGTGAAGACCGACGACGGCGCCCGCGAACTGGGCGCCAACCACCTGGACTGCCCACTGTGTACGCTGACCGGGGCACCGCCGCCGGCGGTCGATGCAGCCCGGTTCGTCCATCCCCTCCCGCTGGGCCACGCCGTCCAGTCCATTCCCGCGGCCCGCCTGGCCGCCGCGACCGCTGCGCCGCTGCCGGCGCGCGGGCCGCCCGCGCTCGTCTGATCGCCTGAAAGCGTTCCGCCGCGCCTGGCCGATCCGTCGGCCCGGCGCTTGCGGCCCTTGCGACAGGAACGGCGCCAGTGCACGGCGCCAGCGAGTCCATCGTGAATCCCACTTTTTCCTGGCTGGCGCTGGTCGCCGCCTTTCCCGCCTTGTCGGCGCCCCTGGCCTGGGGCCAGGCCGCCGACGCACCGCCCGAGCGCAGCAAGTCGCTGGGCGTTGTCACCGTCACCGGCGGGCAGCCCAGTTCGCTGCCCACGCAGATTCCCACCACCATCGAGGGCATCACCCGCGAGGAAATCGACACCCGCATCAACGCCACCGACAGCGAGGATGCGCTGAAGTACCTGCCCAGCCTGCTGGTGCGCAAGCGCTACATCGGCGACTACAACCACGCCATCCTGTCCACCCGCGCCTCGGGCACGGGCAACAGCGCGCGCTCCGCCGTGTATGCGGACGGCATCCTGCTGTCCAACTACCTGGGCAACGGCATCGCCAACGGCACCAACTACGCGCCGCGCTGGGGCATGGTCACGCCCGAGGAGATCGAGCGGGTGGACGTCATGTACGGCCCCTTCTCGGCCGCCTACCCGGGCAATTCGGCCGGCGCGGTGGTGGACTACGTGACCCGCATGCCCACCGAGCTGGAGGCGCACGTCTCGGCCGGCTTTTCCTCTCAGCCCTTCAGCCTCTACAACTCCAAGGACACCTTCAACAGCTGGCAGACCAGCGCCTCGCTGGGGAGCAGGAGCGGCGACTGGTCCTGGTGGATCGACCTGAACCGCACCGACAGCCAGGGCCAGCCGCTGACCTTTACCACGGCCACGGTCGCCTCGGGCGTGCCGGGCTCCGCGGGCGTGCCGGTGAGCGGCTACGTGCGGGGCCTGAACACCACCAACCAGCCCTGGTACATCCTGGGCACCGGCACGCAGTACCACTCGGTGCAGGACCACGCCAAGCTCAAGCTCGCCTACGACTTCTCCGGCACCGTGCGGGCCACCTACGTGCTGGGCTGGTGGCAGAACACCTCGGAAGGCCGGCCGCAGAGCTACCTGAGCAATGGCGCCGGCCAGCCGGTGTACAGCGGCCCCATCAACATCGAGGGCCGCAGCTTCAACCTGGCGCCCACGGCCTTCCCGCTCACCAACGACGAGCAGACCCACTACATGCACGGCCTGTCGGTGAAAAGCCGCACCGGCGGCACCTGGGACTGGGAGCTGAGCGCCAGCCTCTACGACTACGCCAAGGACCAGCAGCGCTCGCCCACCATCGCGCTGCCGCAGGCCGCGAACGGCGGCGCCGGCACCTTGCAGGACCAGGACGGCACCGGCTGGAACACGCTGGCGGCCAAGGGCACCTGGCGGCCACAGGGTGCAGGCGGGGCGCACATCGTCGACTTCGGCATCGGCCGCGACGCGTACAAGCTGGACATCGTCAAGAGCAACGTGCTGGGCAGCTGGCTGGTCGGGCCGGCCGGCGGCCTGGTGAGCGAAGTGGGCGGGCGCACCGAGACCTGGAGCGCCTGGGTGCAGGACAGCTGGTCCTTCGCGCCGCGCTGGAAGGCGGTGCTGGGCCTGCGCTACGAGGACTGGACCGCCAGCGACGGCCTCAGCGCCACCGCCACCAGCCGGCTCGGCTACCCGCAGCGCAGCGAGTCCGACTTCTCGCCCAAGGCGGCGCTGGCCTACCAGCTCTACGAAAGCACCGTGCTCAAGGGCTCGGTGGGCCGGGCGGTACGCTTTCCGACGGTGGGCGAGCTGTACGGCGCCACGTCTGGCGGCGCGCTGGCCTTCGTCAACGACCCGAACCTCCACCCCGAGAAGTCGTGGACCGGCGAGCTAAGCGCCGAGCAGGACCTGGGCAACGGCCTGGCGCGCGCCACGCTCTTCCACGAAGAGACCCAGGACGCGCTCTACAGCCAGCAGGTGCCCGGCACCAACCCGGTCATCTCGCGGGTGCAGAACGTGGACAAGGTGCGCACCACCGGCTTCGAGCTGGCCTACAGCGGCCAGGACGTGTGGATCAAGGGCCTGGAGATGGGCGCGAGCCTGACCTTCGCCGACTCGAAGACGGTGGAGAACGCCGCCTTTCCCGCCAGCGTGGGCAAGTGGCAGCCGCGCGTGCCGCGCTGGCGCTCCACCGTCTACGCCACCTGGCGGCCGGACGCGCGCTGGGCCGTCACCGGCGCCGCGCGCTACAGCGGCCAGCAGTACTCCACGCTGGACAACAGCGACGTGAACGGCGACGCCTACTTCGGCGCCAGCAAGTACTTCGTGGTGGACGTGCGGGTTCGATACCAGATCACCCGCCAGTGGTCGGCCGCCTTCGGCATCGACAACCTCAACAACGAGCAGTACTGGAATTTCCACCCCTACCCGCAGCGCACCTACACGGCACAGCTGCGCTTCGACCTGTGAGCACTATCCTTCTTTCCGACCCGGAGGCCATGACATGAACCCCTCGAACATCTCCCGCCGCGCACCGCGCGCCATCCTGGCCGCCGCCAGCCTGCTCGCCTGCAACGGCGCCTTCGCCCACGTCACGCTGGCCGAAGGCAGCGCCGCCACCGGCAGCGACTACGTGGCCGCCTTCCGCGTCGGCCATGCCTGCAAGGAGGCCAAGGCCACCACCGGCCTCACGGTGCGCGTGCCGGCCGGCTTCAGCGTGCAGAAGGCCGAGCCGCGCGAGGGCTGGACCCTGGCCAGCAGCAGCGGCGAGATCAGCTGGAAGGCCAACGCGCCGCAGAACGCCTTGCCCGGCGACGAGAAGGCGCAGTTCATCGTGCGCGGCAAGCTCGAGGCCAAGCCGGGCCCGCTGTGGTTCAAGGTGCTGCAGACCTGCGACGTGGGCAGCGCCGATTGGGCGCAGGTCCCGGCCGGCGACACGGCCAGGCCCGAGTTCCCGGCCGCGCGCCTGATGGTGCTCGCACCCGGCAGCGCCGCGCCGGTCGAGGTGAGCGACGCCTGGGTGCGCCGCGCCGTGCCGGGCCAGAGCGGCACCGGTGCCTTCATGAAGCTCAAGTCGCCGGCCGCCACGCGCCTGGTGGGCGCTTCCACGCCGGTGGCCGGCGTGGCCGAGGTGCACGAGATGAAGATGGAAGGCGACACCATGAAGATGCGCGCCCTCGGCCAGGGGCTGGACCTGCCCGCGGGCCAGACCGTGGCGCTCACGCCCGGCGGCTTCCACCTGATGCTGATGGACCTGAAGCAGCCCGTCGCCGCCGGCGCCACGGTGCCGATCACGCTGCGCTTCATGGACGCCAAGGGCGTGGCCAGCGAGCAGACGCTGCAGGTGCCGGTGGCCGTGAGCGCGCCCGGCGGTGCGGCCGGTGACAGCGCTGGCGAGCATCAGCACAAGCACTGAACTTGGCCGGCCTGCCCGGGTATAAGCTCGGCGGCCAACAACCACCACCTGCCGGGAGACCTCCGATGAGCGACAAGCCGTCCTTCTTCTTCGAACAGTTCGTTCCCGGCTTCGACTTCCTCAAGAACCTGGCGACCAGCAGCGGTGCGGCGGGCGCCGCAGCCAAGGCGGGCCTGCCCGGCATGCCGGGCATCCCGGGGCTGCCCGGCGTCTCCAGCTGGGTCGCGCCCACGCTGAGCGTGGAGGAGGTGGACAAGCGCATCCAGGAACTCAAGGCGGTGCAGTTCTGGCTCGACCAGAACCTGCATGCGCTCAAGGCCACCATCCAGGCGCTGGAAGTGCAGCGCATGACGCTGTCCACGCTGCAGGGCATGAACCTGCAGATGGAGGACCTGGCCAAGGCCTTCACCGGCGGCGCGGCGGCGTCCACGGCCGGGGCCGCAGCGAAGGCTCCGCCGCCCAGGTCCGAGCCCGAGCCGGCGAAGGAGAAGGAGAAGCCCGAGGCCGAGGCCGAGGAGCCCACGGGCAAGCCCGCCGCAGCCTCGGTCATCGACCCGATGCAGCTGTGGGGCGCGCTCACGCAGCAGTTCCAGCAGATCGCCACCACCGCGCTGCAGGAAGCTGCGCAGCTCAAGATGCCGTCCATCGCTGCGCCAGCAAAGAAGCAGGCAGCCAAGGCTCCTGCCAAGGCGGCCAGCGAGGCGAAGGCGCCCGCGGCCAAAAAGCCCCCCGCCCGCAAGCGCAGCAGCACTTCGCGCCAGCGTTAAGTGCTGTAATGGGGGCCGCGCGCGGGGCCGTTCCCCGCTCGCGTCTCGCCATGAAGCTTTTCCCCTCCGGTCACGCCACCCATCCCCAATGGCGAACGGCCGCGGACCTGGTCCTCGCGCAACTGCGCGCCCAGATGACCCAGCCCGACTACGCCGCATCGCCCAGCCTGGGCCTGCTCTACATCACCGACCTCTTCGCCCCCCATGCGCAGGAGATCCTCGAACACCTGGGCGCCGAGCTGCCCGAAGTCACCGACTGGTCCGGCACCACGGGCATCGGCATCGCCGCGAACAATGCCGAGTACTTCGACGAGCCGGCCCTGGCGGTGATGCTGTGCGAGCTGCCCAGCGACCAGTTCCGCGTGTTCTCCGGCGTGGCGCCGGTGGGCAACGCCGACGTGGCGCGCTCGGGCGGTCCCAACCAGAACTTCCAGGCCTTCACCGCGCTGGTGCATGCCGACCCGTCCACCCACGAGCTGCCCGAGCTGATCGGCGACCTGTCCGCGCGCACCGAGACCGGCTACCTGTTCGGCGGCCTGTCCTCCGGGCGCGGGGCGACGCCGCAGTTCGCCATCGGCGGCAACGGCAACATCCGGGGGCAGGGCGCCGCCAGCGGGGTGTTCTCCGGCGGGCTCTCGGGCGTGCTCTTCGGCGAGGGCGTGCGGCTGGTGTCGCGCGTGACCCAGGGCTGCCAGCCGGTGTCGCGCGAGCGCGAGATCACCGCGGCCGACGGCAACCTGCTGCTCACCATCGACGGCGAGGCGGCGCTGGACGTGCTGCTGGCCGACCTGAAGGTCTCGCTGGACGAGCCCATGCACGCCATCGAGGCGGTGCGCGCGACGCTGGTCGGCCTGGCCAGCCCCGGCAGCGAGGGCCTGCGCCGCACCGGCGACCTGGGCGCGGACGTGCTGGTGCGCCACATCATCGGGCTGGACCCCACGCGCCGGGCAGTGGCCATCGCCGACCAGGTCGAGGTGGGCATGCGCATGACCTTCGTGCGCCGCAATGCCCAATCCGCGCGGGCCGACCTGATGCGCATCTGCGCCGAGATCCGCGAGGAGCTGGAGCCCGAGGAGCAGACCCTCGAGGTGGCCAGCGCCCTGGCCGCCGGCGAGGCCGAGGCCAGCCCGCATCCGGCGCGGCGCATATCCGGCGCCATCTACGTGAGCTGCTCGGGCCGCGGCGGGCCGCACTTCGGCGCGCCGGGGGCCGAGATGCAGATCGTGCGCCACGCGCTGGGCGACGTGCCGCTGGTGGGCTTCTTCGCCGCTGGCGAGATCGCGCGGCACCACCTGTACGGCTACACCGGGGTGATGACCGTCTTCGTGGCGGACTGAGCCTTCGCGTTCAGGGCCGGGCCAGCTTGTGCAGGCCCGGCTGCGAGTCGGGCCGACGCAGCTGCGCGAAGGCCTCGAACTCCCAGCTGCGCATGCCCAGCAGCAGCGTGTAGCCCTCGCGGTCGCGCGCCGACATCTTCTGGTCGGCCTGGTGCTGCTGGGCAAAGTCCTGCGCCACGCGCTGGAGGCGCTCCAGGAAGGCCGGCGCCAGCGAGCGGCTGATGGCGCCATGGACCAGCAGCAGCCCTTCGGCGGGGCCGTCGAAGCCTCCCTTGTAGTAGTCGAGCACCACCTCCTCGCGGAAGAACTCCATCACCGGACCGTGCGGGCGCCAGCGGAAGGTCTTGGCCAGCTTGAGACGGTAGCGGTTCTGCGGCCGCAGCTCGATGATGCCGATGCGATCCAGCTGCACCAGGCAGCCGATGCACTCGGCCTCGCTGATCCGGTAGTTGGAGACGATCTGCTCCAGCGTCCACTGGCTGAGCACGCAGATGGCGCACAGGAGCAGCTTCTTGTCCTTGACCACGGCCCGCTCCTGCTCCTGCGTCAATTCCTTGAGCAGCGGCTGCGCGTCGGCCACGCGGCGGGCCAGTTCGGCGAAGTCGAGCTTCAGCGCCCGGCAGATGGCGTCCACCCGCGTCAGCGGCATGTCGCCCTTGGCCAGCATGCGTTTCACGCTGGATTCGGCCATGCCCAACGAGCGGGCCAGGTCGGCATAGGTCATCCGGGCGCCCTTGAGCTCGTTCTTCAGGGCCTGGACCAGGTCGGCGGTGGTGCTCATCTCAGTTTCTCTGCTCCGTCGGTATAGCCAGACAGTACCGAAAGAGGCGAATAGTTGCCTCGTATTGATTGTTGATGCCCATGAAGAAGTTCACTCTCTACATTGCGGCGCAACACGTTACAAGGAGCCTGAAGCCATGAGTGCATCTATTCCCTTGCAATCTCCCCGCCGCCTCTCACGCCGGGAAGCCTGGCTGGCTGGCGCGGCCCTCCTGCTGCTGGCGCTGGGCCTGCTGGCCCCCGCCCTGGCGGAGCCCGGCGCGGGCAACTCGCCGCTGAGCGACTTCCGAACCCTGTTGGGCCTGCCCAACGCCCTGGACGTGCTCAGCAACCTTCCCTTCCTGATCGTCGGCCTGCTGGGCCTGCACCGGCTGCACCGCCTGGAGCGCGGCCATGACCACGGCCCCGTGCCGGGCCACGCCCACGACGAACTGCCCGGCAGCGCACTGGACAGCGCCTGGCTCTTCTTTGCCGGCCTCGTGCTGGTGTCCGGTGCCTCGGCCTTCTACCACCTGCAGCCCGACGACGTGTTGCGCCTGGCCGGCGACCGCGCCGCCATGGCCGTGGCCTTCGCCGGCGTGATGGGCCTGGCGGTGTCGGACCGGGTGAGTCCGCGCTTCGGCTTCCCGGCCGCCTGCATCACCCTGGCCGCGGGCCTGCTGGCGGTGGCCGTGTTCCACGAGCGGGGCAACATCATGCCCTGGGCGGTGGTGCAGTTCGGCGGCATAGCGCTGGTGCTGTGGATGTCGACCCTGCGGCCGGTGCGCAGCGGCACCCGCCCGCTCGACCTGAAGCTCGGCTGGATCATCGCCGCCTATGCCGTGGCCAAGGTGCTGGAAGTGGGCGACGGTCCGGTGTTCGAATGGACGCAGCACATCGTCTCGGGCCACTCGCTCAAGCACGTGGTGGCGGCGCTCGCGGCCCTGCCGGTGCTCTACTCCATCCGGCAATTGGCGGACCGACCGCTGATGCACAATTCGCCGGCAGCACCTGTCACAGTTTGATACGTGGGCGCGAGGCGCCTGATCCTCCGCCTCGATGAGAAAGGGCTTTGCCTTGAACACGCTTGCGAGCAGCAACAACACCAACGCCGCTGCATCCCCCGCGCCGGCCGCGCACACCGGCCAGTTCGCCCTTCTCGGCCAGCGCCGCTTCGCTCCCTTCTTCTGGACCCAGTTCGCCGGCGCGGCCAACGACAACCTGTTCAAGTTCGCCTTCACCGTCATGGTGACCTACCAGCTGCAGCTGGCCTGGATGAAGCCGGCCATGGCGGGCCTGGTGATCGGGGCGCTTTTCATCCTGCCCTTCCTGCTGTTCTCTGCAACGGCCGGCCAGATCGCGGACAAGTTCGACAAGACGCGCGTGATGCGCTTCGTGAAGACCTTCGAGATCGTGATCATGCTGATCGCCTTCTGGGGCTTCCTGCGCGCCGACGCGGTGGTGCTGCTGGGCTGCGTGTTCCTGATGGGGCTGCATTCCACGCTCTTCGGGCCGGTGAAGTTCGCCTACCTGCCGCAGGTGCTGGACTCGCACGAGCTCACCGGCGGCAACGGCATGGTGGAGATGGGCACCTTCGTGGCCATCCTGCTGGGCCAGGTGGCCGGCGGCCTGCTGGTGGCCCTGCCGCAGATCGGCCACGAGGCCGTCGCCGTGTCCTGCGTGCTGCTGGCGCTGGTAGGGCGCGGCGTGGCGCAGGTGATTCCCCGCACGCAGGCCACCGACCCTGGCCTGAAGATCAACTGGAACCCGGTCAGCGAGACCTGGCGCAACCTCAAGCTGGCGCACGGCAACGTGGTGGTGTTCCGCGCGCTGCTGGGCATCTCGTGGATGTGGTTCTTCGGCGCCGTGTTCCTGGCCCAGTTCCCCAGCTTCGCCAAGGAAGTTCTGCACGGCAACGAGCAGGTGGCCTCGCTGCTGCTGGTGGTGTTCTCGCTGGGCATCGGCGTCGGCTCGCTGCTGTGCGAGACGCTCAGCCGCCGGCAGGTGGAGATCGGCCTGGTGCCCCTGGGCGCCTTCGGCATGACCGTGTTCTCGGTCGACCTGTACTTCGCCTCGCGCGGCCTGCCGGCGGTGCCGACCATGGGGCTGTCCGCCTTCCTGGCGCAGCCGGCCCACTGGCGCGTGATGGCCGACCTGGGCCTGCTCTCGCTCTTCGCGGGCCTGTACAGCGTGCCGATGTACGCGCTCATCCAGCTGCGCAGCCAGCCCACGCACCGCGCCCGCATCATCGCGGCCAACAATATCCTCAACGCGCTGTTCATGATCGGCAGCTCGGTCATCGCCGGCGCGCTGCTCGGTGCGGGCTTCACCATTCCGCAGGTGTTCCTCTTCACCGGCATCGCCAACGCGGTGGTGGCCTTCTACATCTTCCTGCTGGTGCCCGAGTACCTGCTGCGCTTCTGCGCCTGGATACTGTCGCGGCTGGTGTACCGCTTCAAGGTGCGCGGCGACGAGCACATCCCCGACAACGGACCGGCCCTGCTGGTGTGCAACCACGTGAGCTTCGTGGACGCGGTGCTGCTGATGGCAGCGAGCCCGCGCCCGATCCGCTTCCTCATGGACCACCGCATCTTCCGCGTGCCGGTGCTGGGCTGGCTCTTCAAGCTGGCCAAGGCCATTCCCATCGCGTCGCAGAAGGACGACCCCGAGGCCTACGAGCGCGCCTTCGCGCAGGCCGCGCAGGTGCTGCGCGAGGGCGACCTGCTGGGCATCTTCCCCGAGGGCGCCATCACGCGCGACGGCCAGCTGCAGCCCTTCAAGGGCGGCATGAAGAAGATCCTGGATGCGGCCCACGCCGAGGGCCTGGCGGTGCCGGTGGTGCCGATGGCGCTGACCGACCTGTGGGGTTCCTACTTCAGCCGGGTCGAGGTGCGCGATGGCGAGAACGTCGCCATGGTCCGGCCCTTTCGCCGCGGCATGTGGAGCCGCGTCGGCCTGAACGTGGGCGCGCCCCTGCCGCAGGCCGAGGCCCAGCCGGAACTGCTGCATCGCCGCGTGGGCGAACTGCTGAGCGCTGGCTGAGGTCGACCGGATGGGTTTCCTGCGCGATGCGGCGTGGCGCGCCATTCACGGCGTTCCCGAAGGTTTCTGGCATGCCTTCACCTGGCTGGGTGACAGCGGTCTGCTGCTGCCGGCCGCCGCGCTGATCGCGCTGTGGCTTCTTTCCTCGCGCCGCACCTGGCCGGCCGCCGCGCTCTGGATCCTGATCTTCGGTTTCGCCAGCCTGCTGGTGCTGCTGAGCAAGCTGGCCTTCATGGGCTGGGGCATCGGCAGCGCGCGCCTGAACTTCACCGGTATCAGCGGCCACACCATGCTGACCGCCGCGGTCTGGCCGGTGGCGCTCTGGCTCCTGGCCTCGCGCGGCTCGCACCGACTGCGGGTGGGGCTGGCCCTGGCGGGCTGGCTGCTCGCGCTGGGCATCGGCGTTTCGCGCCTGGCGATCTATGCGCACTCCTGGTCCGAAGTGACCACCGGCTTCCTGCTGGGCTTCGTCACCAGTGCAGCCTTCCTGGCGCTGCAGCGGCGCGTGGCGCATCCCCAACTGCGCGCCTCGCTGGTGCTGGTGACGCTGCTGCTGCCGCTGGTGCACCAGCAGCCGGGCAATGCCGCCCCCACGCATGGCCTCCTGGAGCGCGTGGCGATGCGGCTGGCGGGCACCGACCGGCCATTCACCCGCGCCGACCTGCATGTGCAGCGCGGGTGATGCTCGGTATTGATTTGCGATACTTTCAGGTCGCGGAGCCGCCACTCCTCATCTCTGGCGATGCCGCGTGGGCAGGGCAGAAGAGATGATTCGTCCCGTTGATTTCCATCTCCGAGACGAAGAGGAGTTTTCGATGCCAAAGCCCTGCAACCCCGACGCGCATGCGAGCACGCGACCATGAGCCGCCCCAGCCAGTTCGACCTGGGCATCGATCATTCCGGCCAGGTGCCCTCCACCACGCTCTGGCGCCGGACGATCTCCTCGTCCTTCCATTTCGCGCTGATCGCCCTGGCGGCCATGCTGGCCGGGCTCTTCGTCTTCCCCTTCCATTGATCGACCCTCACCGCGCGGCCTTCCCGCGCGCCTCCTGACCCATGAGCAAGTCCCTGCGCCTTTCCGAAAAGTGGTTCCGCCGCGGCCTGTGGCTGGTGGCCTTCATCTTTGCCGGCTTCCTCACCGGCCTGGGCAGCACCATCGTCGGCGACCTGCCGCGCGTGGAGCGTCCGCTGGACATCGAGGACTTCATGGACCAGGGCGCGGCCGTGCCCCTGCGCGGCACGCTGACGCGGGCCGAGGAAAGCCAGAAGTCCGCGCAGGCCGAACTGGAGCAGGCCCAGCTGCGGCTGGAAGCGGCCCGGCAGGCCAACCGCAATGCCCGCGAGACCTTCTCGAACTGGCTGTCCACGCGGCATGCCACGCAGCTGCCCGACCAGGACGCCGAGCTGATCTCGCGCACCAAGGCGCTCGATGCCTTGAAGGCGGCCGAGGAAGAGGCGCAGAAGAAGGTGCTGGCGCAGCGCCAGGTGGCGCTGGATGCCCGGCAGGCCCAGTCCCGTGCGTACGAACAGCTGAACGAACTCACGCGGGTCGCCGGCGAGAAGCTCGAGAAGGAAGCGCGGCGCGTGGAGCTGCGCGTCTTCCTGTACCGGCTGGCGCTGACGCTGCCGTTGCTGGTGGTGGCCGGCTGGCTCTTCGCGAAGAAGCGCAAGAGCCCCTACTGGCCTTTCGTCTGGGGCTTCATCCTCTTCGCGCTCTTCGCCTTCTTCGTGGAGCTGGTGCCCTACCTGCCCAGCTACGGCGGCTACGTGCGCTACGTGGTGGGCATCGTGCTCACGGTGCTGGTGGGGCGCTATGCCATCGTGGGGCTCAACCGCTACCTCGCGAAGCAGAAGCTGGCCGAGCAGCAGCCCGACCAGGTGCGGCGCGACGAGCTCAGCTACGACACTGCGCTGGCGCGGCTGGCCAAGGGCGTGTGCCCCGGCTGCGAGCGCCCGGTGGACCTGAAGAACACCGAGATCGATTTCTGCCCGCACTGCGGCATCGGCCTGTTCGACCATTGCCGCAAGTGCGATGCGCGCAAGAGCGCCTTCTCGAAGTTCTGTCACGCCTGCGGAACGCCTGCGCAGCTGTTCCCCCGGCCGCAGGCGGATGCGCCGACGGCCCCGCAGCCGCTGGGGCCCGTCACGCGGCCAGGCTAGACGCCGCGCGCGCGGTCGGCCTTGAACTGCGCGCGGAATTCCGTGAAGCGCGCGGCGTCGAGCGACTCGCGGATCTCGCGCATCAGGTTCAGGTAGTAGTGCAGGTTGTGCACCGTGGTGAGCATGGGGCCCAGCATCTCGCCGCAGCGGTCCAGGTGGTGCAGGTAGGCGCGCGAGAAACCCTCGCGCCCGCCGTCGTCCCATGACACGCCCGAGCTGCCGGCGCAGGCGTGGCAGGTGCAGCTGGTGTCGATGGGCTGCGGGTCGCTCTTGTGGCGCGCGTTGCGCATCTTGAGGTCGCCGTAGCGGGAGAAGAGGGTGCCGTTGCGCGCATTGCGCGTGGGCATCACGCAGTCGAACATGTCCACGCCGTCGGCCACGCCCTGCACCAGGTCCTCGGGCGTGCCCACGCCCATCAGGTAGCGCGGCTTGTTCGCCGGCAGGCGGTGCGAGGTGTGGGCCATGATGCGCAGCATCTCGTCCTTGGGCTCGCCCACGCTCACGCCGCCGATGGCGTAGCCGGGGAAATCCAGCTCCACCAGCTGCGCCAGCGATTCCTCGCGCAGGTTCTCGAACATGCCGCCCTGCACGATGCCGAACAAGGCGTTGGGGTTGGAGAGGCGCGCGAATTCCGCCTGGCAGCGCTTCGCCCAGCGCAGGCTCAGCTCCATCGAGACGCGCGCCTCGGCCTCGGTCGTGATGTGGCCCTTGGTGTCGTAGGGCGTGCACTCGTCGAACTGCATGACGATGTCGCTGTTGAGGATGGTCTGGATCTGCATCGAGACCTCCGGCGTGAGGAAGAGCTTGTCGCCGTTGACCGGCGACGCGAACTTCACGCCTTCCTCGCTGATCTTGCGCATCGCGCCCAGGCTCCAGACCTGGAAGCCGCCCGAGTCGGTGAGGATGGGCTTGTTCCACTTCTCGAACTGGTGCAGGCCGCCGAAGCTCGCCATCACGTCCAGGCCGGGGCGCATCCACAGGTGGAAGGTGTTGCCCAGGATGATCTGCGCGCCCATCTCCTCCAGGCTGCGCGGCATCACGCCCTTGACGGTGCCGTAGGTGCCCACGGGCATGAAGATGGGCGTCTGCACCACGCCGTGGTTGAGTGTGAGCGTGGCGCGGCGCGCGTGGCTGGCGGAATCGGTGGTGAGGATCTGGAAGTTCAACATGGGGTGTCAGTCCTTCTGGCGCGCGAGCAGCATCGAGTCGCCGTAGCTGAAGAAGCGGTAGCCCTCGCGGATGGCGTGCGCGTACAGCGCCATCACGTGCTCGTGGCCCGCGAAAGCGCTCACCAGCATCATCAGCGTGCTCTTGGGGAGGTGGAAGTTGGTGACCAGCAGGTCGACGTGCCGGAACGCGAAGCCCGGCGTGATGAAGATGCGCGTGTCGCCCTCGGCCTCGCCGCTGGCGGCCCAGGATTCGAGGGTGCGCACGGTCGTCGTGCCCACGGCCACCACGCGGCCGCCTCGGGCCTTGCAGTCGGCGATGGCCTGTTGCGTGGCCTGCGGCACGTGGTAGCGCTCGGCGTGCATTGTGTGCTCGGCGATGTTCTCGATCTTCACCGGCTGGAAGGTGCCGGCGCCCACGTGCAGCGTGACGTTGGCGCGCTCGATGCCGCGCTCGCCCATCTCCGCCAGCAGGGCCTCGTCGAAATGCAGCGCGGCGGTGGGCGCGGCCACGGCGCCGGGCACGCGGGCGAACACCGTCTGGTAGCGGCGCTCGTCGTCGGCCGAGTCGGTGTGCGTGATGTAGGGCGGCAGCGGCACGTGGCCGCAGCGGGCCATCAGCGCATACGGGTCCTCGCCCGCGTCGCTCTCGAAGGCGAAGCGGAAGAGGGCGCCGTTCTCGTCCGGCCACCGGCCCAGCAAGGTGGCGCGAAAGCCGCCCACCATGTCCAGCACCGTGCCCACCGGCGGCTTCTTGCTGACCTTCATGTGCGCCACCACCTCCTGGCCCTGCAGCACGCGCTCGACCAGCAGCTCGAGCTTGCCGCCGGTGGGCTTCTCGCCGAAGAGGCGCGCCTTGACCACCTGGGTGTCGTTGAACACCAGCAGGTCGCCTTTGCGCAGCAGCGAGGGCAGGGTGTTGAAGATGCGGTCCACCGGCGCGGGGGCGGTGCCGTCGAGCAGGCGCGATGCGCTGCGCTCGGGCGCGGGATGCTGCGCCACCAGCTCGGGCGGCAGCGAAAAATCGAAATCGGAAAGCGTGAAAGTGCGCATGTCTTGAGGGCCGGACGGGCCCGTGCCAAGGTTGGCGTTGGGAAGAAGAGAGAACGCGCCCTGGGCGGGCGCGTGCAGAATTGTCCCATGCCCGCCGCCTCCCAGTCCGCCTCGCGCGAAAAGCCCCCGCCAGCCGCCCCCGCCAAGGCCGCGCCCGGCGCCGGGCCGAGCGCGGTGCAGCGGGCGCTGCGCAAGCTGGGGCTGGTGCGCGACATCGACTTCGCCCTCTACCTGCCGATGCGCTACGAGGACGAGACGCAGATCGTGCGCCTGGCCGACGTGCGCGACGGCGACACGGCGCAGATCGAGGCCGTGGTCACTTCCAGCGAAGTGGTCTACCGCCCGCGCCGCCAGCTCATCGTCACGGTGGACGACGGCAGCGACACCTGCCAGCTGCGCTTCTTCAACTTCTACCCGTCGCAGCAGAAGCAGCTGGCCGTGGGTGCGCGGGTTCGGCTTCGCGGCGAGGTGCGCGGCGGCTTCATGGGCCGCACGATCATGCATCCCACGGTGAAGGCCGCCGGCACCGACCTGCCGGAGGCGCTCACGCCGGTGTACTCCACCATCGCCGGGCTGGCGCAGCCGGTGCTGCGGCGCGAGGTGCGCTCGGGACTGGCGCGTGCGCTGCTGGACGAGACCCTGCCGCAGGGCGACGCCTGGCAGCCGGCCTGGGACCTGCGGCGCTCGCTCAGCTTCCTGCACTACCCGGCGCCCGACGTGGCCATGGCCACGCTGGAAGACCACAGCCACCCGGCGTGGCAGCGCATCAAGGCCGAGGAGTTGCTGGCGCAGCAGCTCTCGCAGCACCAGGCGCGCAGCGAGCGTGCAGCGCAGCGCGCGCCCGTGCTCTCGCGCCTGGCCGGCAAGGAGTCGCTGGTCGAGCAACTGCTCGCCGTGCTGCCCTTTGACCTCACCGGCGCGCAGCGGCGCGTGGTGGAGGAGATCGGCAAGGACCTCGGCCATTCGGTGCCCATGCACCGCCTGCTGCAGGGCGACGTGGGCTCGGGCAAGACCGTGGTGGCCGCGCTGGCGGCGGCGCTGTGCATCGACGCGGGCTACCAGTGCGCACTGATGGCGCCCACCGAGATCCTGGCCTCGCAGCATTTCGGCAAGCTGGTCGGCTGGCTCGATCCGCTGCTGGCCAGCCGCGGCCTGCGCGTGGCCTGGCTCACGGGCAGCCAGAAGAAGAAGGAGCGCGACACCATGGAGGCCGCGCTGGAAAGCGGCGAGGCGGCCCTGGTGATCGGCACGCACGCCGTCATCTCCGACAAGGTGCGCTTCAGGAACCTGGCGCTGGCCATCGTCGACGAGCAGCACCGCTTCGGCGTCGCGCAGCGCCTGGCCCTGCGCGGCAAGGCGGTGGGCGGCCAGGAGCCGCACCTCCTGATGATGAGCGCCACGCCCATCCCGCGCACGCTTGCCATGAGCTACTACGCCGACCTGGACGTCTCCACGCTCGACGAGCTGCCGCCCGGCCGCACCCCCATCGTGACCAAGCTGGTGGCCGAGCACCGGCGCGACGAGGTCATCGACCGCATCCAGGCGCAGCTGGAGCAGGGCCGGCAGGTCTACTGGGTCTGCCCGCTGATCGAGGAGAGCGAGGCCGTCGACCTGCGCAACGCCACCGCCACCCGCGACGAGCTGGCCGACGCGCTGGGCGACCAGGTGCAGGTGGGCTTGTTGCACTCGCGCATGCCCACGGCCGAGAAGGCCTCGGTGATGGATGAATTCAGCGCCGGGCGCCTGCACGTGCTGGTGAGCACCACGGTGATCGAGGTCGGGGTGGACGTGCCCAACGCCTCGCTGATGGTCATCGAGCATGCCGAGCGCTTCGGCCTGTCGCAGCTGCACCAGCTGCGCGGCCGGGTGGGCCGCGGCGCCGCGGCCTCGGCCTGCGTGCTGCTGTATTCGCCCAACGAGGGCGGCCGCGTGGGCGAGGCGGCGCGTGCGCGGCTGCGCGCCATGGCCGAGACCAGCGACGGCTTCGAGATCGCGCGGCGCGACCTGGAGATCCGCGGCCCCGGCGAGTTCCTGGGCGCGCGGCAGTCGGGCGCGCCGCTGCTGCGCTTCGCCGACCTGGCCACCGACACGCGCCTGCTCGAGTGGGCGCGCGAGCTGGCGCCGCGCATGCTGGGCACGCATCCCGAACTGGCGCAGCGCCACATCGACCGCTGGCTGGGCAGCCGCTCGGAGTACCTCAAGGCCTGAACTTCCCGCAGGGCTTCGGGGCTGCGCATAATTGACGCAAGCTATGACCCTGACCGAACTCAAATACATCGTTGCAGTGGCTCGCGAGCGGCATTTCGGCAAGGCCGCAGAAGCCTGTTTCGTCTCGCAACCCACCCTGTCGGTGGCCATCAAGAAGCTGGAAGACGAGCTGGAAGTCAAGCTCTTCGAGCGCAGCGCCGGCGAAGTCACCGTCACCCCGCTGGGCGAGCAGATCGTGCAGCAGGCGCAGAGCGTGCTCGACCAGGCGGCCAGCATCAAGGAGATCGCCAAGCGCGGAAAGGACCCGCTGGCCGGCCCGCTCAAGCTGGGCGTGATCTACACCATCGGCCCCTACCTGCTGCCCGACCTGGTGCGCCAGAACATCTCGCGCACGCCGCAGATGCCGCTGATGCTGCAGGAGAACTTCACCGCCAAGCTGCTGGACATGCTGCGCGCCGGCGAGATCGACGCCGCCATCATGGCCGAGCCTTTTCCCGACGCGGGCCTGGCGATCGCGCCGCTGTACGACGAGCCCTTCGTGGCGGCGGTTCCCTCGCACCATGAACTTGCGCAGAAGGAGTCCGTCACTTCCGACGAACTCAAGAGCGAGACCATGCTGCTGCTGGGCACCGGCCACTGCTTCCGCGACCACGTGCTGGAGGTGTGCCCGGAGTTCGCGCGCTTCTCCAGCAATGCCGAAGGCATCCGCAAGAGCTTCGAGGGCTCCTCGCTGGAGACCATCAAGCACATGGTGGCCGCGGGCATGGGCGTGACCCTGGTGCCGCGCCTGTCGGTGCCGCCGGAGTCGCTCAAGCCCCGGCCCAAGAGCCGCCGCGAGCCCGAGGCGCTGGTGCGCTACCTGCCGGTGCGCGACGCCGAGGGCCGCGAGCCGCCCACGCGCCGCGTGGTGCTGGCCTGGCGCCGCAGCTTCACCCGCTACGAAGCCATCGCCGCGCTGCGCAACGCGATCTACGCGTGCGAACTGCCCGGCGTGCAGCGGCTGTCATGAGCGCGCTGCACAGTTGATTGCATCGCGACCATAGTCGCGGGCTGGTTGCAGCAGCACGCCGGGGCTTCTACAGTTGCCTCTTTCTTCCACAACCAAGCACCAGAGAAGGGAACGCCACGCCATGGCCAAAGCACCGAAGAAGACGAAATCCTCCCCCATCGCGAAGTCGCCCGCATCGTCGGCGGGCAAGGTGCCCGTGAAGGGCGGCACCCGCGTGGCCGAGGAATCGGGCAGCCGCAGCGCGCCGATCATCAACATCGGCATCGAGCGCCAGGACCGCGCTGCCATCGCCGAGGGGCTTTCCCGCGTGCTGGCCGACACGTACACCCTGTACCTGACCACGCACAACTTCCACTGGAACGTGACCGGCCCGCACTTCAACTCGCTGCATGCGATGTTCATGGCGCAGTACACCGAGCTGTGGACGTCCACCGACGTGATCGCCGAGCGCATCCGCGCCCTGGGCCACTACGCGCCGGGCTCGTACGCAGAGTTCAGCAAGATCGCCACCGTGCCCGACGTGCCGGAGCATCCGCCCAAGGCCATGGAGATGGTGCGCATCCTGGTGAAGGGCCACGAGACCGTGTCGCGCATTGCGCGCGAGTTCATCCCGGTGGCCGAGGAAGCCGGCGACGACCCGACGGCCGACATGCTGACGGCCCGCTGCACGGTGCACGACCAGACCGCCTGGATGCTGCGTTCGCTGCTGGAGGAGTAAGCCTTGTCCCAGTCGATGCCGGCGGCAGCCGAGCGCGAGTCCGCGCCGTCATCGCCCGCCACGCCGCCCGCCCGCGGGCGGCTCGCGGCCTATCTCGACCTGATCCGCTGGAACCGTCCCGCCGGCTGGCTGCTGCTGCTGTGGCCCACGCTGAGCGCGCTGTGGTTCGCGGCGGACGGCTGGCCGGGCTGGCACCTGCTGGCGGTGTTCGTGCTGGGCACCATCCTCATGCGCAGCGCAGGCTGCTGCGTCAACGACGTGGCCGACCGCGACTTCGACCGCCACGTCAAGCGCACCGCCGCGCGGCCGGTGACCAGTGGCGAGGTCTCGGTGCGCGAGGCGCTGGGGCTGGGCGCGGTGCTGGCGCTGGTGGCCTTCGGCCTGGTGCTCACCACCAACCTGGCCACAGTGCTGTGGTCCTTCGCCGCGCTGGCGGTGACGCTGTTCTATCCCTTTGCCAAGCGCATCCTCGCCATTCCACAGGCGGTGCTGGGCATCGCCTTCAGCTTCGGCATCCCGATGGCCTTCGCGGCGGTGACCGGCCAGGTGCCCGGCTTCGCCTGGCTGTTGCTGGCGGGCAACCTGTTCTGGGTGCTGGCCTACGACACCGAGTACGCCATGGTCGACCGCGACGACGACCTGAAGATCGGCATGAAGACCTCGGCCATCACCTTCGGCAGTTTCGACGTGGCGGCGGTGATGGCGAGCTACGCGCTGTTCCTGGCCGTGTGGGCCTGGGCCGGTGCCAGCCGCGGGCTGGGCGTTGTGTTCTACCTGGGCATCGCGGCGGCGCTGGGCCAGGCCGCCTGGCACTGGCAGCTCATCCGCGCACGCACGCGCGAAGGCTGCTTCAAGGCCTTTCGGCTGAACCACTGGCTGGGCTTCACAGTGTTCGCCGGCGTGGTGGCCGGCTACCTGCTGCGCTGAAAGAAAAGGCTTCAGCCGCGGCCGAACTCGTCGCCGAGCTCGGCCGCACGGCGCTGCGCCGCCCACAGGGCGCGCACGAAGGCGTCCTGCATGCCGTCCGCCTCCATCGAGCTGATCGCCGCATGGGTGGTGCCGCCCTTGGAAGTGACGCGCTGGCGCATCAGCTCGAGCGGGTCCTGGCTGCCGTGCGCCAGGGCGGCCGAGCCGCCGAAGGTGCCCACGGCCAGCTGCCGCGCCTGCGCTTCGCTCAGCCCCATCTGGACGCCGGCCTTCACCATGGCCTCCAGGTAGAAGAAGACGTAGGCCGGGCCGGAGCCGGAGAGGGCGGTGACCGCGTCCAGCTGTTCCTCGCGTTCCAGCCAGAGCAGTTCGCCGGTGGGGCGCAGGACTGACTCCACCTGTTGCCGGTCGGCGTCCGTCACCTCGGCGGTGGCATACAGCGCCGTCATGCCCTTGCCGATCAGCGCCGGCGTGTTGGGCATGGCACGGGTCACGCGCTGCGTGCCCAGCCAGCGGGTGATGCTGTCCGTGCGGATGCCGGCGGCCACGCTGATATGAAGGGCCTCGCGCGCGAGGTCGGCGACGGGCTGCGCGGCCTCCTTGAAGGTCTGCGGCTTGACCGCCCAGACCACTGTCCGGCAGCCCCGGAGATCCGGCCCGGGAGCCGGGCTGGACGCCACGCCCAACTGCCGCTGAAGCTGGTCCCGCGCCGCTTCGAAGGGCTCGATGACGTGGATGGCGGCTGGCGCCATCCCTTGCTCGATCAGGCCGCCGATGATGGCGCTGGCCATGTTGCCGCCGCCGATGAAGGCGATGCGCTGGGCCGCCGAGGGCTGGCCGGAGGGTTGCGAGGTGCTCATGCAGGCGAGTTTAGGCTTGCCCGCCCCTGGGAACTGCGCCCCCGACGCTCGGCGCAACCGACCCAGTTGACAGCCCGCTCAACCCGTGCCACAATCGCTGGCTTCGCTTTGAAAAAGGCGGAGCTTTCAGCCCAATTGACGGCGCTTCGAGTGGTTCGAGGCGTCAACAGCGGGCCCAAGACTGACTGAAGTCGGTTGCCAGCAGATGGGTGCAATGCCTCCTGCGGTGGTCGTGATCAGTACAAGTTGGGAACTAAGACAAATGATCCAAACTGAATCCAGGCTCGAAGTGGCCGACAACACGGGCGCGAAATCCGTCCTGTGTATCAAGGTGCTTGGCGGCTCCAAGCGTCGCTATGCAAGCGTTGGTGACATCATCAAGGTGAGCATCAAGGAAGCCGCGCCCCGTGGCCGCGTCAAGAAGGGCGAAATCTACAGCGCCGTGGTGGTTCGCACCGCCAAGGGCATCCGCCGTGCAGACGGCTCGCTGGTGAAGTTCGACGGCAATGCCGCCGTGCTGCTCAACGCCAAGCTCGAACCCATCGGCACCCGCATCTTCGGCCCGGTCACGCGTGAACTGCGTACCGAGAAGTTCATGAAGATCGTGTCGCTGGCTCCCGAAGTTCTCTAAGGACACAACGCCATGAACAAGATTCGCAAAGGCGACCAGGTCATCGTGTTGGCCGGGCGCGACAAGGGCAAGCGCGGCACCGTCACGCTGCGCAAGGACGATTCGCACCTCGTCATCGAGGGCATCAATCTCGTCAAGAAGCACACCAAGCCGAACCCCATGAAGGGTACGACCGGTGGCATCGTCGAGAAGTCCATGCCGATTCACCAATCCAATGTGGCGATCTTCAATGCCGCCACCGGCAAGGCTGATCGCGTGGGCATCAAGGTCACGGACGGCAAGCGCGTGCGCGTCTTCAAGTCCAGCGGCGACGAAATCAAGGTCGCCTAAGAGGTACGCACATGGCACGACTCCAACAACACTACCGCGAAAAGATCGCCAAGGACCTGACCGAGAAGTTCGGCTACAAGTCCCCGATGCAGGTCCCCCGCCTGACCAAGATCACGCTCAACATGGGCGTGGGCGAGGCCGTGGCCGACAAGAAGGTGCTCGACAACGCCGTTGGCGATCTGACCAAGATCGCCGGCCAGAAGCCCGTCGTCACCAAGTCGAAGAAGGCCATCGCAGGCTTCAAGATCCGTGAACAACAGCCCATCGGCTGCATGGTGACCCTGCGCGGCGTTCAGATGTACGAATTCCTGGACCGCTTCGTGACCGTGGCACTGCCGCGCGTTCGCGACTTCCGCGGTATCTCGGGCCGTGCCTTCGATGGCCGCGGCAACTACAACATCGGCGTCAAAGAACAGATCATCTTCCCCGAGATCGAGTACGACAAGGTCGATGCACTGCGTGGTCTGAACATCAGCATCACGACGACGGCCAAGACCGATGAAGAAGCCAAGGCGCTGCTCGCCGGCTTCCGTTTCCCGTTCAAGAACTGAGGTGATCTGTGGCTAAAGTAGCTTTGATCCAGCGCGAACTCAAGCGCGACAAACTGGCCGCCAAGTACGCTGCCAAGTACACCGAGCTGAAGGCGATCGCCAACGACGCGAAGAAGAGCGACGAAGAGCGCGCTGCCGCCCGTCTGGGCCTGCAGAAGCTCCCGCGCAACGCGAACCCCACGCGTCAGCGCAACCGTTGCGAAATCACCGGTCGCCCGCGCGGCACCTTCCGTCAATTCGGTCTGGCCCGCGCCAAGATCCGCGAACTGGCTTTCGCAGGCGACATCCCCGGTGTCACCAAGGCCAGCTGGTAAGCCAGGCAGGAGCAAACAACATGAGCATGAGTGATCCCATTGCCGACCTGCTGACGCGTATCCGCAACGCGCAGATGGTGGCGAAGCCCACCGTGTCGGTCCCGTCTTCCAAGGTGAAGATCGCGATCGCACAAGTCCTGAAGGACGAGGGCTACATCGACGGTTTCCAGGTCAAGACCGAAGCCGGCAAGAGCGAGCTTGAAATCTCGCTGAAGTACTACGCCGGCCGTCCGGTGATCGAGCGCATCGAGCGCGTGAGCCGTCCCGGCCTGCGCGTGTACAAGGCCAGCGCCGCGATCCCGCAGGTGCAGAACGGCCTGGGCGTCGCCATCGTGACCACGCCCCAGGGCGTGATGACCGATCGCAAGGCCCGCGCCAATGGCGTCGGCGGCGAAGTGCTGTGCTACGTCGCCTGATCGAGGAGCAAAAGAATGTCCCGAGTAGGTAAATCGCCGGTCGCCATCCCGCAAGGCGTGGATGTGTCGATCAAGGAAGACCAGATCAGCGTCAAGGGCGCTGGTGGTCAACTGTCGCTGGCCAGCAACCCGCTGGTCATCGTCAAGAACAACGACGGCAAGCTGAGCTTTGCGCCGGCCAACGACTCGCGTGAAGCCAACGCGATGAGCGGCACGCTGCGCCAGCTGGTCAACAACATGGTGCTTGGCGTGACCAAGGGCTTCGAGAAGAAGCTGAACCTGGTGGGCGTGGGCTTCAAGGCCTCGGCGCAGGGCGCCAAGCTCAACCTCGCGGTTGGCTTCTCGCACCCGGTCGACATCGCCATGCCGCAAGGCATCACGGTGGCCACGCCGGTGCCGACCGAAATCATCATCAAGGGTGCCGATCGCCAACGTGTTGGCCAGATCGCCGCCGAGATCCGCGCTGTTCGTCCGCCCGAGCCCTACAAGGGCAAGGGGATCCGTTATTCGGACGAGAAGATCGTGATCAAAGAGACCAAGAAGAAGTAAGGGGCAGCAAAATGATGTTGACCAAGAAGGAACAGCGTCTTCGCCGCGCGCGCCAGACCCGCATTCGCATCGCGAACCAGGGTGTCGCCCGCCTGTCGGTGAACCGCACCAACCTGCACATCTACGCAACGGTCGTGTCCGAAGACGGCACCAAGGTGCTGGCCTCGGCCTCCACCGCCGAAGCCGAAGTGCGCTCGTCGCTGGGCGGCGCTGGCAAGGGCAGCAACACCGCTGCCGCCACGCTCGTCGGCAAGCGCATCGCCGAGAAGGCCAAGGCCGCCGGCGTCGAGAAGGTTGCATTCGACCGCGCTGGCTTCGCCTACCACGGCCGCGTCAAGGCCCTGGCCGACGCTGCCCGCGAAGCCGGTCTGCAGTTCTAACCGAATACGAGTATCAAGATGGCAAAGATTCAGGCAAGAACGCAGAACGAAGGCCCCGAGGACGGTCTGCGCGAGAAGATGATCGCGATCAACCGCGTCACCAAGGTGGTGAAGGGTGGTCGTATCCTCGGTTTCGCAGCGCTGACCGTGGTCGGTGACGGCGACGGCCGCGTCGGCATGGGCAAGGGCAAGTCCAAGGAAGTGCCCGCTGCCGTGCAGAAGGCAATGGAAGAAGCCCGTCGCAACCTGTTCAAGGGCGCGATCAAGAACGGTACGCTGCACCACGCCGTGCACGGTCACCACGGTGCCTCCAAGGTCGTGATGTACCCGGCCCCCAAGGGTACCGGCATCATCGCCGGCGGCCCGATGCGCGCCGTGTTCGAAGTGATGGGCATCACCGACGTCGTGGCCAAGAGCCACGGTTCGTCGAACCCCTACAACATGGTTCGCGCCACGCTGAACGGCCTGCGCAACGCTACGACGGCTTCCGAAGTCGCCGCCAAGCGTGGCCTGACGGTCGAACAGCTGTTCACCGCCTAAGCCGGAGCATCCCAAATGACGCAACAACAAACCGTCAAGGTGCAATTGGTTCGTAGCCCGATTGGCACCAAGCAATCGCATCGCGACACCGTTCGTGGCCTGGGCCTGCGCAAGCTCAACTCCGTGTCGGAGCTGCAGGACACGCCCGCCGTGCGCGGCATGATCAACAAGATCAGCTACCTGGTCAAAGTGCTCTAAACAAGAGCTGCTGAGAGAGACGATATGGAACTCAATGGCATCAAGCCCGCTGCCGGCGCCAAGCACGCGAAGCGTCGCGTCGGTCGCGGCATCGGCTCCGGCCTGGGCAAGACCGCTGGCCGTGGTCACAAGGGTCAGAAGTCGCGTTCGGGCGGCTACCACAAGGTGGGCTTCGAAGGCGGTCAAATGCCTCTGCAGCGGCGCCTCCCCAAGCGCGGCTTCAAGTCGCAGACGCTGAAGTACAACGCCGAAGTCACCCTGGCCGCTCTCGAGCAGCTGGGCCTGGCCGAAGTCGACGTCCTGGCGCTGAAGCAAGCCGGCCTGGTGGGCCAGCTGGCCAAGGTGGTCAAGGTCGTGAAGTCGGGTGAACTCACCAAGTCCGTCAAGCTGACGGGCGTCGGCGCGACGGCAGGTGCCAAGGCTGCGATCGAAGCAGCCGGCGGCAGCGTCGCTTAACCAGAAGCATTGAGCTGAAGGCAGTTCGTGGCAACTAACGCGGCAACGCTCGCAAAGACAGGCAAGTTCGGCGACCTGCGTCGTCGGCTCGTGTTCTTGCTGCTCGCTCTCGTGGTCTATCGGATCGGGGCGCACATTCCCGTGCCTGGCATCAACCCGGACCAGCTGGCACAGCTGTTCCAGGGCCAGCAGGGTGGCATCCTGAGCCTGTTCAACATGTTCTCGGGCGGGGCGCTGTCGCGCTTCACCGTGTTCGCGTTGGGCATCATGCCGTACATCTCCGCGTCGATCATCATGCAACTGATGACCTACGTGGTGCCGACCTTCGAGCAGCTGAAGAAGGAAGGCGAGTCCGGACGCCGCAAGATCACCCAGTACACGCGCTACGGCGCACTGGGCCTGGCGCTGTTCCAGTCCTTCAGCATCGCGGTGGCGCTGGAATCGTCCGCTGGCCTGGTGATCAACCCGGGCTTCGGCTTCCGCATCACGGCCATGGTCAGCCTCACCGCTGGCTCGATGTTCCTGATGTGGCTGGGCGAGCAGATCACCGAACGCGGCCTGGGCAACGGCATCTCGATCCTGATCTTCGCGGGCATCGCCGCGGGTCTGCCCGGCGCCATCGGCGGCCTGGCATCGCTGGTGACCACCGGCGCCATGAACCCGATCGTTGCGCTTCTGATCGTCGCGATCGTGGTGCTGGTCACCTACTTCGTGGTGTTCGTGGAACGTGGCCAGCGCAAGATCCTGGTGAACTATGCGCGTCGCCAGGTGGGCAACAAGGTGTACGGCGGCCAGTCCTCGCACCTGCCGCTGAAGCTGAACATGGCCGGCGTGATTCCGCCCATCTTCGCTTCGTCGATCATCCTGCTGCCGGCCACGGTGGTGGGCTGGTTCAGCGCAGGTGACAGCGGCTGGCGCTGGATCCGCGACATCGCCAGTGCCCTGCGCCCCGGCGAGCCGATCTACGTGCTGCTGTACGCAGCGGCCATCGTGTTCTTCTGCTTCTTCTACACGGCGTTGGTCTTCAACAGCCGCGAGACGGCAGACAACCTGAAGAAGAGCGGTGCCTTCATCCCTGGCATCCGCCCGGGTGACCAGACCGCCCGGTATATCGACAAGATCCTGGTTCGCCTCACGCTGGCGGGCGCGGTGTACATCACCTTCGTCTGCCTGCTGCCGGAGTTCCTGATCCTGAAATACAACGTGCCGTTCTACTTCGGTGGGACTTCACTGCTGATCATCGTGGTGGTCACGATGGACTTCATGGCCCAGGTGCAGAACTACATGATGTCCCAGCAATACGAATCGCTGCTCAAGAAGGCCAGCTTCAAGACCTCCTGAGCACCAGGCGAGCCCACAAGACGACGTAGAGAGATTTAGGAGTACCAAATGAGAGTTTCGGCTTCGGTCAAGACCATCTGCCGCAATTGCAAGATCATCCGCCGCAAGGGTGTGGTGCGTGTGATCTGTTCCGACCCGCGCCACAAGCAGCGCCAGGGTTGATTCGACAAGAAGAGATTTAGAGGACGCACATGGCACGTATTGCTGGCATCAACATTCCGCCGCACAAGCACGCCGAGATCGGTCTGACCGCCATCTTCGGTATCGGGCGCACCCGCGCTCGTCAGATCTGCGAAGCGACCGGTATCGACTACGCGAAGAAGATCAAGGACCTGACGGACGCCGATCTGGAAAAGATCCGCGACCAGATCGCCCAGTTCACGATCGAAGGCGACCTGCGCCGCGAAACGACGATGAACATCAAGCGCTTGATGGACATCGGCTGCTATCGCGGTTTCCGCCACCGTCGCGGCCTGCCGATGCGCGGTCAGCGCACGCGCACCAACGCCCGCACCCGCAAGGGTCCGCGCAAGGCTGCGCAGTCCCTGAAGAAGTAAGGATAGAAAAGCATGGCTAAAGCTCCTGCCAACAACGCAGCACAGCGCGTTCGCAAGAAGGTCCGCAAGAACGTTGCGGACGGCATCGCCCACGTGCACGCCTCGTTCAACAACACCATCATCACGATCACCGATCGCCAGGGCAACGCCCTGTCGTGGGCTTCGTCGGGTGGCCAAGGCTTCAAGGGCTCGCGCAAGTCGACCCCCTTCGCAGCCCAGGTCGCTTCCGAAGTGGCTGGCCGTGCCGCGGTGGAACAAGGCATCAAGAACGTCGACGTCGAGATCAAGGGTCCCGGCCCGGGTCGCGAATCGTCGGTGCGCGCCCTGGCCGCACTAGGCATCCGCATCAACTCGATCTCGGACGTGACGCCGGTGCCGCACAACGGCTGCCGTCCCCAGAAGCGCCGCCGCATCTAAGCGCGCAGCTTCAAGGCGCAGCCTGCATTCGTGCAGTCTGCGCGTTTTGTTTTTTGGTTGTTTCTTAGCAAGCCCACCGCCGCCGGCCGATTGCGCTGAGCGGCTCCCGCGAAAGGATGATCTTTCGCGGCAGATGACACAAAGGAAGATCTCGTGGCACGTTACCTCGGCCCCAAGGCCAAACTCTCCCGCCGTGAAGGCACCGACCTGTTCCTCAAGAGCGCCCGCCGCTCCATCCAGGACAAGGCCAAGTTCGACTCCAAGCCCGGCCAGCACGGCCGCACCTCGGGCCAGCGCACCTCCGACTTCGGCCTGCAGCTGCGCGAGAAGCAGAAGGTCAAGCGCATGTACGGCGTGCTGGAGAAGCAGTTCCGCCGCTACTTCGAGGAAGCCGATCGCCGCCGTGGCAACACCGGCGCCAACCTGCTGTTCCTGCTCGAATCGCGCCTGGACAACGTGGTCTACCGCATGGGCTTCGGCTCCACCCGCGCCGAAGCGCGCCAGCTGGTGTCGCACAAGGCCATCACGGTGAACGGCAAGTCGGTCAACATTCCGTCGTACCTGGTCAAGGCCGGCGACGTGGTGGCCGTGCGCGAAAAGTCCAAGAAGCAGACCCGCGTGGCCGAGGCCCTGCAACTGGCCGCCCAAGTGGGCATGCCCGCCTGGGTCGACGTGAATGCCGACAAGGCCGAAGGCGTCTTCAAGAAGACCCCGGACCGCGACGAATTCGCCGCCGACATCAACGAATCGCTGATCGTCGAACTCTACTCTCGTTAAGAGTTTCGAAGGACGAGGCTGCGCAAGCAGCCTCGTCATCTTCCGTTTAGTAGTCCCCTGATGCCCCGCAAGGTATCCAGGACCCCAGCCTTACCGGTGTAACGAGCCGGGGGTATTGAGAGGAAAGTCTGCATGCAAACCACCCTGCTGAAACCCAAGACCATCCAGGTCGAGCAACTGGCGCCCAACAAGGCCAAGGTGACGCTCGAGCCTTTCGAGCGCGGCTACGGCCACACGCTCGGCAACGCGCTGCGTCGCGTTCTGCTCTCGTCGATGGTTGGTTATTCGGCGACCGAAGTGACCATTGCTGGCGTTCTGCACGAGTACTCGTCGATCGACGGCGTCCAGGAAGATGTGGTCAACATCCTCCTGAACCTCAAGGGCGTGGTGTTCAAGCTCCACAACCGCGACGAAGTCACGCTGAGCCTGCGCAAGGACGGCGAAGGCCCGGTCACCGCATCCGACATCCAGACCCCGCACGACGTCGAGATCATCAACCCTGATCACGTGATCGCGCACCTGTCGCAAGGCGGCAAGCTCGACATGCAGATCAAGGTCGAGAAGGGTCGCGGCTACGTGCCCGGCACCATGCGCCGCTACGCCGACGAGCCCACCAAGTCGATCGGCCGCATCGTCCTGGACGCTTCGTTCTCGCCCGTCAAGCGCGTGAGCTACACCGTCGAGAGCGCCCGCGTCGAGCAGCGCACCGACCTGGACAAGCTGCTGGTCGAGATCGAGACCAACGGCGCCATCACCGCTGAAGACGCGGTGCGTGCCTCGGCCAAGATCCTGGTCGAGCAGCTGGCCGTGTTCGCACAGCTGGAAGGCGGCGAACTGGCTGCCTTCGACGCGCCTGCCCCGCGCAGCGCCCAGCAGTTCGACCCGATCCTGCTGCGCCCCGTGGACGAGCTGGAGCTGACGGTGCGTTCGGCCAACTGCCTGAAGGCCGAAAACATCTACTACATCGGCGACCTGATCCAGCGCACCGAGAACGAGCTGCTCAAGACCCCGAACCTGGGTCGCAAGTCGCTCAACGAAATCAAGGAAGTGCTGGCTTCGCGCGGCCTGACCCTGGGCATGAAGCTCGAGAGCTGGCCGCCGGCCGGTCTCGACAAGCGTTAATCAATTTACCAAGCAAGTGCCATTCGGGAAATCGGATGGCGCGAAGGGCAGTACCTGATACGGCTGCCTTTATTAGAAACCTCGAAAGGAAAAATCATGCGTCACGGTCACGGCCTTCGCAAACTCAACCGCACCAGCTCGCACCGCCTCGCGATGCTGCAGAACATGATGAACTCGCTCATCGAGCATGAGGCCATCAAGACCACCGTGCCCAAGGCCAAGGAACTGCGTCGCGTCATCGAGCCGATGATCACGCTGGCCAAGAAGCCCACCGTCGCCAACAAGCGCCTGGCCTTCGACCGCCTGCGCGACCGCAACTCCGTGGTCAAGCTGTTCGACGAACTGGGCCCGCGCTACCAGACCCGTCCGGGCGGCTACACCCGCATCCTGAAGATGGGTTTCCGTGTGGGCGACAACGCTCCCATGGCCCTGGTCGAGCTGGTCGATCGCCCCGAAATTTCGGAGAGCACCGACGAGCAAAGCGCCGCGGAATAAGCTATAATGCAAGTCTGCCGCGCGATGGAGCAGCCTGGTAGCTCGTTGGGCTCATAACCCAAAGGTCGCAAGTTCAAATCTTGCTCGCGCAACCAAATTGAGAAAGCCTCTTGGAGAAATCCAAGGGGCTTTTTTCTTTGCTGATCCAGACGCACATCCATCCGTTTTCTCGATCATGTCTTTGCCCACCTTCAGACAAGCCGAGCCGCGCGACACCGCGCGCTGCTACGAGATCGAAAGCACGGCCTACGAAGGCGACGAAGCTGCCACGCTTACGAAGATCGCCACCCGTATCGCGCAGTACCCGCAGGGTTTCCTGGTGATGGAGCTGGAGGGGGAACTCATCGGTTTCATCAACAGCGGCTGCGCTCAAGAAGTCGTGTTGGCCGACGAGGCCTTCAAGGAGTTGGTGGGCCACGACCCCATGGCGCCCAACGTGGTGATCATGTCGGTGGCGATAGCTCCCGCGCATCAGGGCAAGGGCCACACGACGCCGATGATGAGGGCCTTCGTCGACCAGATGCGGCGCATGCACAAAAGCAGCATCCACCTCATGTGCCGGGAGCGCCATGTGGCGCTCTACGAAAGGCTGGGCTATCGCTACATCAGACCCTCGGACTCGGACCACGGCGGCATGGCGTGGCACGAGATGGTCATGGAGCTCTGAGGCGCGCGGCTACAGCACCTCGTCGCGCAGCTGCGGGAACACTTTCGAGACCTTGGCGAGCAGGTAGTCGCCATAGCGGCCATTGAAGGCATGCACGTTCGCGCGGTCCCAGCGCTCGGCGCTGTCGTCCTCTGCCGAGGCGCCAGCCAGTCCCTCGATGCGCTGCACGCGGGCCTCGAAATCGGGGTCGAAGAAAAGCGGGAAGGACAACCGGTCGCGCCCCGAGGTGTTGCGGATCACGCGGTGTGGCGTGGACTTGTAGAGCCCGCCCGTCATGCGGTCCAGCATGTCCCCGATGTTGCAGACGAAGGTGCCCGGCACGGGCGGTGCCTCGATCCAGCCGCCCGGCGTGTGCACGGCCAGGCCGCCTACCGTGTCCTGGTGCAGGATGGTCAGGAGGCCGTAGTCTGTGTGTTCGCCCACGCCCCAGGGCGCATCCACGCCTTGCGGCACAGCTTGCGTGGGGTAGTTGAAGATGCGGAACAGGATCAGCGGGTCGGCCGTGTACCGGTCGCTGAAGAAGCCAGCCGGCAAGCCCAGGCTCAGTGCGATGCCCTCCATCAGGCGATGCCCCAGCCGGCTCACCGCGTCGATGTAGTCGAGGATGGTGGCGCGGAACTGCTCCAGGCCGGGTGCCTGGGGAAAGAGGTTGGCGCCATGCACCGGCATGCGCGCCCTCACGCGCGGGTGCTCGGGCGGCAGCTCGGTGCCCAGGTACAGGCCTTCCTTCCAGTCCGGCCGTCCCGAAGTGAGCTCTCCGCCCAGCGGGAAGTAGCCGCGCCAGGCTCGCCCGCCCAGCGCCATGCGCCACTGCATCTTGGTGGCTTCCGGCAGGTCGAAGAAGCGGTGGCTGAGCAGCTCCAGCCGCGCAATCAGCGCCGCGTCCACGCCATGGTGGCTCACGTAGAAGAAGCCGTGCTCGCGGCAGGCCGCGCCGATCTGGTCGGCGGCCGCAGCGCGTTCGGGCGTTGCGGCCACCAGGGCCGACACGTCGATGACGGGCAACTGCGACACAGCGGAAGTGGGGTTCATGGTCGGTGCCTGCGTTCAGGTGTCCCGCGTGAAGGGCGAGCGGATGTCCGCAAGGAACTGCCGTGTGCGCGGATGCTGCGGATGGTTGAAGAATTCCTCGGGCACCGCACGCTCCAGCACGCGGCCCTGGTCCATGAAGAAGATGCGGTCGGACACCTCGCGCGCAAAGCCCATCTCGTGCGTGACGCACACCATGGTCATGCCGTCCTCGGCCAGGTCGCGCATCACCAGCAGCACCTCGCCGACCATCTCGGGGTCGAGCGCACTGGTGGGCTCGTCGAAGAGCATCAGCGGCGGCTGCATCGCCAGCGCCCGCGCGATCGCCACGCGCTGCTGCTGGCCGCCCGACAGCTCCGAAGGCCAGGCGTGTGCCTTGGCGGCCAGGCCGACGCGGTCGAGCAGCGCCATGGCCCTCTCCTCGGCCTGCGCGCGCGAGAGCCCGCGCAGCTGCATGGGCGCGAGCGTGCAGTTGCCCAGCACCGTGAGATGGGGGAACAGGTTGAACTGCTGGAACACGAAGCCGATGCGCGAGCGGAAGGCGTTCACGTCCAGGCCCGGCGCGTGGATGTCCTGGCCGTCGATCACGATGCGCCCGGCCTGGATCGGCTCCAGCCGGTTGAGCGTTCGGATCAGCGTCGACTTCCCCGAGCCCGAGGGCCCGCACACCACCACCACTTCGCCGGCGCGCACGGTCTCGCTCACCTCCACCAGCGCGTGGTAGCTGCCGTACCACTTGTTGACGCCCTGCATCTCGATCATGCGGACACCTCCCTGGCGGTCCGTGCGGCGGTGCTGGGCACCGTGCGCCGCGCCAGCCGGCGCTCCAGCCAGAAGGCGGCACGCGACAGGCCGAAGCACATGAGGAAATAGGTCAGCCCCAGGATGCCGTACACCTCGGCCGGCCGGGTGAAGACCTGCGTGTTGATCTGCGTGGCGATGAAGGACACCTCCGCCAGTCCGATGATGTAGCCCAGCGAGGTTTCCTTGATGGTGGAGACGAACTGGTTCACCAGCGAAGGCAGCATGCTGCGCAGTGCCTGTGGCAGCTGCACCAGCCGCATGCTGCGCGCGTAGTCCAGGCCCAGCGCACGCGCCGCCTCCGCCTGTCCGCGCGGCAGGCCCTGCACGCCGGCGCGCACGATCTCGGCGAGGTAGGCCGCATCGAAGACCACCAGCGCGATCAGCATGGTGCTGAACTGGTCGGTCTTCACGCCAGTGACGCTGGGCAGGAAGAAGTAGGCCCAGAACACCACCATCAGCAGCGGGATGCCGCGCACCACGTAGACCAGCCCGGTGACCGGCCAGCGCAGCCAGCGCCAGGGGCTCAGCCGCGCCAGGCCGAAGGCGATGCCCAACGGCAGCGCCAGCAGCAGCGCACTGCTGGCCAGCAGCACCGTGAGCGCCAGCCCGCCCAGCGGCCCGTTGGGGTACTGCCCGACCAGGAAGTACAGCCAGTAGGTCTGGATGATCTCAAGCATGCGGCGCGCCCTTCCTCATGTCGCGGGGCGCACCGGATAGCGGTGCTGGTACCAGCCCGCCAGGCCGGTGATGAGCAGCGACACGCTCAGGTAGGCGCAGCTGGCGAAGGCGAAGGATTCGAAGCTGCGAAAGCTCGCGCTCTCCACCTGGCCGGCCTGGTACATCAGCTCGGCCACGCCGATCACGGTGGCGATGGACGTGTTCTTCCACAGGTTGAGCGTCTGCGAGATGAGCGGCGGCACCGTCACGCGCAGCGCCTGCGGCAGCACCACGCGCCGCATCGTGGCCAGGTAGCCGAAGCCCAACGCGCGCCCTGCCTCGAACTGCACCGCCGGGATGCTGCGGATGCCGCTGCGGATGTCCTCGGCCATGTAGGCCGCGCTGTACAGGGCCAGCGCGATGATGGCGCTCACGGCCTCGATGTTGCGCGCGTAGAGCCATTCCTTGATGCCGGTGGGCAGCAGTTCCGGCGCGCCGAAATACCAGAAGAGCATGTGGGCCAGCAGCGGGATGTTGCGGATCAGCTCCACGTAGGCGAAGCCGATGCGCTGCAGCCAGGCCAGCGGCGACAGCCGCAGCAGCGCCACCGCGACGGCAATCGGCAGGGCCAGCAGGAAGGAGGCCGCCAGCAGCTGCAGCGACAGCCACAGGCCCGCCACCAGCATGTCGTGGTAGCGGCCGCTCAGGAGCAGGGTGTAGTCGAACAGGGGCATGCGTGAGGAGGAGGCGGCGCAGCAGTCCTGCGCCGCGTGGGCCGGCCATCGTACGCGGCAACGGCCATCGCTGCCAAAGCCTGCGCACACGGGCCGGGGCGGACCGGCGGCGCGTCCGCGCCCTCGAGCTTGCAAAGCAGGCCGCCGGGTCGAGCCCTCGCCCTCGCATGCGGCGCGCGCGCCGCAATGCGCCTCACTCGCTGATCTTGTCGGTCTCCAGCCGGAAGTCGCGGGTCTGGAAGCCAGAGGCCGTCTGCGGCCCGTACCACTTGATGAAGATCTTCTCGGCCTGTCCCGACTTCTCCAGCTCGCGCAGCGTGTCGTCCACCACGGCCTTGAGCGCGGTCTCGCCCTTCTTGATGCCGATGGCCAGCGACTCGGTGCTCAGGTTCTGCTTGAGCACCACGTACTTCGCCTTCTGCGGGCCCAGCTTGGCGTAGCTGCGCAGCAGCGCGGCCTCGTCGTCCACATAGCCCACGCCCTTGCCCTGCTGCAGCGCCTGGAAGGCCTGCTGGCTGGTGTCGAAGGTGACGACGTCCACGCCGGGCACCGCCTTGCGCAGGTTGGGCTCCTGCGTGCCGCCGCGGATGGTCAGCACCTTCTTGCCCGCCAGCTTGGGCAGCTCGTCGATGCCGCTGTCCTTCTTCACCAGCGCCTTCTGGCCGGTGACGAAGGTGGTCAGCGAGAAGTCGATCTGCGCCTCGCGTTCCTTGTTGTGCGTCAGGCCCGCGGCCACCAGGTCCACGTGGCCCTGCTGCAGCTCCGGGATGCGGGCGGCCACCGCGATCTGCTTGAGCACCGGCTTCACGCCGATCTTCTGCGCGATCGCGTTGACCAGGTCGACCTCGTAGCCCACGATCTGGCGCGTCTTCGGGTCCACGAAGGTGGCCGGCTCGTCGGTGCCGAGCACGCCCACCACGAGCTCGCCGCGCTTCTTGATGTCGGCGAGCTGGTCGGCATGCGCGACCCCATGAAGGGGTAGCAGGGCGGCGGCAGCAAGGGCGGTCGCGAGGAGTGTTCGACGCATGGTGTTGTTCTCTTCCTTGAGTGATGTCGGGCCGGGACGATACCAAGCCGACGCGCAGCCACCAAATGGCCTTTGCGCATATGCAAATGACGCGCGAGCGTGGCGCGAAACGATTCTGGCCATTGCGCCGGAGCCCGCGTCATGGCGCGCGCGACAACACTACTTGCGGGGTGGCCAAGCCGCCGCGCCGCTTCGCAGTGCTAGGCCCGGCCTGCGCGGATCTCGTCCACCGCCGCCACCAGCAGCCTCGCCCCGTACGCGCCCACCAGCAGCGCCGAGACGCGGTTGAGCGCCTGGTTGTGCCGCAGGTAGGCCCGCTGCACGCCCGGCCGCGACAGCAAGCGAGCCTCGCCCGCGCCGGGCTTGCGACTAACCCTTGTCCATCTGCCGCAGCCGGAAACGCTGCAGCTTGCCGGTCTCGGTGCGCGGCAGCGTGGCCACGAACTCGATGGCGCGCGGGTATTTGAAAGGCGCGATGCTGGCCTTCACGTGGTCCTGCAGCGCCTTCACCATCGCGGCATCGCCGGCGTGGCCGGGCTTGAGCACGCAGAAGGCCTTCACGACCATGCCGCGCTCCTCGTCGGGTGCGCCGATCACGCCGCACTCGGCCACGGCCGGGTGCTTGAGCAAAGCATCCTCCACCTCCGGGCCGCCGACGTTGTAGCCGGCGGTGATGATCATGTCGTCATCGCGTGCCTGGTAGAAGAAGTAGCCGTCCTCGTCCTGCATGAAGGCATCGCCGGGGTAGTTCCAGCCCTGCTTCACGTACTTGCGCTGGCGCTCGTCCTCGAGGTAGCGGCAGCCCGTGGGCCCGATCACCGCCAGCTTGCCGATGGTGCCGCGCGGCACCTCGTTGCCCTCGTCGTCCACCACCTTGGCGCTGTAGCCCGGCACCACCTTGCCGATGGCGCCGCGCCGCACCTCGCTGCCGGCGGAGGAAACGAAGATGTGGAACATCTCGGTGGCCCCGATGCCGTCGATCATCTCGAGGCCGCTGGCTTCCTTCCAAAGCTGCCGCGTCGCATCCGGCAGGCCTTCGCCTGCACTCACCGTCTGGCGCAGCGAGCCGATGCCCAGCTGCCTGGCGAAGGGCGCCATTTGGCGGTAGAAAGTGGGTGCGGTGAAGCAGATGGTGGCGCCCACGTCGTGGAAGGTGCGCACCAGCGACTCGGGCGTGTAGCCCGCGCCGGGCAGCCACACCGAGGCGCCGCCCCACATCGGGAAGATCAGCAGGCCGCCCAGGCCGAAGGTGAAGGCCAGGGGCGGCGAGCCCACCACCACGTCGTCGCTCTGGATGCGCAGCACATGGCGCGGCCAGGCCTCGCAGGCGGCCAGCACGTCGCGGTGGCTGTGCACGGGCGCCTTGGGCTTGCCGGTGGTGCCGGAGGTGAAGGCCATCAGCGCGATGTCGTCGGCCTGCGTGACGGGCCACTGCGCCTGGCCGCTCTTCTTCGCGGCGCGCGCCTCCAGCGATTGCGCATCTTCGGGCGCGTTGAAGCTCAGCACCGAGCGCAGGCTGGCGCCGACGGGCTGGGCGCGGGCCGCCTCCAGTTCCTCCAGCAGGCGGGCGTCGCACAGCGCGGCCGCGGGCTGCGCCTTTTCCAGGATGTCGCCCAGTTCGCGTGCGCGCAGCAGCGGCATGGTGGCCAGCGCGACCATGCCGGCCTTCACCACGCCCAGCCAGGCCAGCGCCATCTCCAGCGTGTTGCCGCCGCGCAGCAGCACGCGGTTGCCGGGCGCCAGCCCCAGGTCTTCCAGCAGCACCTGCGCGATGCGGTTGATCTCCTCCCGCGCCTGGCGGTAGCCCAGCGTGCGCTGCGGCGAGCGCAGCATCGGACGGTCGCCATGGCCGGCTCGCTCGGCGCGGTCGAGCAACGCGTCGACCAGGTTCACCGCCTCGGGCACCTCCAGGCCGGGCAGGTCTTCGTAGCGGAACTGCGGCCACTGCTCGCGCGGAGGCAGTCGGTCAGGCACGAAGCGATCGAACGGGGCGCTCATTCACACTCCTTCAGCAGGCGAGAGAGGTCGCGTGTTCGCCCTCATGGGCGGTTCACGAATAAATAGTTTATACCTCAACTATATTGTCGGCGGTACGGCCTTGTCGAGGGGTCGGTTGACGGGCGGGTATCCCCCTGGCAAAAATCGGCTTATGCAGAGCCTGATACCGAAGATCGAGTCGCAGCTCGCGGCGCTTCCGGTGCCCATCGCATTGGAGCTGCCCGACGGGCGCCGCGTTTCCAGCGCCCCCGACTCCCGCGTGACCCTGGCCTTCAAGGAATGGTCGGCGCTGGCCAAGCTGGCAAGCCGGCAGATCGGGGCCCTCGGCGAGGCCTATGTCGAAGGGCGCGTGCAGATCCAGGGTGCGATGCGCGACATCACCGACGCCGTCGTCGGCCTGCTGCCCGGCAACCCGGTGGAGACGCACAGCGGCTGGTGGGGCGAACTGCTGCGGCGCGCCAAGTCCCGCGGCTCGCACACGCTGCGCAAGGACTCGGAGCAGATCCAGTTCCACTACGACGTGTCCGACGACTTCTATGCCCTGTGGCTGGATGAGCGGCGCGTCTATTCCTGCGCGTACTTCCGCGACGCCGCCCTGGAGCTCGCGCAGGCGCAGGAAGCCAAGCTGGACCACATCTGCCGAAAGCTGCAGCTCAAGCCGGGCGAGCGCTACCTGGACGTGGGCTCCGGCTGGGGCGCGCTGCTGCTGTGGGCGGCGGAGAACTACGGCGTGGATGCCACCGGCATCACGCTGTCGAAGAACCAGCATGCCTACGTCACGAAGCTGATCGAGGAGAAGGGCTTGGCCGGCCGCGTGCGCGTGGAACTGCTCGACTACCGCGAGCTCAAGCCTGCGCAGCCCTTCCAGAAGATTTCATCGGTGGGCATGTTCGAGCACGTGGGCCGCGGCAACATGGCCGCCTACTTCCGCCAGATCGACGAACTGCTCGCGCCGGGCGGCTTGGTAATGAACCACGGCATCACCTCGGGCGGGCTGGACCAGCAGCAGCTGGGCGCGGGCATGGGCGACTTCATCGAGAAGTACATCTTCCCCGGCGGCGAACTGCTGCACGTGACGCACGTGCTGCGCGAGATGGCCGCCTCGGGGCTGGAGATGGTGGACACCGAGAACCTTCGCCCGCACTACGCGCGCACGCTGTGGGCCTGGTCCGATGCGCTGGAATCCAGGCTGGAGGCGGCACGCGAGGTGCTGCGCGCCAGCACCGGCGACGAGGGCCGCGCCGAGCGCGTGCTGCGCGCCTACCGCCTGTACCTGGCCGGTTCGGCCATGAGCTTCGAGCAGGGCTGGATCTCGCTGCACCAGATGCTGGCCGTGAAGCCGGACGGCAACATGGCCAGCGGCACCATCCGCGGCGCGCAATCGGAGTACCCTTTCACGCGAGACCATATCTACATCAGGTGAAAACATGCTCTATCGCTTCAAGTCCCAGGCCACCGAAGACATCGTCATGATGGAAGGCAACGCGCGCCAGCTGCTCGACATCGTGGGAAAGGCCTCGAGCAAGGGCATCCTCACGGTCGAAGAACTGCCGGCCGCCATCAGTGCGCTGGAAAGCGCGGTGAAGCAGGACGCGACCAACAACAAGCACAACCACGACGCCTTCGCTGCCGAGAACCATGCGGACGATGCGGAGAAGATCCACGTGGGGCTGCACCAGCGCGCCGCGCCGCTGATCGGCATGTTCAAGCGCTCCCTCGCCGACGGCAAGGATGTCGTCTGGAATGTATAGGGTGCCCCCCGGCTTTTCACGCCGCTCACGCGGCGTGTAATTCGCCACCCCCCGAGGGGGAGACCACACCTGAGGCCCGGCGAAGCCGGTTCCTCGGTGCGTTGCTTGGCTCGGGTGTGGTTAGTCGACGGTCGCGCCTGAGGCCTTCACCACCGCCGCCCATTTCTTGTGTTCGCTGTCGATCAGCTTCGCGAAGTCGGCGGGGCTGTTGCCGCTGGGAATGGCGCCCTGGGCGACCAGCTTTTCCTTGATGGCGGGGGTGCCCAGGGACTTGGCGACTTCCTGCTGGATGCGGTTGACGATGTCGGGCGGCGTGCCGGCGGGCGCGAGCAGGCCGAACCACGAGCTGGCTTCGTAGCCCTTGAGGGCGGGGCCGCCGGCCTCTTCCACGGTGGGCACGTCGGGCAGGGCGGGCGAGCGCTGCGCGCTGGTCACGGCCAACGCCTTGAGCTTGCCGGCCTTGATCTGCTGCATGGACGAAGGCAGGTTGTCGAACATCACGTCGGTGCTGCCGGCCACCAGGTCCAGAAGGGCCGGGCCCGAGCCGCGGTAAGGGATGTGGGTCATGAAGCTGCCGGTCATGCTCTTGAACAGCTCGCCGGCCAGGTGGATCGAGGTGCCGCTGCCGCTGGATGCCATGCTCAGCTTGCCCGGGTGCGTCTTGGCGTAGGCGATGAAGTCCTTCACGTTGTTGATGCCCAGCTGCCTGGCCTTCTCGGCGTTCATTTCCATCACGTTGGGCACCGCCGCGACCAGGGTGATGGGCATGAAGTCCTTGATCGGGTCGAAGGGCAGCTTGGGATAGAGCGCGCGGTTGATGCCGTGCGTGCCCACCGTGCCCATGAGCAGGGTGTAGCCATCGGGCGCCGCGCGCGCCACGATCTCGGCGCCCACGTTGCCGCCGGCGCCGGCGCGGTTGTCCACGATGAACTGCTGGCCGAAGGCCTTGGAGAGCTCGGGCGCAATGGCGCGCGCCAGGATGTCGGTGGTGCCGCCCGGTGCGAAGGGCACCACGATGCGCACCGGCTTGGTCGGCCAGGCGGCCTGGGCGAAGGCGGGGCCGGTCCAGAGCAGGCTGGCGGCAGCGGCGCAGGCGGCAAGCGAGAAATGGCGTCGTTGGGGGCGGAAGGAAGAAGTCATGCCAAGGCTTTCGGAAATGGGCGATCAAGTGGACGACGTTGTCGGTCGGCTTCGCCCGGTTGTAAGCGCGAAGCGCCGCCCTTGCTTCCCGTAGTTACCCAACCCGCGCTACAACGAAGCGCGCACCATGTTGCTTAAGGTTTCCTCGGCGCGGCGCGGGTCCGCGCAACCGGTGCCTCGTCGTCGGCGGCCGAGACACTCGCGACGAGCTTGTCGAGCATCGTGCTCAGCATCGTTCGCTCCCTGGCCGTCAAGCCCTCGAACAGCTCGGCCTCGCGCTTCTGTGCACGCGCGAAGGCCACCGCATACACCGCACGGCCCGCCGCGCTGAGGGACAGGCGGGTGCGCCGCTGGTCGGTGGGGTCGTCCTGGCGCTGGATGCGGCGGGCCTTCTGCAGGCCGGCCAGCGCGCGGCTCACCGCCATCTTGTCCAGGCCGGTGTGCTCGGCCACCTGGCTGGCGGTGCAGCCGGGCTGCGCGCCCACCAGCGCCATCACGCGCCATTCGTTGAGCGAGAGCTGCTGCTCCTTGCCCACGCGCTGCGCGAAAGGCCGCGCCGTGAGATTGACGACCCGCACCAGCTTGAAGAAGAGCAGATCGTCGACCATGGCGGCCTATCAGCCCAGCATGCGCAGGGCGGCGTCGGTGACCCGCGTGGCATCGATGCGCGACTGCGCCTCCAGCACCGGCGAGTAGCCCACCGGGATGCGCGGCGCGCCCAGCCGGGCCACCTTGCAGCCGGTGGCCTCGGCCGCGGTGGCGGCGATCTCGGCGCCGAAGCCGGCCGTCTGCACCGCCTCGTGCGCGACCAGCAGGCGCCCGGTACGCCCGCAGGATTCGAGCACCATCTCGCGGTCCCAGGGCCACAGGGTGCGCAGGTCGATCAGGTCGGCTTCGATGCCCTGCTCGGCCAGCTCGCGGCAGGCGGCCTCGCACACATGCAGTTGGCGGCTCCAGCTCACGATGGTGATGGCGTTGCCCTTGCGCACGCGCCGGCCTTCGCCCAGCTTCGCGGTCTGGCCGGGGTCGACCTCGCCGCGCAGGCCCCACAGGGTTTTGTGCTCGATGTAGGCGACCGGGTCGCCGCAGTGCATGGCCGCGCGCAGCAGGCTGAAGTTGTCCTGCGGCGTCGACGGGCACACCACCACCAGCCCCGGCAGGTGCGCGAACCAGGCCTCCAGCGACTGCGAGTGCTGCGCTGCCGAGGCGTCCCAGATGCCGCCTGGCATGCGCGCCACCAGTGGCACGCGGCCCTGGCCGCCGAACATGAAGCGGTTCTTGGCGGCCTGGTTGACCAGCTCGTCCATGCCGCACAGCGCGAAGTCGACCACGCGCATCTCGACCACCGGGCGCAGGCCGGCCAGCGCCATGCCCACGCCGGCGCCCATGATGGCAGCCTCGCTGATGGGCGTGTCGATCACGCGGCTGGTGCCGAAGCGCGCCTGCAGGCCCGCGTACTGGCCGAAGATGCCGCCGCGGCCCACGTCCTCGCCGAGCACCACCACGCGCGAATCGACTTCCATCTCGCGCAGCACCGCCATGGCGGCGGCCTGCGCGTAGCTCATCTCGTGCAGCTCGCCGAAGGCGAAGCGGCCGGCGCCGGGTTGCTGCATCGTCAGATCCATTGGCCGGCTCCCGTGTCCTGCACATCGCTGAAGGCGGCCTGCGCGTCCGGCCAGGGCGCCGCGTCGGCTGTTGCCAGCGCGGCATCGACCTCGGCCTGGGCGGCCGTCTCGAGGGCGTCCAGCTCCGCGGCCGCGGTGCCGCTCTCGAGCAGGTGCGCGCGTGCGCGGGCGAGGGGGTCGGTGTCCAGCGCGGCCTCCAGTTCGCGGGGGTCGCGGTAGGCGGCGAGGTCCACGGACACATGGCCCTTCACGCGGTAGGTCAGCGCATGCAGGAGGCGCGGTCCGCTGCCGCCGCGCACCTGCGCCACCAGCTCGGCCGCGGCCTCGTGTACCGCGAACACGTCGTTGCCGTCCACCTGGCGCGACGCGATGTCCATCGCCGCGGCGCGCGCCGAGGCACCGTCGCCGGCGGTCATCGGACCGCTGGCGGTGGTGGCGCTCCAGCGGTTGTCCTCGCACACGAAGAGCACCGGCAGCTCGTACACGCGCGCCCAGTTGAGCGCTTCCAGGAAAGGCCCGCGGTTGATCGCGCCATCGCCGAAGAAGCAGGCGGTGATGGCGTCTCGCTGCTGGATCTTCTGCGCATGCGCCGCGCCCACCGCGATCGGCAGGCCGGCCGCCACCACGCCGTTGGCACCCAGCATGCCCACCGAGAAATCGGCGATGTGCATGGAGCCGCCCTTGCCGCCGTTGAAGCCGGTGGCCTTGCCGAAGAGCTCGCACATCATGCGGGTGAGGTCCGCGCCCTTGGCCAGCGTGTGGCCGTGGCCGCGGTGGGTGGAGGTGAGGTAGTCGGTGGGCCGCAGGTGCGCGCACACGCCGGCAGGCACCGCCTCCTGGCCGGTGGAAAGGTGCAGCGGCCCGCGCACCTTGGCGGCGGCGCCGGCCTGCTGGCCGTAGGCGCTCACGCCGCCCTGGCTGGCCACCTCGGCGGCATTCTCGAAGGCGCGGATGCGCACCATCGTCCGGTACAGCGCCAAGGGCGCCTGTCTTGAAGCTGAAGTCGTCGTCGTCAAGTCCATCTCGATTCCGGCGCAGGCCTGCGCCAAGCGGGAAATCGTAACGATCGTGACGATCTGGGTGTGTGCGGACTAACCCGGTCCACCGGATGGCGGACTCAGTCGCCGCTCGCGCCGCTGTCGTCGTCGTGCTGCCAATGTTTGAGTCTCCGGTACAGCGTGCCGCGCGACACGCGCAGCTGCCGCGCCGCCTGCGAGATGTTGCCGCCGTGCGCGGCCAGCGTGTCCTCGATGAGCTTGCGGCCGTGGCCGCGCAGGCTGCCATCGCGGTCGTCGACGGCGGCCGGTGCATCGCTTGCGCCCGCGCCAGGTACGGGCTCGGCAGCCGGGCGGATGTGTGGCTCGTCGGCGGCCGTCACGAACCCGACCGCATGGCGGAAGTCCAGGCCGTCCCCGGCCTGCAGCCGTGCCTGCAGCCACACGCCCAGGCCGTTGGCCAGGCGCAGCGGCTGCGCCGCATCGCTGCGGCTCAGGCGCAGGAGCGTGGCCAGGTCCACGCCGAACATCGGCTCCACGCCGCGCGGCGCATCGTCGAGCAAGGGGCCCACCAGCCGTTCGGCCGCACCGTTGAGCCAGGCCACGCACCCGTCCGGCCCGATGCCGGCCAGCGCCTCCAGCGGCGTGCCCAGCAGCGCAGGGCTGGCCTGGAAGCGCAGCAGCAGCCAGCCTTGAGACTGCGCCACCAGCAGGCGGTTCTCGATGGTGGTGGCGAACAGCGCCACCAGCTGTGCGGCGCCGAAGCTGAAGGGGCGCGATTCCACGCTCACGTCCAGCACCGCGGCCAGCCGGCCCTGCACGTCGCGGATCGGCGCGGCGGCGCAATGCATCTCGTGCAGCACGCTGAAGTAGTGCTCCGCGCCGTTCACCGTCACCGCCTGCCCGGTGCAGGCCACGATGCCCGGCGCGGTGGTGCCCACCATGCGCTCGGCGATGTTCACGCCCACGCGCGCGGTGCGGTTGAGCACCGGCTGCGCCGCGGCGAGGGGATGGTGGGTGGCGTGCACGATCACGCCCTGCGCGTCGGTGAGCAGCACGCGCGCGTCGGTGCCGGCCAGCGAGCTTTCCATGGTCTGCAGCTCGGCGCGGGCGGCGTCGAGCAGCTCGCGGTTGCGCCCCAGCGTGGCATGCAGGCGGCTGGGCGTGACCGGATCGAAGGCCACCGGCCGCTGGCTGTCGCTGTGGGCGCGGGTGCAGCGCATCCACGACTGCAGCACAGCCTCGCCCACCAGGCCCGAAGGGCGCACGCCTTCCTCGAAGAACTGCTGGCGCGCCAGCGCCACGCGCTCGGCACGCGTGCGCGGGAACAGCTCGCGCGGGCTGCTGCTGTCGTCGGCGCCGGGATTCGCTGGCAGGGGCATGCGGCGTTTCCTCCTCGGGTGGGGCGACCGAATCTGTTCCGCAATGGAACAGATTGGCGCTAGGGAAATCCCGAAGGTGAAGAAAGAAGGTGCGCCGACGATTCTTCGGCCACAACGAAACAGGAGACATCACGATGAACAAGCTCCACCGCGCGTGTGCGCTGGGCGCGCTGCTGTGCCTGGCCGCGGCCGGCGTGGCTGCCCAGGGCAAGGGCACGCCGGACCACATCAAGTCGGCCACCGCCAAGGTCGACGGCGCCTTCATCCGCGCCAATGCGGCCAGGACGGGGGACTGGCCCAGCCATGGGCTGGACTACGCGGAGACGCGCTTCTCGAAGCTCGAGCAGGTCAACGCCGGCAACGTGAAGGACCTGGGCCTGGCCTGGTCGTACAACCTGGAATCGACGCGCGGCGTGGAGGCCACCCCGCTGGTGGTGGACGGCATCATGTACGTCAGCGCGTCCTGGAGCGTGGTGCACGCCATCGACGTGCGCACCGGCCAGAAGATCTGGACTTTCGATCCCAAGGTGGACAAGGCCCAGGGCTTCAAGGGCTGCTGCGACGTGGTCAACCGTGGCGTGGCGCTCTACCAGGGCAAGGTGTACGTGGGCGCCTACGACGGGCGCCTCATCGCGCTGGATGCGGCCACCGGCCAGGTGGTCTGGGAGAAGAACACCGTCGGCGATTCCAAGTTCTCCTACACCATCACCGGCGCGCCGCGCGTCTTCAAGGGCAAGGTCATCATCGGCAACGGCGGCGCCGAGTACGGCGCACGCGGCTACATCACGGCCTACGACGCCGCCACCGGCGACCAGAAGTGGCGCTGGTACACCGTGCCCGGCGACCCCTCCAAGCCCTTTGAAGACGAGTCCATGGCCCGCGCCGCCAAGACCTGGGACCCGGCCAACAAGTACTGGGAGTCGGGCGGCGGCGGCACCGCGTGGGACTCGCTCACCTTCGACCCCGAGCTCAACCTGATGTACGTGGGCACCGGCAACGGCTCGCCCTGGGCGCGCAGCAAGCGCAGCCCCAAGGGCGGGGACAACCTGTACCTGTCCTCCATCGTCGCCATCAACCCCGACACCGGCAAGTATGTCTGGCACTACCAGGAGACGCCCGGCGACAACTGGGACTACACCGCCACCCAGCCGATGATCCTGGCCGACATCAAGGTGGACGGCAAGCCGCGCAAGGTGATCCTGCATGCGCCCAAGAACGGCTTCTTCTTCGTCATCGACCGCACCAACGGCAAGTTCATCTCGGCGAAGAACTTCGTGGACGTGAACTGGGCCACCGGCTACGACAAGAACGGCCGGCCCATCGAGGTGGCGGCGGCCCGCGAGAACACCAAGCCGGGTGATTCCGTGCCCGGCCCCTTCGGCGCGCACAACTGGCACCCCATGTCCTACAGCCCGCAGACCGGGCTGGCCTACCTGCCGGCGCAGAACATCCCGCTCTCGCTCATGGACGACAAGGACTGGAAGTTCAACGAGAGCGCGCCGGCCCGGCCGCACTCGGGCCTGGGCTGGAACACGGCCATGTTCATCAACGCCGAGCCGCCCAAGAGCAAGCCCTTCGGCCGCCTGATCGCCTGGGACCCGGTGCAGCAGAAGGCGGCCTGGACGGTGGAGCACGTCTCGCCCTGGAACGGCGGCACGCTCACCACCGCGGGCAACCTGGTCTTCCAGGGCACGGCCGACGGACGCCTGGTGGCCTACAACGCGAAGACCGGCGAGAAGCTGTGGGAGACGCCCACCGGCACCGGCGTGGTGGCGGCGCCGGCCACCTACATGGTCGACGGCAAGCAGTACGTGTCGGTGGCGGTGGGCTGGGGCGGCGTGTACGGCATCGCGCAGCGCGCCACCGAGCGGCAGGGCCCGGGCACGGTCTACACCTTCGTGCTGGGTGGCAACGCCAAGGCGCCGGACTTCGTGCAGTACCGCATGGACAAGCTGCTGCAGGGCGTGAAGTACGACCCGGCCAAGGTGCCGGACGGCACGCTGCTGTACGTGAGCAACTGCGTCTTCTGCCACGGCGTGCCGGGCGTGGACCGCGGCGGCAACATCCCGAACCTGGCCTACATGAACCCCGCCATGATCGAGAACCTCGACAAGGTGGTCTTCAAGGGCCCCGCTATGGAGCGCGGCATGCCGGACTTCAGCGGCAAGCTGACCGCGGACGACGTCGAAAAAATCAAGGCCTTCATCCAAGGCACCGCGGACGCAATCAGACCCAAATAAAGGCCTCCCGGCTTCTCACTCCGCTTCGCTGCGTGTAGTTCGCCACCTCCCGAGGAGGGGACCCCACCTGCGGCCCGGCAAAGCCGGTTCCGCGGTGCGGGGGCTGGCTTCCCTGGTCGTTTCCGGGGGGGTGGCAGAGGGATTGTCCCTATACGGCGGAGCAGGTGTTGGGAACATAGTTCGACGCCCGAACTAATCCGGGCGTCAGAACCAACAACACCTGCAGGAGACCCGCAACATGAAGCACACCCTGACCGCGCTGGCCCTCGGCCTGGCCGCCTTCGGCGCATCGGCGCAGACCATCGTCGGCGTGAGCTGGTCCAACTTCCAGGAAGAGCGCTGGAAGACCGACGAGGCGGCCATCAAGGCGCAGCTGGAGAAGCAGGGAGCCAAGTACATCAGCGCCGATGCCGGCGGCTCGCCCGAGAAGCAGCTGGCCGACATCGACGGTCTCATCTCCAAGGGCGCCAAGGCGCTGATCGTGCTGGCGATGGACAAGGACGCGATCCTGCCGGCGGTGACCAAGGCCACGCGCCAGAAGATCCCGGTGGTGGCCTACGACCGGCTGATCGAGGCGCCCGGCGTCTTCTACATCACCTTCGACAACGTCGAGGTGGGCCGCATGCAGGCGCGCGAGGTCTTCAAGGCGGCGCCCAAGGGCAACTACGTCTTCATCAAGGGCTCGCCCACCGACCCCAATGCCAACTTCCTGCGCGCCGGTGCCCAGGAGGTGGTAGACGCCGCCGTGAAGAAGGGCGACATCAAGATCGTGGGCGACGAGTACACCGACGGCTGGAAGCCCGAGGTGGCGCAGAAGAACATGGAGCAGATCCTCACCAAGAACGCCAACAAGGTGGACGCGGTGGTGGCGGCCAACGACGGCACCGCCGGCGGCGTGGTGGCGGCACTCAGCGCCAAGGGCATCCGCGGCATCCCGGTGTCGGGCCAGGACGCCGACTTCGCCGCGCTCAACCGCGTGGCCCTGGGCACGCAGACGGTGTCGGTGTGGAAGGACTCGCGCGAACTGGGCAAGGAAGCGGCCGAGGCCGCCGTGTCGCTGGCTGGCGGCAAGCCGGTGGCCAAGTCGGCCAAGTGGAGCGGTGGCGAGAAGAAGATCGCGCTGGACTCACGCCTGCTGACGCCGGTGCCGATCACCAAGGACAACCTGGACGTGGTGGTGAAGGCCGGCTGGATCAAGAAGGACGAGCTGTGCAAGGGCGTCGCAGCCGACAAGGCGCCCGCCGCCTGCAAGTAACTGCGCCGCGCTCCGGCGCGCGCCTATCGCCATGAATCAGAACTTGCCGGTCTGGCGGCGGGTCGGCATCGACCTGCGCCTCCTGCTGATGTGCGTGCTGCTCGCGGCGCTGGGCATCGGCTTCCACATCCTCTCGGGCGGCGTGTTCCTCTCGCCCGAAAACCTCTACAACGTGGCGCAGCAGACGGCGGTGGTGGGCATCGTCGCCACCGTCATGGTGCTGATCATCGTGGCCCGCCACATCGACCTGTCGGTGGGCTCGGTGATGGGCTTCGTGGGCGTGCTCATCGCCTACCTGCAGTACACCTCGGGCTGGTCGTGGCCGACGGCCTGCCTGGCGGGGCTGGCGGTGGCGCTGCTGGTGTCCATCTACCAGGGCTGGCTGACGGCAGTGCTGGGCGTGCCTTCCTTCGTGGTCACGCTGGGCGGGCTGATGTCCTTTCGCGGCGCCGCCTTCCTGGTGGCCGACGGCAAGACGCAGCCGGTGAACGACGAGTTCTTCCAGCGCCTGGGCGGCGGCTACGACGGAGGCATCGGCACCACCTGGACCTGGGTGCTGGCGGTCTTCGTCGCAGCGGTGCTGGCGGTGCGCATGGTGCAGCGCCGGCGCGCGCGCCAGCGCCACGGCATGCCGGTGGAGGCGCTGTGGCTGGAGCTGGCGCTGCTGGCCGCGCCGATCGTGGTGGTGTTCGCCTTCGCGTGGGTGATGAACAGCTACCGCATCCCGTCCAAGGACGAGGCCCAGGGCCTGCCGATCCCGGTGCTGATCTGGGGCGTGGTGGCGGTGGTGCTGTCCTTCATCGTGCACCGCACGCGCTTCGGCCGCTACGTCTTCGCCATGGGCGGCAACCCCGACGCGGCGGCGCTGGTAGGCATTCCGGTCAAGCGCGTGACGCTGATGCTGTTCGCGCTGCTGGCGGTGCTGGTGACGGTGGCGGCCATCGTGTCCATCGCGCGCCTGAACGCCGGCACCAACTCGCTGGGCACCGGCATGGAGCTGTACGTGATCGCGGCCGCAGTCATCGGCGGCACGGCGCTGGCGGGCGGCAGCGGCTCCATCTTCGGCTCGGTGCTGGGCGCGCTCATCATGCAGTCGCTGGACAGCGGCATGCTGCTGCTGGACGTGCCCATCGGCCGGCGCATGGTCATCATCGGCCAGGTGCTGATCGCCGCGGTGGTGTTCGACGTCTTGTACCGGCGCAAGTTCGGGGAGAACTGAGGTGACGACTCCCCTCGTGCAGCTGCGCGACATCCACAAGAGCTTCGGCGGCATCAAGGCGGTCGATGGTGTTTCGGTCAACCTGCATCCCGGCGAAGTGGTGGCCTTGCTGGGCCACAACGGCGCGGGCAAGTCCACGCTGATGAAGATGCTGGCCGGCGCCTATCCCATCGACACCGGCGACGTCGTGATCGCCGGGCAGCCGGTGAACATCCGCACGCCTTCCGAGGCGCAGGCGCAGGGCATCGAGACCATCTACCAGACGCTGGCGCTGGCCGACAACCTGGACTCGGTGGCCAACCTCTTCCTGGGCCGCGAGAAGATGACGCCCTGGCGCACGCTGGACGACCACTTCATGGAAGTGCAGGCGCGCAAGGTCTTCCAGCGGCTGAACAAGAACTTCACCAACATCCGCGTGCCGGTGCGGCGCCTGTCGGGCGGGCAGCGGCAGGTGGTGGCGATCTCGCGGGCGCTGTACTTCAACGCCCGCATCCTGATCATGGACGAGCCCTGCGCCGCGCTGGGCCCGGAAGAAACGGCGATGGTCGGCGACCTGGTGCGACAGCTCAAGGCCGACGGCGTGGGCATCTTCCTCATCACCCACGACATGCCCGACGTGTTCGGCCTGTCGGATCGCCTGGCGGTGATGAAGAACGGCAGGCTCGTGGGCACCTACCGCACCGAGGACGTGACCGAGGACGAGGTGCTCGGGATGATCATTGCGGGCAAGCGCCCCGAGGGCAAGGCGCAGACCGTGCGCGCCGAATGACGGGCGAGGGCGCATGAAGACCACCGGCGACCAGCAGCTGGTCAAGCGCATCAACCGCAGCGTGCTGCTGCGCCTCCTGCGCGCGCAGCCGGGGCTGTCTCGGGCCCGGCTGGCGCAGGAAAGCGGCCTCACCAAGTCAACCGTGAGCCTGCTGGTGCGCGAGCTGCTGGACGACGGCTGGCTGTGCGAGTCGGGCGCGACCATGGCGGGCGACGGTCTGGGCCGGCCCTCGACGCCGCTGGCCATCAACGTCGGCGTGCGCGCGCTCATCGGCATCGAGATTGGCGTGGAGGTGCTGCGCGTGGTGGGCGTGTCGCTGCAGGGCGAGCTGCTGTGCTCGGCCACCGAGGCATTGGACGATGGGGCCCCCGCTGCAGCCTGCCGCCAGGCCGCGGCCATGGTGGCGCGCGCCCATGCGCAACTGGCGCAGCGCGGGCTGGCGCTCTCGGGCATCGGCATCGGCGTGCCCGGCGCGGTGGACGACCTCAGCGGCCTGGTGCGCTTCGCTCCCAACCTGGGCTGGCGCAACGTGGACCTGATGCCGCTCCTGATGTCCGCCCTCGCGACGGCCGGCGTGCCGACGGTGCCGGTGCAACTGCAGAACGAGGCCGACGCGGCCGCGCTGGGCGAATACGAGTTCGCGCCCGAAGGCGAGGGCGAAGACCCGCTGGTCTTCGTCAACTGCGACTTCGGCGTGGGCGCGGGCATCGTGCTCAACGACCGCCTCTTCGTGGGCGCGCAGGGCATGGCCGGCGAGATCGGCCACACCATCCTGCAGGTGGACGGGCCGCGCTGCTCCTGCGGGCGGCTTGGCTGTGCCGAGGCCTTCTTCGGCGCCCGCGCACTGAACCGGCCCGACGCCGATCCGGCGCGCGCGGGTGCCTTCCTGGGCGTGCTGCTGCAGAACCTGTGGGTCACCTTCAATCCGAAGGTGATCGTGGTGGGGGGCGAATGCTGCGCCGCGCATCCCGAACTGCTGGAGGCGGCCATGCAGACGGTGGAGCGATTCGCCGACGCCGCCGCCATGCCTGCGCCGCAACTGCGCGCCGCGCGTTACGGCGCGCTGGCGCCGGCGGTGGGCGCGGCCGCCTTCGCGCTGCACGAGTACCTGCGCCCCATGCATCCGGATGCGGGAGCTCGGCGCGAGCACCAGGTACAAAAAAGCCGCCGGGCCCACGAGGGCGCGGCGGCCTGATCAGCCCGGCGGGGCTGGAGATCGATCAGTCGGCGTAGACGCCGGCGGCCTTGATGACCGGGCCGAAGCGCGCGACCTCAGCCTGCACGAACTTCTTGTGCTCGGCCGGCTCCACGCGCTTGTCGCTCACCACCACCGCGCCCAGGCCTTCCTGCTTCTTGATGAAGTCCGGGTCCTTCAGGGCCACCTTCAGCGCATCGTTGATCTTCTTGAGCACCGGCGC
>NZ_FOUG01000016.1 GCF_900114785.1 Variovorax sp. OV329
GCTTCCGCACAACTGGCACCCCGCGCGCTGAGCACGCGCCGCTACCGCAGCGATCCTCGTCCGCCCGTCAACCATGGGACGGCCAGCCGCTTACGCGGCACCGGTTTGGGCGCTCAACAATCGGTTCTTCATCGGATTTTGACCATGAAAAGCAGTCAACCACTCGCCGTACTCATCACTCCCGCAAATCCAGCACTAGATGAACTTGAACGATCCTGGCGTACTGCGATCTACACCGACCAGGACGGTATAGGCCCTATGGGAGCGCTTCACGAGGCTGGAGACGCATTGGTCGCCGTGGCGCAGATGAATGATCACGCGACGACCGTTCTAGGAAGCGGAGTGATGATTGGGCCAGGACTTTTGCTCACTGCCACCCACGTGCTCGATGAGTTTCCATCCACAGAAAGTGGGCCGGTATTTCTCACGTTCTTGCCGGATGGCGCTCGCGCGTGGCTTCCAATCGATGCGACGAATCTGGTTGGCCCAAGTGCCTTCAGCCAAGAGCGCAAGGTACGTTCTGACCTGACGCTAGTGAGTTGTACTCTGAACTCAGATGCGCAAGAGCGCCGCCCTCTCATGCTTGCCCCGCTGCACATAGCACTTCCTCTAGTAAATGATCGCCTGTGGGCCTTCGGTTATCGCCACGGAAGGGTTGACGGGACGGTCGCCGGAGTCATTCCCTACGTCTCATCGGGGCTCGTTACGGCTGCATTCCCGGATGGTCGCGGTGAACGTCTTCCGTCGCCGTGCATCGAGGTTGCTATGGACACGGTTGGCGGAATGAGCGGCGGTGCAGTGGTGAACTCAAACGGTGACCTCGCAGGCATTGTCTCGTCGTCGTTTGAAGGCGGGCCGACCTATGTCACCCTGATCTGGGATGCCCTGCGTCTAAAAGTGAAAAGTGCGGTTCGTCCTCTAGTGAATCGTGGCGCAATCAGCTTGTTCTCTGCAAAGAACTCAGGATTTGTACGAATCAAGGGAAAGATCAAGCGTCGCAGGACTGGCGACATTGTGATGGATCTGTCGTCAGCGGAAATGGATCTTCTTGCCCAGTCGGTCCATCCAAGCGCAATTCAAAGAACTAATCTCGACGGCGAAATACTGTTGAGTGAAGCTGAGGTAGAACAGTTCGAGGAGCAATGGGGTGACGAACTAGAGACGGAGGCCCTTGATGCGGCCGTAACATATCTGGAGGCGCTGCCGCTTGCAGCCGTACAACAGAGATTTCTATCCGAGTTCGATGCATCACAAGGATGGCTAGAGTCTGTGCGGGCTGTCACCGTTGAGGATTTCCAGGGGTTGGAAGATCCAGAGATACTTTCTGTGCGCACAAAGGACCAGTCGGCTGTCGTCTCGTATGCCTTTGAGCTCCTATCGGTCGTATGGACGATCCAAGTCCCGAGCGCAGATTTCCCTGCAAACGCGGCGGCTTTCAGCGAGCACTTTGTCAATGTTCAAGTGGATGGAGAGATCACCAGCATGGATGTGATTCAGCGCCTCTACTTTGAAGCTGAGCTTGTCATTGACTTGATTTCTCGAGAGCACACGCAAGTCTCAATTTCCAAAGTAGGCGTGTTTCGAGAATGCGGGTAGCCGACCCTGCACGTGTGCTGGAAGCCGCGAAGGATGAAGTGGAGGCGCGGGAGTCGCCCGTTGAGCTGGCGCAATGACGCGATCACCCAGTCGCCCGCGGCGCCGCGACCTTAGCGACTGAACCGCCCCCGTCGCGCCGCTGTAGCGTGACTACTATTGCCCCCGGGGCCCTTACTCGACTTCGTTCGCCGGCAATAGGGCAGGCCGTTGGTATGCGTCCGGCAAACCCATCTTGAATGCGGCTTCGGAGCAAAGGATGCTCGTATCCACTACGACTGTTGGTGGACACGTGCACACTATTGCTCCTCAGGCGTCGGGGGACCGGCGACGTCGCCGTTTACATAGCGACGAATTCAAGGCCCATGCGGTCGCTTCAGCCGCCCAGCCCGGTGTCTCCATGGCATCCGTGGCGATGGCGCTGGGCATCAACGCAAACCTTCTGCGCCGCTGGGTGCGTGACGTGGAGGGGTCGCCTGGCGGAATGGCGGAAGGCACCGCTCGCAAGGCTTTGCCCAGTTCTGGGGCCGCGTCGTCGTCCTTCGTGCCCGTGCAACTGCCTGCGCCGGTCACACCGGCGAGCGAGATTCGCATGGAAGCCAGGCGAGGTTCCACGACCGTCGTGGTGACCTGGCCGGCGGCACTAGCCACCGAGTGCGGCACGTGGCTGCGCGAGTTGCTGCGGTGATTCGCATCGACGTCATCTGGCTGGCGGTCGAACCGTTGGACATGCGCGCCGGCACTGAGGCGGCATTGGGCCGCGTGGTGAAGGTGTTCGGCGAAGCCCGTCCGCATCACGCCTACCTGTTCGCGAATCGGCGAGCCAACCGCATGAAGGTCCTCGTGCATGACGGCATCGGCGTGTGGCTGGCTGCCCGACGACTTAACGCGGGCAAGTTCGTCTGGTCGAGTGACAGCGCGCATACCCTAAGTCTGAGCCGAACGCAGTTCGATGCGCTGGTGTTGGGCCTGCCGTGGCAGCGCTTGGGAGAAGCCGGCATCATCCGCGTGATCTGAGCCAAGACCCTCGAGGCTTGGCAATTGCTGGATATGCCGATGTGATCGGCGCAGGGGTGCGAGACGATCACACTCCATGATCAGCGCGCAGCAGCTGGAAGCCTTGGACCCGCAGGTGCGGCAGGCGATGTTGTCGTTGATGGCCGAGGTGGCCGCGCGCGACGAGCAGCTACGCGCCAAGGACACGTTGATCGAGCAGCGCGAGCGTGACGCGGCGTTCAAGCAGGCGCTCATCGACAAGCTCACCCACGAAGTGGCGGTGCTCAAGCGCATGAAGTTTGCCGCGACGAGCGAGAAGTTCGCCGGCAGCGCCGAGCAGAAGAGCCTGCTGGAGGAAACGCTGGACGAAGACCTGGCCGAGCTCTATCGGGAGATCAAGAGGCTGGGTGCCGACGGCGATGCTCCCGGTGACAAGGCTGGCAAGAAGACGCCCAAGCGGCAGGCACTGCCGCCGTACCTGCCGCGACGCGACGTGCACCACGAGCCCGAGTCCACGGTGTGCGGTTGCGGCTGCCAGATGCAGCGCATGGGCGAAGACGTGGCCGAGAAGCTCGACTACCAGCCCGGCGTCTTCACGGTGGAGCGCCACGTGCGCGGCAAATGGGTCTGCCGCCACTGCGAGACGCTCGTGCAAGCTGCCGTACCGGCGCATGTGATCGACAAAGGCATCCCTACTACGGGCCTGCTGGCCCAGGTGCTGGTAGCCAAGTTCCTGGACCACATGCCGCTGTACCGCCAGGAGGCGGTCTTCGAGCGCGCCGGTCACCTGATCGCCCGTTCGACGCTCGCGCAGTGGGTGGGCGAGTGCGGCGCGCAGCTCCAACCGCTGGTGCAGGCGCTGGCCGACGAGCTGCGCAGACACGCGGTGCTGCACGCCGACGAGACACCGGTGGCGATGCTCAAGCCGGGCAACGGCAAGACACACCGAGCCTATATGTGGTCTTACTGCACCCCGAGCGGCAACCCGACGAAGGCGGTGGTGTTCGAGTTCAGCGAGACACGCAGCGGGGAGAACGTCCGCGAGTTCCTGCAGCTGGAAACCCCGAGCGCATGGAAGGGCACCCTCGTCACCGACGGGTTCAGCGGCTACCGAGCTTGCTTCGACAAGGGAGTGACCTCGGCGCAGTGCATGGCGCACGCGAGGAGGAAGTTCCACGAACTATGGGCCAACCACAGTAGTGAGGTGGGGCGCCAGGCACTGCGCTTCCATCAAAGCCTGTTCCGCATCGAGCGCGAAATCGAGAACAAGCCGGCCGAAGAGCGAAGACGAATACGGCAGCGCAAGTCGCGGCGGGTGCTTGCCGTGTTCCACCGCTGGCTGGTGGCGCAGCGCCAACTGGTGCCGCCGGGTTCCGCGACGATCAAGGCTATTGACTACAGCCTGAAGCGCTGGGGCGAGCTCACGCACTTCGTCGATGACGGTGACGTGCCGATCTCGAACAACTGGGTGGAGAACCACATCAGACCGATCGCTCTGGGTAGATCGAACTGGCTGTTCGCCGGCAGCCTGCGCGCGGGTCAGCGGACGGCGGCGATCATGAGCCTGCTGCACTCAGCGCGCATCAACGGGCACGAGCCCTATGCGTATCTCAAAAACGTGCTCGAGCGGCTGCCGACTCAATCGGCCAGCCGAATTGAAGACCTGCTGCCGCACCGCTGGAAGCCGTCTGACTGAGCGCAGTCACTGGCTATACGCTCGCCCGCTCGGCGCAAGGTGACTAGACGCATACGAAGAGGTGATGACGCTACTTGAGCGATCATCGTCCCGTGACTCCCTGGCGTTTGAGTGCTCTATTCACGAAGCCGGATGCCTTGCGGTCCTCGATAAACTGTGAAATAGCCGACCGTACGCAGCCGTCGAAGGCTGTCGCGCACAAAAGCCAGCAACTCAACAGTCTCACTACGGGTTGCTGCCATTTCATGGCGTGCGATCTGAGAGCGGCGGATGGTCGCTCTGCATTCCGCGATGAGTTCAGCGGTGGGCCGGGAGAGAAGAACAGCAGCAAATCGATCCATGCAAGCATTCGTGAAAAGTGCTTGGCGGAAAGACTGCGCGTTGGTGTCAGCAGAGGCACTAAGAGGGCTGACGTGCAGATCGCCCCATTATGCGCCTCGTGGTACGCAACAAGCTTGAGCGGTTGGAATCCCCGAGGTTGCAGTAGATGCGAGCTGAACTGATCGCGCTAGCTGCCCGCCATGTTCTGGCAAGCGTACGTCGTCAAGATGCCTTTGCCGGACGCGTACGGCCGTTGGGCATGGGCGGAGACCGTCGGACTACAGTCATTCAGGCTCTTCATGGCGAACGACCGCAAACGCTGCGGTCCCGCGGCTCAGTCCGGCCAGGAAGAGGATGTGTCGCAAACCGGTCACTCGGCAGGCGGCAGGCTCCGGCACCGCATCGCTAGCCGTGGCACTTCTTGTACTTCTTGCCCGAGCCGCATGGACACGGATCATTGCGGCCGACCTTCTTGTCCGTCGCGCGCTTGCTGACACGGGGAGGCTGTACGAACTGAGTAATCCGGTCCTCGTGCTGCTTCAAGTCCGGAGTCTCAAAGAAGTTCCAGTTCTTGTTCAGCTCCGTGTAATAAGCTCGTTGCTCCGCAGTCCAGGTTTGACACGGCATCAGGATAAAGTCTTCCGCGTTGGTGCCGTCTGAGAACTTTGGCGCTTCGATTCCAATCCCGATGACCTTCACCAGGTCCGGGAATTTGTTCTTCGCAGCGCCGCACGCGATCTCCAGGATTGCCAGTCGCTTTTCGCGGAAATCTGGCTCGGATCGGAGCGGCTCGGGCACGCGGAGTTGCAGAAGGATGTAGGCGACGTTCTTCTCGAACGAAGGAAGAAGGGTGACCTGCCGCGTAAAGGATCCGGTGTCCGGGAACCGCTCGACGGCGGTCAGCATCTTGTCGGCGAGGCCGCGTCGCATGAAGCGCGGTTCTTTCACCATCTCGTAGATGGCACTTTGCCCGCGCAGAATGTCGGAGTTACCGCCAAGCGTTCCGTCGACGCTGTTTTGGCAGGTGCGCTGGATTAGCTCGTCCCAGAAGTAGGAGATGCGATCCTCTTCCTTCGTATTCTTGTAGACACCGCTATGAGAGAACCCGCGCCACTCTCCCTCACCGATCATTACGCCGGTCAGCTCCTGCTTGGTTGATCCGATGACTTGACGCTTCGTTGTGTCGTCGTAGTTAAGCAGATAGTGGCCAAGTAGATCTTCTTCCCCGCAGTAGCTCAGGTAGTCCAGCGCTGAGGCGGCGCGCACCTTCTCGCGTAGGTAGGTCGCGAAGTCGCTCACAGTGTCCAACTCGCTTAACACGATCGGCATGTTGTGGCTGTCGAGTATGTGGACGGGGTTTCGCTTATCAATCTCGATGTGGAAAGGTGCAGATGGCCCACCGTCGCTTTGGGCATAGGTAATGGCGAGGCTGCCGTAAACGTTTTGCGGTGATGCGCGCTCGCAGGCTTCCTTGGCTCCGTGAGCAACGATGATCTTGTGGACGGCGACGAGTTTCCTGTCGAACTCGAAGGGAAACGCCTTCTCTCGCTTTCCGTCTAGGAAGATTGTCCGGCCGCTGCGGATGTACCGCTCTGCTCCATGCGCGGTCTTTACTTGGCGGTCGATAACGTTGCGCTTCCAGCGGTCCCAGAGGACCAAGGCATCCTTATCGGGATCGTCGGGCAGCGCGGCCTCGCGGTCGAAGAAGATGAAGACGTCGTTGTCAAATACGGCAAGCAGGTCGCACAGCTCATGGCCGTCGTCCTTGTACGGATTTGGATAGCTCCAGAGCTTCAGGAAAGACCGCTCGCAGAAATCAGCGAGCATTCTCTCTGTTGTAGTGACTCCGGTCGACTTGTTGGTCATAGTGGGCTCGCCCTATCTGGCTCAGCGGCCTGGTTGCGAATCGTGGTTTGTAACCTACCGATGGCCGGAGCGACGGCCTAGCAAGTGGCCGAGTGGCTTCCCTGGGCCCTAACGCGACTTCTGAACTTGGCCAACCGGCGTGGGCGACGGCAATGACAGGAATGCACCGGATTGCGGGCGCTCGCCTCGCGAGCAGGGAAGGACAGCTTTCGCTGCAGTCCCGTAGTCCGGCCTCCGCTCCAGTAGCCGGCGCTCAACCCCCAGATAGTAGTGGGAGCATTCCGATCTGTTGATACAACGACATGAAGTCGAAGCAGTTCCAGCCTTCCTGGATCTGGCCTCCTTCGATGGCTGCAATCACCACCCCCTCCATCTCAAACTTCGAACCGCTGGGCGATACGCCCAGATCTGGCCCAAGATGCGTGCCCGTCACGTTGCAGTGATACACGACAAGGTTTCCTTCGCACACTATGTGAAGCGCACGGATCTTCAAATCGGGGAAGGCTTGCCGGAACTGCCGAACAAACGGCTTGAACGCAGTGGGTCCGAAGATCGGTCCTCCATCTGGGGACGGTAGCCCGTGAATCTTCGCAGTCTGCGCCATGAGGCGATCGATCGCTGCTTCATCCCCGGCTTCCCAAACCTGGTTAAAGAACGACACCACGATCTCTCGATTCGAGTTGCTCATGTCTTCCACCTGTCTGGTCAATGATTGACACGCCGATCTTGTTGATCGGGCAGACGGTCATCATCCTCTCTTTGGGGGATGTTTTTCCGAGCAACGTCGCAGCGGCTGCGAAAGTCTGCAGCGCGCTAGCTTGCAGTCGTCCAACCCAGCGAGTTCAGAGGACCGCAATCGCCGCCCAACTGCCAGAACCAGTACTCGCCAATCAACCGCTTGAGTCACCCCTAGGTCCGCTGCAGCACCGCCTGGTTTCATCCAGTCTGGCAAGGCAATCCCGCGCCATATCAACACATGCTCGCGCGCTGCATCGCCTGCCAAGTGCGATGATTGGCTCCGCACGGACACGGAGGACAGGATGCCCACGCTTGAACGTCGTCGAGACCTTATCGTTGTCGCCGCGGCATTCCTCGCACCGTCACTTTCCGTCGCGACTCAAGCTGGCGAACGAACGATAGCGTGGCGCGGGGAGTTCGTGTACTTCGCCGATTCCGCAGTATTCACTGATTGCGCGTCAGGAAGGCGGTGGCCAGTCGCCATGGAAGAAGACTACGCGGCGATGGAAAAGGCTTACCTGAACTCAAAGTTGCAGCCGAAAGCGCCCCTTCTCGTCAGTCTCAAAGGAAGGCTCGAGATGCGAAAGCCGATGGAGGGTCCGGCGCGTGAACACCTTGTCGTGGAAAAGCTCGAGGGCTCCAAGGTTGGCTCTGCCTGCAAACCACCTCAGCAGAAGAGCGAGCACCTGCGATGAATCAGCCGCCGGTGCACGCAACCGGCATGGCGCGTCCCATTGCCCACGACATGCGGCCCTGGTCGATGATCAGCGTTTGGCGCCCGTTAGAGAACCTGGTCCCAGAGTCTCCCATCGCCGGAAGATCGACGGCAGCCGCACCGTCAACGGAGACCGAGGCGCTTTCGCCCTTCAAGCGCACGGCCAATCGCGTCCCGTCGCAGACGTAGTTACTCACCGGATAAGGATTGCCGACACCGATCGACGGGCCTGGCGTCGGTTGGCTGCACGCCGCCAGCGTCATGGCAAACGCGCCGACGATGGAAGAAGAACAGTACTGCATTCATTCCCTCTCGATCGGATCTGCGGCAATGTGCCCACGTCGTTGTTCGAGCCAAAGCGTAAAGCATGCGACGACAACCCACAAGCAGCGGCGTCGGCCTGCAAGACCCTTCGGCGTGAGCACTGCACACGGCCAGTGGGGTTCTCCATTGCCTGCTTGGCCGAAGCAGCTCGACTGCGCGCAGGGTGAAGTGCGCTCTTTTTCTGGCGCGCCGGCTGGCCAGCCGCCACCCGAGCCAACGCCGCCTAAAGCGACCCGCCGGCCGCCGACTGGATCGCCGACCAGGTTTCCTCGGTCTGGGCGATCGCCGTGTCCAAGGCGGCCACGACCGGCATGGCTGCTGCCCGATCCTCGGCCGCAAGTGCTGGCGCGAGCTCCAACTCCAGGAGCTCGTTGATCCGCCCCAGCTGGTCCGACATCAGTGCGCGCAAAGGCTCGAGCGAGGCCGGATCGGCATGGCGCTTGAGGATGAGGGCGTCGATTTCCTCGAAGAGATCAAGCACCTGCCCCAGTCGCTCGGCGAAGTCGAAGGCCGACTCGCGCGCCCAGGACAACCTCGAGCCCTCGACGGTGCGCTGCACCTCCTCAAGCTTGCTGCGAAGACGCGAAAGCGAGGCTTCCATCTGCACCTCCGGGTTGCACCCAGGGACCTGCCCGTCGGGAGGCTACCGCGGCGCGCGGTGCCGCACAAGCCGTTGATTGCAGCTCGAGTGCCGCGAAGCCTTTCCGGATTCCACCGCTCGCATCGAACGCCCTGTCGTCCGAGGAATCAATAAGCCCGCTCGATCCCACTCGAACGACCCGCTGCCAAGTGCGAAGGCCTTGCCTCTGCAATCCCCTCGCGGTTACCCTCCCCCTCCCGTGTCATCTCCTCGTCACAATTTTTCGGCCGCGCTCGTCCAAGCCGACGCACAGGTGCTGTCGTGGTGGCGGACGCTTCGCGCGCTGGCCGTGCTGAATGTCTGCCTCTGGCTGGCCGTCTGGCACCTGGGGCGTGCCAGTGGTGTCCATGGGGAACTGCAGCTGGCCTTGTCCGGGGTGTACGTGCTCGTTTGCGCCTACCGCTCGATGTTTCCCCGGGTGGACCTCGAGCGGCTCGTGGTCGTGGACACGCGCCTGTCCAGCATCTTCCTGGGCCGCGCCGCTGCCACGGTCGCCGAGATCTGCTTTGCGATGCAGCTGGGGCTGCTGGTCCATCAGCTGGGCGTGCATGCAGCCATGCCCTGGGTACAGATGGCCGCGTGGGTGGTCCCCGTCTTCATGGTGGTGGCCCAGGGCTTCTGCTGGCACAGCGTGCTGACGCTCAATCACATCACCCAGGCGGTCGAGTCCATGCTCTGGGCGGCGGGCTTCTCCTGGATGGCGGCGCTGCTGGGCGTGATCGCCCTGGACAGCAGCGGCTGGGTCCGGTCCCTGGCCATCTTCGGCATCCTGGGCTCGATGTGCTTCGTCGCCTATGTCCTGAGCGTGGACGTGCCGATGTACTGGCGCCGCTACCAGCACGGCCGCGCGCGCGGGCAGGCCTACATGCGCCTGGACCAGGGCGCGCACGACGCCTGGCACCGCCGCGTCCCGAGCGGCAGCTGGGCGGCCTGGAAGGCCGATGCGCTCTGGCTGACGCCCTACTTCAGCCTGGGCGTCTGGATCAGCATCGCCATGGTGTGCGTTCCCGGCGCCTGAGGGCCCTGGAAGGCCCCGCCCTCGGCGTGCCCTCGCTCAGTCGAGCGAAATGCTCGCCTTCTTCGCCAGGTCCGCGTAGCGCGCGGCCTCGCTGCGGAAGAACTTCGCGGCATCCTCCGGCGAGCTGGGCTTGACGATGTTGCCCTGCTTGTTCATCGCGTCCACCACGTCGGGCATGGCAAAGGCCTTCACGAAAGCATCGTGCACGCGCTTGACCTCGGCCGCGGGAAGCTTGGCCGGCCCGACCACCGCGAACCAGCCCTCCACGTCGTAGTTCGGCAAGCCCTGCTCCGCGATGGTGGGAATCTCCGGCGCCGCCGGCGATCGCGTGGCGCCGCACAAACCGATGGCCTTCACCGAGCCGCTCTTGATGTGCGACTGGATGGCCGGCAGCGCGACCACGCCGAACTGCACCTGGCCGCTGATGATGTCGGTCACCATCGGGCCGGTGCCCTTGTAGGGGATGTGCCGCGCCTGCACGCCGGCCTGGTCCAGGAAGAGCATGCCGGCCAGGTGGATGATGGTGCCGTTGCCGGACGAAGCCAGGTTGTAGTCGTCCGGCTTGGCCTTGAGCAGCGCGATCAGCTCCTTCACGTTGTTTGCCGGCAGTGATTTCGTGGCGACCAGCACCAGCGGCGTCGCGCCGATCACGCTGATGGGCGTGAAGTCGTTGACCGCGTCGAAGGGCATCTTCTTGTAGACAGCCGGATTGATCACGTGGTTGTTGGAGAACAGGCCCAGCGTGCTGCCGTCCGGCGCGGCCTTGGCCACCGTCGCTGCGCCAGTGATGCCGCCCGCCCCCGGCAGGTTCTCGATCACCACCGGCTGGCCCATCGTTTTGGTCAACGCCGGCGAGGCGGCGCGGGCGATGGTGTCCACGCCCGAGCCGGCGCTGATGGGCAGCACCAGGCGCACCGGCTTGTCGGTCTGCGCGAACGCGGGCAGCGAGGCACCGGCCAGCGAGGCCGCGCCCAGGGCGATTAGGCTGCGGCGGTTCAGCGTGAAGTGATCCAGCGTGTTCATGTCTCTTGTCTCCTTCGTATGTTGTGCAGGACGAGGCTCAGGCAGCGTGCAGCTTCGGCCGCAGCGCGCCGAGGATCTCCTCGGTGTGCTCGCCCACCTTGGGCAGCGGCATGCGAACGCCGGGGCGGCGTCCGCCCATCAACAGCGGCAGCAGCACGACGCTGGTGCTGCCGCCGTCGTCGGTCTGCATGGGCGCCAGGCCGCCGCTTTCCTTCAGGTGCGGGTCGTCCACCAGCTGCTCGGGGCGGGCGATGGGCGCATAGGGAATGCCCGCCGTTTCCAGCTTGGGCGCCAGCTCGTCGCTGCGATGCGCGGCCAGGATGGCGCCCAGCTCGGCCAGCAGTTGCGGTCGCACCGCCACGCGGGCCGCGTTGTCGACGTACTCGGGGCGCGCCAGCAGGTCGGTGCGCTCCAGCACGCGGCACAGCGTGGCGAACTGCTTGTCGCTGACCGCGCCGATGAACAGCTGCTCGCCACCGGCCAGCGCGAACACGTCGTACACGCTCCAGGCCGACACGCGCGATGGCATGGGTGGCGGTGGCTCGCCGGTCATCAGGAACTGCTGCATGTGCTGCGAGCTCAGGAACACGCAGTTCTCGAACAGCGCGCTCTGCACTTCCTGCCCCTTGCCCGTTCGGTCGCGCTCGCGCAGCGCGGCCAGCACGCCGATGGCGCCGAACATGCCGCCCATGATGTCGTTGACCGAGGTGCCTGCGCGCAGCGGCCGGCCCACCGGGCCGGTCATGTACGAGAGGCCGCCCATCATCTGCACCACCTCGTCCAGCGCCAGGCGCTTTTCGTAGGGGCCGGGCAGGAAGCCCTTGTGGCTGACGTAGATCAGGTGCGGGAAGCGCCTGGACAGGGTCTCGTGGTCCAGGCCCAGTTCCTTCATCAGGCCGGGGCGGAAGTTCTCCAGCACCACGTCGCACTGGCCCGCCAGCTCGGCGGCGGTCACGCGGCCCTCCTCGCTGGTGATGTCCAGCACCACGCTCTTCTTGTTGCGGTTGAAGCTGCGGAAGAAGCCGATGCCCAGGCCCGGCAGCTTGCGCGTGCGGTCGCCCCCGGGCGGCTCGACCTTGATGACTTCGGCGCCCAGGTCGGCCAGGATCATTCCGCAGGTGGGGCCCATCACCATGTGGGTGAATTCGAGGACGCGGATGCCGGCCAGCGGCAAGGTGGGTTCGTCGTTGTTCATGTGGCTTGCGATGTGAGGAGGGATCAGGCGGCCTCGGCGGCCAGCGTCTTGGGCAGGCCGGCGCGCCACAGCGTGCCGTGCAAGGTCTCGCCCTGCAGCCAGCCGGCCACCTGGGCGCGCAGCGCCAGCAGGGCCTGGATGTCCAGGCCGGTCTTCACGCCCATGGTGGCGAGCATGAAGGCGAGGTCTTCGGTGGAAGCATTGCCGCTCGCGCCCGGCGCATGCGGGCAGCCGCCGATGCCGGCCAGCGTGGCGTCGAAGCGCGCCACGCCGGTCTCCATGGCGGCGTAGACGTTGGCCAGCGCCAGGCCGCGCGTGTCGTGGAAGTGGCCGCACCAGAAGCTGTCGCCGGCAATGCGGCGTGCCTGCTCGAAGAGCTCGCGCACCTCGCGCGGGCCGCCGTAGCCGACGGTGTCGGCGATGCTCACGCGGTCGGCACCGGCGTCGAGCAGCGCCTGCATGCAGCGCAGCACCTCGGCAGGTTCGACGCGGCCCTGCAGCGTGCAGCCGAAGGCGGTGCCGATGCCGCCCTCGATGACCATCTTCGAGCCGGCGGCGTCGCGCGCGGCGCGCATCCTCGCCACCTCGGCCACCACCTCGTCGGGCGTCCTGCGCAGGTTGGCCAGGCTGTGGGCATGGCTGGCCGAGAGCGGCACCAGCATCAGGTCGGCGCCCGATTCGATGGCGCGCTCGGCGCCCTTGAGGTTGGGCACCAGCACCGAGACGAACAGGCCCGGCAGCGTCTTGGCGAAGGCCACCAGCTCGGCCGTGTCGGCCAGCTGTGGCAGCAGGCGAGCCGGCACGAAGGAGCCCACCTCGATCTCGCGCTGGCCGGCGGCATGGGCGGCGCGGATCCATTCGATCTTGCGTTCGGTGGGCAGCACGGTCTGGATGCTCTGCAGGCCGTCGCGCAGCCCCACTTCGCGAATGACGACCCGCTCGGGTAGCGGGGGCAAGGTCTCTGGCATCGGGGGTCTCCGTTCTGGCTGTCTGGTTCCAACTTTAGGATGTCCCTCCAGGAAGCTGAAGCGCTAATATTTCGGCTCAGCGTTTCCATTTTGGAAAGTCTCGAGCCATGCGCGACCTGGACCTGACCACCCTTCGCCTTTTCGTCGCCGCCTGCGAGCACCGCAACATCGCGCGCGCCGGCGAGCAGGAGCACATCGGCGCCTCGGCCATCAGCAAGCGCTTCGCGCAACTGGAAGAGCAGGTGCATGCGCCGCTATTCGAGCGCCACCGCCGCGGCGTGGTGCCCACCGCGGCCGGCGAGATCCTGCTGGAGCATGCGCGGGCCATGCTGGCCAGCGCCGACCGGGTGGCACGCGACATGGCGGCCTACCGGCGCGGCATCAAGGGGCAGGTGCGGGTGCTGGCCTCGGTGTCCTCCATCACCGAATCGCTGCCCGACGACATCGCCTCCTTCCTGCAGCAGGGCGCGCATGCGCAGATCCGCGTGGACATCGAGGAGCGGCTCAGTTCGGACCTGGTTCGCGCCATCCGCGAAGGCATCGCGCCGGTGGGCGTGTGCTGGGACGCGGCCGACCTGGAAGGGCTGCAGACCCTGCCCTACCGCAGCGACCACCTCGCGGTGGTGGCACACCCGGACCATCCGCTGGCGAAGAAGAAGCGCATCAGCTTCGAACAGACGCTCGCGCACGAGCACGTGGGCCTGCCCGCTTCCACGGCGGTGCACACCATGCTGGCGCGCGCCGCGGCCATCATCGGCCAGCCGCTGCATTACCGGGCGGTGGTCTCCACTTTCGACGCCGCGCTGCGCTGCGTGCGCGCCGGGCTGGGCATTGCGGTGGTGCCGCGCGAGATCGCCCAGCATTTCGGCGGGGGCGATGCGCTGCGCATCGTGCCGCTCACCGATACATGGGCGAAGCGGCGCTTCGCCATCTGCTTCCGCGACGAGACGCACCTGTCGCCGGCGGCGAGGCTGCTGGTGAAACATCTCTCCGGGCTGCCGACCGGAAACTGAGGTCTGCCCCCTGTGCAGGGTCGACGCCTTCGCCCTAGACTCCACGGCAGGTCGCGTCCCCCAAGCAACTAACCGCTGATGGTGAAGGCACTCATGGCAGAGTTCCGGTCCCGCCGCCCGTCCTCGCAAGCGCGGCCCGCCGGGCCGAAGCGCGCCCCGTCTTCCCAACTTCCTTCGCGCCTGATCGATGCCGCGCTGCGGCTGGCCGGGCTGCATGACGCCGGCCAGGTCTGCGCCGTGTTGGTCGACGAGGTCGTGTCGCAATTGGGCGCCCAACGCGCGATGCTGGTGCTGGAGACCGCGGACGGCCCGCACGCTGCCGGCGCGCGCCTTCCGCCCGGCGAGAGTGCCGTCGCCCTGCTGGAGGCCATCACGCCCTGGCTGGACGAGGCACGCCGCGCGCAGATGCCCCGCCTGCGCCACGGGCCCGCCGGCGCCCCGCCCGCAAGCCAGCGCTCCTGCCTGGTCGCTCCGCTGGTGGGGCACGGCGAGCTGCTGGGCCATCTGTATGCCGACGTTGAAGGCCACCTCGGCCGCTACGAAGCGTCGCACCTCGACGGCCTGGCCGCCTTGGCGCGCCTGGGCGCAGCGGCGCTGGCCGGCGCCCGGCAGCGTGACGGCCTGGATTCCAGGGCCGCCGGCCAGGCGAGGCAGCACCAGCGCGAGCTGCAAGAGGCGCTGGCCCATCGCAGCGCCACCGCCGAGGTGCTGCAGGTCATCGGCAGCTCCCTGTCCGACCCCGGGCCGGTCTTCGACAAGATCATGGAGTGCTGCGAGCGCCTGTTCGACGGCAGCTCCTTCGTCTTGATGATGGTGGACCCGCAGGGGCAGCTTGCGCTGGGCCGCTGGAAGGTCACGCCGGCGGCGCTGGCCGAGGTCGGCGCGCAGCGGGTGGCCGAGATCGCGGCCGGCATCGAGGCGAACTACCCGATGCCGCTGGCGGGCACGCAGGCGGAGCTGAGCTTCCAGACCGGCGAGGTGCTGGAGTTCGCCGACGTGCTGGCGGACCCGGCCGCGCCGAAGACGCTCAAGCGCAACGCCCAGCAGCTGGGCCGCAGTTTCGCCAACCTGGCGGCGCCGCTCATCTGGGAAGGCCGCGGCATCGGACTGCTGAGCATCCAGCGCACCCGGCTCGGCCCTTTCAGCGCGGCCGAGCGGGAATTGCTCAAGACCTTCGCCAGCCAGGCGGTCATCGCCATCCAGAACGCGCGCCTGTTCAACGAGGCGCAGGAAGCGATGCGGCAGCTGGAGCTGCGTGGCGTCGAGCTGACCGAATCGCTCGAATACCAGACCGCGGTGAGCGACGTGCTGCGCGCCATCAGCGAGTCGCAGACCAGCGTCACGCCGGTGTTCGAGGCCATCCTCGACTGCACCATGTGGCTGTACGAAGGCCCGGCCTCGGCCATCTTCCTCTACGACGGCGAACAGGTGCGCCTGGCGGCCACGCGCAACTGGTCGGCGCAGGCGCTGGAAGCGGCGCGGGAGGTCTGGCCCTGCCCGCCCAACATGCACCAGCTCAACGGCCGCGCCATCCTCACGCGCTGCACGCAAAGCTCCGACGACGCCTGGGCCGACCCCGGCTACGACCCGCGCCTGGCCAACTCGGGCGACCGGCGCCGCATGATCGGCGCGCCCATGCTCAAGGACGGCGTGGCCATCGGCGCGATCACCACCGCCTGGCCCCAGCCCGGCAAGACGCCGCAGCGGCAGATCGACCTGCTGAAGGTCTTCGCCGACCAGGCCGTGCTCGCGATCGAGAACGTGCGCCTGGTCAACGAGAACAAGGAGGCCCGCGCCGCTGCCGAGTCGATGAACGAAGCAAAGAGCGCCTTCCTGGCCACCATGAGCCACGAGATCCGCACGCCCATGAATGCAGTGATCGGCATGAGCGGGCTGCTGCTGGACACGCCGCTCAACCCCGAGCAGCAGGACTACGTCGCCACCATCCGCGACTCGGGCGATGCGCTGCTCACGCTCATCAACGACATCCTCGACTACTCCAAGATCGAGGCCGGCCGGGTGGACCTGGAGTCGCATCCCTTCGACCTGCGCGAATGCGTGGAGTCGGCACTGGACCTGGTGAGCACGCGGGCCATCGAGAAGAACCTGGAGATGGTCTACCTGTTCGAGGGCGAGGTGCCTCCCGGCGCCAGCGGCGACCTGGCGCGCGTGCGGCAGATCCTGCTCAACCTGCTGTCCAACGCGGTGAAGTTCACCGCGGCCGGCGAGGTGGTGCTGACCCTGCGCGGCGAGCCGCTGCCCGATGGCCGCACGAAGCTGTGCTTCGCGGTGCGCGACAGCGGCATCGGCCTGTCGTCGCAGGGCATCAGCCGGCTGTTCCAGTCCTTCTCGCAGGCCGATTCGAGCATCACGCGCAAGTTCGGCGGCACCGGGCTGGGCCTGGCCATCAGCAAGCGCCTGGCCGAACTCATGGGCGGCAACATCTGGGTGGAGAGCGATGGCCCGGGCACCGGCTCGACCTTCTTCTTCACGGTGGAGCTGGCCGTGGCCGAGGTGCCGCCGCGCAAGCGCCCGCCCATCACCGGCGTGCAGCTGGACCTGCAGGGCAAGCGCATCCTGGTGGTCGATGCCAATGCAACCAACAGGCGCGTGCTGGCGCTGCAGACCGGCAAGTGGGGCATGGAATCGCGCGACACCGAGTCGCCGGTCGAGGCGCTGCGCTGGCTGGAACAGGGCGAGCGCTTCGACCTCGCCGTGCTCGACCTGCACATGCCGGAGATGGACGCCATCGACCTGGCGCGGCACATCCGCGCGCAGCACCCGACCTTGCCGCTGGTGCTCTTCAGCTCGCTGGGCCGGCGCGAAGCGGGCAAGGTCGAGGCGCTGTTCAACGCATTCCTGGCCAAGCCGCTGCACCAGTCGCAGCTCTTCGACACCCTGGTGGGCCTGCTCGCCCACGAGCCGCCCGCCAAGCCCGCGCCGGCGAGCAGCGCCGCGCGGCCGCAGCTGGACCCGGGCATGGCGCAGCGCCATCCCCTGCGCATCCTGCTGGCCGAGGACAACGCGGTGAACCAGAAGCTGGCCATGCGGCTGCTGCAGCAGATGGGCTACCAGGCCGACCTGGCGACCAACGGGCTGGAAGCCGTGGAGTCGGTGCAGCGCCAGCCCTACGACGTGGTGCTGATGGACGTGCAGATGCCCGAGCTGGACGGCCTGGACGCCACCCGCCGCATCTGCGACCTGCTGACGCCGTCGCAGCGCCCGCGCATCGTGGCCATGACGGCCAACGCCATGCAGGGCGACCGCGAGATGTGCATCGCCGCCGGCATGGACGACTACCTGACCAAGCCCATCCAGGTCCTCCGTCTTGTGGAGGCGCTGAACAACGTGCCCGAACGCCAGGCGTTTTCCGCCGGACCAATTGTCGACGCAGCTAACAATTGAGCGTATGCTAGAAAAAGGTGCTACACGCGGTGAGCAAACCGGTTTCAGCACACCCCCCATCGACATCGAGTTTGCGGAGACCGAATGGACCTGCGAAGCGAGCAACTGGCTGAGGGCGTCGAAAAAATCAGCCTGGTCGGACGGATGGACAGCCTTGGCGGGCACGACATCGACCACCGCTTCTCGGCGCTGGTGGCTGCCCGCAAGCTGCTGGCCGTGATCGACATGTCGGAAGTCTCCTTCCTGGCATCCATCGGCATCCGGACCTTGGTGATCAACGCTCGCGCGCAGTCGCAGCGCGGCGGCGGCATGGCGCTGGCCAGCCCGCAACCCCAGGTGGCCGAGGTTCTCAAGATGGCGGGCATCGACACCATCATCCCGGTCTACCCCGACGTCGACTCCGCCTTCAGCGCACTGATGGCGGGCGCCACCGAAGGCCGATGACATGTCCACGAACGGCGGGGAGGGTGAGGCCTCCCTGATCGTCGGCAGCCAGTTGCGCGAGCTGGCGCGCGTGAACGCCTGGGTGCACGACTGGGCCGAGCGCCAGCACCTGCCGGCGGCCGTGGCCCGCAACCTCGACCTGTGCTCCACCGAGGTCGTCACCAACATCATTACCCACGGCGCGCCCGACACCGCGCAGAGCATCCACCTGCGGCTGGGCTGGCAGGGCGAGACGGTGGCGCTGGAAGTGGAAGACGAAGGCGCCGAGTTCGATCCGCGCCAGATCGCCCCCCCGCCGCGCGCCACCAGCCTGCAGGACGCGCGCATCGGCGGCTGGGGCATTCCCATCGTGCGGCATTTTTCCGACGGGCTGCGCTACCACCACGAAGGCGGGCGCAACCACCTCACCCTTCTCTTCCACGCGGCAGCGCCACCCTGAGCCGCTGCTGCCGCCACCCGTCCGTCCGATTCACAACGAGGAGTGATGCACATGGCAACCCCAGCCAAGCCCCTTTCGATCGATACGCAGACCGCCCTTGCCGCCACGGCCGCGCTCGCCGCAAGTGCCAAGCCCAACGGCGGCGGCGCCGAGGCCTCGGGCGTCGACAAGATGCGCGAACTGCTCTTCGGCAACCAGATGCAGGACTACGACAAGCGCTTCTCCATCCTCGAAGAACGCTTCGCCCAGCGCATGCGCGACATGGAGGGCGAATCTGCGCGCAGCCTGACCAACCTGGAAGCCACCATCAAGAAGCAGCTCGAATCGGTGGCCGGCCAGTTCCGCGAAGAAAAGGACCTGCGCGCCGACGGCGACAAGGAGCTGGAGCGCAACCTGCGCGACCACACGCAGGCGCTGGAGAAGCGCGTGTCGCAGCTCTCGGACCAGCTGGCCCGCCAGGAGCGCGACTTCACCGATCGGCTGAGCCACGAGGTGCAGGCCCTGCGCGACGAGATCCGCCGCCGGCAGGACGACTCGCGCGCGACCACGGAGCGCATGTTCTCCGAGCTGAGCAACGTGAAGACCGACCGCAACCTGCTTGCCGGGCTGTTCGTCGAGATCGCCAAGTGCCTGAACCAGGACGTGGCGCCCAAGAGCACGAACGGCTCGGGCGCCTGATCCGCGCGTCATGAGCCCCTGCCCGGCCGCTCCCCGCCATGCGGAGCGCAGCCATCGGCTGTGCGGGGCTCGCATTGCGGTGCGCAGCGCCGGGGTGATGCCGTGAGCGCCCTGCTCTCGCTGGCCTCGTCGAACGACAAGCCCGGCGGCCCCCCGCGGGAGGACCAGAGCGCCCGCCTGGCCGGCCTGCTGTTGGAGCTGGCGCGCTGCGTCAACCCGGAGCTGGCCAAGGAGGTTCCCAGCCGCCTCGCGGAAGACCCGCGGCTGGACGCGATGCGTGGCGTGCTCATCGAGCGCGAGCGCGTCGCGCTGGAAGCGCTGCAGCGCAAGTTCGACGATCCGGAGGAATTCGCCAACGCGGTGGGCGCGATCCTCCCCGCCGCCTTCGCCATCGCCTCGCGGGACGAACGCATGGGCCACGCGGTGGCGCCCACCGTGGAGAAGGCCACGCAGGCCTCGATCCGCAAGAACCCGCGGACCATGGTGGACATCCTCTACCCGGTCATGGGTCCGGCCATCCGCAAGGCGATCGCCGAGACCATGGACGGCACGCTGCAGTCGCTCAACCAGGCCATCAAGCACAGCCTGTCGTGGCGCGGCCTGAAGTGGCGGGTGGAGGCCTGGCGCACCGGCAGCACCTTTGCCGAAGTAGTGCTGCGGCACACGGCGGTCTACCAGGTCGACCACCTCTTCCTCGTCCACCGCAAGAACGGCCTGCTGCTCGCGCACGTGGCGCGCGAGGACGCGAGCACGCAGGACCCGCAGATGGTCTCGGCCATGCTCTCGGCCATCCAGGACTTCGTGCGCGACTCCTTCGACGAGAAGGAGTCGGGCGCAGGCGGCATCGACAGCCTGCGGCTGGGCGAGCTGCTGCTGTGGTGCGAGGAAGGGCCGCAGGCCTTCCTGGCCGCGGTGATCCACGGCAACCCGCCACCCATGCTGCGCAACCGTCTGGTCGACGCACTCTCCGCCGTGCACGACCAGTGGCGCGAGCCGCTGGAGGCCTTCGACGGCGACACCGTGCCCTTCGAAACGGTCGACGAACGGCTGCGGCCCTGCCTGCTGTCGCAGTCCAACGAGGCGCGCCGCCGCTACTCGCCGCTGATGTGGCTGATCCCGCTGGCGCTGCTGGCGGGCCTGGGGTGGTACATCGGGCAACGGGTGATCGAGCACCGCCGCGTCAACGCCTACATCGCCGCGCTGCAGGAGCAGCCCGGCATCCTCGTGACCGCCGCCGACCGGCGCGACGGCAAGTGGGTGGTGGCCGGCCTGCGCGATCCGCTGGCAGTGAGGCCCGAGGAACTGCTGGCCAAGACCAAGGTGGACCCGACGCACATCACCAACCGCTGGGAGCCCTACCAGGCGCTGCACCCGGCCATCATGCTCAAGCGGCTACAAGCCACGCTCAACCCGCCAGCTTCGGTCGTGCTCACGCAGGACGCCAACGGCATCACTGCCACCGGCAGCGCGCCGCAATACTGGATGGACAGGGCTCGCGCCTACCTGCTCACGCTGCCCGCCGGTGCGCCCAAGGTGGACCTGAGTGCGCTGCAGGACGTGCAGGACCCCGACTACGTGCGGCTGCACGACGCCATCCAGGCCCACATCATCTACTTCGAGAACAACGTGGCGCGGCCGGCGCCCAACCAGGAGAGCGCGCTCGATTCGGTGGCCGCGGAAATGCGCGAGTTGATCCAGGTCGCGCGCACGCTGAACTTCCCGGTGAAGGTGACCATCGTCGGCCACGCCGACGCAACCGGCAAGGAGAACTCCAACCTGGCGCTGAGCCTGGGGCGCGCGGAAGTCGTGCGCTCGATGATGCGCCAGCGCGGCGTCGACCCCACTATGCTGGCGGTGCGCGGCGCCGGCCCGCTGGAGCCGCTCAAGCCCGGCGCCAGCGAGGCCGAGCTGCAGGCCAACCGGCGCGTCTCCTTCGTGGTGACCACCGGCGAATAAAACGAATGCTGCAAAAGAAGATCTGCCTGCTCGGTGCCTTCGGCGTCGGAAAGACCAGCCTGGTGCGCCGCTATGTCGACACCATCTTCTCGGACACCTACCTCACCACGGTGGGCGTGAAGATCGACAAGAAGGTGATGGCCGTGGGCAGCGAGGAGGTGGCGCTCATCATCTGGGACATCGCCGGCGAGGACGCGGTGGCCGCTGTGCGCGTGAGCTATCTGCGCGGCGCCGCCGGCTACCTGCTGGTGGTGGACGGCACGCGGCCCGAGACGCTGGAGACCGCTGCCTCCATCCAGGGCCGCATCACCGCGGAGATCGGGGCGGTGCCCTTTCTGGCCTTGCTGAACAAGGCCGACCTGGTGGACGACTGGGCGCTGCCGCCCGAGCGCATCCAGGCGCTGGAGGCCGAGGGCTGGACCTTCAGGCGCACCAGCGCCAAGACGGGCGACTCGGTGGAAGAGAGCTTTGCCGAACTGGCCACGCTGGTGACGGCCAAACAGCAGTGAGCGTTGCGCCATGCTCGAGCTGCCTGCGCGCATTTCCGATTCGCTGCTCTCCCTGATCGAGGCGCAGCGCGTGGTCGCGCACATGGTCATCGACGGCTCGCAGGTGCTGGTGCAGGCCGGCGGGCACCTCGAACACTACGGCCTGTCCGGGCTGGAATTCGGCGGCCCGGCCTCCGACCAGATCCCACTGCTGGAAGGCATGCTGCCGCTGGTGGAGACGCCCTTCCTCATCCGCTCCATGACCATGCCCAGCGGCCGCGTGGCCGACGTGCACTTCTTCGCCGACGAGAGCGAGGGCACGGTTTGGGTGCTGCTGCTGGACGTGACGGCCGAGCACGAGGAAGCGCGACTGGTGCAGCAGAAGGCCTACGACATGACGCTGCTGAGCCAGCGCGAGGCGCGGCTGATTGCGCAGCTGGAAGCGGCCAACGAGGAGCTGACCCGCGCGCACCGCGAGCTCGCCGAATCGCAGGAGCGGCTGCGTTCGGAACTGCGCGATGCCGAGCACTACGTGCGCGCCGTGCTGCCCGCGCCCATGACGCAGCCCTTCGAGGTGGACTGGCGCTTCGTGCCCTCCACCGAGCTGGGGGGCGACTCCTTCGGCTACCACTGGGTGGACGACGAGCACTTCGCGATCTACGTCATCGACGTGTGCGGCCACGGCGTGGGCTCGGCGCTGCTCACGGTGGCGGTGGGCAACACCTTGCGTTCCGAAGGGCTGCCGGGCACGGACTTTCGCCAGCCGGCGAAGGTGCTGGCCGCGCTGAACGACGCCTACCCGATGGAGCGGCACGGTGAGCTGTTCAGCACCGTGTGGTACGGGGTGTACCAGCCCACCAGCGGGACGCTGCGCTATGCGACGGCGGGGCATCCCTCGCCGATCCTGCTGAGCGGTCCGCCGAACGGCGAGTGCGACGCCCGCGCGCTGCCGGCCAGCGGTGCCTGCATCGGGCTGATGCCGCATGCCCGCTATGCCGAGGCGCAGTGCGCGCTGCAATCGCCTGCGCGGTTGTTCGTGTTCAGCGATGGCGCCTACGAGGTGGAGCGGCCGGACGGAAGCATGCTGAAGCCGGAAGACCTGATGCAGACGCTCGCGAGCCCGATGGCCGAAGGGCAGTCCGAGCTGGATTGGGTGCTGCAGGTTGCGCGGCAGGCGCATGGGCCGGGTGCGCTGGAGGATGACTTCACCATACTCAAGTTGGCGATCTGACGCGCTTGTGATCGCGTACGTCCTCCGTGTGTCTTGCGTGGGCCGCCCGGTCTGCGCTGCCCGCCGGTGGCCGCCACTGGGCCGGTCGGCGCTGCGCGCCGACTCCCCTGCGGTGCTCGCGAAGCCGGCCGCACTGTGGAACTCGCTACGCTGCTGCGCAGCTGCGCTCAGACAGCCACAGTGAGTCAGATGTTGAAGCGTGCAAGGTGCCCTTGCACGCAGGCCGGCTCCACTGCGCTCCTCGGCGGCCCAGAGGCGACCACCGGCGCGCAGCACAGACCGGGCTCAAAGGGGGTGAACGAACAACGGGCCCTCTGCTTGCCCGAAACCAGAACGCGGTTATCGCTGAACCGCGACAGAGACCGACACGAAGCGGTCGCTCAAGGCGCGATGGGGAACCGCACAAGGCGATTGCTGAAGGCCAGCAGAACCGGCGCGATGGGTTCGCTGAGTGGGGGGCAGAAACCGTCACACCGTTCCCACTGCGTCGGCGGGCGGTGCGCGCCGGGGGGCGCCTCGATGTCGCCGAGGCGCGCAGCGGGGGCGGCCTGCACGCAAGGGCACCTTGCGTGCTTCAACATCTGACTCACCGCGGCTGTCTGAGCGTAGCTGCGAAGCAGCGTAGCGAGTTCCGCGGTGCAGGCCGCCCCCGCGAGCACCGCAGGGAAGCCCCGAAGGGGCCGACATCGTGGCGCCCCCCGGCGCGCACCGCCCGCCGACGCGGCTCCCCCGACGCACAACCCCAAAACCGCACCGCAGAATCAAAGGCCCACAGGAATCTCCAGGCTCTCCTTCACCTGCTCCATCACCACGTAGCTGTGCGACTGCGCAGGCACCGGCAACTTCTTGAGGATGCTGCCCAGCAGGTTGCGGTACTCGTCCATCCCGCCCAGGCGCGCCTTCACCAGGTAGTCGAAACTGCCGGAAACGAGGTGGCATTCCTGCACCTCGGGCATCAACTGCAGCTCGGTGCGCACCTTGTCGAAGACATCCTCCGACTTGGACGACAGCGTGATCTCCACGAACACCAGCAGCTCGCGGCCCAGCGCCGCCGGGCTCACCCGCGCGTGGTAGCCGGTGATGACGCCGCCGCGCTCCAGTCGTTTGACGCGCTCCGAGCAGGGCGACATCGACAGCCCGACATGCTGCGCCAGCTCCGTGTTGGAAATGCGTCCCTGCGCTTGGAGAAGGGCGAGGATCTTGCGGTCGATTCGGTCGAGTTCGAGCATTTGCGGCAGCGCGCCCTACCGGGCACTTTCGTCAGGAGCATTCACTCCGATAGTGCCGATTTTCGGTGAATTTTCCTGCTCGTGAAACCCTAAAGTTCACGAATACACCAGCAGATCAGCGGAGCACCGGAAATGAAGGTTCTTGTTCTTGGCGGCGGCGTCATCGGCACCACGACGGCCTACTACCTGGCGCGCGCCGGCGCCGAGGTGACCCTGCTCGACCGCCAGGACGGCGTGGCGCAAGAGACCAGCTTCGGCAACGCCGGCCAGGTCTCGCCCGGCTATTCCACGCCCTGGGCCGCGCCCGGCATTCCGATGAAGGCCCTGAAATGGATGCTGCACCCCAAGCACGCACCGCTGGCCATCCGCCCTGACGGCAGCCTGTTCCAGCTCAAGTGGATGGCGCAGATGCTGCGCAACTGCTCGCCCGAGCGCTACGCCGTCAACAAGGAACGCATGATGCGCGTGGCCGAGTACAGCCGCCGCTGCCTGCAGCAGCTGCGGGCCGACACCGGCGTCGCCTACGAGGAGCGCACCGGCGGCACCCTGCAGCTGTTCCGCACCGCCGCGCAGGTCGAGGCGGCCCAGCGCGACATCGCGGTGCTGGAGGAATGCGGCGTGCCCTACGAACTCCTCACGCCCGAGCAACTGTGCACGGTCGAGCCGGCCCTGGCCAAGGCGCGCGACCGGCTGGCCGGCGGGCTGCGCCTGCCCAAGGACGAGACCGGCGACTGCCACCTGTTCACCCTGTCCCTGGCCCATCTGGCCAGCGAGCTGGGCGTCACCTTCCGCTTCGGCGACACGGTGCAGGAACTGCTCTACGAAGGCGACCGCATCAACGGCGTGCGCCTGGCCAACGGCGAGGTGCTCAAGGCCGACCGCTACGTGCTGGCCTTCGGCAGCTACTCGCGCCAGGCCGTGTCGCAACTGGGCATCGACATCCCGGTGTACCCGGTCAAGGGCTACTCGCTCACCGTGCCGCTGGTCGACGCCGAGATGGCGCCCCGCTCCACCGTGCTCGACGAGACCTACAAGATCGCCGTCACCCGCTTTGAGGACCGCATCCGCGTGGGCGGCATGGCCGAGCTGGCCGGCTTCGACAAGCGCCTGGACCCGCGCCGCCGCGAGACGCTGGAGATGGTGGTGCAGGACCTCTTCCCCGGCGGCGACGTGAAGCGCGCCAGCTTCTGGACCGGCCTGCGCCCCATGACGCCGGACGGCACGCCCATCGTCGGCGCCACGCCCTACTCGAACCTGTTCCTCAACACCGGCCATGGCACGCTCGGCTGGACCATGGCCTGCGGCTCCGGCAAGCTGGTGGCCGACTTGATGACAGGCCAGCATCCGGAGATCAGCATCGAGGGCCTGGCCATGAGCCGCTACGCGCGCCCGGCGCGCCAGCGCTTCTCGCCCCGGCCCGCCGCGGGCCACGCCTGATCCAGGCGGCCGCGGCCCACAGCGCCTGCGGTGAAAGTCCTGCGCGACAAGCGCAGGGCTTCGCAGCAGAATGCCGCGATGACGAACCTGCGCATCCGGCCCCTTGCGATCGGCACCGTCCTGGCGGCCCTGAGCCTGGGCGCTGCGGCCCAGCTCACGCCCCAGCAGCGCTACGAGCGCCAGATCGCCGAATGCAACAGCGGCAAGCTGCCCGACCCGCAACGCAATGCCTGCGTGCGCGACGCCGGCCGCATGCTGGACCAGTCGCTGGGCGGCACGCCGCGCAACCAGGCTACCACCTCGGAAGACGGCCGGGCCACCATCATCGGGCCGGCCGGTTTGCCGCCGCCCAACAGCGGCTCGAACGACGTGACCTCGCCCGACGGGCGGGCCACCATCGTGCTACCCGCCGACCAGCAGCAACTGCCGCAGCAGCGCCCCTGACCGGGGGTCGTCTTGGCAGCGGCCCTCAGGCCGCGTGCAACGCCTTGCGCTGCGCCATGCGCTTGGCCAGGCGCGGGAGCACCAGCACGGCGACGATGATCACGATCAGCACGATCGACATCGGCCGCTGCACGAACACCGCCGCACTGCCCTCACCGATCGACACCGCATTGCGCAGTTGCGCCTCGGCCAGGGGGCCCAGGATCATGCCGACCACGACCGGTGCGGTCGGGAAGTCGAAGCGGCGCATCAGCACGCCCAGCACGCCGATGCCATAGAGCAGGAACAGGTCGAAGGAGCTCTGGCGCATGCCGTAGGCACCCACCGTGGCGAAGATCAGGATGCCGGCGTACAGCTGCGGCTTGGGGATCTTCAAGAGCTTGACCCACAGGCCCACCATCGGCAGGTTCAGCACCAGCAGCATCACGTTGCCGATGTACAGCGAGGCGATCAGCGCCCACACCAGCGCGGCCGAGGTTGTGAAAAGCTGCGGCCCCGGCTGGATGCCGTAGTTCTGGAAGGCACCCAGCAGGATGGCCGTGGTGTTGGAGGTGGGAATGCCCAGCGTGAGCAGCGGGATGAGCGCCGCCGTCACCGTTGCGTTGTTCGCCGCCTCGGGGCCGGCCACGCCTTCGATGGCGCCCTTGGTGCCGAACTCGGCCCTGTCCTGCGGGTCCTTCACCAGCTTCTTCTCAGCGGCGTAGCTCAGGAAGGTCGGGATCTCGGTGCCGCCCGCGGGGATGCAGCCGAATGGCACGCCGATGGCGGTGCCGCGCAGCCAGGCCGGCACGGAGCGGCGCCAGTCGCGCTTGGTCATGTGCACGCGGCTGAGCTTGTTCTCGCTCTCCACCACGCGGCCTTCGAAGAGCACCGCGTACAGCACCTCGGCCACCGCGAACAGGCCCACGGCCACCAGCACGATCTCGATGCCGTCCAGCAGTTCGGGAACGCCGCCGGTGTAGCGGCCCTGGCCGGAGATCTGGTCCAGGCCCACGCAGCCCATGGCCAGGCCGATGAACAGCGCCGTCATGCCGCGCAGCGTGCTCTTGCCCAGCACCGCGCTCACGGTGGTGAAGGCCAGCATCATCAGCAGGAAATACTCGGGCGGGCCGAGCTTGACGGCGAAGTCGGCCACGTAGGGCGCGAACAGCGTGACGATCACCGTGGCGATGGTGCCGGCGAAGAAGGAGCCGATGGCCGCGGTGGCCAGCGCCGCCCCGGCGCGGCCGCTCTTGGCCATCTTGTTCCCCTCCATGGCCGTCACCATGCTGGCCGTTTCTCCCGGCGTGTTGAGCAGGATGGAGGTGGTCGAGCCGCCGTACATGGCGCCGTAGTAGATGCCCGCGAAGAAGATCATCGAGGCGGTGACGTCCACCTTGGCGGTGATGGGCAGCAGCATGGCCACGGCCACCGCCGGGCCGATGCCCGGCAGCACGCCGACCGCGGTGCCCAGGGCACAGCCGACCAGGCACCACACCAGGTTGGCCGGCGTGATCGCCAGCGAGAAGCCGTGCAGGAGTGCGTTGAGGATTTCCATGGTGTCTGTCGGGTCAGAGCCAGCCGGTGTTGGTGAGGCCCGGCAGGTTGATCGCCAGGAACTTGGTGAACATCCAGAACACCGGCGCCGAGATGACCAGGCCGGTGAAGATGTCGACGAGCCAGGTGCGTGGCCGGCTGGCCGCCGCCTGCCCGCTGGCGCGGCGCAGGCCCTGCACCGCCAGCAGGTAGCACAGCGTGCAGCTCAGGATGAAGCCCAGCGTGGTGATGAGCGCGGCGTTCAGTAGCAGGCCCGCCGAGACCCACACGAAACCGGGCCAGTAGGCCTTGTCGCCCGAGGGCGCTTCCAGTTCGCGGAAGCCCCCGGTGCGGGCTTCCCAGAGGATCCAGGCGCCGCAGATCGTCAGCGCCACCGACACCAGCCAGGGCAGGAAGTTGGGGCCGACGCCGCCGTAGCCGGCCTCGGAGGAAATGCCGATGGCGCCCCACGCGAGGGCCAGGCCGGTGAGCAGCACGCCCAGCCCGACCAGCGTCTGCGGCAAGGCGGACGCGGGCGGCGTGGGCGGCTCGAGGGATGCGAATTCGCTGTTGTAGGACATTGTTCTTGACTCCTCTCCGGTAGACCGGCCGGCCCACGGGGCCGGCGATGAAAAAAGGGCACGCCGGAAAGGACGTGCCCTGGTGCGAAGCGCCCCGGGTTCAGACCATCCCGGACTTGGTCATGGTGGCCCGCAGGCTGGCGAACTCGTCGTCGACGAACTTCGCGAAGGCATCGCCGGACAGGACGGCAGGCGTCCAGTCGTTCTTCTTCATGGCTTCGGCCCACGAAGGCGTCTTGATGGCGGCCAGCACCAGGTCGGTGAGCGTCTTGCGCTGCTCGGCCGTGATGCCGGGCGCGCCGTACACGCCGCGCCAGTTGCCGATCTCGACGTTGATGCCCTGCTCCTTCAGCGTGGGCACGTTGATGCCCGGCAGGCGCTGGGCCGAGGTGACGGCGATGGCCTTCATCTTGCCGGCGCTGATGTACTCGGCGAACTCGCTGTAGCCGCTGCCACCCACCGTGACGTTGCCGCCCAGGATGGCCGCGGTGGCCTCGCCGCCTCCGCGGAAGGCCACGTAGTTGATCTTGGCCGGGTCCGCGCCGACTTCGCGGGCGATCATGGCCGCGGCGATGTGCTCGGTGGAGCCGCGCGAGCCGCCGCCCCACTTGACGCTGCCCGGGTCCTTCTTGAGCTGCTCGACCACGTCCTTCATCGACTTGAAGGGCGAGTTGGCGGGCAGCACGAACACGTTGTATTCGCTGGTCAGGCGCGCCAGCGGCGTGGCCTGCGACAGGCTCACCGGTGGCTTGCCGGTGATGATGCCGCCCAGCATGACGGCGCCCATCACCATGAGTGCGTTCGGGTCGCCCTTGGAGCCGTTCACGAACTGGGCCAGGCCCAGCGCACCGGCGGCGCCGCCCTTGTTGTCGTAGGTGACGGTGTCGGCCAGCTTGCCATCCATCAGGGCCTTGCCCAGGGCGCGGCCGGTGGTGTCCCAGCCGCCGCCCGGGTTGGCGGGAATCATCATCTTGATGTTGGCGGCGGCCCAGGCCGACATCGGGAGCGCGCCCGTGGCGGCCAGTGCGGCCAGGGACTTCAGGAAGGTATCGCGACGCATGCAGTCTCCTCGGTTCTTGAACAAGCTTTCATTTGGCCTTCGATGCCAATGACGGCCTATCATGCGCCCCCCGGCTGTCAATTGGCTGTCCGGCGAACTGGGGAAAACACCGAACGCCGCCATGAAGCTTCTGCTCGTCGAGGACGATCCGACCATGCAGACCACCCTGCAACGCACCCTGGGCCGCCGCATGATCGACGTGCGTGTCTGCGGCGACGGCGCGCAGGCGCTGGCGCAGTGGCGGGCCCTGCAGCCCGACGTGGTGGCTCTCGACCTGAACCTGCCGCATCTGGACGGCCTGCAGGTGCTGGCGCAGGCGCGCGCCGCGGGGCTGACCACGCCCGTGCTGCTACTGACCGCCCGCGGCACCGTGGGCGACCGCATCGTGGGCCTGAACGCCGGCGCCGACGACTACCTGCCCAAGCCCTTCGACCTGGACGAGCTGGAGGCGCGCATCCGCGCCCTGCGCCGGCGCCACCAGAAGAGCGAGTCCGAGACCGAGGCGGCCCGCCTGCCCGAGGTCGGCGGCCTGCGCGAGGAGCCGGCCAGCGGCGCCATCTACCACCGCGGAGAGGTCATGGACCTGACGCCGCGCGAGGCGGCGCTGCTCAAGGCGCTGATGGTCAAGCCCGGCCACGCCGTGACCAAGGAGCGCCTGTTCGAGCTGGTGTTCCCGGGCGAGACCGACGTGCAGTACGAGGCGGTGGAGGTGGTGGTCTACCGCCTGCGCAAGAAGCTGGCCGGCACCGGCGCGGCCCTCATGACCTTGCGCGGCCTGGGCTACCTTCTGCGTGAAGAAGCCTGAGCGCGTGGCCCAAGGCGCGAGGCCCGGCAAAGCGAGCCTGCGGCGCACGCTGCTGATCGGCATCCTCGCGCCGATCGCGCTGTTCATCGTCATCAACAGCATCAGCCTGTACCGCCAGAGCCTGGTGGCCGCCACCACCGCCTACGACCGCACCCTGCTGGCCTCGGCCAAGACCATCGGCGAGCAGCTGGACGTGCGGGGCTACGACGAGGCGGCCCAGCTGCGCGCCACCGTGCCCTACGCGGCGCTGGAGGCCTTCGAGGCCGACAACCAGAGCCGCATGTACTACCGCGTGTCGACGCAGGACGGCGTGCTGGTCTCCGGTTTCGAGGAGCTGCCGGCCTGGCGCGGGAAGATCCCGGCACGGCCACCCTACGCCGCGCTGGTGGATTTCTACGACGGCAGCTTCCGCGAGCAGCCGGTGCGCGTGGCCGTGCTGCTGCAGCCCGTCGCCAGCGCCCAGGGCCGGGGCATGGCGGTGGTGCAGGTGGCCGAGACGCTGGAGCTGCGCGAGACGCTGGCGCGCAAGCTGCTCATCGACATGCTGTGGCGCCAGCTGCTGCTGATGGGCGTGGTGGCCGGCGTCACCGTGCTGGTGGTGCAGCGTGCCACGCGGCCGGTGCGCGCGCTGGGCGAGGCCATCGAGGCGCGGGCGGCGGACGACCTCTCCCCCATCGACGCGCCGGATGCGCCGCGCGAGCTGCGCCCGCTCATCGACGCCACCACCGCGGTGATGCGCCGGCTGCAGGGCCTGCTGGACCACCAGAAGCGCTTCGTGCGCGACAGCGCCCACCAGCTGCGCACGCCGCTGGCAGTGCTCAAGGCGCAGGTGCAATCGGCCCGGCGCGGCGACGTGCCGGCCAGCCAGGCGCTGGAGGAAATCAACCTCACCGTGGACCGCGCCACGCAGCTGGCCAACCAGATGCTGTCGCTGGCCAAGGTGGAGCAGCTGCGCCAGCAACCCGAGTCGGCCACGCTGGACTTCGCCCAGGTGGTGCGCGGCATCGTGCTCGACCTTTCGCCGCTGATGGCCGACAAGGCGCTGGACGTGGGCATCGACACCGAGCCTGCGCCGGTGCATGCCCACCAGTGGATGCTGGCCGAGCTTTCGCGCAACCTGATCCACAACGCGATCAAGCACAGCCCCGAGGGCGGCCAGCTGTCCATCGAGCTGCGGCCGCATGCCGGCATGGCGGTGCTGGTGGTGCACGACGACGGACCGGGCATTTCCGACGAGCTGCGCCAGCGCCTGTTCGCGCCCTTCGCCGCGGGCGACGTGGCCAAGGGCTCCGGCCTGGGCCTGGCGATCTGCAAGGAGATCGTGGTCACCCTCGGCGGCAGCCTGACGCTGGACAATCGCCCTGCTGGCGGCCTTGATGCCACTGCACGGCTGCCGCTCGAAGGACAACAATAGACCCCACGATGGAAAGACTGCGCATCGACAAGTGGCTGTGGGCCGCGCGCTTCTACAAGACCCGTTCGCTGGCCGCGGACGAGATCGGCAAGCACCGCGTCCAGGTGAACGGCGAGGTCGCCAAGGCCTCGCGCGAGGTCAAGCCGGGCGACCGCGTCACCCTGCGGCAGGGCCCGGTGGAGCGGACGGTGCTGGTCAAGGGCCTGAGCGGCCTGCGCGGGCCGGCGCCGGTGGCGCAGCTGCTCTACGAGGAAACGCCCGAAAGCCTGGCCGCGCAGGCGGCCGCGCGCGAGCAGCGCCGCCTGGGCAGCGAGCCGGCCCTGGCCATCGAGCAGGGCCGACCGACCAAGCGCGAGCGGCGCAAGCTGGACGAGGCCTCGGGCGGCTGGGGCAATCGCTGGAGCGCCAGCGTGGACGACGAGAAGGAAGGCTGAGCGCCTTCCTCAGCCGCTAAAAGCCGTACAGCCCGGCGGGGTTGTCCGCCAGCATCGCCTTCACCCGCGCTTCATCGCCATCCATCAGCGCGAGCGACCAGTCCAGCAGCGCCTGTTCGTCGGGCACCGGCTTCACGTTGGGATGCGGCCAGTTGCTGGCCCACAGGCAGCGCTGCGGAAAGCGCCGCGCCAGTTCGCGCGCGATGGGCTCCACGTCAGCATAGGCCGGCGGTCCGGTGCGCGAGGTCTCGTAGGGCGCGGACAGCTTGATCCAGGCCTTTCCGCCATCGAGCACGCGGCACAGCGACTGGAAGGGCGCGCTGTCGAGCGTCACCGGGGCGAGGAACTTGCCGATGTGGTCGATGACGAGGCGGCAGGGCAAGGCCAGCAGGCGCGCCTCGTGCTGCGCGAAGTCGCGACCATCGAACTGGATGTCGGCGTGCCAGCCGCGCGGCGCCAGGCGCTGCGCCAGCGGCTCCAGCGCGGACCAGGGCAGCACGCCGGCGGGCAGCATCATGAAGCGCACGCCGCGAATGCCGCCGGCATGCAGCCGGTCCAGTTCCGAATCGGAGACTTCGGGCGGCACCACGGCCACGCCGCGCGCGCCCTCCCCCAGCTCGGCGATGGCCGCCAGCGTGCAGGCGTTGTCGAAGCCGTAGCCCGTGGGCTGCACGACGACCACGCGCGAGAAGCCCAGCTTGCGCTGCACCTCGCGGTAGGCCGAGGCCGGCGCGGGCGGCGGCTGGAAGGTGGCCGTGGGCGCCAGGGCGAAGCCGGGCGAATAGACGTGCACGTGGCAGTCGCAGGCCTTGTCGATCATTGGTGTCCCCATCCGGCTTCTTTCAGGCGCGTGGCCTGTTCGGGATTCACTGCGCCCACCGGCATCCGCCCCTCCAGCAAGGCGGCGAGTTGCGACACGGTCTCCAGCGCCTGGTACTCGATCGCCGGCGGCGTGAGGCCGCCGATGTGCGGCGTGGCGATGACGTGCGGGTGGCGGGCCAGCGCCATGCTGGGCATCTGGTCGGGCGCCATGCCCACGTCGAGGGCACAGCCGGCGAGCCGGCCGCTGTACAGCGCCTCGAGCAGCGCGGCCTCGTCGACCAGTTCGCCGCGCGAGGCATTGATTAAAAAAGCACCCGGCTTCATGGCCGCGAAGGCCGCGGCGCCGAAGAGCCCAGCGGTGCTCGCGTTGGCCGGCGCCAGGCACACCACGAAGTCCGAGCCGGCCAGCAGTTCGGGCAGCTCGACCTGCCGCATGCCCTCCTGCGCTTCGATGCGCTGCAGCGTGGTCACCAGCAGCTGCATGCCGAACGCGCGGGCCAGTGCCGCCAGCGTGCCGCCGATGCCGCCGAAGCCCACGATGCCCAGCGTCGACCCGCGCAGCTCGCGACCCATCACCGGCGCCGGCTGCGTGCCGCGCTGGTAGGCCTGCACGTAGCGGCTGGTGCCGCGTCCCAGGTCGACCATGGCACCCACGATCCACTCGGCCACCGCGGCGTTGAAGCCCGGCCCGGCCTGCGTTACCAGCACGCCGCGCGCGCTGGCCGCCGCCACGTCCACGGTGCGGATGTCCATGGCGCAGCGGATGAAGGCCTTGAGCCGCGGCATCGCCTCGAAGAGTTCGGCCGGCCCCGGCGTCTGGCGGTAGGCGATGAGCGCGTCGCAATCGGCCGCGGCGGTGACCAGGGCGCCCGTCGGCAGGTCGCGCTCCAGCGGGTTCAGCCGCACCTCGGCGACCTCGCGCAAGGCGTCGAGTGCGCGCTGGCCGAAATAGCTCTGCAGCTTGTCGACCGGGTGCGTGACGAAGACGCGCGCCTTCATCGGCTCTTCGCCTCGACCGCCTTGGGCCGGGTGCTGCGTGCGGGCGCGCCCGGCGGCACCGCGACGGATTCGCGCTCGACCAGCTGGCGCGGCGCGAAGACCTGCTCGCGCGCCGCCTGTTCCTCCGTGCGGGCCATGGCCTGCGCCACCATGGCCTGCGCCATCTCGTGCACCGGCAGCTCCACCGTGCTGAGGCCTGGGTTGCTCAACCCCGACAGGTACAGCCCGTCGATGCCCACGATCGAGATGTCCTGCGGCACCCGCACGCCCACGTCGCGCAGACCCGCCATCAGGCCCATGGCCATGAGGTCGTTGAGCGCGACGATGCCGGTGGGCCGCTGCTTCATGCGCGCCAGGCGCGCGGCCATGGCGCGGCCGACTTCGGCAATCACCGCATCGCTGTATTCGTTGAGCGCGCCGCCATCGATCACCTGCGCCTGCTTCGCCAGGCCCGCGGCCTCGGCCGCGGCATGGAAGCCGTCGATCTTGGCGCTGCGGCTCATGGTCAGGCCCGCCACCGTGGCGAAGGCCAGGTGCCGATGGCCCCGGGCGATCAGGTGGGCGGTGGCCATGCGCGCCGCTTCGAAGTTGTCGGGCATCACGTGGCCCACGCGCGAGCGCTTGCCGGGCGTGGCGCCGCGGTCGTAGCTGATGACCACCATGCCGCGCTCCACCGCCTGCTCGAAGTGCCGCTCGTCGGCCAGCGAGGAGATGACGATGACCCGACGCACGCCGTGCGCCGCCAGGTCCTCGAAGAAGGCGCTCTCCTTCTCGCGGTCGCGGTAGGTGCTGCCGATGAGAAGCCGAAAGCCATGCTCCTGCTGCGCCGCCGTCTCCACCTCGCGCGCGATGTGGCCGTACATGGGGTTGGTCAGCGATGGCACCAGCAGGCCCAGCAGCGGCGTCTGGCCGGTCTTGAGCTGCTGCGCCAGCTTGCTGGGCCGGAACTGCAGCGCCTCGATGGAGGCCCGCACCCGCGCCAGCGTGTCGGGCCGCATGCGGTCGACGCGGCCGTTGAGCACGTTCGATACCGTGCTCACCGACACCTGCGCATGTCGCGCCACATCCTGGATGGTCGTCGTCATCTCTTCTTCAGTTCAATCTCGTCCTACAGGCCCAGCCGCAGCGGCAGCCACAACGAAAACGAGGGTACCAGCACCAGCACGAGCAGCGCGAGCGCCAGCACCGCCAGGTACTTGGCCATGGGCCGCGCCACGTCCTTCACCTGCGTGCCGGTGATGGCGCAGGTGGCGAACAGGCCCAGGCCGATGGGCGGCGCGAACAGCCCCAGGCCCATGGCAATGACCATCACCGTGCCGAAGTGCAGCGGGTGGATGCCCAGCTGCTGCGCGATGGGCGTGAGCAGCGGGCCGAAGATGATGAGCGCCGGCGCTCCTTCGAGCACCGCGCCGAACACCACCATCATCACCACCGACAGCACGATGAAGCTGATGCTGCCGTACTGGTGCGCAAAGCTCACGATGCTGGCCGACACCTGCTGCGGAATCTGCTCGATGGTGAGCGCGAAGGACAGGCTGGAGGCCGCCGCCACGATGAACAGGATGCTGCCCGCCATCGACGCCGACTTCATGAACAGCCGCGCCAGCCCCGCCAGGCTCAGTTCGCGGAACACCACGCTGCCGGCCACCAGCGCGTACATCACGGCGAAGGCCGAGACCTCGGTGGAGGTGGCCACGCCCGAGGTCACGCCCTTGCCGATCATCGCCACCATGATGATCGCCACCAGCGCGCCGCCCAGCAGCTTGAGCATGGGCGTGCGGTGCTCGAAGGCGTCGTCCGGGTTGATGCGCCCGCCCACCGCAATGGCCAGTGTGGCCAGCGCCAGCGCCATCACCGCCGCCGGCACCAGCCCCGCCATGAAGAGCCCGGCAATCGAGATGTTGGCCACGAAGCCCATGATGATCATGTTGATGCACGGCGGAATGGTCTCCGCCATGACCGCGGTGCAGGCCAGCAGGCCGGCGGCCTCGTTCGGGTCCTGCTTCGTTCGCCGCACCGCCGGCATCACGATGCCGCCTACCGCCGCGATGTCCGCCAGCTTGGAGCCCGACACGCCCGAGAAGAAGGCGGTGGCCGTGATGGTGATGAGCCCCAGCCCGCCGCGCACGCGGCCGAACATGCGCAGCAGCAGCTCGATGAGCCGCGCCGACATGCCGTTCTGCTCCATCAGCAGGCCGGCCAGCACGAAGAAGGGAATGGCCAGCAGCACGAAGTGGTCGCTGCCCGCCATCACCTGCTGCGAGTAGATGAGCAGCGGCAGCGACGGGTCGGCCAGGAAGTACAGCAGCGAGGCGAAGGCCAGCACGAAGCCGATCGGCACGCCCAGCGCCAGCGCGCCGAAGAAGCCGAGGGCCAGCAGCAAGCCGCGCGGCACGGCGTGCGCGGGCATGAACGCGTTCCAGCCGTACACGACGCCCAGCAGCACGAGCGAACCGACCAGCGTGGCCCACACCAGCCGAGCCGGCCCATCCAGCGCATGCGCCACCGCGAACATCGTCATGAAGCCGCTGCCGAAGACCACCGGGAAGACGTAGAGCCACTGCGGCAGGCCCAGCGGCGTGGTCTGGCCCCAGGTGTCCACCAGCAGCAGCACCGAGGACACGAAGAGGCTGGCCGACACGCCCGCGATGATCCAGTGGCCGACCTGGATCAGCGCCGGCTGCCAGTGCGCCGGCAGCATGTGGCGGAACAGGTCGACACCCACGTGCTGGCTGCGCGCCAGCACCGAGGCCGCGCCAAAGAACACCAGCACCAGCATCAGCGCGCGTGCCACCTCCTCGGCCCAGTCCACCGGGTCGTGCAGCGCGTAGCGGTAGATGACCGACAGGAACACCATCAGCACATCCACCGCCAGCACCACGGCGGACAGCACTTCGATCCAGTGCGTGAGGCGGGACAGCAGGCGCCCCGACTGCGTGCCTGCCCTGGAGCCCCAGGCCGGCAAGGCCGGTGCCTTCGTGTCGATGGCGACGCTCACCGCTTCAGCCCCGCGCGGCGGCGATGTCGGCGAAGAGCGGCGCCGTGCTCGGGTACTGCTTGGCGAAGTCGGCCCACAGCTTCGCTTCCATCTCCTTGCGCACCGCGGCGCGCTCGGCCGGGGCCATGGGGAAGAAGGTCATGCCCTTCTTCTTGAGTTCCTCGATGGCGGCGGCGCCCTTCTCGCCCGCCAGGCCGCGCTGCTGCGCAGTCGATTCGGCAACCGCCTTCATGAAAGCGGGGCGAAGGCTGGCCGGAATCTTGTCCTGGCTGCGCCTGCTGATCACCACCACCATGGGACTGAACAGGTGCTCGGTCATCCAGCAGGACTTGGTCACCTCGTTGAGCTTGCTGGCCAGCACCGTGGCCGCGTCGTGCTCGAAGCCGTCGACCACGCCGGTCTGCGCCGCCATGTAGAGCTCGCCGAAGGGAATGGGCGTGGGGATGGCGCCCATGATCTTGAAGGTCTCGATGAAGGCCGGCGTGGGCAGCACGCGCAGCTTCACGCCTTTCACGTCGGCCAGCGACTTCACCTGGTTCTTGGTGTAGACGCTGCGCGGCCCGAAGTGCGAGGTCCAGGTGAGCACGGTGCAGCCGGCGCGCTTTTGCAGCATGTCGTCCAGCGCGGCGCCGGCCTTGCCGTCCATGGCGCGGGCCACGTGGGCGTAGCTGTCGAAGAGGTAGCCCAGGTCCAGCATGCCCAGTTCGGGCAGCACCGTCGCCCAGATGGACGAGCCGGTCACCATCATGTCGATGGAACCCACCTTCACCTGCTGCACCACGTCGCTTTCCTTGCCCAGCTGGTTGTTGGGGAAGTAGTCGAGGCGGATCGCGTCGCCCACCGAGGCCTTCAGGTTGGCCTGCAGGCGCTGGTACCAGACATAGTGCGCCGCGTTGTCGTCCGCCGTCATCGAGGACGAGAAGCGCAGCGCCACCGGGCTCTGCGCCCACGAGAGCGCCGGCGCGGCGAGCGTGGCCGCGGCGGCCGAGGTGGACTGGACGAAGCGGCGGCGGGTCAGGTTGGCGGTCATGCGTTGTCTCCTCGCGGCGATGTGGGCCGATCTGGTGTATCGGTTTAGTGAACCGGTTTACTGTATCGATACATCGGTCTCGCAGGATCGGGGTTTGACCTGAGTCCCGGCGCCGCCGGGCTTGCCCGAAGCCATGCGAGGCCCTAGCCTTGCGCGCAACTCAACTCATCGACCCCACGCACCGATGGCCAGTTTCAAGCCCTACTGCGTCCCTACCAAGGGCTCCGACAAGTTCAAGCTCTCGAAGATCGACCCGCACGACACGCCCTTTGCCAGCGGCAGCGAGCAGTCGCAGCGCGAAGAGCTCGAAGCGCTCGCCACGGAGCTGGACAAGCTGCAGAACCTGCTGCATGCGGAGGGGCGGCGCAAGCTGCTGCTGGTGCTGCAGGGCATGGACACCAGCGGCAAGGACGGCACCATCCGCTGGGTGTTCTCGCGCACCTCGCCGCTGGGCGTGCGGGTGGTGCCCTTCAAGGCGCCCAGCGAACTTGAGCGCTCGTACGACTACCTCTGGCGTTGCCATGCCGTGGTGCCCGCCACAGGCCAGCTCATGGTGTGGAACCGCAGCCACTACGAGGACGTGCTGGTGCCGGTGGTGGAGGAGTACATCGACAAGGCCGAGGTGCAGCGGCGCTACCGCCAGATCAAGGACTTCGAGCGCATGCTCACCGAGACCGGCACCACCGTCATCAAGTGCATGCTGCACATCAGCAAGGACGAGCAGCGCGAGCGCCTGCAGGAGCGCATCGACACGCCGGGCAAGCAGTGGAAGTTCTCGCGCGCCGACCTGGAGGTGCGCAAGAAGTGGTCGGCCTACCAGCGCGCCTACGAGAAGGCCCTGGCCGCCACCTCGACCGAGTACGCGCCCTGGCACGTGGTCCCAGCCGACAGCAAGGCGCACCGCAACCTGATGATCGCCAAGCTGCTGATCAAGACGCTCAAGGACATGAAGCTGAAGCTGCCGCCGGCGGACCCGGCGCTGAAGGGGCTGGTCGTCGAATAGGTCGCGGTCAAGGGCCAGTAGACAGTCTCGGGCCCAACGTGAACAAATCCCTTCTGTTTTCGGTCGGATGATTCTATAAACCAAAGTATTCAAATAATGCTTTGGAGGAGTTCACCATGACCTCTCGCCTCATGGGCATCACCGTCGAGCGCCCGCAGGACGGTTGCTATTTCTGGGTCATCCACGAAGACGTGCAGCACGACGGCCACTACGAGACCCTGGAGCGCGCCCCGCGCGCCAGCACCTCCTATTCCGAAGCCCTGGCCGACGGCTACTGGATGCTGCAACGCATCAACGGCCGCAAGTACGGCCTGCACGAGCTGCGCCACGCGCGGCCGTCCTAGGCACCAAGGCGCCGGCTGGCGCCTCGTGTAAGGTCCGCCCTTTCCGTTCCTGGCGGGAGGATTCGAGCATGGCGGACTACGAGCTTCACTACTGGACCGGCATTCAAGGCCGCGGCGAATTCGTGCGGCTGGCACTGGAAGCGGCCGGCGCCTCCTACGTGGACGTGGCGCGCGGGCCCGAGGCCGAGGGCGGCGGCGATGGCGCCCTGATGCGGCGCCTGCGGCACGCGTCCAACCCCACGCCCTCCTTCGCGCCGCCCTTCCTGGTTCACGGCGACTTCTGCATCGGCCAGACCGCCGCCATCCTGATCTACCTGGGTCCGCGCCTGGGGCTGGTGGGCAAGACCGAGCGCGACGTGCTGTGGACGCACCAATTGCAGCTGACCATCGCCGACATGGTGTCCGAGGCGCACGACAGCCATCACCCCATTTCCTCCTCGCTTTACTACGAGGACCAGAAGGACGCAGCGCTGGAACGCGCGAAGGACTTCTGCACGCACCGCATTCCCAAGTTCCTGACCTGGTTCGAGCAGGTGCTGGAGCGCAACGACGCGCCGGGCACGCACCTGGTGGGCGCTCAGCTGAGCTATGCCGACCTGTCGCTGTTCCAACTGGTCGAGGGGCTGCGCTATGCCTTTCCGAAGGCGGCGGCTGCTGCTCTTTCCGAGAGGCCGCTGGTGGCGCAGTTGCACGACAACGTTCGGCGCCTGCCGCGCATCCGCGACTACCTCAAGAGCCGGCGGCGCCTGGCCTTCAACGAGCAAGGCATCTTCCGGCGCTATCCGGAGCTGGACGCGGGCTGATTCGCGCCGCAGACCGCGCGCAGCCCGTCAGGCCGAAGCGACGACCTCGCCCAGCGCCGCGCGCGTGCCGGCGGTCTCGATGCGGCGCAACCAATGCAGCACGCGCGGTGCCCAGCGGGGGTCGTCCGCACAGCCCGCCGGCCAGACCGACGCCACCGACAGCAAGGCTCGCACGGTGCCTTCGGCATCGCCCGCGTGCTCCCCGGCAAGCGCCTTCAATACATCGGCCTGCGGATCGGACATCGCGTACGCCTGCCCGGCTTCGTCCTCGCCGCGCAGGTAGCGCATCCATGCGGCGCAGGCCAGCGCCAGTGGTTCCAGCTCGCGGCCGGCTGCCAGGCCTTCCGCCAGCGCCGGTCCCCAGCGCAGCGGGATCTTCAGCGAGCTGTCGCTGGCGATCTGGTGCGCACGGTGATGCAGGTGCGGATTGGCGAAGCGCTCCAGCAGCGCGTCGCGGTACGCGGGCAGCCCGGGCCGCGCGAGGCCGGGCATGGCCACGCGCGTGATGAAGGCATGCACGAAGCGGCGCACTTCCGGCAGCGCCATGCCGTCGGCGATCGTGGCCCAACCCTGCACCGCGCCGATCATGGCCAGCGCCGTGTGGCTGCCGTTGAGCATGCGCAGCTTGGCGTCCTCGAAGGTCTTGACCTCGTCCACCACCGTGACGCCGACACTGGCCAGCAGCGAGGCATCCGACGGGTCGGCCATGCGCCGCTCGATTACCCATTCCCAGAAGGCCTCGGTGCTGAGGGCGCCCTGGTCCTCGACGCCCAGGGCCGCCCGAGCCGCGGCATGCTGCGCCTCGGTGGATGCCGGCACGATACGGTCGACCATGCTGTTGGGGAAGGCACATTGCGACTCGATCCAGCCGGCCAGCTTCGCATCGCGCGATGCCGCCTCGACGAGGCACAGCGCCTGCAGCTTGCGGCCGTTGTCCGAGAGGTTGTCGCAGGAGGCCACGGTGACGCCGGGCAGCCCCGCCGCCCTGCGCTGCGCCAGGCCGTCGACGATCAGCGCCGCCAGGTCCGGCGCATAGCCTTTCTCGGTCACGGTCAAGGTGATCCATCGGGTCGAAGGCGCTGAGATCGCGCCGACCACCTGCTGCCGCTCGCGCGCCGCCACGCAGGTGCGCAGCAGCGCGCCCGGCACCTGCCAGCGCACCGATCGTGCATCCGCGATCTGCACCGAGTACAGCCCGTCCTGTGCCGCCAATGCGTCCGCGAGCTGCGTGCTGCGCATCGCCACGCCGACCACGCCCCAGCGCAGGTCGCCACCGGCGATCAGTCGCTCGTAGACCAGCGCCTGGTGGGCCCGGTGGAAGGCGCCCAGCCCCAGGTGCACCACACCTGCCTGCACGCCAGCGCGGCCTGAATCTGGTAGGACCACTTCAGCGCCCGTGTCGAGCGCCCGGGCAGGCAGTAAGCTCAGACGGCAAGAATCGAGAATAGGCAAGGACATGGGGCAAAACCGGCGTTGGAGAGCTGAGACGCAGATTAGATCGCCGGACCGACCAATCCTTGTTCTGGTAAACCACTATGGGCCTTATGGCCCACCAATCAAATAATTGGTCCAACCACTTCCGAACATGAACCTCAAGCTCATTCCCGGCAATGCGCAGGCGGACGGCCCTTCCAAGGTGGGCGAGCGCTCCTACCTGCGCCTGGCAGCGCAGATCATGGAGCTGGTCCGCCAGGGCGAGATCAAGCCGGGCGAACGGCTTCCGGCCGAGCGGGTGCTGGCCGAGCGCTTCGACGTCAGCCGCACGGCGGTGCGCGAGGCCACCATCTCGCTGGAGATCCAGGGCGTGGTCGAGGTGCGCGGCGGTTCCGGCGTATACGTCTCGCAGACGCCCGGCAGGAACCCGGTCGTCACCCCCTTCATGCCCGCCACCGAGCCCGGCCCCTTCGAGCTGCTGCGCGCGCGCTGCCTGATCGAGGCCGAGATCGCTGGCCAGGCCGCCGAGGTGCGCAAGGACTCGGACCTGGACCGCATCTTCTCGGCGCTCACCGAGATGTACGAGCAGATGGACAACAAGGAGGCCAATGCCGAGGCCGATCGACTGTTCCACGTGCGCATCGCCGAATCCACAGGCAACAGCGTGCTGATGCAGATGGTCACGGCGCTGTGGGCCCAGGCCCGCGGCCCCATTTGGACCAAGATCGAGCACCACTTCCACACGCCCGAGCTGCGCCTGGCCTCCCACGCGGACCACCAGCGCATCTTCAACGCGCTGCTCGCGCGCGACGCGGATGCATCCCGTGCCGCCATGCGCGCGCACATCGAGCGCGTGATCACCGAGTTCACCCAGGCCTGGCGCTGAAGAGACAAGAAGCCGCGCGCCCAGGCCGATTCCCAATTCCAACAGGAGACAAGCCGTGCCTTCCATTGCCCAGCCTGACCGCCGCCTGCGCCTGCGCCGCGCCCTCGCCTGCGCCACCCTGGCCTTCGCGGGCGCCGTGCCCCTTCTTGCCACAGCCCAGACGCCTCCTGCGGCCGGCGCCAGCCCGCGCATCGACGCCATCCGCAAGGCCGGCGAGCTGCGCGTGGGCGTGCTGCAGAACGCGCCCTGGCTGCTGGAGAACACCAGCGGAAACGGCGAGCCCTGGAGCGGCCCGGCCTGGCTGCTGGCCAACGAGTACGCGCGCCTGCTGGGCGTGAAGCTGCGCACCGTGGCCGTGTCGCACGAGACCAAGGTGCCGGTGCTCGCGGCCAACCAGGTCGACATGACCATCAGCCCGCTGGGCGAGACGCCGGAACGGCTCAAGGTGGTGGACTTCGTCCTGTACTCCAGCACCAGCATCTGCATGTTCGGCCGCGCGGACAACGCGCGCTTCTCCAAGGCCACCTCGGTCGACGAGCTGAACAACCCCGAGGTGACCATCGCCTACTTCACCGGCGGCGCCGAGGAGAACTGGGTCAAGGAGCGCTTCCCCAAGGCGAAGCTGCGCGCGGTGGCCAGCTCGGGCGCCACGGCACCCGTCGAAGAGGTCATGGCCAGGCGGGCCGACGCGGCGCCCATCAACCGCGTGCCGTGGGTGGGCCTGCAGCGCAAGGTGAAGGGCCTCGCGGTGCTCCCGCAGGCCGACAACTGCCAGCACAGCACCGAGAAGGCCTCGCCCGTGGGCCTGGCGGTCGACAAGAACCAGGGCGCCTACCTCGAGTGGCTGCGCCAGGTCGCCAAGACCCTGAAGCCCAAGCTGGACGCCGACGAGGCGCGCGTGGTCCAGGCCCAGCCCTGATGCGCGGGGGCGCCTGCCCCAAGCCATTCACTTCAAGACAAGCCAACAGCGGCGCGTGCCGGCGCTGAGGGACAGCCTCACCCATTTTTTCCAAAAGGGAGACTCACGTGAAGACAACAAGCAGCATCACCCTGCGCGCCATCGTCTCGGCCGCACTCGCCTTCGCCGCTACGGCGGCCATGGCGCAGACCCCGCCGGCGCCCGGCGCCAGCCCGCGCATCGACGCCATCCGCAAGGCCGGCGTGCTGCGGGTGGGCGTGGTCAACAACCCGCCCTGGCTCACGCAGAACACCACCGGCAGCGGCGAGCCGTGGTCGGGCCCGTCGTGGACGCTGGGCAAGGAATTCGCCAAGCTCCTGGACGTGAAGCTCGAGCCGGTGATGGTCAGCCACGAGACCAAGGTGCCGGCCCTGGTGGCCAACCAGATGGACGTCATGATCGGCCCGCTGAACGAGACGGCCGAGCGCGCCAGGATCATCGACTTCGTCACCTTCTCCAACACCGGCGTGTGCATGTTCGGCCGCGCGAACAACCCGAAGTTCACCGGCGCGAAGTCGCTGGAAGACTTCAACAAGGCGGACGTGACCCTGGCCTATTTCTCCGGCGCCGGCGAGGAGCCGCTGATGAAGCAGACCTTCGGCAAGGCCACGCTGCGCGGCGTGACCAACTCCGGCTCGGTGGCGCCCATCGAGGAAGTGCTGGCCGGCCGCTCCGATGCCGCGCCGCTCAACCGAATGCTCTGGCCCAACATCAGCAAGAAGGTGAAGGGCCTGGCGGTGTTCCCGTCGGAGAACGACTGCCAGGACAGCAAGATCTTCCAGCTGGACACCGGCATGGGCGTGGCCAAGGACCAGAAGGTCTACCTCGACTGGCTGCGCGCGGTGGCGCAGCGCATGCAGCCCGCGCTCTCGCAGGAAGAGCGCGAGGCGACGAAGAACCTCAAGTAGCATGGACCTCGACTTCTCCCCCATCGCGGACAACTGGCGCTTCTTCGCCAGCGGGCTGGGCGTGACCATCGCGCTGAGCATCATCAGCGCGCTCACCAGTCTGCTGGCGGGCCTGTTCATCGCACTGGGCCGGCTGTACGGGCCGAACTGGCTGCGGCGGGTGCTGGTGTTCTACATCGACACCATGCGCGCCATCCCGGTGCTGGTGGTGCTGGTGTGGATGTACTTCGCCTTCCCGATCCTGATCGGCATCACGCTGCCGCCCTTCTGGGCGGCGCTGGTGGCGCTGACGCTGCACATCGCCGCCTATGCGGCCGAGGTGATGCGCGCGGGCATCGAGTCGGTCCGCCCGGGCCAGACGCGCGCCGCGCTGGCGCTGGGCATGTCGCGCGCGCAGCTGCTGCGCAAGGTGGTGCTGCCGCAGGCGACCATCCGCATGCTGCCGGCCTTCGGCTCCATCCTCACGCTGGCGATCAAGGACACGGCCATCGCCACCGTGATCGCCGTGCCCGAGCTGATGCACAGCGCCGAGACCGTGGCCGGCCAGAGCTACCGGCCGGTGGAGGTGTTCACCGCGGTGATGGTCGCCTACTTCTGCATCCTGTTCCCGGTCACCCGCGGCGTGGACCGGCTGTACCAGCGCGTGGCCCACCTGGGCCGCTCCTGAGGCGAGGACGAACACCATGCAATTCGACTGGTCCGTCGTCTGGACACACCGCGAGGCCCTGCTGCACGGCGCCGCGCTCACCGTGGGGCTTACCGTGGCAACCATGCTGCTGGCGGTGCCGGGCGGCATCGTGCTGGCGCTGATGCGCCTTTCGGCCAACCCGCTGCTGCGCAACCTGTCGCTCGCCTTCGTGGAGTTCTTCCGCAACCTGCCGCTGATCCTGGTCATCTACTGGGTGTTCTACGTGTTGCCCATGGCGGCCGACGTGCAGTTCTCGCCACTCACCACCGCACTGGTGGCACTGGTGTGCAACGTGTCGGCCTACAACGCCGAGACCTTCCGGGCCGGCATCAACTCCATCCGCAAGGGCCAGATGGAAGCAGCCCTGGCCATGGGCATGTCGCGCCGACAGGCCATGTTCAAAGTGGTGATCCCGCAGGCGGTGCGCCGCATCCTGCCGGTGATCGCCAGCACCTGGATCTCGCTGTTCAAGGACACCTCGCTGGTCTCGGTGATCGCCGTGGGCGAGCTGGCCTACAGCGCCATGCAGGTGCGCGCCCAGACCTTCCGCGTATTGGAAATGCTCACCGCCATGGCCGTCATCTACTGGCTCATGGGCTATCCGCAAGCCAAGCTGGTGGACTGGATCCACCGCCGTTATGGAGTGAAGGAATGAACGCCAACGCTGCTGCCGCCTCCGCGGCCCGCAAGAATGCCGACCAGCCGCCGGTGCTGGTCTACGAGAAGGTGCGCAAGCTGTACGGCGACTTCGTTGCGCTGCAGGGCGTGTCGCTGCAGGTGCACAAGGGCGAGGTCATGTGCCTGATCGGGCCCTCGGGCTCGGGCAAGTCCACGCTCCTGCGTTGCACCAACGCGCTGGAGACCATCGACGGCGGCCAGGTGCTGGTCGACGGCGTGCCGCTGCCCAAGCGCGAATCCGAGGTGCGCCAGGTGCGCCGGCGCATGGGCATGGTGTTCCAGAGCTTCGAGCTCTTCCCTCACAAGTCGGCGCTGGACAACGTGGCCATGGGCCCCATCACCGTGCTGGGCATGCGCGAGGACGAGGCGCGCAATCGGGCGCAGGCACTGCTGGAGAAGGTAGGCCTGGGCAGCAAGGCCGGCAACTTCCCGGCCAACCTCTCGGGCGGGCAGCAGCAGCGCGTGGCCATCGCCCGCGCGCTGGCCATGGAGCCGGAGGTGATGCTCTTCGACGAGCCCACTTCCGCACTGGACCCCGAGACCGTCGGCGAAGTGCTCAGCGTGATGCAGAAGCTCGCGCAGGAGGGCATGACCATGATCGTCGTCACCCACGAGATGGGCTTTGCGCGCCGCGTGGCCGACTGGGTGGTCGTGTTCGAGTCGGGCGCCATCATCGAGCAGGGCCCACCGTCGCAGATCTTCGACAACCCCACGGTCGAGCGCACGCGCGACTTCCTGGGCCACCTCGGCTGGAACGGCTGAACGAACGAATCCTCCTCCCCCCAACACTTCGAATTGCCATGAAGATCACCAACGCCCGCGTCATCGTCTGCAGCCCCGGCCGCAACTTCGTGACGCTCAAGATCGAGACCGACGAAGGCCTGACCGGCATCGGCGATGCCACGCTCAACGGCCGCGAGCTGTCGGTCGCCTCCTATCTCAGCGACCACGTCATTCCCTGCCTGATCGGGCGCGACGCCCACCAGATCGAGGACATCTGGCAGTTTCTCTACAAGGGCGCCTACTGGCGGCGCGGCCCGGTCGCCATGAGCGCCATCGCCGCGGTCGACACCGCCCTGTGGGACATCAAGGCCAAGGCCGCCGGCCTGCCGTTGTACCAGTTGCTGGGGGGCAAGAGCCGCACCGGCGTGATGGTCTACGGCCATGCCAACGGCAGCGACATCGAGCACACCGTGGACGAGGTGCTGCGTTACGCCGACGCCGGCTACAAGGCCATCCGCGCGCAAAGCGGCGTGCCGGGGCTGGAGAAGGTCTACGGCGTGGGCAAGGGCACGCTGTTCTACGAGCCGGCCGATGCCGACCTGCCCTCCGAGCACGACTGGTCCACCGAGAAGTACCTGCGCCACACGCCGCAACTCTTCGAGCGCATCCGCGAGAAGCTGGGCTTCGACCACCACCTGCTGCACGACGTGCATCACCGCCTCACGCCCATCGAGGCCGGGCGCCTGGGCAAGGACCTGGAGCCCTACCGCCTGTTCTGGATGGAAGACGCGACGCCGGCCGAGAACCAGGACGCCTTCCGCCTGATCCGCCAGCACACCACCACGCCGCTGGCGGTGGGCGAGATCTTCAACAGCATCTGGGACTGCAAGGGCCTGATCGAGAACCAGCTGATCGACTACATCCGCACCACCGTGGTCCACGCGGGCGGCATCACCCAGCTGCGCCGCATCGCGGACCTGGCCTCGCTCTACCAGGTGCGCACCGGCTGCCACGGCGCGACCGACCTGTCGCCGGTGTGCATGGGCGCCGCATTGCACTTCGACTTGTGGGTGCCGAATTTCGGTATCCAGGAGTACATGCGCCACACGCCGGAAACCGACGCGGTGTTCCCGCATGCCTATACCTTCCAGGACGGCATGCTGTACCCGGGCGACGTGGCCGGCCACGGCGTGGAAATCGACGAGGCGCTGGCGGCCAAGTACCCCTACAAACGCGCCTACCTGCCGGTGAACCGGCTGCAGCACGACGGAACGCTCTGGAACTGGTGAGCTGTGTGTAGAGTCGGGCTCCCGCCTTCTCCAGGAGTCGCGATGAAATTGATGAGCTCGAAGTCCGCACGCGTCCGGAAGTTGCCCGCTGTCGCGACGGGCGCCCAGGCCATCGGGGCCGCCGCCACGGGTTCGCTCGCGATGGGTGCGGTAGCCGCCGGTGCCCTGGCCATCGGTGCGCTGGCCATCGGCCGGCTGTTCATCGGGCGGGTGCGGATCCGGCGCCTCGAGATCGACGAACTGGTGGTTCGCCGCGTTCGCGTGGTGGAGCAACTCTCGCTTCCGCCGGCGGAGCCCGCCAGCGTGATCGACGAGGCGTTGCCGGCGTCGGACTCGACCTTCATCGAAGCCGCGGCGGCGCCGAAGCCATAGACCTGCTCGGCCCGGGGCTTCGCCCTGCACAATGCAGCGCATGACCCAGTCGACGCTCCTGACCGAGGTGGGCGATGGCGTGATGACGCTGACGCTCGACCGCCCCGACAAGCTCAACGCCATCGACAACGAGCTTGCGCAAGCCTTGCTCGATGCACTGGATGCCGCCGCCAAGGACCCCGAGGTGCGGGCACTGCGCGTGCGCGGCAACGGCAGGGCCTTCTGCGCCGGCCGCGACGTGAGCGCGCCACCGACGGAACGCGACCTGGTGCTCGTCCAGGCCGTCTCCGCCGCCCTCGTGCGGCTCGACAAGCCAGTGCTGTTCGCAGTCCACGGTTGGACCATCGGCGGCGGGTTCGAATGGATGCTCAACGCCGACATCGCCGTCGCGGCGAGCAGCAGCCGCTTCAAGCTGCCGGAAGCGTCGCTCGGCGTGTTCGTCACGGGCGGGCTGAGCGCCACCCTCCCCGCCTACGCCGGCCTGTCACGCGCCAAGGCGCTGACGCTGCTGGGCGAGGAGTTCAGCGCGGAGCAGGCTTGCGCCTGGGGCCTGGTGTGGAAGGTGGTCGCGCCGGAAGAACTGGAAACGGCCTCGGACCTGATGGCGAAGAAGCTCGCGTCCTTGCAGCCGACAGTCGCGAGCAAGTTCAAGCGCGTCTTGAACCAGGTCGGCCTGTCGAACTTCGATGAAGCGATACGCCTCGAGAACGAGGCGCAACGGTCCGTCGGCGCAGGGCGCCAAGGCGCTGCGAGCTAGCTGAACTTTTGCGCGATCGCCTCGCGCATGTCGGCCGGCACCTCGATCGCCTGATGCGTCTGCAGCGAGGTGCACACCAGCACCTGCCGCATCTGCATGCGCAGCTCGCCATCGTCACGGCTGGTGCAGCGCGAGTCCAGCGTGATGGAGCGGCTGCCCAGGCGCTCCACGCTCAGCGCGAGTTCGACGCGGTCGCCCATCCGGCTCACGGCGCGGAAATCCGCCTCCAGTCGCACCGTCGGCAGGCCGGTCCGGCGCTCGATCACGAGGCGGCGAAAGCCGATGCCCAGGCCTTCGTCGACCCAGTCTTCCACCAGGCCGTTGAACATCACGAAGTACTGCGGATAGAAAACGATGCCCGCCGGGTCGCAGTCGGAAAAGCGGATCAGCCGCTCGCGCGCGAAGACCGGCTGCGTCACATCACTTCTCCGCCCGAGACCGAGATGGACTGCCCGTTGATGGAGCCCGCCGCGACACCGCACAGCCAGAGAACCGCATCGGCCACTTCCTCGGGCTGCACGATGCGCTGCTGCGGGTTGCCGGCGGCGAACTCGGCCATCGCTTCTTCCGGGCTGCGGCCGGTCTTGGCCACCACGTTGGCGATGCTTTCGCGCAGGATGTCGGTCTCGGTGTAGCCGGGGCACACGGCATTGACCGTGACGCCCTTCTTCGCCACCTCCAGCGCCAGAGAGCGCGTGAGGCCCACCACGCCGTGCTTGGCCGCCACGTAGGCGCTGACGTAGGGGTAGCCCTTCTGCCCCGCGGTGCTGGCGATGTTGATGATGCGGCCCCATTTCGCGTTCAGCATGTCGGGCAGCGCAGCCTGCGCGCACAGGAAGCTACCGGTGAGGTTCACGGCGATCATCTGCTGCCACAACTGCAGCGAGGTCTTGTGGAAGGGCGCGCTCTCGGCCTGGCCGGCGTTGTTGACCAGGATGGCCACGGGGCCCAGCGCGGCGCGTGCCTGCGCGAAGGCGGCGCTCACCGAATCCGCATCGGCCACGTCGGCCATCACCACGGCGTGCTCGCCGGGCAGGGTGTCGGCCAGTTGCTGCAGCGGCTCGCGCCGACGGCCCATCAGGCTCAGGCGCGCGCCTTCGGCCGCCAGGCTGCGCGCGATGGCCGCGCCGATACCGCGCGCCGCGCCGGTCACGACCACGTGCCGACCCTGCAGGCCCTTGCTTGTCTCTGTCATGGCTTGTCTCTCCCTAGGCCGCGCGGGCTGCGGGCCTTCTGGCCGCGCCGCCGGGCGTGCGGTCCCAGGTGCTGGGCGTCACGCCGCGTTCGCGCAGCTTGAATTTCTGGATCTTTCCGTTCTCGGTGCGGGGCAGTTCGTCCACCACATCCACGTAACGCGGAATGGCGAAGTAAGGCAGGCGCGCCTCGCAGTAGCGGGCCAGCTCCTGCGGATCGATGCGCTCGCCAGGGCGCGCGATCAGCGAGGCCATCACCTCGTCTTCCGCCAGCTCGGACTGCACGGGAAATACCGCCACCGTGGCCACTGAAGGATGGCTCAGCAGCACCTGCTCCACTTCGTACGAAGAGATGTTCTCGCCGCGCCGGCGGATCGCGTCCTTGGTGCGGTCGATGAAGCGGAATGCGCCATCGGGCTCTCGCACCACGCGGTCGCCGGTGTGGAACCAGCCGTTGCGCCATGCCTCTTCGGTCTTGTCCGGCATGTTGAAGTAGCCGCTGGCGAAGACGAAGGGCTCGCTGGCGCGCAGCAGCAGCTCGCCCGCCTCGCCGTCCGGCAGCGCGCCGTCGTCTGCATCGCCCACGCGGGCCTCGAAGCCGGGCTGCAGCCAGCCCATCACGCCGCCGCGCGGCGCATCGGGGCGGCTGGCGATGACGAAGTTGGTTTCGGTGGAGCCGTAGCCTTCCAGCAACTGCACGCCGCAGCGCTGGCGGAAGGCCTGGCCGGCCGCGAGCGGCACGCCCGGGCCGAGGCCGATGCGCACGCGGTGGCCGCGCTCGCCCTCGCCTTCCGGCTGCGCCAGCAGGATCGGCACCATCGCGCCCAGCAGGTAGACCACGGTGGCCCCGCAGGCCTGCATGGCCGGCCAGAAGCCCGAGGCCGAGAAGCGCGGCAGGAACACCACCTCGGCGCCGGTCAGCGCTGCCTGCGCATAGGTGTTGAGCGCGTTGATGTGGAACAGCGGCAAGGTGGTGGCCAGCACGTCGCCGCCCTCCACGCCCAGGATGCGCGCGGTGTTCTCGCCCCACCAGTAGAACTGCGCATGCGGGCAGGTCACCCCCTTGGACGGTCCGGTGGTGCCCGAGGTATAGAGAATGGCCAGCAGGTCGCCAGGGCCCACGTCCGCCGCCTCGGCTTCGGGCACATCGGCCGCGTCCGGATAGCTGCCCTTCTCGCCCACCACCCAGGTGGTCTGCAGCGCGCACTGCGACAGGTCGGCAGCGTCCAGGCGCTCGACGAAGGCATCCTCGATCAGCAGCAGGCGTGCGCCACTGTTGGCCAGGAAATATTGGATCTGCGGCCCCATGGCGGCCGTGTTGATCGGCACCGCCGCCGCGCCCATCCAGCCGCAGGCCAGGAAGGTCTCCAGGCATTCGACACGGTTGCCGCACATGAGCGCCACACGGTCGCCGCGCTGCACGCCGGCGCGCTGCAGCAGCGCGGCGCGGCGCGCCACCTTCGACACGGCCTGCGCATGGGTCCAGCGCAGCTCGCCGATGGCCATGGCGGGCCGGTCGCCGAAGCGCGCGGCCTGCCGGCGCAGCATCCCGGGAATCGTGCGCCGCGCCGCCGGCAGGACGTCGTAGTCAGTCATCGTCGTGCGTGGCCCCGCCCAGGTAGGTGGCCTGCACGCGCGGGTCGCTTGCCAGTGATTGCGACTGCCCGTGCAGCGCGATCTCGCCGGTCTCCAGCACATAGCCTTCGTCCGAGCTCTCCAGTGCGGCACGCGCGTTCTGCTCCACCAGCAGGATGGAGACGCCGTCGTCGCGCAGCTTGCGCACGATCGTGAGGATGTCCCGCACGATCAGCGGCGCCAGGCCCAGGCTGGGTTCGTCCAGCATCAGCAGGCGCGGCTGCGACATCAGCGCGCGGCCTACCGCCAGCATCTGGCGCTCGCCGCCCGAGAGCGTGTTGGCCCGTTGCGAGCGGCGCTCGGCCAGGCGCGGGAAGCGCTCGTACACCCACTGCAGGCGCTTGCGCAGCGCGTCGCTGGACAAGCGCTTGGAATAGGCACCCAGCTGCAGGTTGTCGAGCACGGTGAGTTCGCCGAAGAGCTCGCGCTTCTCCGGCACCAGGCACAGGCCGCGCTCCACGCGCGCTTCCACGTCCAGGGTGTGCAGGTCCTCGCCTTCGAAGCGCAGCACGCCTTTGGAGGGCAACAGGCCCATGGCCGCGGCCAGCAGCGTGGTCTTGCCCGCGCCGTTGGGGCCGATCACCGAGATGATCTGGCCGGCATTGAGCGACAGCGACACGCCGCGCACCGCGTCCACTTGGCCGTAGGAAACATGCAGGTCGCCGATTTCCAGCATCGGCGTGCTCTTCTTGTCGTTGGCGCTCATGCCACGCTCCCCAGGTAGGCGGCCTGCACACGCTCGTCGGCGCGCACCGCGGCCGGCACGCCCTCCACGAGCTTGGAGCCGAAGTTCATCACCACCAGGCGGTCCACCAGCCTCATCACGAAGTCCATGTCGTGTTCGACGATGAGGATGGTCACGCCCTCCTCGCGCAGCTTGCGCAGCAGGTCGCCCAGCGCCATCTTCTCCTTGCGGCGCAGGCCGGCGGCGGGTTCGTCCAGCACCAGCAGCACCGGGTCGGCGGCCAGCGCGCGAGCAATCTCCAGGATGCGCTGCGTGCCCAGCGGCAGGCTGCCCGCCAGCTCGTCGGCGCGGTCGCCCAGGCCGATGCGGTCCAGCTGGCGCCTGGCCTCGTGCAGGATCTGGCGCTCTTCCTCGCGGTCCAGGCGCAGGCCGGCCTTGAGCATGCCCGAGCGGGTGCGCGAATGCGCGCCCAGCGCCACGTTGTCCAGCAGGCTCATGTGCGGGCGCAGCTTCACGTGCTGGAAGGTGCGCGCCAGGCCCAGCCGGGCCACGTCGCGCTGCGGCATGCCGGCGATGTCGCGCTCCAGGAAGCGCACCTTGCCCGAGCTCATGGGCAGCGTGCAGGTCAGCAGGTTGAACATGGTCGACTTGCCCGCGCCGTTAGGGCCGATGAGGCCCACGATCTCGCCCGCGTTCACGTCGAAGCTCACGTCGTTCACCGCCACCAGGCCGCCGAAGCGCTTGACGACGCCCTGCACCGACAGGATCTGCGTGCCGCGCCTGGGCAGCTCGCGGTGCGCCAGCGGCGCGGCAGGCTCGCCCAGCTTGTCGGCCGACTGCGGTGCCTGCAGCCGCCCCTTGGTGATGCGGCGCAGGAAGCCCATCAGGCCGCCGCGCGCGAAGTGCAGCAGCAGGATGAACAGCGCAGCGAAGGTGATCGCCTCGAGCTGGCCGGCACGCTGCGTGAGCAGCGGCAGCACGTCCTGCAGCGCGTTCTTGGCCACCAGCACCAGGGCCGCACCCACCACCGCGCCCGCCAGCTGGCCGAGTCCGCCGGCCACCGCCATCAGCAGGTACTCGATGCTGGCGCGCACGTCGAAGGGCGCCGGGCTCACGAAGCGGTTCATGTGCGCGTAGAGCCAGCCGGCCAGGCCCGCCAGGATGGCGGCCAGCACGAACAGCGACAGGCGCACCTTGTAGGCATCCGCGCCCACGCTGGCCAGCAGGATCGAGCCGCCGCGCAGGCTGCGGATGGCACGGCCCGGCCGCGAGGCCATCAGGTTGTAGCTGAACAGGAAGGCCAGCCCCACGATGAGCCAGATCAGGTAGTACATGGACCGCGCGTCCGCCAGCGAGAAGCTGCCGATGGACAGTGGCGGAATGTTCGAGAGGCCCGTGTGCCGGCCCAGCGCATCCACGTTGCCGAACAGCATCGCGATGGACAGCCCCCAGGCGATGGTCGACAGCGGCAGGAAGTGCCCGCCCAGCCGCAGCGTCAGCATGCCGATGGCCAGCGCCGACAGGCCGGTGAGCGCCAGCGCGAAGGCCAGGCCGATCCAGGGCGACATGCCGTGCGCGGTCGTCAGCCAGGCCGTGGAATAGGCCGCGATGCCCACGAAGGCCGCCTGCCCGAAGGAGGTGGCTCCGCCCACGCCAGTGAGCAGCACCAGCCCCAGCGCCACCAGGGTGCCGATGCCGATGTCGTTGAGCAGCGAGACGCTGAAGTTGCCCAGCACCAGCGGGGCCAGCGCAATCGCGGCGACGACCAGCGCGATCAGCATTCGGAAGCGGGAGATTCGATTCATCTTGTTTTCTCCCCCGGCTTTTGTGTCGGGCACCATGCCCTGTACAGGCGGTTGTACGGCGCTCATTGGTCCACCTCTTCTTCGTCTTCATCCGCATGCACGGTGAGGAAGCTGCGCAGCATCAGCACCGGGATCAGCAGGCTGAACACGATCACGTCCTTGAGCGCGCCGCTCCAGAACGACGCGAAGCTTTCCACCAGGCCCACGGCGATGGCGCCGACGGCCGTCATCGGGTAGCTCACCAGGCCGCCGATGATGGCGGCCACAAAGGCCTTCAGTCCGATGATGAAGCCCGAGTCGTAGTACATGGTGGTGACCGGTGCGATCAGCACGCCGATCAGGCCCGCCAGCAGCGAAGCGCTGCCATAGGCCAGCATGGCGGTGCGCGCCGGGCGGATGCCCACCAGCCGCGCGCCCACGCGGTTCACCGCCGTGGCGCGCAGCGCCTTGCCGGCCACCGTGCGCTCGAACACCAGGAAGAACAGGCCGCTGAGCACGATGGCCGAGGCCACCATCAGCATCACCTGCCCGCTCACCGTGAAGCCGTCGCCCAGGGCGAGCGTGCCGCTGGCCAGCGGCGCGGTGCGCGAGCCTTCGGGGCCGAAGAACAGCAGGCCCAGGCCCGACAGCAGGAAGTGCAGCGCCAGCGAGACGATCAGCAGCACCAGCACCGAGGCATCGGCGATGGGCTGGTAGACCACGCGCGCCAGCAGCGGCGCGATGGGCACCACCAGCAGCACGGTGGCCACGATCTGCAGCGAGGCCGGCACGCCGGCGCGCGCCGCCAGCCAGGCCAGCAGGCACGGTACGGCGGGAAGCACGCCCCACAGCAGGAGCGCCTTCGGAATCTGCCGTTGCTCGCCGCGGCGGATCAGCGACCCCACCTCGGTGAGCAAGGCCAGCACCGCCAGCGTCAGCACCAGGCCGATGGTGGGCGGCATGCGGTTCGTTTCGAACGCCGCCAGCGTCAGCGCGGCAAAAGCCGCCACGTCGCCGAAGGGCACGAAGACCACGCGCGTCACCGAGAAGATGAGCACCAGTCCCAGGCCGGCGAGCAAGTAAACGGCACCGTTCGCCAGGCCATCGATGCCCAGGATGAGTGCCACGTCCCATGTCATTGCAAATCCTCTCGTGAGTCAGGTCGTTGCGTCTGTGATCACGCTCAGGGAGCGAGCTTCCACTGGCCGTTGTCCAGTTTGACGATCACCCGGGCGCGGTCGTCCACGCCGTACAGGTTCCCCGGCTTGAAGCTGTAGACGCCATGCACGCCCACCACCTCCTTGGTGGAGAAGATGGCGTCGCGCAGCGAAGCGCGGAATTCCGGCGTGCCGGGCTCGCCCTTGGCGCGCGCGGCGGCGTCGGCGAAGACCATCCAGCCGTCGAAGGAGTAGGCCGAGAAGGCGTCCGAGGTGGGCGCGTTGTTGACCTTCTGGAAGGCGTTGCGGAAGTCCAGGCCGATCTTCCTGGTCGGGTAGTCGGCCGGCAGTTGCTCGGCCACGATGATCGGGCCGGTGGGCATCAGCGCGCCCTGACCCGAGGGGCCGGCCACGCGCACGAAGTCGGGGTTGATCAGGCCGTGCTGGCCGTAGATGCCGCCCTTGTAGCCGCGCTCCTGCAGCGCCAGGAAGGGCAGCGCGCCGGGCGTGCCCGCGCCGCCGGTCATCACCGCGTCGGGCTTGAGGGCCACGATCTTCAGCACCTGGCCGGTGACCGAGGCATCGGCGCGCGCATAGCGCTCGTTGCTCACCACCTTGATGCCGGCCTTGGCGGTGGCCTTGTTGAGCGCGTCGTAGACCAGGTCGCCCCAGGCGTCGGTGAAGCCGATGTAGCCCACCGTCTTCACGTTGTTGCGGACCATGCGGTCCACCACCGCGTCCACCATGAGCTGCGTGGGCTGCGCCACCGTCACCACCCATGGGTTGTCGGCCGGGTCGAGCGCGATCGGCGTCAGGCCGATCATGGGCGTCTTGGTTTCCTTGGCCACCTGTGCCATGGCGATGGCGGCGGGCACGCCGGAGGTGCCCATGATGATGTCGACCTTCTCTTCCTCGATCAGCTTGCGCGCGTTGCGCCCGGCGGTGGTGGGGTCGCTGCCGTCGTCCAGCACCACGAGCTGCACCTTGCGGCCGTTGATCTCGCCCTTGTAGGCCTGCGCTGCCGCCATGCCCTTGGAGTAAGGCACGCCCAGCGAGGAGTTGGGCCCGGAGAGCGAGACGCTCAGCCCCACCTTCAGGTCCGCAGCGAGCGCGGCGGATGCGGCGGCGGCCATCACGGCCAGGGCGACCGCGCAGCGGGTCAGGGACTTCGTCATCAAGCTCTTCATCACGGGGCTCCTCGATGGGTTGGTTTCGATGGCTGAAAAGAAGGAAAGAAAGGCAGATCAGATGAACAGTTGCACCGCAGGCAATGCACGTTCCGCGCCCAGCAGGTCCACGCGCTTTTGCTGCATGCGCAGGCCCTCGGGGGTGCGCACCAGCAGGTGGCGGTAGCTGCCGGCCAGCATCAGCTGCTCTTCGCCGCGTGCCTCGATGTAGAGGAATGGCGTGCGCAGCACGGCAGTGCCGGCCTGCTCGTCCACGTCCTCGACGCGCGAGATCTGCAGCACGTGCTGGCAGCGGCTGGGCGGATGCTGCGAATGGGCGCGCGAGTCGCGCAGGCGCTGGATGCGCAGCTGCAGCAGCAGCCGGTCCTCGTAGGCGATGGAGTTGTGCGAATGCACGTCTTCCTGGAAGCGGCCCAGCAACGGCACCCAGTAGCGGCCGTCCTCGGTGAAGAGGTCCAGCCATTGCTCGTACTGGCCTTCGTCGAGCAGCGCCGCCTCCTGCGCGACGAAGTCGCACAGGGCCGTCTCGCGCAGCAGCGGATCGCTCGGCACGCCGGTCATGCGGTGGCTCCCATGCGCAAGGTCATGAAATCGGCCCAGGCCCGGAACTGATTGCGCATCAGCAGTTCACTGGTGCCATTGACGTCCTGCGGTGCCAGCTCCCCCGCGCCATCGGGGCCGGGGCGGTGGTCGCGGTGCAGGCTGATCCATTCGTTGCCCTCGGCCTTCAGGCCCTTCTGCATGCTCTCGAAGAGGTGCACGTCGTCGTGCGCCACCACCGACATGGGCGAGAAGACCAGGCGGTTGTAGCTCAAGGCCCGCTCGAAAAGTAATTCGGGTGCACCCTCGGCCCGGAAGGCCCAGGCCTCCACCAGGGTGCGGTTGGCGGCCAGCGGCCGGATCACGCGGATGGCCTGCGGCGAGCCCTTGACCGAAAGGCTGGGGAAGAGCACTGAGTTCTGCGGCGAGCGCGTGAGGATCTGCGTGGCCTTTTCCTCGCCATGGGCGGCGCGCATGGCGTCCTCGTAGTCGCCCAGGCGCGCGTAGCTGGAGTGGATGGAAAAGCGCGTGCCCAGCACGCTGTGGCCGTGCGGCAGCACACGGCCGCCCATGTTGTCGAAGAACTCGTAGCCGGCGCCGAAGGGCAGGATCTGCTCCATGGCCATCGGCTTGGGCGCATCCGGTGCCTTGTCGGCCCACAGCGCATTGGCGGCGCGGGTGGCCGACTCGTGCGTGGACAGCGGATGCACCGTGTCGTTGATGTTCTCCAGGTACATCTTCCAGTTGCAATGGATGATGTTGCGCATGGCGCCGCCGGCAAGGGTCAGCTTTCCTACCGGCGAGCGGTCGACCAGGTTGTCGATGGACTGCAGCGCCTCGCCGAAGTAGTCCTCGAAGGACCGGCCCTGCGAGGACAGGCGCACGAAGACGAAGTCGCGGTAGACGGCCACGCCGGGCACCGCGCTCAGGCCCTGCCCCGACTCGCACTCCTTCAGGCGCGTGCCCTCGTAGCCGGCCTTGATCGGAACGGCCAGTGGCGAGCCGTCCAGCTTGTACGACCAGGCGTGGTAGGGGCAGCGGAAGAACTTGCCGGTGTTGCCGCAGCTGTCGCTCACCAGCTGCGAGCCCTTGTGGGCGCAGCGGTTGAACATCACGCGGATGCCGCCGTCGGCCTGCCGCACCATCATGAGCGGCCGGCCGGCGATGTCCTGCGTCAGGTAGTCGCCCGCGTTGGGCACCTGGCTGGCATGGCCCAGGTAGGTCCAGGTGTTGGCGAAGAAGTGTTCCTGCTCCAGCTCGAACAGCTCCTGGCTCAGGTACAGGTCGCGGTGCACGCGGTCCTCCTGCACCAGGGCGCGGATGCGTTCGGGCTGTTCACGGTACATGGTCGTTCGCCTCGTTCAGGACGCGCTTACTGGGCCAGCTTCCACTGGCCCTTTTCGATGCGCACGATCACGACCGCGCGCTGGTCCGAGCCATAGCGGTCGTCCGCCTTGAAGTTGTAGACGCCGTGCGTGCCCACCAGCTCCTTGGTGGAGACGATGGCATCGCGCAGCGCCGTCTTGTAGGCCGGTGTGCCCGGCTCGCCCTTGGCGCGCGCGGCGGCATCGGCCAGCAACAGGTAGGCGTCGTAGGTGTAGGAAGAAAAGGCGTCGGTGGGCGCCGCGCCGTTGGTCTTCTGGTAGCTGCTGCGGAAGGCCATGGAGACCTTCTTGATCGGGTTGCTGTCGGGCAGCTGGTCGGCCACCAGCACCGGGCCGCTGGGCACCTGCAGGCCTTCGATGGAAGCACCGCCCACGCGCACGAAGTCGGCGTTGATGAGGCCGTGCGTGCCGTAGATCTGGCCCTTGTAGCCGCGCTCCTGCAATGCAAGGTAGGGCAGAGCGCCAGGCGTGCCGGAGTTGCCGGCGAACACCGCGTCGGGCCGCTGCGCCACGATCTTCAGAACCTGGCCCGCCACCGACGAATCGGAGCGTGCATAGCGCTCGTTGGCGACGATCTTGATGCCGGCCGGCTCGGCGCTCTTGGCCAGCGAGTCGTAGGCCAGGTCGCCCAGCGCGTCGGAGAAGCCGATGAAGGCCACCGTCTTCACGCCGGCCTTCTTCATGCGCTCGACCACGGCCGCCACCATCAGCGGGAAGGGCTGCGAGACGGTCACCGTCCACGCGCCCTCGGGGCCGGGAATGACCACCGGCGTGGGCGAGATCAGCGGCGTGCCGGTTTCCTTGGCCACCGCGGCGATGGCCATGGCGCCGGGCACGCCCGAGGTGCCGATGAGCACGTCCACCTTGTCGTCCACCACCAGCTTGCGGGCGTTGCGGCCGGCGGTGGTCGGGTCGGAGGCGTCGTCCAGCACGATCAGCTCGACCTTGCGGCCGGCGATGGTGGGCTTCTCTGCGATGGCCGCGCGGATACCCTTCTCGTACGGGATGCCCAGCGCGGCCACGGGGCCGGATAGCGAGCTGATGAAGCCGATCTTGATGGTGTCGGCGGCGAAGGCCTGCGCGGCGGCCAGGGCGGTCGCGGCGAGCGCGAGGAGCTTGTACTTGGTCTTCATGTGCTTCTTATTGGTTCACGAGCTTCCACTGGCCCTTTTCGAGCTTCACGATGACGCGCGAGCGCTCGTCCGAGCCGTAGCGGTCGGTGGGCTTGAAGTTGTAGACGCTGTGCGTGCCCACCAGCTCCTTGGTGGAGACGATGGCATCGCGCAGGGCCACGCGGTAGGCGGGCGTGCCAGGCTCGCCCTTGGTGCGGCTGGCGGCATCGAGCATCACCAGCCAGGCGTCGAAGGAATAGGCCGAGAAGGCATCGGTGGGCGCGGCGCCGTTGGCCTTCTGGTAGGCGGCGCGGAAGTCCATCGCCACCTTGCGCATGGGGTTCGACTCGGGCAGCTGCTCGGCCACGATCACCGGGCCGGTGGGCGCCAGCAGGCCTTCCACCGAGGCGCCGCCCACGCGAACGAAGTCGGGGTTGATGAGCGCATGCGTGCCGTAGATCTGGCCCTTGTAGCCGCGCTCCTGCAGCGCCAGGTAGGGCAGCGCGCCGGGGGTGCCCGAGGTGCCGGTGATCACCGCGTCGGGCTTCTGCGCCACGATCTTGAGCACCTGGCCCGCCACCGAGCTGTCGGCGCGCGCATAGCGTTCGTTGCCGATCACCTTGATGCCGGCCGGACCCGCGCTCTTCTGCAGCGCGTCATAGACCAGGTCGCCCCAGGCGTCGGAGAAGCCGATGTAGCCGACCGACTTGACGCCCGAGGCCTTCATCTTCTCGACCACCGCGCTCACCATCAAGGGCGCGGGCTGCGGCAGCGTGACCATCCACGCGCCCTCCTCGCCCGGCAGGTTGGCGTTGGCGATGGAGATCAGCGGCGTCTTGGTCTCTCGCGCCACGGCGGCGATGGCCAGCGCGCCCGGCGAACCGGCGGTGCCGATGATGACGTCGACCTTGTCCTCCTCGATCAGCTTGCGTGCGTTGCGCGCCGCCGTGCTGGGGTCGGAGGCGTCGTCCAGCGCCACCATCACGATCTTGTTGCCCGCCACCTCCGACTTGTAGGCCTGCGCGGCCTTGATGCCCTTGTCGTAGGGAATGCCCAGCGAAGACACCGGGCCCGACAGCGAGGTGATGAAACCCACCTTGAGGTCGGCCGCGAAGGCCTGGGCCACGGCGAGTGCACCGAGGCCGAAGGCAAGGCCGGTGCGGAGGCAAAGACGCGCGGAAACTTTCATGACGTTCCTCTTGGGTTCGTTGGTCGATGGTGGAAAAAGAATCGAGGCCTCAACAGATGATTTATCAAATGTTCAGGACTAAAGGATATTCGTGTTCTTCGGGTTTGCTGAGAAGGGGAACTACCTACGCCGTCTGGCGGTTGTTCAAAGCGTGAGCGCGCCGACGCTGGTGCCGCCGCACACGTACAGCACCTGGCCCGTCACGTAGCTGTTGGCCGGGTCGGTGAAGAAGGACACGGCCCGCGCCACGTCCGCCGACTCGCCGATGCGCCGCACAGGGATGGACGCCTGCAGCGCCCGCTCGCGCTCGCTGTCGGCCGGGATCACGTCGTAGAACATGTCGGTGCGGATCGGGCCCGGCGCCACCACGTTGACGGTGATGCCCTCGGGCGCCAGCTCCAGCGCCCAGGTGCGGGCCATGCCCAGCATGCCGGCCTTGGTGGCCGAGTAGCTGGTGCGCGTGACGGCGCCCACCGCGGCGCGCGAGGACATCAGCACGATGCGCCCGAAGCGCTGCGCCTTCATGGTCGGCAGCACCGCCTGGGTGAGCGCGATGGCCGAGCCCAGGTGCAGTTCCACCAGGGCGTCCAGGTCGTCCAGCTTCACCTCGGGCAGCAGCGCGCCGCGGATCACGCCGGCGTTGTGCACCAGGGTGTTGACCTCGAACTTTTTCGCCGCCTCGGCCGCCGCCTGCAGGGTGGCCTGGCGGTCCATCAAGTCCACCTCCATGCTGTGCAGTTTCGGGTGGTCGATGTCGGCATGGCGGCGCGACAGCGAGATGACCTCGCAGCCGTCCCTGAGCAGGTGCTCGCAGATGACCTTGCCGATACCGGCGCTGCCGCCGGTCACGATGGCCACGCGCGAGATGCTGGCTTCGCTGCTCATCGCTTCAGCCCTCCACCAGCGCCATGACGCGCAGGGGGCTGCCGCTGCCCTTCTGGATCTTCAGCGGCGGGCAGATCAGCACCGCGCCGGTGGGCGGCAGCTGGTCGAGGTTGCTCAGGCATTGCAGGCCGTAGCGCCCCGCCCCGTGCATGTAGTAGTGACAGGGGTACGGTGGGCGAAGGTGGTAGCCCTGGCCGGCATCGGTGCCGATGGCCTCGGAGCCGAAGCCCAGCACGTCGCGCTGCTCCACCAGGAAGCGCACCGCCTCGCTGCTCGGGCCGGGCGTGTGCTGGCCGGTCTCGTCGAAGTTCTGGTAGGCCTCCGGGTCGTGGCGCTTGGACCAGTCGGTGCGCATCAGCACCCAGGCGCCGGCCGGGATGCGGCCGTGGGCGGCCTCGAAGCGCTCGATGTCTTCCACGCTGAGCAGGTAGTCGTGGTTCTTCTTCACCTGCTCGGAGCAGTCGATGACGCAGGCCGCCGCCACGAAGTGCTGCACGGGGATGGTGTCCACCGAGTTGTTCGGCAGGTCGCGGCCGGAGATCCAGTGGATGGGCGCGTCGAAGTGCGTGCCGGTGTGCTCGCCGCAGGAGAAGTTGTTCCAGTACCAGCCGGGGCCGCGCTCGTCGTACTTGGAGACTTCCTCGATGCGGAAGGGCCAGCACTGCCCCATCTCGGGCGGCAGCGCGATCTGCGGGAACTCGGGCGTGAGCGTCTGCGTGAGGTCGACCACGCGGACGCGTCCGCTGGCCAGCGCTCCCACCAGGCCGCCAAGCAAAGTCAGGGTCTCGGTCGTCATCGTTCTGTTCCTTGAGTCTTCTTCAGCCGCCGGCGGCCAGTTCGCGTTCGAGCACCTTGGGGTTGTCGCGCCAGCGCTCCAGCCATTCCTGCGCCACGTCGCCCGGGTACACGTCCTCCACGCCATCGCGCAGCGCCTTCACGATGGCGCTGGCCAGGCCCGCGGGCGCCAGCTTGGGGGGCGGCATGTGCTGGTTCCACTCGTCGTCGATGGGGCCGGGGAACACGTTGATCACGCGGATGCCGGCCGGCCGCATCTCGGCACGCAGGCATTGCGCCAGCGAATAAGCCGCGGCCTTGGACGCGCTGAAGGTTCCGTGCGGCGGGAAGTTGGACAGCGCGTACACCGACAGCAGGTTGACCCAGGCCGTGGCCGAGGTCACGCCGTCGGCCGAGCGGCCCTTGAGCGCCGGGCCGAACTCCTGCGCCAGGCGCAGCAGCCCGAAGTAGTTGATGTCCATCTCCGCCTTGGCCACGTCGGTGCCGCGGCGCGAGCCGATGCCGAAGGTGCGGTGCACCTCGGCGTTGTTGATCACGATGTCCACCTTGCCGCCGATCTCCCCGGCCAGCTCGGTCACCGAGCGGCCGTTGGTCAGGTCCAGCGGCACCAGCGTCACCTGCGGCAAGGCCGTGATGTCTTCCAGGCCGCCGGTCTTCTTCCAGGGCTCGGCATGGCCGACCCAGACGATGTCGGCGCCGGCCTGCACCAGTGCGCGCACCAGGGCCTGGCCCACGGGGGTCTTGCCATCGGTGACCAGCACCTTGCGGAACTTGGGGTCGCTGGTCATTTCGCGCAGCATCTTGTCGTCGGCCATGTGGGGGCTCCCTTCGTTCGGAAATCCAATGAGTACGGCTTGCCCGGTGCGGTCCAGCCGGGCGCCCACGCGCACGCGCGCCGGGGCTTCGCCCACCTCGCCGTGCAGGTGCACCACGAGGGTCGGGCCGGCATCGAGCTTCACCAGGCCCAGGCGCCAGGGCAGGCGCTCGCGGAAAAAGAGGTCGTTGCTGTGGTGCAGCGTGGTGAGGGCGCACAGTTCGCCCTCGCCCGACTGCGCGCGCCAGCGAAGACGCGCCGAGAGGCACTTGTGGCAGGCCTCGCGCGGCGGGTACTGCACCGTGCCGCAGTCCTCGCACTGCTGCAATTCGAAGCGGCCCTCGGCCGCAGCGGCGGTGATGCCCAGCGCAACGCGGCCGCGCTGCGCGGGCGGCAGGTTCATCTGCTGCGTGCGCAGGACCGGGTTCTTGCGCTTGGGGCGCATCAGGGGCATGGTCATTGGCCGCTCCTCCCGAGAATCACCGCGCCGGTACAGAGGCAGCGGTCGTAGGTCACCATGCCGAAGCCGCAGACCATGCCCAGTTGTGCGTCCTTCACGGCGCGTTGTTCGGCCTGGTCCGTCAGTTGGCGGATGGTCTCGGTCATGCCCAGGAACCCACCGGCCGCACCGGCCTGCCCCACCGAGAGCTGGCCGCCGCTGGTGTTGTTGGGAAAGCTGCCGGCGTAGGTCAGGCCGTGCTCGCGCACGAAGGCCGGGCCCTCGCCCTTCTCGCAGAAGCCCAGGTCCTCGAACTGCATCATCACGATCACCGGGTAGTCGTCGTAGGTCTGGATGAGGTCGACGTCCTTGGGCTGGATGCCGGCCTGCGCATACAGGTCGCCTCGGTCCATGCGCCAGCCGCCCTGCACCATCACCGGGTCCTCGGCGAAGGCGTTGTGGCGCTCGATGGCGCCGCGGATCACCACGTGGGGCAGGCCCAGGTCGCGCGCCTTTTCCTCGCTCATCACCAGGAAGGCCTCGGCGCCCGCACAGGGCATGACGCAGTCGAACAGATGGATTGGGTCGGAGATGGGCCGCGCCGCCATGTATTCGTCCAGGGTCAGCCCCTTCTTGAACAGCGCGTTCGGGTTGGCCAGCGCGTTGGTGCGCTGGTCCACCGCAATGCGGCCGAAGTCCTCGCGCTTCGCGCCGTAGGTGCGCATGTAGTTGGCGGTGATGAAGGCGAAGATGGAGTTCGGCCCGCCCGAGCCGTAAGGGTAGGTCGCGTCGCGCGAGAAGTTGCTGAATGCGCCCAGGGTCTGGCGGAAGGAGTCCACGTGGTTGGTGTCGGCCGCCACGCAGGCCACCACGTCCGCATCGCCGGCCTGCACGGCGCGGGCCGCGCGGCGCAGGCACATCACGCCTGAAGCACCGCCGGTGGGCACGTGGTCCAGCCAGCGGGGCGACAGGCCCAGGTGCTGGGTCACACCCACAGCCGTGTCGGGCGCCAGCGAGAAGCTCGACAGGCACAGGCCGTCGATCTCATTCTTGGGAATGCCGCTTTCCCTCACCAGCGCTGCCAGTGCCTGGCCGATGAACCAGTGGGCAGTGTGGGTGGAGTAGCGAACATAGGGCACCGTCACCGGCACGGCGACGGCCACCCCTTCGTAGGACATGCGTCGGCTCTTGCTCATGCCTGCCTCTTCTTCATGCCGCGCGTGTCCAGGCATTGCGGCTGGCCCGGCAGCGCGCGGGCCAGGTCGCGCAGCTGGCCGCGCTGGATCTTCTGCGAAGGCGTGAGCGGCAAGGCATCGACGAAGGCGACGTAGCCCGGCGCCTTGTAGTAGGCCAGTTGCGCCAGCGCATAGTCGACGATGCTGGCGGCGAGCTGCCCGGGGTTGTTGTTGCTCATGTCCTCGCGCAGCACGATGCAGGCCAGCACCTCGTCGCCGCGCACCTCGTCGGGCGTCGCCGCCACGGCCGAGGCCTTCACTGCGGGGTGCTGGTTGAGCACGCTCTCCACCTCCACGGCCGAGATGTTCTCGCCGCTGCGGCGGATCACGTTCTTCTTGCGGTCGACGAAGAAGAGGTTGCCGTCCGCATCGCGGCGCACCAGGTCGCCGGTGTGGAACCAGCCGTCAGCCCAGGCTTCGCGCGTGGCTTCCTCGTCCTTGAGGTAACCGGAGAAGAAGTGCCGGCGCGGATCGTCGCCACGGGCGCGCACCAGCAGCTCGCCGGGCGTGTCAGCACCGACCTCGCGGCCCTCCTCGTCCACCAGCTTCATGTCCAGGAAGTCGGGCTGGCGGCCGAAGCAGCTGCTGCCCACGCGGCGCGGCTCGCGGTTGGCCATGATGCAGGCGCCCGCGCCGGTTTCTGTCATGGCCCAGGCCTCGACCAGGGGGAAGGCGAAACGCTCCTCGAAGAGCGCGTGGTTCTTCTTGTCCACGCCGGCGCCGAAGCCCCAGCGGATCGCATGATCGCTGTCGGCCGGCGAAGGCGCGGCGGACAGCAGCATGGCCGGCATCACTCCCAGGTAGTGGACGATGGTGGACCGGCTCTCGCGCGCGCTGGCCAGCCAGCTCTTCGGGTGGAAGCGGTCCAGCTGTACCAGGCAGCCGCCGGCCGTCAGCACCACCATGGTCGAGAACGCCATCGCGTTCATGTGGTTGAGGGGCAGCGGCGTGATGACGCGCTCGGTGTCGGGGCGGATGCTGCACACGCCGTCCAGCGCGGCATACCACTGGCCGGCGGCCAGGAAGTAGTCGTTGCTCAGGATGCAGCCCTTGGGCCGTCCGGTGGTGCCCGAGGTGTAGAGCAGCGCGCATTCGGTCTGCGGGCCGATCGCATCGCCAGCACGGGGCGCGGCCTTGGGGGCCTGCGGCACCGCATCGTCCGCGCCCATGGTGGCGAAGGGCACGCCGGCCTGCTCGGCCGCCGCGCGCAAGTCGGCGGCGCGCTCGGGCAGCGTCACGGCCAGGCCGATCTCGCTGTGGCCGATCAGGTAGATCAGTTCGGCCGAACGCATCTCGGCATTGATGGGCACCACGCTCACGCCCAGCGCGTTGAGCGCCAGCCAGTGCAGCAGGAAGGCCGGGCGGTTCTCCAGCAGCAGGCCCACGCGGTGGCCGTGGCCCCAGCCGGCCTTCTCGTAGGCCTGGCGCAAACGCGCGACCTCGCCAGCAGCCTCGCCCCAGTGCAACGCACCGGCGGCAATGCCGTAGGCCCTGGCGGTCACCGACTCGGTGAACAGGAACTCGGCCTGCGGCGTGCGGGCCGCCGTCGCGGCAAAGACATCGTGAACGGTGTTCATGGGCATCGTCAGATGAAGAGCTGCACGGCAGTCAGCGCGGCGTCGCAGTTCAGCAGGTTCACCCGCTTGAGCGTCATGCGCAGCGCGCCGTCCACCGCCTTGAGGTGGTGGAAGAAGGTGCCGACGTAGAACTGCAGCTCGTCGCCCTGCGATTCCGTGTAGTGGAACTCGGTGCGCACGAGGTATTCCTTCGCTTCCTCGTCGAAGCGTTCCACCGTCGGCACCTGCAGCAGGTGATGGCAGCGGCTGGGCGGCTGCTGCGAGAAGGCGCGCGGGCTCTTCAGGCGCTCGATGCGCAGTTCGCGCAGCAGCTTGTCCTCGTACATGTGCGAGCAGTGGTTGATGCCGTCTTCCTGGTCGGGCACGGCCGGCACCCAGTAGAAGGCGTCGTCGGTGAAGAGCGCTTTCCACTCCTCGTAGCGCTTGGCATCGAGCAGGCGCGACTCCTGCACGACGAAGTCGACCAGGTCCTGGCGGGTGATCGGGGTGGCGGCCATCACATGTTCTCCGTCATCCGTTCGGCCCAGGCGCGGTACTGGTTGCGCATCGGCAGCTCGTTGGTGCCGCCGGTGGTCTGCTCGCCGCCCTTCAGCTCGGCGGGGTCGTAGTTGCGGTGCAGGCTGACCCACTCGTTGCCGCTGGCATGCAGGCCGGCCTGCATGCCGCGGTAGGCCTGCAGGTCATCGTGGCCCACCACCGAGAAGGGCGAGTTGATGAGCCGGTTGTACATCGCGGTGCGCTGCAGCAGTTCGGGCGGCGCGCCCTTGAGGCGGAAGGTCCAGCTTTCGATCAGCGTCTTGTCGGCCGAGATCGGCTTGACCACGCGGATGGCCTGGATCGCGCCCTTGATGGTGAGGTTGGGGTAGTACACGGTGTTGTGCCGCGCCATGCCCAGGATCTGCGCCGTCTTTTCCTCGCCGTAGCGCGCCTTCATGGCCGCGTCGTACTCGGGAATGGCGGAGTACTTGCTGTGGATGCTGAAGTTGACGCCGGTGAAGCTGTGGCCGTTGTCGTAGGTGCGGATGCCCATGTCGTCGAAGAACTTGTAGTCCGACATGAAGGGCACGAACTGCTCGATGGCCATGGGCTTGGGCGCATCGGCCGGCTTGTCGGCCCACATGGTCTTGGCGGTGCCGGCCGAGGACTCGTGCGCCACCATGGGGTGCATGGTGTCGTTGAGGTTCTCGACGAACATCTTCCAGTTGCACTGGTGCATGAAGCGGAGGCACCCGCCGGCAATCTCGAGTTCGCCTTCGGGCGAGCGGTCGGCCATGTTGTCGATGGAGCTGAGCGAATCGCCGAAGTACTCCTCGAAGTCCGGGCCCGCATCGTTGATCTTCACGAAGATGAAGCCGCGGTACAGGCGCACGTTCTTCACCACCGTCAGGCCCTTGGCCGATTCGCACTCGTGCAGCTGCGTGCCCTCGTAGCCGTTCTTCAGCGGAATGGCCAAGAGCGAGCCGTCGGTCTTGAAGGTCCAGGCGTGATAGGGGCAGCGGAAGAACTTGCCGGTGTTGCCGCAGGACGCATTGACCAGGCGCGAGCCCTTGTGGGCGCAGCGGTTCATCATCACCTTGACCGACCCGTCGCTGTGGCGCACCACGATCAGCGGGCGGCCGGCGATCTCGGCCTGGATGTAGTCGCCGTTCCTGGGCAGCTGGCTGTCGTGGCCGACGAAGTTCCAGGTGTTGGCGAAGAAGTGCTCCTGCTCCAGCTCGAACAGCTCCTGGCTGATGTAGAGGTCGCGGTGCACGCGGTCGGGCTGCACCAGGGCGCGGATGGCCTCGGGGTTGCCTCGGTAGCTCGTCATTCGTGGGTCTCCTTCTGTTCGTCGCGGTGCGCTAGATGTCCAGGACGAGGCGCTTGCCCTTGCAGCGAGAGATGCAGATCTGCATCACGTTGCCTTCGGCCTTCTCGCGGGCGGTGAGCACGTAGTCGCGGTGGTCGATCTCGCCTTCCATCACCGGCGTGGCGCACACGCCGCATTCGCCGCGCTTGCAGTCATACATCGGGTCGCAGCCGTGATCGATCAGGCAATCGAGGATGGTCTGGCCGGCCTGGACGGTGTAGGTCTGGCCCGATTGCGCCAGCACCAACTCGAAGGCGTGGTCGCCCTCCTCCACCACCGGCTCGGTGAAGAGCTCGAAGTGCACGCGGTCGTGCGTCCAGCCGCGCGCCTGGGTGGCGGCCAGCACGGCGTCGAGCATCACCTTGGGGCCGCAGACATACAGCAGGTCGTCCGCGCCGCAGCCGTCCAGCAGCTTGCCGATGTCCAGCGGGGCGCCGGCCTCCTCGTCGGTGTGCAGCAGCAGGTCATCGCCCAGCAGCGCCTGCAACTCGGGCAGGAAGGCCATTAGCTCGCGGCTGCGGCCGGCGTAGTGCATGCGCACCGGCGCGCCCGCGGCCTTGCGGCTCGCGGCCATGCTGACCAGCGGCGTGACGCCGATGCCGCCGGCCACCAGCACGGCGCGGGCGCCGCCGGCGTGCACCGGGAAGTCGTTCTTGGGCGCCTCGATCAGCAGGCTGTCGCCGGCCTGCAGGCCCTCGTGCATGAAGCGCGAGCCGCCGCGGCCGCTGTCCTCGCGGCGCACCGCGATGACGTACTCGGACGGCGCATCGGTCGCGTCGGCACGCGCCAGCGGGTTGATGAGGGAGTAGTGGCGCCAGTCCTGCGCGCCGTCCTGCAGGCGCACCTGCACGCGGATGTGCGCACCGGCCGTGAAGCCGGGCAGCTGCGATCCGTCTTCGGCCGCCAGACGCAGCATGCGGATCAGCGGGTTCAGGCTGCGCGCCTCGACGACGCGCATTTTCAGGTTGGTGGGGGCTGGATGGGTCATCGCTGTTGTCTCCTTCAGCCCAGCGCGTACTGCGCCAGCTTGGCGCGCAGCTGCTTGCCGTGCTCGTCGGCCAGGGCAGCATCGCGCAGCTCGCGCAGGGTGGCGGGGGCCAGCGTGGGGCCGGCCTTGCGGGCGGCCTCCATCAGCAGTTCGTAGTTGCGCTTGCCGCGCTCGTGGGTGTCGCTGTAGCCCTTCACCAGGCGCTGGCACTGGGCGATTTCCAGGGCCAGGGCGGGGTTGAAGGCAGCCACTTCGCCGATGCGCTGCAGCCAGTTCTCGATGAGCCCGTTCTCCTCGGCGAAGCGGGTGGTGCTGCGGCGCCAGCGGCGGGTGGCCGCCACGGTGCGCAGCATCAGGTAGCCGCGCAGCGAGCTGGTGCGCACCACGCGGCCCTTCTGCGTCATGCGCTCCACCAGGCGGCGCGGCGCGCCAGAGTTCATCAGCCAGCGGCCCAGGCCGCCGGGCAGCGTCTCGCAGATCTCCTGCAGGCGCGGGTGCATGTATTCGTTGATGGCCAGCAGCTGGTCGGCCTGGGCGCCCGATTCGCCGCGCACCCGCTCGAAGCGGCTGGAGCGGGTCTTGAGCGAGGCAACGCGGGCCGTGTCCTCGTAGGACATCCACAGCGCCAGGTGTCGTGCGACAGCCTCGTCGAGGCGGCCGCCATCGTCCACCTTGAGCGCCTGCACCTTGCGCACGCGGTCGAGGTAGGTGCCGGCATAGGCCGTGTCCTGGTAGTCGATCAGGCGGCGAACGCCTTCCAGCAGCACCGGCTGCAGATCGGCGGAAAAGTCCTTGCGCACGCCCTCGACCAGGGCCCGCACCTCGGGGTGCGTGGGCGCCGGCTCGCGCTGGACGATGGGCGCGGCTTCCTGCTGCGCCGCATCGCCTTCCTTCTGCGCGCGATCGAAGGCCGAGCCGAAGGCGCGCAGGCTGGGCTTGACGCCCACGCCGCCGCGCTCGATGGTGGCTTCGAAGTGCGCGCGGCTGAAAGGCAGCACGCCGGTGCCGGCCAGCGCGCCGAAGAGCACCGCGCTGATCACGCTGCCCGATTCTTCCGCGGCCCTGGCCATGTCGAAGCGCACGAAGCGCTTGGCGGCACGCGCGGCATGGGCCAGCAGCTCGGTGCTGTCCACGCGGCCGTCGCCCATGGCCGACTTCTCGGCGATGGAATACACGCGGTGCGTGGAAGCCAGCAGCGTCGTGCGGTCGGGCGTGACCAGGCCGCGCTGCACCGCGCGTCCGGCTTCCATCAGCTCGGAGGCCAGCACCACGTCCACGTCGCCGGGCAGCGGCATCAGCGCCAGCACCGGGTGGCCGCCGTCGGCCTGGGCGCGCTCGCGCGGGAACAGCTCCACGTAGTAGATGGTGGCGCCGGTGCGCTGCGCCACGCCGGGCACCGAGGTGGTCTGCGCGATGTAGCCGTTGTGCTCGCCGAGGTCGACGATCCAGTCGGCCAGCACGCCGCCACCTTCCCCGCCCATGGCTAGGATCGCGATCTTGATCGGTTGCGCTGCGTTCATCGTGGGTTCTTCTGTCGTTGTTCTCGGGAAGGGGGTCAGAAGGCGTAGCGCTCTCGCCGCCTAGCCTCACCGCGCTGCAGCCAGCCGATGGCGCCCGAGCGAATGCGCTCGCGCAGGCGCTCCCAGCCGCTGGGGTTGCTCACCACCTGCGCCTTGTAGAAGGAGGGGCACAGCACCGCCGCATGCGACACGTCGCCGCAGTTGCCGCAGCCCACGCAGCTGTCGAGCACCGTGGCCACCGGGTCGCTGCGCAGCGGATCTGGGTTGGGCTTGATCGACAGCGAAGGGCAGCCGGAGAGGCGAATGCACGAGTGGTCGCCGGTGCAGGTGTCCGAATCCACGCCGAACTTGTCGCGCACCACGCGCTTGCCATCGGCCATGGCCTTGCGCACCAGCGGCTTCTCGCGGCGCTGCTTGTTGAGCATGCACTCGGACTGGGCGATCAGGACCTTCGGGCCTTTTTCCTTGGTGGTCAGCGCTTCGCGCAGGGTGTCGCGCATGCCGGCCACGTCGTAGGTGCGGCGCAGGGTCTTCACCCACTTCACGCCCACGCCGCGCACCGCCTGCTCGATCTCGTGGCCGGTGCTGCGCGTGGCGTTGTTCGCCTTGGACGAGAGGATGTCCTGCCCGCCCGTGGCCGAGGTGTAGTTGTTGTCGACGACGATGGTCAGGTTGTCGCTGCGGTTGAACACCGCGTTGGCGATGCCGCTGGTCAAACCGTTGTGCCAGAAGCCGCCGTCGCCCATCACCGAGATCGCGCGCTTGCCCGCCGGCACGTTGAGCGCCGCCGCACCGGCTGCCCCCAGGCCATAGCCCATGGTGGTGTTGCCCAGGTGGAAGGGCGGCAGGATGGAGAACAGGTGGCAGCCGATGTCGGCGCTCACGTGGTGCGGGCCCAGCTCGCGCTCCACCAGCTTCATCGCGCTGAAGATGGGGCGCTCGGGGCAGCCGGTGCAGAAGCCCGGCGGGCGCGCATGCACCACTTCCTCGATGGGCTGGTCGGGCTCGGGCGGCGCGGGCAGCTCCTTCGCCTGCACCAGGGGGATGATCTTGCGAACCGGGGCGGGCAGCGGCTGCGGCTCGATGCGGCCGTAGCGCTCGAAGAAGGCGCGTGCGCCCTTGAGCAGCGCGGCCGTGGTGTATTCGCCGGCGACGGGCAGCACGTCCTTGCCGTGCAGCTGCGCGCTGACGCCGGCCTGGCGCAGGATGGTGGCCAGGTTCTGCTCGATGAAGTTGGGCTGCCCTTCTTCCACCAGCAGCACTGCGCGCTTGCCTTCGCAAAAGCGCAGCACCTCGCTGTCGATGACCGGGTAGGCCACGTTCATCACGTACAGCGGCACCTGGGAGTTGCCGTAGACGTCGGCCAGACCCAGGCGCTCCAGCGCGCGCATCATGGTGTTGTAGCTGCCGCCCTGGACGATCACGCCCAGGTCGCCGTGGTCGCCGTCGAAGAACTCGTTCAGCCGCCGCTCCTCGATGAACTTCACCGCGGCAGGCCAGCGCTCCTTGATCTTCTCCTGCTCGTGCACGAAGCTGGCGGGCGGCAGCACGATGCGGCTGACGTCGCGCTGCGGCTGCTCCATCGCCTCTTTCAGCGTGAACTCGGGCGGACGGTTGGCGCCGGCCACGAACTGCCCGTGCACGTGGCACGCGCGGATGCGCAGCTGCAGCATCACCGGCGTGTTGCTGGCTTCGGAGAGGTCGAATCCGGCCTTGACCGACTCGACGATCGACGTCAGGTTGGGGCGCGGGTCCAGCAGCCAGATCTGCGACTTCATCGCGAAGGCATGGCTGCGCTCCTGCATGATCGAGGAGCCCTCGCCGTAGTCCTCGCCCACGATGATGAGCGCGCCGCCGGTGACGCCGCCCGAAGCCAGGTTGGCCAGCGCGTCCGAGGCCACATTGGTGCCCACGGTGGCCTTGAAGGTGACGGCGCCACGCAGCGGGTAGTTCACCGATGCGGCCAGCGTGGCGGCCGCGGTGGCCTCGCTCGCGCTGTTCTCGAACCGGATGCCCTGCTCGGTCAGGATGTCCTGCGCGTCGGCCAGCACGTCCATCAGGTGCGAGATGGGCGCACCCTGGTAGCCGGCCACGTAGGCGACACCGGATTCCAGCAGTGCCTTGGTCACCGCCAGAATCCCCTCACCGCTGAAAACCTCGCCTTGGCCCAGTTTCAGCTTCTTGACTTCTTCGACAAAGGAACGCTCAGCCATGCTGCTCCTAGAAAACCCTCGGACACAATCGATCCGCAGGGCGTATATTCTTTAGAACTGAATCTATCCACAATCATGAATAACCCTAGACATGCAAGCAGCGTGCCTGCCAAAAGCCCGCGTCGAAGCCGGCAGCCGGCAGTGCCGAAGCGGCCTTTTGTCGAGGACTACCTGGCGGCCTTGCTTGCCCAGGCCAGCCACCTGATCTCCTCCGAATTCCACAGGGTGGCGCGTGAGCAGGGCTTCTCGGTCTCGGAATGGCGGGTGCTGGCCTCGCTGGCGGGCGGCGAAGCGATCAGCATCGGGCGGCTTGCGCAGACCGCGGTGATGAAGCAGCCCACGGTGACGCGGCTGCTGGACCGCATGAGCCAGAAGGGCCATGTGGAACGCCTGCCCCACGACAGTGACCGCCGCATCACGCTGGTGCGCATCACCGACGCGGGCGAGCGCACGGTGGGGGACCTGATCGAACTGGCGCGCGAGCATGAGGACCGGGTGCTCGCGCCCTTCGGCCTGGAAAGCGCCGAGGCGCTCAAGAGCACGCTGCGCCGCATGATCGAGCTGCACGAGAACCTGTCCGCCGAAGTCGAGGACGACGACGAGGATTCGTGAGCCGCGCCGCCTGCCTGTTCAGGGAACGAGTACCGCGCGGCCTCGATGGCCGCGTTGGGTGATCCACTGCATGGCCAGCGCGGCATCGGCCAGGGCGAATTCCGTGACCTGCAGTTGCAGCCGCCCATCGGCCAGGCGCGCCAGCAGTTCGGGCGCCGCGGCCCGCCCTGCCGCATCGCGGCGGAACATGTTCAGCGGCAGCAGGCTCACGTCGCGCTGCAGGAAGCGCGCGATGTCGATGGCGATCTCGTTGCCTGCGGTGTAGCCGACCAGCACCGCGCGGCCACCGGCTTCGATGCGCTCCAGCGCAGCGGCGAGCACCGGGCCGCCGACGGTGTCGATCAACACGTCGGCCTTGGAACCTGAGGCAGCGTCGTCGGCCTTCCATGCGATCGCTTCGGCACCTGCATCACGCGCCAGCTGCATGGCCAGCGAGCCCACCGCGCCGCTGGCACCGCTCACCAGCACACGCTCACCGGCGCGCACCTTGGCCACCTCATGCAAGGCGACCCAGGCGGAAGTCGATGGAGAGAAGAAAGCCGAGCCCAGGCTCATCGGCACGCCCTCGGGAAGGCGGCCGATGGCGGCATCGGGCGCATCGATGATCTCGCGCCAGGTGCCGTCGAAGCGCGTGTCCAGGCCCGTGCCGCGGATCCAGACGCGCTCGCCCGGTGCGAACACCTCGCTTTCGAGCACGACGCCTGCCGCCTCGACGCCAGGCACATAGGGCAAGGCGGGCGGGTTCATGAACTGGCCGCCCCACACGGTGCGGTCGATATGGCCCACGGTGGCGGCGGCCATGCGCACCAGCGTGCGGCCCGGCGCGCGTGACGGATCGGGCAAGTCTTCGAGCCGCGGCTGCTGGTTCCACGAGTGGACGCGAATCGCTTTCATCGCAGGCCTTCCAGGAAGTCGAGCACCGCGCCTGCGAAGGCCTCGGGCAGTTGATCGGGCAGCGGCACCATGCCGCCTTCGATGTCGACGATCCGCGCGTCGGAAAGATGCTCGGCCAGCTCGGCCGCGTGTGGCGAGGCGAAGGGGTCCTGCGTCGCGCGGATCAGCAGCACGGGCTGCGTGACGCGAGCGATGACGTCTTCCATCCGATAGCTCGCCACTGCGCGGTGTCCGCCCTCGATGTCGCCCGAGGCCTTGAGCCCATCGAGCACGAAGGCCTGCAGCAGCTCGGGCCGGTCCGTCGGATAGAAGCCTTGGCGGTTGCGCCACATCTGCATCAGGTGCGTGCCGTCGCCTTGCTCTTGCACCGCGTCGATGGGCGGGCGCTTGGCGCGGGCGATGCGGAAGGCCTCGTTCGTGTACGGCGTGGACGAGAGCACCACCGCCCCCACCTTCTGCGCAAAGTTCGCGGCCAGCGCCACGGCGATCACGCCACCGGTGTGGTGCCCCACCACGTGCGCCCGCTCGATGCCCAGCGAGTCCAGCAGTTCTGCCGCGACGCCCGCCCAGCGCTCGATGCTCGGCGCCCAGGGCGGTGGCGCCGAATCGCCGAAGCCCACCGTGTCCATCGCTATCGCGCGAAAGCGCCGGCCCAGCAGCGGAAGCACCTCGCGGTACTCGGCCCAGCTGCGCGGGCTCTGGTGCAGCAGCAAGACCGCCGGCGCGGCGGCGTCACCGCACTCTGCGTAGTGCACCTGCCCTACCGACAGCTCGGCAAAGGCGCGGCGGATCGGTGGCGTGGTCATGCGCTTCAGCCGCGCGTGGCCTCGGCCGGCGCGCGCCACAAGCCCGCATGCTTGAGCATGCCCAGCGTGCGCAGCAGCACGTCGCCGCGGTAGGCGGCCACGTCCCGGCCGGCGTAGTCGTAGAAGCCGCTGCCGGTCTTCAGGCCCAGGCGGCCCTCTTCCATCATGCGTCCCAGGATGGCCGGCGCCCGGTAGCGCGCAGCGTCGATGGAGCCGGACATCTCGCGGCTCGCGTGGTGCAGGATGTCCGCGCCGCCGAAGTCGATGAACTCCACCACGCCCAGCGCGGCAAAGCGCAGGCCCAGGCCGTAGCGCGTGGCCTTGTCGATCTCTTCGGCGGTGGCGGCGCCCTCCTCGATCATGCGCGCCGCCTCGTTCATCACCAGCGCCTGCAGGCGCGGCACGATGTAGCCGGGCGTGGGCCCGCACACCACCGGCAGCTTGCCGATGCCTTCGAGCACCGCCTTGGCCCGCGTGAGCACGGCCAGGTCGGTGCCGTCGTGGTGGCTCAGCTCCACCACCGGAATGACGTAGGCCGGGTTGAGCCAGTGGATGTTCAGGAAGCGCTGCGGGCGCTTCACGAATTCCGCAATCTGCGTGACCAGGATGCTGCTGGTCGTCGAGGTGAGGATGGCGTCGTCGCTGCAATGCGCGTTGATGTGCTCGAAGGCCTCGCGCTTGGCTTCCAGCGTCTCGGGCACGCCTTCGAACACCAGCTCGGCGGCGGCGAGCGCCGCGGGCGCCTCGTCGGCACGCACCAGCTGCACGCGCTGGGCGATGGCCTGCACCTGCTCGGCCGCCAGCACGCCCAGCGCGGCCAGGCCCGACAGGCTGCCTTCGATCTCGGTGCGCGCCTCGTCGGCCAGCTTGCGCCAGGCCTCGTCGCTTCGCGTGCGCAGGTCCACCAGCGACACGCGGTGGCCCGCGTAGGCGAAGGCGATGGCGATGCCGCGACCCATGCGGCCCGCGCCCACCGCGACGACGTGCGGCAGGCCTTGCGGGTCAGCGGCCTTCATGCAGGCGCTCTTTCAGCGCGTCGCGCGACAGGCCGGCAAGGCCCAGCGATTCGAAGGTGCGCGGACCCTTGCGCAGGTCGCGCCCCAGGAAGCCGCCCACGATCGCCAGGATGCCCTGTGCGATGGGCGCATCCACGCCTGCGTAGCGCGCGGCCGAGGCCAGGAAGGCCAGGCCCATCTCCGTGTCCTCGGCGATGTAGCGGTGCGTGTGCAGGTCGATGTGCTCGCGCCAGTCGCCGGACTTCACCAGCTGCTTGTGCGCGTCGCCGTACATCCACTTGTCGTTGTTGTAGTGGTCGGCCAGCGGGTAGTGCGGGCCGGCGTGGCCGAAGGCGTCGCGCACCGCGATGCGCTCGTGGTCCAGCCGGTCGGTGACGGCGCGCACCGAGGGCTGCGTGCCCTCGTTGTGGATGTCCCAGCGCTCGAAGTGCTGCAGCGGCGCGGCGTTCATCACCATCAGCGGCGGATGGATGATGGGGCCGGCGTTCATCAGCGCGCCCGAGAGCGCATCGCCGCAGCCGTGGACCGCCGGGTAGGCGCGGCGGATGACCTCGATGGCCTCCTTCTCCTTGCGCGCCGGGTACACGCCGGTGGGCAGGTGGATGGCGCGGATGGTGACGTTGACCTCGCGCTCGCCGTGCTTGCGGGCCAGGTAGGGCAAGGTGCCGGTCTCGGCCCACGCCACGTCGGCCCGGCTGCCCGACTCGCGCGCGATCTGCGCCATGACATAGCTGCCGAAGGTGCCGGGCGGAATGAACACCACCTGGCCGTCCACCAGGTGCGGCGCCATGGCGCGGGCGATGTCGGCCTGCGCAATGGCGGGCGAGGGAATCAGGATGAGCTCGGCGCCGCGCATCGCGTCGCCGATGTTCGCGGTGGCCAGGGCGATGGACACGTCGCGCGCGCCCTGCGCGTCTTTCAGGCGGATGGAACCGGCCTCGATCAGCGGCGCCAGCGCGGCGGCGTCGCGTCGCCACAGGCGCACTTCATGGCCGGCTTCGGACAGATCGGCGGCCGCGGCGTAGCAGCCATGACCTCCCCCCAGGATTGCGATTTTCATGAACGGGCACCCCAATTGCTTGTGTCGATGGATCAAGCATCTACATTACTTTTCAAATGTTTAGATGTCAACCAGTCTTGCCCTGGGGTGCCGGACCGACGAATGGTTGCCCATAAATGGGCAGGGTCGCGCTACCCTCGCGCCGCGCGGTTTCACTCATGCAGAGAAAAGGAGCCCCTCGATGATTCTCGGACTCACCAACCTCGGCGCCGTCCACACCCTCATCAGCTTGGTCGCTCTGGGTGCGGGCGCCTGGGCGCTCGTGCGCGACAAGGCCATCATTCCGGACAACGGCCTGGGCCGGACCTACGTGTGGGCAACGGTGCTTACCTGCCTGACCGGCTTCGGGATCTTCCAGCGCGGCGGCTTCGGGCCGCCCCACATGCTGGGAATCATCACCCTGCTCGTGCTGGGCCTGGCGGCCGTGGCCTGGCGCGGCAAGCTGGGCGCCGCGTCGGCCTATGTCGCCACCGCGTGCTATTCACTCACCTACTTCTTCCACATGATCCCGGGCTTTACCGAGACCTTCTCGCGCGTGCCGCTGGGCGCGCCCTACTTCACCGGCCCGGACGATCCGCTGCTGGCGAAGGTCATCGGCGTGGTGTTCCTGATCTTCCTCGTGGGGGTAACGGTGCAGCTGATCCGTTTGCACAAGGCCAGGCGCGGCCTGCCCGGCGCGCCGGCCTGATCGCGAACCGGCTCAGGCGCTCACGCTGTCCGGCTTGGCGGCCGCCACGGTCACGCCTTCCGGCGACACGCCGACCACCGGCTGCACGCTGTAGCGCAGCCGCCGCCCTTCCCGCCACAGCTTGAGCCCGCGGTAGCGTACCAGGTAGCCCAGCCCGATCGCCGCGGAGGCCAGCCCGGCAGCGGCAACGCCCAGTGCCCAGCGCGGGCCGAAGGTGTCGGCCACCCAGCCCACCACCGGAGCACCCAGCGGCGTGCTGCCCAGCAGGATCGCCAGCAGGATGGCGATGACCCGCCCGCGCAGCGCCGGGTCGGTCGACAGTTGCACCAGGCTGTTGGTGGAAGTGGTGAGCGTCTGCGCCGCCACGCCGGTAACCACCAGTGCGATGCCGAAGCCGACGACGTTTGGCATCAGCGCCGCCGCCAGCGTCCCGACGCCGAACACCGCCGAACCGACCATCAGGATTCCGAAGCGCGGCTGCGCGCGCCGCGCGGCCAGCAGCGCGCCGGTGACGGAGCCGATCGCCATGGTCGAGGACAGCAGCCCGTACTGCCCCGGCCCGCCATGGAAGGCACTGACCGACATGGTGGAGATGAAGATCGGGAAGTTCAACCCGAAGGTGGACACCAGGAACAGCATGGCCAGGATGGCACGCAGGTCGGGCCGGGCCCACACGTAGCGGAAGCCCTCCATCAGGCTGCTCTTGCGGCTGCCAGCCGCCCTCGGGCGCGCGAACAGTTCGCTCGTGCGCAGGCAGGCCAGCGAGATCAGCACCGCCACGAAGGACACGGCGTTGAGCAGGAAGGCCTCTCCCGGCCCCGTGCCGGCGATCACCAGCCCGGCCACCGCCGGCCCCACCATCCGCGCCGCGTTGAAGGAGGTGGAGTTGAGCCCCACCGCGTTCGAAAGCTCCGCCTCCGACACCAGCTCGGCCACGAAGGTCTGCCGCGCCGGCGCGTCGAAAGCTGCCACGCAGCCCAGCAGCAAGGCGAACACGTAGACATGCCACAGCTGCACCGCGCCACTGATGGTGAGCAGCCCCAGTCCGAGCGCCAGCAGCCCCATGGCCGCCTGCGTGGCCATGAGCAGCTTGCGCCGGTTGAGCCGGTCGGCCGCGAGGCCGGTGAAAGGCAGCAGTGCCAACTGCGGACCGAACTGCAGCGCCATCACGATGCCGACGGCCGTGGCGTTGTGGTCCGTCAGGTGGGTGAGGACCAGCCAGTCCTGCGCGGTGCGCTGCATCCAGGTGCCCACGTTGGACACCAGCGCACCAGCGGCCCAGAGGCGGTAGTTGCGGATGCGCAGCGAACGGAAGGTGCTCACCGGGTCTCCAGCATTGCGACCACGTCCTTGGTGAGGCCCGTTTCGCCCAGGCGCGGGAAGATGCGCGCCAGGCTGTTGGCATGCGCCTGCTCGTTCAGGTCGGTCATGGCGTCGACCACCAGCGTGACGTGGAAGCCCAGCTCGTGCGCCTGCCGCGCCGTCGATTCGACGCCGATGCTGGTGGAGATGCCCGCCAGCACGATCTGCGTCACGCCGCGCTCGCGCAGGGCGGCTTCCAGCGATGTGCCGGTGAAGGCGCCCCACGTCTTCTTGCTGACGAGGATGTCCTGCGGATGCGCCTGCAGCTCGGCCACCAGCTCGGCCCAGTCGGCGCCGGGCGCGGGACGGGCGGCTTGCGGATCGGTGCGGCCCGGCGCGCCGCCCAGCACGTTGACCAGCACCACCGGCAGGCCCTTGCTGCGGAAGGCGACCGCCAGTTCGGCTGCCCGCGCAACGACCCCGGTTGAAGGATCCGCTGTTGGCAGGGCCACGATGCCCTTCTGAAGGTCGACGAGAACCAGGGCGGTGCGCGAGTCGAGGGTCGTGATGGGCATGGTGTCTCTTTCTCGTTCGGTCGAGCTTGGATCGAAGATCAGTCGAGCAGCCGTCCCAGCAACTGCACGGCATGCGCCAACTGCTTCTGCTCGGCCGGCGAATAGCGGGTGGTGATGGCGCGCTGCAGCCAGTCCTCGCGCGCGGCGCGCACCTGGCGGAACACCTTGCGTGACTGCGGCGTGAGCGACAGCAACGTACGCCGGCCGTCGGCCGGATCGGGCGCGCCCTTGAGGTAGCCGGCCTCGATCAGCGAGGCCACGGTGGCCCCCATCGACTGCGAGCGCACGCCCTCGGCGACGGCCAGCTCTGTCACGGTGGCGGCCTCCTGGCGCTCCAGCCGCAGCAGCACGGCGCGCTGCGATTCGGTCCAGTCGGCGGCCGAGGCTTCCTGCCGCAGGCGGCGGCGCAACTGCGCGGCCAGCATGCGCAACTCCACCGCCAGTGCGTGGGTGGTGTCGGATGCGGGGTCTTCGATATGAGCCAGCACGGGCCGGGTGCTCCTTCGGGTTTGCGTATCCTGCCGAATTAGACAGGATAACTACGAAGTTTAGCTGTCTATCAAGACATGGGCGAGGACTCGGATATTGCATCCAGCCTTCAATTTTCTTTCAGGCTGCCGATAGTCATGGAATCATGCCTCGACCCGGATCTTCGCCGTACCCACGCTCCCTCGACTTTCTGACGCAACTCCCGGGCAAGAACATCCTTCAAGACGATGGTCGCCATGTGCTCGTGACCACCTCGGGTCTTCGCGGGGTGCAGCTCGTACACGGGGCGCTCCTGCGCCGGCATGCCTTCAGTGCAGCGGCGCCTTTCGGCTACGAGTGCCTTGGCCACTACAGGCGATTCACTGACGGCACCCTGCACACGACCTTGCACACCGCGCAGGGGCAGACGACCAGGATCTTCAGCACCGAAGTCGACGCTCTGGTCGATCTTTGGTCCAGCCGGCGCCACGTCGATCAGGAGACCCTGTTCTGACGAGCGTGGAGGCAACCGGGAAGGCTTTCCCGGCGTCGTCCAGCCTGGATCAGGGCCGGCTGGGTCCCTTCCGGTCGCGCCCGCCGAGCCTGGGCAGCAGCATGCCCACCTGCTGGCGATAGGCCTGATAGCGCTGGCCGAACTGTGCGATGAGGTCGCGCTCCTCGAACCAGATGCCGATCAGGATGTAGCCCGTGGAAGCCGCGGCGAACAGCAGATGGCCGGCGGTCATGGTCGGCGTGGCCCAGAAGGCCAGGATGAAGCCGAGGTAGATCGGGTGCCGCACATGCCGGTAGAACAGCGGCGTGCGGAAGTCCCCGGCCGGCAGCGCATGCCCGCGCAAGTTTGCCCACACCTGCCGCAGGCCGAAGAGCTCGAAGTGGTTGATCAGGAAGGTGCTGGTCAGCAGCACGCCCCAGCCCACCCAGAACACGACTTGCAGGGCGAGGCGGCCCACACGGTCGGTCACCATCCACAGTACCGGCTCGGCAATGGGCCTCCATTGCCACAGCAACAGTGCAAGGACCGCGCTTGCAGCCAGCACGAAGGTGCTGCGTTCCACCGATTCGGGAATCACCCGCGTCCACCAGCGCTTGAAGCCACGCCGGGCCATGACGCTGTGCTGGACGGCAAAAAGCCCCAGCAGCATCAGGTTGACGAACAGCGCCTCGACCAGCGGGGCGCTGGCCCCGCTGTCGATGGTCTTGGGCAACAGCGGCAGGTTGCCCACGAAGCCGATCGCGTAGACGAAGGTGGCGAGGAAGAAGACATACACCACCAGCCCATAGAGTGCAGCGAGGAATGCCATGACGAATCTCCTGAAGCGATGAAGTCGGGGGCGAGGCGAGCCAGCGCGCCCGCACGAGGCAGGCACGAAAGGCCATGGGAGACAGGCTTGGCCCGGCGCGGGTCCGGGCCGTGGGCGCTACGGCACTTCGCAGCCGTGCGGCTTGCGCGGCTTCATCGTGCCCACCCGCGGTTCTCGAGCACCTGCGCAATGCGCAGGGCAGCGCGCGCCGCACCGTCGGTTTCCACCGGCCGGTAGCGCACGGGTTCATGCATGGCGGCCAGCGCGCGGCGCGCCAGCGCGTCCGGGTCCAGCGTCGCCGTGTAGTCCATCGAGCGGTCGGCGGCGTAGTTGGCCAGGCGCTGGCGCACGTGCACGCACTGTTCGAAATGGTGCTGCAGCGGAAAGCTCAGGAAGGGCCGGCGCGTGGCCACCAGCTCCATCGTGGTCGACAGCCCGCCCTGTACCAGCGCCAGGTCGCAGCACGCCAGGTGTTCGAACAGGTTGTGCACATAGGGGCGCACTTCCAGCCCGGGCTGCGGCTCGAACGCGTCGGTGGACAGCCGGGGGCCGGTGACGAGGATCAACCGCAGCTCGGGCAACTCGCGCTTCATGCGCGGGAAGGCCTGCGCGATTCGCTGCAGCAGGTGCTGGCCGGTGGCGGTGCCACCCACTGCGGCAATGGCGATCTTCTCGTCGCTGCGGTAGCCGAGCCGCGCGCGAAGGCGCTGGGTATCGGCCAAGGCGGCCGGATCGAAAGGCAGGCAGTAGCCGCAGTAGCAGAAGTTGCGATCGGTCCACTCGCGGATGCCGGGCAGGCCGGGCCCGAAGGCTTGTTCCGTCACGTCCTCGCGGTTGCCGACGAAGATCGCCGCGTCGCGCAGGTAGGGGTAGCGCGCCACGTGCTCGATGTCGTCGGCATTGCGGTCGGCGCACAGCACCGCCTCGCGCTCGTTGCCCTCCTCCATGGGCAGGCAGCCCACGAAGTCGGTGAGGAAGACGTAGGGCTGGCGCTTGAGCTCCGGGTTTTCGTGGTAGTGGTAGTCCACGTCCCACGCCTCGTCGCCGACCACGATGTCGTAGTGCTCCGACTCGACCAGGTCGAGGAAGGTCATGAAGTTGCTATTCATGACCTCGTCCATGGTGCGCAGCGCGAAGAAGGCCGACAGGTCGTGTTCGCCGGCCATGCGCTCGAAGTGGCGGCTCTCGTTCGCAAGGCGCCGGGTGATCGGATGCAGGTGCTCGCCCTCGCGCTCCAGGTAGCCCGCGGCAGGGTCGGTGGTGAACCAGTCGATCGCCAGGTCCGGCTGCAGCTTGCGCAGCTCGCGCGCGATGGCCAGGTCGCGCTGCACGTGGCCCAGGCCGATCGGGCTGGAGATGAACAGCGCACGGCGGGGCCGCTTCATGGCACGCGTCCAGGTCCGCTGGCGCGCCGTGCCGCCGATGAATTCGCGCAGCGTGCGATTGAAGACCACCGGGTCGCGCGCCGCCGTGACATGGCCGCCGCCGCCGATCGTGAGCATGTCCGAGCCGGGCACCAGCGCGTGGATCTCACGACCCTTGGCATAGGGAACGCGGCCGTCCTCGTCGCCGTGGATCACCAGCGTCGGGCAGGCCACGCGGCGCGCCAGTTCACGCACGTCGTTGCCCATCCAGGCGTTGCGGCACCAGGCCAGCCACTGGGCACGCGTGGCCCAGGCGTAGTGCACGCCGTCCTCGTAGGGCTTGGTCGAGTGCGGCTCGCTGAAGATGGTGGCCATGAACCAGTCGACGTAGGCAGGCCAGTCGCCGCGCATCGCCTCGGCTTCCTTGGCCAGGCGCTGCGCCACCTTCGGGTCGTCGGTGAGCGACTCGGCAAAGCCCCCGGCCGTGACCACGTGCGTGATGCGTTGCGGCTGCTCGGCGGCCAGCCGCAGCACGGTCAGTGCCGCGGCCGAGATGCCGACCAGGGCGACCCGCTCGACGCCCACCGCGTCGAGCACGGCGACGAAGTCGGCATGGAAGTGATCGAAGCTGTAGGCCGCCTGCCCCTCGGGGCGGTCGGAGCGCCCGTTGCCGCGGCCGTCCATGGTGATGACGCGGAAGTGCCGCGACAGGTAGGGCACCGTGCCCTTGAGCATCTGGCTGTGCACGATCTGGAAGGGCGGCGCAAAGGCGATCCACGGGCCGCTCTCGCCCCAGGTGGCGTACCAGAGCCTGACGCCGTCGCGCTCGATGAAGCCCTCCTGCACCGGCTGCACGGTCTCGTAGGGCGAAGCGGCGGCATCGGGCACGGCGCCGGGCTCGGGCAGCGGGCCCGCCATGCGGGCCAGGCGCTCGGGCAAGGGGCGATCGGGTTGGTTCATCGCCGGCTCCTGCTTCGCGCCGCAGGCTGCGCGGCGCGGGCGGCCTTGGCGTCGAGGGATTCGAGCAGCCACTGCACGGCGTCCAGCGCCGCGCAGTGCTGCGCCTGCTCTTCCTTCACGCCCAGCAGGTCGGCGAATTCCATGCCCAGCCAGAACTCGGAGATCCAGCAGGCAATGACCTCGGGCGTGAAGGGCGGTGGCAGCTTCGTGCCGTCGGCCTCCAGCGCGGCAATGGCCTCGCGCGCGGCACCCAGCACCAGTTCCTTCCAGGCCAGCAGGCGCGGCAGGAACTTCTCGCGCAGCCCGGCGTTGGACAGGCTGGCCGCCCACAACTCGGCCTGCAGCCGCACGAAGCCGGACTTCAGGTCTTCCTGGTAGAAGCGCCGCGCGCTGGCCCACTTCTGCGCGAAGCCCTCGTCGCCGGCGTACATCGAGGCCTGCCGGGCCAGCAGCCGCTGGTTCGCGGCATCGAGCACGTCGATGACCAGCTGGTCCTTGGTGCGGAAGTGGTAGTTGATGAGCGCATGGTTCACGCCGGCGTCCTTGGCGATCTCGCGCACGCTCAGCGCCGCGTAGCCTTCGGACACCAGGCGCCTGAACGCCGCATCCAGGATGCGCTCGCGCGTCTGCGTCGCGTCGCCGTCGTGCAGCTTCGACGCGAGAGGTCGGGACCGGGGGGGCGAGGCGTCTGGCTTCATCGTTCACCAGGTGGTTTAAACAGTCGTTCAAATCTTAGGCGCGCGACCTGCGCTTGTCAATCGGCGCTCCCGTCGCCGTTCAGGGGGTCGATGGCAGGGCGAGGATCCAGTCTGCGAGATCGCGTGCTTCCGCTTCGCTCACCTGCGGCTGCCGGGGCATGATGACGCGGCCCCACGAGCCCACGCTGCCCTCGCGAATCTTCTGGTCCAGCCGGGCACCGGCGGTGGCATCGGCGCGATAGCGCGCCGCGATGTCTTCAAATCCCGGGCCGACGAATTTGCCCTGCACGCCGTGGCACCGGAGGCACCCCTTGTCGCTTGCCAGGCGCTCCCCTTCACCCACCGCCTGGCCGCAACCGGCTGCGAGAGCGGCACACGCCATGGCGACGACGAGCCCTGCAGCACGCAACGCTCTTGCGGCCGGGATCGGACACGGGCTCATCGCGTCGCGAGGCCTGCGGCCATGTGGCCCAGCTGCCGGATCGCGTCGTCCACGCGCGGATCGTCCGGGTGCCCGGCGTTCAGGCGCAGGTGATGGACGAAGCGCCGGTCGGCCGAGAACAGCACGCCGGGCGCGGTGCTGATGCCCGCGCGCCGGGCGCGATGGTGCAGTTCCAGCGCATCCACCTCGGCGGGCAGTTCGAGCCAGAGGAAGTAGCCGCCCGATGGCAGCGTGATGCGGGTCCCCGGCGGGAAGTGGCGCTGGACCAGCCCGCGGACGCGCCGCTGCTCGCGCGACAGCGCGGTCCGAAGCCGACGCAGGTGGCGGTCGTATCCGCCCTGGTCCAGGTATTCGGCGATGGCCACCTGCGAAGGAATCGAGGTGGCAAGCGAGGTCATCATCTTCAGCCGCAGCACCTGCCCTGCATGTCGCCCCGCGGCCGCCCAGCCGACCCGGTAGCCGGGCGCCAGGCACTTGGAGAACGACGAGCAGTGCAGCACATCGCCGGCCTCGTCGAAGGACTTGGCGGCAGGCGGGCGACGCACGTCCGCGTAGAGCTCGCCGTACACATCGTCCTCGATGAGCGGCACGCCACGACGCGCCAGCAGGGCGACCAGCTCGCGCTTGTTCCTCGAGGGCATCGAGGCGCCCAGCGGGTTCTGCAGGTTCGGCATGAACCAGCACGCCGCCACCTTGTGCTGCTCCAGCAGGCGCTCCAGGTCCTGCAGGACGACCCCTTCCCGGGGATCGGTGGCCACCTCGACCACGCGCAGATGGAGCCGCTCCAGCGCCTGGAGGGCTGCGTAGAAGGTCGGTGACTCGACCACGACCAGGTCCCCGGGGCGCGTGACCGCCTGCAGGCACAGGTTGAGCGCCTCCATCGCGCCGTTGGTGATGACCAGCTCGGGCTCGGCCAGGGTGATGCCCTGCAAGGCATAGCGGCGCAGGATCGCAAGCCGCAGGCGCTCGTCCCCCACGGTCAGGCCGGTCGTGACGCCCTCGGGCTGCAGGCTGCGCATGGCACGCCCGCCCGCCCGCGCCAGTTCTTCCAGCGGAAAGAGATGCGGCGACGGAAAGGCCGAGCCCAGTGGCACGACGGCCGGGTCGCGCGTGGACTCCAGGATGTCGAAGGCGAGCGTGCTGACGGCGACCTCCGAGGCTTCGCGCGCCGGAGTCGCCGGCTTGGACAGCTGCCGCAGCGACCGCTTCTCGGCCCGGACGTAGTAGCCCGAGCGCGGCCGGGCCTCGATCACGCCCCGGGCCTCCAGCAGGGCATAGGCCTGGAACACGGTCGAGGCGCTGATGCCGCGCTGCTCGCAGGTCTGCCGTACCGAGGGCAGCCGGTCGCCTGCCTTGAGCAGGCCCTGCTTGACGGCAAGCGCCACGTCATCGGCCAACTGCTCGTAGAGGCTGAGGGCTTCGTCGACCATCTGATACGGTGGAAATTCGCTAAATCTGCATCCTACCGCTCAGTTGGCGACCGCGAAGATCGGATGAACCACCCCATCCCTTCAAGGCAATCATCCAAATGAGAAACAAGTCCATCCTCCGGGTCGCAACACATGGCGCAGCCTGCCGCGCTGCGCTCACCTTTCCTATGGGAGCCGCGCAATGAGCGAACTGGCCATGGGCGATGTGTGGGGCGTGGTGCTGGTGTTCACGGTGGCGGTGGCCATGATGGCGCTGTGCGCGCTGACGACCAGCAAATGGAAGTGAGCGGAGCGACTCCGCAATTCCGCCGGGCCTCGCATAGCCGATCGCGAGCCTGAGATTCTTGACGGGGCGGACGAGGACGGGCGGCCGAGGCGAGCAGCCAAGTCGCCCCGGTCCACCGTCGCAAGAGCGTTCTACGCCCTCTGCTCGCGAGCAGCGTTGCGCAGATCGCGGATCTGATCGTGGTTGCGCTGCGCCCCGTCGGCCTGGCGTTGGACCACCATGCGCACATCGGCCGGAAGGTTCTGCTTGAGCGCCTTGCGGTACTGCGCCACGGCTGCATCTTCTCCGCGCTCGCAGGATTCCAGAATCGACAACTCGCTGTTGGCACCGACGGTGCCTTTGACGTGCACCCAGCCTCGATGCAGCGCACCGGCGGCCGTCCCACCTTGCGCGGGCGTGCCCCCGTACTGCTGAATCAATGCGATCAGTTCCTGCTCGCCTTGGCGGCACGAGTCAGCCCGGCCGGCGAAGACCTGCTTCAGGGATGACGACTCGACCTCTTCGGCACAAGCCAGGAAGCCGTGACCGCCGTCACGCGTAATTTCCAGCAGGTCATTCAAGACATCGACCACGTCGTCGTTGGAAAGCGCATCACCGGAAATAGCGGAATCACCAATCATTTTTCGGTCCTCTCAGTGAAGCCCAGGCGGACTACCCAGGCAGCGTTCAGCATCTCCCCCATCGGAGGACCGGGCTATCAGACCGCGCGCATGGCGCCTGTAGGTTCAAGCAGTCTCAGCAACAGCGCGGCAGTAGTGAATCGCCCCTTGCTCGCGGCGACGACAGGATTGCGCGTGAGAAAGTTCTTGTCGGACGGCCCTGCCAAGATGCTTCTACTTTGGATGGCGCCTTCGCGCATTCCGAGCGAGCAAACTTTGCCTGCTTGACCCAGAAGCTTCATTTGGCAGGCAACATCAAATTGGAGGTCACCATGAATCCGAATGACACCAGATCCGCGTCAGAGCTCGCCGCAGAAGGCGCACGCGCAGCCACCGATGCCGGACAGGCCGCGCAAGGCTACGTCAGGGAAAGCAAGCGGATTGTCCAGGAGGCCGCCGCGTCGATCCGTCCAAGCGCGCGAGAGTTCAAGGATCTGGCAGCAGAGGCGGCAAACACCACCAGTGGTCTGGTGCACGACGCGCGCGATCTGTCCCATCAGGCGGTTCGCACAGCAAAAGGCTACGCAACAGAAGGCCTTCATGCGACGCACGAAAAGATGCTTCGACTCTCGGGGCGCATGGAAGACGGGGCGAATGCCTGCAGGCAGTACGTTGCCGCCAACCCGCTGAAGGCGACATTGGGCGCGGCGGCGACCGGCGCACTGATCATGACCCTGATGCGGTTCGCTGCACGAGGCCGAGCACGCGCTTGACACAGCGGGACGCTGTGACTGCTCCGACGCGCGCCGAACGCGTGGGCAATGGCACAGGACTGAGCTGCCTCCATGGGCTGGGCGAAGCTTGGCGCCGAACACGTCGCGTGGTGTTGGTCACACCCGGCTTGCGGGTCGTGGTGCTGGCGATGAGGAACTATGTCCTGCACCAGAGTGCCAATCAGGCAGGGAGTCTTGCGTTCTCATCGGTGCTGGCGATGTTCCCGCTTCTGATTCTGGCTTCGGCCGCAGCCGGCTTCATCGGGCAGCCGGGAGACGCAGCAGCATTGGCGGAGCGCGTGATGGGGTACGCGCCTCAGGTGGTGCGGGATGCGATGGAGCCGGTGATCAAGCAGGTCCTGGCTCAGCGCAACCAAGCCTTGCTGACCATCGGTGTAGTGGTCACGCTCTGGACGGCTTCTTCTGGCATGCAGGCCGTGCGCAGCGCGCTGAATCGTGCTTACGGTGTCCGGCGAGGGTTGCCTTTCTGGAAAGCGCGCATCAAGGTTACGGTGTTCACGGTCATCGTGGGCGGTGGCGTCTTGCTTGCGTTCAGCTCGGTCGTCGTCATGCCCTACGTGTGGCAGATCCTTGAGGACAACGTACAGCCAGGGCCCCGGACCCTGCCGATGCTCCTCGGCAGCGTCCGCTATGGCGTGGCGTTCCTGACCTTGGCAGTGCTTTATGCGCTCTTGTACGGGTGGCTGCCGGATATGCGGCAGCGGTTTCTCACCGTGCTGCCTGGCGCTCTGATTGGCGCAACGCTGTGGGTGGCTGCCGCTGCCACGCTTTCGTACACGCTACGCACAGCAGGGAACTTGACCTTGATCTATGGCAGCTTCGCCGGCATCGTGGCGACACTGGTATTTCTGTACATCAGCGCCTCCACGCTGATTTTCGGCGCAGAGATCAACGGTGCAATCCGTCGCGCAAAACGCGGCGAAACCATGGCGACCGCGAGCGATGCAGGTCGTCCTTCCTGAACGCGGCGCATCTCAGCCCGACAGCCTTCCATCGCCGAACACTGACAGCAATTGGAATTGCGGGCCTACACAAAGCCTTCCGGCGCGCCCCGTCTAATCGACCTCAGCTTCCGACACGACAAAAGCAAGCATTTCGCGGCTGACGGGCTGGGCGCTTAGGGAGAGCAGCATGGCCATTCCTGACGGCACCCAGCCGAATCCCCCACAGGCGGAGTCGGGCCCCTCGCGCCGCGGCTTCATCCGGGGCGCGGTCCTGTATGCGATGTTCGTCGGCACCGGGGTCAGCACCACAGGGTGCGGCGGCGGCGGCGGCGGCGATGATGGCGCAGGGCCTCCGGCCGGCGGTTCCGAAACCTTCCAGCACGGCGTCGCGAGCGGCGACCCGCTGTCCGACCGCGTGATCCTGTGGACGCGCGTGACCGTCGCCAGTCCGGGCGCGCTGAGCCTCAAATGGGAGGTCGCGAGCGACGCGAACTTCGGCGCCATCGTGGCGCGCGGCGACGCGGCCACCAGCCCGGACCAGGACTACACCGTCAAGATCGACGTCACGGGGCTGCAGCCGGCCAGCACCTACTTCTACCGGTTCTTCCTGGGCGCGCAGGCCTCGCCCACAGGCCGCACGAAGACGCTGCCGGTGGGCAGCCTCTCCCAGCTGCGGCTGGCGGTGCTGTCCTGCTCGAACTTCCCGGCGGGCTACTTCAACGTCTACGCGGAAGTCGCGAAGCGCGACGACATCGACGCAGCCCTGCACCTGGGCGACTACATCTACGAGTACGGCGTGATCGGCTATGCATCGCAGCTGGCCTTTGCCATCGACCGCGAATCCCAGCCCTCGCACGAGATCCTGACGCTGGAGGACTACCGCCGCCGCCATGCGCAGTACCGCAGCGACGCGGACCTGCGCGCGATGCATGCGAAGGTGCCGGTGATCGCCGTCTGGGACGACCACGACCTGGCCGACAACGCCTGGTCGGGCGGCGCGGCGAACCATGACGAGGGCAGCGAAGGCAGCTTCGTCGCGCGGCGTGCGGCGGCGGTGCAGGCCTATCACGAATGGCTGCCCATACGCCTTCCGGACCCAGCCGACCCCCTGAAGATCTACAGGTCCTTCGACTTCGGCAACCTGGCGTCGCTGCACATGCTGGACACGCGCCTGATCGGGCGCGACCAGCAGGTCACGCTGGACCAGTACCTCAGCGGCCTGGCCGACGGACCCACCCGCCAGCTGCTGGGCACCACCCAGCTGGACTGGCTGAGGGCGCGCATGGCCACATCGGGCGCCACCTGGCAGGTGCTGGGGCAGCAGGTGCTGATGGCTCGCATGCATGTACCGCTGAGCGTCGCGAGTTCGATCTCGCCGGAAACCCTGGCCGAGTACACACTGGCCTTGTCCACGCCAGAGGCGCTTCGCAGCGACTCGCAGCGTGCCCTGCTGGCCCAGCGCCGCGCGCCGTACAACCTGGATGCATGGGACGGCTACCCCGCTGCCCGCGACGCGGTGCTGGCGGCCGCACGCAGCCAGAGCAAGAACCTGATCTCGCTGGCTGGCGACACGCACAACATGTGGGGCGCCAACCTGACCGACGCAAGTGGCCAGCGCGTCGGGGTGGAGTTCGCAGCCCCATCCGTGAGTTCACCCGGCTTCGAGACGCGGCTGCCCCTGATCTCCAACTCGTTGCTGGCCGACGCCTTCCTGAAGATGGTGCCCGACCTTCGCTTCGCGGAGACCAGCAAGCGCGGCTACCTCGTGCTCACGCTCACGCCGTCCGAGGCCCGCGGGGACTGGATCGAGGTCAGCACGGTGTTCAGCCACTCCTATTCCACCAGCATCACGGCGAGCAGGCGCGCCTTGCCGGGTCCGATCAACCTGGATCTGGTTGCAGCCTAGGAGCGCGCGCCCGCGGGGCCATGCGGCTGCGTTCACGCTTTGGCAGGGGCTCAGCCGTCGAGCCCCGCCGCTGGCGTCAGGCCAGGTCCTCGTGCAGGCACAGGATATTGCCCTCCGGATCTTCGAACCAGGCTGCCTTCTCGGAACCGAGTACGCAAACGTGATCGACCGTCTTCAGGCCCGGCAAGTCGTAGTCGGCGAAGCGCACACCGCGTCCTTCGAGCGCGGCCACGGCCTCGTCGATGTGTGCGACGCGGAAGCTGACTGCCGTGTGCTCGGCCTTCGTGCCTTCTGGCTTCGGGAAGAGCGCCAGCTCGGTCCCACCGCACTGGTAGATGAACTTGCCGTCGGGCTTTGCGCCGAGCGGCTCCAGTCCCAGCGCATCCTCGTAGAAACGGCGTGCGCGATCCAGATCCTTCACTGGCAGCATGCAGGTGACGTGACTGGAGGCCAAGGGATTCATGACAGTGCTCCTGCAGTCCTGACGCCCCGTTTGTAGTCCGATCCGGGCACGGCTGCAATGCCGGCAACCTGCCAATCGGGCCCCTGGGACGCGTGAAAGCAAGGCTGAAAAAAAGAAGGGCGCCCTGGTTTCAGGGCGCCCTTCTAGGGTAGTTGGCGGAAACGGAGGGATTCGAACCCTCGATGAGGCTCTACACCCCATACTCCCTTAGCAGGGGAGCACCTTCGGCCACTCGGTCACGTTTCCGTAAGAACAGCATTATGCCATCTTAGGAAGCCGCCTGGTCCAGATCGAAGGCCTTGTGAAGGGCGCGGACGGCCAATTCCATGTATTTCTCGTCGATGACCACCGAGGTCTTGATCTCGCTGGTGGAAATCATCTGGATGTTGATGCCCTCTTCGCTCAGCACGCGGAACATCTTGCTGGCCACGCCCACATGACTGCGCATGCCGATGCCCACGATGCTCACCTTGCAGATCTTGGCGTCGCCCTCGACCTTGGCGGCACCCAGTTCGGGCAGCACCTTGGCGTTGAGCAGGTCGACAGTCTTGCTGTAGTCGTTGCGGTGCACCGTGAAGCTGAAGTCGGTCTTCCCGTCCTTGCTCAGGTTCTGGATGATCACGTCGACTTCGATGTTGGCATCGGCCACGGCACCGAGGATCTGAAAGGCGATGCCGGGCTTGTCAGGCACGCCCAGCACCGAGATCTTGGCTTCGTCGCGATTGAACGCGATGCCCGAGACAACGGCTTGTTCCATGTTTTCGTCTTCCTCGAATGTGATGAGCGTGCCGGATACGGCCTCTTCCTTGATATCGATGTCCCACGGCGTGAAGCTGGACAGCACGCGCAGCGGCACCTTGTACTTGCCGGCGAATTCCACCGAGCGGATCTGCAGCACCTTGGAGCCCAGGCTGGCCATTTCCAGCATTTCCTCGAAGCTCACCGTCTTCATGCGGCGGGCATCGGGCTCCACGCGCGGGTCGGTGGTGTAGACGCCATCGACGTCGGTGTAGATCAGGCACTCGTCGGCCTTGAGGGCCGCGGCCACGGCCACGGCCGAGGTGTCGCTGCCGCCACGGCCCAGCGTGGTGATGTTGCCGCCATCGTCCACGCCCTGGAAGCCGGTGATGACCACCACGCGGCCGGCATCGAGGTCGGCGCGCACGCGCTCGTCGTCGATGCTCTCGATGCGCGCCTTGGTGTAGCTGCTGTCGGTTTTCACCTGCACCTGCCAGCCGGCGTAGCTGACGGAGCCGACGCCCTCGGCCTGCAGGGCGATGGCCAGCAGCGCGGACGAAGCCTGCTCGCCGGTGGCGGCCAGCATGTCGAGTTCGCGGCCGTGGGCGGCGTCGGAGTGGGCAGGTGCCAGTTCCTTGGCCAGCCCGAGCAGGCGATTGGTCTCGCCGCTCATGGCACTGGGAACCACCACCATCTGATGGCCGGCACGGTGCCACTTGGCCACGCGTTTGGCGACATTGCGGATGCGCTCGGTCGAGCCCATCGACGTGCCGCCGTATTTATGAACGATCAATGCCATGGGTGAGTGTCTAGGAGAAATGGATGCCGCCGCGCGTGCAAACGATCACCGGGGCAGCGCACCTGCCATGCTCCTGAACACGTTTCCGCTGGGGCAGCGGTCAGCGCAAGGGCTTGAGCGAGGGCCCGTCATTGTACCAATCGAGCACGGCCCCCGAGCGGTGGACGAAACCGCCCCCCACCTTGATGTGCAGGCGGTGGCCGCGCGTGCGGCAGGCATCGATCTGCTCCAGCAGTTCCTCGAGCTGCGCGGCGCTGGGCGTGCAGCCGTGCGTGCGCAGCAGCCAATGCCGCAGCACGTTGGCCTGGCGGGGGCGCGACAGGCGTTGCAGGGCCTCGATGGCCGGAGGCACGTCGATGGCCGCCAGGTCCTGCTCGGCGAGTTCAACGAGCAGTGCCTGCGCCTGCGCCGCGTGGGCGGCACTGCGGGCGAAGGTGGCGCGGAACTGCGGGAAGGCCTGCTCCAGCGCGGGCAGCACCACGCCGCGGATGCGGTTGCGGGTGTAGCGCGAATCCGCATTGCTGGGGTCTTCGATCCAGGCTTCACCCTGCCCTTGCAGCCAGTCGCGGATCTCGCTGCCCGGCAAATGGAGAAGGGGCCGGTGGTAGCGCAGCCCGCCCCGCAGCGCCTGGGCCGGCATCGCAGACAGCCCCGCGAGTCCAGCGCCACGCGACAGCGCCAGCAGCAGCGTCTCGACCTGGTCGTCCGCGTGGTGGCCCAGCGCGATGTCCTGCACGCCCGCTTCGCCCGCCATCCCGGCCAGTGCGGCGTAGCGCGAACGCCGCGCCGCATCCTCGGGGCTCTCGCCACTGGCGTGACGGGCGTCCACGCGCTTCACCATCAGCGGCACCGACAGCCGGCCGCACAGCGCGCGGCAATGCGCCTCGAAATCATCCGCCGCGGCCTGCAGGCCGTGGTGCACGTGCAAGGCTCGAAGCTCGCCCGGCCAGCGGCGCGTACAAGCCAGCAGCAAGGCCGTGGAGTCGGCCCCGCCGCTCAGCGCCACCGCCACCGGCAGCCGGGGCTCGAAGGCCGCGACCGCCTGCTCGAGGGACGTCACGGCGCATCTCCATGCCGGCAGGGCTGGCATGGGCTCGCAGTGCGTCGGAGGGCAGCAGAATGCATGCGCGCATTGTGGGGCCGCGTGGCTGCCGGGGAACTTGCATCGGCCCCGATCGGTCCCACCTGCGGCACAGGCCGGCATCCGGCGTCCGAAGGAGTCATGCACATGTGGAAACTCGCCACCCTCTGGTTCTCGCTGCGCCGGGAAGCCGCGCTGGCCTGGGCGATGCTGCGCCATCCGGGCACGCCCAGGGGCGCGAAGCTGGCTGTGCTGGCCGCGGTGCTCTACGTACTGAGTCCGGTCGACCTCGTGTCCGACCTGATTCCGGTGCTGGGCTGGATCGACGACGGCGTGGTCGCCGCCCTGCTGCTGGGCCTGGCGGCCAAGCTGATGCCGCCCGAGCTGTACGCGGCCCTGAAGACGCGCGTCGCGCAGCGCCGGGCCGGCACCGCGCGCTGAGCGGTCTTACTTGGCGTCGGCGCGGGTGTCCGAGAAGCGCCCGTAGCTCTGCAGGCGCTCGTAGCGGCGGTCCAGCAGTTCGCGCGGCTTGAGGTCGGCCACCTGGCGATAGGCATCGCCGAGCGCGCGCTTGAGGAACACGGCCATCTGGCGGTGGTCGCGGTGCGCCCCACCCACCGGCTCGTTCACGATCTTGTCGACCAGGCCCAGGGCCTTCAGCCGGTGCGCGGTGATGCCCAGGGCATCGGCCGCTTCCTGCGCCTTCTCGCCGGTCTTCCAGAGGATGGAGGCGCAGCCCTCGGGGCTGATGACCGAATACACCGAGTACTGCAGCATCAGCACCTGGTCGCCCACCGAGATCGCCAGCGCGCCGCCGGAGCCGCCTTCGCCGATGATGGTGACGATGACCGGCACTTCCAGCTGCGCCATCTCGAAGATGTTGCGGCCGATGGCCTCGGACTGGCCACGCTCTTCGGCGTCGATGCCGGGATAGGCGCCCGGCGTGTCGACGAAGGTGAAGATCGGCAGCTTGAACTTCTCGGCCGTCTTCATCAGGCGCAGCGCCTTGCGGTAGCCCTCGGGCTTGCTCATGCCGAAGTTGCGCGCCGTGCGCTCCTTGGTGTCGCGGCCCTTCTGGTGGCCCAGCACCATGCAGGGCGTGCCGTTGAAGCGCGCCAGCCCGCCCACGATCGACAGGTCGTCGGAGAAGTGGCGGTCGCCGTGCAGCTCGACGAAGTCCGTGAAGATCTCGTTGACGTAGTCCAGCGTGTAGGGCCGCTCCTGGTGCCGGGCGATCTTGGTGATCCGCCAGGGCGACAGGTCCGAATAAATGTCCTTGGTGAGCTGAAGGCTCTTCTTGCTCAGCTGGTCGATTTCTTCAGAGATATCGACTGCCGATTCGGTCTGCACGTAGCGCAGTTCTTCGATCTTGGATTCAAGCTCCGCGATGGGCTGCTCGAAGTCGAGGAAGGTTCGTTTTGCCAACGTCTTCTCCATTCAAATTCTGTGTCTCGCCGGGGACAGGCACGCGTTGCAAACCAATGGCTTCAATACGCGACCGGCACCGGTTCGAGCGATCTCCAAATATACCAAGTCCCCACGCTGCAGTAGGGTGCCCATGCCATGGCGACCTCGCGGGCATCGCTGCGGCTGACCGGATCGCCGGAGAAATAGTTCTTGCTGATGCCGTTGATCAGGCCCACGTCGTCCAGCGGCAGCACGTTGGGCCGCATGAGGTGGAACATGAGGAACATCTCGGCCGTCCAGCGGCCGATGCCGCGGATGGCCACCAGCTCGGCAATGATCTGCTCGTCGTCCATGTCCTTCCACGAATCGACGTGCACCTGGCCGTTGTCGAAGTGCAGCGCCAGGTCCACCAGGTACTCGACCTTGCGCGCCGAAAGGCCGGCGGCGCGCATGTCGTCCACCTTGAGCTTGAGCACGCTGCCGGGGTTCATGCGCCGCGGCAGGTCGGCGAAGCGCTCCCACACCGACTGCGCGGCCTTCACCGAGATCTGCTGGCCCACGATGCTGCGCGCCAGCGTGACGAAGGCATCGCCACGCGACTCCAGGCAGGCATCGCCGAACTGCGGGATGAGCCGCTTCATCACGCGGTCCTTCTTGGCCAGGTGCTTGCAGGCCTCGTCCCAGTAGTCGGGCGTGATGATGGTGACGGGCGGGGCCTTGGCCGCCGCGCCCTTGTTGGCGCTAGCGGTGCTCACTTGGCGACCGTCCAGGTGGTGCCGGTGGGCGAGTCCTTGAGCTCGATGCCTTGCGCCAGCAGGTCTTTGCGGATGCGGTCGGCCTCGGCGAAGTTCTTCTCGGCCTTGGCCCTGGCGCGCTGCTCGATCATGGCGAGGATGGTGGTTTCGTCCAGGGTGGCGCCGGCACGCAGGAAGGTTTCCGGATCGCTTTGCAGGATGCCCAGCACGCCACCCAGCGCGCGCATCAGGCCGGCCAGCTTCGCGGCTTCCTCGTCGCTCGCCGCGCGGTTCACCGCGCCAGCCAGCTCGAAGAGCACCGCCACCGCCTCGGGCGTGCCGAAGTCCTCGTCCATGGCCGCCTTGAAGCGGGCCGCGTGCGGCTCGTTCCAGTCGATGTCGGCCTGCGCCGGCTTCACGCGCTGCAGCGCGGTGTACAGGCGCTTGAGCGAAGCGCGCGCATCCTGCAGGTGCACGTCGCTGTAGTTGAGCGGGCTGCGGTAGTGCGCGCGCAGCACGAAGAAGCGGATGGTCTCGGCGTCGAAGACCTTCAGCACATCGCGGATCAGGAAGAAGTTGCCCAGGCTCTTGGACATCTTCTCGTCGTCGATGTTGATGAAGCCGTTGTGCATCCAGGTGCGCACGAATGGCTTGCCGGTGGCGCCTTCACTCTGGGCGATCTCGTTCTCGTGGTGCGGGAACTGCAGGTCGGCGCCGCCGCCGTGGATGTCGAAGGTCTCGCCCAGCAGGTCGCAGGCCATGGCCGAGCACTCGATGTGCCAGCCCGGACGGCCTGGGCCGAAGTCGCTGGGCCACTTCACTTCCTCGGGCTCGCTTTCCTTGGCGCTCTTCCAGAGCACCGGGTCGAGCGGGTCGTCCTTGCCATCGAGCACGGCCACGCGCTCGCCGGCATGCAGTTCGTCCAGCGTCTTGCCCGAGAGCTTGCCGTAGCCCGGGAACTTGCGCACCGCGTAGTTCACGTCGCCGTTGGGCGAGCGGTAGGCCAGGGCCTTGTCCTCCAGCGTGGCGATCATCGAGAGCATCTGCGGCACGTACTCGGTGGCGCGCGGCTCGTGCGTGGGCCGCTCGATGCCCAGCGCGTCGGCATCCTCGTGCAGCGCATCGATCATCCGGTCGGTGAGGCTGCGGATGCTTTCCTTGTTCTCGACCGCGCGCTTGATGATCTTGTCGTCCACGTCGGTGATGTTGCGCACGTAGTTCACGCGCAGGCCGCTCGCCTTGAGCCAGCGCTGCACCACGTCGAAGGCGATCATCGAGCGCGCGTGGCCCAGGTGGCAGTAGTCGTAGACGGTCATGCCGCACACGTACATGCGGACTTCACCGGGCCTCAAGGGCGAAAAGACCTCCAACGCACGCGTGAGCGTGTTGTAGATGCGCAAACTCATGGGATTCGGAAAAAGGCGTCGCTTTTGAATGGGGCGCCCACGCAGCACGTCTGTCCTGGGCGAAGGACGCTTTATTTCAGGAAAGGGGGGACGTGGCAAGAGGGGTCGCCTGGGACCCCTGGGCTACAATGGTCCGCAGTATAAACGGCCCTCGCCGTATGCATTCTTGGGTCGTTCAACGCCTTGCCGCGAGCGCCCGATCCCCATCCCGAGGCTCCATGCAGCAGGTCGCAGCTACACGCCACCACCCTCCCCGTCTGTTCGTCCTCGCGGCGCTGTTCGCGATTTTCCTGGCCTGCGCCGGCAGCGCCCGCGCCGACCAGTACACCGACGTCAACGCCCTGCTGCGGCAGGGCCGCGCCCCCGAGGCGCTGACCAAGGCCGATGCCTACATCGCCAGCAATCCGCGCGATCCGCAGATGCGCTTCCTGCGCGGCGTGATCCTCACCGAGCAGGGCAAGCAGGCCGACGCGATCGCCGCTTTCACCGCCCTGACGCAGGAATTTCCGGAGCTGCCGGAGCCCTACAACAACCTGGCCGCCCTCTATGCGGCACAAAGCCAGTTCGAGCAGGCGCGCAACGCGCTGGAGACGGCCATCCAGCGCAACCCCGGCTACGCCACGGCGCACGAGAACCTGGGCGACGTGTACGTGCGCCTGGCCGCCCAGTCCTACAGCCGCGCGCAGCAGCTGGAAAAAGGCAACACCACCGCCGCCCCAAAGCTGGCTTTGCTGCGCGAGGTCTTCCTGCCCAAGGCAGCCGCGCCCAGGCGCAGCGCCACGCCACCCGCCGCACCCGCGGCGCCCGAAGCCGGCGCCGAAGCGGGAACGCAGCCGCAGCGTTAGGCTCCAAGCTTGACGCTGCCTGCGGGCAACGCCGCTTTTCGTTCAACCTGACTGAAGAAAGACGCCCTGGCCTTGAACACTCCCGTCCTTGCTCGCCGCCTGATGCTGGCCTTCTCCTGCAGCCTCGTGCTTGCGGGCACCGCCCTTGCGCAAGCGCCCGCCGCGGCGCCGCGCGTCAAGCTCACCACTTCCATGGGCGACATCGTGGTCGAGCTCGCGCCCGACAAGGCGCCCAAGACGGTGGCCAACTTCCTCCAGTACGTGAAGGACAAGCACTACGACGGCACAGTCTTCCACCGTGTCATCGACGGCTTCATGATCCAGGGCGGCGGCTTCACCAATGAGCTGTCGCAGAAGCCCACGCGCGAGCCGATCCCGCTGGAGGCCTCCAACGGCCTGAAGAACGACAGCTACACCATCGCCATGGCGCGCACCGGCAACCCCAATTCGGCCACCTCGCAGTTCTTCATCAACGTGAAGAACAACGACTCGCTCAACGCCCCCAACCCCGACGGCTACGGCTACACCGTGTTCGGCAAGGTGGTTGCGGGCAAGGACGTGGTCGACAAGATCCGCGCCGTGCCCACCAGCAACAAGAACGGCATGCAGAACGTGCCCATCGTCCCGGTCGTGATCCAGTCGGCCACGGTCGCCAAGTAACTCAACAGGAGCCACTCATGAGCAACAAACCCCAAGTCGAACTGCATATCGCCAACCAGGGCGTGATCACCCTCGAACTGGACGCCGAGAAGGCGCCCAAGTCCGTCGCCAACTTCCTGTCCTACGTGAAGGCCGGCTTCTACGACCGCACCGTCTTCCACCGCGTGATCCCCGGCTTCATGGCCCAGGGCGGCGGCTTCGAGCCGGGCATGACCCAGAAGCCCACCGAGGCGCAGATCGAGAACGAGGCCAACAACGGCCTGAAGAACGACAAGTACACCGTCGCCATGGCGCGCACCAATGCGCCCCACTCGGCCACTGCGCAGTTCTTCATCAACGTGGCCAACAACGGCTTCCTGAACCACACCGCGCCCACAGCGCAAGGCTGGGGCTACGCCGTGTTCGGCAAGGTCATCTCGGGCACCGACGTGGTCGACAAGATCGAGCGCACCAAGACCGGCCGCAAGGGCTTCCACGACGACGTGCCGCTGGAAGACGTGGTGCTCGAGAAGGCCGTCGTCATCGCCGAATGACGGGGCCGGGCGCCCTCCAGGTCCTGCCATGAGTCTGCAGCAAGCACCCGCATTCCAGGAACTGGTGGCGCCCGAAGGCTGGCACACGGTCGACATCATTTCCGACCTGCACCTGCAGGCCGACCGGCCGGCCACGGTCGAGGCCTGGCGCGGCTACCTGCAGACCACGCCGGCCGACGCCCTGTTCATCCTGGGCGACCTCTTCGAGGTGTGGGTGGGCGACGACGCCGCCGCCCTGCCCGGCTTCGAGGCGCAATGCGCGGCGCTGCTGCGCGAAGCCGCCACGCGGCGACCCATCTTCTTCATGCACGGCAACCGCGACTTCCTGCTGGGTCAGGACTTCGCAAGCCGCGCCGGCATCACCCTGCTGGCCGATCCGACCGTGCTGGCCTTCATGCAGCAGCGGTGGGTGCTGAGCCACGGCGACGCGCTGTGCCTGGAAGACACCGAATACCTGCGCTTTCGCGAGCAGGTGCGCTCGCCCGCATGGCAGCAGGCCGTACTCGCGCAGCCGCTGGAGCAGCGACGCGCCCTCGCCCGCTCGGTGCGCTCGCAGAGCGAGGCACGCCAGCGCGAACCCGACATGGTCTGGGCCGACGTCGACAACCCAGCCGCGCGCGACTGGCTCCGGCAGGCGGGCTCGCAGGTGTTCATCCACGGCCACACGCACCGCCCCGCGGTGCATGACCTGGGCGACGGCCTGCAACGCATCGTCCTCAGCGACTGGGACGTGGACGCCCATCCGCCACGCGCCCAGGTGCTGTGCCTGTCCAACACTGGCGCCCGGCGCGTCGACCTGCGCTAGGGCCCGGCGCCACATGCTGCGCTGGCTGCGCAAGCTGCGATCCCTGCCCGCCATTCCCGATGCGGCCTGGCAGGCCACGCTCAACCGCTACCCATTCCTGGCCGAGCGGCCGCCCGCCGACGTGGAGCGGCTGCGCCTGCTCGCGGCCGAATTCTTGCGCGACAAGGAATTCCACGGCGCCCACGGCTTCGCCATCACCGACGAGGTGGCGCTGAGCATCGCGGCGCAGGCGGTGCTGCCACTGCTGCACCTGCCCGGCGGCCTGAACTGGTACGACGATTTCGTCGGCGTGGTGGTGCATCCGGCCGAAGTGGTCGCGCCGCGCTCCGTGATCGACGAAGCCGGCGTGGTGCACGAGTACGAGGAAGTGGTGGCCGGCGAGGCGATGGAGCACGGCCCGGTGATGCTGAGCTGGCAGGACGTGCTGGCCAGCGGCGTCACCAGCGACGAGGGCTACAACGTGGTGATCCACGAGTTCGCCCACAAGATCGACCTGCGCGACGGCGCGGCCGACGGCTGCCCGCCCCTGCCGCCGGGCTTTGACGGCAGCGATGGCGCACGCGGCGCGCGCGAGGCATGGATGTCGGTGATGGAGCAGGCCTACGAGGCCTTCCGCGAGAAGACCATCATGGCCGAGCGCTTCGGCGCCGAGGCGCCCTGGCTGGACGACTACGGCGCGCAGTCGATCTCGGAATTCTTTGCCGTGGCCTGCGAGGCCTACTTCGTCAACCGCGCGCAGTTCGCGCAGGAAGAGCCTGCATTGCTGCGGCTCTTCGACGAGTTCTTCCTGAAGCAGCGCGCGGCCTGAACCGCGCGCCCCCGCTTACTTGCGCAGCAGCGACTTGAGCGCCGACTGCAGGCGGCGCGCGGCCGTCGTGTCGTGAGCAGCAGCCAGCACCTTGCCCACGTCCTGGCCCCAGGTCTGGGCCGGCGCCGGGTCGCCACGGCGCGTCAGCAGCTTGAGCTGCAGCGCACGCCGGTCGTCCAGCGCCTCGGCCGGCGTCGGCACCTCGGCGGCCATTTCCAGGCGCAGCAGCGATTCGGACGCGTCCTTCTCGCCGGAGGGCGAAGCGCCCAGCGACTGAAGCCACGCACCACGCACGGCCGGCGAGATCGCGCGACCCAGTTCCTGCACGCTCGGCACTTGCGCCGCGTCGCGCTTTTCCCAGGCAGCGATCAGCTGCGTGAGTGCTTCGCCATGCGCCTGCGCAGCGAGCTTGCGCAGCGCCTGCTGGGCGTGCTCCAGCGACTCGCGCTGGGCACGGAAGGCCGCGTCGCCCAGGCGCGGACCGCGGTCGGGCCGATCGTCGCCGCCGAAGCGGCCACCACGATCTCCCCGATCGCCACGGTCACCACCGCGGTCGCCGCGCGGATCACGCTGCGGGCCACGGCTGTCGCGGCGGTCTCCGAAGCGTCCGCGCGCCCCAGGTGCGGGCTCGCCGCCCTTCTTCGCGCCCGGACGGTCGTCGCCGCGCACGGCCACCACCGGCTTGCGCGGGGCGGGTGCGGGAGCGGCCGCAGGCGCGGGGGCGGCCGCGTCGGCTTCGGATTCGCCGGCATCGGATCGCGCCGACGGGTCGGCGCCATCGGCGGGCGAGGTCAGGTCATGGTCCGCTGCCTGCTCGGGATGCGCGGCAGCCTGGGTGTTCTCGCCGCCGCCTTCGGACGGCGCACCCGCCAGCTCGGCGCTTTCGGAGAACTCGGCTGCGGCCTGACCGGGCGCGACCACCTCGGTGGCACCCACGTTCGGGCCGTCGGCCGGCGCCGGCTTGAACTCGCCGCGGAGGGCGGCTTCGAGGTCGGCCATGGCGGTGCGGATCTTCTGCGCGTCGCCGGTCGCATTGGCAGCCTCCAGGGCTTTCGATGCGATCAGCACGTGGCGGTCGTGCTCGCTCATGGCCGAGCTGGCTTTCTCGCGCTCGGCCGTCTTGCGGTTGAATGCTTCGTCGATGGGTGCGCGGAAGGCGTCCCACAGCTTCTGTTCCTGGCGGCGGTCCAGCGGCACGCCTTGTGCCTCGGCCTGCCAGCGCTGCTGCAAGGCCTTGACCGCGTCGATGCGCAGCTGGGGCGCAGCGCCCAGGGCCACGGCTTCGGCAATCAGCGCCTGACGGCGTTCCATGCTGCCCTTTTGCGCGCCTTCCAACGGTGCACGCGCGGCGCCGAAGGCCTCGGCCCACTGCGTCTGCAGCTCGGCAAACACCTTCTCGCCCACGTGGCCAGCATCGCGCCATCGGTCGGCGAACTGGTGCAGGGCGCGGTTGTGCGCCTTCAGGTCGCTGTCGGCAGCGTGCGCGGCGGCCCATGCCTTGACTTCCTCGATGAGGGCCAGGCGATGGGCGCGGTGCTCGGCCGCATCGGCGCGCACCTTCTCCAGCCAGGCCTCGACCACCTTGTGGGCCTCGTTGCAGGCTTCGTCGAAGCGCTTCCACAGGGCGTGGTTCGGCACGCCGCCCTGGTCTGCCTTCTTCCACTGGTCGCGCAGGGCACGCAGGCTTTCCTGCATCTTGCGGCCGCCCAGGGCCTGCCCTTCGGGGCGCTTGAGCAGCGCTTCGGCCTTGGCCACCAGGTCTTCGCGGACCTTGTCTGCGCTCCAGCGCTGCCAGCCCTCGAGCTCGCCCGCGGCGACCAGGGCGGCATGCACCTGGCCTTCCAGCGGCTGCTCGACCAGGCGGCCATGGTCCTTGAGCACGGCGCGCAGCGCGGCGGCGGCGCCGGCACTGCCCTTGCCGTGGCCTTCTGCGGTTTCCTGCTCCAGCCGGGCCAGGGCGGCCTTCACCGCCTCGTTGGCGGCGGCGCGCACGGCCGGGTCCACCTTGGGGCCGCGCGGGGCGGCCGGCTTGGCGGCAGCGGTGCTGGCCGCGGCGGTGGCTTCTGCCTCGGTCGGCAGGCCGCGGGCGGCGCGCAGCTCGTCGGCCCACACGGGCACCGGCGGCAGCGGCGCGGCCGCATCGGTGGAGGCGGCCACGGCCTGCGCCAAGGCGGCCTGGAAGGCATCGGACACCACCAGCAGCTGCGCCTTGGAGGCTTCGAGCTGGGGCGCGACGCGCGGGTCGAGGCTGCCCCAGTTGACATCGGCGCTGATCTCGCCGGCCTGCTGCTTCCAGCTCTCGACGTCGGCGGCCAGCGAATCGCCGGCGGCCTGGGCGTCCTGCCAGCCCTTGGTGGAGAGCACTTCGAAGCGCTGGGCCAGCAGCACGGCGGCTTCGCGGTGGACCTGGGCGCGATGCTGCAGGTCCTCGATGCCCTTCACGCGCTCGGCCAGTTGCGTCTTGACGCCGGCCAGCGGCTCGCGCGACAGCGGCGCGCCTGCCTTGGCGGCATCACGCTGCCAGGCCAGCGCATCGGCGATGTTGAGCTTGGGCTGCTCCAGGAGCGTGCGCGCCTTCTGCTCCCACTCGGCGGCGATCGAAGCCTGGTCGCGCGCGCGGCGCAGTTCGTCGAGCTTTTCGCGCACCAGGCGCGCGGCGCCCTTGTCGCGGCCGCTCAGCTCCTTGAAGACTTCCTGCAACTGCTCGGCCGCAGGGCTCGCCGCCAGCCAGTCGCGCACGCGCTGCGCGCGCTCGCCTGCCGTGGGCGCAGTGAAGGCGCCGCCCGTGAGTGCGTCGAGTGCCTGGATATCGTGGGGCTTGGAAGTGGATGAAGTCACAGCGAGAAGTCTTCTTGTGGATCTCTGAATTACAAATGGAAACGCGCCGGAATTTCCGGCGCAGCCCTCCATTTTGACCCACCCGGGGCCGGCACTCAACGCGCGTCGAGTTTCAGCTCTGCCCCAGGCTTCCAGTCGGCCCCGCTGGCCTTGGTCTGCACCGCACCCAGGAACAGGCGTTCGGCGGGCAATTTCTGCTCGAGAAGGTAGTCGCGCACCACCACGCCTCGCTGCACCGCCAGCTGGCGGATGGACTCGTCGTTGACCGTCATGTTGGAGATCAGCAGGTCTTCCATCTCCTTGAGCGGCAGGCCTTTCTGCAGCCCGACCATGTTGCGCGGCTTGCTGAAGTCGGCACGCTTGTAGACCTCGGTGATCAGGTCGGGGTACTCGGCGTCGGTGACCGGCGAGACCTCGCCGGCGTCCTTGCCCGCACGCACGGCGGCGCGGCGCTTCTCTGCCTGGGCGAGCTCGCGCAGGCGCTGGCGCTCGTAGGCGCTCTTTTCCTTTTCCAGGTCCGCGGTGCCGATCACCGTCATGCGCAGGGTCGGTCGCTCGGCCAGTGCCTTGGCCACCTTGTCCAGGCTTTCCTTGGCCGAGGTGTTGAGTTCGGAGCGGCCGGCGTCGAAAGCGATGGTGTTCGACTCGCCGCCGGAGCCGCCGCCACCGCCGGTGAACAGCGCCACGGGCGAGGTCACCGCCTTCACGATCAGGTTGACGATGCCCTTCCAGATGATCGGCCAGACGCTGAACTGCGGGTCGTTGATGGAGCCCGAGACCGGCAGGTCGATGTCCACCACGCCGTTGCGGTCGGCCAGCAGCGCCATGGCGAAGCGAACCGGCAGCGTGCGCTCGGCCCCCGGCGCCTGCTGGTCGCTGAAGGTCAGCTGGTTGAGCACCAGCTTGTTGGTGGCGGTGAGCCGCCCGTCGGGCGTGATCTTGTAGTTGAGGTCCACGCTCATCTTGCCGCGCTCGATGCCGTAGCCCACGTAGCGGCCCGCGTACGGCGACAGCGGCGCCAGCTCCAGGTCGCGCATCTTGGCGGTGATGTCCAGTTCCAGCGGCTTGGCCAGCGGGTTGAGCTTGCCGACGATTTCCAGCGCCGCGGTCTGCTGCGCCTTTCCGCGCAGCTCCAGGTCGGCCAGTTGCGTCTTGCCGTCCACCGGCTTGGACGAGAAGGCGCTGAGCTTGCCGGTCAGCTCGCTCAGGTCGGCCGAGTAGTTGGGCTTGACGAAGCGGTCGTTGAAGTCGATGCGGGCATTGACCAGCGAGATGGGGCCGAAGTTGATCGTCGGTTTCGGGCCCGTGTCCGCTGGTGCGGGGGCCGCTGGCGCAGCGGCCTGCGGGGCAGCCGCGGACTGTTCGCTACCCACCATCGCCTCCGCCGGTGGCGCCGGCCCCTGCTTCGGCGTGACGGGCTGGTTCGACTGGGTGACCGTGCCGCGGCCGAACAGGCGCTTGCGGGTCTGCGGCGGCTGGGCGGCACCCTCGGCCGCCGGCTGGCCCTGGGCATTGGCGGCCACCGGCTTGCCGATGTCGATGGGCTGGCGGCTGGCCAGGTCCTGCAGGTGCAGGGTGCCGGACTCGTCGATGACCAGGCGGGCGAACAGGTCGGTGAGCGTGGTCTCGCGCACGTCCAGGCTGAAGGGCGACTTGGGCACCATGTCGAACTTGACGCCGCGCAGGCTCAGCGACTTCCAGGACAGCAGGCGGCTGGCACCCCGCTCGTCTGCTCGGGCGCCGGCCCCGCCGGGTGCCAGCAGGGCGCTGTTGACTCGCACGTCTTCCAGCGCCGTGTCGCCGGCGAGGCTGACCTTGGGCCCGGCCGGATCGGCCGTGTACCGGACGTCCCCGCGGTAGTTCAAATAGAAGCGGCGCAGGTCCACGTTGGGCGCCTGGTCGGCGAAGTAGGCCTTGAAGGCATGCACCGGCAGCGCATTCAGGTCGACCTTGCCGTCGGTGGCCAGCACCGGCTTGAGCGCCACCTTGCCTTTATAGGAGAAGCGGCCCGGATCGGCGCGCCGGCCCGAGGAGATCCGGCCCGACACCTCGATGGGCGAAGGCTTGGCGCCGTCCAGCGCCAGCTGCTGCATCTTCAGGCTGAAGTTGTTGACCTCCACCTCGACCGGGGTCTTCTCGTTGGCCTTGTCGACGAAGCCGACCACGCCGCCGTCGATGGAAAGGTTGCCCAGCGACACCTGCCAGGGCTTGCCTTGTGCACCACCGTTGCCCTCGGCGGCCTTGGCGCTGGCGGCAGCCCCGCCATTGGCCGCGGGCGCGGCGGGCGTCTTGCGCCAGCCCTCGTACATCCAGGTCTTGTCGCTGCCGCGCTCCACCTTGAACTGCGGCTTGCTGAGGCTGAGATTGGCCACCTCCACCGTGCGCTTGGCCAGGTCGACCCTGGCGTCGCCCAGCTCCACGCGGCCCACGCTCGCCAGCGAAGTCTTGCCCTGGGCCAGGGCCAGCCCGTCGATGCTGAACTGCTTCACGTGAACGTTCAGGTCGGGCTGGTTCCAGCTGATCTCGGCCTGCCCGCTCACCTTGCCGTCCACCGTGGGCACCAGCTGCTGGGCCAGGTAGGCGCCGCCCAGCGAGATGGGAAGCTGCTTGAGCTCGGCCTGCACCTTGGCCGCCTTGGCCGTGCCCTCGCCCTTGAACTGGATGCCGCCGCCGCCCAGCTGCGTGGAGCCGCTGAAGGTGGCCGGCTTGTCCATCGGCCAGAAGACGTTCTGGGCCTCCATCTGCAACTGGCCCAGTTCCAGCGCGGCGGCCGGCGACAGGGTCTCGTCGCGCCAGACCGCCTGGCCGGCCTGCAGGCCCACCTTGTCCACCTGGACCTTCCAGGCCAGCTTCTCGGCCGCGCCCTTGGCCGCCTCGACGGCGGGGCGGGACATCTCTGCCGGCTTGCCGGCGCTCTCGGCCGGGTCCACCGGCTGGATGTTCAGGCGCCCCTGCGCGTTGCGGGTGATCGCCACCTTGGGCGCCTGCAGCGCGACCTCGCTCAGGTGAACCATGCCCTGCAGCGGCCGCACGTCGGCCATCACCACCTTGAGCGACTCGAAGCCCAGCAGGTCCTTGTTCCGGGCGTCCACCACGCCGATGCTCTTGAGCTCCACCGTGCCGCTCAGGCTCAGGCCCTCCTGCGTGCCCTGCTTGAAGTCCACCTTCAGGTCGGCGCTGAGCTTGCCGCCGGACACCTTCGCGATCTGGTCGCGCGGCGCATAGGGCAGGAAGGGCGCCAGGTCGAGCTCGTGGATCTGCAAGCGGCCATCGGCAGCGCGCATCTCGGCAAAGGGCGTGGCCTGGGCGTCGGAATCGAAAGTGCTGCCATTGAGCTTGAAGGCCAGCTTGGGCTCGACCTTGACGTCGCGCTGCGAGGCGAAGCTGCTCAGGAAGGGCACGCCCAGGGTGATGTCGCGCACCTCGTGCTTGGGGCCGATGGCCTGGTCGTCCAGGTCGATCTCGCCGCCGGTGAGCTGGATGTTGTAGATGGCAAAGCGCGCCGGATCGCCCTTGGGCTTCTCAGGCTGGCTGGCCAGGCGCTTGACGATGTCGTCGAAGTCGTAGCTTCCGTCCTTGTTACGCACCACCTTGAGCCTGGGGCGCTCGACGGTGACCGCATCGATCACCGGCGCCAGCCGCAGGATCGACTGCAGTTCAGCGTCGACGTAGATGCGGCCGACGTCGACCTGCGAATGGGTGCCGTCGGCGCTGGCGATGCGCAGGTCGTCCACCGCGAGTTCCAGGGTCCAGGGCTTGAAATCGACCTTTCCGATGGTCACCTGCCGACCGAGCTTCTCGCTGGCGATCTTCTGCACCTGGCTTTTCAGGATAGGCGGCACCGCCGCCCAGGCGATGGCCCACAAGGCGAGGAGCACTGCCAGGGCGATCACCGCTCGCCGCACCCACTTGTTGTTTCTCAGCGTGACAGCATTCATCGCCGGCGAGTGTGCCGCAAATGCAAAGTGGAATGAAGAAAGCCCGGTGGCACGACGTGACGTCTTGCAACCGGGCTCGATGGCGGGCCCCAGGCTCATGCCATCTGTTCGCTCGAGCGGAAGTGGATCGTCCCGCTCGTGCTGGTGGCAAGAGATTGCCACCGCTTGGGCCTTGACCGCAGGGCCGCGGGTTGAGGATTCCCTTGGCCGCCGGACCTTGGCGAGCGCCTGAACCATTCAGGCATCTGTAGGTTAGGCGCGCTGCGAACGCATTGCAAGTTGCGTTTTCAATGGCGCTTTGACCTTCGATTCATAGTCCTTTGCAGACCGATTCAAAGCTACTTTTTGTAATGACATATAATTCGCTTATTCTTGACCGGGTATGTAGGCCCTCCTAGAATCCCCGCTGCCCTGCCGTGCGTGTCTGCACCGGGCCTCATTGAATCCGCCGCTTTGTGAACTTTTTGCTCACAAGCTAAATAATCAGGTAGCCGCGCTCCTTCCCTTTTTCGCGCGGACCTGATTGATACCAATCCGCGCGTCGCCTGGTTTTCGTTGCCGCTCCTGCAGTGGCATCAGCACTAGCGCTGCATAAGAAAGGAAGAGCGATGAAACAGGCGATATCAGCCATGGCCCAAGGGCTGCGGACCGTTGTGTCCGATGTGGCTGACGGCTTTTTCGAAATTACCCATAACGGCTTCGCCCTGCTCGGCCTGGCCACCGTGTTCGCCGCGCTCGCGCTGGTGGCACGGCCGGACCTGCGCCAGTCTGGCGAGGAAGAGCTGATGAGCTGGCTGCAGTCGCGCCGGCCGGTGCCCGAGGCGCCTCTGGTCGAGGTGGAGCCCACCGCGATCGAGCGCACCACGGCTGCCCTGCCGACCGAGCTGCCCAAGCCGCAGGCCGCAGTGGCCTACTGGCTGAGCAAGAAGTACCGTGTCGCCGCCGAGCCGCTGAGCGTGCTGGTGGCCGAGGCCTACGACCTGGGCAAGCGCACCAAGCTCGACCCGACCCTGATCCTGGCCATCGTGGCTGTCGAATCCAGCTTCAACCCCTTTGCACAGAGCCACGTCGGCGCCCAGGGCCTGATGCAGGTCATGACCCGCGTGCATGGCGACAAGTACGAACCGGCCGGCGGCACGCTGACCGCCTTCGACCCTGTGACCAACATGCGGGTGGGCGTGAAGGTGCTGATGGAATGCATCTCGCGCGCCGGCTCCGTCGAGGGCGGCCTGCGCTACTACGTGGGCGCTGCCAACCTGAACGACGACGGCGGCTATGCCGCCAAGGTGCTGGCCGAGCACGAGCGCCTGCGCCTGGTAGCCGGCGGCCGCGCCGTGCCCACCGCCACCCCCGCCGCGCCGCCCGCCCTGCGCGTGCAGCAGCCGGCCCAGCCCGCCACGGGCACCGGCCCCACCACCACCGATGCCAGCGGCAAGACGCCGGCGGCAGAAGGTGGCCAGAAGGTGGCGCTGCTGGGCGCGGATTCCTGACCCTGCGCACCGCGAGCCGTGCCGAGCTCGGATAAACTCGGCCCCGTACGCGACTGGCGATAGGCGCCGCGACTTGCTCGAAGACCGCTGTCTTCCTGGAACGCTCGCGCTGACGTGGGGAATACCACTGGGAAGCGTACCGCCCGTGCACTGACATGCGCGGGCGATCAGCCGTTCGCCTGGGCAGCCCTTGTTTGAGCAAGAACAGGGATTTGACGCCTTTCTAAAGGACTGCCATGTACGACCGCAACATCCTGGTCAGCGATACCGATCCCGAAGTCTGGGCCGCCATCCAGGCCGAGCACCAGCGCCAGGAACACCACATCGAGCTGATCGCCAGCGAGAACTACGCCTCGCCGGCCGTGATGGCCGCCCAGGGCACCCAGCTGACCAACAAGTACGCCGAGGGCTATCCCGGCAAGCGCTACTACGGCGGCTGCGAGCACGTCGACGTGGTCGAGCAGCTGGCCATCGACCGCGTGAAGCAGATCTTCGGCGCCGACGCCGCCAACGTGCAGCCGCATTGCGGCGCCTCGGCCAACGAGGCCGTGATGCTGGCCTTCCTCAAGCCCGGCGACACCATCATGGGCATGAGCCTGGCCGAAGGCGGCCACCTCACCCACGGGATGCCGCTGAACATGAGCGGCAAGTGGTTCAACGTGGTGAGCTACGGCCTGAACGAGAAGGAAGAGATCGACTACGACGCGATGGAACGCAAGGCGCATGAGCACATGCCCAAGCTCATCATCGCCGGCGCCTCGGCCTACTCGCTTGCCATCGATTTCGAGCGCTTCGCCAAGGTCGCCAAGGACGTGGGCGCCATCTTCATGGTGGACATGGCCCACTATGCCGGCCTGATCGCCGCGGGCGTGTACCCCAACCCGGTGCCGCATGCCGACGTGGTCACCTCCACCACCCACAAGAGCCTGCGCGGCCCGCGCGGCGGCATCATCCTGATGAAGTCGCAGCACGAGAAGGCCATCAACAGCGCCATCTTCCCCGGCCTGCAGGGCGGCCCGCTGATGCACGTGATCGCCGCCAAGGCGGTGGCCTTCAAGGAGGCGCTCGCGCCCGAGTTCAAGGCCTACCAGCAGCAGGTGGTGAAGAACGCCCAGATCGTGGCCGAGACCCTGACCTCGCGCGGCCTGCGCATCGTGTCGGGCGGCACCCAAAGCCACGTGATGCTGGTCGACCTGCGCGCCAAGGGCATCACCGGCAAGGAAGCCGAGGCCGTGCTGGGCGCCGCCCACATGACCATCAACAAGAACGCGATCCCCAACGACCCGGAGAAGCCGATGGTCACCAGCGGCGTGCGCATCGGCACCCCCGCCCTGACCACCCGCGGCTTCAAGGACGAGGAAGCGCGCATCACCGCCAACCTGGTGGCCGACGTGCTGGACAACCCGCGCGACGCGGCCAACATCGAGGCGGTGCGCGCCAAGGTCAACGCCCTGACCAGCCGCTTCCCGGTCTACCGCTGATCGCCCCGGAGCGCGCCGCATGAAGTGTCCTTTTTGCGGCCATGGCGATACGCAGGTCGTCGAGACCCGGATCTCGGAAGACGGCGACTTCGTGCGTCGCCGGCGCCAGTGCGGCGCATGCGACAAGCGCTTCACTACCTACGAGCGGCCGGAAGTCACCTTTCCGGCCGTCGTGAAGAAGGACGGCCGGCGCGCCGACTTCGACGCGACCAAAGTCCGCGCGTCCATGGCGCTGGCCCTGCGCAAGCGGCCGGTGAGCATCGAGCAGATCGACAACGCCCTGCTGCGTATCGAGCAGAAACTGCTGTCCAGCGGCCTGCGCGAGATGGAGTCGACCAAGCTGGGCGAACTGGTCATGCGCGAACTCAAGCGCCTGGACAAGGTGGCTTACGTCCGCTTCGCTTCGGTGTACCGCAGCTTCGAGGACGTGGACGAATTCAGGCAGTTGTTGCGCGACATCTGAGTCTGCACATCGCTGCCTGACGGACTTCAAATGCCACCCGGCGGGTGGCATTTCCCTCAAAAAGTCTCCCCTGCACAACCCGTTTCCGCCCGTCGGACGGTCGCGTCCGGTCGGCGGAGAGCCGCGCCTGCGCGCGCCGTGTCCTTACTAGCATTCCTGAAAAAGGCAGGGAGGACATGAGCGATGTGCAAGCGCATGAGCGCGCCTTGGCGCGAGCGCGGCCTGGTGTTGCTGGAGCTTCTGGTGGCGGGCTGCGTGCTGGCCATTCTGGCCGCCCTGGCAGCGCCCGTGTTCGCCGACATCTCCGAGCGGCTGAAGCTGCGCAGCGCCGTCGACGCGCTCACGATCAGCCTCTACGCAGCGCGTGCCGAGTCCCTCAAGCGCGGCGGGCATGTCACGCTCGCAAGGACCGGCTCGGCTGATTGCGAAGCGGGCGGGGACAACGCCGCCTGGGGTTGCGGCTGGACCGTGTTTGCGGACACCGACGAGGATGGACGGCGCGATGCGGACGACGAGCTGATCCTGGACGAGCACCCGCCGCCCGGGATCGATGTCACGCAGACGGCATCGCGCGCCGCGCTCCGGCTCAATGCATGGGGGCAGGTCAGCGGCCAGCAGGGTGTCGGCTTCGTTCTCAAGTCCCATGTGCGCCAGGAGATGGCCACGGCCGTCTGCATTTCTTCGGGCGGGCGGGTACAGAGCTTCGCGGGGGCAAGCCAATGCCCGGGCTGACGCTGCCTTCCCAGCGATGCTCGGGCGTCGCGCTGCTCGAAGCAATGATCGCGCTGGCCATCCTGGGCGCCACGCTGCTCGGCCTGCTCTACATGCAGGTTCGCACCCTGGCGGATGCGGAGAACGCATTGCGGCAGACGCAGGCCCTGCACCTGATCGACGACCTGGCCGATCGCATCCGCGCCAATCCGGCAGGTTTTCGCGAACTGGGCAGCTACCGCAGCGATTGGGGGCCGGCACCAGCCCCCGAGGCCGATTGCGAAGCACAGTGGTGCGATCCGGGCCAATTGGCTCGTTGGGACCTCGCGAAATGGAAGCGCCACCTCGCGCTCGCCCTGCCGCAGGGCAACGCCCTGGTCTTCGATTCGCCGCAGCTTCCGCCCGGGGACACACGCCGGATGCTGGGCGTGATGGTGGCCTGGCACAGCCGGCTCGGCGAAACCTTCCGGGTCTCGGTACCGGGAGCCACTTGCCCCGCCAGCAACGCCTGCCAGTTCGGCCATGTGCAACCCTGAGAACGCCCGGCCACTCCGCCGGCAACGCGGCAAGGCTTTGCGCGGGGCCATGCTGATCGAGTTGCTCGTTGGCTTGAGCGTCGGTGCCCTGGTGCTGGGTGCAGCCATTGCTGCCCTGCTCGTGGCGCGCGAAGCGGCCAGCGCCGTCGGCGAGATGAGCCTGCTGCAGCAGCAGACATCGCATGCCATGCGAATGTTGGGATTGCAGATCCGGTCGGCAGGCTCGGTGGCGCTCGAACCGGGCCCCGACGGCAGCTTTGGCTTCGCGACCGCGCCAACCGAAAACACGGTACCCGCCGTGCAGGGCAGCGATGGCATCCGGGGCGCGAGCGACAGCCTGCGCGTCTGGCGGATCTCCACCTCCTTGCTGCCCGGCCAGCAGGAAGATTGCCTGGGCCAGAAGATCGCGCCGGGCCAGCGCATCGAAGCCACCTTTGACGTCGATGCCAAGGGTGCGCTTCGCTGCAAGGGCGCCAGCAGGCCGCAGCCGCTGGTGACTGGCGTGAGCGCCTTCAGGCTGCGCTACCGGGTGCGCCAGGGCGAGCAGGTTCGCGACCTGCGGGCCGGCGAGGTCGACGCAGCCGGGCTGTGGCCTGCAGTCGTCGCGGTCGCGGTCTGCCTGGATTTGCGCGGGGAAGAACGCAACACCGCCCACGACGGCCGCTACACCGATTGCAGCAGCAACCAGATCGGCAACGTCGGCCGCCTGCACCTGGTGACGCGCAAGCTCTTCCAGGTGCGCACCCGGTCGGAGGACTGAGCGTGCGGACACCGGGCGCCCACGAACGAGGCATGGCGCTGCTGGTGACCATGGTGATGGTCCTGCTGGCTGCGTTGCTGCTCAGCAGCGCGCTGCGCACCGCGTGGTTCGGCGAACTGATCGCGGGCACCGAAGTGGACCATCAGCGCGCTTTTGAACATGCCCAGGCGCTGCTGCGCGATGCGGAGCTGGACATTCAGGGTCTTTGCGCGGGAGAGGCAAACCGCCCCTGCCGCGGGCGCGACACCGCGACGCTGGCCACCGCCGCGCCTTGGTTTCCGTTGCGCGACACCAAGGCCTTCGTGTCGATCCACGGCGCGCTGTCCGAAAGAAAACCCCCGTGCCTTCAAGGCATCTGCATTTCGGACGGCGTGGCACCCGAGTTCTGGCGCACGCCTGCGGGCGAGCTGGACAAGATGAAAGCCGTGGCCGCGCACTACGGCGAGTTCAGCGGTGCCCCTTCTCCGTCGACAAGCGATCCGCTGCTGGCAGCCCGGGGCTGGTACTGGGTGGAAATCCTGCCTTTCGACCTCGGTGCGCCGCTGCCATCCGGCAGCGAGGCGCTGCGGCCGGATGCGGACAGTCCCTACGTCTACCGCATCACGGCGATCGCCGAGGGTCGCAAGCCCGCCACGCGGGCCGTGCTGCAGTCGCTGCTGGTCTGGAGGAAGGCGCCGCCATGAGACGGCACAGCCTTGCGGCTTTGGCCGCCCATGCCGCAATTGCCATTGGTGGCGGGCTGGCATGCGGGGCGGCCTGGAACACGGCCGACGCCACCGCAACCAGCGGCGGCGCCACGCAGGATCCCTGCGAGCAGAGGCCGGACACGGCACAGACATGCCCCCTCGGGGATCACCCAAGGCCACAAGCGCCCTTCTTCTCCGACGCGACAGGTGCACCCGCTGGTCCACCCATCGGATCCGGCAGCGAGCGTCCGCCATCCGGCACAGGAGCCGCCCCGGCCCCCAGCGGCGCGGGGCCTGGGAGTGGCCCCACCCTGGGCATCGGCCTGCCCCGCGTCATCAGGCGCATTTCCTGGCGCCAGCTCCAATGAACGCATCCCGCCCGCTTTCTCGCGGATTCAGCCTCGTCGAAATCCTGATCGTCCTGGCGATGGTCGCCCTGCTGGCCGCCGTGGCCCTGCCGATGTACGACGGCCACATCCGGCGAGCCCGCCGAGCCGAGGCCCGAACTGCATTGCTTCAGCTGGCACATCGCCTGGAACGCGAGGCCACGGCCACCGGCGCCTACCCGCCGGGCGAGTTGCCTGCTTCGTACGCCGACGCCGCTGGCGGGCACTACCGCATCTCGCGCGTGGCGCCAGCCAGTGACCTGGACGGCGCCCTGCGCTTCAGCCTGCAAGCCATCCCGCTGGGACCGCAGACCCGCGACGACTGCGGCACCTTGCCCCTGAACAGCACCGGCGAGCGCGGCCTGATCGACAACCGCGCGCCGGTGGCCCTCTGCTGGCACCGTTGAGACTGCACCGCGGCGCCCTCGCCCGCTATGCTTGCGCGTCCATGATGCAGCTTGCCCTCCAGGCCGCGCGCGATGCCCAGCGCGTGGCCCCTCCCAACCCGGCCGTCGGATGCGTGATCGTCGCGCCCGACGGCGCCGTCATCGGCGTCGGCCACACCCAGCGCACCGGCGGCCCCCATGCCGAAGTCATGGCCCTGCGCGATGCTCAGGCCCGCGGCCGCTCGGTAGAAGGCGCGACCGTCTACGTCACGCTGGAGCCCTGCGCCCACCACGGCCGCACCGGCCCCTGCTGCGACGCACTGGCGGCAGCCAAGGTGGGCAAGGTCGTCGCCTCGTTGGCCGACCCCAACCCGCTGGTGGCCGGCCAGGGCTTCGAGCGCCTGCGCGCCGCGGGCGTCACGGTCGAGGTCGGGCCAGGCGAAGAGGAAGCGCGCGAACTCAACATCGGCTTCTTCAGCCGCATGCTGCGCAAGACGCCCTGGGTGCGCATGAAGCTCGCCGCGTCGCTGGACGGCAAGACCGCCCTGGAGAACGGCGTGAGCCAATGGATCACCGGCCACGCCGCACGCACCGACGGCCACGCCTGGCGCGCCCGGGCCGGCGCCGTGCTGACCGGCGTGGGCACCGTGATGGAGGACGACCCGCGCCTGGATGTGCGCGAAGTCGAGACGCCCCGGCAGCCGCCGCTGGTCATCGTCGACAGCCACCTCCAGACCCCGCCTGACGCCCGCCTGTTCGACACCCCCGAGCGCCCGGTCTGGATCTACGCCGCCGCCGCGAATGCAGAAAGGGCAGCGCCCTTGCAGGAACGCGGCGTGGACGTGCGCTACCTGCCCAATGCCCAGGGCAAGGTCGACCTGGTCGCCCTGCTGCGCGACCTGGGCGAGCGCGAGGTGAACGAACTGCACGTCGAGGCCGGCCACAAGCTCAACGGCTCGCTGCTGCGCGAGGGCCAGGTGGACGAATTGCTGCTGTACCTGGCCCCCAAGCTCATCGGCGCCGGCCTGGGCATGGCCAGCCAGATCCACGCCCACGGCCCCCTGCAGACGCTGGCGCAGGCGGTGGAACTGGAATTCCACTCGGTGGACGCCATCGGCCCCGACCTGCGGGTGATCGCCCGTCTGGCCGGCCATTCCGCTTTTTGAAGCCCCGGCGCCCGACCAGCCGGGCATCTCTGCGAAAATGCCGAGATGTTCACCGGAATCATCACCGGCGTGGGGCGCATCGCCGCCGTCCACGACCTCGGAAGCTCTTCATCGCACGGCAAGCGCCTGCATATCGCGGCGCCTGCCGCCTACCTCGACGATGTGGGACTCGGTGACAGCATCGCCCTCAACGGCGCCTGCATGACGGTGACCACGCTGGACACCGCCCGGCAGGAATTCACCATCGACATCTCGGCCGAGTCCCTCGACAAGACAGCCGGCCTTGCCGACCCGGGCGCCCAGGTCAACCTGGAAAAAGCCCTGCGCGCCCAGGACCGCCTGGGCGGCCACATCGTGTCGGGCCACGTGGACGGCATCGGCAAGGTGAGCCGCTTCGAGCCGGTCGGCGAAAGCTGGGAGCTGCGCGTGCAAGTGCCCGCCAGCCTGGCGCGCTTCCTCGCGTACAAGGGCTCGATCACCATCAACGGCGTGAGCCTGACGGTGAACACCGTGCAGGACCTGGCCGAGGGCAGCGAGATCAGCATCAACCTGATTCCCCACACGGTACAGAACACCTCGCTGGGCCAGCTCAAGGCGGGCAGCCCGGTGAACCTGGAAATCGACACGGTGGCCCGCTACGTGGAGCGCATGCTGCAAGCCGGCGCCCTGCCCGCAGCCCAACAGAAAGACAAGCAATCATGAACGCATCGGTGACCCCCATCGCCGCATCGAAGGAGGCGCGCCCTCCCGCCCCCATCTCTCCTGTCGAGGAAATCGTCGAGGAGCTGCGGGCCGGGCGCATGGTGATCCTGGTCGACGAGGAAGACCGCGAGAACGAAGGCGACATCGTCATTGCCGCCGACCACATCACGCCCGAAGCCATCAACTTCATGGCCCGCCATGCGCGCGGCCTGATCTGCCTGACGCTGTCGCGCGAGATGTGCGAGCGACTGCAGCTGCCGCCCATGGTGGCACGCAACGGCGCCAAGCATTCGACCGCCTTCACCGTCTCGATCGAGGCGGCCGAAGGCGTGACCACCGGCATCTCCGCCGCCGACCGCTCGCGCACCGTGCAGGCTGCGGTGGCGCCCAACGCCGTGGCCGCCGACCTGGTGCAGCCCGGCCACATCTTCCCGCTGCAGGCGGTGGACGGCGGCGTGCTGATGCGCGCCGGCCATACCGAAGCCGGCTGCGACCTGGCCGCCATGGCAGGGTGCTCGCCCGCCTCCGTCATCTGCGAGGTGATGAACGAGGACGGCACCATGGCGCGGCTGCCCGACCTGCAGATTTTCGCGGCCGAGCACGGCCTGAAGATCGGCACCATCGCCGCCCTGATCGAGCACCGCAGCCACCACGAGACGCTGGTCGAGAAGGTGGGCTGCCGCGAGATCCAGACCGCCTGGGGCTGGTTCACGGCCCACGCCTTCCGCGACACGCCCAGCCGCGGCGTGCACCTGGCGCTGGTGCGCGGCCGCTGGAACCCCGAGGAAACGGTACCGGTGCGGGTGCACGAGCCGCTGTCGCTGCTCGATGCGCTGGAAGTGAACCGCTCCATGCACTCGTGGAGCCTGGACGCCAGCCTCTCGCACATTGCGGCCGAGGGCAAGGGCGTGGCCGTGTTCCTCAACTGCGGGGAATCGGGCGAGGAACTGGTCGCCCAGTTCGAAGGCAAGGCGCGGCCGGCCCAGGCGCCCGAGCGCGGCCGCATGGACCTGCGCAGCTACGGCGTGGGTGCGCAGATCCTGCGCGAGTGCGGCGTGCAGCGCATGAACCTATTGGGCACGCCGCGGCGCATGCCCAGCATGGCGGCAGGCTACGGCCTGGAGATCGCCGGCTACATCACCAAAAAAGACTGACCAGCAAAGAAAGAACGACACCATGCAAGGTGCAAACAAGGGAGCGGTGGCGCTCAACGGCAAGGGGCTGCGCATCGGCATCGTGCAGGCGCGCTTCAACGAAGACATCACCAACGCGTTGGCAGAGGCCTGCAAGGGCGAGCTGGAAGCGCTGGGCGTGGCCGCCAGCGACATCGTGCACCTGAGCGTGCCCGGCGCGCTGGAAGTGCCCACGGCGCTGCAGGCGCTGGCCGAGCGCGGCGGCTTCCACGCGCTGATCGCGCTAGGCTGCATCATCCGTGGCGAGACCTACCACTTCGAGTTGGTGGCCAACGAATCCGGCGCCAGCGTGAGCCGCGTGGCACTGGACTACCGCCTGCCCATCGCCAACGCCATCCTCACCACCGAGAACCACGCGCAGGCCGAAGCCCGCCAACTGGAAAAGGGTGCGGACGCCGCCCGCGTCGCGGTCGAGATGGCCAACCTGCTGGCGGGCCTCGCATGACCGAGGACACCAAACCCAAGAAGGCACCGCGCGGCGGCCTGACCAGCACCGGCGCCCGCAAGGCCGCGGCCAAGTCCACCCGCAGCCGCGCGCGCGAGTTCGCCCTGCAGGCGCTCTACCAGCACCTGGTGGGCCGCAACGAGCCCGATGCCATCGACGCCTTCACGCGCGACCTGGCGGGCTTCCACAAGGCCGACTCGGCGCACTACGACGCGCTGCTGCACGGCGCCATCGCCGAGGCCGAGGAGCTGGACGGCCTGATCGTTCCGCTGCTGGACCGCAAGCTGGCCGAGATCTCGCCCATCGAGCACGCGACCATGTGGATCGGCGTCTACGAGTTCCGCCACTGCCCCGAGGTGCCCTGGCGCGTGGTGCTCAACGAGTGCATCGAGCTGGCCAAGGAATTCGGCGGCACCGACGGCCACAAGTACGTGAACGCGGTGCTCAACGGCCTGGCGCCCAAGCTGCGCGCCGTCGAGGTGGAAGCCGACCGCGCCACCGGCAAGGCCCGGCCTTGAGGAGCGCGACCGCATGAGAATCTCCTCGCGCGCCGAGCGCATCGAGCCCTTCTATGTCATGGAAGTGGCCAAGGCCGCATCGCAGATGGCGCGCGAAGTCGCCCACAGCGACCGGCCGATGATTTTCCTGAACATCGGCGAGCCCGACTTCACCGCTCCGCCCCTGGTGCAGGAAGCCGCCGCCCGCGCGGTGCACAAGGGCGCCACGCAGTACACGCATGCCGTGGGGCTGGACGAGCTTCGCGAGCGCATCAGCGGCTGGTATGCGCAGCGCTTCGGCATCGACGTGCCCGCGCACCGCATCGTGGTCACCGCCGGTGCCTCGGCCGCGCTGCAGCTGGCCTGCCTGGCGCTGATCGAGCGCGGCGACGAGATCCTGATGCCGGACCCGAGCTACCCCTGCAACCGGCATTTCGTGAGCGCCGCCGAGGGCAACGCGGTGCTGATCCCGACCACCGCCGAAGAGCGCTTCCAGCTCAGTGCCGCGAAGGTCGAGGCGGCCTGGACCGACAAGACCCGCGGCGTGCTGCTGGCCTCGCCTTCGAACCCCACGGGCACCTCGATCGCGCCGGACGAACTGCGCCGCATCCACGAGTTCGTGAAGAGCAAGGGCGGCATCACGCTCATCGACGAGATCTACCTGGGCCTGTCCTACGACGACACCTACAGCCACTCGGCGCTGGCCCTGGACGACCAGGTCATCAGCATCAACAGCTTTTCCAAGTACTTTAACATGACCGGCTGGCGCCTGGGCTGGCTGGTGGTGCCCGAGGCGCTGGTGCCGGTGGTGGAGCGCCTGGCGCAGAACCTGTTCATCTGCGCCAGCACCATCTCTCAATACGCGGCGCTGGCCTGCTTCGAGCCCGAGAGCATCGCCGAGTACGAGCGCCGCCGCGGCGAATTCAAGGCGCGGCGCGACTGGTTCATCCCGCAGCTGACGGCTGCCGGCCTGCCGGTGCCGGTGGTGCCCGACGGCGCCTTCTACGCCTGGGCCGACTGCTCGCAGATGGCGCAGCGGCTGGGCGTGTCGGGCAGCTGGGACTTCAGCTTCGAGCTCATGAAGCGCGCCCACCTGGCCATCACGCCGGGCCGCGACTTCGGCACCGCGGAAACCAGCCGCTTCGTGCGCTTCTCGACCGCCAGCTCCATGGCGCACCTCGAGGAAGCGATCGCGCGGCTGCGTGCGCTCTGACCCGGTGCCGATGAGCTACGCCCACCCGATCCGCATCTACTGGGAAGACACCGACGCCGGCGGCATCGTCTTCTATGCCAACTACCTGAAGTTCATGGAGCGGGCGCGCACCGAGTGGCTGCGCTCGCTCGGCATCGAGCAGCAGAAGCTGCGAGAGACTTCGGGCGGCATCTTCGTGGTGAGCGAGACCCATCTCAAATACCATCGACCGGCGCGCCTGGACGACCAACTCCTCGTTACAGCGCTTCTGCGTCAGGCGGGGTCCGCGTCGTTGATAATCGAGCAACGCGTGCTATCAAATCCAGAGCAGAAGAGCGGGCCGGAAGAGCTTCCGGCACAGGCCTTGCTCTGCGAGGGCACTATTCGCATCGGCTGGGTGAACGCCGCTTCCATGCGGCCGAGCCGCCTGCCCGCCTCAGTTTCGACCGTCTTCGAGCGCATCGCGCAGCGCGGAACTCCGCCTGCCTTTGCCTCTCAACAATGAAGCCATGAATAGTCAAGACTTCTCGATCATCTCCCTCATCCTCCACGCCAGCTTCGTGGTGCAGCTGGTCATGCTGCTGCTGGTCGTGGTGTCCATCGCCAGCTGGGCGGCGATCTTCCGCAAGTACTTCTCGCTCAAGCGCACCCGTGCACTGAACGACGACTTCGAGCGCGAGTTCTGGTCGGGCACCAGCCTGAACGAGCTCTTTTCCTCGGCGGCGCAGAACGCCAAGTTCGCAGGGCCGATGGAGCGCATCTTCGCCAGCGGCATGCGCGAATACCACAAGCTGCGCGAGCGCCAGATCGGCGACGCCACCACCCTGCTGGACGGCGCCCGCCGCGCCATGCGCGCCAGCTTCCAGCGCGAGTTGGACGCAATCGAATCCAACCTCTCCTTCCTGGCCACGGTCGGCTCGGTGTCGCCCTACGTCGGCCTGTTCGGCACGGTGTGGGGAATCATGCATGCCTTCACCGGCCTGGCCAGCCTGCAGCAGGTGACGCTGTCCACCGTCGCGCCCGGCATTGCCGAAGCACTGGTGGCCACCGCCATCGGCCTGTTCGCCGCCATCCCGGCCGTGGTGGCCTACAACCGCTTCGCCCGCGAGATCGACAAGATCGCCATTGCCCTGGAGACCTTCATCGAGGAGTTCTCCAACATCCTGCAGCGCAACCTGTCGGCCCAGGGTACGCCGGCCGGCGGCCGCTGATCGACCCGACAACCGGAAAAGGAGGCCCTCGACATGCCCGCCGTTTCCCACCGCGGCCGCGGACGCCGCACGATCAACGAGATCAACATGGTCCCGTTCATCGACGTGATGCTGGTGCTCTTGATCATCTTCATGGTCACCGCCCCGCTGATCACGCCGAGCGTGATCAACCTGCCCAGCGTGGACCGTGCCAACAAGCAGCCCGACAAGCCCATCGAGATCGTCATCAAGAGCGAGGACGAGGTGCAGGTGAAGAAAGACCCGTCGCAAGGCAGCGGCGGTGCTTCCGTTCCCTTTGCGCAGATCGGCAAGGTCGCGCTCGAGGCCCAGGGCGGTGACGAAAGCCGCCCGGTGGTCATCAGCGCCGACAAGTCGGTGAAGTACGAGACCGTGGTGAAGGCGATGAACCAGTTGAAGCGCAGCGGCATCGAACGCGTCGGCCTGTCGGTGCAGACCACCGGCACGAAGTAAGCCCCATCCAGCCCACGATGTCCCTGGCCGCTGACCGCCCCGAATTCGCGCCGCCTCCGCAGCGAGGCACCGTGCGCGCGGTGATACTGGCGCTGATCGCCCATGCCCTCCTCATCGCCGCGCTGACCTGGGGCGTGCGCTGGAAGCGCGACACGGAGAACGACGCGGTGGAGGCCGAGCTGTGGTCCACCACAGTGCAGCAGGCCGCTCCGCGCGCCGTGGCACCGCCCACGCCCGCCCCGGTGCCTGCACCGCCGCCGCCGCCACCCCCTCCTCCGCCCCCGCCGCCTCCGCAGGCGGTGACGCCGCCCCCGCCGCCGGTGCCCAAACAGCCGGACATCAACCTGGAACAGGAAAAGCGCAAGCAGGAGCAGCAGGCCCAGCGCGAGCGCGATCTGGAGCAGCAGCGCAAGGAGCAGCAGCGACAGAAGGAACTCGCGGCGCAGAAGGCAGAGCAGGATCGCCAGAAGCAGCTCGCGCAGCAGAAGGCCGATCAGCAGCGCAAGGAACTCGAGGCCAAGAAGCAGCAGGAAGAGCTCGAGCGCAAGAAGGACGAGCAGCAGAAGAAGCTGGCCGAGCAGAAGAAGAAGGACGAGGCGGCCAAGCAAGCTGCTGCGGCGCAGGCCACGAAGGACCGTGCCGACACCATCAAGCGCATGCAGGCGATGGCGGGTACGGGCGCAGCGGACTCCGCCGGTACGGCGGCCAAGTCCTCAGGTCCGTCAGGCAGCTACGCGGGCAAGGTCCGCGCGGCCGTCCGCCCCAACATCACCTATCCGGACGTCGACACGGTGGCGGGCAACCCCACTGCCGAATTCGAGGTGAGCCTGGCGCCCGACGGCACCATCGTCGGCGTGAAGCTGCGCAAGTCCAGCGGCGTGCCGGGCTGGGACGACGCGGCCGAGCGCGCGCTCCGCAAGACAGACAAGCTGCCACGGGATGTGGATGGGCGGATCTATACGCCCATGGCGATTAGCTTGCGGCCGAAGGACTGAAGCTCAGCGCACCGAGGCCACTGAAGGCGTAGCCAGCAGTCCTTCGTTCAACAGCGCTTCGACGATGCCAGCCTGACGCAGATCCCGTCGACGCTTGATTTGCGGCCGGTGCGCAGCCTTGCTGGCCATCATGGCGAGGCAAGCCTTCGCGAACGCTACTCGTACATCACGACAGCATTCCCCGACTCCGCCTGCGCCATCCAGCTGGCCAGCGCCGCATCCGTCGGGAAGAACTTCGCAGCCTCACCCAACTGCAATTCGACCTGAGCGCCCGAACGCTTCAAGGCCAGGCGAACCGGCAGCCCCTGCCGCAGGTCTCCATGCTCGCTGGCCTCCACCCGCGGCGGAAACTCGCGCGCCAGCCGCGCGATGTCAGGCGCCTTGCCATTCACCGTCACGCGCAAATATTTGCCGAAGCGGCAGCGGGCCGTTGCCAGGTCCCAGATCTGCTGCACGATGAAGCGTGCCTCGAAGCCGCCGCGCCCCGGCTGCAGGCGGCCGGTGACGATGACGAGTTCGTCGTCCTTGAGCGTGTTGCGGTGCTGGTTGAGCAGCGCCTCGTCCGCCGTCGCCTCGATGGTGCCGGACTTGTCGTCCAGCTTGAAGATGCCCACGCGCCCGCGCATGCCGTTGATCACGCGCAGGTCGCTCACGATGCCCGAGATCACCTGCTGCTCGCGGCTGTCGATCAAATCGTCCACCTGCCGCTTGCAGAAGCGCCGCACCTCGTGCGCCACCTCGTCGAACAGATGGCCCGACAGGAAGAAGCCCACCGCCGTCTTCTCCAGCGTCAGCCGCTCCTTCACGCCCCAGGGCGTGGCCGGGATCAGCTCGGGCTCCTGCGTGGCGCTGCCGTGCTCGGCGTCGCCGAAGATGTCCACCTGCGCGGCATTCGCTGCGGTGGCATTGGCGAACTCGAAGGCGCGGTCCAGCGATGCCACCAGCGAGGCACGGTTCTGCTGCAATGAATCGAAGGCACCCGCCTTGATGAGCGCCTCCACCGTGCGCTTGTTGATGCGCTGGCGGTCCACCCGCACGCAGAAGTCGTACAGGCTCTTGAAGAGGCCGCCCTCTTCGCGCGCTTTCACGATCGCCTCGATCGCCAGCTGGCCGGTGCCCTTCACCGCGCCCAGGCCGTAACGGATCACCTTGTCGGTCACCGGCTCGAAGCGGTAGTTGCCGCGGTTCACGTCCGGCGGCTCGAAGGTCATGCCGAAGTTCTTGGTCGCGTCCTCGAACAGCACCTTCAGCTTGTCGGTGTTGTCCATTTCCACCGTCATGTTGGCGCAGTAGAACTCGGCCGTGTAGTGAACCTTCAGCCACCCCGTGTGATAGGCCAGCAGCGAGTACGCGGCCGCGTGCGACTTGTTGAAGCCGTAGCCCGCGAACTTCTCCATCAGGTCGAAGATCTCGTCGGCCTTCTCCTGCGGGATGCCGTGCGTGGCCAGGGCACCGGCGCGGAACTTCTCGCGGTGCTCGGCCATTTCCTCGGCCTTCTTCTTGCCCATCGCGCGGCGAAGCAGGTCGGCGCCGCCCAGGCTGTAGCCGCCAAGGATCTGCGCGGTCTGCATCACCTGCTCCTGGTAGACCATGATCCCGTAGGTCTCGCTGAGCATCTCGGCCACCGCGGGGTGCGGGTACTCCACGTCTTCGCGGCCGTGCTTGCGCGCCACGAAGCTGGGGATCAGGTCCATCGGGCCCGGCCGGTACAGCGCGTTCAGCGCGATCAGGTCCTCCAGGCGCGTGGGGCGCGCGTCCTTGAGCATGCCCTGCATGCCGCGGGATTCGAACTGGAACACGGCTTCGGTCTTGCCGTCGGAAAACAGGCGGTAGGTGGGCGCGTCGTCCAGCGCGATGTTCTCGTAGGCGAAGCCCTCCTGGCCCTTGTGCCGCTTCATGATGAACTCGCGGGCAATCTCCAGGATGGTGAGCGTGGCCAGGCCCAGGAAGTCGAACTTGACCAGGCCGATGGCCTCCACGTCGTCCTTGTCGTACTGGCTCACCGCCGAGTCGCTGCCGGGCTGCTGGTAGAGCGGGCAGAAGTCGGTGAGCTTGCCCGGGGCGATCAGCACGCCACCGGCGTGCATGCCGATGTTGCGGGTCATGCCCTCGAGCTTCTGCGCCATCTCGACGAGAGACTTGACCTCTTCCTCTCGCTCGATGCGCCGCGCGAGCTCGGGCTCGGCCGCAATGGCGTACTTCTCCTTGTCGTCGTCCTTCAAGTCGGCCGGCGGGTACTGCAGCGTGACCGGCTTGCCCGGCTTGTTCGGAATGAGCTTGCTGATGCCGTCGCAGAAGGTGTAGCTCATGTCCATCACGCGGCCCACGTCGCGGATGGCGGCGCGCGCGGCCATGGTGCCGAAGGTGGCGATCTGGCTCACCGCGTCGCGGCCGTACTTGTCCTTGACGTAGTCGATGACGCGGTCGCGGTTGCCCTGGCAGAAGTCGATGTCGAAGTCGGGCATGGACACCCGCTCCGGATTCAGGAAGCGCTCGAACAGCAGGTTGTACTGCAGCGGGTCGAGGTCGGTGATCTTCAGCGCATACGCCACCAGCGAGCCCGCGCCCGAACCCCGGCCCGGCCCCACCGGGCAGCCGTTGTTCTTCGCCCAGTTGATGAAGTCGCCCACGATAAGGAAGTAACCCGGGAAGCCCATCTTCAGGATGGTCCCGATCTCGAAATCGAGCCGCTCCACGTAGCGCGGACGCTCCTTGTCGCGCCTGGCTTCGTCGGGGTAGAGGTGCGCCAGGCGCTGCTCCAGGCCCTCGAAGGAGGCGATGCGGAAGTACTCGTCCATGGGCATGCCGCCCGGGGTCGGGAAGTCCGGCAGGCGCGGTTTGCCCAGCACCAGCGTGAGGTTGCAGCGCTTGGCGATCTCCACCGTGTTGGCGAGCGCGCTGGGCACGTCGGCAAACAGCGCCTCCATCTGGGTCGCGCTCTTGAAATACTGCTCGGGCGTGAACTTGCGCACCCGGCGCTGGTTGCCGAGGATCTCGCCCTCGGCGATGCACACCCGGGCCTCGTGCGACTCGTAGTCGTCGGGCGTGGCGAACTGGATCGGATGCGTGGCCACCACCGGCAGGTTCAGGCGCGCGGCCAACTGCACGGCGGCCACCACGTGGGGTTCGTCCTCGGCGCGGCCGGCACGCTGCAGCTCGATGTAGAAGCGGTGGGTGAAGATGCCCGCCAGCTCCAGTGCGATCTCGGCCGCGCGGGCGGCGCCATGCGCCCCGCCCTGCAGCAGCGGATGACCCAGCGGCCCGGCCTGCGCGCCCGAGAGCAGGATCAGCCCCGCATTGAGTTCGCGCAGCCATTCCAGCTTGCAGGCGGCCTGCGACTGCCCGCGCCCGACGTTCAGCGTCCAGGCGCGCGCCAGCAGTTCCGACAGGTTCAGGTAGCCCTGGCTGTCCTGCACCAGCACCAGCATGCGGCTGAGGCTGCCGACATCCGGTCCCAGGCCCTCGACGAAGATCTCGGCGCCCAGCACCGGCTTCACGCCCTTGCCCCGCGCCTCCTTGTAGAACTTCACCCCGCCGAACAGGTTGTTGAGGTCGGTGATCGCCATCGCAGGCTGCTTGTCGGCGGCGGCCGCCTTGACGACTTCGTCGATTCGGTTGGTGCCGTCGACGACGGAATACTCGGTGTGCAGGCGCAGGTGAACAAACATGCTTCGATTGTAGAAAGGTGGGGGAGCGCCTTCGTGGCCTGGGACTTGCTTAAAATCGGGCCAGAGTAGAAGCGTTCAGCGGCCGCTTGCACTGCAAAAGTGCAAAAAGCCGTCCGGGAAATTGCTCTTGAGGTCCAGCCCCTTGCCGTCGAGGGGCCCGGAGTTCGAGCATGGTGCGGTCCCCCATTCCCGGCGACTCGTGCAGCGCTTGCTTCTCCAGGCTCCCTGGTGCGGAAGGACATGGTCCTCAGCCTTCGCCAACCCCTTTCAGGAGCAAAAAACGCAATGACCAGCACCACGACCACCCCTCAAGGCATGGCCGAACTGCAAAAGGAAGCCCGCATGGGCGCCATGGGTTCGGAAACCAGCGCGCGCGAGATCCGCATCATCGACCTGTCGGACTTCGGGCGCCGCAAGGCCGAGATTGCCGACCAGATCTGGGACGCCGCCGTGGACGTCGGCTTCTTCCAGGTGGCCAACCACGGCGTCGACACGCGGGACATCGACCACGCCTTCGCCATGTCCGAGCGCTTCTTCGCCCTGCCCGACAGCGTGAAGGCCCAGTACCCGCACAAGAAGGCGCTCAATGTCGGATGGGAAAGCCGAGCACAACTGCGCCCGTCCACCGGCACGGCCGACCAGAAGGAGAGCTACCAGATCACCCGCCCGCACATGGCGGACCTGTATCCGAGCGAGCAGGAATTGCCGGGCTTCAAGGAAGACATGCTGGCCTTCGAGGCGAAGAGCTGGGCCGTGGGCATGAAGATCCTCTCCTGCTTCGCCCTCAAGCTGGGTTTCGACGACGAGTTCTTCACCCGAGCGCACGACCCGTCCAAGGCCAGCTACCAGAGCACGCTGCGCCTGCTGCACTACTACGCCATCCCGCCCGCGGCGCAGGACAACCTGGGCCTGTGGCGCGCCGGCGCGCACACCGACTTCGACTGCCTCACCCTGCTCTACCAGCGCGCCGGCCAGGGCGGCCTGCAGGTGTGCCCGGGCAAGGAGATGGATGCACAGGAATGGACCTCCATCCCCCCGATGGCGGATCTCATCACCTGCAACATCGGCGACATGCTGATGCGCTGGAGCGACGACCGCCTGCCTAGCAACTTCCATCGCGTGAAGAATCCCGTGCCCGGCGAATACATGGGGCCGCGCTACAGCCTGGCCTTCTTCTGCCAGGCCAACCGCGACCAGGTGATCGAGTCGCCCTCGGGCAAGTACCCGCCCATCACGGCAGGCGACTACCTCAACCAGCGCATCGCCGCGAACTTCAAGGCGTACTAGAGCCTGCCGGGGCGCCACCTACAATCGGCGCCCCGTGATCGAAGTTCTCAACATTGCCGCCTACAAGTTCGTCGCCATCGAGGATGGGCACGAGCTGCGCGAACGCATCCTGCACAAGGCCTCGGCGCTGGAGCTTCGCGGCACCATCCTCCTGGCCACCGAAGGCATCAACCTCTTCGTGGCGGGTGCGCCCGAAGCCATCGCCGAGTTCCTGACGTTCTTGCGGGCCGACCCGCGCTTTGCCGACCTGGAAGTGAAGGAAAGCTGGTCGCTGCAGCAGCCCTTTCGCCGCATGCTGGTCAAGCTCAAGCGCGAGATCATCCGCATGGACCACCCTGCCATCCAGCCTTCCACCGGCCGCGCGCCGGGCGTGGGGGCCCGCACCCTCAAGCGCTGGCTCGACCAGGGGCATGACGACGAGGGCAAGCCGGTGGTGCTGCTGGACACCCGCAATGCCTTCGAGGTGGACTACGGCACCTTCGACAACGCCATCGACTGGCGCATCACCAAGTTCACCGAGTTCCCGCAGGCGCTGCAGGACCACCTGGCCGACCTGAAGGACAAGCGCGTGGTGAGCTTCTGCACCGGCGGCATCCGCTGCGAGAAGGCGGCCATCCTGATGCACGAGCAGGGCCTGCCCGACGTGCTGCAGCTCGAGGGCGGCATCCTCAAGTACTTCGAGGAAGTGGGCGGCGCCCACTACAGCGGCGATTGCTTCGTGTTCGACGGCCGCGAGGCGCTGGCGCCCGACCTGAGCGCGCGGCGCAACGACATCAGCGCACGCGCGCCCGAAGACCCGGACCTGGCGCTCAAGCGCTGAGCGCACGCGCGCTGCGTGCGGTGCTGGGCGGATGCCCGGTGATGCGCTTGAAGGCCCGGCTGAACGAGGCTTCCGATTCGTAGCCCAGCCGGTTCGCGACGGTCGCGATGCGCATGCCCTCCTGCGCAATCCAGTGGCGCGCCTGGAACATCTTCACCTTGGCCACGTACTTGGCCGGGCTCTCGCCCATGGTCTGGGTGAAGGCCTGCGCAAAGCTGGAGCGCGAGGCGCCCATGAGCCCGGCCAGTGCCGGCACGTCCCAGTCGCGTTCGGGCTCGGCATGGATGGCCGCGATCACCTTGCCGATCTTCGGGCAGCGCACCGCGGCGATCCAGCCGGTGGCGTCGCTGCAGCCGCACTCCACCCAGGCGCGGATGATGCTCGCGGCCAGCACGTCGGCCATGCGCGCGAGGATGCCGCAGGCGCCGATGCGCTCCAGCGCCACCTCGCGCTCCATCGCCTCCAGCAGCGCGGGCACGGTCGGGTCGCGCTGCGCCAGGTCGCCGGCCCGCATCACCTCCGGCATCATCGCCATGAGCGGATGCAGCGGGTCCAGGTTGAAGCGCATCGCACCGCAGAACATCACGTCGGCGTTCGCGGCATCGGCCCCGGCGCCATCGCCGCGCACCAGGTAGATGTTCTCGGACACCGCCACGTGTGCCAGCGAATCGATGTCCACGGTGGGCACCTCGGGCGCGCTGGCCAGCACGTGGAAGCTGCCGCGAGGCAGCAGCACCGCATCGCCGGGCTTGAGCTGCACCCACTCCGTGTAGGGCGTTCGCAGCCAGCAGCCGCCGCGCGCCACGAAGTGGAAGCGCGCAGTGCGCGTGGCCGGAAAAGCCACGGCCCAGGGCGCGTGCATCAGGCAGCGCCCGTACTCGACGCCGTCCAGCCGCAACCCCAGCAGCACCTCGGTCAGCGTGTCGGGGCCGTTGGCCCGATCCTGGACGATCGTGGTCTCCGGCGGGCTGGAGGAATAGTCAAGCATTCCGGTCTTTCTGGCATGGAAACGCCGGCATCTTATCCATAAGCTGACCGTCCCGTTTCCCACAAGGCCAAGAACAAGGTGTCTTCCTCCTGCCAAGACTGCATCGCAGCGGATGCCGGCGTGTTCGCCGAAACCCTGCCGACATCCCCTTCCGCACCCGCCGCCCACTGGCCCGCCGTGTCCGCGCTGGCGCTGGGCGTCTTCGGGCTGGTGACTGCCGAATTCCTGCCCGCCAGCCTGCTGACCGCCATGGCCGCCGACCTGGGCGTGAGTCCGGGCGCGGCGGGCCAGAGCGTCACCGCCACCGCGCTGGTCGCGGCAGTGGCGGCGCCATCGATTCCGCTGTTCACCCGGCGTTTCGACCGGCGGCTGGTGATGATCGCGCTGACGCTGCTGCTGATCGTGTCCAACGGGCTGGCCATCAGCGCAGGAAGCCTGGGCGCCCTGCTGGTGTCGCGGGTGCTGCTGGGCATTGCACTGGGTGGCTTCTGGTCGATGGCGGCGGCCCTGGCGCTGCGGCTGGTGCCGGAGCACCTGTTCGCGCGGGCCATGTCCGTCATCCTCACCGGCGTCTCGGTCGCCACCGTGTGTGCCGCCCCCATCGGCGCCTGGATGGGCGAGCTGTGGGGCTGGCGCAGTGCCTTCGTCGCAGCGGGCGCCGTGAGCCTCCTGACCCTGGCTGCACAAGTCTTGACGTTGCCGCCGCTGCCGCCGCGCGACCACACCAGCCTGCGGGTGCTGCGCGAGCTTTTGCGCCGCCCCGGCGTGCGGGTCGCGCTGCTGGCCGTGCTGCTGGTCATCTCGGGCCACTTCGCCGGCTTCACCTACATCCGGCCGCTGATGGAGGACGTGACGCACCTGTCGGTCAGCGCCATCTCCGCCATCCTGCTGGGCTATGGCATCGGCGGCTTCTTCGGCAACCTGGCGGGTGGGCTGATCGCCGAGCGCAGCGAGCGGAGGGCCATCGTCCTGGGCGGTGCACTGATCGCGGTGCTTGCGGCCAGCCTGCTGCTGGCGGGCAGTTCCGCCGTCGTTACCGCGGTCGCGGTGGTGCTGTGGGGCTTTGCCTTCGGCGCCTTCCCGGTGGGCTTCCAGACCTGGATCGTGCGCGTGGCGCCCGACCAGGCCGAAGGCGCCGGCGGCCTGCTGGTGGCGGCGTTCCAGATCGCCATCGCCAGCGGTGCCATCGGCGGCGGCGTGCTGGTGGACCACGTGGGCGCGCTCGGCGGCCCGGGCTTCGCCGTTGCCGCGCTGACGCTGGGCAGCCTGCTCACGCTGCGCTATGGGCCGCGTCCTGTGCGCGCCATGCAGGGAGGCCGCGATGCAGGCTGACAGCGAGCGCAATCGCCGCGTGCTGCTGGCGTCGCGTCCGAAGGGTCGGCCCACGCCCGACGACTTCCGCATCGACACGCAGCCCGTCCCGGCCCCTGCCGACGGCCAGGTGCTGCTGCGCACGCTGTACCTCTCGCTGGACCCCTACATGCGCAATCTGATGGACGAGATCGGGCCGGGCTATGCACCGCCGGTCGAGGTCGGCAGCCCGATGGTGGGCGGCACGGTCAGCCGTGTCGTCGCCTCGCGCCATTCGGGCTTTGGCGTGGGTGAGCTCGTACTGGCCAACGCCGGCTGGCAGGATTTCGCGCTTTCCGATGGGAGCGACTTGCTGCCCCTGGGCGAGCTGGCGCGGCCTTCGCTCGCGCTGGGCGGGCTGGGCATGCCCGGCTTCACCGCCTACGTGGGGCTGCTGAACATCGGCCAGCCGCGCGCGGGCGAAACCGTGGTGGTGGCCGCAGCCACCGGCGCAGTCGGTTCGGTGGTGGGACAGATCGCGAAGCTCAAGGGTGCGCGCGCGGTCGGCATCGCGGGCGGCGAGGACAAGTGCCGCCATGCCGTGCAGGAACTGGGCTTCGATGCCTGCGTCGACCGGCGCGATCCCCGCTTCGCGCAGTTGCTGGCGCACGCCTGCCCCGCCGGCATCGACGTGTACTTCGAGAATGTGGGCGGCGAGGTGACCGATGCGGTGCTGCCCCTGTTCAAAAACGGCGCCCGAATGCCGGTGTGCGGCTTCATCGCGCACTACAACGGCGATGCCGCTAGCCCCGGCATCGACCGCCGGCCGCAGCTGCTGGCCACGGTGCTGCAGAAGCGCATCCGCATGCAGGGCTTCATCATCCTGGACCACTATGCCGATCGCCACGAGGCCTTCCGGCACGACATGCAGGCCTGGCTGGCCGAGGGCCGCATCCGGCTGACCGAGGACATCGTCGATGGCCTGGAGAATGCGCCCGCCGCGTTCGCCGGCCTGCTCGAAGGGCGCAACTTCGGCAAGCTGGTGGTGCGCGTGGCGCCGGACTGAGCCGGCGCTACCGGGTCAGCAGGTTGGGCGGCAGCGGGATGAATTCCGTCTCGCCCGGCACATGGCCCATGCGCTGGGCTTCCCAGTCTTCGCCCGCCTGCACGATGCGCTCGCGGCTGCTGGAGACGAAATTCCAGGACATGAAGCGCGGCCCGTCCAGCGCGTCGCCACCGATCACGACCATGCGCACAGCGCCATCGCCCACGGCTCGCACCGTCGATGCGCGGTCCTCCGGCAGCAGCACCATCGCGAAGGGCGGCACTGGCTCGCCGTCGAGTTCGATCGCACCCTCGACCACGTAGAGCGCTTCCTCCTGCGCCAGCACCGGCAACTCGATCTGCGCGCCGGCCGACAGCGCGATGTCCAGGTAAACCGTGGGCGCGAAGGTCTTCACCGGCGACTTCAGGCCAAAGGCCTCGCCGATCAGCACGCGGATGTCCGCGCCCTGCTCCTTCACCTCGGGAATCGCTTCCGCCGCGGTGTGGGAGAAGCTGGGCTCGATCCCCTCGAATTCCTTGGGCAGCGCGGCCCACAGCTGAAGGCCGTGGTTGACGTACTCGGAGTTCAGCAACTGCTCGGGCTTGCGCTCCGAGTGCACGATGCCGCGGCCGGCGGTCATCCAGTTGATGGCGCCGGGGCGGATCTCCTGCGCGCTGCCGATGCTGTCGCGATGCATCATCGCGCCCTCGAACAGGTAGGTGACGGTGGCCAGGCCGATGTGCGGGTGCGGGCGCACGTCGTGCACGCGGCCGGGGTGCTCGGTCGCGGGGCCGAAGTGGTCGAAGAAGACGAAGGGGCCGACCGAGCGCTTCGCAGCGGCAGGCAGCAGCCGGCGGACCATGAAGCCGCCGCCCAGGTCCTTGTCGTGAGGCTTGAGCAATTCCATCGTGGACTCCGTTGTGTGTTTTCTTGCGGGGCTCAGCGCGCGATCTTCGCGGCTGCGGCGGCCACGCGTTCGCCCAGGGCGCGCGCGGTCTCCAGGTCGCCCTTGGCCATCTCGGAGGAGCTGGCGTCGGTGGGCGAGGTGGCGAGCGCGCCAGCATAGCCGCCCACGAAGTTGGGCGAGTTGCGCGTGGCGGCCTTGTCGTTCGAAGGAAGGACGCCCAGGCCCACCCAGAGGCCGCCATGCTGCATGGCCAGCGTCCAGAAGTACTGGATGGTGGCGAACTTGTCGCCGTTCATTGCGGCGCTGTTGGTGAAGCCGGCGAAGAGCTTGTCCTTCCAGGCCTGCACGTACCAGGGCTTGGAGGAGGCGTCCGCAAATTTCTTGAACTGCCAGCTCGGCCCGCCCATGTAGGTGGGGGCACCGAAGATGATGGCGCGCGCCGCCGCGATCACCTCCCATCCGCCCGGCGGCAGGTTGCCGTCTGCATCGATGGGAAGGAGCTGGGCTTGCGCGCCATCGGCCACCGCCTGCGCCAGGCGCTGCGTGTGGCCGTAACCGGAATGGAAAACTACGACGATGTCAGACATCGCGCGAGTTTCCCATTAACTGCTTACTTCTTGTCGATGGACAGGCGGCCGGGACCGAAGGCAGCCAGGGCCAGCAGGCCACCCACGATGGCGATGTTCTTGGTGAACAGCAGCGTGGCAACCATCTTCATCGCTTCGGGCGCGGCCCAGTAGGCGTGGAAGAAGAAGGAAGCGGCCAGCGTGAACACGGCCAGCACGATCGCGGCGATGCGCGTCTTGTAGCCCAGCAGCAGCGCGATGCCGGCGCCCAGTTCCACGATGATGGCGATGACCGCGCCCACGGCCGGCAGCGGCAGGCCCACCGAGGCGATGTAGCCCACGGTGCCCGCGAAGCCCATCAGCTTGCCGAAGCCGGCCGGGATGAACATGTAGGCCACGAGGATGCGACCCACCAGGGCGAGGACATCGCTGCCGGGGAGTGCCGCGGCGTCGTTGCGGTTGGCGGTGGCCGTGATCGAGTTGGACATGTGATTACTCCTGGTTTGAAAAAAGTTGGAACAGGGAACAAAACTGCAAGGTGGCTTCAGGACTGGAGATCGAACACCAGCACCTCGGCATCCTTGCCGGCCGCAAGACGCAGCTGTGATTCGCCTTCGAGCTTGGCGGCGTCACCGCTGACGAGCTTCTGGCCATTCACTTCGAGTTCTCCGCGCACGAGGTGCACGTAGGTCTTGCGTTTCTCGTCGAGCGCCAGCGTGGCTTCCTCTTCGGCATCGAAGAGGCCGGCACGAAGGCGCGCGTCTGCATGCACCAGCACCGAACCCTCGGCGCCGTCGGGCGATGCCACCAGGCGCAGCTTTCCGCGCTTGTCGGCTTCGGCGAAGCTCTTCTGCTCGTAGCCGGGCTCGATGCCCTTGACGTTGGGCTCGATCCAGATCTGCAGGAAGTGCGTGGTCTGGTCGGCCTTGTGGTTGAACTCGCTGTGCATCACGCCGCGGCCGGCGCTCATGCGCTGCACGTCGCCCGGGGGAATGGACTCCACGTTGCCCATGCTGTCCTTGTGGGCCAGTTCGCCCGACAGCACGTAGCTGATGATCTCCATGTCGCGGTGGCCATGGGTGCCGAAGCCGGCACCGGCCGCCACGCGGTCCTCGTTGATGACGCGCAGGTTGCCGAAGCCCATGTGAGCCGGGTCGAAGTAGCCTGCGAAGGAAAAGCTGTGGTACGAGCGCAGCCAGCCGTGATCGGCATAGCCGCGTTCCTGTGATCTGCGAATTTGAAGCATTGTCCTGACTCCTTGCCCTTGAGACCGTTGGCCCTGGGCTCTCTCGTAAGCCGCGCCGTATGCGCAGCGGATAGGCTGAATTCTGGGCTTCCCCGAGGGGCTCGCGAGCGATGGGTTTTGAAGGCATCATTCAAATTATTTGAATGAACGGATCCGCTCCCGCATGACGACCGCCCGCGACGCCCTCACCCCCGACGCCCTGGCCATGCTGCAGGCCGTGGCCCAGTACGGCAGCTTCGCCGGCGCCGCCCGGGCGCTGAACGTGGTGCCCAGCGCCTTGTCCTATCGAATCCGCCAGATCGAGGACGCGCTGGACGTGCTGCTGTTCGATCGCAGTGCGCGGCAGGCCCGCATCACCGCCGCTGGCGCCGAGCTGCTGCGCGAGGGCGCGTGGCTGCTGGGCGAAATCGACGCGGTGGCCAACCGCGTGCGCCGCGTGGCCACCGGCTGGGAGGCGCAGCTGACCATCGCCCTGGACTCGGTGATCGCCCGCGACCCGGTGCTGGAGCTGGTCGGCGCCTTCTATGCCCTGAACCCGCCCACCCGCCTGAAGCTGCTCGACGAGACCCTTCTCGGTACGGTGCAGAGCCTGACCACCGGCCAGGCGGACCTGGCCATTGGCACCGTGGTCGGCGCGGCCGGGCTGGCCTTCACCAGCACCAGCATCCGCAGCTGCTCGCTGGGCGAACTGCACTTCGTGTACTGCGTGGCGCCCCACCATCCGCTGGCGAAGATCGGGGTGCCGCTCAGCGACGAGGTGCTGCGCCAGCACCGCGCGGTGGCCGCCGCCGATTCGTCGCGCACCGGCGAGCGCATGACGGTGAACCTGGTGAGCGGGCAGGACGTGCTCACCGTGCCCAACATGCACGTCAAGCTTTCGGCGCAGCTGCATGGCCTGGGCGGCGGCTTCCTGCCCGAGCCGATGGCGCGGCCCTACATCGAGGCCGGCCACCTGGTCCAGTGCAAGACCGAGCGTGCCCCGCCGCAGGGCCAGATGCACTGCGCCTGGCGACTGCCCGCCAGCGGCAAGCCCGGCCACGCATTGCAATGGTGGCTCGATCGCTTCGAACACGAAGGTACACGCCGCGCCCTACTGGAAAACCATCGAGGCCGATGAAGCCCGAAAACCTCGCGAGCCCGGTTAGAGTCTGTCGACCTCGTCACACATCCACTCAGCAAGAATCGAGACAAACATGAGCCTTCGCACTTCCGCCAAGCGCAGCCGCCCTCCCAAGCGCTCGTCCAGCCAGCACTTCGCCATCGTCGGCGCCGGCATCGCCGGCGTGGCCTGTGCCCGCACGCTGGTGCAGGCCGGCCACCGCGTTACGGTGTTCGAATGGAACGCGCAGCCCGGTGGCCGCATGGTCAGCGATGCCACGCCCTTCGGCAGCTTCGACAGCGGCGCGCAGTACTTCACCGTGCGCGACCCGCGCTTCAAGCGCGTGCTGCAAACCACGCCCGAGTTGTGCCGCCCCTGGAGCGCCAATGCCGTGCGCGTGCTCGACGCCCATGGCCGCTTGGCCGAAGCCGCGCTGCCGCAACTGGAGCCGCACTTCGTTTCGCAGCCGGGCATGAACGCACTGGTTGCCCACTGGGCCAAGCCCCTGGGCGATTCGCTGCTCACCGGCGTGCAGGTGACGCAGATCGAGCGCGACGCACTGGACGCCACCCGCTGGCAGCTGCGCACCGAAGCGGACGACGGGGCGGTGCATGTGCACTCCGGCTTCGACGCGGTGCTGCTGGCCACGCCTCCCAATCCCGCACGGCGCCTGCTGGGCGAGCATTCGCCCCAGCTCAAGGAACAGCTTGCGCCGGTGAAGGTGTCCCCCTGCTGGACGTTGATGATCGCCTTCCCCAACGCCACCCAGCCGACACTGGCCCACTTGGGCCCGCAATGGAACGCTGCGCGCAGCACCCACCACCGCGTGGCCTGGCTTGCACGCGAATCCTCCAAGCCCGGCCGCCAGATGGTCGAGCGCTGGACGCTGCAGGCCAGCGCCGATTGGTCGCAGGAGCACCTGCACGACGACGCGCCGCGGGTTGAAGCCAAGCTGCTGCGCGCCTTCGCCGAGATCACCGGCATCCGCGCCGAGCCCGCATACGCCCAGACCCGCTGCTGGCCCGAGGCGCAGACCATGGTGCCCGCCGGCAAGCCCCACCTGTGGGATGCCAAGGCGCGCATCGGCGCGGCCGGCGACTGGTGCACCGGCCACCGGGTGGAGGAAGCCTTCCTCTCGGGCCTGTCGCTGGCCCTTGCCGTGCATTGACCATCCCGCCCACCGGACGCTTCGCCCCCTCGCCCACCGGCCCGCTGCACGCCGGCTCGCTGGTCGCCGCGCTGGCCAGCTGGCTGGACGTGCGCGCGCGCGGCCCGCGCGCGCGCTGGCTGGTGCGCATCGAGGATGCGGACACCGAGCGCTGCCAGCCGGGCATGGGCGACGTCATCCTGGCGCAACTCGCCGCCTGCGACCTGCTGCCGGACGAGCCGCCGGTGTGGCAGACGCAGCGCACCGAGTTCTACGACGAAGCACTGGTGCAACTGCGACAGGCGGGCCTGGCCTACCCCTGCGGCTGCTCGCGCAAGGACATCGACGAGGCGCTCGCGCGGCAGGGCGTCGTGCACACGCGGCACGGCGAGCGGGTCTACCCCGGCACCTGCCGCGACGGCCTGCACGGAAAGAAGCCACGCGCCTGGCGCTTTGCCGCAACGAGAATCCAGGGTGCCGGCGGCGCCCTGGCCTGGACCGACCGCCGCCTGGGCGCGCAGCAGCAGGACGTGGCGAGCGAGGTGGGCGATTTCGTGCTCCGGCGCGCCGACGGCCCCTGGGCCTACCAGCTCGCGGTGGTGGTCGACGACGCGCAGCAGGGCATCACCGACGTGGTGCGCGGCGAGGACCTGGCCGACAACACCGCGCGCCAGATCCTCCTGCAGCGCGCGCTGGGGCTGCCCACGCCCCGTTACCTGCACACGCCGCTGGTGCGGGCGGCCGATGGGAGCAAGCTCTCCAAGCAGAACGGCGCGCAGGCCATCGACACGGGCTCGCCGCAAGGGGCCCGCGTCGAGTTGAACGCCGCCGCCCGGATGCTGGGCCTTCAGGGCGAAGACCGGGCCGGCTGGATCGCGCAATGGCGCGATCTCTACAATCCCGGGCCTGATGATTCCTCCCCGTGACCCCGATTCCGCGCAGCCCGATGACGAGGCTGCGCCCCAGGACGCCACCGGTGCCTCCGCGCCCGCGCCTGAAGAAGAAGCCAAGCCCCACCCGCTGCATCGCCGCCTGAAAAGCTTCGTCAAGCGCGGCGGCCGCACCACCGAGGGCCAGGCCCGCGCCTACGAACTCCACGGCCCGCAGTTCCTCCTGCCCTACCAGGCCTCGCGGCTGGACCTGGCCGCCACCTTCGGCCGCGAAGCGCCCACCGTGCTGGAGATCGGCTTCGGCATGGGCGAGGCCACGGCCCACATCGCCGGCCTGCTGCCCGAGACCAACTTCCTGTGCTGCGAGGTGCACGAGCCCGGCGTGGGCGCCCTGCTCAAGCGCATCGGCGAGCACGGCCTGACGAACATCCGCATCTGCGCCCACGATGCGGTGGACGTCATCGACCACATGCTCGCCCCCAGCGTGCTGGCCGGCGTGCACATCTTCTTCCCGGACCCCTGGCACAAGACCCGGCACAACAAGCGCCGCCTGATCCAGGGCCCGCTGGTCAGGAAACTGGTCGAGCGCCTGAAGACCGGCGGCTACCTGCACTGCGCCACCGACTGGAAACCCTACGCCGAGCAGATGGTCGAGGTGCTGCGCGCCGAGCCGCAACTGCAGATCAGCCCGGATGCAACCCCTGACGGCTACGCGCCCAAGCCCCACTACCGCCCCCTGACCAAGTTCGAGAACCGCGGCATCAAGCTCGGACACGGCGTTTACGACGTTTTGTTCACGAAACGCTGAACTTCCTGACGGACCTTGGCACTGCCTTTGCGTAGTATCTAAAGGTTACAAAATGTCAAGGAGGGTGCCATGCGCACCACACGTCGCAAGCTTCTGATCAACGCCGGTGCCAGCCTGGGCCTGGGTGTACTGGGTGCCGGCTGGCATTCCGCCACGCGCGCCGCACCGGGCGGGCGCAAGCTGGTGCTGGGCCAATCGGTGCCGCTCACGGGCGCGGCCAGCGAGATCGGCCTGGCCTTCGCGGCTGGCGCCAAGCTCTATGTCGACGCCTTCAACGAGCGCAAGGACATCCCGCTGGAACTGGAACTGCGCCAACTGGACGATGGCTACGACGCGGCACGCGCCGGCACCAACGCGAAGAAGCTGCTGGCCGATGGCGCCGACCTGCTCTTCGGCTTCGTCGGCACCGCCAGCAGCAGCGCCGCCGCGGCGGTCGCCAAGGAACAGGGCGCCGTGCTGCTCGCGCCCTTCGCCGCCGCCGACAACCTGCGCGACGGCTCCTTTCCCCAGGTCTTCCACGTGCGCCCCAGCATGGCCGACGAGGCCTTCAAGATGGTGCAGCACTGCGCCACCATCGGTCACACCCGCATCGCGGTGCTGGGCGAGGACGACGCCATGGGCCGCGCCGGCCTGGCCGCGGTCGAGAAGGCGCTGAAGGAACTGAAGATGGAGCCCCCGGTGGCCAGCGCCTTCGTGCCCACCAACAGCGTCAAGGTCGACGCCGCGGTGGCCGCCATCAGCGCGCAGAAGCCGCAGGTGGTGATCCAGGCCTCGCTCTTCAACACGACCGCCGCATTCATCCGTGCCATGCGAAAGGGCGGCTATGTCGGCACCTTCATGAACTTCTCGGTGGTGGGCATGGACCCGCTCTTCGTCGCGCTTGGCAAGGACATCCGCGGCGTGGTGATCACGCAGGTGGTGCCCTCGCCGCGCAGCACGGCCATCCCGATCGTGCGCGAGTACCTCACCGCCATCGACAACTCCGACCAGTCGCCCAGCTACGAGAGCCTGGAGGGCTTCATCGCCGCCAAGGCCGTGGGCGAGGCGGTGCGCCGCAACGGCGCGGGCCTGAACCGCGCGGGCATGCAGAAGGCCCTGGCAGGACTGGGCGACCTGGACGTGGGGGGCTTTCGCCTGCACCTGCGTGCCGGCGTGCGCGACTCGACCTGGGCCATCGACCTGGTGACGGTGACGGCCGATGGGCGGGTGATCCGCTAGGCGCGCTGTCGACAGCGTCGCTGCGCCAGTCCTGGCTAGGCAAGCGAGCGCGCCGGTGGCGCTCGGCCCCGCTCGCTCAGGGGCACGCATGCTTGCCGGCAAAACGCATCTGCAATGCCGCCTCACTCCCTCTGCACGCTGACCTCGGCTACCGTGCGCGCGCCCGGCTCGCGTGTCTCGACGTTGGCATAGTCCGCGCCTTGCCGGAACCAGTAGCGGCACCCGGTGCGCCCCAGTGTTGAGTTCCATGCAATCCTGACCCGGCATTTCCATCCAATATTGACCCACCCTCTTTGCGAGCCTGGTGGCTCACGGTGTGGATAAGTTCTTG
>NZ_FOUG01000010.1 GCF_900114785.1 Variovorax sp. OV329
GACTACCTGTTCAACATCCCGCAGGACGAGCGCGAACGCGCCAACCTGGGCAGGAAGGAGCCGCAGCGCCTGGACGCGATGCGCGCGGCCTGGGAAGCCTGGAACGGCACCATGCCGCCCATCCCGGAAGACGCGACCGTGAGCCTTGGTTACTCCGTCAAGGACATGCCACAGCGCTGAGCCCCGCTCAGCTCACCGATTCCCAGAGCCCCGGGTAGCGGGTGACGAAACCCTCATCGCCCACCTTGAGCGTTTCCTTGTATTCGAAGCGCGGCGACTCGTAGGCGTACTCGCCGTCGCCTTGCCGCGTGTAGCGTTGCGCCACCGCCGCCAGGGAATCGCCGTCCAGGTCCATCCAGGCCACGGGCACGTCGGCGGCCTCGCCCTTCTTGAGGTTCAGGCGGCGCAACTGCACCAGGTTGGTGGCCGGGGTGAAGCCCAGGTCGAGGTCGATGCAATGGCCCATCTCCGGCACCACTTCGTCGTTGAGCGTCCAGTCGCCGCGCGCATTGCGGGCGATGGCGAAGTCGACCTGGCCCGACCCCACCCAACCGCGCACGCGGCCCCATTTGGTGTGCCAGGCCTTGTCGCAGTACACCCGGTAGTCCAGGCGTGCCGGGCGGCCGTCGGTGTGCTGGAAGACAGCCGCACCGTCGAGCTGCCAGGATTCACCATGCCGCTCCAGCCGGCAGGCGTCGTGCCCCGGCGCATCGAGCCGGCGCCAGAAGATCGTGGCGATGGTCTGCATGATGGCGGCAATGATGGCATCGAAGCGCCCGGCGCACCAGTGGTCCTGCGGCCAGGGGCGATGAACGGCGCGCCGGGCGGAAACGCCCCCAGCCTGCGAAAATCGAGGGTTGTGACCGAACCGATCCGCCGCATCGCCCACCTGGACATGGACGCCTTCTTCGCGTCCGTCGAGTTGCTGCGCTACCCGCAGCTCAAGGGCCTGCCGGTGGTGATCGGCGGCGCCAGGCGCCGCGTGGACGAAGCCATCCTGCGGCACCTGCCCGAGGGCGGCAGCCTCGCGGACGTCCCGGTGAACGCCTTTCCGCTGCTCAAGGACTACGTGGGCCGCGGCGTGATCACCACCGCCACCTACCCGGCGCGCGTCTTCGGCGTGGGCTCGGCCATGGGCATGATGAAGGCGGCCAAGCTGTGCCCGCAGGCCATCGTGCTGCCGGTGGACTTCGACGAGGTGCGCCGCTTCTCGCGCCAGTTCAAGGGCATCATCCGCGACATCGCCCCGCTGATGGAGGACCGCGGCGTGGACGAGGTCTACATCGACTTCACCGAGGTGCCCGGCGGCCAGCGCGAAGGCGGGCGCGTGCTGGCGCGGCTGATCCAGAAATCCATCTTCGAGGCCACCGGCCTGACCTGCTCCATCGGCGTGGCGCCCAACAAGCTCATCGCCAAGATGGCCAGCGAGTTCCAGAAGCCCAACGGCATCTCGGTGGTGTACGAGGACGACCTGCAGACGCGCATCTGGCCCCTGCCCTGCCGCAAGGTCAACGGCATCGGCCCCAAGGCGGACGAGAAGCTCAAGCGCCTGGGCATCGAGACCATGGGCCAGCTGGCCGCCTGCGAGCGCGACTGGCTCATTGCCAACTTCGGCAAGTCCTCCGGCGCCTGGATGCACGAGGTGGCCTGGGGCCGCGACGACCGCCCGGTGGTGACCGAGAGCGAGCCGGTCTCGATGAGCCGCGAGACCACCTTCGAGCGCGACCTGCACGCGGTGCGCGACCGCGCCGAGCTGGGCGCCATCTTCACCCACCTGTGCGAGAAGGTGGCCGAAGATTTGCAGCGCAAGGGCTACGTGGGCAAGACCATCGGCATCAAGCTGCGCTACGACGACTTCAAGATCGCCACGCGCGACCAGACGGTGGCCAGCTTCACCGCCGACGGCAGGCTGATCCGCCAGACCGCCGGCCAGTGCCTCAAGCGCGTACCGCTGGAGCGGCCGCTGCGCCTGCTGGGCGTGCGCGTGGGCACGCTGGCCAGGGCCGACAGCCCCGAGGCCACCACGCCGCCCGTGGAGCGCCCGGCGGGCCGCGTTGCGCGTGCCAGGGCCGAGGTGCAGAACGCCTCCGGCTCGCTGTTCTAGCGTCGCGCACGCCATGCGCAACGCCCTGCGCGGCTTGTTGATCGTGCTGCTGGCGCCGCTGGCGGCGTTGCTTCTCTACTTCGCCATGGCCTGCCTGCTCATGGCCTGGCCCCTCAACCGCGATGCGCCGCGCGAACCCGCCGTGCTCCAGGCCTGGGTGCTGAGCAACGGCGTGCACACCGACCTGGTGCTGCCGCTGCGCGGCCACGGCATGGACTGGACGGCGCTGTTCCCGCCGGCGCATGCGCTCGCCGCGCCGCCGGATGCGCGCTACATCGCCATCGGCTGGGGCGACCGCGAGATCTACCTCTACACGCCGCAGTGGTCCGACCTCAGCGCGCGCCACGCATTGCGCGCCGCGATGGGCCGCAACGGCGCGCTGCTGCATGTGAGCCACCTGCGCGAGGCGGACCTGGCCCAAGGCAAGGCCTACCGCCTGCCGCTGTCGCAGGCGCAGTACGAGCGGCTGGTGGCCCACGTGCGCGCCAGCCTGCCGCAGGGCAAAGCACGGCCGGTGCCGGGCGCGCACTATGCGCGCAACGACGCCTTCTACGAAGCGCTGGGCAGCGCGAACCTCTTTCGCACCTGCAACAGCTGGACCGGCGAAGGGCTGCGCGCGGCCGGCGTGACGGTGGGCCGCTGGACGCCCTTCGACTTCACCGTCACTGCGCACCTGGCGCAAGAGAAGCCCTGAGGCTTACTTCAGCGGCGGGACGCCCGCCTGCCACTGCGTCCAGTTCGTGGTGATGTGGTCCACCACGCGGGTGCCGACCAGCGCGATGTTCTCCACCGTCTCGGCAAAGCCGCCGGCCGTCTCGCCGGGGGCCGGGTCCAGGTGCTGCAGCGTGGTCTCGCGCGGGTTGCCCTGGTCGAAGTTGACGGCGCCACGCAGGCTCATCACGCGGTCGGTGCCATGGGTGCGCTTGATCACCAGCGTGATGGCCGCGGCTTCCATCTCGGTGATGACGTAGTCGTCGGCGCCGTAGAGCTTGGCGATGTACTGCGCCTGGTTGGACATGCCCGGGCCGTGGAAGAAGGTGTCGCCGGTCATGTGCGTGCCGGTTCCCACGAAGGGCGCGCGGCGCGCCGCGGCCTGCGGGTAGCGCTGGCGGTACTTGCGGGCCGAGTCCGAATCCTTCAGCGGCGTGTCGGCCCTCAGCTTCATGGCCCAGCCCACCAGGTCCGGGTTGAGCTTGAATCGGCGGTAGTCCTCGTAGCCCTTGCGCGGCATGAAGGTCGGCTCGCCCGCCTTGTTCTCTTCCGGCGCCCAGCGGTGGCCCAGGTCGTAGTCCACCAGCCAGGTAGCCCAGCTCACTTCGCCGATGGTGCCGCGCGCGGGCGGCGTGCCGGCCACGCCGGAGATCACGTAGTAGGCCTTGGAAAAGTCGAAGGCCGGGTTCAGCAGGATGGCCTGCATCGAGGACGAGGAGTTGACCTTGCCCATGCCCAGCACCGAGCCGCACACGCCGTCGGCATTGCAATACACCGGACCCAGCGCGCCGGGCACGGCGATGGGCGTGGCGCCCTTCCAGTAGCGCTCGTACCAGTGCTGGAACTCGCCGGCGCGGTCGCCGGTGTTCTGGCCGATTTCGAACATGGCGGCGACGAAGACCTTGACCTGCACCGGTGCTGCCTTGGCAGCGGTCGGCGTGGTGGTGGAAGAAGCTGTAGCGCCGGTGCCGGGCGTGGCACAGCCGGCGAGGGCTGCGGCGAGGGCAATGGCGACAGCGCCGCAGGCGGCGCGGCCATGGAAACGGAAGGATGGAATGTTCATGGGGGACTCGTTGCAAGAACCAAGCCCCCGATTCTCACCCCTTGCGCGCCGGCGGCGCCGTGCGCACCCTCAGTCTGCGCCCAGGCGGATGCGAACCGTGCTGTCGTCGCCCACCGAGATCTCGTAGCCCAGGTCGTCGGCGAGGCCCTGCAGCGCCACTGCGTCGATGGCCAGGGCCCGTGGCGCGCGGTGCACGACGGCCGCCTCGGACATGGCGTTTCCGTTGAGCTCGCCGTGCGGGGCCGGCCCCATGCGAAGCAGCAGGCCGTCCTCGGCTTCCGGCGCGATGCTGATCACGGTAGGTTCTTCCGGGCTCGCGTCGTGCAGGTAGTTGAGGCCGCACAGCAGCAGGTAGCGCAGCGCCGCGGCGCGCGGCCAACGCGGCTCATCATCGGCCGTGGGCTGCTCCAACTCGGGCGCGACATCCAGTTGCACACCCTGAAGGCTGAAGGCCGGACGCAGCAGCGACACGCACAGCTGCACCAGGGCCGAACGCGCAATGCCCTCGTCGGAGGTGGCGAGCTCCCAGTTGCGCAGCAGGCGCACGCCTTCGATGAGTTCGCCGATCTGCGACTCGATCAATGCCACGCGCTCGCTGCAGGCCTGGGCGTCGATGTGGGGCGACTCCACCTGGCGCTTGAGCATCAGCATGCCCATGCGCATGACGGACACCGGCCCCACCATGTCATGGCGGAGCGCGGGGAGCACGCGGGTGAGCAGTTCGTGTCGAACGCCTGCCGCGATCCAGCTGCGGGCGGCGGGCGAGGCCTTCATCATCCGGGCAGTATCGATGGACGGGCTGGGGCGGCGTGTAGGAACACGTCGACAGCTACTGTCGAGCCGTCCGGACGTTGGCCGGCAGCGCCTGCGGCCAGCTGGCGCGGAAGGGATTGATGTCCAGCCCGCCGCGGCGCGTGTAGCGCGCATACACCGCCAGCTTGGTGGGGCGGCAGCGCTGCCAGATGTCGGTGAAGATGCGCTCGGCGCATGGCTCGTGGAATTCGTTGTGCTGGCGGTAGCTCACGATGTACTGCAGCAGCCCGGCCTGGTCGATCTGCGGGCCGCTGTAGCGGATCTGCACGCTGCCCCAGTCCGGCTGGCCGGTGACCAGGCAGTTGCTCTTGAGCAGGCGGCTGGTGAGCGTCTCGGTGACCGGGATTTCATCGAAGGCGGCGCTGAGCAGATCGGGCGCGGGCTGGTAGCGGGTGCACTCCAGGTCCAGCCGGTCCAGGTCGACGCCATCCATCTCGTGCACCTGCTCGCGGTCGAACATCTCCGGCGCCAGCAGCTTCACGCCCACGCGGCCGCTGCGCTCGCTGCCACGCCACACTGCTTCGCTCAGGTCGTCCGCCAGCCGCTCGCGCACGGCGGCCGCATCGGGAAACACGCTGCTGTTGAAGCTGTTGAGGTAGAGCTTGAAGGACTTGCTCTCGATGATGTTGGCCGTCTCGCACGGAATGGTGAAGTGCGCGATGGCCAACTGCGGCTTGCCGCGCGCGTTCAGCCAGCTCAGCTCGAAGGCGGTCCACAAGTCGGCGCCGAAGAAGGGCAGCGCACTCTCCTGGATGCCCATGGTGGCGCGCTGCGTCTCGCGGGCGATGGGAAAGAGCTGCGTGGGGTCGTATTGGTCGACGTAGGCCGAGGCACGGCCCAGCTGCGACTGCTCGGGGGTGTTGGAAAGGGTCATGGCGCGGTGTCCTTCGCAGGAACCGAAGCGAGGAAAGGGATGATGTGGGCCAGCAGCAGCCGGTTCACCGGCGGCGGGAAGTCGTGCCCCATGCCGGGAATGCTGAAGAAGCGCGCACCGGCGATGCGACGCGCGGTGTCGCGGCCGGCCGCGATGGGCACCAGCCGGTCGGCCTCGCCATGCAGCACCAGCGTCGGGCAGCGGATGCGGCCCAGCTCGTCGGGACGGCGGCCGGTGTCGGCGCCGATGGCCAGCATCTGGCGCAACAGGCCTGCCGGGCGGTAGGCACGGCGCATGGCGAAGGTGACGCGTTCGCGCAGGTCCTGCTCGTCGCAGGGATAGGCCGGGCTCTCGATGAGCCGGATGAAGCCCAGGCTGTAGGCCACCAGCGCCTCTTCGCTGCGCCCCGGCGGACGCCGGAACAGGCCCGCCGCCACCTTCGGGTCGGGTCCGGGCAGGCCGCGCGCGCCGCTGGAACTCATGATGCTGGTGAGGGAGAGCACCCGCTGCGGCGCGCTGGAAGCCACGCGCTGCGCGATCATGCCGCCCATCGAAGCGCCGACGACGTGCGCCTGCTCGATGCCCAGCGCGTCGAGCACGCCCAGCGAATCATTGGCCATGTCCTGCAGCGTGTAGGGCGAGCGCACTGGCAGGCCCAGCCGCGCGCGCACCGACTGCCACACGAAGTTGTGTCGCGGCGCATGGTCGAAGCCTTCGGACAGGCCGATGTCGCGGTTGTCGTGGCGGATCACGCGGAACCCTGCGTCCACCAGCGGCTGCACGAAGTCCCGCGGCCAGCCGATCAGTTGCATGCCCAGGCCCATGATGAGCAGCACCACCGGCCCGTCCTGCGGGCCCTGGTCGTCCACCTCGATCTCGATGCCGTTGGCGCGGACCTTCATGCTCAGTTGAACTCCCGCTCGCGCAGCCACTTGGTGGCCACCCATTTCTCTCCCGCGAGCACCGGCGCGCCCCCGTGCAGGGTGCGGGTGGCCGGATCGGGCCGTTCGTAGCTGAAGAAGACGCCGGTGCCCCGGCAGGGCGCCACTTCCAGGCCGACATCGGGGAAGGTGGTGCCGCCGCCCTGCGCCGGCGCCTGCAGGTAGATCACCAGCGTGGCCAGGCGCTGGCCGCCGCGGCGCAGGATGGTGGGCGTGCCCGGCTCGGCGGGGTCGAAGTAGTCGTAGTGCGGGCGGTACTGCGCGCCCGGCGCATAGCGCAGGATCTGCAGGCCCTCGCCGTATTCCACCGGCCAGTTCAGCAGCCGGGCGATGCGCGCCTCGATGCGCTGCACCACCGCGTTCTCGCCGCGGGTGAAGAACATGCCGTCGCTGGTGCGGTCGACGTTGAGCGCTTCACCGCCGGTCTTGGTCTCCACCGTGAGCGAGCGCGCCAGGCGCTCGCGCGCGCCGTCGATGAGGGCATCGCACTCCTCGTCCGACAGCAGGTCGCCGAAGACCACCACCCGCGGATGACGCATGGTGAGCTGCACCCGCACCTGGCGGTCGCCCGCATCGATCAGCGTGGGGGCGCCTTCCATTGCCGGGCCCGGCATGGCGGTGGTCGGCTGCGACGGTCGACCTGCTGGCATCGCGGTCTCGGCAAGCACCTCTGTACCGAGCGCCGCGTCGATGGCGTCCGGCATCCAGCCGGCCTCGCGCATGGAGCTGCGCAAGGCGGCAACGGTGTGGCCGGCGGCGAGTTGCTCGTCCACCCAGCGGCGCAGGTCGTCGCTGATCGGCTGGCGGGAGTAGGAGGCTTGCTGCTGGTCGGTCATGGGCTTTTCCTGCGGAACACCATGCGGTCGGGACGGGAGGCGGCGGCAACGAAAGCATAGCCTTCGAGGTCGAATCGCTCCAGCGCCTGCGGCGTGGCCGCGCGGTGCAGCACGGCCCAGCGCGCCATCAGGCCGCGGGCGCGCTTGGCGAAGAAGCTGATGATCTTGTACTGCCCGCCGCCGGCCTTGCCGGGCTGGGGCTTCCATTCCTCGAACACGCACTCGACCACGCGGGCCTTGAGCGCCTTCAGGTCCACCGCGCGAAAGTATTCCTGCGAGGCCAGGTTGATCACCACCGGCGTGGCATCGGCCGCAGCACGCGTGTTGAGGTAGGCCGAGATGCGCTTGCCCCAGAAGGCGTAGAGGTCCTTGCCCTTGGGGTTGGCCAGCTGCGTGCCCATTTCCAGGCGGTAGGGCTGCAGGCGGTCCAGCGGGCGCAGCACGCCATAGAGGCCGCTGAGGATCACCACGTGCTGCTGCGCCCAATCCAGCTGTTCGGGGCTGAGCGACTTCGCGTCCAGCCCGCCGTACACGTCGCCGTCGAAGGCCAGCGCCGCCTGGCGCGAGTTCTCGGGCGTGCTCCTGGCGCGCCAGTCGGCGTAGCGGCCGACGTTGAGCAGGGACAGCTTGTCCGACAGGTCCATCAGCTGCGAGATGTCCTGCGGCGACTTCTGGCGCAGGATGCGGATCAGTTCCACCGAGGGGCCGCGCGGGCTCTCGAAATGGGGCGTGGTGGCGGGAAGATCGGCGGGAATGTCGCTTTCGTAGTCGAGCGACTTGGCAGGAGACAGCAGGAAGAGCATCGAGGGATTATCGGGTGACCCCTGCCGGCGAGCAGGCCGGCCGGGCAATCGCCCGGCACGGCACCGGCGCAAGTGGCCGCATCGCCTTAAAATCGATGGCTTTCCGGCCCTTGGGCCGCCCTGCGGCATCCTGCGGGATGTCCTTCCTGCCTGCACCACCCCGGCGCCGCGAGGCCCGCCACGGGCGGCAGGCGACCGCTTCCCTACCCGCTTTCTGCCCCCTGCCATGAGCGACACCCCGAACCAGCCCGGCCTCCAGAGCCTGTCCAAGTCCTTCGAACCCGCCGCGCTGGAAGCGCACTGGGGTCCCGAATGGGAGCGCCGCGGCTATGCCAAGGCCGGCTATCGCGGCACGCAGGCCGCCAAGGCCGGGCAGCCGGCCTTCTCCATCCAGCTGCCGCCGCCCAACGTGACCGGCACGCTGCACATGGGCCATGCCTTCAACCAGACCATCATGGACAGCCTCACCCGCTACCACCGGATGAAGGGCGACAACACGCTGTGGGTGCCGGGCTCGGACCATGCCGGCATCGCCACGCAGATCGTGGTGGAGCGCCAGTTGCAGGAGCAGGGCCAGAGCCGCCATGACCTGGGCCGCAAGAACTTCGTCGCCCGCGTGTGGGAATGGAAGGAGAAGTCCGGCAACACCATCACCAACCAGATGCGCCGCCTGGGCGACTCGGTGGATTGGAGCCGCGAGTACTTCACCATGGACGATCGCCTTTCGAAGATCGTCACGCAGACCTTCGTGCAGCTGTACAACGAAGGCCTCATCTACCGCGGCAAGCGCCTGGTCAACTGGGACCCGGTGCTCAAGACAGCGGTGAGCGACCTGGAAGTGGAGAGCGAGGAGGAAGACGGCTTCCTCTGGCACATCCGCTACCCGCTGGCCGATGGCAGCGGCGAGCTCACCGTGGCCACCACCCGCCCCGAAACCATGCTGGGCGACACGGCCGTGATGGTCCACCCCGAGGACGAGCGCTACAAGGCGCTGATCGGCAAGCAGGTGCGCCTGCCGCTGGTGGACCGCCTGATCCCGGTCATCGCCGACGACTACGTCGACAAGGAATTCGGCACCGGCGTGGTCAAGGTCACGCCCGCGCACGACCACAACGACTATGCCGTCGGCCTGCGCCACCAGTTGCCCATCATCGGCGTGCTCACGCTCGATGCGACCATCAACGAGAACGCGCCCGAGAAATACCGCGGGCAAGACCGCTTCGTGGCCCGCAAGTCGGTGCTGGCCGACCTGGAGGCCCTGGGCCTGCTGGTCGAGACCAAGAAGCACAAGCTGATGGTGCCGCGCTGCGCCCGCACCGGCGCGGTGGTCGAGCCCATGCTCACCGACCAGTGGTTCGTGGCCATGACCAAGCCAGGCAACGACGGCACGTCGATCGCCCACAAGGCCATCGAGGCCGTGCGCTCGGGCGAGGTGAAGTTCGTGCCCGAGAACTGGGTCAACACCTACAACCACTGGATGGAGAACATCCAGGACTGGACCATCTCGCGCCAGCTGTGGTGGGGCCACCAGATCCCTGCCTGGTACGACGAAGATGGCAAGGTCTACGTGGCCCACGACGAGGCCGAGGCCCTGGCGCAAGCGCCCGGCAAGACGCTGCGCCGCGACGAGGACGTGCTGGACACCTGGTACTCCTCGGCCCTGGTGCCCTTCTCCACCCTGGGCTGGCCCGAGGAGACCGAGGACCTGGCGCTGTACCTGCCCTCCAGCGTGCTGGTCACCGGCTACGACATCATCTTCTTCTGGGTCGCCCGGATGATCATGATGACCAAGCACTTCACCGGCAAGGTGCCCTTCCGCGAGGTCTACATCCACGGCCTGGTGCGCGATTCGCACGGCCACAAGATGAGCAAGTCCGAGGGCAACGTGCTCGACCCGGTCGACCTGATCGACGGCATCGACCTGCCCACGCTGCTGGACAAGCGCACGCAGGGCCTGCGCAAGCCCGAGACCGCGCCCACGGTGCGCAAGAACACGCAGAAGGAATTCCCCGAGGGCATCCCGGCCTTCGGCGCGGACGCGCTGCGCTTCACCTTCGCATCGCTGGCCTCGCTGGGCCGCAGCATCAACTTCGACAGCAAGCGCTGCGAGGGCTACCGCAACTTCTGCAACAAGCTCTGGAACGCCACCCGCTTCGTGCTGATGAACTGCGAGGGCTTCGACTGCGGCCTGCGCGAGCACACCAAGGAAGAGTGCCAGCCGGGTGGCCCGGCGCACGGCTACCTGAGCTTCTCGCAGGCCGATCGCTGGATCGCGTCCAAGCTGCAGCGCGTGGAGGCCGAAGTGGCCCAGGGCTTCGACGCCCTGCGCCTGGACAACGTGGCCAACGCCATCTACCAGTTCGCCTGGGACGAGTTTTGCGACTGGTACCTGGAAATCGCCAAGGTGCAACTGCAGACCGGCGACGAGTCGCAGCAGCGCGCGACGCGCCGCACGCTCATCCGCACGCTGGAGGCGCTCCTGCGCCTGGCCCATCCGCTCATTCCCTTCATCACCGAGGAACTGTGGCAGAAGGTGGCGCCCGTGGCCGGCCGCCAGGGCGAGTCGATCATGATCTCGGCCTATCCCGAGACCCAGCCCGGCAAGATCGACGAGGCCGCCGAGGCGTACGCCGCGCGCCTGAAGGCGCTGGTGGATGCCTGCCGCACGCTGCGCGGCGAGATGAAGGTCTCGCCCGCCACCCGCCTGCCGCTGTATGCCGTTGCGGACGACGCCGACAGCGCGGCCTTCCTGCGCAGCGCCGCGCCGGTGCTGCAGGCACTGGGCAAGCTCAGCGAAGTGAAGGTGTTCGACGACGAGGCTTCCTGGACCACGGCCGCCGAGGCCGCGCCGGTGGCCGTGGTCGGCCCGGCCCGCCTGTGCCTGCACATGGAGATCGACAAGGGCGCGGAGAAGGCGCGCATCGCCAAGGAACTCGCGCGCATCGAGGGCGAGATCACCAAGGCCAACGCCAAGCTGGGCAACGAGGCCTTCGTGGCCAAGGCGCCGCCAGCCGTCATTGCGCAGGAAAAACAACGGGTTGCGAACTTTTCCGCGATGCTGACTAGGCTGAAAGACCAGTTAGTGCGTCTTGGCTGACGTTGAAGGCCACCTGGGGCCTTTAGGATAGGAATCTGTGTCTCAGATTCCTTAACTCAGAGTTTCCAGCATGCCCAATTCGACGACGACGAGTATCCGGAAGGCCGTTTTCCCCGTAGCGGGCTTCGGCACCCGCTTCCTCCCCGCCACCAAGGCGCAGCCCAAGGAAATGCTGCCCGTGGTGGACAAGCCGCTGATCCAGTACGCCGTCGAGGAGGCCTACGAGGCTGGCATCCGCGACATGATCTTCGTGACCGGCCGCAACAAGCGCGCCATCGAGGACCACTACGACACCGCCTACGAGCTGGAAAGCCAGCTCGAGGCCCAGCAGAAGACGGCCCTGCTGGACATCGCCCGCTCGGTGGTGCCCGAGGACATGACCTGCTCCTACGTGCGCCAGCCCCGCATGCTGGGCCTGGGCCATGCGGTGCTGTGCGCCGAGCACCTGGTGGGCAAGGAGCCCTTCGCCGTGCTGCTGGCCGACGACCTGATGGTGGGCCCCAAGGGCGGCCAGGGCATCCTGCAGCAGATGGTGGCTGCGCACGCGCGCCTGGGCGGCTCGATCCTGGCGGTGCAGGAAGTGCCGCTGGAACACGTCAAGCGCTACGGCATCGTGGCTGGCGATGCGGTCGAGAACGGCCTCACCCGCGTGCGCCGCATGATCGAGAAGCCGAGTCCCGACGTCGCCCCGTCGCGCCTGGGCGTGGCGGGCCGCTACATCCTCTCGCCCTCGGTGTTCGCGCAGATCCGCAACCAGCCAAAGGGCGCGGGCGGCGAGATCCAGCTCACCGACGGCATCGCGGCGTTGCTGGACAAGGAATCGGTCTACGCCTATGCCTACGAAGGCACCCGATACGACTGCGGCAGCAAGGAAGGCTTCCTTCAGGCCAGTGTGGAACTGGCGCTGGCGCATCCCGAAGTGGGTGGGCAGTTCCGCGAATACCTCAAGGGCCTGAAGCTCTGAGGCTTGCGCACCGCCGGCGCACGCCGGCTGCAAGACGAGGCCGGGTCGAGCCCGGCCTTTTCATGGGCGCAGCAACTCAGCGCCGCTTGAGCACGTGGATGTAGTCGGTGCCCTCGGTCTGCTGTTCGACCAGCTCGTTGCCGGTCTGGCGCGAGAAGGCCTGGAAGTCGCGCACCGAACCGGGGTCGGTGGCGACCACGCGCAACAGCTGGCCGCTCTGCATCTCGTTGAGCGACTTCTTCGCCTTCAGGATGGGCAGCGGGCAGTTCAGCCCGCGGGTATCGATTTCGCGATCAACCTGCACGTTGTGGCTCCTCCGGCGGCAGGTTCAGGCCCCTGCGCCGCTCTTCGTTCTCTTCCTGCGTGAAAAACACCGGCTCGTGGCCCCGCGTGCGCAGCCAGTCGGCCAGCGCATAGCCCGTGCCTGCGGGCCAGCACTTGAGCTGGGGCAGGTCGTAGAGCCTGTAGTCGACCAGCTCGGGCGAGAGCTTCACCTCGCCGTCGGCCACCACATGGTAGGCGATGATCACCTGGTTCATGCGCTGGAAGTCGTAGGCGCCCACGATCTTCGTGAAGCTCACGTCGAGGTTGGTCTCTTCCTTGACCTCGCGCATGATGCCCTCCTCGGGCGTCTCGCCGGCCTCCATGAAGCCGGTGATGAGCGCGAACATCTTGCCCGGCCAGGCCGCATTGCGCGCCAGCAGCACCTGGCCGCGGTACTCGACGATGGCGGCCAGCACCGGCGTCGGGTTGTTCCAGTGCGTGTGGCCGCAGGCCGGGCAGCGCAGCCGCTCCGTGGGGCCGCTGTCTTCGACTTGCGTGATCCATTCCAGCGGCGTAGCGCAGACCTGGCAGAACTTGGGCTGGGGCATAAGCGGGCTCCTGCTCAGGCGGGGAAGACGCCGGTGGACAGGTAGCGGTCGCCGCGGTCGCACACCACGAAGACGATGGTGGCGTTCTCCACCGTCCGGGCCACCTGCAGGGCCACCCACAGCGCGCCGGCCGACGAGATGCCCGCGAAGATGCCTTCCTCGCGCGCCAGGCGACGGCAGGTTTCCTCGGCATGGTCCTGGCTCACGTTGACGGTCTCGTCGACGCGGCTGGGGTCGTAGATCTTGGGCAGGTATTCCTGCGGCCACTTGCGGATGCCGGGGATGCGCGAGCCTTCGTCGGGCTGCGCACCCACGATGCGGATGGCCGGGTTCTTTTCCTTGAGGAATCGCGACACGCCGGTGATGGTGCCGGTGGTGCCCATCGCGCTCACGAAGTGCGTGATCTTGCCGCCCGTTTGCTCCCACAGCTCGGGGCCGGTGGTCTCGTAGTGGATGCGCGGGTTGTCGGGGTTGGCGAACTGGTCGAGCACGCGGCCTTTGCCCTGCCCCACCATCTGCTCGGCCAGGTCGCGGGCGTATTCCATGCCGCCGCTCTTGGGCGTGAGCACCAGCTCGGCGCCGAAGGCCTTCATCGTCTGGGCGCGTTCCACCGAGAGGTCTTCCGGCATGATCAGCACCATGCGGTAGCCGCGCACGGCGGCCGCCATGGCCAGGGCGATGCCGGTGTTGCCAGAGGTGGCTTCGATGAGCGTGTCGCCCGGCTTGATCTCGCCGCGCTCCTCGGCGCGCCTGATCATCGAGAGGGCCGGGCGGTCCTTGACCGAACCTGCGGGGTTGTTGCCTTCGAGCTTGGCGAGGATCACGTTGCCGCGCTTGGCGTTGTCCGCCGCTTCGATTCTTTGCAGCGCCACCAGGGGCGTCTTGCCAATGGCGTCTTCGATCGTCGGGTACTTCATGGCAAGCACTGTGCCATAATTTCGGGCTCCCTTCCCTCCAGCTGCCGGAGTGGTGAAATTGGTAGACGCAGGGGACTCAAAATCCCCCGCCGCAAGGCGTGCCGGTTCGATTCCGGCCTCCGGCACCAGCCTCTTCCAGGGCTGACTTTCAGCGCCGTTCGGGCGCATTGCTTTTTTCAAGACTTCCCCCGCCCTGCGCGGCAGTGCCAAGTTTTCGGCATCGCCACAACGTGCGTGCTGCGCCACGGCCTCAAATTCCGAAGGCTCATCGATACTTCCCCGCGGATGCAGTCGCCCGGAGGCCGAGAGCAACGGCCCGAGCTTGGCCCTGCACCGAATCCGAACTTGGAGGGAGAAGTCTCGATGGAAGTGAACTACAGGTACGTGCGCTGGGGCGCCGTCGGCCTGGCGCTGCTGGTCGCCGGTGCCATCGTCAACCCGCTGCACACGGTGCCCACCGGCCACCGCGGCGTGATCACGGTGGGGGGCAACATCAAGGGCATCCAGAGCGAGGGCTACCTCCTGCTGTGGCCATGGGAGAAGCTCAACATCTTCAACGTGCGCGCCGAGCAGGCCGACATCGAGAAGGCCGAGGGCAGCACCTCCGACCTGCAGCCGGTGACCACCAGCCTCACGGTGCGCTACAGCGTGTTGCCCAACAAGGTGGCGGAGGTGTTCGAGCAGTACAGCAAGGACGGCAACCTCGACAGCTACATCAGCACCGCCACGCAGGAAACCTTCAAGGCGGTGACAGCAAAATTCACCGCGCCCGAACTCATCGCCAAGCGCGCCATCGTCTCCAACGAAATCGGCTCGCAGTTGCGCGTGAAGGTTGCCCTGTACGGTGCGCACATCATCAACATCGACATGCGCAACTTCTCCTTCTCGCGCGAGTACATGGCCGCGATCAACGAGAAGGCGACGCAGGAGCAGTTGCGCCAGGCGGCGGAGAACAAGGTGCTGACGGTGACGGCCGAGCAGAAGCAGAAGGTCGCGGTCGCCGAGGCCGAGGCAACGGCCCAGAAGGCACGCGCCGATGGCGAGGCCTACGCTGCGCTGAAGATCGCCACCGCCCAAGCGGACGCCCTGAAGGTGCAGAACCTCGCGCTGGCCCAGAACAAGGACGTGCTGGAGCTGCGCCGCATCGAGGTCGAGCTGGAAAAGGCCAGGCGCTGGGACGGCAAGCTGCCGACCAACGTCTATGGTTCGGCGCCGATGCCCTTCCTCAGCATCGACAAGAAGTAGCCCGCCCGCAGGCCTTCAGCGGCCCCTGAGCCCCTCGCTGACCGTCGGGTAGCGCAGCCGCAGGCGCAACTCCCGCTTCATCCGCGTGTTGCTCATGCGACGCGATTCGCCCATGAAGCTCAGCAGCTGCACGGGAAGTTGCCCCTGCGCATCGTTGCGCCCGACGCGCGGCGGACGCTCCATGCCATAGATGTCGGCCGCCAGGTCAAAGTAGTCGCCCATCAGCATCTCGCTGTCGTCGCTCACGTGAAACACGCGCTGCGCACCGCCGCGCCACAGGGCCAGCATGCAGGCGCGGGCCAGGTCGTCGGCGTGGATGTGGTTGGTGTAGACATCGTCCTCACACCGCAGCACCGGCGTGCCACGCGCCAGGCGCTCGCGTGGCGTGCCGCCCTCGCGGTCGTTCGCGTAGATGCCAGGGATGCGCAGGATGCGCGCCTGCACGCCCGCGCGGCCCAGCCAGCGCACGGCGCGCTCGGCGTCCACGCGGCGGTGCGCCCGGGGCGTGTCGGGCGCCAGCGCGCGCGACTCGTCGATGCGCGCGCCGCCGCAGTCCCCGTACACGCCGCTGGTGGAGCCATAGACCAGCGCAAGCGGCAGGCTGCGCCGGCGCAGGGCCTGCACCAGCGCCGTGGTGCGGCCATCGCGCCACCAGCGACCCGATTCGACACGCGGCGGCGCCAGGTGCAGCACGCGGTCGGCAAGCCCCGCCAGGCGTTGCAGGCTGGCCGGATCGTCCAGATCGGCGACGATGGGCGTGAGACCGGCCGCGCGCAACTCCGGCACGCGCCCGAGCGACGAGGTCAGGCCCAGCAGGCGCACCCGGCCGGCCATCAGGCGGGCGGCGCGCAGGCCGACGTCGCCACATCCGACGATCAGCACCCGCTGGCGGCGAAAGCGCGAGGGCAGCGCCCCGAGGGGACTATGGATTGCAGGCAAAATTCCATCCTTTAGCGAGAGACAAAGAATACCCATGAGTGCAGGGTCGCCCGAGGCGGGCTTTTCCATCACCATCGAGCCGAGCGGACGCCATTTCGCCGCCCAGGGCGACGAAACCATCCTGGCGGCGGCCATTCGCCAGGGCATCGGCCTTCCCTACGGCTGCAAGGACGGCGCCTGCGGCTCCTGCAAATGCAAGAAGCTGTCAGGCGAGGTCGAGATCGGCGCCCACCAGAGCAAGGCCCTGAGCGCCGAGGAGCAGATCAACGGCTACGTGCTCACCTGCTGCTCGCGCGCCAAGACCGACGTGGTGCTCGAGTCGCGCCAGGTCACCGAGGCCGGTGCCTTTCCGGTGCGCAAGATGCCGGTGCGGGTTCAGGCCCTCACCCGCCTGTCGCACGACGTCATGGGCATCCGCCTGCAGATGCCGGCGGGCGAGCCGCTGCAGTTCCATGCGGGCCAGTACGTCGAATTCATCCTGCAGGGCGGCGTGCGCCGCAGCTACTCGATGGCCAACGCGCCGCACACGCTGGCGCAGCCGGGCCACGGGGTGGAACTGCACATCCGCCACATGCCGGGCGGCCGCTTCACCGACCACGTCTTCGGCGGGATGAAGGAAAAAGAGATCCTGCGCATCGAAGGCCCCTACGGCAGCTTCTTCCTGCGCGAGGATTCCGACAAGCCCGTGGTGCTGCTGGCCTCGGGCACCGGCTTCGCGCCCATCAAGGCGCTGATCGAGCACATGGAGCACAAGGGCATCACCCGGCCCGCCGTTCTGTACTGGGGCGGCCGCCGGCCCGAGGACCTGTACATGGACGATTGGCTGAAGGACTGCATGACGCGCATGCCCAACCTGCACTACGTGCCGGTGGTGTCCAACGCCGTGCCCGAGGACAACTGGACCGGCCGCACCGGCTTCGTCCACCTCGCCGTGCTGGAAGACATCCCCGACCTGTCGGGCCACCAGGTGTATGCCTGCGGTGCGCCCATCGTGGTCGATTCGGCGCACAAGGACTACGTGGCGCGCGCCGGACTGCCGGACGAGGAGTTCTTCGCGGACTCCTTCACCTCCGAAGCCGACAAGGCCGTGCCCTGACCCATTCCGACAAGCAAGACAAGCACATCCAGAGAAAGAGACAACCCTTGAACTCCCGCCGACTCCTCCTCGCCACCGCCGTCGCCGCGCTGGGCGCCAGCACGCTGCCCGCACTGGCGCAGCCGGGCGGCCGCCCCATCCGCATCATCGCTCCCTATGCGGCCGGCGGTCCCATCGACGTCACGGCACGCGTGCTGGCGGAGAAGGTGAAGGATTCGCTGGGAACCGTGATCATCGAGAACAAGCCCGGCGCCGGCGGCAACATCGGCGCCGACGCCGTGGCCAAGGCCGCGCCTGATGGACTCACCATCGGCATCGCGGCCACCGCCACCAACGCGGTGAACCCGTGGCTGTACGCCAAGATGCCCTTCAATGCGGCCACCGACTTCGCGCCCATCACCCAGATGGTCCGCGTGCCCAACGTGCTGGTGGTGAACGCGGAGACGGCGCAGCGCCTGAAGATCAACTCCGTGGCCGACCTCATCGCGTACGGAAAGGCCAACCCGGGCAAGCTCAACTACGGCAGCGGCGGCAACGGCAGCGCAGGCCATCTGGCCGGCGAGATGTTCAAGAAGGAAGCGGGCATCTTCGCCACCCACATTCCCTACAACGGCGGCAACCCGGCGCAGCTGGCGCTGCTGTCCAGCCAGGTCGACTTCAACTTCGACAACCTGGCCACGGCCGCACCCAACATCCGCTCGGGCAAGCTCAAGGCGCTGGCCGTCACCACGCTCACGCGCAGCTCGATGCTGCCGGAAGTGCCGCCAGTGGCCGACACGCTCAAGGGCTTTGCCATCGACACCTGGTGGGGCCTGGTGGCACCCGCCGGCACGCCGCACGAGACGCTGGACAAGATGAGCAAGGCCTTCATCGCCGCCCTCGCCTCGCCCGACGTGAAGACCAAGTTCGCCAACCTGATGGCCGAGCCGGTGGGCAACACGCCCGATCAGTTCGGCGCCTTCATGAAAAGCGAGCTGGCCAGGTACGAGAAGGTGGTCAAGGCCACCGGCGCCCGCGTCGACTGACGTCAGAGCGACGCAAGAAAAAAGGCCGGCTGACGCCGGCCTTTTTTTATTCGCCGAGGTAGGCAGCGCGAACCTTGGGATCGTTGAGCATCACCTTGGCGTCGCCGGTCATGGTGATCAGGCCCGACTCCATCACGTAGCCGCGGTCGGCCAACTGCAGCGCGCGGCTGGCGTTCTGCTCCACCAGCAGGATGGTCACGCCCTGCTTGTAGACCTCCTGCACCACCTCGAAGATCTTGTCGACCATGATGGGCGACAGGCCCATCGAGGGCTCGTCCAGCAGCAGTACCTTGGGGCGGGCCATCAGCGCCCGGCCCATGGCCAGCATCTGCTGCTCGCCGCCCGACATGGTGCCGGCCAGCTGCGTGGCGCGCTCCTTCAGGCGCGGGAAGGTGGCGAACACGCGTTCGATGTCCTTGGCGATCTCGGGCTTGTCGTTGCGGATGAAGGCACCGATCTGCAGGTTCTCGGTGATCGTCATGCGGGTGAACACGCCGCGGCCCTCGGGCACCATCACCAGGCCGTCGGCGACCAGGTCCCAGGCGCCGCGTCCCCTGATGCTCTTGCCCAGGAACTCGATGTCGCCGCCCAGCGGCGGCAGCGTGCCGGTGATGGCCTTCATGGTGGTGGTCTTGCCGGCGCCGTTGGAGCCGATCAGCGAGACCAGTTCGCCCTCGCGCACCTCGAAGTCCACGCCCTTCACGGCCTGGATGCCACCGTAGGCGACCTTGAGCCCGCTGACCTTCAGCAGAGTTTTTCCGCTCATCTCAATGTCCTCCGGTGCCGAGGTAAGCCTCGATCACCTTTTCGTTCTTCTGCACCTCGGCGGGTGTTCCTTCGGCGATCTGCTTGCCATAGTCGAGCACGGTCACGCGGTCGCACAGGCCCATCACCAGCTTCACGTCGTGCTCGATGAGCAGGATGGTGCGGTTGTCCTTGCGGATGCGGTCGATCAGCTCGCGCAGCTGCACCTTCTCGGTGGCGTTCATGCCGGCCGCGGGCTCGTCCAGCGCGATCAGTTGCGGGTCGGTGGCCAGGGCGCGGGCGATCTCCAGGCGGCGCTGGTCGCCATAGCTCAGCGTGCGGGCCTTGTAGTCGGCGAACTTGCCAATGCCCACGTAGTCGAGCAGCTGATGCGCGCGCTCGGCGATCTCGGACTCCTCGTTCTTGAAACCCTTGGTGCGCAGGATGGCGCCGATCACGCCCGAGTGGGTGCGGATGTGCCGGCCCACCATCACGTTCTCCAGCGCCGTCATGTCGGCGAACAGGCGGATGTTCTGGAAGGTGCGGGCAATGCCGGCCTTGGCCACTTCGTGCACCGCCGTCGGCTGGTAGGGCTTGCCGGCCAGGTGGAAGCTGCCGCTGTCGGGCGTGTACAGCCCGGTGATCACGTTGAAGAAGGTGGTCTTGCCGGCGCCGTTGGGGCCGATCAGGCCATAGACCTGGCCACGCTTGATGTTGATGCCGACGTCGGAGAGGGCCTGCAGGCCGCCGAAGCGCTTGGAGATGCCCCGGACGTCGAGGATGGTGTCAGTCATTGCTGTGCTTCCTCGCTGCTCAGGGGTTGATCGACATGGGACGCGAGGAATCGCCAGGCACTTCGTCGGCGGGGTTGTCCACGCCGGGCGTGACCGCCTGCGTGGAACCGGGCACCGGGTCCGGCGCCTTGCGCCGGTTGAGCGACTTGCCATGCTCGGGCGAGGGCCACAGGCCGCGCGGACGCACCAGCATGATGATGATCATGGCCAGCGCGATGAAGAGCTGGCGCAGGATGGATGCATCGAGGCGGCCGTCGGTCATCGACTGCAGCGGGCCGGCGACGTAGCGCAGCACTTCGGGCAATGCAGCCAGCAGCACGGCGCCCAGGATGACGCCCGGCAGGTGGCCCAGGCCGCCCAGCACCACCATGGCGACGATCATCACCGACTCCATCAGGCTGAAGGACTCGGGCGAGACGAAGCTCTGGAAGGAGGCGAACATGGCACCGGACACGCCGCCGAAGCTCGCGCCCATGCCGAAGGCCAGCAGCTTCAGGTTGCGGGTGTTGATGCCCATGGCCTTGGCAGCGATCTCGTCCTCGCGGATGGCCATCCAGGCGCGGCCCACGCGCGAGACCTGCAGGCGGTGGCAGATGACCACGGTGATGATGACCAGCGTCAGGAACAGGTAGTAGTACAGCGTTACCGACGGGATCGAGAAGCCGTCGAGCTTGAGCGTGCGGCCGAAGTTGATGCCCGCCACGTGCACCGGCTCGATGGCAAGGATGCCCTTCGGCCCGTTGGTGATGTTGTAGGGATGGTCCAGCGTGTTGAGGAACACGCGGATGATCTCGCCGAAGCCAAGAGTGACGATGGCAAGGTAGTCGCCGCGCAGCTTCAGCGTGGGCGCACCGAGGATCACCCCGAACACCGCCGCCACCACGAAGGCCAGCGGTATCACGATGAAGATCGAGATGTGCATGCCGTTGGGGAACATCGCCTTGATCGCCGGGAAGGTCTCGATCAGGTGCGGCGATTCGAGCAGCGCATACAGGTAGGCGCCGATGGCGAAGAAGGCCACGTAGCCCAGGTCGAGCAGGCCCGCATAACCCACCACGATGTTCAGGCCCAGGGCCAGCATCACGTACAGGAGCGCGATGTCGACGATGCGCACCCAGGCGTTGCCCTGGGTCTGCAGCACCAGCGGCAACGCCACCAGCAGCACCGCGGCGCCGATGAAGACGGCAAGCTTCTTGAAGGAGTCGTTCATGGTCTTGTCCTCCTCAAGCGCGGTCGGCCACGCGTTCACCCAGCAGGCCCGAGGGGCGCACGGTGAGCGTCAGGATCAGGATGATGAAGGCGAAGATGTCGCTGTGCTGGCTGCCCAGCACGCCACCCGTCACCGTGCCCAGGTAGCCGGCGCCCACTGCCTCGATCAGGCCCAGCAGGATGCCGCCGACCACCGCGCCGGCCAGGTTGCCGATGCCGCCGAACACGGCCGCGGTGAAGGCCTTCAGGCCGGGAATGAAGCCCATCGCGTGCTGGGCGATGCCGTAGTTGGAGGCGTACATCACGCCGGCAATGGCGGCGAGCACTGCGCCGATGATGAAGGTGGCCGAAATCACCATGTCGGGCCGGATGCCCATGAGGGCCGCCACGCGCGGGTTCTCGGCGGTGGCGCGCATCGCGCGGCCGAGCTTGGTGAAGTTCACGATCCAGGTCAGGATCGCCAGGGACACGGCGGTGAGCCCCAGGATCATGATCTGCGTCGGCGAAATGGAAGCGCCGGCGATGTGCACCGACTCCGAAGGCAGCAGCGTCGGGTAGGCCTTGTTGGTGGGCCGCCAGATGATCATGGCCACCGTCTGCAGAAGGATGGACATGCCGATCGCGGTGATCAGCGGGGCCAGCTTCGGGCTGTTGCGCAGCGGCCGGTAGGCCACCTTCTCGATCACGAAGTTCAGGGTTGCCGCCACGATGCAGGCAATGATCAAAGCCAGGATCAGGATCACCCAGCCCGGCGCGGTGGGCATGGCCTCGCGCATCCAGCCGATGATGGTCCAGCTGGTCAGGGCACCGACCATGAGGACCTCGCCATGGGCGAAGTTGATGAGATTGATAATGCCGTACACCATCGTATAGCCTAAGGCTATGAGGGCGTACATGCTGCCTAGAACCAGACCATTGATGATCTGTTGCAGCAGGATGTCCATAAGAGTCCCTTTTTCATTGCAGCCTTGGGAGCTGCTTCTATTTACCCGACACGCCCGGTCGGCGCTTAGGCGCTTTAGTTAGCAAAAAACCCGCCAGCAATGGGTTGGCCGCGGGTTAGTGGGCGGGATTGTAGTCAAGTGCAAACCCCAAATTGGGGCAGGCAGGCCGGGGTTTTCCCGCTGGCGCACGGCTGTGACAGCCGGGGCGCACAAAGGCTGGGCGCCTAGCTGGATTCGTCGTTGCGACGGCGCAGCTCGCGCATCTTTTCCGAGATGCGGATCTCCAGGCCACGCTCAACCGGACGGTAGAAACCGGGCGGCTCCATGCCCTCGGGCAGGTAGGTTTCGCCGGCCGCGAAGCCGCCCTCCTCGTCATGCGCGTAGCGGTAGCCCTTGCCGTAGTCCAGCTGCTTCATCAGCTTGGTCGGCGCATTGCGAAGGTGCATGGGGACGGGCCGGGTGCCGTCCTTCTGGATGAAGGCGCGCGCCTCGTTGTAGGCCTTGTAGACGGCGTTGGACTTGGGCGCAATGGCCAGGTAGACCACGCATTCGGCCAGCGCCAGCTCGCCCTCGGGCGTGCCCAGGCGCTCGTAGACCTCGGACGCGTCCAGTGCCAGGCGCAGCGCGCGCGGGTCGGCCAGGCCGATGTCCTCGCTGGCCATGCGCACTAGGCGGCGGGCCATGTAGCGCGGATCGGCACCGCCGTCGAGCATGCGCACGAACCAGTACAGCGCGGCGTCCGGATCGCTGCCGCGCACCGACTTGTGCAGGGCGGAAATCGTGTCGTAGAACTGCTCGCCGCCCTTGTCGTACCGGCGCATGCGCTCGCCCAGGATGCGCAGGGTCCAGGCGTCGGTGATGTCTGCCAGCTTCTCGGTGCGCGCGGCCACGGCCAGGGTCTCGAGCGTGTTCAGCAGCCGGCGCGCGTCGCCGTCGGCGTAGGCCACCAGGCGGTCCAGCGCCGCGGCCTCGATGGGCGGCAGCGCGCCCAGCTCCTGGGCCTTGGCCACGATCCGCTTCAGGTCGTCCTCGCCCAGCGGCTGCAGCACGTAGACGGCGGCACGCGACAGCAGCGCGGAGTTCACCTCGAAGGACGGGTTCTCGGTGGTCGCGCCGATGAAGGTGAAGAGCCCGCTTTCCACGTGCGGCAGGAAGGCGTCCTGCTGGCTCTTGTTGAAGCGATGCACCTCGTCGACGAACACGATGGTGCGCTGCTGCGTGAGGCCGTCGCGCGCGAGTTGCGCGCGTTCGACCGCCTCGCGGATGTCCTTCACGCCGCCCAGCACTGCGCTGATGGCGATGAACTGCGCGTCGAAGGCATCGGCCATGAGCCGCGCGATGGTGGTCTTGCCGGTGCCCGGCGGCCCCCACAGGATGAAGGAATGCGGCTGGCCCGATTCGAAGGCGATGCGCAGCGGCATGCCGGGCCCGACCAGGTGCTGCTGCCCGATCACCTCGTCGAGCTTGCGCGGCCGCAGGCGCTCCGCGAGCGGCTGGTGCAGGCTCGCGCCGCTGCTGCTGGAAGACGAGGCGGCCAAGGGCTTATTGCCGGACCACGTCCGCGCCCGCAGGAGTCTTGAAGGCGAAGGTGCTGGCCGGCAGGCTGGGGTTGATCTCGAACTTGTCGAACTTGAGCACCGAACGCTGGCCGAAGCTGTCGAGGATTTCCAGGGCGGCCAGGGACTCGCCCGAGAAGCCGACGAGCACGTGCTGCAGCTGCCCGTCCTTGGCCTTGGGCGTGGCCTTGACCCATTGCAGCTTATCGCGATCGGGCGCAGCTTCGAGCTGGAAGTCCGCCTGGAGTGCGCGCAGGTCCGAGGCCGCGGCGATCAGCGCGGCGGGCGTGGAGCCCAGGGCCTGCGCCTGCTTGCGCTGCGTGACCTGGTTGAGGTCGGCGTCGTAGAGCCACAGCGATTCGCCATCGGCCACGATGAGCTGCGCGAAGGGCTTCTTGTAGTCGAACTTGAACTTGCCCGGCCGCTGGAATTCGAAGCTGCCGGTGGAGACGCGGTTGCGCGCACTTTCGCCTTCCTTGGCCGGCGGCGTGACCGTCTGCGTGAACTGGGCCCGGCCCGAGCGCACGTTCTTCACGAAGCTCTCCAGGCTTTCCATGCCGCCCGCCCACGCCTGCCCCGCGGCCAGCGAAAGCACGAGCGAGCCACCCAACAACAAACGCTTCAACATCTGTCCAACTCCCTGAATCGAGATCGCCGGCTGCCTACTCGCTGCGCGCGGGAACCAGGATCTCGCGTTGCCCGCTGCCGCTCATGGCGCTCACCAGGCCGGCATGTTCCATGTCCTCGACCAGCCGCGCGGCGCGGTTGTAGCCGATCTTCAGGTGGCGCTGCACGAGCGAGATGCTGGCCTTGCGGTGCTTGAGCACCACTTCCACGGCCTGGTCGTACATCGGGTCCTTCTCGCCGCCCTCGGCGCCGCCTTCACCCAGTAGATCACCTTCGCCATCGACGGTTCCGCCCTCCAGGACGCCTTCGATGTAGTCCGGCTCCCCTTGCGACTTGAGGTAAGCGACCACGCGGTGTACTTCCTCGTCCGACACGAAGGCGCCGTGCACGCGCACCGGCAGGCCGGTGCCGCTGGCCATGTACAGCATGTCGCCCATGCCCAGCAGCGCTTCCGCGCCCATCTGGTCGAGGATGGTGCGGCTGTCGATCTTGCTGCTGACCTGGAAGGCGATGCGGGTCGGGATGTTGGCCTTGATCAGGCCGGTGATCACGTCCACGCTGGGCCGCTGCGTGGCCAGGATCAGGTGGATGCCGGCAGCGCGGGCCTTCTGGGCCAGCCGGGCGATCAGCTCCTCGATCTTCTTGCCCACCACCATCATCAGGTCGGCCAGCTCGTCGATCACGACCACGATGTGCGGCTCGCGCTTGAGCGGCTCCGGATCGTCCGGCGTGAGGCTGAAGGGGTTGTAGATGAACTCGCCCCGGCTCTTGGCCTCGTCGATCTTGGCGTTGTAGCCGGCCAGGTTGCGCACGCCCACCTTGCTCATGATCTTGTAGCGGCGCTCCATCTCGCCCACGCACCAGTTCAGGCCGTAGGCGGCCTGCTTCATGTCGGTGACCACCGGCGCAAGCAGGTGCGGAATGCCTTCGTAGACCGACATTTCCAGCATCTTCGGGTCGATCATGAGCACGCGCACGTCGTTCGCCTCGGCCTTGTACAGGAGGCTCAGGATCATGGCGTTGATGCCCACCGACTTGCCCGAGCCGGTGGTGCCGGCCACCAGCACGTGCGGCATCTTCGCCAGGTCGGCCACCACAGGGTTGCCCACGATGTCCTTGCCCAGGCCCATGGTCAGCATCGACTTGGCCTCGTTGTAGACCTGCGAGCCGAGGATTTCGCTGAGCTTGATGGACTGGCGCTTGGCGTTGGGCAGTTCCAGCGCCATGTAGTTCTTGCCCGGAATGGTCTCGATCACGCGGACGGACACCAGCGAGAGCGAACGCGCCAGGTCCTTGGCGAGGTTCACGATCTGCGAGCCCTTCACGCCGGTGGCAGGCTCGATCTCGTAGCGCGTGATCACCGGCCCGGGCGAAGCCAGCACCACACGCACTTCCACGCCGAAGTCCTTGAGCTTCTTCTCGATCAGGTGGCTGGTCATCTCCAGCGTGTCGGAGGACACGGTTTCCTGGCGGGCCTGCGCGGCGTCGAGCAGGTCCACCTGCGGCAGCTTGCTGTCGGGCAGTTCCTTGAACAGCGGCTTCTGGCGTTCCTTGACCACGCGCTCGCTCTTGGGCACCTCGGCCAGGGCCGGCTCGATCTGCACTGGCGGCGCGGGCGGACGGCGCTTGGGGCGCGGCTCGATACGCAGTTCCTCGTCGGGACCTTCCACGTCGTCCATGTCGCGGTCGCCGCCCAGGATGCTTTCCTCGCGCTCGCGCTCGCGCACCGCCTTCTTGCCCATGGCGATGTCCTGCGCGATTTCGCGCTTCTCGCGCCGAGACTCGAACAGCGAATACAGGCGCGAGCCGATGCGCTCGGCGATCTGCGTCCAGGAAAAGCGGAACACCAGGGCCGAGCCGATCACGCCCCCGGCGATGGCCACCAGCGCCGAGCCGGTGAAGCCCAGCCATTTCACGCTCAGCGGCCCCACGAGGTAACCCAGCACGCCGCCGCCGTGGCCCGGAAGGCGGAATTCGAGCCGGTAAAGGCGCGACCATTCCAGCATGGCGCTTGCGCAAAGCAGCAGGATCAGGCCAAACCAGAAGGCGATGCGGCTGCGGTTGAAGCGGCCCTTGGGCGCTTCCGCCTGCCCGCCCTCGACACCACGCAGCCAGCCGGCCAGCGAAGACATCCAGGCGCGCCAACTCGCGGCCACGCACCACCACACGGAGTAGCCGGCCAGGTAGTAGCTGCCGTCAGCCAGCCAGGCGCCGAGGCGGCCGGCCCAGTTCTTGACCTCGCCGCCGGTGCCGGAGGTGGACCAGGCGGAATCCGAAGGGGTATAGCTGAGCATGGCCAGCAGCCAGAACAGCAGCAGCACGAAGCTGGCGATCAGCGTGAGTTCGTGCGCGAAGCGCAGCGCGCGCGTTCGCGCCGGCGGCGACCCGGCGCCTGCGGCGGATTGAAGCGTATTGAGCGAATAGGTCATGTCAAAAGCGGCAGAGCGCCCGCTCGCTTGCGCGAGGGCGCCCTGGCCGTCATCGAATCGAGGTCGGGGCACCGTGCGGGCGCCCCATTGTCACAAAAGGACGGACTGCGCGGCAGCCGCTTCAGGTGAGCGATGAGAGGCGTTCCTTGACGATCATCGATCCGTCTTCCTGGGTGTCGACGAAACCGCGCTCTTCCAGGTCCTTCATCACGCGGCTGACCATTTCGCGCGAGGCACCGACCATCTTGGCCAGGTCCTGGCGGGAGATCTTCTCGCGGATCTTCTTGTTGCCCGCGCCGTCGTCCACCGCGAATTCGAGCAGCGAGCGGGCCACGCGGCCGTACACGTCCATCAGCGCCAGCGACTCGATCTTGCGGTCGGCGTGGCGCAGGCGCGCCACCAGGCCGCGCAGGATGTTGAAGGACATGGAGTTGGTCTCGGGCAGGCAGCGCGAGAAGGCTTCGCGGTCCAGCATGAGCACGTCGGTCTGCACCTCGGTGCGAACCGTGGCCGAGTGCGGCTCGTCGTCGATCAGGCTCATCTCGCCGATGTAGTCGCCCGGCTGCAGGGTGGCCAGGATGACCTCGCGGCCGCGGCTGTCGGTGCTCATGACCCGGGCTCGGCCGGTGAGGATGATGTAGAGCGCGTCGGACTTCTTGCCCTGCTCCACCACCATCTCGGCTCGCTTGAAACGCTTCTTGACGATGGCGTCTGCAATGCTTGCCGACTGCGCACCCGTCAGTGCCGAGAAAAGCGGCACGCGCCGAAGGAGTTCGAGGTTGGAAAGCATCGACATTCTTCAAAGTCCCTCTTGATTGGCGCGACCCAATGGATTCATACAATCGCGCGCATTGAAATCATCGTCACGCCCATTTGGAACCGGGCGCGGATACTTCGTATCCATCATTTCTTCAAAATGTACACGCACAGGGCGTGCATTTACATCTTTTACAGGCTTTCCCCAATGTCAACCCCGCAACACGCCAAGGTACTCATTCTCGGATCCGGGCCCGCCGGCTACACCGCCGCCGTCTATGCCGCACGCGCCAACCTGAGCCCTATGCTGATCACCGGCATCGCCCAGGGCGGCCAGCTGATGACCACGACCGAGGTGGACAACTGGCCGGCCGACGTGCACGGCGTGCAAGGGCCAGACCTGATGCAGCGCTTCCTGGAGCATGCCGAGCGCTTCAAGACCCAGATCGTGTTCGACCATATCAACAAGGTCGATTTCAGCAAGCGCCCCTTCACGCTCACCGGTGACAGCAATACCTACACCTGCGACGCGCTGATCATTGCCACCGGCGCCTCGGCCAAGTACCTGGGACTGCCCTCGGAAACGAACTTCATGGGCCGCGGGGTTTCGGGCTGCGCCACCTGCGACGGCTTCTTCTACCGCGAGCAGGAGGTCTGCGTGATCGGCGGCGGCAACACGGCCGTCGAAGAGGCCCTGTACCTGTCGAATATCGCCAGCAAGGTGACCCTGGTGCACCGCCGCGACAAGTTCAAGGCCGAGCCGATCCTGGTGGACAAGCTCCACGAGAAGGTCGCCGAAGGCAAGATCGAGTTGAAGGTGCACAACACGCTGGACGAGGTGCTCGGCGACGACTCCGGCGTGACCGGCATCCGCCTGAAGAACACCCAGACCGGCGCCACCGAGGACCTGGACCTCAAGGGCTGCTTCATCGCCATCGGCCACCATCCCAACACCGACATCTTCCAGGGCCAGCTGGAGATGAAGGACGGGTACATCCTGACCCAGTCGGGCCTCAAGGGCATGGCCACCATGACCAGCGTGCCGGGCGTCTTCGCCGCCGGCGACGTGCAGGACCATGTTTACCGCCAGGCGATCACCAGCGCCGGCACGGGGTGCATGGCGGCGCTGGACGCCCAACGCTTCCTCGAGCAGGAATAAGCCCACCCGCCAGCCCGGGGCGTTCCGGGCTATAATCCTTGGCTTTGCCGAAATCCGTGAATCCCTGCACCGGGCCGCAACGGCTCTTGCATCTCGGCAAGCCGGGCTACCGCCACCCGTTTTCTGGCGAGGTCAAGCTGAAACACACCTGGATCGACTCACGTCGATGCGGTGCCAGCTGTTCATGAAAGAGTGTCCTCATGGCACGCGTATGTGAAGTCACGGGCAAGGGCCCGATGGTCGGGAACAATGTTTCCCACGCCAACAACAAAACCAAGCGCCGGTTCATGCCGAACCTGCAATACCGCCGTTTCTGGGTCGAGACCGAAAACCGCTGGGTTCGCCTGCGCGTTTCGAGCGCTGCTCTGCGCCTGATCGACAAGAACGGCATCGACGCCGTGCTCGCAGACCTGCGTGCACGTGGCCAAGCTTAAGGAGCACGACCATGGCAACGAGCAAAGGCGGACGCGAAAAGATCAAGCTGGAATCCACCGCGGGTACCGGCCACTTCTACACGACCAGCAAGAACAAGAAGACGATGCCTGAGAAGATGGCGATCATGAAGTTCGACCCCAAGGCACGCAAGCACGTCCAGTACAAGGAAATCAAGCTGAAGTAATCCAGCCCTTCCCTTGCAAGAAACCCGCTGTGATCCAGCGGGTTTTTTCTTGCGCGCTCGACAGGCCTGCGTGCTACGGGCGAAAAAAAAAGCCGACCCGCAGGTCGGCTTTTCACGAGGGAACTTGCGATCAGGCGCGGGCGGCGCGCAGGCGGACCGAGAAGTCCTTCAGGGCGGAGATGCCGCTCGCCTCGGCACGGTGGCACCAGGCGGCCAGCTCGGCGGCGAGTTGCTCGCGCGACTGGTTGGTGCTCATCCACATCTGGCGCAACTCTTCGCGCATGGTGACCATCTTGTCGAGCACCGGGTGGGCGGCACGCGCCTGCGCCAGGCTCTGGCGGGCCGAAGCCGGCACCTTGTCGTCGTCACGATGCAGCCAGCGCTTGGCGCCCTGGAGCACCGACAGGTCGGCGCCCTTGGCCTTGACCACTTCGATCTCGGCCTTGCAGGTGCGGCGCATTTCGCGGGCGTAGCGGGCCATCACTTCGTAGCGGTTGGCAATGACGGCTTCCAGCGTCTTCTCGTCGGCCACGGGCTGGACGGCGCCCATCTGCAGCTTCGGCGGAACCTTCTTGACCTTGGCCCAGCCGATGGCCTGCAGCGCCCGGATGTACATCCAGCCGATGTCGAACTCGTACTTCTTGACAGAGAACTTGGCCGAGGTGGGATAGGTGTGGTGGTTGTTGTGCAACTCTTCGCCACCGATGATCAGGCCCCAGGGCGAGATGTTGGTGCTGGCGTCGGCGGCCTCGAAGTTGCGGTAGCCCCAGTAGTGGCCGATGCCGTTGATGATGCCGGCGGCGGTGATGGGGATCCACAGCATCTGGACGGCCCACACGGTGAGGCCCAGCGCGCCGAACAGCGCCACGTTCAGGATCAGCATGAGGCCCACGCCCTGCCAGCTGTAGCGCGAATACAGGTTGCGCTCGATCCAGTCGTCGGGCACGCCATGACTGAACTTGGCGATGGTCTCGGCGTTTTTCGCCTCGGCACGGTACAGCTCGGCGCCTCGCCACAGCACGGTGTCGATGCCGCGGGTCTGCGGGCTGTGCGGATCCTCCTCGGTCTCGCACTTGGCGTGGTGCTTGCGGTGGATGGCGACCCACTCGCGGGTCACCATGCCGGTGCCCAGCCACAACCAGAGACGGAAGAAGTGCGAAGGAATGGGTCCCAGCTCCATGGCACGGTGTGCCTGAGCACGGTGCAGGAAGATGGTGACCGACGCGATCGTGATGTGCGTGGTCACCAGGGTGTAGATCACGATCTCCCACCAACTGAGATTCAACAAGCCGTTGGCGAGCCAGTCGATGGCAGAGCTCACAACAGCAGAATCAGTAAGAAACAACTTAGGTTCTCCATGACCGCGCGAAGGCACGGCACTCAGGTTAAGGACTTATTTTACCGGACCGTCCCGAAAAAGACCCTTGATTTCCCTCAGGAAAGGGAGCGAATCAGCCGATTAGGTTGAAACACCCAATTCAAGTTCACTTGCGTTTCCAGACCGCCGCGAAAAAGCCGTCGGTATCGTGCCGGTGGGGCCACAGCCGCAGGTAGCGGGTGCCGGTATCGCCGCCGCTGCACATGCGCGCTGCCCCTTCCACCTTCAAGGCAGCCAGCAGTTCGCCGGCGTCCTGGATCTCGAAATCGGGGTTGGCGGCGCCAAAAGCCTCTGCAATTGCCTCGTTTTCCTGCGGCAGCACGCTGCAGGTCGCATAGACCAGCCGCCCGCCGGATTTCACCAAGCGGGATGCGCTCTGGAGAATGGCCGCCTGCTTGGCTGTCAGTTCCTCGACACCCTGCGGTGATTGCCGCCATTTCAGGTCCGGATTGCGGCGCAAGGTCCCCAGGCCGGAGCACGGGGCATCGATCAGGACCCGATCAATCTTGCCGGCCAGGCGCTTGACCCGGTCATCCCGCTCGTGGGCGATCGCCGCCGGGTGGACGTTCGAGAGTTTGCTGCGCGCCAGCCGGGGCTTGAGCGCATCCAGCCGATGCGCCGACACGTCGAAGGCGTACAGCCGCCCCGTGTTGCGCATGCAGGCACCGATGGCCAGGGTCTTGCCGCCGGCGCCGGCGCAGAAATCGACCACCATCTCGCCGCGCTTGGCGTCCAGCAGCAGGGCCAGCAGCTGGGAGCCTTCGTCCTGCACCTCGATGGCGCCACGGGTGAAGGCGTCGAGCTTGGTGAGCGGCGGCTTGCCGTCGATGCGCAGGCCCCAGGGCGAGTACGGCGTGGGCGTTGCCGGGATGCCGGCCTGCTTCAGCTCGGCGCGCACGTCCGCCCGCTTGTCGTTCAGGGCATTGACGCGCAGGTCCAGCGGGGCGGTCTTGAGCATGGATTCGGCCAGGGGCCAGAACTCGTCGCCGACCTGCGCCTTCAGCGGGCCGACCAGCCACTCGGGCAGGTTGTGCCGATGGCGCTCCAGCAGGTCGTCCGGCTTGATGGCGTCGCAGGCCTTCAGCCAGTTGGACTCCACGGGGTTGAGTGCACTGTGAAGGAAGTCGCGCGGCCCGTGGAAGCCCAATATGGCCATCCGGCGCTCCTTCGGCCCGCTGCCGGATGGCGAGAAATGGTCATAGCGCAGCTTGTTGCGCAGGACGTTGTAGACGGTCTCGGCGAGGGTGGCGCGCTCGCGCGGGCCGAGTTCGCGGTGCTCGCGGAAGTAGCGCGAGACGACGGCGTCCGCGGGATGGTCGAATTTCAGGACCAGGCCGACGAGTTCGGCGGTGGTGTCCAGCAAGGCTTTGGGGTGCATCCCCCGATTGTCCCATCGCCCCGCTCGCCGGCGGCGCAGGGCAAGGACAGATCAGCGCAAGGTGCGCGTCCAGATCGGGACGCGGGCGTGGCGCTGGATGTCCTGCAGCGTGGGTGAATGGCCGGCCCACAGCACCAGTGCGGCACCGGGCAGGCTCAGTGTCTGCTCGAGCTGGCGGCACAACTGGTAGCGCTCCTCGTCAACCAGGCCGGGCAGCTCGACGAACAGGATGTAGGCCCGGCGCCAGGGAAACTCGCGCAAGGTCTTGCGCACCAGCCAGGCCCGCGACACGGGGTGGCATCGAACCAGGTCCGCCTGCAGTTCGCCCATCTCGAAATCGCTCAGGTCGTGCGTCGCGATCTGGCTGAAGAAAGGCGTGCCGGTGATCTCTTCCCAGGCGCGGCGTTCGGCCTCCTCGGCATCCTTCAGGCGGCCGCGCCACTGCTTGAGCGCGGCCTCGTCGTGCGGACCGGCCTCGGGGTTCTCCAGCAGCGCGACCGCGGTCTTGGCCGCCCACCAGCGGCTGGCCGTGCCCGAATCGTGCAGGCGCGTGAGCGCCGGCAGGCGGGCCGCGCGATCCAGCGCCGGCAGCATCTGCACATAGCCTCGCAGCGCGCCGGCATGCTCGGGCGTGATCTCCAAGGCGCGCTCGTAGCGGCCGCGCACGTCGGCGTTCATGTCCAGGCGGCGCTCCAGGTCGGCCCACTCGACCATCTCGTCGGCGTTGTTGCGCCCGGCGCTGGCGGCCAGCGCATCGACGCGCTCGCGCACCCGAAGCAGGTAGCCGTGGTGCTGCTTCCAGTCGTTGGCGTGGTCGCGGCACCACTGGTGGTCGAAGTGCTCGACCCACTTCTGCCCCTGGTTGGCGAGCATGTCCAGCGCGGGCTTGGCGGACCAATCGGGAAGCACAGCCTTTTCCTCGAATGCCTCGAGGCGGTCGCGCAAGACCGGGTGGGTGTCGTCCACGTCGCTCACCCGGCGCATGGCGCCACGCAGCGCCTCGCGGGCAAACACCGGTTCCGGCGCGGCGCGCAGCTGCGCGCGCAGCGTGGTGAAGGGCCCGACCGGTTCGGTTTCGGCGGCGGCACGTGCCCAGTGGGCCTGCCAGAAGCTTTCGGCATACCAGGCGCCCTTGACGGCAATCTCGGTCAGCGCGGCCGCCGCCACCGAAGTGCCCAGCAGCTTGGCCGAGATGCGGTCGGCCTCGTACTCGTCCTGGCGGGCCAGCGCGAAGGTCTTGGCGGCAAAACGCGGGAAGTACCAGCGGAAGAAGGCCTGCGACACCGTGGCCATGATTCCTTCGTTGCGCTGCAGGCTCTCGTCGAGCTTGAGCCAGGAAAGGCGCGTGCGGTAGATCCAGGCACTGAGCCGGCCGTGGTTGCCGCGCAGGTGGCCGTATTCGTGCGCCAGCACCGACAGCAGCCGGCGGCGGTCCAGCGCCATCAGCAGCGGCAGGCCCACGCTCAGGTAATTGACGGCGCCCCCCAGCAGGCCGAAGCGCGGCAGCTGCCGGATGCTGGCGTTGAAGTCGCCGTCGAGGTAGACGTGGTGGACCGGCGGGCCGTTGATGCGGTCGCGGATGCGGTCCAGCGCGTCGAACAGGCGCGGCGCGTCTTCACGCTCCAGCCGCACGCCCTCGGGCTTGTCGAGGCTGACCCACAACGCCCGCAGGGTCGCCGACAGCAGGCCCAGCGCAAACACGCCCAGCCAGACACGGTTGAAGTTGCTCAGGCCCGGCCGGCCGAAGGAGGCGGCAATCCAGACGAGGATGCCCACTGCCAGCACCAGGCAGGCGAGCACCCAGGCGTAGCCGAGCGCCGCGAAGAACGCGACGCCGCGCCTGTAGCGTGCGCTGTCGTCGGCACTGTCGTGCTCGCTCAGACGCACCAGGTGGACAAAGTCGGCCCGATCCAAATCAATCCCTTACAAATTTAAAAGAATGTTAAACGTCAACATTGCCAGCCAAGCTGCGAAATCGACGCACCAAGGGCTTCCGTGAATTAAGCCCGTGGTGAAATTGCCTCAGGCCGTGACCGATGTCGCAAGGAAGGCCTCGACGGCTCGGGGGTAGAGGACGTGTTCCTGGGTGAGCACCCGCGCGGCAAGCGACTGGGGCGTATCGCCCGGCATCACCGGCACCGCCGCCTGCGCCAGGATCGGGCCCAGGTCCAGGTCGGCCGTGACCTGGTGGACTGTGGCACCAGCCACCTTGCAGCCCGCATCGATCGCGCGCTGATGGGTGTCCAGGCCCGGAAAGGCCGGCAGGAGGGATGGATGGATGTTGATCAGCCGACCCGCGTAGTGCGCCACGAAACCGGCGGTGAGGATGCGCATGAAGCCGGCCAGCACCACCAGCGCCGGCTGGTGCCGGTCGATCACCTCCGACAACGCCGCATCGAAGGCCTCGCGCGATGCGAAGTCGCGGTGCTTCACTACCTCTGTGGCGATGCCGCGTTCACGCGCGAAGGCCAGGCCCTCGGCCTCCTCCTTGTTGCTGATGACGGCGGCCACGCGGGCGCCGAATCTTTCTGCCCAGCGCCCGGAGTTGGCTTCGTTCACGATCGCGGCCATGTTGGAGCCGCCCCCCGAGATCAGAATCACTATGTTCTTCGTCATGCAGACGAGGATTATCCTTGTGTCGCGTTTTGGACTGGGCCGCGCGAACGAGCGTGCTAAAAACTTGGATTCTCTGGAGACATCCCATGGATTTGGCCTTTACCCCCGAGGAACAGAAGTTCCGCGAAGACATCCGTGCCTGGGTTGCGGAAAACCTGCCCAAGGAAATTTCGCACAAGGTGCACAACGCCCTCGAACTCACGCGCGACGATCTGCAGCGCTGGGCCAAGATCCTGGGCAAGAAGGGCTGGCTGGGCTACGGCTGGCCCAAGGAATTCGGCGGCCCCGGCTGGACCGCCGTGCAGAAGCACCTGTTCGAGGAAGAGACCGCGCTGGCCGGCGCGCCGCGCATCATCCCCTTCGGCCCCGTGATGGTGGCGCCGGTGATCATGGCCTTCGGCACGCCCGAGCAGCACAAGCGCTTCCTGCCCGGCATCGCCAGCGGCGAAGTGTGGTGGAGCCAGGGCTACAGCGAGCCCGGCTCGGGCTCCGACCTGGCCTCGGTGCGCACCCGCGCCGAGCGCAAGGGTGACAAGTACATCATCAACGGCCAGAAGACCTGGACCACCCTCGGCCAGTACGGCGACTGGATGTTCAACCTCGTGCGCACCAGCACCGAGGGCAAGCCGCAGACCGGCATCAGCTTCATCGTGCTGGACATGAAGTCGCCCGGCGTGACCGTGCGCCCCATCAAGCTGATGGACGGCGGCTACGAGGTGAACGACGTCTTCTTCGACAACGTCGAGGTGCCTGCCGAGAACCTGATCGGCGAGGAGAACAAGGGCTGGACCTATGCCAAGCACCTGCTCTCGCACGAGCGCACCAACATCGCCGACGTGAACCGCGCCAAGCGCGAACTCGAGCGCCTCAAGCGCATCGCCAAGAAGGAAGGGGCCTGGGACGACACGCGCTTGCGCGACGAGATTGCCAAGCTCGAGGTGGACGTGGTCGCCCTCGAGATGCTGGTGCTGCGCGTTCTCTCGGCCGAGAAATCGGGCAAGAACTCGCTGGACATCGCGGGCCTGCTGAAGATCCGCGGCAGCGAGATCCAGCAGCGCTACAGCGAACTGATGATGCTGGCGGGCGGCCCCTACTCGCTGCCGCTCATCCGCGAGGCCATGGAAGCGGGCTGGCAGGGCAACTTCCCCGGCGGCCATCCTGAACTGGCGCCGCTGGCCAGCACCTACTTCAACATGCGCAAGACCACCATCTACGGTGGTTCCAACGAAGTGCAACGAAACATCGTGGCGCAAACCCTGCTCGGCTGACGCCGAGCAGGGTTCGCGCCGTGCGCGAACAGACTGCTCCCCCGCGCCCCCTCCGAGAGGGGGCTCCAGCAAGAGCTTCGCTAAGGAATACAAAATGGACTTCAATTTTTCCGACGACCAGCAGCAGCTGCGCGAGGCCGTCGCCAAGTGGGTCGAAAAGGGCTACACCTTCGAGCGCCGCCAGGCCATCGAAAAGGAAGGCGGCTTCTCCCGCGAAGCCTGGGACGAACTGGCTGAGCTGGGCCTGGCCGGCCTGTACATCCCCGAGGACGAAGGCGGCCTGGGCATGGGTCCGGTCGAAGGCATGGTGGTGATGGAAGAGCTGGGCCGCGGCATCGTGCTGGAGCCGTTGGCGCAATCCTTCATCGCCGGCGCCGTGCTGGCCGCCCACGCCGACCAGGACACCAAGGACAACTGGCTGCCGCGCATCTCCGGCGGCCAGGCGCTGGTGGTGCTGGCCTACCAGGAACGCAAGGCGCGCTACAAGCTCGACGTCTGCGAGGCCAAGGCCAGCAAGGGGGCCAACGGCTGGACCGTGTCGGCCACCAAGAGCCTGGTGCCGGCCGGCGACCAGGCCGATGCCTTCCTCGTGCCCGCGCAGGCGGACGGCAGGATCGCCCTCTTCCTGGTCGAGCGCGCCGCCAGCGGCGTCGAGACGAAGGGCTACGGCACGCAGGATGGCAGCCGCGCTGCCGAAGTGGTGCTGAGCAACGCCGCCGCCACGCTCATCGCCGCCGACGGCCTGCCGGTGCTGGAGAACGCCGTGGACATCGGCATCGCTGCCCTCTGCGCCGAGGCCGTGGGCGTGATGGAGAAGACCCTGGCCATCACGGTCGAGTACCTCAACACGCGCAAGCAGTTCGGCGTGCTGATCGGCAGCTTCCAGGCCCTGCGCCACCGCGCGGCCGACATGAAGATGCAGCTGGAGCTGGCCCGCTCGATGAGCTACTACGCCAGCCTCAAGCTCAACGCCCCGGCGGCCGAGCGCCGCCAGGCGATTGCCCGCGCGAAGTACCAGGTGGGCCAGTCGATGCGCTACGTCAGCCAGAACGCGGTGCAGCTGCACGGCGGCATCGGCGTGACGGACGAATACATCGTCAGCCACTACTTCCGCAAGCTCACGCAGATGGAAATGACTTTCGGCGACTCGCTGCACCACCTGGGCGAGGTGGCGGCGCGCATGCAGGACACGGCCGGCGTCTTTGCTTGATCGATCCAGCGCGAGAACAAGACAAAACGCCCGCAGGCTTAGCGCCTGCGGGCGTTTTTCTTTTCCTGGGCGGGGCTGCTAGCCGTGCAAGCGCGAGTTGTGCGGCAGGTGCGCCATCAGGAACTCCATCTGGTCGGCCAGGATGCGGCGGTTGCGCAGGATGAAGTCTTCCCAGAGGCTCGGCACGTAGGGCGTGTAGAGCAATGCCATGCCGGCCTGCTCGGGCGTGCGGTTGCTCTTGCGGTGGTTGCAGGGCCGGCAGGCGGTGACCACGTTCATCCAGGTGTCGACGCCGTTCTGGGCGAAGGGCCGGATGTGCTCGCGGGTCAGGTCCTCGTCGTGGAAATGGCCGCCGCAATAGGCGCAGATGTTGCGGTCGCGCGCGAAGAGCTTGCTGTTGGTGAGCCCGGGGCGCTGCGCGAAGGGATTGATCTTGGGCACGCCCTTGGTGCCGATGATGCTGTTGACGGCGATCTGCGACTGCTGACCCGTGACGGCGTTGTGGCCGCCGCGGAACAGCGCCACCTGTGCGCCGACTTCCCAGCGCACCTCATCCGCCGCATAGTGGGTGACCGCCTGTTCCAGCGATATCCACGACTGCGGCAGCCCTTGGGCCGACAGCTTCAAGACCTTCACCACCTACGCCTCCTCGTACAAAACAGGAACCGGGGCAATCGATGCCGATCAACGCGTCACAATATATACCGCTTTCATGACAAACAGCCTGCCAGGGGCCATCGGCCGGGCACGGCGTGCTATCAAAAAGATACTCCACCCATGCAGATCTTCCGCGGTTTCCGTCATCCGGGCGTGGCCCCGGCCTGTGCGCTGACGATCGGCAACTTCGACGGCGTGCACCGGGGGCACCAGGCCATGCTGGCGCTGCTGACCACGGAGGCGCGCCATCGCGGCGTGCCCAGCTGCGTGATGACCTTCGAGCCGCACCCGCGCGACTACTTCGCCCAGATGGCCCGCAAGCCCGAACTGGCCCCCGCACGCATCGGCACCCTGCGCGACAAGCTGAGCGAGCTGGCCGCATGCGGTGTCGACCAGACCGTGGTGCTGCCCTTCGACGCGCGCCTGGCCGGCCGCCCGGCCGAGGCCTTCATCGAAGACGTGCTGATCCAGGGCCTGGGTGCACGCTACGTGCTCGTGGGCGACGACTTCCGTTTTGGCGCCAAGCGGGTCGGCGACTACGCCATGCTGGACGCGGCCGGCGCGGCGCGCGGCTTCGACGTGGCCCGCATGATGAGCTACGAGGTGCATGGCCAGCGCGTCTCCAGCTCGGCTGTGCGCGAGGCCCTGGCCGCCGGCGACATGGCCCACGCCCAAGCCCTGCTGGGCCGCCCCTACGCCATCTCGGGCCACGTGGTGCACGGCCGCAAGCTGGGCCGCGGCCTCGGCGCGACCGAGCCGGGGCGCGACGACGGCTTTCGCACCCTCAACCTGCGCTTCAAGCACTGGAAGCCGGCCGCCAGCGGCATCTTCGCGGTGCTGGTGCACGGCCTGTCCGAAACGCCCCTGCCGGGCGTGGCCAACCTGGGCGTGCGTCCCTCGCTGGACGCCAACGACGTCAACGGCGGGCGGGTGCTGCTGGAGACGCACTGCCTCGAATGGCCTGCCCACCTGGGCGCCGAAGGCGCCTACGGTAAAATCGTGCGCGTGGAACTCCTGCACAAACTGCACGACGAGCTGCGCTACAACAGCCTCGAGGCCCTGACGGCGGGTATCGCCAAGGACCGGGACGACGCGCGTGCGTTCTTCGGGTCCACCCACCGGCAGACCTCGCGCGACCGAATTTGAGCGGCGGAAGGTCTGGCTTCGCTTCCGCCTGGCGCTTCGCAACCCGATCGCCCTCGCTGCTGCCAAGAATTCTTTCCGCCGGTCCCCAGTACGAGGACGCCTGCCGGCACTTGCCGCGTCCTTGAAGAACCCCATTCGTTGGCGCTGCCTGAAGGCGGCGCTGCCCAGGACACCTCGGAATTCTCACGGACACACCATGGCTGACACCCCCACCGAAGACAGCGCGGCCGCCACCGACTACCGCGCCACGCTGAACCTGCCCGACACGCCCTTCCCCATGCGCGGCGACCTGACCAGGCGCGAGCCGGGCTGGGTCAAGGAATGGAACCAGGAAGGCCGCTACCAGCGCCTGCGCGACGCGCGCCACGGCGCGCCCCGGTTCATCCTGCACGACGGCCCGCCCTACGCCAACGGCCAGATCCACATGGGCCACGCAGTCAACAAGATCCTGAAGGACATGATCACCAAGGCGCGCCAGCTGGAAGGCTACGACGCGCTGTACGTGCCCGGCTGGGACTGCCACGGCCTGCCGATCGAGAACGCCATCGAGAAGAAGCACGGCCGCAACCTCAGCCGCGACGAGATGCAGGCCAAGAGCCGCGCCTATGCCACCGAGCAGATCGCGCAGCAGATGGTCGACTTCCAGCGCCTGGGCGTGCTGGGCGAGTGGACGCATCCGTACAAGACCATGGACTACGCCAACGAGGCGGGCGAGATCCGCGCCTTCAAGCGCGTGATCGAGCGCGGCTTCGTCTATCGCGGCCTCAAGCCCGTGTACTGGTGCTTCGACTGCGGCTCCTCGCTGGCCGAGTTCGAGATCGAGTACCAGGACAAGAAGAGCCAGACGCTGGACGTCGCCTTCAAGTCGCACGAGCCGGCGAAGCTGGCCGCGGCTTTCGGCCTGCCGAAGCTGGACAAGGACGCCTTCATCGTCATCTGGACGACCACCGCCTGGACCATCCCGGCCAACCAGGCGCTCAACCTCAACCCCGAGCTGGAGTACTCGCTGGTCGACACCGAGCGGGGCCTGCTGGTGCTGGCCGCCTCGCTGGTCGAGATGTGCATGAACCGCTACGCGCTGGACGGCAAGGTGCTGGCCACCGTCAAGGGCGAGAAGCTGGGCGGGCTGGAGTTCGAGCATCCGCTGTACGACGTGGACGCGGGCTACCGCCGCCTCTCGCCCGTGTACCTGGCCGACTACGCCACCGCCACCGACGGCACCGGCATCGTGCACTCGTCGCCGGCCTACGGCGTGGACGACTTCAACTCCTGCATCGCGCACGGGGTGAAGTACGACGACATCCTGAACCCGGTGCAGGGCAACGGCTCCTACGCCCCCGACTTCCCGCTCTTCGGCGGCCAGAACATCTGGAAGGCCGTGCCGGTCATCATCGCCGCGCTGCGCGATGCCGGCCGCCTGCTCACCACCGAGACCATCAGCCACAGCTACCCGCACTGCTGGCGCCACAAGACGCCGGTGATCTACCGCGCGGCCGCCCAGTGGTTCATCCGCATGGACGAAGGCGAAGGCGTGTTCACGAAGGACAAGGCCGGGCAGACGCTGCGCCAGATGGCGCTGGCCGCCATCGAGGAGACCAGCTTCTATCCGGAGAACGGCAAGGCGCGCCTGCACGACATGATCGCCAACCGGCCCGACTGGTGCATCTCGCGCCAGCGCAGCTGGGGCGTGCCCATCCCCTTCTTCCTGCACAAGGATTCGGGCGAGCTTCACCCGCGCACCATGGAGATCCTCGACCAGGCCGCGACCATCGTCGAGCAGGGCGGCATCGAGGCCTGGAGCCGCGTGAGCGCGGAAGAGATCCTGGGCGCGCAGGACGCGCCGCACTACACCAAGAGCACCGACATCCTGGAGGTGTGGTTCGACTCCGGCTCCACCTTCCAGCACGTGCTTCGCGGCACGCACGCGCCGCAATTCCACGAGACCGGCCCCGAGGCCGACCTCTACCTGGAAGGCCATGACCAGCACCGCGGCTGGTTCCATTCCTCGCTGCTGCTGGCCTGCGCCCTGTACGGCCGCGCGCCCTACCGCGGCCTGCTGACGCACGGCTTCACCGTGGACAGCCAGGGCCGCAAGATGAGCAAGTCGCTGGGCAACGGCATCGACCCGCAGGAGGTCAGCAAGAAGCTGGGCGCCGAGATCATCCGCCTGTGGGTGGCCGCGAGCGACTACTCGGGCGACATCGCCGGCGACGACAAGATCCTCGCCCGCGTGGTGGATGCCTACCGCCGCATCCGCAACACGCTGCGCTTCCTCCTGGCCAACACCAGCGACTTCGACATCGAGAAGGACCTGGTGCCCTTCGAGGAGATGCTGGAGATCGACCGCTTCGCGCTCAGCCGCGCGGCGCAGTTCCAGGCCGAGATCCTGGCGCACTACAAGGTCTACGAGTTCCACCCCGTGGTGTCCAAGCTGCAGGTCTACTGCAGCGAGGACCTGGGCGCCTTCTACCTGGACGTGCTCAAGGACCGCCTCTACACGACCGGCGCCGGCTCCAAGGCGCGCCGCAGCGCGCAGACGGCCCTGTGGCACATCACCCAGGCCATGCTGCGCTGGATGGCGCCCTTCCTGAGCTTTACCGCCGAGGAAGCCTGGGCCATCTGCGCCACCGGCGAGGACAAGGGCCAGTCGATCTTCACCCAGACCTACCTGGCGCTGGGCGAGCCCGACGAGGCGCTGCTGGCCAGGTGGAACCGCATCCGCGAGGTGCGCGACGTGGTCAACAAGGAGATCGAGAACGTGCGCGCCGAAGGCAAGGTGGGCTCCTCCCTGCAGGCCAACATCAGCCTCTCGGCCAACGAGGCGGACCACGCCCTGCTGGCCAGCCTGGGCGACGACCTGAAGTTCGTGCTGATCACCTCGGCCGTCGAGCTTCTCTCGGCACCCGAGCTGGCGGTGCAGGTTCAGCCCAGCACGGCGCTCAAGTGCGAGCGCTGCTGGCACTGGCGCACCGACGTCGGCCATGACGTGGACCATCCCACGCTGTGCGGCCGCTGCACCAGCAACCTGTTCGGCGCGGGCGAAGAGCGCCGCATTGCATGATGAGCGGCACTCCTACTCTCGCCAGCAGCGGCCGGGCCGCCATCTGGCCCTGGCTGCTCATCGCCCTCCTGATCGTCATCGCGGACCAGTTCACCAAGGCGGTGATCCTGGGCAACTACCGCTATGGCGACCAGACGGTGGTGACCAGCTTCTTCAACATCGTGCGGGCGCACAACACCGGCGCGGCATTCTCCTTCCTGGCCGATGCGGCGGGATGGCAGCGCTGGATGTTCACCGGCATCGGCGTGGCCGCCGCCGTGTTCATCACCTGGATGCTGCGCTCGCATGCGGGGCAGCGGCTGTTCTCGATGTCCATGGCGCTGATCCTGGGCGGCGCCATCGGCAATGTCATCGACCGCATGATGCACGGCTACGTGGTCGACTTCCTCGATTTCCACCTGGGCGGCCGGCACTTCCCTGCCTTCAACCTCGCCGACAGCGCCATCACGCTGGGCGCCATCTGCCTCATCCTGGACGAACTGCTGCGCATGCGGCGCAAACGCTAGCGCACAACGCGCGCCCAACCGGCGCGTATAGTTGTCCGCATTCATGAAGCATTTGTTGAACTTGCTGGCAGCCATCGCGCTGCTGGTATGGGGAACCCATCTCGTTCGAACCGGCGTGATGGGCGTGTTCGGTGCCAACCTGCGCGACTTCCTCGCGCACAGCATGCGAAACCGCTTCTCCGCGGCGCTGTCGGGCATCGGGGTCACGGCGCTGGTGCAGTCGAGCACCGCCACCTCGCTCATGACCTCCTCCTTCGTCGGCCAGGGCCTCGTGGCATTGCCGGCGGCGCTGGCGGTGATGCGCGGTGCCGACGTGGGCACCGCCCTCATGGCCGTGCTGTTCTCGGTCGATTTGTCCTGGCTGTCGCCGCTGTTCATCTTCGTCGGCGTGGTGCTCTACGTTTCGCGCCAGGCCACGCAGGCGGGCCGCTTCGGCCGCATCCTCATCGGGCTGGGGCTGATGCTGCTGGCGCTCCAGCTGGTGGTGGCAGCCACCGGCCCGCTGTTCGCGGCACCGCCGGTTCGCGCGCTGCTGGCCTCGCTCACCAGCGACGTGCTGCTGGAGATCACGCTGGGCGCCCTGCTCGCGGTGCTGGCCTACTCCAGCCTCGCGGTGGTGTTGCTGGTGGCGGCCATGGCCAGCTCGAACGTGGTGCCGATGGACGTGGCCCTGGGGCTGGTCTTGGGCGCCAACCTGGGCAGCGGCTTGCTGGCCGTGCTGACCACCGCCAAGTCATCGACGCCGGTGCGGCAGGTGACCATCGGCAACCTGATTTTCAAGATCCTGGGCGTGGCGCTGGCGGCACCGTGCATCGGCCTGTGGCTGCGCTATCTGCGTCCGCACCTGGAAGACCCGCAGGTGGTGGTGCTGTTCCACCTGGCACTCAACGTGGCGATGAGCGTGCTGTTCATCGGCCTGACCGACTGGGTGGCACGGGCCATGACCCGGCTGATGCCAGAGCCGATGCAGCCGCCCTCCAGCCGCCGCCCGCAGCACCTGGACCCGTCGGCGCTGTCGACGCCCAGCCTGGCGATTTCGAACGCCGCGCGCGAAGCCATGCACCAGGCCGACCTGGTCGAGACCATGCTGATCGGCATGCTGGAGGTGATCCGGCGCAACGACCTGAAGCTGGCCGCCGAGCTGCGCAAGATGGACGACGACGTCGACCGCCTCTACTCGGACATCAAGTACTACCTGACCAAGATCTCGCGCGAGGCGCTGGGTGAAGCGGAGAGCCGTCGCTGGACCGACATCATCAGCTTCACCATCAACATGGAGCAGATCGGCGACATCATCGAGCGGGTGATCATCGATATCGAGGACAAGAAGATCCGCCCGCACCGCAACTTCTCGGAAGCCGGCATGAAGGAGATCGTGGAACTGCACGAGCGCCTGCTGGCCAACCTGCGCCTGGGCATGAGCGTGTTCCTGGTCGGCAACCTGCACGACGCGCAGCGCCTGCTGGAAGAGAAGGTGCGCTTCCGGGAGCTGGAGCACCACTACGCCAGCACGCACCTGCTGCGGCTGGCGGAGCAGACCACCTCGAGCATCGAGACCAGCTCGCTGCACATCGACCTGATCAGCGAGCTCAAACGCATCAACTCGCACATCTGCTCGATCGCCTACCCGATCCTGGACTCGGCGGGCGCGCTCGCACCCAGCCGGCTGCGCGCATCGCGCCTGGCTGACCTGGGCTCATAAGAAGGATTCAGGCAGTCGGGCTGGTGCCGCCCATGCCTTGCGAAAGACGCTTGAGCAGCCACTCGTGGTACAGCAGCAGCGGGATGGCGATGAAGCCCATGCCGATGCTGTAGATGAGCAGGCTTGCGATGGGGAAGTCGGCGCGCGCCAGGGCGGGCACCGAGGCGGCCACGGCCGCCAGCGCAACGAGCGCGATCACCACCTTCAACGCGCGGCCGCACAAGGCGGTTCTTGCGCCCAGGGCATCGTCACGCTCGCCGTTCGCGCGCATCGGGGCGCGCTTGTCTCCGTTGTCGTTCTGCATGGCCTCTCCGAATCATGGCTAGGCTCCCATGACCGGTTCTTACCATGCGCCTTCGGAAAGCGGCAACCTAGCGGCTTCCCTAGGAGAAGGCAAAAGGCTCAGTTCAGGCCGATGCGTGCGGCACGGCGGCGCAGCAGTGTGGCGCGGTCCGGGTCGCTGGCGTCCAGCGAATTGGCGGCCGTGAGCAGCTTTCCCATCTGCTCCACTTCGGACAGCACGCGACCGGGCTGAAGCAGCGCTCCGAGCAGCGTCGCGGCTTCGGCAGCGAAAGTGCCGAGGGCGGCTTGCAGGCGGCTGGGCTGGGCGGTGGAAGAGAGGATCTGTTCGGCAGTGGACATTGCGTTGCTCCGTTGTTGTGATGCGGCGATCCTAGGGTCTACACCGATATAAGTACAACGAGTTTTATTGCCTTATCAATGCACTTTATTTGCATTGATCTGGAGGCAAACGCCGATGGACATCCCCCTGGCCCAGACCTTCCTGGCCATTGCCGACAGCCACAGCTTCCAGCGCGCGGCCGAGCGCCTGCACGTGACGCAGACCGCCGTGAGCGCACGCGTGCGAAGCCTCGAAGAACAGTTGGACCGCCAGCTTTTCGTGCGCAACAAGTCGGGGGCCGTGCTGACGCCCGCCGGCGAGCGCTTCATGCCCCACGCACGCACCTTCGTGCAGGTCTGGGAACGCGCGCGCCAGCAGGTGGCGGTGCCGGCGGGGCGCCGCGCGGCGTTGGCTTTGGGCTGCGAGATCAGCCTGTGGCACCCACTGCTTCCGCGCTGGCTGGTGCGCATGCGCGAACGCGCCCCCGACCTGGCGCTTCGCTGCACGGTCGGCCCGCCGCACGAGCTGCTCGACCAGGTGGCCAGCGGCGTGCTCGACGTGGCGATTGCCTACGCCCCGCAGCAGAAGCCCGGCCTGCGGGTGGAACTGCTGATCGAGGAACGGCTGGTGATGGTCAGCAGCCAGCCCGGGCTGCGGACGCTGGAGGCGGCGGACTACGTGAACGTGGACTGGGGGCCGGAGTTCGAGGCGCAGCATGGGCTGGCCTTTCCGCAACTCTCGAATGCACCGCTGCAGGCCGGGCTGGGGCCGCTGGGGCTGGAGTACGTGCTGACGGCCGGCGGTACCGGCTACTTCCGCCAGGAGGTGGTGCGGCCTCACCTGGAGGCAGGTCGGCTGTACCGGGTGCCCGACACGCCGGAGTTTCTCTACCCGGCCTACGCGGTCTACGCGGCGGGCACCGAGCAGGCGGCCCTGCACGAGGCGCTGGAAGGCCTGCGCGAAACGGCCGGCAGCTACCGAGAGACGGCGCCGGCGCCAGGGGACATGGGGAAAAAGCCTAGGACGCGTGCTGCGAAAACTTGACGCGGGTCAAGCGCGGCGCCGCGTCGCCCCACACAGAATCCGCGACGAATGCGGACTTCCGTGCGTCAGAAACGAAGCTCAGTTCAGGCCGACGCGCGCGGCCCTGGCGCGCAGCTGCGCGGCCCGTGCCGGGTCGGTGGCTTCGGCCGCGTGGGCGGCCTTCAGCAGCGTGCGCATCTGCTCCACCTCGCGCAGGATCTGGCCCGGGTTGAGCAGGGCCTGGATCAGGGCCGAAGCTTCATCGGCGAAGGTCTTCAACGCACCGGAAAAACCACCGGAAACGGCAGATGCGGAAGTGGACGGGTTCAGCGCGGACATGGAAGGGAACTCCTATGTGGATTCTGCGAATTGACACAATTTTATAGGGTTTTCCCGAATCTGGGGGAAAACCCTCGTTCTTCGATGGGCGCACGCCAACAAGTGCCGGCGCGCCGCCCTTCTCCACCGGCCAACCCCGGCCTTCGCTCCATCGGGTTTCACGCATGACCACCCTGATCTACACCCACGACGACTGCCTGGAGCACCGCCCCGGACCGCATCACCCCGAATCGCCCGAACGGCTGCGCGCGGTGCTGGCGGCGCTGGAAGCGCCGGAATTCGCCAAGGCACGCTGGCGCGAGGCGCCGCTGGGCACCCGCGAGCAGGTGCTGCTGGTGCACACGCCCGACTACGTGGCCAGCGTGGAAGCCATGGCACCCATGGAGGGCTACCAGCTGCTCGATGCGGGCGACACCATCATGTCGCCCGGCACGCTGGCGGCGGTGATGCGCTGCGTGGGCGCGGCCTGTGCCGCGGTCGATGCGGTGATGGCCAGGGAGGCACGCAACGCCTTCTGCGCCACGCGCCCCTGCGGCCACCACGCCGAGGCGGACCGCGCGATGGGCTTCTGCGTCTACAACCAGGCGGCCATCGCCGCGCTGCACGCGCGCCAGGCGCACGGGCTGCAGCGCATCGCGGTGGTGGACTTCGACGTGCACCATGGCAACGGCACGCAGCACGCGTTCTGGAACGACGGCGAGCTCTTCTACGGCTCCTCGCACCAGTCGCCCTTCTACCCGGGCACCGGCGCGCGCCAGGAGCACGGCGTGGCGAACAACATCGTGAACGTGCCGCTGTCCATGGCCTGCGACTCGCCCACCTTCCGATCGCGCATCACGGAAGACCTGCTGCCACCGCTGCGCCGCTTCGAGCCCGAGCTGCTCATCATCTCGGCCGGGCTCGATGCGCACTTCAAGGATCCGCTGGGCGGCCTGAGCCTCACCGACGACGACTTCCACTGGGTCACCGCCGAGCTCATGAAGATCGCCGACGCCACCGCGCAGGGCCGCGTGGTGTCCATCCTCGAAGGCGGCTACAGCCTTCAGGCCCTGGCCAGCGGCACGGCCGCGCATGTGCGCGCGCTGATGCAGGCCTGACGGCCCGCACGCGCCCGCGGCACACACCACTCCTGCGCATGTGCGCGCGCTCGCCGCGCAGGACCCTCGTGCCTTCGCCCGCGGCAAGGCGCGGGTTGATACCGATATTGATTCTTCGAGAAATTGACTTCGGTCAATTAGTGAACGTTTTCCAACGCGCAGCATCTGCGATCGTTAGAAAGGAACTCGAAAGCAATCTGAATCGAGCCAAGAAGAGAGCCGCAACAACTTAGGAGACAACATGATCAAGAGCCTTGCGTCCCGCGTCCTTTCCTGTCGTACGAAAGTCTGCGCCGCAGCTTTGCTGGCGCTGGCCGCCACGGCGCCAGCCTTCGCATGGGAACCCACCAAGCCAGTTGAATTCGTGGTACCCGCAGGCACCGGCGGCGGCGCCGACCAGATGGCCCGCCTGATCCAGGGCATCGTGGTCAAGCACAAGCTCATGAAGGAGCCGCTGATCGTCGTCAACAAGTCGGGCGGCGCCGGTGCCGAAGGCTTTCTCGCCATCAAGGAAGCCAAGGGCGATCCACACAAGATCGTCGTGACCCTGTCCAACCTGTTCACCACGCCCATGGCCACCGGCGTGCCCTTCAACTGGAAGGACATGACGCCCGTCGCGATGATGGCACTGGACCAGTTCGTCCTGTGGACCAACGCCGACGAGCCCTACAAGTCGGCCAACGAATACATCGCGGCCACCAAGGCCGCGGGCCCGAGCAAGATGAAGATGGGCGGCACCGGCTCCAAGCAGGAAGACCAGATCATCACCGTGGCACTGGAGAAAGCCACCGGCACCAAGTTCATCTACGTGCCCTTCAAGGGCGGCGGCGAGGTGGCGGTGCAACTGGTGGGCGGCCACATCAACTCGACGGTGAACAACCCGATCGAGGCCGTGGCCCAGTGGCGCGCCGGCAAGCTTCGCGCGCAGTGCGTGTTCGACGACCAGCGCATGCCCTACAAGGCCAAGGTGACCGACACCCAGTCCTGGAACGACATCCCCACCTGCAAGGAGGCCGGCGTGCCCACGGCCTACACCATGCTGCGCGGCATCTTCATGGCGCCTGGCGTGAAGCCCGATGAGCTGGCCTTCTACGTGGACCTGCTCAACAAGGTCAAGGCCACGCCGGACTGGGCCGAGTACATGGAGAAGGGTGCCTTCAACCAGACCTTCATGTCTGGCGACCCCTTCAAGAAGTGGCTGACCGATGCCGAGGCCACCCACAAGACGTTGATGACCGAAGCCGGCTTCATGGCGCCCAAGTAAGCGCGCGCCTTCTTCGACAGCCACCGCCCCATCGCGCGTCCCTGCAAGGACCGAAGCCGCCCGGCCCGCCGGGTGGCGGGGGGCGGTGCTGCCTGATTCTTTCTTGAGACCTACGATGGAGATGATCGATGGAGCATGAGGAGACAGCCCGGACGGGCATTGCCACCTGGGTGGTGGAAGCGGTGGTGGCGGCAGTGCTGCTGGTGGTCGGGATCGTCGTGATCGTCGAGAGCCGCCGCCTCGGCGCGGGCTGGACCAGCGACGGCCCGGGCTCGGGCTACTTTCCCTTCTACATCGGGCTGATCATCACGATCTCCTCGCTTGGCATCCTCTACCAGTCCGTGCTGGGCAAGGAGCGCAACACCGAGGTGTTCGTGGACCGCGTGCAACTCGGGCGCGTGATGTCGGTGCTGCTGCCGGCCATCGTGTACGTGGGGGCCATCTCGCTGGTGGGCATCTACGTGGCCTCGGCCATCTACATCGCCCTGTTCATGATCGTGCTGGGCAAGTACTCGTGGATCAAGAGCGTGCTTGCCGCGGTGCTGATCAACGTCGTCTTCTTCTGCATGTTCGAGGTGTGGTTCAAAGTGCCCCTGTACAAGGGTGCATTCGATCCGCTCGCCTTCCTCGGTTACTGATCGGAGCCACGGGAAATGGAAGAACTCAATGCCCTGATGCAGGGCTTTTCGGTGGTCATCAGCCCGATGAACATCCTGCTGATGTTCGTCGGCATCATCCTGGGCGTGCTCATCGGCGTGCTGCCGGGCCTGGGCGGCGCCAACGGCGTGGCCATCCTGCTGCCGCTGACCTTCACGATGTCGCCGACCTCGGCGATCATCATGCTGTCGTGCATCTACTGGGGCGCCCTCTTCGGCGGCGCCATCACCTCGGTGCTCTTCAACATCCCGGGCGAGCCCTGGTCGGTGGCCACCACCTTCGACGGCTATCCCATGGCACAGCAGGGACGCGCCGGCGAAGCACTCACCAGCGCCTTCACCTCGTCCTTCATCGGCGCGCTGGTGGCGGTGATCATGATCACCTTCATGGCGCCGCTGGTGGCCAAGTTCGCGCTGAAGTTCGGCTCGCCCGAATTCTTTGCCGTGTACCTGCTCACCTTCTGCAGCTTCGTGGGCATGGGCAAGGGCTCGCCCTTCAAGATCCTGGCCTCGATGGCGCTGGGCTTCGCGCTTGCCGCCGTGGGCATGGACACCGTCACCGGCCAGCTGCGCCTGACCTTCGGCCAGACCGAGCTGATGCGCGGCTTCGACTTCCTGATCGCGGTGATCGGCCTGTTCGGCATCGGCGAGATCCTGCAGTCGATGGAAGAAGGCCTCGAGTTCCAGGGCAAGAGCGCGAAGATCGATCCGAAGGTGGTGCTCAAGACCTGGGCACAGCTGCCCAAGTACTGGGTCACCTCGGTGCGCAGCTCGCTGATCGGCATCTGGATGGGCATCACCCCCGGTGGCGCCACGCCGGCCTCGTTCATGAGCTACGGCCTGGCCAAGAAGATGTCCAGGAACGGCAACAAGTTCGGCCAGGGCGAGATGGAAGGCGTGATCGCGCCCGAGACCGCCGCCCACGCCGCCGGCACCAGCGCCCTGCTGCCCATGCTGGCCCTGGGCATCCCGGGCTCGCCGACCGCCGCCGTGCTGCTGGGTGGCCTGCTGATCTGGGGCCTGCAGCCCGGACCGCTGCTCTTCGTGGAGCAGAAGGACTTCGTCTGGGGCCTGATCGCCTCCATGTACCTGGGCAACATCGTGGGCCTGGTCGTGGTGCTGAGCACGGTGCCGCTGTTCGCGTCGATCCTGCGCATCCCCTTCTCGATCATCGCGCCGGTGATCATCGTGATCTGCGCCATCGGGGCCTACACGGTGCACAACGCGATGCTGGACATCTGGTTCATGCTGGGCTTCGGCGTGGTGGGCTACCTGTTCAAGAAGCTGGACTTCCCGCTCGCGCCGCTGGTGCTGGCACTGGTGCTGGGGGACAAGGCCGAGGACTCGTTCCGCCAGGCCATGCTGGTCTCGCAGGGCGACGTGATGATCATGTTCGCGAACCCCCTGGTGGGCAGCATCACGACGCTGGCGCTTCTGATGCTGTTCTGGCCGCTGCTGGGCAAGCTGGTGGCTTTCATCAAGACGCCCAAGAAGGATGAATTCCACAAGGAACGGCCGGTCGATTGATTCATCGCAAGGCATGAAAGGACAAAAGGCGCCCGCGGGCGCCTTGTCTTTTTCAGCTCCACGCCGCGGATGGCTAGATTTTTCCCTTGGCGCGAAGGCGGCTCAGGGTTTCCGCCGAGAGGTTGAGGTAGGAAGCCAGCTCCTTGCGCGGAATGCGGTCGATGAGCTCGGGGTGCTTGCGCATGAAGCGGTGCACGCGGCCCGGCGCGTCCAGCAGGTGCAGCGTGATGGTGTGGGCCATGATCTCGCTCATGCCCTTCATCACCGCGTACTCGAAGTGCTCCTTGGCCTCCGAATGCCGGTTGAGGAAGGCGATCCACTCCTTGAGCGGCAGCGTGGCCACGCGGGCCTTGGTCACGCAGACGATGCCGTAGGGCGTGGGCGTGCCCAGGCGCAGCGCGGCATAGCTGGTCTCCATCTCGTTCTCGTCGGCGAAGCGCAGGATCATCTCCTTGCCCTCCGCGTTGCTCACCACGCGCTTGAGGATGCCGTCGAGGATGAAGTACTGGGCCATCTCGCGCACGCCCTGGTGCAGCAGGAAATCGCCCTTGTTGCCCTCCACCACCACCAGGTGGCTCTCGAGTTCGGTTCGCTCGCTGTCGCTCAGGTCCTTGAGCACCACGTTTTCCCGGAGCTGGAGACGAATGATGTTTTTCTCCGGGTGGTTTTCCAACAAGGTCATGGGGTCGTTTTGTTCTCTCGGCGTAGGTCTCCGCACACCCTGCCGGCGTCGTTTTCGCGAAAGTTGACTTTGGTCAACGCGCCGACGGCATGCCGCGAATCATAGTCGGGCCGTTCAGGCAAAACGCACTAAGGAGAGACATGTCTTCAGTCACCACGGACAAGCAGGAAGCGGCGCTCGACCCGGCGATCGCTCGTGCCATCAAGAGCATCGCGGACGAAGCGCCGCAACGCGAAACCACCGATGGCTTCCATCTGGTGATCGATGCGCTCAAGCTCAACGGCATCGACACGATCTTCGGTCTGCCGGGCATTCCAATCACCGACCTCACCCGCATGGCGCAGGCCGAAGGCATGCGCGTGATCTCTTTCCGCCACGAGCAGCACGCGGGCAACGCCGCCGCCGCCGCCGGCTTCCTGACGCAGAAGCCCGGCATTTGCCTGACGGTGTCGGCACCCGGCTTCCTCAACGGCCTCACCGCGCTGGCCAACGCCACAACCAACTGCTTCCCGATGATCCTCATCAGCGGCTCCTCGGAGCGCGAGATCGTCGACCTGCAGCAGGGCGACTACGAGGAGATGGACCAGTTGGCCATCGCCAAGCCGCTGTGCAAGGCCGCCTTCCGCGTGCTGCATGCGCAGGACATCGGCGTGGGCATCGCACGCGCCATCCGCGCCGCGCTGTCCGGCCGTCCCGGCGGCGTGTACCTGGACCTGCCGGCCAAGCTGTTCAGCCAGGTCATGGACGCCGAGGCGGGCAAGCATTCGCTGATCAAGGTGGTCGACCCGGCCCCGGCACAGATCCCTTCGAATGAATCGGTCAAGCGTGCGCTGGACCTGCTCAAGGAGGCCAAGCGCCCCCTGATCCTGCTGGGCAAGGGCGCTGCCTACGCGCAGGCCGATGCCGACATCCGCGCACTGGTCGAGAAGAGCGGCATCCCCTACCTGCCCATGTCGATGGCCAAGGGCCTGCTGCCCGACACGCACGAGCAGTCGGGCGCCGCCGCCCGCTCCTACGTGCTGCAGGAAGCCGACGTGGTGCTGCTGGTCGGCGCCCGCCTGAACTGGCTGCTCTCGCACGGCAAGGGCAAGACCTGGGGCGCCGACAAGGGCCCGAAGAAGTTCATCCAGATCGACATCGCACCCACCGAGATCGACAGCAACGTCGCCATCGAGGCGCCGGTGATCGGCGACATCGGCTCCTGCGTGTCCGCCCTCGTGGCGGGCATGGGCAGCAACTGGGCCAAGCCGCCGGCCGAATGGACCGGCGCCATCGCCGAGCGCAAGGAGAAGAACCTGGCGAAGATGGCGCAGCAGCTGGCCGCCCGTCCCTCGCCGATGAACTTCCACAGCGCGCTGTCGGTGATCCGCGACCAGGTCAAGGCACGCCCCGACGCCATCATCGTGAACGAAGGCGCCAACACGCTGGACTTCGCCCGCTCCATCGTCGACATGTACGAGCCGCGCAAGCGCCTGGACGTGGGCACCTGGGGGATCATGGGCATCGGCATGGGCTTCTCGGTGGCCGCCGCGGTGGTCACGGGCAAGCCGGTGATCGCCATCGAGGGCGATAGCGCCTTCGGCTTCTCCGGCATGGAAGTGGAGACCATCTGCCGCTACAACCTGCCGATCTGCGTGATCGTCTTCAACAACAACGGCGTGTACCGCGGCACCGACGTGAACCCGAGCGGCACGCCCGACGTGGCGCCCACCGTGTTCGTGAAGAACGCGCGCTACGACAAGCTGATGGAAGCATTCGGCGGCCACGGCGTGAACGCCACCACCGCCGATGAATTGCAGAAGGCGCTGGCCGAAGCCGTCGCATCCGGCCGCCCGACCCTGATCAACGCAGTCATCGACGAGACCGCCGGCACCGAAAGCGGCCGCATCACCAGTCTCAACCCGGCCACGGCCAAGAAGAAGTAACCCAGGCAACTCCAGGAGATATTGAACATGACCAAACCTCTCGAAGGCATCAAGATCATCGACTTCACGCACGTGCAGGCCGGTCCGGCATGCACCCAGATGCTGGCCTGGTTCGGGGCCGACGTGATCAAGGTGGAGCGCCCCGGCGCCGGCGACGTCACGCGCAGCCAGTTGCGCGACATCCCGAACGTGGACGCGCTGTACTTCACCATGCTCAACAGCAACAAGCGCTCGATCACGCTGGACACCAAGACGGCCGAAGGCAAGGCGGTGCTGGAAAAGCTGGTGAAGGAATCCGACGTGCTGGTGGAGAACTTCGGCCCCGGCGCGCTCGACCGCATGGGCTTCACCTGGGCCCGCATCCAGGAACTGAACCCCAGGCTGATCCACGCATCGGTCAAGGGCTTCAGCGAAGGCCACCACTACGAAGACCTGAAGGTGTACGAGAACGTGGCGCAGTGCGCCGGCGGGGCCGCATCGACCACCGGCTGGTGGAAGGGCGAGAACTCGCAGCCCACCATCAGCGCCGCGGCGCTGGGCGACTCCAACACCGGCATGCACCTGGCCATCGGCATCCTGACGGCCATCATCGGCCGCGAGAAGACCGGCAAGGGCCAGAAGGTGGCCTGCTCGATGCAGGACGCCGTGCTCAACCTGTGCCGCGTGAAGATGCGCGACCAGCAGCGCCTGGAGAAGATCGGCTACCTGGAAGAGTACCCCCAGTACCCGCACGAGATGGAGGCCTTCGAGAGCAAGGTCACGCCGCGCGGCGGCAATGCCGGCGGCGGCGGCCAGCCGGGCTGGATCCTGAAGTGCAAGGGCTGGGAGACCGACCCCAACGCGTACATCTACTTCACCGTGCAGGGTCACGCCTGGGAGCCGATCTGCGACGCGCTGGGCAAGCCCGAGTGGAAGACCGATCCGGACTACACCACCGCCAAGGCACGCCAGCCGCACATCGAGCAGATCTTTGCCACCATCGAGGACTTCATCAAGGACAAGACCAAGTTCGAGGCGGTCGACATCTTCCGCAAGTTCGACATTCCCTGCGCCCCGGTGCTGTCGATGAAGGAACTGCTGGTCGACGAATCGCTGCGCAAGAGCGGCTCCATCGTCGAAGTGCAGCACAAGGAACGCGGCAGCTACTGGACCATCGGCAGCCCGATCAAGTTCTCGGACCTCAAGCCCGAAGTCACCGCCTCGCCGCTCTTGGGCGAGCACACCGACGACGTGCTGGCCGAGCTGGGCTACAGCAAGGACCAGATCGCCAAGCTGCACGAATCCAAGGTGGTGTGAGCCTCCTCGTGCGCTTGTGAATACGGGCCGCCCCTAGGTGCGGGCGGCCCGCATTGGATTCATTCTTGAGAGAGAACTCGCGCCCGTTTGCGCGAGAGGGGTGTTGTCATGCCTTCTTCCGTACCTGTCGATCTCAACCAGCTGGTGGAAGGCGCCGGCGATTCCATCATCGTCTGTGACGCCCAGGGCGACATCGTCCTGTGGAACCCGGCCTCCGAGCGCATCTTCGGCTTCACCCCCGCCGAGGCGCTGGGCAAGAACCTCGACCTGATCATTCCCGAGCGGCAGCGTCAGCGCCACTGGGACGGCTACGCCAAGACCATGGAAACCGGCGTCACGCGCTATGGCACTTCCCTCTTGAAGGTGCCCGCGCTGCACAAGGACGGCCACTCGCTTTCAATTGCGTTCAGCGTCTCGCTGTTGTTGGCGGACGACGGAACGGTCAACGGCATCGTCGCCATCGTGCGCGACGAATCCGCACGCTTCCAGGAAGACCGGAAGCTGCGCGCCCGCCTGGCAGAACTCGAATCCAAAAACTGAAGGAGCTTTTCCATGCTTGGCGCCAAGGCACTCGACGGGGTGCGAATCCTCGATTTCACGCACGTCCAATCCGGACCGACCTGCACGCAGCTGCTGGCCTGGTTCGGGGCGGACGTGATCAAGGTGGAGCGCGCCGGTGAAGGCGATGCGACGCGCGGGCAACTGCGCGACATCCCGGGCGTGGACAGCCTCTACTTCACCATGCTCAACCACAACAAGCGGTCGATCACGCTGGACACCAAGAAGCCCGAGGGGCGCAAGGTGCTGGACCGCCTGATCAAGACCTGCGACGTGCTGGTGGAGAACTTCGCGCCCGGCGCGCTCGACCGCATGGGCATCACCTGGGAGCACATCCACGAGCTGAACCCGCGCATGATCGTCGCCTCGGTCAAGGGTTTCGGCCCCGGCAAGTACGAGGACTGCAAGGTCTACGAGAACGTGGCGCAGTGCGCCGGCGGCGCGGCCTCCACCACCGGCATGGAAGACGGCCCGCCGATGGTGACCGGCGCGCAGATCGGCGACAGTGGCACCGGCCTGCACCTGGCGCTGGGCATCGTGGCGGCGCTCTACCAGCGCACCATGACCAACCGCGGCCAGAAGGTGCTCGCACCCATGCAGGACGCGGTGCTCAACCTGTGCCGCGTGAAGTTGCGCGACCAGCAGCGCCTGGAACGCACCCACACCATGCACGAGTACCCGCAGTACCCGGACGGCAAGTTCGGCGACGCGGTGCCGCGCGCAGGCAACGCCTCGGGCGGCGGCCAGCCGGGCTCCATCCTCAAGTGCAAGGGCTGGGAGACCGACCCCAACGCCTACATCTACTTCATCACGCAGGCCGCCGTGTGGCCGGCCATCTGCCGCGTGATCGGCGAGGAAGGCTGGATCGACGACGAGGCCTACGCCACGCCGCAGGCCCGCCTGCTGCACCTGAAGCCCATCTTCAGGCGCATCGAGCAATGGACCATGACCAAGACCAAGTTCGAGGCCATGGACATCCTCAATGAGCTGGACATCCCCTGCGGCCCGATCCTGTCGATGAAGGAAATCGCCGAGGACGAGTCGCTGCGCGCCAGCGGCACGCTGGTGGAGGTTGACCATCCCACGCGCGGCAAGTACCTGACGGTGGGCAACCCCATCAAGCTGAGCGACAGCCCGACCGACGTCACCCGCTCTCCCCTGCTGGGCGAGCACACCGACGACGTGCTGGGCCAGCTGGGCTACAGCGCCGAGGAAGTGGCGCTGCTGCGCGAGCAGAAGGTCGTCTGAGGACCGCCCCACACCTTTCCCTGCTGCACTGACCGGCCGCGTTCTTGCCGCCAGGGTCGGTGCACTTCGAAATGTATAAGTAATCGTTGATGATTTGAATTAAATACTTTGACTGTTATTTATCGATCAGAACTTTGAAGATTCACTTGTGCCGACGCCTTTCGAAGGCTTCTTCCCTCCCCCATCCACCCCGGCACCACAGCACAAGGAATCTCTGGTCATGGTCAACGATCTGCCCCCTCAATACCTCGACGAAGAGCTGGACCGCAATGCCTTCAACGCTGCCTTCAACGAACTCGGCCTGCGCTGGTACTGGGACTGCGTCACCTACGTCGAACTGCTGCGCCAGCGCGCCGATGCGCCGGCCCGCATCCGCCACTACCTCGAGTCGCAGCAGCCGCACCTGCTGCGCGCCTACGACGCCGAGTTCCTGTGCGGCGTCATCCAGGACAAGGCCGCCGAGCACCGCCAACGCCTCTCGCAGGCCGGCATCGCGGGCGCCGCGCATTTCAACTGGGCCGAGACGCTGGGCCGCGAGCTCGGCATCTGAGCACCGACAACGCCTCGTGCGAGAAGGAACCACACAGTGAGCATCGACACCATCACCAGCCCCGGCGCCGCGCCGGCCCGTGTCCAGACTCCGCAGGCACCGCAGCGCCGCTGGCTGCGCTTTCGCCACGCGGGCAAGACCAGCTTCGGCGTCCTGCATGGCAACACGGTGCATGAATGGCAGGGCGACATGTTCGGCGCCTGCAGCCCCTCCGGCGTCATCCTGACGGTGGCCGAGATCGAGCTGCTCACGCCCACCCTGCCGAGCAAGGTGATCGCGCTGTGGAACAACTTCAAGGCGCTGGGCGAGAAGCTGCAGCTGGCCGTGCCGGCCGAGCCGCTTTACCTGGTGAAGACACCCAACTCCTATCTCGCGACGAAGCAGACCATCCGCCCGCCCGTGAGCGGCGGCAAGGTGGTGTTCGAAGGCGAGCTGGGCATCGTCATCGGCAAGACCGCCACCGCGGTAAGCGAGGCGGATGCCCTGGACCATGTGTTCGGCTACACCTGCGCCAACGACGTGACGGTGGCCGACATCCTCAATCGCGACGCCTCCTTCGCCCAATGGGTGCGGGCCAAGGGCTTCGACACTTTCTGCCCGATGGGCCCGGTGGTCGCCACCGGCCTCGATCCGGCCACGCTCACCGTGACCACGCTGCTGGACGGCCAGATCCGCCAGCACTACCCGGTGAGCGACATGCGTTTCTCGGTGGCACAGCTGGTGAGCCTCATCTCCATGGACATGACGCTCTTTCCTGGCGACGTGATCCTGTGCGGGACCTCCATCGGCGTGGGCTCGATGAAGGCCGGCAGCAGCGTAGAGGTGGAGATCGACGGCATCGGCCGTCTCTCCAACCCCTATGGCAGCGCCGCGCCACCGATCTGATTTTCAAAACTTCCTGGAACACAACATGAAAATCGCAGTGATCGGCGCCGGTGCCATCGGCGGCCTGGTGGGAGCCCGGCTCGCCCTGGCCGGAGAGGACGTCACCTTCCTCGTGCGGGGAAAGAACCTGTCGGCCATTCGCGAGAACGGCTTCAAGCTGGTGGCCGCCGACGGCAGCGAAGAGGTCGCGCGGCTCAAGGCCACCGATCGCTACGCCGAGGCCGGCGCGCAGGACCTGGTGATCCTGGCGATGAAGGCGCACCAGGTCGAGGCCGTGCTGCCCGAGCTTCACCACCTGATGGGTCCGGACACTGTCGTTCTGCCGATGCAGAACGGCATTCCCTTCTGGTACTTCCACCGCCACGGCGGCGCACTGGAAGGCACGCCGGTGCGCAGCGTGGACCCCGAAGGCACGGTCTCGCGCAGCATCGACGCGCGGCGCATCCTGGGCTGCGTGGTCTACCCGGCGTCCGAACTGGTGGCGCCCGGCGTGGTGCATCACATCGAGGGCGACCGGTTCCCGCTGGGCGAGATTGACGGCAGCGCGACCAGCGAACGCGTGCAGCGCGTGAGCGAGGCCTTCACCCGCGCCGGCTTCAAGTCGCCGGTGCTGGAGGACATCCGCTCGGAGATCTGGCTCAAGCTGTGGGGCAACCTGAGCTTCAACCCGATCAGCGCGCTCTCGCATGCCACGCTGGTGGACATCTGCCGGTACCCGCTGTCGCGCGAGCTGGCCGCCAACATGATGCGCGAGGCGCAGGCCGTGGCCACGCGCCTGAACATCACCTTCCGCGTGCCGCTGGAAAAGCGCATCGCCGGTGCCGAGAAGGTGGGCAAGCACAAGACCTCGATGCTGCAGGACGTGGAAGCGGGCCGCGCGCCGGAAATCGACGCGCTGGTGGGCTCGGTGGCAGAGCTCGCGCGCCTCACCGAGACGCCCACGCCGCACATCGACACGGTGTATGCGCTGGTGAAGCTGCTGGCACGCGGCATGGAAGAAGCGGGCGCCGGGGTTCGCATGCAAGCGGCGGCCTGAAGCACTTGCGCGCCTCTGCGCAGACAACAAAAAAGCCACCCGAGGGTGGCTTTTTTGCGACTTGCTTGCAATGAAATCTGGAGCGGGAAACGAGACTCGAACTCGCGACCTCAACCTTGGCAAGGTTGCGCTCTACCAACTGAGCTATTCCCGCAGAAGCATCGATTATAGAACAAAAAAAAGGGCCTCCTTTCGGAGGCCCAAGAACTGCCTACAGTCAGAAATCTTCGCGGCCGCGTCCTCAGGCCAGCAGGCCCGCCAGTTCGAGGCCGGTGCGGCCTTCGGGGTGCCTGCAGTCGATCGGCTCGAACTCGTTGATCGAGTCGATCTCGGTGCCCATGGCGATGTTGGTTACCTTCTCCAGGATCACCTCCACCACCACCGGCACGCTGTGCTTGAAGGCCAGTGCGCGCGCCTCGACCAGCGCCTCCTGGATCTTCTCGGGGTCGGTCACGCGCAGCGCCCTGCAGCCCAGGCCACGCACCACCGCCTGGTGGTCCACGCCGTAGCTGCGAAGTGTGGGGTCCTCGACGTTCTCGTTGTCGAAGGCCAGTTGCACGCAGTAGTCCATGTCGAAGCCGCGCTGCGCCTGGCGGATCAGGCCCAGGTAGCTGTTGTTCACCAGGACCTGCACGTAGGGCAGGCGGAATTGCGCGCCCACCGCCAGCTCCTCGATCAGGAACTGGAAGTCGTAGTCGCCCGACAGGCCCACCACCGTGCGCGTCGGGTCCGCCGCCACCACGCCGAGGGCGGCCGGCACGGTCCAGCCCAGCGGGCCGGCCTGGCCGCAGTTGATCCACTGGCGCGGCCCGAACACGTTGAGGAACTGCGCACCGGCGATCTGCGACAGGCCGATGGTGCTCACGTACACCGTGTCGCGCGGGAAGGCCTTGTTCATCTCCTCGTACACGCGCATCGGCTTGATGGGCGTCTCCGTGAAGTGGCTCTTGCGCAGCATCAGGCGCTTGCGCTCGGCACAGCGGCTGCTCCAGCTCGAGTAGTCGCGCCAGGCCTTGGCCGCCTTGCGCTCGCGCGCCGCTTCCACGAAAAGTTCCAGCGCTGCCTTGGCGTCGCTTGCAATGCCCAGGTCGGGGTTGAACACGCGACCGATCTGCGTGGGCTCGATGTCCACGTGCACGAACTTGCGGCCCTTGGTGTAGACCTCGACCGAGCCGGTGTGGCGGTTGGCCCAGCGGTTGCCGATGCCCAGCACGAAGTCGCTGGCCAGCATCGTGGCGTTGCCGTAGCGGTGGCTGGTCTGCAGGCCGCACATGCCGGCCATCAGCGGATGGTCATCGGGAATCGTGCCCCAGCCCATCAGCGTGGGAATCACCGGCACGCCGGTGAGTTCGGCGAACTCCACCAGCAGGTCGGCCGCATCGGCATTGATGATGCCGCCGCCGGCCACGATCAGCGGACGCTCGGCCGCGGCGAGCATGTCCAGCGCCTTGTCGATCTGCGCGCGCGAGGCCTTGGGCTTGTACACCGGCAACGGTTCGTAGCTGTCGATGTCGAATTCGATCTCGGCCATCTGCACGTCGAAGGGCAGGTCGATGAGCACCGGGCCGGGGCGGCCCGAGCGCATCAGGTGGAAGGCCTGCTGGAACACGCGCGGCACCAACGCCGGCTCGCGCACCGTGACGGCCCACTTCGTCACCGGCTTGGCGATGGACTCGATGTCCACGGCCTGGAAGTCTTCCTTGTACAGGCGTGCACGCGGCGCCTGGCCGGTGATGCACAGGATCGGGATGGAGTCCGCGCCGGCCGAATACAGGCCCGTGATCATGTCGGTGCCCGCAGGGCCCGAGGTGCCGATGCACACGCCGATGTTGCCGGCACGCGCCCGCGTGTAGCCCTCGGCCATGTGCGAGGCAGCCTCCACGTGGCGCGCCAGGATGTGGGCGATGGACTGACGCTCGCGCATCGCTGCATACAGCGGATTGATGGCGGCACCTGGCACGCCGAAGGCCTGCGAGACGCCTTCCTTCTCCATCACCAGCACAGCCGCGAGTGCAGCCTTCATCTTTGCCATGGACAACTCCTTCTTGAGATGAGCCCATGGTCGCGATGCGATGGTCTGCGCGCTAGACGCGCGCGGCGCATAACGGCTATTCCGCGCTGGAATGCGGGGTCAGTGCGCGGGTCCGGTGATGGGAACGATCTTCTCGATCAGTGCCTCGCCATCGGCGAGCAGGAAGTCCTTGAAGGCCTGCGCCACCGGCGGCAGCCGCTTGGTGCGACGGTGCACCACGTACCAGTTGCGCATGAGCGGAAAGCCCTGCACGTCCAGCAAGGTCAGGCTGCCGGTGCGCAGTTCCAGGCTCAGCGTGTGGGCCGAGAGAAAGCCCAGGCCCATGCCGGCGATGACCGCCTGCTTGATGGTCTCGGTGCTGCGGATTTCCATGGCCAGGTGCAGCAGCGGCAGGTTCTCGCCGAAGGCATCCTCCATGGCATGGAAGGTGTCGGAGCCCTTCTCGCGCGACACGAAAGGCTCCTTCATGATGCGCGCCAGCGGAATCTTGCGCTTGCCGGCCAGCGGATGGTCCGCAGCCGCCACGATCACGTAGGGATGAACTGCGAAGGGCTGCGCGATGGTGTCCATGTCCGTGGGCGGCCGCACCATGATCGCCAGGTCGGTCTGGTTCTCGCCGATGCAGGCGAGGAGCCCCGCGCGGTTGTGCACCGTGAAGTTGAGCGTCACGCCCTTGTTGCGGCCGGCGAACTCGACCATCACGCGCGGCAGGAAATAGTCGCCCGCGCTGATCACGCCCACGTTCAGGCGCCCGCCCGTAACGCCGCGGAACTGCGTCATTGCGGCTTCGGCGGCTTCGAACTGGCCGATGATGTTGCGGCTGATCGCCAGCAGTTCCGCGCCCGCCGCCGTCAGGTAGACCTTCTTGCCGAATTGCTCGAAGAGCGCGTTGCCCGCATGCTCCTCGAGCTTGCTCACCTGGGTGGAGACGGCCGGCTGCGTGAGGTGCAACTCTTCGGCAGCGCGCGAGAAGCTCAGGTGGCGCGCCACCGCCTCGAAGACCTTGAGCTGGCGCAGGGTGGCGTTCTTCACGCCGCGCGCCCCTCGCGAGGCCCGCTCATTGCAGCGTGAGGATGGTGCAGCCCGTGGTCTTGCGCGCCTCCAGGTCGCGGTGCGCCTGCTGCACATCGGCCAGGGCGTAGCGCTGCTCGATCGGGATCTTCACCGCGCCGCTCAGCACCACGGCGAACAGGTCGTCGGCCATGGCCTGCGTGCTCTCGCGCGTGGCCATGTGGGTGAAGAGCGTGGGCCGCGTCATGTAGAGCGACCCCTTGGAAGCCAGCAGGCCCATGTTCACCGGCGGCACCGGCCCGGAGCCGTTGCCGAACACGGCCAGCAGGCCGAAGGGCCGCAGGCTGTCCAGCGAGCCTTCCCAGGTGTCCTTGCCCACCGAGTCGTACACCACCTTCACGCCCTTGCCGCCGGTGATCTCCTTCACGCGCTGGGTGAAGTTCTCGGTGCTGTAGTTGATGCAGTGCTCGGCGCCATGGGAGAGGGCCAGCTGGCACTTGGCGTCGGTGCCGGCGGTGCCGATCAGCTTCAGGCCCAGCGCCTTGGCCCACTGGCAGGCGATGAGGCCCACGCCGCCGGCGGCCGCGTGGAAGAGGATGTGGTCGCCCGGCTGCAGGCCCTCGGCCGGCAACGTCTTCTTCAAGAGGTACTGCGTGGTCAGGCCCTTGAGCATCATGGCCGCGCCGGTCTCGAAGGAGATGGCATCGGGCAGCTTGCAGACGTTCTTGGCCGGCATCACGCGCAGCTCGCAGTAGGCGCCGGGCGGCTGGCTAGCGTATGCGGCGCGGTCGCCGGCCTGCAGGTGCGTCACGCCCTCGCCTACCGCCTCCACCACGCCGGCGGCTTCCATGCCCAGTTGCAGCGGCATCGCGAAGGGATAGAGCCCGCTGCGCTGGTAGGTGTCGATGAAGTTCAGGCCCACGGCATGGTGGCGGATGCGGATTTCGCCGGGGCCGGGCTCGCCCACCTCGACCTCGACCAGCTTCAGTTCTTCGGGGCCGCCGTGGCGGTCGATGCGTATGGCTTTGCTTTTCATCTTCGGGTTCCTCGGGTTCTGAACTTGCGGACCGGCGGATGGTGCCATGAAGGCCCGGGCTGCGCAGGCGCGGGGCCGCCGGCGCAGAGCGACGCCACTGTCACATAGGTGATACGAAGTTCGGGAAAGCCCAGCCCTGCCCGGGTCGGCCGCCCCCTACGCTGGCCCCGCCCCAGCGGCACGGTGACGCGCGGCAGGAGAAGGCCGCGCGCCAATTCGCTTGCAACAACAACATCCGGAGACTGATTTGACGATGCAAAGAACAAGCCTGAGCCTGATGGCCGCGGCCCTGCTTTCCCTCTCGGCCTGCGGCGGCGGCAGTGACACGCCAGCCCCTGCGCCCGCACCAGCCCCCGCCCCAGCGCCTGCGCCGGAGGAGGCACGCGACCAGGACAGCCGCAACTCCTTCGCCGCAGCCGATCCCACCGCCACCACCTTCGCTGCGCTCAAGGCCGACGCCGGCGACACGGTGGACAACACGACCACGAGCCGCTGGGCCGGCGTGCTGGGCGGCGCCGCGTACCGGATCGAGGTGCCTGCCAACTGGAACGGAAAGCTGGTCATGTACGCCCACGGCTATGCCGGCACCGGGAACGTGCTGGGCGTGAGCAACCCCAGCATCCGGCGCTACCTGATCCAGAACGGATATGCCTGGGCCGCATCGAGCTACGCCAAGAACTACTACGACGTGCGCGCAGGGGTGGAGGACACCAACGCACTTGCACTGGAATTCAACAAGATCGCACAGGCCAACGGCCGATCGCTCGCCGCACCGACGAAGCTCTACATCACCGGCCACTCCATGGGCGGCCACATCACCGCTGCCGCCATCGAGGACGAGGCCGCCACCACCGCCAAACACAAGGTGAAGTACGCCGGTGCCGTGCCCATGTGCGGCGTGGTGGGCGACACCGAGCTCTTCGACTACTTCGCAGGGGCCCAGGTCACGGCGCAAGCGCTGGCCGGCGTCCCGAAGTACCCGTTCACTGGCTGGGCGGACGTCAGCAGCCTCGTGCTGGGCAACCTGCTCACCATCGGTGCACAGGGGCAACTCACGCCCAAGGCGCCCAATGGCGTGGCGTACATGTCGGTAATCCAGAACCTCACCGGTGGTCCGCGCCCGCTGTTCGACGTCGGCTTTGCGCAAGGCCAGTCGTTCAACGCAGTGCTGGGCGTGTTCGGCGGCGACGGCACCATCAACGGCATCCTCAACAAGAGCAGCCTGGACACGACCCGCTTCACCTACACCATCGACGGCGACGCGGCAGCCTCGTCGGCGCTCAACGCGGCAGCGCTCAAGATCACGCCGGTCGCCGATGCCAACCGCCTGCGCCGGGACGGCCTGCGCTGGATTCCCAAGACCAACGGCGAATTCAAGATTCCGGTGGTGTCGATCCATACGCTGGGCGACCTGTACGTGCCTTTCAGCATGGAGCAGATCTACGCAAGGCGCGCGGCCGCCAAGGGCAACAGCGGCTGGCTGGTGCAGCGCGCGATCCGCGGCGTGACCCACTGCGACTTCACCGTTGCGGAACAGGTGGCCGCCTTCGACTCGATGATCAAGTGGGAACGCGACGGCGTGAAGCCCGACGGCGACGACGTGCTGACGCCGGCCACGGTGGCCAACGCCAACTACGGCTGCAAGTTCACCATCGACACCGGTGGCCCGGACGACAGCACCACCACGACGAACACGCGGGCCGGGCTCGCAATGCTGGGCAAAGCCTGCCCGCCCTGAGCACGCCTGCCTGAGAAAGCAATAGAAAAAGGCCGGCTAATGCCGGCCTTTCTTCTTGGGGACCCTGGAGGCGATCAGTACGTCCCCGGGTACGCCCCGCCATCCGCCAGCACGTTCTGCCCCGTCAGGTAGGCCGCATGGACGCTGCACAGGAAGGCGCAGATGGAACCGAACTCTTCGGCGGTTCCGAAGCGCTGCGCCGGAATGGTCTTCTTGCGCGAATCCTTGACGGCTTCCACGCTCTGGCCCGACTTCTTGGCGCCACCCTCCATGGTCGAGCGCAGGCGGTCGGTGTCGAAGGCACCCGGCAGCAGGTTGTTGATGGTCACGCCCTTGCCCGCGACGGTGGGGTTGCGCGCCACGCCCGCAACGAAGCCGGTCAGGCCGCTGCGCGCGCCGTTGGACAGGCCCAGGATGTCGATGGGCGACTTCACCGAGCTGGAGGTGATGTTCACGATGCGGCCGAAGCCGCGCTGCGCCATGCCGTCGATGGTGGCCTTGATCAGCTCGATGGGGGTGAGCATGTTGGCGTCCACCGCCTTGATCCAGGCCTCTCGGTCCCAGTCGCGGAAGTCGCCGGGCGGCGGGCCGCCCGCGTTGGTGACCACGATGTCGTAGTCGCGCTGCACCGCGAACACCGCGGTCCGGCCGGCCTCGGTGGTGATGTCGGCCGCCACGTGCTTGACGAAGGCGCCACCGGTGGCAGCGGCCTGCAACTGCCTGGCGGCCGCGTCGAGGGCCTCCTGCCCGCGCGCCACGATGACGACGTTGACGCCTTCCTTGACCAGCGCCAGCGCGCAGCCGAAACCCAGCCCCTTGCTGGCCCCACACACCAGGGCCGTGCGGCCCGCAATACTCAGATCCATGTCTGCTCCTGTTCCTGGAAAACGCGTCAGCGTGCGCTGCGCGTGAAAACGAAAATGCCTGCGATGACCAGGAGCGTACCCGCTGCGATCCAGATGGTGAATGGCTCGCCCAAAATCACCACACCCATGAGGATGGTGGACATGGGGCCCACCATGCCGGTCTGCGCCGCCATGGCAGCGCCCACGCGCTCGATGGCCATCATCACGGCCAGCACCGGCAGCGCGGTGCACAGCGTGGCGTTGAGCACCGACAGCCAGATCACCTGCGGCGCCACGTCGAAGGCCGAGCCCAGCGGGCGCAGCAGCGCGAACTGCAGGATGCACAGGATGCAGGCCACGCTCGTGGCCAGGCCCACCAGCCGCATCGAGCCCAGGCGCTGCACGAACTCGCCGCTGTAGACCAGGTACATCGCATAACTCACCGCGCTCAGGAAGACCAGCAGGGTGCCCCAGGCCTCGGCACCGCCGGAGCCCAGTGCCAACTCGTGCCCGAAGACCAGCAGCACGCCCGCATAGCTGATGGCCATGCCCAGCAGCTGCTTGCGGGTGATGCGGCGCTTGTAGATGACCCAGCTGGCAATCAGCACCAACGTGGGGTTGAGGTACAGGATGAGCCGTTCCAGGCTGGCCGTGACGTAGGCCAGGCCGGCGAAGTCCAGGAAGCTCGCAAGGTAGTAGCCCGAGAAGCCCAGCCCCAGCACGCCCAGCCAGTCACGCCGGGTGAGCGGCGGCTTGCCTCGCCCCGCCCACCATGCCATCAGCGCGAACAGCGGCAGCGCGAACAGCATGCGCAGCATGATGAGCGTGACCGCGTCCACCCCGTGGCGGTAGGCCAGCTTGACGATGATGGCCTTGCCGCTGAAGGCGATCGCGCCCAGCGTGGCCAGTGCCAGCCCGGCGCCCAGCTTGTTGTTGTGCGGCTTCGCCTCGTGCGCGGAGGACGAGGGCGTGGCCGTGACTGTGGGGGCTCGGGTGGCTTGTTCCTGCATTCGTCGGAAGGGGTTCAGTAGCCGGCGGCCAGGCCGTCGCGGCGCGGGTCGCTGGCCGCCACGTAGCCTTCCACCGCCGGATCGCCGGCGCGCCAGATGAACTGGCCGGCACCGAAGTCCTGGTAGGAGTCGTTGATGACCTCGACCTGGTGGCCCAGGGCCTTCAGGCCAGCGACCGTGTCGGCGTTCATCGCCGCCTCGACGTTGATCTCCAGGCCGGCGTTGAAGCGCCAGCGCGGGGCGTCGCAGGCCGCCTGCGGCGCCTGCTTGTAGTCGAGCATGCGCACCAGCGTCTGCATGTGGCCCTGGGGCTGCATGTTGCCGCCCATGACGCCGAAGCTCATCACCGGCTGGCCGTCCTTGGTGAGGAAGGCCGGGATGATGGTGTGGAAGGGGCGCTTGCCCGGTGCCACCTGGTTGGGACTGCCATCATTCAGGCTGAAGCCATGGCCGCGGTTCTGCAGGCTGATGCCGAAGTCGGGCTCCACGCAGCCGGAGCCGAAGCCCATGAAGTTGCTCTGGATGAAGCTCACCATCATGCCGCTCTCGTCGGCAGCGGTGAGGTAGATGGTGCCGCCCTTGACCGGGTTGCCTGCCTTGAAATCCTGTGCCTTCTTCACGTCGATGAGTTTGGCACGCGATGCGAGGTAGGCGTCATCGAGCATTTGCGCGGGGGTCACCTCCATCGACGATGGGTCCGACACGTAGCGGTAGCAGTCGGCGAAGGCGAGTTTCATCGCTTCGATCTGCAGGTGCTGCGAACCCACCGAGTCCACCGGCAGCGAGCCGATGTCGAACTTCTCCAGGATGCCCAGCGCGATCAGCGCCGCGATGCCCTGGCCGTTGGGCGGGATCTCGTGCAGCGTGTGGCCTCGGTAGTCGCGCGAGATGGGCTCGACCCACTCGGGCTTCCAGTTGGCCATGTCGCTGGCCTTGAGGGCGCCGCCGTGCTCGGCCGAGAACTTCTCGATGGCCTGGGCGATCTCGCCGCGGTAGAAGGACTCGCCCTTGGTCTTTGCGATGGACTTGAGCGCACGCGCCGCCGAGGGAAACCTGAACAGCTCGCCCACCTTGGGCGCACGGCCCCAGGGCAGGAAGGCTTGCGCGAAGCCCGGCTGCGACTGCAGCAGCGGCGTGGCCGCGTCCCACTTCTGCTGCACGACGGGCGGCATGAGGTAGCCGCGCTCGGCGATCTCGATGGCCGGCACCATCAGGTCGGCAAAGGGCAGCTTGCCGAATCGCTCGGACAGTGCCGCCCAGCTCGCCACCGCGCCGGGCACGGTGACCGAGTCGATGCCGCGCTGCGGCGGTGCCTTGGCATCGGCGCCGTACTTCTTGGTGAAGTACTCGGGCGTCCAGGCCTGCGGCGCGCTGCCGGAAGCGTTGAGGCCGTGCAGCTTCTTGCCGTCCCACAGGATGCAGAAGGCATCGCTGCCCAGGCCGTTGCTGACCGGCTCCACCAGGGTCATGACCGCGGCCGTGGCCACCGCCGCGTCCACCGCGTTGCCGCCCTGCTGCAGGATGCGCAGGCCGGCCTGCGCCGCCAGCGGATGCGAGGTGGAGACCACGTTGCGCGCGAACACCGGCAGGCGGGTGCTGAGGTAGGGGTTGTCGAAGTTGAAGTTCATTTCAAGGTCCAGAAGAAGCGTACGGGCCCGGTCAGCGTCAGTCGTTCGTGATCTTGCGATCGATGATGATCTGCTTCCACTTGGCCGTGTCCTGGGCCGCCAGTTTCGTCAGCTGCTCGGGCGTGCTCTGGGTCGGCTCGATGCCAAGGCTCGAGAGTTTCTCGCGCAGCGCGGGGTCGGCCAGCGACTCGTTGGCGGCCTTGTTGATGCGGGCCACGACCTCGGCCGGCAGGGCCTTGGGGCCGTACAGGCCGAACCAGGTGTTGGATTCGAAGCCGGGCAGCGTCTCGGCCACCGCGGGCAGGTCGGGTGCCAGCGGGCTGCGCTTGAGCGAAGTGACGCCCAGGGCACGCAGGCGGCCGTCCCGCACGAAAGGCATGCCGGTGGGCAGCGAGTCGAAGAGCACGTCGACCTTGCCGCTCATCAGGTCGGGCATGGCCAGCGCCGTGCCCTTGTAGGGGATGTGCGTTACGAACACGCCCGCTTGCGACTTGAACAGCTCCGCCGTCAGCTGGACGATGGTGCCGTTGCCGCTGGACGCGTAGTTCAGCTTGCCGGGGTTCTTCTTGGCGTAGTCGATCCACTCGCGCACCGTCTTCACCGGCGCGCTGGTGGGCACCAGCATGATGCTGGGCGCATCACCGACGTGGGCGATGGGCGTGAAGTCATGCGCCGTGTCGTAGGGCAGCTTGCTGATGGCCGGGCCGATGGCATGCGTGCTGGTGGTGGCCAGCAACAGGGTGTAGCCGTCCGGCACCGCCTTCGCCGCCAGGTCGGAGCCGATCGCGCCGCCCGCGCCGGGCTTGTTGTCCACCACCAGCGTGGTGCCCAGCTTCTCGCCCATCTTCTGCGTGAGCGTGCGCGCGAACAGGTCGGTGGCGCCACCTGCCGGGAAAGGCACGATCAGGCGGATCGGCTTGTTCGGGTAGGCCTGGGCGAAGCTGGCGCCCGAGGCGGCTAGGCACAGCGCTGCAGCGAGGCTCTTCAGGAACAGGTGGCGTTGCATGGTGGGGTTTCTCGAGGATGCAAACCTTCGATGCTAAGCAGCGCGGGCGCATCAAGCCAGATAATCCAAGTTATTCAACTATGAGATGAATTTATGGCGCGCACGGGCACCGAGGAAATCTCCCTGCAGCAGCTGCGCGCCCTGGCCGCAGTGGCCGAGTCGGGCAGCTTCACCCGCGCCGCCGAGAGCCTCCAGCTCACCCAGCCGGCCATCAGCCACCTGATCCGGCGCTTGGAAGAGGAACTGGGCCAGCCCCTGGTGGTGCGAGGGCGGCGCCTGCAGATGACGCAGGCTGGACAGATGATGGTCGACACCGCCGTGCGTGCGCTGCGCCTGGTGGATGAATCGGTAAACGCCTGCCGCTCGCAGGCCCAGCTGCGCGAAGGCCGGGTGGTGCTGGCGGTGGGCCATCTCACCGCAGGCGCCCTGATGCCGCCGCTGCTGGGCGGTTTCGCGCAAAGGTACCCCAAGCTCGCCACCACCCTGCTGGACAGCACCGCCGAGCAGATGATCTCGCGCGTGATCTCGCAGGAGGCCGACCTGGGCTTCGGCTCCGACATCGGCGCCTCCCATTCCGAACTGGCCACAGAGCCGCTCTTCACCGAGCGCATGGCCCTGTTCGTGCGCTCGGACCATCCGCTCGCGCAGCGAAGCAGCATCGAGGCGCGCCAGCTGGAGGCCCTGCCCTTCGTGCACGTCAACCCCGACGCCAACATCTGGCGCTCGGTGAGCCGGCAGCTCGCCGGCGTGGCCAACGTGGTGCCGCAGGTGGTGCACCACGTGTCGATGCTGTCCACCGCTTTCGGCCTGATCCAGGCCGGGGCCGGCGTGGCCCTGCTGCCGCGCTACGTCGAGGTGCTGATGCCCGACGACCTGCGAGCGCTCACGGTGACCCGGCCGGTGCTCGAATACCCGGTGATGGCGCTGCGCCTGGCCAAGCACCCGCTGAGCCCAGCGGCCATGGCCTTCCTGGACTTCGCACGGCAGCACCTGAAGCCGCCGCGCGCGCCCAAGGCCTGAAGCGCGCACAAACGAAAACGGCGCCCGAAGGCGCCGTTGTTTTCATGAAGCGATGGGCAGCCCCGTCATTCCTCGACGAAGGCTTCCTCGCGTTTTGACTTCACCGCCGGCAGCAGCACGATCACCAGCAGCAGCACGGCCGCAGCCAGCAGGCCCGCCGAGATCGGACGGCTGACGAACACGCTCCAGTCGCCCCGCGAGAGCAGCAGCGCACGGCGCAGGTTCTCTTCCATCATCGGGCCCAGGATGAAGCCCAGCAGCAAGGGGGCGGGTTCGCATCCCAGCTTGTAGAAGAGGTAGCCGATGAAGCCGAAGGCACCCACCATCCAGATGTCGAAGGTGTTGTTGTTCGTCGAGTAGACGCCGACGGCGCAGAACAGCACGATCGAAGGGAACAGGAAGCGGTAAGGCACCGACAGCAGCTTGATCCACATGCCGATCAGCGGCAGGTTCAGGACCACCAGCATCGCGTTGCCGATCCACATCGAGGCGATCAGGCCCCAGAACAGCTCGGGGTTGCTGGTCATCACCTGCGGGCCCGGCTGGATGTTGTGGATGGTCATGGCACCCACCATCAGCGCCATCACGGCGTTGGGCGGGATGCCCAGCGTCAGCAGCGGGATGAAGGAGGTCTGCGCACCGGCGTTGTTGGCCGACTCGGGAGCCGCCACGCCGCGGATGTTGCCCTTGCCGAAGGGCACTTCGCCCGGACGCAGCTTGGTCTTCTTCTCGATGGTGTAGGCCGCGAAGGCCGCCAGCAGCGCGCCGCCGCCGGGCAGGATGCCCAGCGCCGAACCCAGTGCCGTACCGCGCAGGACGGCGGGCACCATGTTCTTGAAGTCTTCCTTGGTGGGGAACAGGCCCGTCACCTTGGCAGTGAACACTTCGCGCTCGTCTTCCGGCTGTGCCAGGTTGGCAATGATTTCACCGTAGCCGAACACGCCCATGGCGATGGCCACGAAGCCGATACCGTCGGTGAGTTCCGGAATGTCGAAGGAGAAGCGCGCCACGCCGGAGTTGACGTCGGTGCCCACCAAGCCCAGCAGCAGGCCCAGCACGATCATCGCGACGGCCTTGAGCAGCGAGCCCGAGGCCAGCACCACGGCGCCGATCAGGCCCAGGATCATCAGCGAGAAGTATTCGGCCGGGCCGAACTTGAAGGCCAACTCGGTCAGCGGCGGCGCGAAGCCGGCCAGGATCAGCGTGCCCACGCAGCCTGCGAAGAACGAGCCGAGGCCGGCAGCGGCGAGTGCAGGACCTGCCCGCCCTCGCTTGGCCATCTGGTGCCCGTCGATCACTGTCACCACCGAGGATGACTCGCCAGGCAGGTTCACCAGGATGGCGGTGGTCGAGCCGCCGTACTGTGCGCCGTAGTAGATACCGGCCAGCATGATCAGGGCCGACACCGGCGGCAGCGCGTAGGTGGCAGGCAGCAGCATCGCGATGGTGGCCACCGGGCCGATGCCGGGCAGCACGCCGATCAGCGTGCCCAGGATACAGCCGATCAGGCAGTACAGCAGGTTGGTGAAGGTGAAGGCAACGCCGAACCCCACCGACAGGTTGTGAATCAGTTCCATGTTTCTGTGCTCAGTCAGCCGGTGATGAAGGTGGGCCAGACCTGGATCTGGAGCTTCAGGGCCCAGATGAAGGCGATGTAGCTGCCGATTGCGAGCACGGTCGCCAGTCCGAGAACGGAAGGCAGGGCATGCTTGCTACCGGCCTGCGCCGCGATGATGACCAGCGCATAGATCGCGATGATCAATCCCATGGCCGGGATGCCGAAGCTGGGCAGGCCGCCCAGCAGCACACCGAAGGCCAGGTTGGCGCCAAGGATGAAGACGACCTGCCTCCAGGCCCACTTGCCGATGGGGTCGCCGGTGGCGGTTTCCACCGTCAGGCCGGTGAACATGATGATCAGGCCGAAGATGGCCATCACGATGCCGAGCATCAGGGGAAAGTACCCCGGACCCATGCGCGCGCCGCTGCCCACGTTGTAGGTGGTTGCGCCCCATGCAAAGGCGACCCCGACCACGGTGAACATGACGCCCGCGAAGAAGTCCTTCTGACTCTTGATTTTCACGAACAGTCTCCTCGATTCGGAATTCGAACCTGCGGATTCTGGAGGCTGAATGAAAGCTTCTCGATGTGGATTCCACCTAGCGTAGAGCTAGGGTAATCCCTGCGTCATGGCCGTGTGCGAGGCCCTGTCTCGCGGGCTATTCCATGGGCGGCGTGGCGCTCAGGACTTCCTCGATGGTGGTGAGTCCTTCGGCCACGCGCAGCGCTCCAGCGAGGCGCAGCGGACGCATGCCGTCGGCAACCGCCTGCCGGCGCAGCATGCCGATGTTCGGCTCCTTGTTCACCTGGGACTTGAACTCTTCGGAGACGGTGAGCAGCTCGTACAGGCCCATGCGGCCGCGATAGCCGGTCATGCGGCAGTCCACGCATCCTACCGGCCGGTAGGCCCGCACCGAACCGGAGATCTGCCAGGGCTTGACGAACTCGTCGAGCCGCTCGCGCGTGACCGACTCGTCAGGTTGCTTGCAGTGCGGGCACAGGGTGCGCACCAGGCGCTGCGCGAGCACGCCCAGCATGGTGGCGTTGATGAGGTAGTTGGGCACGCCCAGCTCCATGAGCCGGGTGATGGCGCTGGGCGCGTCGTTGGTGTGCAGGGTGCTGAAAACCAGGTGGCCGGTGAGTGCGGACTGCACAGCCATCTCGGCCGTGGGGAGGTCGCGGACCTCGCCCACCATGATGATGTCCGGGTCCTGCCGCATGAGCGCGCGCAGTCCCTCGGTGAAGCCGAAGTCCAGCTGCGGCTGCACCTGCGTCTGGTTGAAGGAGGACTCGATCATCTCGATCGGGTCCTCGATGGTGCTGACGTTGACCTCCTCGGTGGCCACGCGCTTGAGCGTGGAGTACAGCGTGGTGGTCTTGCCCGAGCCGGTGGGCCCGGTCACCAGGACGATGCCGTGGGGGCGCGTGACCAGCTGTTCCCAGCGCTTGGCGTCATGCTGCGCAAACCCCAGTTCGTCCAGGTTCTTCACCGTGGTGTCGGGGTCGAAGATCCGCATCACCATCTTCTCACCGAAGGCGGTGGGCAGCGTGGACAGGCGCATTTCGACTTCGTCGCCGCGCAGGTTGCGCGTCTTGATGCGGCCGTCCAGCGGGCGGCGCTTCTCGACCACGTCCATGCGGCCCAGCAGCTTGATGCGCGCCACCATGGCGTTCATCACGCCCATGGGCATCTGGTAGGCCGGGTGCAGCACGCCGTCGATGCGAAAGCGGATCACGCCCTGCTCGCGGCGGGGCTCCAGGTGAATGTCGCTGGCGCGCTGGTCGAAGGCGTATTGCCACAGCCAGTCGACCACCTGCACCACGCTCTGGTCGTTGGCGTCGAGCTGCTTGTTGCTTTTGCCCAGTTCCACCAGCTGCTCGAAGCTGGCCGCGCTCGACGCCCCGCCGGCCTTCTGCGCGGCGCGCACCGACTTGGCCAGGGCGAAGAATTCGGCCGTGTAGCGATGGATGTCCGCCGGGTTGGCCACCACGCGCCGCACGCTGCGCCGCGCCTGTCGCTCCACTTCGCCGACCCAGTCGGTGATGAAGGGCTCGCTGGTGGCCACCACCACCTCGGTGGGTGTGACCTGCACCGGCAGCACCTTGTGCCGCTCGGCGTATGCAGCGCTCATCGTGTCGGCCACCTTGCCCACGTCGACCTTGAGCGGGTCGACGCGCAGGTAAGGCAGGCCCGCGCGACCTGCCAGCCACTGCGTGAGCATTTCCAGGTCGAGCGGCTTGCCGTCGCTCTCGCGCGTCATGGCCACCGCGGCCAGGCGCACCAGCGGCGCCTGCCGGCTCTCCGCCCGCGCGCAGCGGGCAATGGTGCGCTGCGCCTCGGCGGGCGAGATGACGCCGTCGCGCGCCAGCCATTCGATGACCAGCTTCAGTTCAAGCGGCCCTTGGTAGGCCGTGGGCGGGTTCGATTGGGCGGTGGCGGAGGAAACGGGCAATGGCGTGGCGCTCATAAGCTGTAGGCCTTGAACACCCGCAGCCATTTGGGCGCGGGCAGGCCCCAGCGAGTCTGTATGGTTTGCGCGCGCTCGGCAAGCGTGGCACGGCTCGGACGGCCGGGCTCGCGCTGCGCCAGCACCACCGTGTTGCCTTCGCGCGTCGGCCGGAAGGCCCACACCGCCTTTTCACCGAAGGCCGCGATGATCTTTTCCAGGCTGCGCTCGTAGCTGGAGGAACGGCCGAACAGGTTGACCGTCATGCAGCCGCTCTCGGTGAGCAGCCCGCGGCAGTCGCGGTAGAAGTCTTCCGTGTCCAGCACCGGCGCGGCTGCCTCGTGGTCGTACAGGTCGACCTGCAGCGCGTCCACGCTCTCCTGCCACTGGGACTTGCGGATCTCCACCGAGGCATCGGCAATCACGACCGTCAGCTTGGCATCGTCGGGTGGAAGCTTGAACCAGCCGCGGCAGGCGGCCAGCACCTGCGGGTTGAGCTCGATGGCCGTGGTGCGCATGCGCAGTTGCTTGCGGCAGAACTTGGTGAGCGAGGCCGCACCAAGGCCCAGTTGCATGGCGTGGCGGTTCATCACGCTGGAGGGCTCGACGAAGAGCAGCCAGGCCATCATGCGCTGCACGTACTCGAGTTCGATCTCGAAGGGCGCGTCCAGCTTCATGGAGCCCTGGACCCACTCGGTGCCCAGATGCAGGTAGCGCACGTCTCCCCAGTCGGAGAAATTGACCTCGGGCAGGGATGGCTTCATGGACGATTGAGGGACTCGATTGCTACGCTTTTGATAGCACCAGAAGCCCACTGCAAGCGGGCTTCATGGGGTTGGTGCACGCGAAATAAATGTTGGCGCCAGCGGGCGCCTGAGCATAATACCGCTGCCTCGCGACCCCATCGGCGCTGCCCCGGCAGTCCTGGACGCGAGCTTCGCAAGCATGGCCGGGGGTGTTGTGCGCGACAAGTCCCGGACATGCTGGTTTCAACGCGTGCCGAGGCCCGGAAAGCGGCATCGGCGCAGAAGGAGGGAAATCAAGAATGAACACGGAAGTGATCTGGACCTTCATCACCACGCAGGGCGCGGACTTCGGCTTCAAGGTGATCGGTGCGCTGGTTGCGTGGGCCATCGGGCGCTGGCTGATCGGCCTGGCGCAGCGACTGGTCAGCGGGGCGCTCGAGCGGGGCAAGCGCATGGACCCCACGCTCAGCAACTACCTGGTGTCCATCCTGGGCGTGATCCTCAACATCGTCCTGGTGCTGGCGATCCTGGACATGTTCGGCGTGCGCACCACTTCCTTCGCGGCGCTGCTTGCCGGTGCGGGCCTGGCCATCGGCACCGCCTGGGGCGGGCTGCTCACCCACTTCGCGGCCGGCGTCTTCCTGCAGGTCATGCGGCCCTACAGAGTGGGCGACTTCGTCTGCGTGGGCGGCGTCACGGGGACGGTGAAGGAACTGGGCCTGTTCGGCACCACGCTCATCACCCCCGACAACACCGTTACGCTGGTGGGCAACAACAAGGTGCTGGGCGACAACATCCAGAACTTCAGCACCCTGGGCTTTCGCCGCGTGGACACGGTGGCCAAGCTGGCCAACGGCGTCGACGTGACCCAGGCCATCGAGCTCCTGAAGGCGGAACTGGCGAAGATCCCGAACGTGTCGACAGAGCAGCCGCCGGACGTGGAGATCCTGCAGTTCACGCCCGAAGGCCCGCTGCTGGCAGTGCGTCCTTACACCCACACCGACCACTACTGGCAGGTGTACTTCGACACGCACCGGGCGGTGGTGCGCGTGTTCGGCGCGGCGGGCTTCCCGACGCCCGAGACGCCACTGGCCTACCGCAGCGTGCCGCCGCAGGCCGCCACGGCCTGAGCCGGCGCCGCGCCCAAAGAAAAACCCGCCGATCGGCGGGTTTTGTTCTGGCGCTTGCCTGTGGTCTGTCAGGGCTTCTTCGCCGGATCCGGCGGCAGCTTCTCGGCGATCGACTCGCCGGCCTTGCGCGTACCCGCGATGGCGGAGTCGCCGGCATTGCCAGCCGCCGTGGTCGCCTTCTTGGTGCCCTTCTTGGTGGCATCCCAGCCCTTCTTGGTACCGCTCTTGGTCTTGTCCCAAGCCTTCTCGGTGCCACTCTTGGTGGAATCCCAGGCCTTCTCGCTGGTGTTCTTGGTCGAGTCCCAGGCCTTCTCGGCCGCATTGGGTTCGGTCTTCTGCGCCAGGGCCGGACCGGCCAGCATCGCCAGCGACAGGGCGGCGGCGACAGAAAGTCGATTGCGGAACGAATGGGTCATGCTGCTAACTCCTTTTGTAGGTTTTACGTGGCATTGCGAATTGCCACCATCTCAATGGGATTCGCAGGCTCAAGGATGACACCAAACAGCCCCGAACAATCACTTCGTTGCAATTCGGGCACTTCGACTACGTGCCGTGTCAGCCAATGCCGGACACCGAAACGAGCCCCGCAAGACGGGGCAAAGCTTCCAGCGCATTCCGGGTGCTTGCCTGCGCGACCTCCTCGACCGTCATGCCGCGCAGTCCGGCCACCACCTCGGCAATGCGCGGGAGTTCGGCCGGCTCGTTGCGTCCCTGCGGCTGGCCTTGCGCACGGTCGGCCTGGGTCTTGTACACCCAGTGCGGCGGGATGTCGGGCGAATCGGTCTCCATCACGATGGCCTCCAGCGGCAACGTGGTGGCCAGCCGCCGTAGCCGCAGTGCCCGGTCGAAGGTGACCGCGCCGCCGAAGCCCAGCTTGAGTCCCAGCTCGATGCAGGCCTGCGCCTGCTGTTCGCTACCGTTGAACGCGTGGGCGATACCGTGCCAGGGCTTGCCGCCTCCGGCGACCCGCAGCGCCTTGAGCACCGGGTCCACCGATCGACGCACGTGCAGCAGCACCGGCAGGTCGTGCTTGCGTGCCAGGCGCAGCTGCGCCTCGAAGATGCGTTCCTGCCGGCCCGGCTCCAGTCCCTCGACGAAATAGTCCAGGCCGATCTCGCCCACCGCCACCAGGCGCGGATCGTCACGGTGGGCGCTGAGCGCAGCGTCCAGCAACGCCACCTCGTCCTCGGTGGCGCTGCCGGCGCACAGCGGATGGATGCCCAGCGCATAGACGTCGCCCTGGGCATGTGCGAGTTGGCGGACAGTGTCGAAATTGAAGGCAGCCACAGCCGGAATCACGCAGACCATCACGTCCTGAGCCGCGGCACGCGCACGCATTTCGACACGGTCCGTGTCGAATTCGGGCGCATCGAGGTGACAGTGCGTGTCGATGAAGGGCGTGGGCATGAAAGCCGATGATGCCCCAGACCTGCGGCCCTTCATCCGATCAGATGCACGCCCGCACAAAGCGTGCTACCGTGAAGGCTCACGTGTCCTCTTGGTGGTGAAAAGGCGGAGGTGCCCATGCGCAGGCCTGCTTTGTACAGCCGTTCGCCCCGTGTGCCGCAACAGTCGGCCGGTGCGAGCGAAGTGGACGAGCCGCAAGCCGGAACGGGCGCGGCCGATGCTTCAGGTGCGCCCGCCGCCGATGCGGCCGCACCGCCATCCAGGCCGCGCCGCCATCTGTGGCGCAACTCCATTCTTTCCGCCGTGCTGCTGGGTGCGCTGGGCGCGGGCGGCTACTACTACCTCCCCCGGCACACCGCCCACCAACTGACGCAGAAGGACATCGACGCCGCGGTGCTGCGCAGCCTGCAGACGGCCGTGCTGCCCTCGCAAGCGGCACGCGCGGCCGACATCATCCGACCCTCGGTGGTGCAAGTGGTTGCATTGGGCTCCGAGAAGACCACACCTGCCGCCAAGGTCGAGAAGCGCGGCCGCAACATGGCGCGCGGCAAGCCGCCCACCGATCCGCCGCCCACCGCCGAAGGCGAGGTCGAGCGCGGCGTGGGGACGGGCGTGGTGATCGTCGACAAGGGCGTGATCCTCACCAACCTGCACGTGATCGCGGGCGCCGAGAAGATCAAGGTGACTTTCTTCGACGGCCTGGAGGCCAATGCTTCCATCGTCGGGCTTCAGCCCGAGAACGACCTGGCCGTGCTGCAGGCCGACAAGATTCCGGACGACCTGGTGGCGGCCACCATGCGCTCCACCGCCGACCTGATGCCCGGGGACAACGTGGCGGTGGTGGGCTTCCCCTTCGGCATCGGCCCCTCCGTCTCGGCCGGCGTGGTGTCGGGCCTGAAGCGCTCCTTCCGCTCGCCCGAGGGCCAGCAGGAGATGAGCAACCTCATCCAGTTCGACGCCGCGGCCAACCCGGGCAATTCAGGCGGGCCCATGGTCAACATGAGCGGCGAGGTGCTGGGCATCGTCACCGCCATCCTCAACCCCACACAGCAGCGCACCTTCATCGGCATCGGTTTTGCCGTTCCGATCGAGAACGCGGCTTCGGCCGCGGGCATGCCCCCCTTCTGAACCACCCACGCCAGGAAGCACCGCATGAGCTCAGCCACCCCCGACGTCCAGACCGCCGCCCAGCAGGCCACCGCATCGGCGGCGTCCAGCAGCAGCGAACTCATGGAGCAGATCCTCTACGAGGTCAAGCGCGTAGTGGTGGGGCAGGACCGCTTCCTGGAGCGCGTGATGGTGGCCGTGCTCGCCGAAGGCCACCTGCTCGTCGAAGGCGTGCCCGGCCTGGCCAAGACTCTCACGGTGAAGACCCTGGCCGACACGGTGCGGGGGCGTTTCAAGCGCATCCAGTTCACGCCCGACCTGGTACCGGCCGACCTGGTGGGCACGCGCATCTACAACCAGAAGACCGGCGACTTCAGCACTTCGCTGGGGCCGGTGTTTGCCAACCTGCTGCTGGCCGACGAAATCAACCGCGCGCCTGCCAAGGTGCAGAGTGCACTGCTGGAGGTCATGCAGGAGCGCCAGGTCACCATCGCCGGCGAGACGCACAAGGTGCCGCGCCCCTTCCTGGTGATGGCCACGCAGAACCCGATCGAGACCGAGGGCACCTACCCGCTGCCCGAGGCGCAGGTGGACCGCTTCATGATGAAAGTGCTGGTGGACTACCCCAGCGACGAGGAAGAGTTCGTGATCGTCGAGCGGGTGATCGGCCCTCCGGTGCAGGCCAGCCCGATTGCCACCACCGAGCAGTTGGCGTTGCTGCAGGCGCAGGCGCGGCGCGTGTACGTCGACCCTTCGCTCATCCAGTATGCGGTGAAGCTGGTGTCGGCCACCCGCACGCCCGAGAAGCACGGCCTGAAGGACATGCGCCGCTTCATCACCTTCGGCGCCAGCCCGCGCGCCAGCATCAACCTCACCGAGGGCGCACGGGCCCTCGCGCTGCTGCGCGGGCGCAGCTACGCGCTGCCCGAGGACATGATCGACCTGGCCCCCGACGTGCTGCGCCACCGCGTCACGCTCTCCTACGAGGGCCTGTCGGAAGGCCTCTCGCCCGACAGCCTCATCGACCGCATCATGCGCGCCGTGCCTGCGCCGGCCAAGGTCATGGAACATGAAAAGCTGGTGGCCTAGCAGCCGGCGCCAGCGCGCCGCCAACGATGCCCAACTGCACGCCGAGGCGGCGGCAGCCGGCACCGAGCGCGCGCTGCGCCGCCTGGAATGGACCGTCATCCGCCGCCTGGACGGCCTGCTGCAGGGCGACTACCGCACGCTGATGCGCGGCGCCGGCCTGGACCTGGCAGACCTGCGCGAATACCAGCACCACGACGACGTGCGCCACATCGACTGGAACGTCACCGCCCGGCTGCAGGTGCCGCATGTGCGTGTGTTCACCGAAGACCGCGAGATGGCCGCCTGGTTCGTGCTCGACCTGAGCCGCTCGGTCGACTTCGGTTCAGGCACCCGGGCCAAGCGCGAGATCTCCGCCGGCTTCGTCGGCGTGGTGGCGCGCCTCTTGACGCGCCATGGCAACCGGGTGGGGGCGCTGGTCTACGGCAGCAAGCTCGAAGCGGTGATCCCGCCACGCACCGGCCGTGCCCACGTGCTGCACCTGATGCACGCGATGGATCGGCGTGCCGAGCCTCGCGGCGCCAAGCCGGGCGGCACCACCCGGCTTGCCGAGTTGCTGGACGCGGCCGGCAACATGATCCGGCGCCGCTCCACTGTCTTCGTCGTCTCCGACTTCCTGAGCGAACCTGGCTGGGAGCGCCCGCTGGGCCGCCTGACCCAGCGCCACGAGGTGCTGGCGGTGCGCCTGTCCGATCCGCTGGAGCAGGAGATCCCCGACCTCGGGCTGGTTCCCCTCACCGATGCGGAGACCGGCGAGCAGCTGTGGGTGGACACGCACGACCCGGGCTTTCGCAAGCGCTTCGCCCGTCTGGCCACCGAGCGCGAGAGCACCCTGCGCCAGGCCCTGGGCAGTGCCGGCGTGGACACGCTCGAACTCTCGACCGACGATGACCTGGTGGAGGCCATCGTGCGCTTCGTCGACCTGCGCAAGCGCCGTGTGCGCTCCGGCGTGGCTTATGCGAAGGTGATGGGATGATGAATTTCCTCTGGCCCCAGTTCCTCTGGCTGCTGCTGGCGCTGCCGGTGCTGGTGCTGCTCTACCTGTGGCTGCTGCGGCGCAAGAAGAAGCTGGCGATCCGCTATGCCAGCCTCTCGATCGTGCGCGAGGCCATGGGCGTCGGGCAGACCATGCGGCGGCATATCCCGCCCTTCCTGTTCCTGCTGGCCATGGCCGCGCTGGTCATCGCTGCCGCCCGGCCGCTGGCGGTGGTCATGCTGCCCTCAAACCAGCAGACCATCATCCTGGCAATGGACGTGTCTGGCAGCATGCGCGCGGCCGACGTGCAGCCCAACCGCCTGGCGGCGGCACAGACGGCGGCCAAGAGCTTCCTCAAGGAACTGCCGCGCACAGTGAAGGTGGGCATCGTCGCCTTTGCCGGCAGCGCGCAGGTGGCGCAACTGCCCACCACCAACCGCGAGGACCTGGTTACCGCCATCGATTCCTTCCAGCTTCAACGCGGCACCGCCACCGGCAATGGACTGGTGGTGGCGCTGTCCACGCTGTTCCCGGATGCGGGCATCGGCATCGACGACTTCGCGCCGAAGTCGGCGCAGCGCGGCGTGCCGATCGACCAGGCGGGCAAGTCGCAGAAAAAGGAGTTCGTGCCGGTCACGCCGGGCTCCTACACCTCGGCGGCGATCATCATGCTCACCGACGGCCAGCGCACCACCGGCGTCGATCCGCTGGACGCCGCCAAGGTCGCGGCCGACCGCGGCGTGCGCGTCTACACCGTGGGCGTGGGCACCGTGGACGGCGAGACCATCGGCTTCGAAGGCTGGTCCATGCGCGTGCGGCTGGACGAGGACACGCTCAAGTCCATCGCCAACAAGACGCAGGCCGAGTACTTCTACGCCGGCACCGCAGACGACCTGAAGAAGGTCTACGAGACCCTCAGTTCGCGCCTGACGGTGGAGAAGAAGGAGACCGAGATCTCGGCTCTGTTCGCGCTGGGCGCAGCGGTGCTGATGCTGCTCTCGGCCGGCCTGTCGCTGCTCTGGTTCAACCGCATTCTTTAGGCATCCGCGGTTGCGGCCGCCTGGCGATTCGCTCCTAGCGCTGGCCGTCCGCCAGCCGCCCGGTCGTGAGCCGCAGCATCCGGTCGCAACGTGCAGCCAGCGCCTCGTCGTGCGTGACCACCACGAAGGCCGTTCCTCGATCGTGCGCCAGCTTGAGCATCAGCGCGAACACGCTGTCGGCGGTGGCGCGGTCCAGGTTGCCGGTGGGCTCGTCGGCCAGCACGCAGTCGGGCTGCGTGACAAGCGCGCGGGCGATGGCCACGCGCTGGCGCTCGCCGCCGGACAGTTCGGCCGGCCGGTGCGCCAGGCGCTCGGCCAGCCCCACGGAGGCCAGCATCTTCGTGGCCGCATCGCGCGCCACGGACGGATCTTCGCGGCGAATCTTCAGCGGCATGGCCACGTTGTCCAGCGCGCTGAACTCGGGCAGCAGGTGATGGAACTGGTAGACGAAGCCCAGGTGCCGGTTGCGCAGGCGCCCCTGCTCGGCGGCGTCCACGTGGGCCATGTCCTTGCCATGCAGCTCGACGGTGCCCGAGGTGGGCGCATCCAGCCCGCCCATCAGGTGCAGCAGCGTGCTCTTGCCCGAGCCCGAGGCGCCGACGATGGCCAGCGTCTCGCCGGCGCGCACGTCCAGGTCCACGCCGTGCAGCACCGTGAGGTCGATGCGGCCTTCTTGGAAGCGCTTGGTCAGGCCGCGCACGCGCAGCACCACCTTGGGTTCGACAGGTGTGGCGGACGTCAGCACTTTTTCGCTCAGCACTTCACTCATAGCGCAGCGCCTCGGCGGGGTTGACGCGGCTGGCGCGCCAGCTCGGGTACAGCGTCGCGGCAAAGGCGAGGATGAGCGAGATGATGGTGATGGGCACGATGTCCGATTGCTGCGGGTCGCTGGGCATGCGGCTGATGAGGTAGATGTCCTTGGGCAGGAAGCTGGCGTGGAAGAGCTTCTCCAGCGCCGGCACGATGACGTCGATGTTGTAGGCGATGCCCAGGCCCAGCAGCAGGCCGCCGATGGTGCCGATCACGCCCACCATCGCGCCCTGCACCACGAAGATGCCCATGATGCTGCGCGGGCTCGAGCCCAGCGTGCGCAGGATGGCGATGTCGGCGCGCTTGTCGGTCACCGTCATCACGAGCGTGGAGACCAGGTTGAAGGCCGCCACCGCCACGATCAGCGTGAGGATGATGAACATCATCCGCTTCTCGACCTGCACCGCGGCGAACCAGGTGCGGTTCTGGCGCGTCCAGTCGCGGATGAGGAAGGAGCCCGGCAGTGTCACGGCCAGCTGGTCGGCCACCTCGCGCGCCTGGTGCAGGTCCTTGAGCTTCAGGCGGATGCCGCTCGGGCCTTCGAGGCGGAACACCTTGGCGGCATCCTGCTCGTGGATCATGGCCAGGGCGGAGTCGTATTCGTAATGGCCCGAATCGAAGGTGCCCACCACCTTGAACTGCTTCAGGCGCGGCACGACGCCGGCCGGCGTCACCTGGCCGCCGGGCGCGATCAGCGTGACCGTGTCGCCTTCGCGAACGTAGAGCGAGCGCGCCAGGTCGCCGCCCAGCACGATGCCGAATTCGCCCGGCACCAACCGGTCGAGGGCACCCTTCTGCGCGGTGGTCGCGATGTCGGTGACTTCGGGTTCCAGCTTGGGCTCGATGCCGCGCACCAGCACGCCCTTCATGTCCTCGCCGCGCGCCAGCAGGGCCTGCGCGCCGATGAAGGGGGCTGCGCCGATCACCTGCGGGTTCTTCCGGGCGGCGGCCATGATGGCGTCGATGTCCTGCAGCGCCTGGCCGTCGCGCGAGAAGATCTCGATGTGCGAGACCACGCCCAGCATGCGGTCACGCACTTCCTTCTGGAAGCCGTTCATGACCGACAGCACGATGATCAGCGCCGCCACGCCCAGCGCAATGCCGAGCATGGAAACGCCGGAGATGAAATTGATGAAGCCGTTGCGCCGCGTGGCCCGGCCGGCGCGGGTGTAGCGCCAGCCGAGTTGCAGCTCGTAAGGGAGTCGCATCCTGGAATTGTGGCATCCCGGACAATAGCCCCATGCCTGCGTCCGCGCCTGCCCGCGCCCCCCACCTCGTGATTCCCTTCGCCGGCCGTGCCACGCCCGGCTGCCGTGCCGCCCTGGCCCAACTGAAGCTGCCGAACCTGGAGCGCCTGCTCGCGCGCCTTGCACCCGCGCAGGAAGATGCGCAGGACGAGTCCACCCTCTCGCCGCCGCACAAGCGCGCATTGGCCGCTGCGCGCGGCCTGCCGACCGTCGACGGCCTCATCCCCTGGGCCGCCCTGGAAGCCCGCGAACTGGGCCTGCCGCCCGCCTCGCCGGACCAGGGCTGGGGCCTGATGACCCTGTGCCACTGGCAGGTCGGCATCGACGACGTGGCGCTGGGCGATCCGGAGCAGCTTGATATCTCCGCAGCCGAGTCGGCCGCGCTGCTCGACGCGCTGCGTCCCTTCTTCGTCGAGGACGGTATCGAGGTGTATGCCACGCCGGAACCCGGCCGCTGGCTCGCCCGCAGTGCCTTGCTCGACGGCCTGGCCACCGCCTCCATCGACCGCGCGGTGGGCCATCCCATCTCCGAGTGGTCTCCCCTCACCGAGGCGTCGCGCCCGCTGCGCCGCCTGCAGAACGAAATGCAGATGCTGCTCTACACCCATGCGGTCAACGATGCGCGCACCGAGCGCCGCGTGCCGCCCATCAATTCCTTCTGGCTCAGCGGCACCGGCGTCCTGCCGGCCGACTTCGCCGGAACCGTGGTTGCGCCCGAGGTCGACAGCCGCCTGCGCACGCCCGCCCTACGCGACGATGCACCCGGCTGGTCCGAGGCCTGGCAGGCGCTGGATGCGCAGCGCATCGCGCCCCTGCTCGCCGACAGCGAGCGCGGTGCGGCCGTTCGCCTGACCCTGTGCGGCGACCGCGCCGCGAAGACCTTCGTGCCGCGCGAGGGCGGCGGCCTTGCCGCGTTCGCGCGCCGCCTGTTCGAGCGCCCGCCCGCTGTGGCCGAGGTGCTGGGCGCGCTATGAAGATCATTGCCCGCGAGATTCCGCCACGCAGTGCGTGGACGCTGGAGCAGGCCGGCGTGCATCCGCTGCTGGCCCGCCTGTACGCCGCGCGCGGCGTCTGCGCCAAGGACGAACTGGACGAGGGGCTGGCCCGCCTGCTGCCACCGCAGACGCTGCAGGGCACCCGCGAGGCCGCCGTGCTGCTGGCCGACGCCATCCGCGAGCAGCGGCGCATGTGCATCGTGGCCGACTACGACTGCGATGGCGCCACCGCCTGCGCCGTCGCCCTGCGTGGCCTGCGGCGCCTGGGCGCGGCGAACGTGAGCTACCTGGTGCCCGACCGCGTGGTGGACGGCTACGGCCTCACGCCCAGCATCGCGCAGCGCGTGGCGCAGACCGGTGCCGAGTTGCTCATCACGGTGGACAACGGCATCGCCAGCGTGGATGGCGTGGCCACCGCCAAGGCGCTGGGCCTGTCGGTGCTGGTCACCGACCACCACCTGCCCGGCGCCGAACTGCCGCAGGCCGATGTGCTGGTCAACCCCAACCAGCCCGGCTGCGGCTTCGAGAGCAAGAACATCGCCGGCGTGGGCGTGATGTTCTACGTGCTGCTGGCCCTGCGATCGGAACTGCGCGAGCGCGGCGCCTTCGACACCGCCACGCAACCCAAGCTGGACGACCTGCTGCCGCTGGTGGCCCTGGGCACCGTGGCCGACGTGGTGCGGCTGGATGCCAACAACCGCCGCCTGGTGGCGCAGGGCCTGCGCCGTATCCGCGCCGGCGCCATGCCGGCGGGCCTGTCGGCGCTCTTCGAGGCGGCGGAACGCAAGTCCGCCGTGGCCACCACCTTCGACTTCGGCTTTGCGCTGGGGCCGCGCATCAACGCCGCCGGCCGGCTGGCCGACATGACGCTGGGCATCGAGTGCCTGAGCACCGACGACGCGGCGCGCGCCGACGAACTGGCGCGCATGCTCGACGAGATCAACCGGGAGCGCCGCGGCATCGAGGGCGAGATGCGCGAGCAGGCCCTGCGCGCGGCCGAGTCGCTGTTCGCCTCCGGCCAGGTGCCGCCGGCGGCCATCACGGTGTTCGACGCCGACTTCCACGAAGGCGTGGTGGGCATCGTGGCCTCGCGCATCAAGGACCGCTTCCATCGGCCGACCTTCGTCTTCGCCGCCAGCGGCGCCGAGGGCAAGGAACACGAACTCAAGGGCTCGGGCCGCTCCATCGCCGGCTTCCATCTGCGCGACGCGCTGGACCTGGTGGCCAAGCGCCAACCCGGCGTGCTGCTGCGCTTCGGCGGCCATGCGATGGCCGCCGGCTGCACCGTGGCGCGCGACCAGCTGGAGCGCTTCCAGGCCGCCTTCGCCGAGGTAGCGTCGGAAATGCTCGATGCCGCCACCCTCACCCGCCGCATGGACACCGACGGCCCGCTGGCGCCCGAGTACCTGCGCATCGACATGGTCGACACGCTGCAGCGCGAGGTCTGGGGCCAGGGCTTCGCGCCGCCCACCTTCAGCGAGGAGCTGGAGGTGCTGTCGCAGCGCCTGGTGGGCGAAAAGCACCTGGCACTCAAGCTGCGCCACCACGGCCGGCCGGTGGACGGCATCTGGTTCGGCCACACCGATCCGCTGCCGCCGCGCGCCATGCTCGCCTTCCGGCTTGAAGCCGACGAGTGGCAGGGCGTGCGCCGGGTCCGCTTCATGATCGAGGCGGCGGAACTGCCCGCCGCCGAAGCCACTCAAGGAGAGAAAGCATGAGAAGTCCGACCCGCTCCATCCGCCGAATCTTCCTGGCCCTGGCGCCGCTGGCCCTGGCGGCCGGCTGCGCCAGCTCCGAGCCCGGCGGGCCGAGCTCATCATCCCTGCAGGGCCCGCCCATCCGCTTTGCCTGCAGCGACGGCTCCCTGCTCGTGGCGCGCTACAGCCAGCCCGACAGCTCGACGCTGTGGCTGCGCCGCGCCGACGGCTTGGCCGAGCTCAAGTCGCAGCCCGCTGCCAGCGGCGCGCGCTATGTGGGCGCGGACGTGAGCTTCTGGGAACACCAGGGCGAGGTGGCGCTGCGCTGGGGCCCCAACGCCGCCCCGGTGACCTGCAAGCGCACGCCCGCCTGACACCGCAACAGCAAGACTCTCGAACAAAGGAACGACCCGATGGCCGTTGGCTGGTACACGATGCTGAAGATGGTCCCCTGGGCCGATGTCATCAGCAATGCGCCGCAGATTGCGGATGCCGCGAAGAAACTGTGGGGCAACGTGGCCAGGAAGGCGCCACCCCAGCCCGGCGAGGGCGAAGCCGCTCGCGACGCCGCGCTGCCGCCCCGCTCGCCGGCCGAGCGCCTGGCGGAACTCGAATCGCGCCTGGACTTGACCGAGGCCGCGCTGGTCGAGCTGCACAAGCAGATGGTGGAATCGACCCAGCTGATCGACACCCTGGCCAGCCAGAACACGCTGCTGGTCAGCCGCGTGGAGGCCAACCGGGTGCTGGTGCGCTGGCTGGTCGCCATGGTGGCAGTGCTGGGGGTGGCGGTGATCGCCCTCTGGGCGACCCGCCTCTGAACAGGCGCTTCTAGCGCCCCGCTTCGCCGGCCTTGGCCAGGATGGCGATCAGCTCGGGCACCAGCGTCTCTGCCGAGCCCTCGGCCACGCCGCGCTCGTAGGTGCTCTTCACGCCCTCGGCGATGGCGCGCGCCGCCTGGCTGTCCTGCGCCATCTGGGCGTAGTAGCCCAGGTCCTTCACCGCGTTGCTCATGGCGAAGCGCAAGCCGGTGGCATCGCGCGCCAGCAGGAAGGGCTTGAGGCGCTCCAGCGCCACGCCGCCGCCGCCGCCCTTGGCCAGCACGTCCACCAGCACCTCGGGCGCGACCTGCGCGCGCTCGGCATGGGCCGCGGCCTCGGCGATCAGCGCCACCGTGCCCAGCGACACGTAGTTGTGCAGCAGCTTCATGCGGTGGCCGCTGCCGACCGGGCCGCACAGGGTGATGTTTTCGGCAAAGCAGGCCAGAAGCGGCCGCACCTGCTCGAACAAGGCTGGCTCGGCCCCCACCAGCAGGTTCAGGCGCCCTTCCGCCGCTTCCTTGGGCGTGCGTGTCATGGCCGAATCCATGAAGCGGCCGCCGGCCTGTTCGACCAGGCCGGCCAGGCGCTCGGTCGAGGCCGGAATGGCGGTGGACAGGTCGATGACCACGGCGCCGGGCTTCAGGCCCAGCAGCGCGCCTTCCTTGGTGTCCAGCAGCACCGCTTCCACCTGCGGCGAGCCGGTGACGCACAGCAGCAGCAGGTCGACCTGCGCCGCCAGTTCGGCGGGCCGCGCGAAGCTGCGCACGCCGGCGGCGCGCAGGGCGTCCAGCGGCTGGTTGCCCGCATGGTCCAGCACCGACAGCGAATGGCCGTGCTTGACGATGTTGGTGGCGATGCCGTGGCCCATGAGGCCGACGCCGATCAGGCCGACGTTGAGTTTCTTGGGGGTTGCTGGCTCAGGACTGCTCATGCGCTTGTCTCTCGCTCGATGGGTTGTTCAGATGGAAGCCCATTGTCGTTCGCGCCGGCCGGCGCTGCCTGGTTCAGCGCTTGCCGCCGAAGTCGAAGGCCTGGTTGAGGCCCACCGTGTAGACCCACTCGCCGCCCGCCAGCCCGAGGTGGGCAATGCTGAAGTCGATGCTGGTCTGCGTGCTCACCTGCCAGGAAAAACCGACCCGCGTGCCCCACTGCGAGAAGGAATGGTTGCGCTCGGCGATCAGCGTGAAGTCGGGCCGCACTGCCCATTGCACCTGCAGGCCGCCGCGCGAATAGCGATCGCCGCCCTCGGTCGCCCAGTCGACGCCGAGGTTGGCGTTGACCTGCAGCGGCGCCAGCGCCTGCCAGCTGAGCGCGAGCAGCCCCTGCCCGCCCCACTGCCCGCCGTGATGCACGTCGTATTGGGCGCCGGCCGACACCGCGGCCGAGACGACCGAATCCGGCTCTCGCCCGAAGAAGGTCCACTTGGCCTGGGGCCCGAGCAGGTTGGTGCGAACGCCCCGGGTGATGTCCCAGTTGAGGCCGAGCTCCACCACGCCCACGCCGCAGGACGGGCCTGCGTGATAGAAGTTGATGTCCGTCTTGCGCCCATGGCCACCCCACAGCTCCACCTGGCATTCGCCGGCGTTCAGGGTGCCGGCATCGTCCACTTCGAAGTGGCCTCCGGCGTGTGCGGCCATCGTGACGGCCAGCATCGGCACGGCGACCCCGAATCGGGCAGGCCATGGATTCACGCGCATTTTTCTTTTCCTCGTTCCTGCGCGCATTGTTCATGCTTTGAGGCAGAGGCAAAGCATCGAACAGGCGGCCCTTCTGCCGCCTGATGCTGCGCACGCCGCAAGACGCCGGTGTGAAAGCCGCGCGGGCTGCCGCTCAGATCTCGAAGCCGGGCATCAGCTCGCGGATGCGTTTGATGGCCACGCCCGCCGCCGCGGTGCGCGTTTCCACGCCCAGCTTCACGTACACCCGCTCCAGGTGCTTCTTGGCGGTGGCCGGGCTGCTGCCGATGATCTCGCCGATGTCGCGGTTGGTCTTGCCCTTGACCACCCAGTACAGCACCTGCGCCTCGCGCGGCGTGAGCTTGAGCGACAGGCTCATGGCCTCGATCACGGCGGTGTCGGAGGCCTCGCGCATGATGATCAGCCACTCGTCGCCGTCGTCGTCATGCCCTGTCTGCTGGTGCAGGCGAAGCGTCAGGCGCTGGCGCCCCAGCTCGATGACCAGCGGCGGCGGCTCGATCTGCCGCTGCTGCGCGTCGGGCAGGTGGCGGCGCAGCCACTCGAGCAAGGGGGCCGGCGTCTCCGGCGCCTGGGTGCCGAAGTAGCGCGCCAGCAGCTCGCGCGCGAGCGCGGTCTGCCAGGAGATGCGGCCCTCGGGCCAGCGGACCGTGGCGCTCGCGTAGCCGAAGGCGTCCAGCGCATTGCGCGCCTGCCCCGCCTGCCGGGCCTGCTGCCGCGCCATGCGCGCGCCCTGCAGGTGCACGTTCATGCGCGCCAGCACTTCCTTGGGCTTGATGGGCTTGGTGACGTAGTCCACCCCGCCCGCCTCCAGCGCAGCCACCAGGTGCTCGGTGTCGGTCAGGCCGGTCATGAAGATGATGGGAATGTGCGCGGTCGCGGCGTCGGCCTTCAGGCGCCGCGCCACCTCGAAGCCGTCGAGGCCCGGCATCAGGGCGTCGAGCAGCACCACGTCGGGCCGGGCCTGCGCGGCGCGGGCCAGGGCCTGCTCGCCGTTGGTAGCCACCAGCACGGTGTAGCCGGATTCGTCCAGCGCGTCGTGCAGCACGGCCAGGTTGTCGGGCACGTCGTCGACGATGAGCACCAGGTCGCCGGTGCCGGTGGCATCGCGCAGGCTGTTCACGAGCGAGGGCTCGTTTTCCTTGTTCGGGTTCATTTGAGTTCCGCCAGCGAACGGCTGAGCGCGTCCAGCTGGAATTGCCGCGCCATGGTGCGCTGCCGGTCGGTCCAGGGCGCGCACTCCGGCTGCGCACGCTCGATCTCGTCGAGCTGGTTCATGATGCCGCGCAGGTAGCCCAGGCTCACCGCTTCTTCCAGCAGGCGGATTCGCTCGGGCGATGGGCGCACCATCGGCGCCTCCGGCTTCGCTTCCCCGGCCGGCGCGGGCTCGCTGGTCCAACGCAGCTGCAGGCGCTGCTCCAGCCAGTCGAGCAGTTCGCTGTGGCGCACCGGCTTGACCAGGAAATCTTCCGGCGCGATGCCCACGTCGTTCTCCAGCCGCTTGTCGAAGGCGTTGGCCGAGACGATGGCCACCGCGGTGTGCGCGAGGCCCAGCCCGCGCGCGCGGCGGATGGTTTCCCAGCCGTCGATGCCGGGCATGGCCAGGTCGACGAACATGGCATCGGGCCGCAGGCCCGCGGCGAGCAGGTCCAGCGCGTCGTGCCCGCTGGCAGCGGTGCGCAGGTCGAAGCCCAGCGGGCCGAGCAGGTCGACCAGCAATTGGCGGTCGGGCTCCTCGTTGTCCACCACCAGCACGCGGCGGCGGCGCCCCTCGTAGCCGCGGCGAATGACCTGGGGCCGGGGCTGCGCCAGCCGATGGGCCGGGCCCGCGGCGTGCGATTCGTGCACGCGCGGCACGAACAGGCGCACCGTGAACACCGAGCCCTGGCCCAGTGTGCTCTGCACCGACATCTCGCCGCCCATCAGGTCGGTGAGCATCTTGGAGATCGTCAGGCCCAGGCCCGCGCCCGGGGCCGTCTGCCCGGCGCTGGCGCCGCGCGCGAAGGGCTCGAACACGCGTGCGATCTCCTCGCTCGACATGCCCGGACCGGTGTCCTCGATCTCCAGCGCCGCGAACTCGCGCGCATAGCGGATGCGCCAGCTAACCTGCCCGCGGGCGGTGAACTTGATCGCGTTGCCCAGCAGGTTGATGAGGATCTGCCGTACCCGCTTCTCATCGGCCCGCACCACCTCGGGCAGCGTGCCGGTGGGCTCGAAGCGGAAGGCCAGGCCCTTCTCCTCGGCCTGCAGCTCGAACATGTCGGCCAGCTCCTGCATCACGTCGGCGAAGCGCATCGGCTTGGCGTGAAGGGTGAGCTTGCCGGCCTCGATGTGGGCGATGTCCAGCGTGCCCTCGATGAGCGAGAGCAGGTGCTCGCCGCCGCGCTTGATCACCGCCACCGCCTGGCGCCGGTGCGGCGGCACGGTGCTGTCCTCGCCCATCAGCTGCGCATAGCCCAGGATGCTGTTGAGCGGCGTGCGCAGCTCGTGGCTGATGGCGCTGATGTAGCGGCTCTTGGCCTGGTTGGCCGAGTCGGCGCTCTGCTTGGCGGCTTGCAGGGCGCGATCCGTCTCGCGGTGCGACTCGATCTCGCGCATGAGCAGGTGCGTCTGCCGGTTGGATTCCTCCTGCGCCACCTTGCGGCTCTGCTGCGCCAGCACGAGCCACCAGGCCACGATGCCGGCGATGACCAGCAGCGCCATGTAGGCCTTCATGAAGGCCGAACGCAGCGCCGCCTGGGCTTCCTCCGCCGCATTGGCATCGACGAGTGCGCGCAACTCCTGCTGGTAGAGCACGCCGAACACCGCCGCCAGCAGCGGCACGACGACCATCATGAGCAGCAGGAAGTGCCCGAGGCCCGTGTCCAGGTAGCGCCAGCTCTTCTTCGGCAGCAGCCAGCGCAGCACAGCGCCCCACTGCGCCGACAGGCTGGCGCTGGGCTTGCACAGGTCGCCGCAGCGCGCATCCAGCGTGCAGCACAGCGAGCAGATCGGGCCCTGGTAGGCCGGGCAGTGGGCCATGTCCGGCCCTTCGTACTCGCGCTCGCAGATCACGCAGCGGCGAAGCTCCAGCTTCTGGTAGCGGTGCTGCTCTTCCGGCGGCCGGGCCAGGTAGTACTTGCCGCGCGTGGCCCAGGCGATGAGCGGCGCCGCGACGAAGGCGGTGCCCAGCGCGATGAGTGCCGAGAAGGCCTGCGCCAGCGGCCCGAACACGCCCAGGTGCGCGGTGATGGACAGCCCCGAGGCCAGCGCCATCGCGCCCACGCCCACCGGGTTGATGTCCCACAGGTGCGCCCGCTTGAACTCCACGCCGGGCGGCGACAACCCCAGCGGCTTGTTGATGACCAGGTCGGCCACCACCGCCATCATCCAGGCGATGGCGATGTTGGCGTACAGGCCCAGCACGTCGCCCAGGGCCTGGAACACGTTCATCTCCATCAGCATGAAGGCGATGAGCGTGTTGAATACCACCCACACCACGCGGCCCGGATGGCTGTGCGTCACGCGCGAGAAGAAGTTGCTCCAGGCCAGGCTGCCCGCATAGGCGTTGGTGACGTTGATCTTCAGCTGCGAGATCACCACGAAAAGCGCCGTGGCCCAGATCGCCCAGGTGAAATTCGGGAAGACGTACTCGTAGGCCGCCAGGTACATCTGGTTCGGGTCCACCGCCCGCTCGGGCGGCACCATGTGAGAGATGGCCAGGTAGGCCAGAAGTGCGCCGCCCAGCATCTTGGCCACGCCCAGGATCACCCAGCCCGGCCCGCCGGCCAGCACGCCCAGCCACCAGCGGCCGCGGTTGGCCGCGGTGCGCGCCGGCATGAAGCGCAGGTAGTCGGCCTGCTCGCCCATCTGGGTGATGAGCGCGATGCCCACCGTCAGCGCGGCACCAAAAAGGGGAAACTGGAATTCCGGCGATGCACTGCGCGCTCCGTTGTAGTGCGTGATGCCAGCAAACGCACCAGGATCGCGCATCAGTACATAGACAAAGGGCACCACCAGCATCAGCAGCCAGATGGGCTGGGTCCACAGCTGCAGCCGGCTGATGGCCGAGACGCCATGCGTCACCAGCGGAATGACCACCAGCGCGCACACCAGGTAGCCCCAGGCCGGCGGCACACCCAGCGCCAATTCCAGCGCATAGGCCATCACGGCCGCCTCCAGCGCGAAGAAGATGAAGGTGAAGGAGGCGTAGATCAGCGAGGTGATGGTCGAGCCGATGTAGCCGAAGCCCGCGCCGCGGCTGAGCAGGTCCATGTCCACGCCGTAGCGCGCCGCGTAGACGCTGATGGGCAGGCCCGCCAGGAAGATGATGAGCCCGGTGACCAGGATGGCCCAGAAGGCATTGATGAAGCCGTACTGCACCAGCAGCGTGGCGCCCACCGCCTCCAGGATCAGGAAGGAGGCGGCGCCGAAGGCCGTGTTCGCCACCCGCCATTCGGACCATTTTCGAAAGCGCTGCGGCGTGTAGCGCAGCGCGTAGTCCTCCAGGGTTTCGCTGGCCACCCAGCTGTTGTAGTCGCGCCGGATCTTGACGATGCGCTGCGGCGCCCCGGTGGCATCCGGGGCGGGGTCTGCAGTGGCGGCGGGCGGCAGGGGCGGGTTCACGCCTTCACGGGTGCAACAGTCGTGCCGGGCCGCGGCCGAGGCACGATCGTTGCAAGGTCCTGTGGCTGACGATAAGGTCCGGCCCCATGGAACTGACACCCCGAGAAAAAGACAAGCTCCTGATCTTCACGGCCGCCCTGCTGGCCGAACGCCGCCGGGCCCGCGGCTTGAAGCTCAACTATCCCGAAGCCGTCGCGCTGATCTCCGCCGCCGTCATGGAAGGCGCGCGCGACGGCAGGACCGTGGCCCAGCTCATGAGCGAGGGCCGTGCGGTGCTCAGTCGCGCCGACGTGATGGAAGGCATCCCCGAGATGATCCCGGACATCCAGGTCGAGGCGACCTTCCCCGACGGCACCAAGCTGGTGACCGTGCACCAGCCCATCGTCTGACGACACCACAACGAAAAGAAAGAGCCTTCATGCGCCAAGCCAACGCTGCGATCAAGACCCTGGCCCTTGCCGCCCTCGCCCTTCCGCTGGCGGCCTTCGCCCACACCGGCGTCGACGCCGGTGCGCACCACCACGGCTTCATGGCCGGCTTCATGCACCCGCTGACCGGCGCCGACCACCTGGCCGCCATGGTGGCGGTGGGCCTGTGGAGCGCGCTGTCGGCACGCCGCGCCTGGCCCGACCTGCTGTGGGCGCCTCTGGCTTTTGCCGGCATGCTGCTGGCAGGCGCGCTGATGGGGCTGGCCGGTCTACAGCTGCCGGCGGTCGAGCCGATGATCGCCGCCTCCTTGCTGGTGCTGGGCCTGCTGGTGGCCACGCGCATCCACCTGCCGGCCGGCGTGGCCGTGGCGCTGGTGGGCTTGTTCGCCGTCTTCCACGGCGTGGCGCACGGCCAGGAACTGGCGGGCGAGCAAGGTGCCGCCCTCACGCTGGCCGGCATGGTCGCCGCCACCCTGGTCCTGCACGCGGCCGGCATTGCCTTCGGCTGGGCGCTGCGGCACGCGAATGCCTGGCTGCCGCGCATCGCCGGCGCCGGCGTGGTGGCCCTGGGCGCGGCGCTGCTGGCGCAGGCCGCCTGAGGCCGCGCGCGATGATCCCCGGCGAACTCATCACCGACGACGGCGACCACGTCCTGAACCGCGGCCGCCGCACGCTGACGCTGGTAGTGCAGAACACCGCCGACCGGCCGATCCAGGTCGGCTCGCACTACCACTTCGCCGAAACGAACGCGGCGCTCGGCTTCGACCGCGAGGCCGCGCATGGCATGCGGCTGAACATTGCCTCGGGCACGGCGGTTCGCTTCGAGCCCGGGCAGCAGCGCACGGTGGAGCTGTGCGACTTCGCCGGTGAGCGCACTGTCTACGGCTTTCGCGGCCTGGTCCAAGGGAAACTCTGAACATGGCCACGATCGGAAGACGCGCCTACGCCGAGATCTTCGGCCCCACCGTGGGCGACCGCCTGCGCCTGGCCGACACCGACCTGGTGATCGAAGTCGAGGAGGACTACACCCTGCGCGCCGGCGGCTACGGTGAAGAGGTGAAGTTCGGCGGCGGCAAGACCATCCGCGACGGCATGGCGCAGGGCCAGCGCACCCGCGCCCAGGGCACGGTCGACACCGTGATGACCAACGCGCTCATCCTCGACCACTGGGGCATCGTCAAGGCCGACATCGGCCTGCGCGACGGGCGCATCGTGGCCATCGGCAAGGCCGGCAACCCCGACGTGCAGCCGGGCGTGGACATCGTCATCGGCCCGGGCACCGAAGTCATCAGCTGCGAAGGCAACATCGTCACCGCAGGCGGCATCGACAGCCACATCCACTTCATCTGCCCGCAGCAGATCGAAGAGGCCCTGGCCTCGGGCGTGACCACCATGCTGGGCGGCGGCACCGGCCCGGCCACCGGCACCTTCGCCACCACCTGCACGCCCGGCCCCTGGCACATCGAGCGCATGCTTCAGGCGGCCGACGCCTTCCCGATGAACCTGGGCTTCCTGGGCAAGGGCAACGCCAGCCTGCCCGCCGCCCTGCACGAGCAGATCGAGGCCGGCGTCATCGGCCTGAAGCTGCACGAGGACTGGGGCACCACGCCCGCGGCCATCAGCAACTGCCTGGACGTGGCCGACGCCACCGACACGCAGGTGGCGATCCACTCCGACACGCTCAACGAATCGGGCTTCGTCGAGGACACCATCGCCGCCGTCGGCGGCCGCGCCATCTGCGCCTTCCACACCGAGGGCGCGGGCGGCGGCCATGCGCCGGACATCCTGCGCGTGGTGGGCGAGGCCAACTTCCTGCCCTCCTCCACCAACCCCACCATGCCCTACACGGTGAACACGCTGGACGAGCATGTGGACATGCTCATGGTGTGCCACCACCTGGATGCCGGCATCGCCGAGGACCTGGCCTTTGCCGAGTCGCGCATCCGCAAGGAAACCATCGCGGCCGAGGACATCCTGCAGGACATGGGCGCCATCAGCATGATGAGCAGCGACAGCCAGGCCATGGGCCGGGTCGGCGAGGTCATCATGCGCACCTGGCAGACCGCGCACAAGATGAAGCTGCAACGCGGCAAGCTGCGCGAGGACAGCGAGCGCAACGACAACTTCCGCGTGCGCCGCTACGTGGCCAAGTACACCATCAACCCCGCCATCTCCCACGGCATCAGCCACGAGGTGGGCAGCGTGGAAGTGGGCAAGTGGGCCGACCTGGTGGTGTGGAAGCCGGCCTTCTTCGGCGTGAAGCCCTTCGCGATCATCAAGGGCGGCAGCATCGCGCTGGCCGCCATGGGCGACCCCAACGCCTCCATCCCGACGCCGCAGCCGGTGCACTACCGGCCGCAGTTCGGCGCCTTCGGCGGCGCGCTGGCCAAGGGCTCGCTCACCTTCGTCTCGCAGGCGGGCCTCGCGGCCGGCGTTGGCGAGCGCTATGGCCTGCGCAAGACGCTTTCGGCGGTGCGCAACATCCGCGGCGTGCGCAAGAAGGACATGGTGCACAACGGCCTGGCGCCGAAGATGGAGATCGACCCGCAGACCTACGCGGTGCGCGCCGATGGCCAACTGCTCACCTGCGAGCCGGCGACGCTGCTGCCGATGGCGCAGCGGTATTTTCTGTTCTGACGCAGCGCATCCGGTCCCGCCTACGGCGCGTCACCATCCGCCTTGCCGAGCGCATCAGCGGTGGTATCCGGCTGCTGCAGGACAGTCAGGCGAAGCATGCCCTGTGTCACCGGGACCAGGTCGAGCTTGTCGCCCGGCCTCACTTTCAACTTCTCGCATATTTCCGCTGGCAGGGCGAACCCCAACTCCCCGTCGATCTCGACGATCTCCACCTTGTGCATGCCGTACTCCCTGATGCGTTGTAATGGCCTTTGATTCTGCTTCCTTGCCCATGCTCACCGCCAACAAACTCATGCCCCAGGGCCGCGGCTTGGCCCCTGTGCTGATCAAGCGCGCCGCCACCATCGAACTCGACTGGGACGTGCGCCAGAAGAGCCGCTTCGACGCCACCGACTCGCAGGGCCGAAGCCTGGGCGTGTTCCTGCCGCGCGGCACCTCGGTGCGCGGCGGCGACGTGCTGGTGGCCGAGGACGGCTCGCTGGTCCGCGTCATCGCGGCGCCGCAGCCGGTGCTGCGCATCACCCATTGCTCCGCCCACGGCACGCCCTTCGACCTGACGCGCGCGGCCTACCACCTGGGCAACCGCCACGTGCCCATCGAGCTGCAGCCGGACCACCTCAAGATCGAGCCGGACCACGTGCTGGCCGACATGCTGCGTGCCATGCACCTGATCGTGGTGCAGGCGGAGGAAGCCTTCGAGCCGGAAGGCGGCGCCTATGGCTCGCACGGCGCCGGCCACGGGCATTCGCACGGCGATCACAGCCATGGCCACTCGCATGGCGAGGCAAAGACAGGCAGCAGGCCGCTGGTGCTGGCGCCGGAAGCCTTCGACGACCACGACCACGACCACAAACACGACCACGACCACGACCACAAACACGACCACAAACACGACCACGGCGGCCACTCCCACTGACCCCATGTCCGAGCCCAGCGCCTCCTCCCTCCTGCAGCTCATCTGGTTGGCCTCCCCGGCCCTGCCGGTGGGCGGCTTCTCCTATTCCGAGGGACTGGAGGCCGCGGTCGAGATGGCGGGCGTGGACACCGAGGCCGCGGCCGCCGATTGGCTCGCCGACCAGCTGCACCTGAGCCTGGGCCGTGGCGACCTCGCGGTGGTCGCGCAGGCCCAGGCGGCTTGGCGGGCCGGCGACACCGAAGCCATCGCCCGCCTCAATGCCTGGGTGATGCAGACGCGAGAGAGCGCGGAGTTCCTGCTGCAGACCTTGCAGATGGGCCATTCCTTCGTCGAGTGGCTCAAGCTGCACCACGCGGACGCGGCGGGCATCTTCCAGGGCCGTCCGGTCGGCTACCCGATCGCCTTCGCCTTCGCCGCCGAGCGCGCGGGCGCCACGGTACGCGACGGTTGCCTGGCCTTCGCCTTCGGCTGGGCCGAGAACATGGTGAGCGCCGCGGTGAAGGCCGTGCCGCTGGGCCAGAGCGCCGGCCAGCGCATGCTTGCCCGCCTGGCGACCGAGATTCCCGAGGCGGTACAGCGGGCCATGGCCCTGCCCGACGACGAGCGCCAGGCTTTTTCCCCCATGCTCGCCGTGCTGTCGGCGCGGCATGAAACCCAGTACTCCCGGCTCTTCAGGAGCTAGGCCTTCGACCCAACGACACGTATGAGCGCAGCCCTCCACCACATCCCCCACCGCACCAAGAGACTGCCGCCCCTGCGCGTGGGCATCGGCGGCCCGGTCGGCTCGGGCAAGACCACCCTGCTGGAGATGCTGTGCAAGCGCATGCGCGGGCAGTACGACCTGGTGGCCATCACCAACGACATCTACACCAAGGAAGACCAGCGCCTGCTGACGGTGGCCGGCGCGCTGCCGGCCGAGCGCATCATGGGCGTGGAGACCGGCGGCTGCCCGCACACCGCCATCCGCGAGGACGCGTCGATCAACCTGGAAGCCATCGACCGCATGCTCGCGAGCTTTCCGGATGCCGACGTGGTGTTCGTGGAAAGCGGCGGCGACAACCTGGCCGCCACCTTCAGCCCCGAGCTGTCGGACCTCACGATCTACGTGATCGACGTGGCGGCGGGCGAGAAGATCCCGCGCAAGGGCGGGCCGGGCATCACCAAGAGCGACCTCTTCATCATCAACAAGACCGACCTGGCGCCTTACGTGGGCGCCGACCTGTCGGTGATGGAAGCGGACACGAAGCGCATGCGCAAGGCGCGGCCCTTCGTCATGACCAATCTCAAGACCCAGAGCGGCCTGGACGAGGTGATCCGTTTCATCGAGGAACGTGGAATGCTTCTCGAATAGCGATCTGTATTGCGGCTGGGGGGTGGACGATTTGCAATAGAGTGTTAGCTTTTCGGCTGCAATCGTTAGCCAATGGGGCCCCAGAGGGGAGGCTTCAGCTCTCGAACCATCGTCGATCGGCGCCACCATGCAATGCTCGGCTTGCAACTCGAACAATCCAGACACGAACCGCTTCTGCGAGAGCTGCGGTTGCCAGTTTGGCTCGCTCTGCTCCCATTGCGGCCGTGAGAACGGCCCGACGGCCAGATTCTGCGGAGCTTGCGGAACCGGCCTGGCTCCGGCGGCTGTCGCCGCGGCGCTGGAGGTCGTTGCGCCCACTCGCCTCACCGAGCATCGTGGCGAACTGAAGATTGCCACGGTGTTGTTCGCGGACATCGCGAGTTCCACCGAAGCAGTGGCACACCTGGGACCTGAAGACGCGATGCAGCGCCTGCAGCCGGCAGTCCACCAGATGTGCGAAGCGGTCGAGCGTTATGGCGGCACGGTGGTTCGCACGCTCGGCGACGGCCTGCTGGCCCTGTTCGGAGCGCCGCGCACTCTGGAGGGCCACGTTCGACTGGCCTGCGAGGCTGCCCTTCGGATCCAGGCTGTATTTGCGAACGACGCCTCGGGCCTGAGCGTTCGCATCGGCCTGCACACCGGCCAGATCGCGTCCGACCCGACGGTGGGCATCAGTGCACGCAGCGATGGCGTGCACGGATTGACCATCCATCTGGCCAGCCGAGTGATGGCCAGCGCGGAGCCGGGCGAGATCCGGATCACGCAGGCGACCCGTGCACAAGCCGGCGACCACTACGACTGCGATGCCCTGGGCCTGGTCCCGCTCAAGGGAATCGGCACGCCGACTTCGCTCTTCAGCCTGGCGCGCAGCAATGCCGTGGCGGAGGGGCTGCTGCGCCGGAACACGCGGGCGCAGTTCCGGGGTCGCACCGTCGAGACGGCGTTGCTGCAGTCGGCCATCGAGCAGGCGGAAAAAGGCGCAGCTCCGGTCATCGGAATATCTGGCGAGCCGGGCGCGGGCAAGAGCCGCCTGTGCTCGGAGTTCGCGGCCTGGTGCCGGGCGCGCGGCGTGGTCGTGCATGAGGTCCGCGTGCAGCTCTATGGGCATGCAGCCCCGCTGCAGCCCATCCTCGAGCTGTTTCGCAAGTGCTTCTTCCAGATTTCGGACATCGATGACGCCGCAACGGCCAGAAGGAAGCTATCGCAAGCCCTGTCGGCCCAGCATGCCGGGGACCTGCAGATGGATGCGCAGGACGAGGCGCTGGTGGCCGAGTTCATCGGGCTGACGAATTCCGACGATGCGCCGCCAATGTCTTCTTCCATGGCCAGGCGCTCGCGCCTGCTCGCCATCACGCGGCAGTTGGTCCGCCAGCCACGCGAGCAGGTCACGCTGATCCTGCTGGAAGACCTGCATTGGCTCGACGAGCCGAGCCTGGAGTTCCTGTCCGAACTGGTGACTGCGGTTGTCGGCACCAAGGTTCTGCTGCTGCTGAATCACCGGCCGGTCTTCACTGCCGCATGGCAGGCAGGGCCGAACTATCGGCGTCTGGACCTGAACGACCTCAGCAACGAGATCGTCGGCCAGATCGTCGGCGACCTGACCAGCTATCACCGCAACCTGTCGGCCGCCCGCGAATTGATCATTCGACGCAGCGGCGGAAATCCGCTCTTTGCGGAAGAGCTTGTCCGCTCCCTGAACGAGGACGTGATCTCCTTCGTCGCCTCCAGTGTCGAGGGGAAGATCGACGCACTGGAAAGATCGCTCCCGTTCAACGTCCAATCGATCATCGGGGCACGCATCGACCGCCTGAGTCCAGCCGACAAGTCATTGCTCCAGATGTGCTCGGTCATCGGCAAGGACATTCCGCTGTTCGTTCTGGAGCGCATTGCCCGGGAAGAGGTCTCGGGCGACATCGGCGAAATCCTGGAGCGCTTGTGCGCTGCAGACTTCATCCAGTTGCAGCCCGATGAAGCCGGCTTCGAATACTCGTTCCGGCATCCGCTCATCCAGGAAGTGGCGTACGAAACCCAATTGCGCGCGAGACGCTCGTCGCTGCACGAGGCCGTCGCGGGCGCCATGGAGGAGTACTACCGCAGTCGCGCCAAGGAATTTGCCGCTCTGATCGCCCACCACTATGCGGCTGCCGGCGCCCACCTGAAGGCGGCGCAGCACGAAGCGAAGGCCGCGGCATGGATCGCATCGACCAACGCATCCCAGGCCACCAAGCATTGGCGCAAGGTCCGGGAGTTGCTGAAGAACCAGCCTGCCACCCAGGAGGTCGGCAGCCTGCGCTCGCACGCCGGTGGCCGGATCGTCCTGCTGGGCTGGCGAGAAGGCCTGCGCCAGGAAGAGATCCAGCAGATCGTCGAGGAGTCACTGGCGCTTGCCGAGCAGACGGACGTCAATCTGGTGCAGTTGCTCCTCTTCGCCCAGGGGCGCAGCCTGCAATCCAACGGCGGCGCTTCGGACGAGTATGTGCAATGCGTCAGAAAGGCACTGGCCCTGGCGCCGCATTCCACCGGCGCAGGGCGTAGGGCACTGCTCGACATTTCGCTCAGCCACGCCTACGCCTGGTCGGGCCTCCTGCGCGAAGGCATCGCGGCGAACGACGCCGGCCTGGCGGGCCAGGCGCAGATCGACACCTTCGATCGCGAATTCATCGGCGTCGATGCCGACCAATGGGGCTGCGGGATCAGGGCCAGGCTGCTGAACCGGCTGGGACGATTCGACGAAGCATTGCAACTGCTGGCGCAGCTCGCGGGGCGTGCCGCCTCGGATGCCGACCCGGTGATGAGGCAGATCGCTCACCACGTCCACATCGATCTCGCCTGGTGCAGCGATGACAAGGAACTCGTCGCCGACCATTCGGAGCAGGTCATGAAGTTCGCCGCGACCTCGAGCAGTTCCTATGCCCAGATCTTCGCGCACAACTGCGCCGGCATTGCGGCCTCGGTCCTGGGCGATTTTGCCCAGGCTCGGACATCCTTCAACGAAGCCTTGGCGCGCTTGAAGGAATCCAGGGCAGCCGTCGAGTTCGGACCGGAAATCCTGGCGGGCCTCGCCGAAAGCTGCCTCGGGCAAGATGCGCACGACTGCGCGATCAGCTACGCGGAAAGCGCCATCACCGCCGCCACCCTCCAAAGCAACCGGATCGCGGAGTGCCGCTCGCTGATCGTGCTGGGCTCGGCCCTCCTGCGCAGCCGCCAAGCCGAACGGGTGCCGCTGCTGCTTGAACGGGCCCGAGATCTGGTCAACGTGACCGGCGCGACGATCCTGCAGAAGAAGCTGGACCTGGCACTGCAGGAATTGCCGGACGGCACCTCGTTCGAGATGGCGCCATCAGCCCGGGTGGCGCATCAATAACGTGAATTCCTTGAGTCCGTATCCCCGGACAATCTCCACTTCCGTGTTCAGTTGCCGTTCGCAATAGCCAGCCCAATGCTCGGGCTCGGCGAAATAGAGCTCTGCAATTCCAGATTCAGGATTTAACGGCGCAGACAGGAAATTCACCGCAAACCCCTTGCGACTCGCATCCCGCATCCGCTGAAGGGAATTTCGAATGATTGCGTCCCACGCTTCGTTCGCGCCATTCAATTTGACGTTGAAAATGCCGCTGGCCACCGAATAATCAGAAATTTGCAGCCCTTGGGATGCGAGGGAAAAACGAGCCGACGGGTGGCTTCTCCATTTCCGGCTGGCTGCCGCGATCATTCCGTCGCTGAGGTCGGTTCCAAAGTACTGGATCTGCCGGCGCCTGTACCGTCTCTTGAGAAACTGCAGCAGCGCCCCGTAGCCACAGCCGACATCGTTCAGCGAGAAATCCTCGCTGAAGTCGCAAAGCTTGAGCAACTGCACGAAACGCATTTCCTGCGTCGGAACGCAGGACCAGTCGACACCCAGGGGCGTCGCCCCGTGCTCCCGGACCTTTTCCGAGTAGTACCCGCCAATGGAGGCAAGCAGGGACTCTTGCGCCAAAGTGGCAGCCTCTGGCGCAGGCAGTCCCACAGGCTTGCTCAGCTCGCGCTTTTGGCAGCCTTCTTGGCGGTCGACCGCGCCTTGGCCTTCCCGCGCATGGAGGCGCGCGCAGCCTGCACGGACTGCATGGGCAGCGAGATGAGGAGGTAGTCCTGCTCCAGGTAGTGGATGGGCCGGGCCTTCTCGGTGATCTGCACCGCATCGTTCTGCTGGAGATCGTGCGAAGTGAAATGGACCGGCAGCGGCGCCTTCGAAGCGAGGTTCTTCTTGAGGGCCTGGACAATGGCGGCGTCGCCATTGGCTGCACCCTTGTTGGAGGGATGCTGATGGAGGCTGCCCAAGTATTCGAGCCAGCCATTCTTCGCCTCGTTATTGCGCGCGCCCAGGTTCAGCACCGCAGCGCTGGCGCGAAAGGACCGGCCGACCTTGAAAATCTTGAACTCCTTTTGAAGTGCAGTCATTTCGTCGACCCCGCCAAAAAGACCGGCTCCCTGGCCGGGGGCGAATCGCAGATTCAATTCTTCAAGAATGCCGCCGACATAGATGTCGTGCTTTTGCATGAACCAACCCATTTTTGAACTCCTTCTCCGTTGTGGTCTAGACAATCGGTCGGCAGTCTATACACAACCCAAGAATGGTCAAGAACTTTGGTTAACGTTTCACAACATCTGTCCAACGCGGATTAAAACGCGATTTCGCCAAATTCCGCACTGATTATTGAAAAATCTCGAGTGCCTTGGATGGCTCGCAATGTTCACAACGGCAAGGCGGTCGTGCGCTTGATGCTTTCCAGCACAAAGCTGGTCTTGCAATCCTGCACGCTGGGGTGCTTGAGCAGGGTGTCCATGACGAATCGGGAGTAATGGGCCATGTCGGCCACCCGCACGCACAGCAGGTAATCCATCTCGCCCGTGAGCGAGCTGCACTCCACCACCTCGGGCCAGCCATGCACCGAGGCGCGGAAGGCGTCCATGGGGCTGCGCTTGTGCGTTTCGGCATGCTTTTCCAGCCGCACGTTGATGTAGGCCGTGAGGGTCAGCCCCACCCGTTCGGGGTGCACCAGGGCCACGTAGCCCGAGATCACGCCCGATTCCTCCAGCCGCTTGACCCGCCGCAGCGTGGCCGAGGGCGAGAGGCCCACCTTTTCAGCAATCTGGTCGTAGGTGGCGCGGCCATCGGCCTGCAAGACCTCCAATACGCGCAGATCGATCTTGTCGAGTTGAACTTCAGCGCTCATCCGGACGATTTTGCATGAATCCTGCAATCTCGGAACTGCAAAAGCCGAAAAACGCAGTAACACTGCGCGCTGAATTCGTAGCATCGGAATCCATCCGATAACCACCCACCGATGGAGACACTGGCATGGCCGATCTGTTCGACAACCCCATGGGACTGCAAGGCTTCGAGTTCGTCGAATTCGCCGCGCCCGTGGCCAACACGCTGGAACCCATCTTCGAGAAGCTGGGCTTCACGCTGGTCGCCAGGCACCGCTCCAAGGACGTGGTGCTGTACCGCCAGGGCGAGATCAACTTCATCGTCAACCGCGAACCGCAGAGCCCGGCCTGGTATTTCGCCGCCGAGCATGGCGCCTCGGCCTGCGGCCTGGCCTTCCGCGTGAAGGATTCGCACAAGGCCTATGCCCGCGCCCTGGAGCTGGGTGCCCAACCCCTGGACATGGCCACCGGCCCGATGGAGCTGCGCCTGCCGGCCATCAAGGGCATCGGCGGCGCGCCGCTGTACCTGATCGACCGCTACGAAGACGGCAAGTCGATCTACGACATCGACTTCGAATTCATCGAGGGCGTGGACCGCCGTCCCAAGGGCCACGGCTTCCAGGTGGTGGATCACCTCACGCACAACGTCTACCGCGGCCGCATGGCGCATTGGGCAGCCTTCTACGAGCGGCTGTTCAACTTCCGCGAGATCCGCTACTTCGACATCCAGGGCGAATACACCGGCCTGACCTCCAAGGCCATGACCGCGCCCGACGGCCTGGTGCGCATCCCGCTGAACGAGGAAGCCAAGCAGGGCGGCGGGCAGATCGAGGAGTTCCTGATGCAGTTCAACGGCGAGGGCATCCAGCACATCGCCCTGCTGACGGACAACCTGCTGGAGTCCATCGACCAGTTGCAGATGGCCGGCATCCCGCTGCTGAGCGCGCCCAACGACATCTACTACGAGAACCTGGCCAAGCGCCTGCCGGGCCACGGCCAGGAAGTTTCCGAGCTGCAGGCACGCGGCATCCTGCTGGACGGCACGACCGAAGGCGGCCAGCCGCGCCTGTTGCTGCAGATCTTCTCGGAGCCGCTGCTGGGCCCGGTGTTCTTCGAGTTCATCGAGCGCAAGGGCAACTACCGCGAAGGCTTCGGCGAAGGCAACTTCAAGGCGCTGTTCGAGTCGCTGGAGCGCGACCAGATCAACCGCGGCGTGCTGGAAAAGGCCTGAGCCAGGCCATCGCAAACAGCGGGAGGACCGTCATGCTGGAAACCATCGAGCAGGAAACGAAGGAACTGCACGGCCTGGCCGCGGGCGATATGCCCACGCGGGCCGACTGGACCATCGACCAGGGCTGGGAGAAGTACACGCCGGCCGAGCACGCCGTGTGGAAGACGCTCTTCGAGCGCCAGTCGCGCCTGCTGCCCGGCCGTGCCTGCGACGAGTTCGTCGACGGCATGAACAAGCTGCCCATCGGCCCGGACCAGATCCCCGACTTCCGGCGCCTGTCCGAGGTGCTGATGCAAAAGACCGGCTGGCAGGTGGTGGCGGTGCCCGGCCTGGTGCCCGACGAAGTCTTCTTCGACCACCTGGCCAACCGGCGCTTTCCGTCGGGACAGTTCATCCGCAAGCCGCACGAACTGGACTACCTGGAAGAGCCGGACGTCTTCCACGACGTGTTCGGCCACGTGCCGATGCTGATGAACCCGGTGATCGCCGACTACATCCAGGCCTATGGCCGCGGCGGCCTGCGCGCGCAGAAGCTGGGCGTGCTGGACAAGCTGGCGCGCGTGTACTGGTACACGGTCGAGTTCGGCCTGGTGCAGCAGAAGGACGGCGTGCGCATCTACGGCGCGGGCATTGCGTCCTCCCGCACCGAATCGGTGTTCGCGCTGGAAGACGACTCGCCCAACCGCATCGGCTTCGACCTGGAGCGCGTGATGCGCACCCGCTACCGCATCGACGACTTCCAGGAAAGCTACTTCGTCATCGACGGCCTGCAGCAACTGCTGGAGTTGGCGCACATCGACTTCGCGCCGCTGTACGAGCGCATCGCCGGCCAGCCCGAGTACGAACCGGGCACGGTGCTGCCCACCGACCGCGTGGTCTCGCGCGGCACGGGCCGGTACCATCTCGAGGCTCGCAACTCGGCCAAGGCCAGCACCTGACATGACTGCCAGCAGCAACCTCGACGACGCCGTCGTGATGATCACCGGCGCCGCCGGCAACCTGGGCCGCGCGGTGGCCGAGGAGTTTTCCTCGCGCGGCGCACGCCTTGCGCTGGTCGACCTGCAGGCCGAGCGGCTCAGCGCCGTCTTCGGCGATGCGGGCGAGCGCCGCATGTTCCTTTCCGCCGACCTGCTCAAGCCCGCCGAGGCCGACGCCGCGGCGCAGGCCGTGGTCAAGCGCTTCGGCCGCATCGACGTGCTGTGCAACCTGGCCGGGGGCTTTCGCATGGGCACGCCCGTGCACGGCACCGAGGCCAGGACCTGGGACTTCCTTTACGACCTGAACGTGCGCACGGTGCAGCACATGGCCCATGCCGTGGTGCCGCAGATGCAGCAGCAGGGCAGCGGAAAGATCGTCAACATCGGCGCCTTCTCCGCGCAGCGAGGGCTGGCCAACATGGGCGCCTACATCGCGGCCAAGAGCGCGGTGATCCGCCTGACCGAGTCGATGGCGGCCGAATTGCGCACGCAGAACATCAACGTGAACTGCGTGCTGCCCACGATCATCGACACGCCGGAGAACCGTGCCGACATGCCCGATGCCGACCCGGCCAACTGGGTCGCGCCGCGCGACCTGGCTCAGGTGATCGTCTTCCTGGCCTCCGATGCGGCGCGCGCGGTTCACGGCGCGGCGCTGCCGGTCACCGGCCTGAGCTGAAGCAGCGAACGAGTACTTAGGGCCTGTTGCCGCAATGGCACGGGCACGGCGTCTCGAAGGCCGGGACGTGAAGCACTCCACGAAAGCACGGGCGAGCATCGCAGCCGCTTCAGCGCGGCTTAAGCGTTTGGACAGAGACTGCCTCATCTCTTTTTCAGGAAGTGAGGCCCAGCCCACATGACAGCTCTCGCCATCCCCACGCTCTCCTCGCACCAGCTTTCGCTTGCGCTGGATCTTCTGGAGTTCCGCGACTTCGCCCCCACCGCATCGTTGCGGCAACTCGGCGATTTCGAAGCCCAGGGTGAATTCACCAAGGCACAGTCCAAGGCACTGCGCATCCTGCTGAAGACGCTGGACGATACCGACGCCGCCCAAGCGCTGCGCGAGAGCTGCGACGGCGACGAAGACAGCCTCGTCTTGCTGCGCGAGCGAATCGTGCACGAGGCCCGCGCCGCCTACGTGCGCTGAGCCGCCCGGATTCCTAGCCCTTGGGCGGCGGCGCTTCGGGCGCGTTCTTCGGCTTGGGCGTCGCCTGGTCCGCCAGGTCGACCCAGCCGCCGCCCATCGCCTTGTAGAGCGCCGTGGCCTGCAGCAGCACGTCGGCCTGGCTCTGCGCCAGCTGCAGCTGCGCATTGAACAGGCTGCGCTCCGCGTCCAGCACTTCCAGGTAGCTCGAATAGCCCCCGTCATAGCGCCTGCGCGCCAGCCGCGCATAGTTGGCCAGCGCGTCGGTCTGCTGCCTGGATGCATCGAGCGCCAGCCGCGTCTTGTCCACGCCGACCAGCGCGTCCTCGGTCTCCTGGAACCCCGTCTGCACCGCCTTGCGGTATTGCGCCAGCGACTCGCGCTGGCCTGCCTCCGCGCTCTCCACCTGGCCGGCGATGGCACCGGCCGTGAAGATCGGCACGCTGATGTCCAGGCCGTAGGACCACACGCGCGCCGACCCGCTTGAAAGGCCCGACAGGCTGGTGCTTGCCCCGCCGAAGGCGCCGGTGAGCGAGATGCTGGGGAAGTACGCCGCCTTCGCCGCGCCGATGCGCGCATTGGCCGCGACCAGCGCCTGCTCGGCCGCCAACAAATCGGGCCGGCGTTCGATCAGCTCCGATGGCAATCCGGCAGGGACCGGCGGCATCGCCAGCTGGTCGATGGCACGGCCGCGCACGATGGGGCCGGGGTTGCGGCCCACCAGCACCGAGAGCGCGTTCTCCTGCTGCGCCGCCGACTGCTCCAGCTGCGGCAGGGTGCGCAGGGCCGTCGCGTATTCCGATCGGGCCTGGCTCAGCTCCAGCTCCGACACCACGCCACCCTGGAAGCGCCGCTCGAAGAGCTTGAGCGAGTCCGCGCGCAGCTTGATCGTGTCGCGCGCCACGTCCACCTGGCGGTCCAGGTCGCGCAGGCTCACGTAGCCGCTGGTCACGGCCGCCACCACCGACAGCACCGTGGCGCGGCGGGCGGCCTCGCTGGCGTTGAGCTGCGCCGTGGCCGACTCGGTCAGCCGGCGAGTGCGGCCGAACAGGTCGATCTCCCAGCTGGCCAGCAGGCTGGCCTGCACGGCGTTGTAGGGGTTGGTGACAGGTGCGCCCGCCGCACTCAGGCTGCTGGCCCGGTTGCGGCTGCCCCCCAGGTCGGCGCCCACCTGCGGGAACAGCGCGGAACGCGTCACGCCCAGGGCGCCATAGAACTGGTCCACGCGCGCGGCGGCAGCGACCACGTCCAGGTTGCTGGCCAGCGCCTCGTCGATCAACGCGTCCAGCTGCGCATCGCCGAACAGCTTCCACCAGGCCGTGTCGGCCGAGCTGGGGCTGATCTGGTCGCGCGGCGGCGTGAAGCGGAACTGCTCGGGCGCGCCCAGTTCCGGGCGCTTGTAGTCCGGCCCCAGCAGGCAGCCGGACAGCAGCATCAGTGCGGCAGTTGCAGCCGCGCCCTTGCTCCAGTCAGTGCGACGCATGGTCCACCCCCTCGGCCGTGCCCCCGGCGGGCGGCGTGTCCGGCGCGTCCTTTTTCTTCTTGCCGGCGCTTCGCTCGCTCAGGGTTTCCAGGCCCCAGAAGAACATCGGAATGAAGAAGATCGCGATCACCGTGGCGCCCAGCATGCCGCCGATGACGCCGGTGCCCAGCGAATGGCGGCTGGCCGAGGAGGCACCGCTGGCAATCGCCAGCGGCACGCAGCCCAGGATGAAGGCCAGCGAGGTCATGATGATCGGACGCAGACGCAGCTTGGCGGCGGACACGGCGGCGTCGTAGGGCGACATGCCTTCCTTGTGGCGCAGCTCGACCGCAAACTCGAAGATCAGGATCGCGTTCTTGGCCGCCAGCGCAATGAGCACCGTCAGCCCGATCTGGAAGTACACGTCGTTCTCGGTGCCGCGCAGCCAGATGGCGAGGATGGCGCCGAAGAGCGCGAAGGGCACCGCCAGCAGCACGCCTACGGGCAGCGACCACTTCTCGTACTGCGCCGCCAAGATCAGGAACACCATCACCAGCGCGAAGGCGAACACCATGCCCGCGGTTGAGCCGGCCTTCTTTTCCTCGTAGGCCTGGCCGGACCAGGCGAAGGCGAAGCCCTCGGGCAGCACCTCGCGGGCCACCTCCTCCATGGCGTTGAGCGCCTGGCCCGAGCTGTAGCCGGGCGCGGGCCCGCCCGAGATCTTGGCCGCCGGATAGTTGTTGAAGCGCGTGACCAGGTCGGCACCCACCACGTAGCGCGTGTTGGCCACCGCCTTGAGCGGCACCATGTCGCCGCTGCGGCTGCGCACGTACATGTTCTGCAGGTCTTCGGGCTTGGTGCGGTAGGTGGGCTCTGCCTGCAGGATCACCTGGAACAGGCGGCTGTTCTTGGGGAACTGGCTCACGTAAAGCGAGCCGAACAGCGTCTGCAGCGTGGAGTACACGTCTTCCACCGGCACGCCCAGGCTCTCGGCCTTGTCGCGGTCCACGTCCACCATCAACTGGCGCGAGCGGGTGTTGATGGTGGAGTTCACGCCCTGCAGCTCGGGCCGCTCGCGCGTCTTGGCGATGATGGCGCGGGTGAGTTCCTCCAGCCGCTGCAGCGGGGCATCGCCCTCGCTCTGCACCCAGAACTCGAAGCCGCCGGTGGTGCCCAGGCCCGGGATGGAGGGCGGGTTCACCGGAATCATCAGCGAGTCCTCGTTCTTCGAGAACTCGTGGCCGGCCTGGCGGATGAGCGCATCCGCCTTGTCCGACGCCGCCTGCCGTTCTGCAAAGCCCTTGAGCGACACGAAGAGCACGCCGGCGTTGGACTTGTTCTGCGAGTCGATCAGGCTGAAGCCCGGCACGGTGGCCACGGACTTCACGCCCGGCTGCTTGGAGAACCACTGCTGCGCCCGGTCGGTGGCGGCCTCGGTGCGGTCCAGGCTCGCGGCATCGGGCAGCACCGCGGCGGTGTAGATGTAGCCCTGGTCTTCCACCGGCAGGAAGGAGCCAGGCACGCTCTTGAACAGGCCCATCATGATGGCGACCATGCCAACCATCAGCAGCAGGGCCACCAGCACGCGCTTGATCACCAGCTGCGTGCTGCGACCGTAGCTGTTGGTGAGCTTGTCGAAGTTGCGGTTGAACCAGCCGAAGAAGCCCTTCTTCTCGTGCTTGCCGGGCGGATGCGGCTTGAGCAGGATGGCCGCGAGCGCCGGCGACAGCGTCAGCGCCACGATGCCCGAGAGCACCACCGACACCGCGATGGTGATGGCGAACTGCTTGTACAGCTGGCCGGTGATGCCCGAGAGGAAGGCCACCGGGATGAACACCGCGCACAGCACCAGCACGATGGCCACCACCGGCCCGCTCACCTCGTCCATGGCGCGCTTGGCCGCGGTCTTGGGGTCGAGCCCGAACTCGTTCATGTTCCGCTCGACGTTCTCCACCACCACGATGGCGTCGTCCACCACGATGCCGATGGCCAGGATCATGCCGAACAGGGTCAGCATGTTGATCGAGAAGCCCATGGCCGACATGCCGATGAAGGCGCCGATGATGGACACGGGCACCGCCAGGATCGGCACGATGGTCGCGCGAAAGCTCTGCAGGAAGATGAACACCACCAGCACGACCAGCACCACGGCCTCGAAGAAGGTGTGGACCACCTCGTTGATCGATTCCTTGACGAACTCGGTGGTGTCCAGCGCGATGTCGTAGTCCAGTCCCGGCGGGAAGGTGCCCTTCATCTGGGTCAGCGCCTTGCGCACGTCGGTGGCCACCTGCAGGGCGTTGGCGCCGGGCTGCTGGTAGATGGCGATGAGCGTGGCCGTCTTGCCGTTGTACTTGGAGCGGATCGAGTAGTCCTTGGCGCCCAGCTCGGCCCGGCCGATGTCCTTGACCCGCACGATGGCGCCGGTGCCCGACTGCGCGCGCAGGATGATGTTCTCGAACTGCGAGGGCTCGGTCATGCGGCCCGAGGTGGCCACCGGAAAGGTCTGCTGCACCGGCGCGGCCGTGGGCGAGGCGCCCAGGCGGCCGGCGGCGAACTGCTGGTTCTGCTGCGCCACCGCGTTCTGCACGTCGGTGGCGGTGAGGCCCAGGCTGGCCATGCGGTCGGGCTTGAGCCACAGGCGCATGGCGTAGTCGGGCGAGCCGAAAATGGAGCTCTGGTTGGCGCCGGGAATACGCTTGATGTTGTCCAGGACGTTGATGTTGGCGTAGTTCGCCACGTAGGTCTGGTCCAGGCTCTGGTCGGGCGAGTAGATCGCCACGATCATCATGAAGGCTTGCGACTTCTTGGCCACCGAGACGCCCTGTGCGCTCACCGCCGAGGGCAGCGTGGGCAGTGCCAGGTTCACCCGGTTCTGCACGTCCACCTGCGCCAGCGACGGGTCGGTGCCGATCTCGAAGAACACCGACAGCGTCAGGTTGCCGGTCGAACTCGAGGTCGAGTTCATGTACATCATGTAGTCGGCGCCGTTGACCTGCTGCTCGATGGGCGCGGCCACGTTCTGCGCCACCACTTCGGCACTGGCGCCGGGGTAGGTGGCCGTGACGGAGATCTGCGGCGGCGTGATCTCGGGGAACTGCGCGATGGGCAGGTTCAGCATCGCCACCGCCCCGGCGATGACCAGGATGATGGAGATGACGCTCGCGAAGATCGGACGGTCGATGAAGAAATGCGCCAGCTTCATCGGGCCCCCGCCAGCACGACATCGACCCGGCGCGCCATCGCTGCCGATTCGCCGCCCACGATGTTGGACGGCTTCTCGAGCGTGATGTTCGCGGCCGGGACGCCGGCGGCGACCAGCACGTCGCGCACCGCCTCCGCCCGCTGCCTGGCCAGGGTCTTGTTGCGCGCGGCGCTGCCGCTGGCGTCGACATAGCCTTGTACCGCGGCGCGCGCGGTGGGCTGCTTCCTGATCTCGGCTGCAATCTCCGTCAGGCGGGCCTGGCCGGTGGCATCGACCTTGGCGCGGTTGGGCTCGAAGTACACCGCGTTCCTGGCGCCCGCCGCGGCGCCCGCCGGCGGTGCGCTGGCTGGTGCAGCCGTCGCTGCACCGGGTGCTGCGGCAACGGTGGTGCCGCCCCCGACCGCACTTGCCTGCGCGCCGGCCGCCGGCGCACCCGACGCCTGCGCAGTGGCTGCCGGTGCAGCCGCGCCCACCGTTCCGGCCGGCGTGCCCGGCACGCCGGCGCCCGCTGCACTGGTGCCCGCCGCCGCGCGTTGCGGCAGCGGCTCGGCGGGCACGTCCTTCGTCTTGGCCGGCACGCCCGGCGCCAGGCGCAGGAAGCCGTCGACCACCACCCGGTCGCCGTCCTTCAGGCCACCGCCCACCAGCCACTGGTCACCCATCCAGTCGCCGGCCTCGACCGGCCGCAACTGCGCCTTGTTGTCCTTGTCGATGATCCAGACGAACGCGCCGCGCGGGCCCTGCTGCACGGCACGCTGCGGCACGACGATGGAGTTGGGTCGAGCGAAGCCCAGCACGTTCACGCGCACGAACTGACCGGGGCGCAGCGTGCCCTTGGGATTGGGCAGCTCGGCACGCAGAAGAAAGGTGCCGGTTTCCTGGCTGAAGGAGGCGTCGGCGAAGGTGATGCGGCCATGCGCCGGGAAGACCGAGCCGTCGGCCAGCACCAGTTCGACCTCGTAGTCGTCGCGCGGCGCTGCATGCAGTTGCCCCTTGGCGATCTCCTCGCGCAGGCGCAGGCTCTCGTTTTCGCTGAGGCTGAAGTTCACCCGCATCGGGTCCAGCCGTGCGACATAGGTCAGCAGGCTGTTGGCGGCGCTGACATAGGCGCCGTCCTGCACCTTGGCAAAGGAACTCAGCCCTGCCAGGGGCGATTCGATGGTGGTGTAGCCCAGGTTGAGCGTGGACTCGGCCACCTTGGCCTTGGCGGCCTCGACCGCGGCGGCGGCGGCCTGCTCCTGGCCGGTGGCATCGTCCAGGTCCTTGGCGGCCAGGGCGTTGTCGGCCACCAGCGGCTTGACGCGATTGAGGTTGGCGCGCGCGGTGGTCAGGCGCGCCTGCTGCTGCGCAAGTTCGCCCTTGGCCGCCTGCAGGTCGGCTTCGAAGGGCTTCCTGTCCATGCGGAAGAGCACCTGGCCGGGCTGCACGAAGCTGCCCTCGGTGTAGACGCGCTTTTCGAGGAAGCCATTGACCCGTGCCCGAATCTCCACCTGCTGAGAGCTCTCGGTCTGGCCGACGAACTGGAAGGTGACCGGCACCGTCTGTGCCTTGACCGTGAGGACGGAGACCTCGGGCGCCTGCGCGGCCGGAGCGGCCGCTTCCTTCTTGCCGCAGCCCACGAGGAACACCGATGCTGCCAGCGACAACGACGCCGGCAAGACCCACCACTCATCCCATGCCGCTTTGCCGCGGATATTCATGCGAATCCCTCCTTGAGTCGACAGCGCTCAATTGATGGAATGGCTAATGTAAGCCGGAAGCGTTGAGGTCTGGCAACAGTGATTGGCGGCCCTGCAACACTCCTTGCGAGGACTTGCAACAGCCGGGCTGTCCGCGTGTAATCGATTCCCAAGCAAACCATAAGAAGTGCTTCAGATGCTCCATTTGCTTTCCTGGCGCAAGCCTCTGACGGGTCTGGGAATCTTCGCGCTGGCGGGCTTTGCCCAGGCGCAGGACACCCTCACGGTCTATGGCGTGGCCGACATGTATGGCGAGGGCCTGTGGGGCGGCAACGGACGCGTGCAGCGTCTGCAGTCGGGCGGCCTGTCGGGCTCTCGGCTCGGCTTTCGCGGGCGGGAGAACCTGGGCGGCGGCCTGGATGCCGACTTCGTGCTCGAGACCGGCCTGAACATGGACGAGGGCACCTATGGCCAGAACGCCATCTTCGGCCGCCAGTCCTATGTCGGCTTCGGCTACGAGCCCTTCGGCCGGGTGATGCTGGGCCGGCAGTACTCCAGCCTGTATCGCATCTCGGACGAGTTCAGCACCTTCTCCAACCTGTCCAACGGTCCCAGCACGTCGGTGATCGGGGGCTTCGGCGGCTACGAGCCGGTGCGCGGCTCCGCCGACAGCGCCACCGGCAACGGCGGCCCGGCGCGGCTGAACAACTCGGCGCGCTACGAATCACCCACCTGGGGCGGTTTCCGCTTTGGCGTGCAGGGCGGCTTCGGCGAAGTGGTGAACGACGCCGGCGGCAACCGCGTCTACGACGCCTATGCGCGCTATGCCCAGGGTCCGGTGGCCATCTCGGCCGCCATGGTCGACGACCGCGGCGGCAGTGTCACGCCCGATGCGCACCGCCGCAGCTACATCGTGGGCGGCGCCTACAGCTACGGCAGCCTGCGCCTGCGCGGCGGCTACCTCCAAGTGGACGACCGCAGCCCCGCCAACCAGGACGGCAACGGCTGGTGGGTGGGCGCCGACTATCGCCTGGGCACCAGCCTGGTCAAGATCCAGTACGTGGTGAACCGGCCGAAGTACATCGACAACGCGAGAACCGAAGGCCTGGGCGTGGGCTATGAGTACTCGCTGTCCAAGCGCACCACGCTCTACACGGGCCTGACCTACTTCCGCAACCAGGAGGGGGCGGGCCTCGGCCGCGCGTCCTTCTCGATTCCCAGCGGCATCACCAGCACCACCGAGAACGACCTCACGCAGTGGATCGGCGGCATGCGCTTCACCTTCTAGGCGTCGCCGCGCGCTGGATCAGCCCGGCGGGCGGCAGGCCGCGCGGATGATGCGCTCGGTGGGGTTGGGGTTCATGCCCTTGAAGAGCATGGGCTGCGGGTTCTTCTGATAGTTGGCCGACAGGTGGGCGGGGCCTTCCCACTGCGGCTGCAGGTAGAACACCGCATCAAGGTAGTGGGCCCGCCGGCTGCGGCAATTGATGGCCACGCGCGCCTCGTAGGAGCGGTAGGGCACGTCATCCCAATTGCGGCGTTCCTGCGAACGGCTCACCCGCACGCGCATGGTGCGCATGTCGCCCTCGGTGCGCGTGGCCACCGGATCGACCTGCACCGTGTCCCCGTTGGCCAGCGTCGGATCGCCGCTGACCGTGAACCAGTCGCGATCGCCATGACCCGCCCAGGCCGGGCCAGCGCCGAGCGCCACCAGCGCCCACAGCAAGACCGCAGCTCCCACCCGCTCGTTCATCCTTCGACCTCTACATCCAGAAGCCAGCAATTCTAGGGGGCGCCACGCGGCTCAGGCCTCATCTTCCTTGCGCAGCGGCGGCCACGCAGGCCAGCACCGCGTCGCGCGCGCAACACCCCAGGCGGGCGACATCGACGCCCTGGCCCCGGCTGCCGATGAAAGCGTTGGAGAAAAGGCCGTAGGCCAGCGTGTGGCTCAGCAGGGCCGCCTCGCGCAGGCGTCCGGCAGGCAGCGGATCGGCAGCACCGGCAAAGGCCTGCGCCCAGCCGTCGACGAAGCGCTCGTACATCTTGCGATAGGCCTCGGCACCCGAGAGATGGCGCTCCAGCAGGTAGTGCGCATCCCATTCGCTGGCAGGTCCGCGATGCGCGTCGGCCAGCGCATCGACCACGGCCGCCGCGACGTCTGCCAGCGGCTGCCCTGCGCAGCGCTCGCCGGCTGCCTGCAGGGCCGCCAGCAGCGCCTTGCTGCGCAGGTGCAGGCACACACGCGCCAGGTCGTCCTTGCTGGCGAAGTATTCGTAGAAGCTGCCCAGGCCCGTGCCCGCCACCGAGACGATCTCGCGAATCGAGATGCCGGCATAGTCGCGCCCCGCCAGCAGTTGCACCAGCGCCTCCTGCAGGGCACGTGCGGTCTGCTGCGCGCGCGGCTGCTGCGGCCTGCGGCGCGCAGCGGCGCTGCGAGCGGGCCGTGCCTTCACCGCACCCCGCATGGAGGACGACCCCGTCCGGCCTTGTTCCTAGAATCCGTTCCTGCAACTGCACGCATGGCCGCATTGTGGCCGGTGGCCCCAGGAGCGCGCCGCCGCGGCGCCAACAGGACAGAGCGCATGACCGATCGCATATCCCCCGAACAAGCCCCGCTGCCCGGATCCGTGTTCACGCGCCAGGGCGAGGACAGCTGGCATCCCACCGTGCTGTCCCGCGGCCCCTGGGACCCGCGCGCCCAGCACGGCGGCGCGCCCTGCGGCCTGTTCGTGCACGTGGCCGAGCAGGCCGTGGGCGAGCCCGGCTGGCAGCTGGGGCGCATGACGGTCGAGCTGGTGCGCCCCGTGCCGGTGAGCCCGCTGCGCACGCAGGTGCACAAGCAGGCTTCGCGTGCCACCACCCGCATCTCTATCGAGCTCTTCGACGGCAGCACCCTGGTGGCCCGCGCGCAGGTGCTCATGCTGCGCCACCAGTCGCTGCAGTTGCCCGAAGGCATGCCGGGCTGGACGCCGGCGCAGCTGCGCCCGCTGCCGGCCGACTGCGCCGAACGCCTGCGCATTCCAGGACTGCCCGAGGGCGCGTCCTTCTACAGCAGCGCCGTCGAGACGCGCAATGCCCAGGGCGACCCCTCGCAGCCCGGCGGCGGCGCGGCCTGGTTCCGGTTGGCGGTTCCCTTCGTCGACGCGCTCCCCGCCTCGCCCGCGATGCGCACGGCGGCAGCGGCCGACTTCGGCAATGGCCTGAGCTGGGTGCTGCCTGCTGAACGTTACGTATTCGCCAATGCCGACCTCAGCCTGCACCTGCATCGCCAGCCGGTGGGCGAATGGATCGGCCTGCAATCGCAGACGCAGGCCGATGCGGGCGGCGCGGGCGTCACCCAGTCGCTGCTCTTCGACCAGCAGGGAAGCATCGGCATCGCTGTCCAGACCCTGGTGCTGCGCGAGCGCTGACGCGCGCGCCGGCTACATCGTCTGGATGATCGCCATGATGTTGCCCTCGGTGTCCTTGAACCAGGCGGCCCTGGCACCGCCGGCGGTGTAGATGGGCAGGTCGGGCGCGCGGCCGGGCATGTCGTATTCCTCGAAAGCGACGCCCTTGTCTTTCAGCGCCGACACCTCGCGCTCGATGTCGGCCACTTCCCAGAAAGCCTGGCTGGCGGCCGAGGTGCCGGCGTTGGGGGTGGGGTAGAGGAAGCAGGCGGTACCGCCGGCGCACACGTAGGTCACGCCGCCGCCGATCTCGCGCGAGGGCCTGAACCCCAGCTTCTCTTCGTAGAAGCTGCGCGCGCGGTTCACGTCCCTGGCAGGGATGTAGGAGTACATCAGAGCGTCTTGCAACATGGCATCTCCAGCTCGTTCCAGTGAACCGGACATTCTCCCCGCGGCCACGCCGCGGCGTGCAGACCGCTCGGCGACGAGGGTCTTGCGCGCCCTGCCCTGCTCAGCGCACCTTGGCGACCTGCGTCAGCGGCTTGATGCTGGTGTAGTTGGGCACGTCGCTGCGGATTGCCTTGGCGTTCGGGCCGAAGGCCTCGTAGAAGGCGGTCGTCGACTCGAAATACATGTGCACCGCCGCCACGAAGGGCGCGCGGCTGTCGGGCGCCGCGCCGCTCAGGCCCTCGTCCACCTCCGCCTTCAGCAGCGCCGCACCCAGCAGCTGCTGGCACAGCGGGATGTGCTTGTCGAGGTAGTAGTCCATGTCGAAGGTGCTGCCTTCGTCGTTGGGATAGATCACCGAGACCTTGATCATTGCGATGCTCCTGCGTTGTCGGTCGAGCCGCGCTTGGCCACCAGCGTGAGGATGTCGTAGCTGGCCACCAGTTCGCCGTGCTGGTTGGTCACTTCCACGTCCCAGGCGACCACGCCCTGGCCCACGCCGTTGGCGTCCTTGCGGTTGCGGTCGATCTTGCGCTTGCAGGTCAGGCGCGCACGGATCGTGTCGCCGATGCCCACCGGCTTGACGAAGCGCAGCGTGTCCAGCCCGTAGTTGGCCAGCACCGGGCCCGGCGCCGGCGACACGAACAGGCCCGCCGCCGCCGACAGCACGAAGTAGCCGTGCGCGATGCGCTTGCCGAAGGGCGACTCGGCGGCCGCGATCTCGTCGAAGTGCATGTAGAAGTAGTCGCCCGAGATGCCGCCGAAGGCGACGATGTCAGCCTCGCCGACGGTGCGGCGATGCGTGAGCAGCGAGTCGCCGATCTGCAGGTCTTCGAAGTGCTTGCGGAAGGGATGCAGCTCGCTCTCGTTGAGCTTGGCACCGCGCATGTACTCGCCGGTGATGGCCGCGATCATGCTGGGCGAGCCCTGCACCGCCGTGCGCTGCAGGTAGTGCTTGACTGCGCGCACGCCGCCCAGTTCCTCGCCGCCGCCGGCGCGGCCCGGGCCGCCGTGCTTGAGCTGCGGCAAGGGCGAGCCGTGGCCGGTGGATTCGCCCGCGGCCTCGCGGTCCAGCACCAGGATGCGGCCGTGCAGCGCCGCCACCTGCGGCACCACCTTGGCGGCGGTGGCGGCGTCGCGCGTGACCAGCGTGCCCACCAGGCTGCCGCGGCCCCGCGCCGCCAGCGCCACGGCCTCCTCGATGCCGTCGTAGGGCATCAGCGTGCTCACCGGGCCGAAGGCTTCCACGTCATGCACCGCGTCATGCGTGAGCGGGTCGCGCGAGAGCAGCAGTGTGGGCGCGAAGAAGGCGCCCTCGCCCACGCCCTCACCCACCGGTGCGAAGCCGTCGCGCTCGCCGTAGACCAGCTCTGCCACCTTCATCAGCTCGGCCACCCGCTCGGCCACGTCGCTGCGCTGCGCATGCGAGGCCAGCGCGCCCATGCGCACTTCCTCGCGCGAGGGGTCGCCGATCACGGTCTTGGCCAGGCGGGCGCGCAGGCGTTCGGCCACGGCATCCAGATGTTGGCGCGGCACGATGGCGCGGCGGATGGCGGTGCACTTCTGGCCGGCCTTCACGGTCATCTCGCGCGCCACTTCCTTCACGAAGAGATCGAACTCCTCGTCGTCCGGCGTGACGTCGGGCGCGAGGATGGCGCAGTTGAGCGAGTCGGCCTCGGCATTGAAGCCGACCGAGTTGCGCACGATGTTGGGGTTCACGCGCAGCTTCGCCGCGGTGTCGGCCGAGCCGGTGAAGGTGACGATGTCGCGCCCGTCCAGGCGGTCCAGCAGGTCGCCGGTGCTGCCGACAACCAGTTGCAGGCTGCCCTCGGGCAGGATGCCCGACTCGTTCATCAGGCGCACCAGCGCCTCGGTGAGGTAGCTGGTGGCAGTGGCCGGCTTGCCGATGCAGGGCATGCCCGCGAGGAAGCAGGGCGCGAACTTCTCCAGGAGGCCCCACACCGGGAAGTTGAAGGCATTGATGTGCACCGCCAGGCCCTGGCGCGGCACCAGGATGTGCGTGCCGGCAAAGCCGCCCTTCTTGCCCAGCGGGATGGCCGGGCCTTCGTGCACCACGTTGCCCGAGGGCAGTTCGTTGCTGCCCATGCCCGCATAGGCGACCAGGGTGCCGGCACCGCCCTCGATGTCGACCCAGCTGTCGGCTCGCGTGGCGCCGGTGTGGGCCGAGATGGCGTAGAGCTTTTCCTTGTTCTGCGCCAGGTACTTGGCCATGGCCTTCAGGCGCTCGGCGCGCTGCTGGAAGTCCAGCGCCAGCAGGGCCGGCAGGCCCTTGTCGCGCGCATGGGCCACGGCCTCGCCGAAGTCGATGGCTTCCGCATGCGTGCGGGCCACCACCTGGCCGTTGATGGCGCTGCGCAGTTCCTGCGCGGCCTCCTGGCCGATCCAGCGGCCTCCGATGTAACTCTGGAGCGTCGTCGTCATAGCAATCCCTGGAAGAAGTAGTGATGGATCAGGCGGCCTTCTGGCTGCCGATCCCGAGGTAGGTGTCGATGATCCGGCGGTCGTGCAACAGATCGCGTGCGGCGCCGGTCAGGGCCACCTGCCCCATCTCCAGCACGTAGCCGCGGTCGGCCACCTGCAGCGCGGCGCGGGCGTTCTGCTCCACCAGCAGCACCGACACGCCGTGCTTGCGCAGCGAGGAAACCACCTGCAGCACCTCGCGCACGATCAGCGGCGCCAGGCCCAGCGAGGGCTCGTCGAGCATGAGCAGGCGCGGCCGTGCCATGAGCGCACGGCCGATGGCCAGCATCTGGCGCTCGCCGCCCGAAAGCGTGGAGGCCAGCTGCGCATGGCGCTCGCGCAGGCGCGGGAAGATCTGGAAGACTTCCTCCATGCGCTCGCGCTGGTCGCGCTTGCCCTTGCGCCAGCGGTAGAAGCCGCCCAGCAGCAGGTTGTCTTCCACCGACATCTCGCCGAACAGCTCGCGCCGCTCGGGCACCAGCGAGACGCCGCGCGCCACCATGGCCTCGACGCTGGGGCGCGCCACGCGCTCGCCGTCGAGCAGCAACTGTCCGCCTGATGGCAGCAAGCCCATCGCCGCGCACAGCAGCGTGGTCTTGCCGGCGCCGTTGGGGCCGATGACGGTGACGATCTCGCCTTCGCGCACCTGCAGCGCAACGCCGTGCAGGGCCTCCACCGCACGATAGGAAACGCAGAAGTCCTTCAGTTCAAGAAGAGGAGCCGTCATGCCGCGACCTCCAGCGGCTCATCGACGCCGCCCAGGTAGGCGTCCAGCACCTTCGGATTGGCCTGCACCTCGGCGGGCTTGCCCTCGGCGATCACGGTGCCGAATTCGAGCACGGTGATGCGGTCGGCCAGGTTCATGACGAATTCCATGTCGTGTTCCACCACCAGGATGCCCAGGCCCTCGGCCCGCAGTTGCGACAGCAGCTCGGCCAGCGCGCGCTTCTCCAGGTGGCGCAGGCCCGCGGCCGGTTCGTCCAGCAGCAGCACCGCCGGCTGGCTGGCCAGGGCGCGCGCGATCTCGACGATGCGCTGCTGGCCCAGGGCCAGCGATGCGGACGGCGAATCGGCATGCGCACCCAGGCCGCAGCGCTCGATCTGCTTGCGGGCCTCGGCCTGCAGCGCGGCTTCTTCCGCGCGGTCCAGGCGCAGCATCGAGGCGATCCACCCGCGCTTGGCACGCAGGTGCGCGCCCAGCGCCACGTTGTCGACCACGCTGCGCGTGCCCAGCAGGCGCACGTGCTGGAAAGTGCGGCCCAGGCCCAGCGCGGCGAAGTCGCGCGCGGGCCTGGTCTGCATGGGCTGGTCCATCAGGCGCACTTCGCCTTCGGTGGGATCGTCCACGCCCGAGATCATGTTGAAGAAGGTGCTCTTGCCTGCCCCGTTGGGGCCGATGAGCGCATGGATCTCGCCGGCCTTCACCGTCATGCTCACCACGTTGTTGGCCACCAGGCCGCCGAAGCGCTTGGTCACGTCCTTGGCCTGCAGCAGCACGGTGCCCTTGGCCGGCAGCTGGCGATGCGCCAGTTCGGCCACGCGGCTGGGCGCCTTGGCCTTCTCGGGCCGCAGCAGGCGCTGGCCGATGCGCTCCAGCGCCGGCCAGATGCCGTCGGCGAAGCGCTGCAGCACCAGCAGCATCAGGAGGCCGAAGACGATCACCTCGAAGTTGCCGCTGGTGCCCAGCAGGCTGGGCAGCACGTCCTGCAGCTTTTCCTTGAGCAGCGTGATGAGCGCCGCGCCCAGCACCGCGCCCCACAGGTGGCCGGCGCCACCCACCACCGCCATGAAGAGGTACTCGATGCCGATGTTGAGGTTGAAGGGCGTGGGGTTCACGAAGCGCTGCATGTGCGCATAGAGCCAGCCCGACAGCGCCGCCATCAGCGCGGCCAGCACGAAGAGCTTGGTGCGGTGGCGCGCGGTGTCCACGCCCATCGACTCGGCCATCAGCCGGCCGCTCTTGAGCGCACGGATGGCACGGCCTTCGCGCGAATCGAGCAGGTTGTGCAGCAGCCACATGCTGGCCAGCAGCGCCGTCCAGATCAGGATGCCCAGCGCGCGCGGCGAGGCCAGCGACACGCCGCCGATGACCAGCGCCGGCACGCCGGTGATGCCGGTCTGCCCGCCCAGGAAGTCCATGTTGCCGAACAGGTAGTAAAGGCCCAGGCCCCAGGCGATGGTGCACAGCGGCAGGTAGTGGCCCGACAGCTTCACCGTGATGGCGCCCAGCGCCCAGGCGAAGGCGAAGGTCACCGCCAGGCCCAGCGCCAGCCCGATCCACGGCACGATGGCGCTGCCCGCGAGCGGACCGAGCCAGCCGGCCGCCGTCGGCGAGGTGCCCACCCAGGCGGTGGCATAGGCGCCCATGCCGACGAAGGCGGCCTGGCCGAAGGAGGTCATGCCGCCCACGCCGGTGAGCATGGCCAGGCCCACCGCCACCAGGGCGTACAGGCCGATGTAGCTGATGACCACCACGGTGAACTCGGGCAGGAAGCCCCAGGAGACCGCCAGCGCCAGCACCGCCGCCAGCGTGAGGCCGCGGCGCGTGAGGAATCCCCGCGATGCGGGTGCGGTGTCGATGGCGGCGGATGCTTTGTTGTCCATGGTCGCGCTCACTCCTCGTCCTCCACATGGCGGCTATTCAGGGATCGCCACCAGAGGACCGGAATGATCAACGTGAAGACGAGCACTTCCTTGTAGGCACTGGCCCAGAAGGACGAGAAGGATTCGAGCTGGCCCACGAGCAGCGCACCGCCCAAGGCGAGCGGGTAGCTCGCCAGCCCGCCGACGATGGCGGCGACGAAGCCCTTGAGGCCGATCAGGAAGCCGGTGTCGTAGTAGATGGTGGTGAGGGGCGCGATGAGCAGGCCCGACACCGCGCCGATGAGCGCCGCGAGCGCGAAGCTCACGTCACCCGAGAGTTCGGTGGGCACGCCCATCAGGCGGGCGCCGACCCGGTTCATGGCGGTGGCGCGAAGCGCCTTGCCCACCATTGAACGGCCGAAGAACTGGAACATGGCGATCACCAGCACCAGCGTGACCACAATCACCACGACCGACTGGCCGGTGATCTGCAGCCCGCCGATGTCGAAGCGCGCTTCGGAGAAGGCCGGCGTGCGCGAGCCCTCGGCACCGAAGAACAGAAGGCCCAGGCCCACCAGCACGCCATGCAGCGCCACCGACACGATCAGGAGCGACAGCACCGTGGCCTGCGCCATCGGCCGGTACGCCAATCGATAGAGCAAGGGACCCAGGGGCGTGATGAGCACCAGCGTGCTGACCGCCTGCGCCGCCAGGCCCGTGGGCTTCCACAGCAGCACCAGCGCGCAGGCCGCCAGCGGCATGGCCACGCACCACAGCAAGGCGGAGTTCCAGTCCACCGGCGCGCCGCGCTTGTAGCGCCAGGCCTCGACCACGAGCACCGCGGCGGCCAGCGCCAGCAGCAGCCACAGCGTGGCGGGCGTCTTGCCGGCCTGCATCATCGCCATCGAGAGCGCGCCGAAGGCCACGAATTCGCCCTGCGGGATGAAGATGACGCGGGTGACCGAGAACACCAGCACCAGGGCCAGCGCCATCAGCGCATACACGGCGCCATTCACGAGGCCGTCCTGCGCGAGCAGCAGGGCGATCTGTCCGTCCATGAAGCTTCCAGTCGAAAAGTTGAAATGCCCGGCTCACGCCCGAATCGACGGGCGCGAGCCGCGATGGCTCAGGGCTGGTATTTCCAGGTGCCGTTCTCGATCTTGACCATCACGCGGCCGCGCTGGTCCAGGCCCAGGTGGTCGGTCGGCGACATGGTGAAGATGCCGTGGGCGCCGGGCAGCTCGTGGATCTTCTCCAGCGCATCGCGCAGCGCTGCGCGGAACTCGGGCGTGCCCGGCTGCGCGGTCTTCAGCGCGACGGGCACGGCGGCGGCCATCAGCAGGCCCGCATCCCAGGCGTGGGCGCCGAAGGTGGAGACGCTGTTCTTGCCATGCGCCGCTTCATACGCCGCGATGTAGGCCTGGGCGCTCTTGCGCACCGGGTTGGAGGTGGGCAGCTGCTCGGCCACCAGCACCGGGCCGGCGGGCAGGAAGGTGCCTTCCACGTCCTTGCCGCCCACGCGCAGGAAGTCGGCATTGGCCACGCCGTGGGTCTGGTACATCTTGCCGGCGTAGCCGCGCTCCTTGAGCGTCTTCTGGGGCAGCGCGGCCGGGGTGCCCGAGCCGGCCACCAGGATCGCGTCGGGCTTGGCCGACATCAGCTTGAGCACCTGGCCGGTGACCGAGGTGTCGGTGCGGCCGAAGCGCTCGTTGGCGATGATCTTCAGGCCCTTGAGCTCGGCGGCCTTGGTGAATTCCTGGAACCAGCCTTCGCCATAGGCGTCGGAGAAGCCGATGAAGCCGACCGTCTTCACGCCCGTCTTGCCCATGTGCTCGGCAATGGCCAGCGACATCATGATGTCGTTCTGCGGCGTCTTGAAGATCCACTTGCGCTTGTCGTCCATGGGTTCGACGATGCGCGCCGAGGCGGCCATCGAGATCATCGGCACCTTGGCTTCGGACGCCACGTCGATCATGGCCAGCGATGCTGGCGTGACGGTGGAGCCCAGCACCACGTCGACCTTGCTGTCGGCAATCAGCTTGCGGGTATTGGAGACGGCCGCCGTGGTGTCCGACGCATCATCGAGCACCACGTAGTTGATCTTCTGGCCCGCGATGGTCTTGGGCATCAGCGCGATGGTGTTCTTCTCGGGAATGCCCAGCGAGGCGGCCGGGCCGGTGGCCGAGAGCGTGACACCGACGTTGATGTCCGCCTGTGCCGCGACGGCGAGCGACAGCAGGCTGGCCAGCGCCAGGATCTTCTTCTTGAACGACTTCATTCTCTTGTCTCCAGGTTGAAAGGAAATTCGGGTTGTTAGTGGACTGTCTTCGGAGCGGCGCCGTCATCGGGATGTTCCCCACGCACGCTCCATCGCGGGAAAACGCCTAGCGCTCGTCGAAAGAAAGCACCACGCGCTCGGTGAGCGGGTGGGCCTGGCAGGTCAGCACGAAGCCGGCTGCCACTTCCTTCTTGTCGAGCGCGAAGTTGCGCTCCATGCGCACCTCGCCCTCCACCACCTTGGCGCGGCAGGTGCCGCAGACACCGGAGGTGCAGGAGTACGGCACCTCCATGCCGGCGGCCGATGCCGCATCCAGGATGCTGGGCTGCTGCTTGGTGAAGGAGATCTCGCGCGACAGGCCGTCGCGGATGATGACAATGCGCGCCGTCTCCGCATCGCCGGGCTTGGCCTCGTGCACCACGGCGCCGACGGCCTCGCCAGCGCCGGCCGCCGGCAGGGCAACGCCGAAGCGCTCGATGTGGATGCGCTCTTCCGGCACGCCGGCCGCCAGCAGCGCCGCCTCGGCCTCGTCATTCATCTGGAAGGGGCCGCAGACGTAGACATGGTCGATCTCGCCTGCCGGCACCACGCTTTTCAGGAACTCGCCGATCTTCTCGCGGTTCATCACGCCGTGGTTGAGGGGCGCGTCGGTGTGCTCGTCGGAGAACACGTGCTGCAGCACCAAGCGCGTCATGTAGCGGTTCTTCAGGTCCTCGATCTCTTCCTTGAACATCGTGGACTGCAGCAGCCGGTTGCCGTAGATCAGGGTGAAGCGGCTGTTCGGCTCGCGCGCCAGCACCGTCTTCATGATCGACAGGATGGGCGTGATGCCGCTGCCGCCGGCGATGCCGACGTGATGGCGTTTCGCCTGGGGGTCCAGCGGCACGAAGAAGCGGCCCTGCGGCGCCATCACGCTGACGGTGTCGCCAGGCTTCAGGTGCTCGTTGATCCAGTTGGAGAACACGCCGCCGCGTACCTTGCGCACGCCCACGCGCAGCTCGCCGTCGTCGACGCCGGCGCAGATGGAGTAGGAACGGCGCAGGTCCTGGCCGTCGATGTCGGTGCGCAGGGTGAGGTACTGGCCCTGGGTGAAGCCGAAGACTTCGCGCAGGTCGGCGGGCACGTCGAAGGAGACGACGACCGCTTCCTGCGTATCGGGCTCGATCGCGCGGACGCGAAGGGGATGGAACATGACGCTCATGGCAGCCGTCGCTCAGATGGGTTTGAAGTGTTCGAAAGGTTCGCGGCAGGCGAGGCAGCGATACAGCGCCTTGCAGGCGGTGGCGCCGAAGGCCGACAGGCGCTCGGTCTCGCCGCTGCCGCAACGTGGGCAGCTCGGCGTGTTGGCATCGATGCGGCGGCCGAAGAAGCGGATGGGCACGGCGCCGTCGGCGCGCGCCACGGCGCCGGGCGGCGCGATGCCGTAGTCGGACAGCCTGCGGCGGCCCTCGGCGCTGATCCAGTCGGTGGTCCACGCGGGCGCGCGGCGCAGCGTGGCGCGGGCGGGGCCCAGTCCGGCGGATTCGATGGCCTGCAGCACGTCGTGCTCGATGACCTCGGTGGCCGGGCAGCCGGAATAGGTCGGCGTGAGCACGACTTCCAGGCCGTCTTCATGCTCGATCACCTCGCGCACGATGCCCAGGTCGCACACCGACAGGGCCGGCACCTCGGGGTCGAGCACCTTGTCCAGGACCGCCCATGCGGACCGGATGCGTTCGCTGTGCGGTGCGGGTGCCACGGCTGCCAATCCCATCACCACACCCCGCCGGGGAAGGCGCGCTGCAGATACTGCATGTCGGCCAGGATGAAGCCCATGTGCTCGCTGTGGCGGCCGCGCTTGCCGTCGCTCTGGAACTTGCTCTCGGCCGGCACTGCCAGGCCGGCTTCCGAGAGGATCTGCTGCATCTCGGCCAGCCAGGGTGCCTTCAGTTGGGACCAGCGCGGACCCCATCCGGCATCGGCCGCGGCCTCGTCGGCGGCGTCGGTGTCGAAGAGCTCGGCCGCGTAGCGCCACAGGTGGTCCAGCGCGGCTTCCATGCGCTGGCGCGATTCGTCGGTGCCGTCGCCCAGGCGCACCACCCAGTCGCCCGAGTGCTGCTGGTGGTAGCGCGCTTCCTTCAGCGCCTTGGCGGCGATGGCGCGCAGCTCGGCGTCGCTGCTCTCGACGGCCAGGCGTTCCCACAGGAGCTTGAGCCAGGTGGCGGCCATGGTGTTGCGCAGCACCGCATTGGCGAAGTCGCCGCGCGGCAGCTCGGCCAGCGTCACGTTGAAGTAGTCGCGCTCGTTGCGCAGGAAAGCGAGCTGGTCCTCGTCATGCGAGCGGCCTTCGACTTCGCCGGCGCGCGTGAGCACGGCGCGCGCCTGGCCGATCAGGTCCAGCGCGATGTTGGACATGGCGATGTCCTCTTCCAGCACGGGTGCGTGACCGCACCATTCGCTGATGCGCTGCGCGAGGATGAGGCAGCTGTCGCCGACGCGCAGCAGGTACTGCGTGGCGGGCGTGAGTTCGAGTTCGATCGATGCGGTGGTCATGCTCTTGCGCTCCCGCTTCTCACATGTGATCGACCGCCTTGGGCAGCTGATAGAAGGTGGGGTGGCGGTACACCTTGTCTTCGGCCGGGTCGAAGTACATGTCCTTGTCGCCCGGATCGCTGGCCACGATCTGCTCGGAACGCACCACCCACACGCTGCAGCCTTCCTGGCGGCGGGTGTAGACGTCACGTGCCATCTGGATGGCCATCTGCGCGTCGGCCGCATGCAGGCTGCCGCAATGCTTGTGGTCCAACCCTGCCTTGCTGCGGACGAACACTTCCCACAACGGCCATTCCTTGTCGATCTCGCTCATGCTGCCTCCTTGATGTCTTGCTGCTGTTGCTTGCGGGCGTGGGCCAGCGCGGCCTCGCGCACCCAGGCGCCGTCGTCCCAGGCCTTGACGCGGGCGCCCAGGCGCTCGCGGTTGCAGGGGCCGTCGCCGGCGATGACGCGCCAGAACTCCGACCAGTCGATGGGACCGTGGTCATGGGCCTGGCGCTCCTCGTTCCACTTGAGGTCCGGATCGGGCAGCGTCACGCCCAGGATCCTGGCCTGCTCCACCGTCGCGTCGATGAATTTCTGGCGCAACTCGTCGTTGCTCACGCGCTTGATGCCCCAGCGCATGGACTGCGCGCTGTTGGGCGACTGGTCGTCCGGCGGGCCGAACATCATGATCGAGGGCCACCACCAGCGGTTGACGGCGTCCTGCACCATGTCCTTCTGCGCCTGCGTGCCGTTCTGCATCATGGTCAGCAGGGCCTCGTAGCCCTGGCGCTGGTGGAAGCTCTCCTCGCGGCAGATGCGGATCATGGCGCGTGCATAGGGCGCGTAGGAGCAGCGGCAGATCGGCACCTGGTTCATGATGGCCGCGCCGTCCACCAGCCAGCCGATGGTGCCCATGTCGGCCCAGCTCAGCGTGGGGTAGTTGAAGATGGAGCTGTACTTGGCCTTGCCGGTGTGCAGCGCATCGACCATCTGGTCACGCGAGGTGCCCAGCGTCTCGGCTGCGGCATACAGGTACAGGCCGTGGCCGCCCTCGTCCTGCACCTTGGCCAGCAGGATGGCCTTGCGCTTGAGCGTGGGCGCGCGGCTGATCCAGTTGCCCTCGGGCAGCATGCCGACGATTTCCGAGTGCGCGTGCTGGCTAATCTGGCGCAAGAGGGTCTTGCGGTAGTGGTCGGGCATCCAGTCCTTGGCCTCGATGAAGTCGCCGGCGTCGATGCGCTCGTCGAAGCGCTCCTGCAGGCGCATCTCGTCGGCCGAGCGGACCGGCTTGGTGCCGTCGCCGGCTTCCTTGCCCATGGTGTCCATGGCTTGGGTGTACATGGCGTGTCCTTTCAGAATGTGGAGGTTCAGCGGGGGCGCTTGTCGTAGACGCGCCTGGCCTTGCCGGTCTGCGTGCGCTCGATGGTGTCGGGGTCGAACACGCGCACGGCGGTGGAGATGCCCACCAGCGTCTTGATGCGGTGCTGCACCCACTGGGCAATCTCGCTGCGCTCGCCATCGGCGATGCCGCGCATGGCGGGCTGCAGCTCGCAGTGCACCTCGACCGTGTCGAGCAGGCCTTCGCGGCTCACGTGCAGTTGGTACAGGCCGGTGAGCTTCTGGTGCGCCAGCACGATCTCTTCCACCTGCGTGGGGAAGACGTTGACGCCGCGAATGATCATCATGTCGTCGCTGCGGCCGACGATCTTGCCCATGCGGCGGAAGGAGCGCGAGGTGGGCGGCATCAGGCGCGTGAGGTCGCGCGTGCGGTAGCGGATCACCGGCATGGCTTCCTTGGTGAGCGAGGTGAAGACCAGTTCGCCCTCTTCTCCGTCGGCCACCGGTTCGCCGGTCTCGGGGTTGATGATCTCGGGGTAGAAGTGGTCTTCCCAGATCACCGGGCCGTCCTTGCTCTCGATGCATTCGCTGGCCACGCCCGGGCCCATCACCTCCGACAGACCGTAGATGTCGACCGCGTCGATGCCGGCCTTCTTCTCGATGTCGTGGCGCATCGCTTCCGTCCAAGGCTCGGCGCCGAAGATGCCGACCTTCAGCGAGCTGGCGGCAGCGTCCAGGCCCTGGCGCTGGAATTCCTCGATCAGTACCTGCATGTAGCTGGGCGTGACCATGATGATGTCGGGCTTGAAGTCGGTGATGAGCTGCACCTGCTTCTCGGTCTGCCCGCCCGACATGGGGATGACGGTGCAGCCGGCGCGCTCCGCGCCGTAGTGCGCGCCCAGGCCGCCGGTGAACAGGCCGTAGCCGTAGGCCACGTGCACCATGTCGCCGGGCCGCCCGCCGGCGGCGCGGATGGAGCGCGCCACCAGGTCGGCCCAGGTGTCGATGTCGTTCTTCGTGTAGCCCACCACGGTCGGCTTGCCGGTGGTGCCGCTGGAGGCATGGATGCGCGCCACCTGCTCGCGCGGCACGGCGAAGAGGCCGAAGGGATAGTTGTCGCGCAGGTCCGTCTTCACGGTGAAGGGGAACCTGGCGAGGTCCGACAGGTGCTTCAGGTCTTCGGGGTGCACGCCCTTGGCATCGAAGGCCTTGCGGTAGTGGGGCACGTTCTCGTAGGCGCGCTGCAGCGTGGCTTTCAGGCGCTGCAGTTGCAGGGCGGCGATCTCGTCGCGGCTGGCCTTCTCGATGGGGGCCAGGTCGCCGGGGGCGGGGGTCTTCACGGTCATGTCTTTGTCTCCGTCGTCTTCAGGCGGCCAGGTTGCCGGCGGCCGGCTTGCCCTTCATGGTGTGCGAGCGGCCGCGGAACACCGCGACGCGTTCGCCGCGCTGGTTGCTCACTTCGCAGTCGTACAGCCCCGTGCGGCCGGACTTCGACACCTCGAAGGCCCGCGCGGTGAGCAGGTCGTCCTTGCGGCCAGGCGCGAGGAAGTCGACGGCGATGGAGGCCGCCACCGTCAGCTCGCCATGCGAGTTGCAGGCAAAGGCGAAGGCCGAGTCGGCCAGCGTGGTGATGAGGCCGCCGTGGCAGGTGTCGTGGCCGTTGAGCATGTCTTCGCGCACGCGCATGGTCAGCGTGGCGGTGCCCGGGGCGATGTCGGTCACCTCCATGCCCATGGCACGGGTGGCGCGGTCGTTGAGAAGCATGCCGTCGCGCACGCGGTCGGCGATCTGTTGGGGCGTGAGTGCGCTCATGGAAATGGAGGATGGATCAGCGGTCGGTGAACTTCGGGGCGCGCTTGTTGCGGAAGGCGTCCACGCCTTCGAGGTAGTCGTGCGCGCCGCCCAGTTCGGTCTGCAGTTGCGCTTCCATCTGCAGCGCGGCGCGCAGGTCCAGGTGCTGCGCATCGGCCAGCGCCTTGCGGGTGACGGCGAGCGCCTTGGTGGGCATGGCGGCCAGGCGCGTGGCCAGGGCATTGGCGGCATCTTGCAGCTGCGCGTCGTCCACGCACTGCCAGATCATTCCCATGGCGGCGGCCTGCTCGGCGGGGATCTTGTCGCCCGTCATCGCGATGGCCAGCGCTCGCGCATGGCCCACCAGGCGCGGCAGCAGCCAGGTGCCGCCGGTGTCGGGCACCAGGCCGATCTTGGAGAAGGCCTGGATGAAGCTGGCCGAGCGCGCGGCCAGCACCACGTCGCAACACAGCGCCAGGTTGGCGCCGGCGCCGGCGGCCACGCCGTTCACGGCGGCGATCACCGGCACGGGCATGGAGCGGATGCGCTCCACCAGCGGCAGGTAGTACGCCTCGATGAGTGCGCCCAGGTCCTTGCCCGGCGCGGCCTGCGGGTCGCCCAGGTCCTGGCCGGCGCAGAAGCCCCGTCCGGCGCCGGTGATGACCACGCAGCGCAGCTCGGTGCTGCCGGCGGTGTTGTCCAGCGCGGCCAGCAGTTCGGCATGCATGGCGGTGGTGAAGCTGTTCATCGCCGCCGGGCGATTCAGGGTGATGGTGCGGGTGGCGCCCGCATCGGCCACCAGGACCAATGGCTCCGTCGTCATCGTGGGGTTTCCTTCAGGAGAGGGTTCTGCCGGGACCATGAGGTAGATCAAACACTATTGACCGACCGTTCGGTAGATTTTAAGATGAGGCGCATCAAAGCTTCAAGTCCTGAGGCTCAGGGCAAACCCTAGGCGGCCAGCCGAGCTGCCCGATTTGCCGGTCCATGAACGCGAGACAAGGAGACATTCCAATGCCCTGCTATTCCATCGAAGGGGTGATCCCGGTGATCGACCCCAGCGCCTACGTGCACCCCAGTGCCGTGCTGATCGGCGACGTCATCGTGGGCCCCGACTGCTACGTCGGCCCCTGCGCCTGCCTGCGCGGCGACTTCGGGCGCATCGTGCTGCACCGGGGGGCGAATGTCCAAGACACCTGCGTCATCCATGGCTTTCCGGAGCAGGACACGGTGGTGGAAGAGAACGGCCACATCGGCCACGGCGCCGTGCTGCACAGCTGCGTGGTGCGGCGCGATGCGCTGGTGGGCATGAACGCGGTGGTGATGGACGAGGCCGAGATCGGCGCCGCCACCATCGTGGCCGCCTGTGCCTTCGTGCCCGCGGGCATGAAGGTGCCTCCGAAAAGCCTGGTCGCCGGCATGCCCGCCAAGGTCAAGCGCGAGCTCAGCGACGAGGAGGTGGCCTGGAAGCTGGAAGGCACCCTCACCTACCAGGACCTGACCCGGCGCAGCCTGGCTTCGCTGGTGGAAGTGGCGCCGCTGCAGGCCATCGAAGCGGATCGCCCCAAGGTCAAGAGCGTGGAAGTCAAGTCGCTGATCGAGACCAAGCGCGGCGGCTAGCATCAAGCCTTCAGCGCCAGAAGAAGAACGCACAACACCGAGGAAGAACCGGCATGCCACGCGGACGATCAGCCAGCTACGAAGACCAGCGCGAGATGATCCTCGCGCAAGCGGCGCAGCTCTTTGCCAAACGCGGCTACTCCGCCACCTCGATGAACCAGGTGGCCGAGGCCTGCGGCCTGTCGAAGGCGACGCTCTACCACTACTACAAGGACAAGTACGCCCTTCTGCTGAGCATCGCCGACGACCACGTGTCGCGCCTGGCCGGGCTCATCGATGACGAGCAGGCGCTGCAGCTCAAGGGCGAGGCGAGGCTGCGCCACCTGATCCGCCGCATCGTCGAGGAATATGCCGACGCGCAGGACGCCCACCGCGTGCTGACGGAGGACGTGAAGTTCCTCAGCGACGAGGACCGCCAGCGCGTGCTCGACAAGGAGCGCCTGGTGGTGGCCGGCTTTGCACGCGCGTTGGCGGAGACGGGCCAGGGCGATGCGTCAGCCCAGATGGCCAAGCCGCTGACCATGCTGCTCTTCGGCATGATCAACTGGATGTTCACCTGGATGAAGCCCGAAGGCGCGCTGGACTACGACGCCATGGGGCCGATCGTGGCGGATCTGTTCCTGGGGGGTGTGGGGCAGGTCAGCTTGCCGGCCAGGCGGGTCGACTAAGGCAAGGGCACTGGATTCAGCACTCTGGCTTGTCGCTCATCCCGTAGGTGCACGCATAAGGGTCGTGCCATCGGTTGTGCTTGTAGAAAATGTTGAAGACCCCACCCTTCATCGGCGTCAGCACTGCGACGCCGCTCGAGTAGAGGATCCATTTCCCCTCATTGCCGTCGCTGAATCTCACTGAGCCCTCCGCATAGCAGGAGCTGTAGCGCTCGTGCACGACGAAGCGGGTCTCGACGGGAGAAGCACGATTGAAGAATCGGGTGACCTGGGCCTTGTTAGGCCTGAACTTGGCGCAGGCGCGCGCGGCGGCCGCATCGTGACTGTTGTCCATGCCGACGGCGTCGATTTCAATGCTCTTCACCGTCCTGGCGTGGCTGTGCCCCGCTGAAAGCAGCACGAGCAGAAGAACGATTGTCCTGGTTCGACTGATCACCATTGCGGGCTGCTCGCCAAAAGCAAAAAGCCGCCTAGCCGGCGCGCGTCATCAGGTCGACGGTCATGCGCTCGATGCGCTGCACGTCGACCTCCATCACCACATCGACCAGCCGCTCACCCAGGCCCGGGCCGCCGCCCGGCGCCCAGCTCAGCGTGCCGCCGTAGTTGGCGGTGAAGGAGGTGTCGATGTCCACCAGCATCTCTTCCCTTCGCGTGACCACGGAAGGATCGAGCCAGGCGCAGGCGGCCACCTCGTCCCACATGGGCAACTGGATGCCGAAGCGGCCGAAGTAGCCGGCCCAGGGCTGCCCGCATCCGGCCACCTGCTGCTGCAATTGCGGCGTCCAGAGGGTGCGCGTCGTGGCATCCACCGGCAGCTGGACGATGCGGCGCCAGTCTTCCTTCAGCACCAGCGAAGCGGCCTCCGGGTCCCAGCGCATGTTGAACTCGTGGCGCGGGGTGTAGCGGTACTCGAGAGCGAATCGATGGTCCGCCAGCACGGGACGGAAGCTTCCGCCCATGAACATCAGCTCCCCGGCCAGCGAGGCGAACTGCGGGTCGAGCCGGCAGGCCAATGCCAGGTTGGTGAGTGGGCCGGCAGCCCAGATCGAGACTTCACCCGGGTGCGCGCGCACCGTGCGCACCATGAATTCAGCCGCGCTTTCGTCCTGCGCCTTGGCCACGGTCGGCATGCCTTCGGCCAACTCGGGCACGAGGTGCGGCTGGTCGTGGTGCTCGCCGGCGCGGTGGCTGCCATCGTGCAGATGCTCCGTCCACGCGCCCTTCCAGTACAGACGGCCGTGAAGGCTCTCCCAGCGCTTCATGCGCTGCGCGCTGTTGAGCAGGGGATGCGTGGCGCCGCCATACACCGGCACGTCCGTGCGGCCGCAGATCTCCAGCATGCGCAGCAGGTGCAAGACGCTCTCGTCGCACCAGCCGTCGCCGCTGACCACGCAGATGCCCAGCACGTCCACCTCCGGCGCCTGCAGCAGCATCCAGACCGACTGCAGGTTGGTGGAGGCCGGGCCGTGGGTGTCCTGGTCGATGATGAGCTTGCGCCGCTGCGCGCTCATGCGAGACCCTCGTCCCAACTGAACACGTGGTGCGCACGGGCTCGGGTCGATGCCACCAGCCGGGCGTTGGGTTCGTCGGTCTGCGCCACCCATTGGCGGGCATCCTCTGCGCTGCGGCCAAAGACCTCGTGGCGACTGGTGAGGCGCTCGTTGCGCAAGTGGTCGTCGACCTCGACATACCAGGCCTCGTCCAGCAGCGAGCGCACGCCGGCCCAGGCGCCCTGGTCGACCAACAGGTAGTTGCCCTCGGTGATGACCAGCCGGTGCTGCGGCTCGATGGCGATGGCACCGGCAATCGCTTCCTCGATCTCGCGGCGGAACTCGGGGGCGTAGACCACACGGGTCGCCGGTTCGCGAAGCCTGCGCAGCAGCGCCAGGTAGCCCGCCGAATCGAAGGTGTCGGGCGCGCCCTTGCGTCCCGCGCGGCCCAGGCGCTTGAGTTCGCTGTTGGCCAGGTGGTAGCCGTCCATCGGCAGCACCACCGAGATGTCCGCAAAGGCCGATTGCAGCGCCGAGGCCAGCGTGGACTTGCCGGCGCCCGGCGGCCCCACAAGGCCCAGCACGACGCGCGCGGTCCCGCGGTCCAGCAGCGCCTGCACGTGGGAACGGCAGGCTTGCGGCAGCACCGGGTTCGACGGCATCAGGCCTTCGGACGCGCCGGAATGTTCAGCCCGCGCGCGACGGCCGGACGCGCCACGAAGGCATCGAGCGTGCGCTTCACGTTGGCGAAGTCGTCGAAGCCCACCAGCTCGCCGGCCTCGTAGAAGCCCACCAGGTTGCGCACCCACGGGAAGGTCGCGATGTCGGCGATGCTGTAGTCGTCGCCCATCAGCCAGGCGCGGCCCTGCAGGCGCTGGTCCAGCACCGACAGCAGGCGGCGCGACTCGGCCACGTAGCGGTCGCGCGGGCGCTTGTCCTCGTAGTCCTTGCCGGCGAACTTGTTGAAGAAGCCCAGCTGGCCGAACATGGGGCCGATGCCGCCCATCTGGAACATGAGCCACTGCAGGGTCTCGTAGCGTGCGGCGGCGTCCTTGGGCATCAATTGGCCGGTCTTGTCGGCCAGGTAGACCAGGATGGCGCCCGACTCGAACAGCGCCAGCGGCTTTCCGCCGGGACCGTTGGGGTCGATGATGGCCGGGATCTTGTTGTTGGGGTTGAGCGAGAGGAACTCGGGCGAGGTCTGGTCGTTCTTGCCGAAGTCCACCAGGTGCACCTCGTAGGGCAGGCCCGTCTCCTCCAGCATGATCGACACCTTCACGCCGTTAGGCGTGGGCAGCGAATAAAGCTGCAGCCGGTCCGCGTGGGCGGCGGGCCACTTGTGGGTGATGGGAAAGCTCTGGAGGTCGAGGGATGGGGTGGTCATCCGCACATTCTGGCGCAGCCTGCCGCGCCAGCGCGCCCGAGGGTCGGGATGCCCCGCGCCGCGCTCAGGCGTCGTCCTTGAGGAAGAGGTCGCGGTCCGGCGCGAAGCTGCCGTACAGCGGCAGCAGCGCACCGCCCACCGCGCGCGCATCGGCGCCGATGGCACCGGCCATGAGGCTGGGGCGGGTTAGGCCCTCCCAGTCGTAGCGGTCCAGCGCCGCATCGACCTGCGCCAGCGTGGCGGCCAGCAGCTCGCGGCTGAAGGAGCCGTCGATGATCACGCTCTCCAGGTCCAGGAGCGCGGCCGCGTTGTGCGCCGCCAGCGCGATGCCGGGTGCGGTCTTCGCCAGCCAGGCCTGCGTGACCGCCACCCAGGGCGCCTGCATGGCGCGCGCATCGGCCACCGCGCCGGCATCCAGGCCGGCGTCGGCATACATCATCTCCAGGGTGAAGAGCGAGGCCACGCTCAGCAGCTGCCGGGGCGGCTCGCCATGCGCCACGCCCAGCCCCAACGACATGGAGCCGATGGCGCCCGCGTTGCCGGTGCCGCCACTGCGCAGGTGGCTGTCCAGCACCAGGCCGCCGCCGATGAAGGTGTCGACGAACACGTAGAGAAAACTGCGCACGTCGCGCCCGCGGCCGGCCACCAGCTCGGCCACGCAGGCGGCCGCCGTGTCCTTGCACAGGGCCACGGGCAGCGGCGTCATGTCCTGCACCTCGGCCTCGATGTCGATCTCGTTCCAGCGCGCCGCCTGGTCCGCAGGCACACCCAGCAGCTGCTGCCAGCCGCCCAGCGACAGTGGCGCCGCGATGCCCACGCCGCGCAGCAGCGGCGCACGCTTGGGGCCCAGCGACTTGCGCAGCAGCTTGAGCCGCGCGCGGATCTCGTCGAAGAGCGTGTCGGGATCGGGAAAGTCGTAGTCCAGCGTGAGGCGCTCGCGCACCTGCGCCGCGAAATCCAGCAGCAGGACGTCCAGGCTGCGGCGGCCGATCTTGATGCCGATGGAGAAGGCGCCGTCGGGGTTCAGCGCCATCGGCACCGAGGGCTGGCCGACGCGCCCGCGCAGCGGTGCGTGCTTGAGCACCAGGCCCTCGGCCTCCAGCCGCGCGATGATGATCTGCACCGTCTGCGCGGTGAGGTTGGTCAGGCGTGCGATCTCGGCCTTGGGCAGCGGGCCATGCAGGCGGATGGCCTGCAGCACCACCCGCTCGTTGAACTGGCGCATGCCCACCTGGTTGGAGCCGCGCGGACGAAGGCGCTGCCCGCCCTCCTCCACAACGGCGCCGGACGCTGCTGCTGCGTCGCGCATGTCCGAATCCTCCCTGCCTGCGTTCATCGATCCGGGCCCGGGCGCCGCGCGCCGCGGGTCCTTTCGCCAAGGCGCGCCGCGCCGCGGCTCTTCATGCAAATGCCTGGTGGGGCAGCTCTTCCGGGCGCATGGCGCCGGTCATCACGGCGACGGTGTCGCTCATGCTGATGTTCTTGGGATTGACGATGCAGGCGCGCTTGCCGAGGCGGGCGATGTGGATGCGGTCGGCGATCTCGAAGACATGCGGCATATTGTGGCTGATGAGGATGACCGGCAGCCCCTTGTCGCGCACGCGCCGGATCAGCTCCAGCACCATGTTGCCTTCCTTCACGCCCAGCGCCGCGGTGGGCTCGTCGAGGATGACCACGTGCCGCGCGAAAGCCGCGCTGCGCGCCACCGCCACGCACTGGCGCTGGCCGCCCGAGAGCGTTTCCACCGCCTGCGTCATCGAGCGGATGCCCACCTTCAGGTCGTTCATGCGGGCCACGCTTTCTTCCAGCATCCGCTTCTTGTCGATGCAGCGGAACAAACGCGAGAGCAAGCCCGGCCGGATGATCTCGCGGCCCAGGAACAGGTTCTCGGCGATGGTCATGGCCGGCGCCACCGCCAGGTCTTGATACACCGTCTCGATGCCTTCGCGGCGCGCGTCGATGGGCGACTTGAAGTGGATGGGCTTGCCGTCCAGCTTGATCTCGCCTTCGTCCGGAATGGTGGCGCCCGACAGCGCCTTGATGAGCGAGGACTTGCCGGCGCCGTTGTCGCCGATGACGGCCATGATCTCGCCGGCGCGCAGCTCGAAGTCGGCGCCATCCAGCGCGGTGACGCTGCCGTAGCGCTTGACCAGGCCGCGGGCCTCCATGACCAGCGGGGCGTGGGAATGTGCGGGGGTGGTCATATCAGCCTCCGTACGGCCGCCCGAAGGAGGCTGAAGCCCCCTCGGGGGGCAGCGCACTACACGAAGTGAGAAGCGTGGGGGTAAACATTTCAGCGGACTCCCTTGCGAGAAAGCTGGTCGGTCGCCACCGCCAGGATCACCAGCACGCCCGTGATGAGCACCTGGTAGACCGAGGGCACGCCCATCAGGGTCAGGCCATTGCGGAACACGCCCACGATGACCGCGCCCAGCAGCGTGCCCAGGATGATCCCGCGCCCGCCGAAGAGGCTGGTGCCGCCCAGGACCACGGCCGTGATCGCATCGAGGTTCTCGGTCTGGCCGGCGTTGGGGTCGCCCACCGCGGTGCGTGCCACCGACAGCAGCGAGGCGATGCCGTAGAACAGGCCCGCGGTGACGTACACCGCCAGCAGCACCTTGTCGGTGGCAATGCCGGTGAGGCGCGTGGCCTCGGGGTTGTTGCCCACGGCGTACACGTGGCGCCCGGGCTGCGTATCGCGCAGGCCCCACCACATGAAGATGTAGAGCGCGACCATGAAGAGGGTGCCGTAGTTGATGGCGGCGCCCCCGATGGCCAGCGTGTTGCCGAAGAAGGTCATCTCCGGCGGCAGGTCGGTGATGGTCTGCGCGTTCGAGTACAGCTGCGTGATGGCGAAGGCGATGTTCATCGTGCCCAGCGTCACGATGAAGGGGGGCAGGCGGATGCGCGTGACCAGCAGGCCGTTGACCAGCCCGAAAGCCATGGTCACCAGGAAGCCGCACAGGATGGCCAGGTAAGGATTGAGCCCGCTGCTCACCGCCAGCTTGGTCATGACGATGCCGCCCAGCGCCATCACCATGCCGCAGCTCAGGTCGATGCCGGCGGTGAGGATGATGAGCGTCTGGCCGATGGCGATGGTGCCCACCACCATCACCTGCTGCAGGATCAGCGAGAAGTTCTGCACCGACAGGAAGCGGTCGCTCTGCGTGGCGAAGAAGATCACGGCCAGCAAAAGGGCGATCAGCGGCCCGAGCGTGGCCACCGGCGGCAGCTTGAAGCCGCCGGCGGACGTGGCAGGAGTGGTGGCGGTGGACATGGCGTCTTGCCCTGGTCTTTCAGGCGCTGGCCGCCCTACTTGTTGCCCCAGCACATGTCGGTGCCGAACTTGGTGTCCTTGCTCTCGACGCCGCCCATGGGCTTGTCGGTGATGAGCGTCACGCCCGTGTCGGTGTAGCCCTTGACCTTCTTGCCGTCCTTGGCGTACTGCACGCCCGCGGCCACGCCCATGGCGGCCATCTTCAGCGGATACTGCTGCGAGGTCGCGGCGATCACGCCGTTCTTGACGTTGCGCACGCCGGCGCAGCCGCCGTCCACCGACACGATGATCACGCCCTTCTCCTTGCCGGCCGCCTTCAGCGCCTGGTAGGCACCGGCCGCCGCGGGCTCGTTGATGGTGTAGACGATGTTGATGTCGGGGTTCTTCTGCAGGCAGTTCTCCATGGCGGTCTGGCCCTTGGCCTGGTCGCCGAAGCTGTCGGCGCTGCAGACGATCTCGGCGCTCTTGGACAGCTCGTTGCTCTTGGCATCGGCCGCCGCGAGGCCGAAGCCCTTCATGAAGCCGTTGTGGCGCTGCGCGCCCACCGGGTGGCCGGGGAAGAGGTCCAGCGTGGCGATCTTTGGCGCCTTGCCGGCGGCGGCCGCCTTGGCGTACTGGCCGATCAGCTCGCCGGCCTTGTAGTTGTCGGTGGCGAAGAGCGCGTCGGTGGCGTCGGCCGGGTCGGCCGGGCTGTCCAGCGCGATGAACATCACGCCTTTTTCCTGCGCCTTCTTGATGGCCGGCACGATGGCCTTGGAATCGTTGGGCGTGATCAGGATGGTCTTGGCGCCGCCCGCGATCATGTTTTCGATGGCCGTGACCTGGCCGGCGTTGTCGCCGTCGGCCTTGCCCGCCGCGCTCAGCAGCTTGGCGCCCTGCTCCTTGGCCGCCGACTGCGCGCCTTCCTTCATCTTCACGAAGAAGGGGTTGGTGTCGGTCTTGGTGATGAGGCCAATGACCGGCGCATCGGCCGCCAGGGCGCAGCCCGCGGCAGCCAGGCCGCCGGCCAGGACGGAAGCAACGCGGATCCAGCTTTTCTTCGACATGAGCGTCTCCTTGATGTGTGACATGAGTAGTTGGCGGTGGGCGGTGCTGCCGGGCGGGGCCGGTGCGCCGTCGAACCGTCGCATGCCCCGAATTCTGGGCGCCGATCTTAGATAAATCAATTAGATTTATTAAGTGTTTTCCCGGGTGGCGGAGCGCTCGCGCCTGCGCGATGCTCGCGGCGCTGCCCGGCGCAATGCCGTGTCCGGGCCATTGGGAGAGAAGCATGTTTGTCGTCTGTGGCGAAGCCTTGATGGACGTATTTGCCGCCGGTGACACCCCCACCGGCATGGCACTGGATGCGCGCGTGGGCGGCTCGCCCTTCAACGTGGCCGTTGGGCTGGCGCGGCTCGCGCAGCCGGTGGCCTTGTTCAGCGCGGTCTCCACCGGCTTCGTGGGCGAACGCCTCATGCAGACACTGCGCGCCGAAGGGGTGGACTGCTCGACCGTGTCCCGCCTCGACGCGCCAACCACCCTGGGCCTGGTGGGGCTGGACGCCAAGGGCGTGGCCTCGTACAGCTTCTACGGCGAAGGCTGCGCCGACCGCCTGCTGGGCCCGGACGCCATCGCCCTGCTGCCCAAGCGGATCGGCGCGGTGCAGGTCGGCTCCTATGCGACCGTGGTGCCGCCCATTGCCGACACGCTGCGCGCGCTGGTCGACCGCGAGCATCGCCGCACCCCCATCTGCTACGACCCCAACGTGCGCCTGAACGTGCAGCCTGACCTTGCACCTTGGTGCGAGATGCTGCTGTGGATGCTGCCCCGCACGCACCTGCTCAAGATCAGCGACGAGGACCTGCACCTGCTGCGCCCGGGCCTCGCGCCGGCGAAGTTCGCGGCCGAGGCGCTGGCCGCTGGCGTGGGCCTGGTGGTGGTCACGCGAGGCGCCGAAGGCGCCATGGCATGGAGCCGCCAGGGCGAGGCCTCGGTGCCCGCCGTGGCACTCACGGTGGTCGACACGGTGGGCGCGGGCGACACCTTCCAGGCCGCGCTGCTCACCTGGCTGGCCGAGCACGGATGCCTCAGCATCGAGGGCATCGGCTCGCTGTCTTCCGGCCAGCTGCAGGATGCCGTGGGCTTCGCGGCGGGGGCTGCGGCCATCACCTGCTCGCGGCGCGGCGCCGACCTGCCGCGGCGCGCCGAACTGCCCTGAGCCTTCACCGGCGCGACACGCGGCGCCTTCATGGGAATCGGGCATCATCGCCCGGTCGCTCGCGGGTCACGGGGACTTCGCGGGCCGCCGGAGGGTTCTTCATGCAGCGCTTCGTCGCCGACCTGCGATCCATCCTCACCTGGCGCGAGCCCATCCGGCTGGCGCTCTGGGTGGCAGCGCTGGCCTTGCTCCTGCCTGGCACGGTTCGCGCGCAGGCGGCCACCGAAGGCGCTGCGGCCGCCGCGCCGCCTGCCGCAGCGGCGCCCGCGCTGCCACCGGCCACCGTGTCGGTGCAACATCGCAAGGTCGCGGTGATGCGCGTGCCCTTCCTGGGCGTGCCGCCCGCCGAGCGGGCCAGCCGCGGCGAGCAGACCATCGCCGAGCTGCTCGACAAGGGCGGCCCCGGCACCGTCAGCGTGCAACCGGTGCCGCAGGGCGCCGTGCTGATGATCGACGGCGCGCTGGCCTTCATCCTGGTGCCCGGCGACGAGGACAGGATCCGCGGCGAAAGCTTCGAGGGCATGACCCAGGGCGTGGCGCGCTCGCTCACCGCCGCCATCACCGAGACCCGCGAGGCGCGCGACAAGGGCCGGCTCCTGAATGCCGCAGGCCGCAGCGCAGTCGCCACGCTGGTGTTCGCGCTGGCCGTGTGGGTGGCCTGGCGCATCCGCCTCGCCCTCATGGCCCGTGCCGCGCGGCTGCTGGCCTCGACGACGGGTGATGTGCACGTGGGCGGCCTGCCGCTGGTGCATCCCTCGCGCCTGCGCATGGCGGTGCACTGGATCGTGCGCGTGGCCGCCTGGCTGGTGCTGGCCATGCTGGCCTACGAATGGCTGGTGTACGTGCTCACGCAGTTCGCCTACACACGGGCCTGGGGGGAGGAACTGGGCGCCTTCCTCATGGGCGTGCTGCGGCACGTGGGCGGGGGCATCCTGCGCGCGCTGCCCGACCTGATGGTGGCGCTCTTCATCTTCCTGCTGGCGCGCGCGGCCGTCGCCCTGGCCAAGCCCATGTTCGACCGGGTCGAGCACGGCGCCGGCACCATCGGATGGCTGGACCGCGACCTGGCGGTGCCCACCCGCCGCATCTACGGCGCGGCGGTGTGGCTGTTCGCGCTCGCCATGGCCTACCCCTACCTGCCGGGCGCGCAGAGCGAGGCCTTCAAGGGCATCTCGGTGCTGGTGGGCCTGATGCTCACGCTGGGCGGCTCCAGCCTGGTGGGCCAGGGCGCCAGCGGCCTGATCCTGATCTACTCGCGCACCATCCGCGTGGGCGAGTACGTGCGCATCAATGACCAGGAAGGCACGGTGACCGAACTGGGCGCCTTCACCACCAAGATCCGCACCGGGCTGGGCGAGGAGATCAGCGTGCCCAACTCGCTCATCATGGGCTCGGTCACCAAGAACTATTCGCGCACCGTGAGCGGGCCGGGCTACATCGTGGACACCGCGGTCACCATCGGCTACGACACACCCTGGCGCCAGGTGGAGGCCATGCTCGTCGAAGCCGCGCAGCGCACCGAGGGCGTGCTGCGCTCACCCGCGCCGCAGGTGTTCAAGACCGGGCTGTCGGATTTCTACGTGGAGTACCGGCTGGTGTGCCAGGCCATTCCCGAGCAGCCCCGGCCGCGCGCCGAGGTGCTGCAGATGCTGCATTCGCACGTGCTCGACGTCTTCAACGAGCATGGCGTGCAGATCATGTCGCCGCACTACTTCAGCGATCCGCCGCAGGCCAAGATGGTGGCGCGCGGGCAGTGGTGGACCTCGCCCGCGCAGGAGCACGGGCCCGGGGGCAAGGCCTGAGTCCTCAGTTGACCGGCTGCGGCTCGGGGAAGCGCCAGCTGCCGTCCAGGATCTCGGCCCGCGGCCGGTACAGCCGCACCGTGTAGTTCCAGCCCTGCACGATCGGCAGGCAGTTGGCCATCTGCGGCTTGCACCCGCCGAACTGGATGCGGATGCTTCCCTCCGCGTCCTTCTTCGCCGTGAGGTTGTTCAGGGTGTAGGCGTTCGCCGCGTTCTTCTCGAAGTAGCCCTTGGCGTTGTAGACGCTCACCGACCAGAAGGCGTCCACCGGGACGTCCTTCACCTGGAGGCTGTACACCGTCCTGCCGTCGTTCCTGGCCGGCGTCACGGCGAGATAGGTTGCGTCCTTGTCCGGGTTGCCGCCCCAGCCAGCCGCTGCGCCCATGAGGCGACGCACCGGGTCCACCTCGCCCTTCTTGCCGAAGGCGCCCTTGAAGTCCGGCGTGGTGGCGGCCAGCTGCAGCAGTGCATCGCGCACCTTCTTCTGGCTGGCCATGTCCCAGTTTGGAAGCTCGAGGTTGCCGGGGCCGGCCTGGCTGGCCTGGATGGCGTCCTGCAGCGCATGAACCTTCTTCACGTCCTGCGCATCGTTGGGATCGACCAGCGTGCGGATGCCCACCAGCACGTAGCGCGTCCCCACGTTCTCGCGCGTGAGCGTGTGCGCGCCCGCGCCGTAGAACACGTCGGGAACGTAGTGGTCCTCGCTGACCACCTGCATCGACATGAAGCGCTGGCCCGCATCGGGCATGGTGATGGTGACGGGGCCCGCGTCCAGGTCGAACACGGCAGAGGTGTAGAGCGTGTCGCGGTTCAGGCGGATGACAGTCTGGTTGTCGACCGAGGCCGGCGTGCGGCGGTGCTGCAGCTTGCCCAGGCCCGCCTCCTTGGCCAGGTTCGACATGTACATGTCGGACTCGGCACGCACGAAGTTGTCGACCGTCACCGGCACCGCCTTTGCGTCTGCGGGTGCGGCTGGCGCCTGCGCCTGCGCAGCCCCGGCACCGGCCACGACCAGGCCCAGGGCGGTGTTGATCCACTTCAGCGTCTTCTTCATGTCGGTCCCTTCAGTTGGAGATGGAGCAGCGCCCGGTGCACCCGGGCAAGGAAGGCCGCGAGTCTATGCCAGTGCAATGACGCGCGGCGGACACGCTTTTGCACGCCGCGGTCGCCTTTCTTCACTAGACTTTGCCCTGTTCCAACCGCAGCACATCCACCGCCCATGCAGTTGCCGCCGAACTCCAAGCCCATTGCCCTCCCGCCTCGCGGCGCGCTCGCGTCCATGGCCCTCGCGGCCGGCGCGCTGCTCGCGGGCTGCACCACGGTCAGTCCCTCGTCCTACGACATGACGACCAAGGTGCCCAAGGAAATCCTCACGCAGGACATCGTCGACACGCGCCTGGGCACGCTGCGCTTCTTCGACGGCGTCCCCACGGAGGCCACGGCGCAGAAGGCCTACGACCAGCTGGATTTCGGCCGTGGAATCGAGGTCTTCCTCAACGGCATCCCGGGCGCCTCGCTGGTGGCCATGCGGCGCGGCCTGCGCGAGGTGGGCGCGGTGGACGGCACCATCGGCATCTGGGACGAACTGCTGGACAGCAAGTCGCTGCTGCTCACCGGCAACACCGAGAGCGTTTACGCCACCACCTGGATCGACCTGCGCCAGGGCCCGGTGGTGATCGAGAGCCCGCCCGACGTGCTGGGCGTGCTCGACGACTTCTGGTTCCGCTACGTCGCCGACCTGGGCAACGCCGGCCCGGACAAGGGCCAGGGCGGCAAGTTCCTGGTGCTGCCGCCGGGCTGGCAGGGGGAGGTGCCGCCGGGCTACTTCGTCGCGCGCCCGGCCACCTTCGGCAACTGGCTCATCTGGCGCGGCTTCCCGGTCAACGGCGATCCGAAGCCGGCGGCGCAATCCATCCGCAGCCTGGCGCGCGTCTACCCGCTGTCGCAGGCGCAGCAGCCGCATCCGCCGAAGTTCGTGAACCTGTCGGGACGTGCCTTCAACACCATCCACGCCAACGACTTCAGCTTCTTCGCCGAGCTCGACGAGATCATCCAGGAGGAGCCCGAGGACTCGTTCGGCCCGGACATGATGGGCCAGTTCAACGCCATCGGCCTTGTCAAGGGCAAGCCCTTCAAGCCCGACGGACGCATGAAGCGCATCCTGAGCGACTCGGTGGCAGTGGGCAACGCGGCGGCGCGCTCCATCGACTTCCGCAACCGGCAGGACACGGCGAAGATCTACCCTGACGGCCAGTGGAACACGCCCTTCGTCGGCGGCAGCTACCAGTGGCTGACGCCCGGCGGCGCACGCAACTTCGATGCGCGCACCATGTTCTTCTACGCCGCCACGGTGAACACGCCGGCCATGGCGGTGGCCATGCCGGGCGTGGGCTCACAGTACGCCTCGGCCAACTTCGACTCGCACGGCCAACCCTTCGACGGCAACAAGAGCTATCGCCTGCGCGTGCCGGCCAACGTGCCGGTGAAGGACTTCTGGTCGGTGGTGATCTACGACACGCAGACCCGCTCGCTGCTGCAGACCGACCAGCGCTTTCCCAGCCTGTCGAGCAACTCCAGGCCCAAGGTGAACGCCGACGGCAGCGTGGACATCTACTTCTCGGCCAAGCGGCCCGCCCACGCCGGGAACTGGGTGCAGACGGTGCCGGGCAAGAGCTGGTTCACCATCTTCCGCCTCTACGGTCCGCTGCAGCCCTGGTTCGACAAGAGCTGGCGTCTGCCGGACATCGAGCAGATCTGAAGAGGGAAGCTGCCCGGCCTGCGCCGGGCCGTGCCGAATCAGCGGGTCAGCGATACCCGCTCTCGTTCGGGTTGTGGATGATCCAGATCAGGTTGCCGCCCGTGTAGTTGCCCAGGCTCCCGCCGGCGAAGATCAGCCGGCCCTGGCCCTTGTAGGTCAGTTCCATGCGATGGCGGTCGCCGCCGAAGTAGAAGGGGATCCACGCCTTGCCGGTCATGTAGGCACCCGAGTCGGTGGGCTGGCCGGCGATGTCGGTCACCTGCTTCATCGACATGCCGATCTGCAGGCCGCTGAACTTCGAGTTGCGCGCCGGGTTGCCGGTGATCTCTCCTTCGAAATCGTTGATGCCCTTCACGGTGCGGCCGCTGCCGCCTTCGACCTTGGAGGAATCGATGACATTGCCCTGGGCGTCCATGCCGGGCTTGACGCCGCCGGTGGCGGCCGCTGCGGGCGCTGCCGCCTTGGCGGGTGCAGTCGTTGCTGCAGGCGCAGGTGCAGACGCAGCCGCTGCGGGTGCGGGCGTGGACTCGAGCGCGAAGTTGCTCGCGCAGTTGTCCAGTTCCAGCGATGCGTCCTGGCTCTTGGTCGCGGCCTTGTAGCTGCGCACGCGCGCGCTGACCTCGCCGCCGTCGAAGCCGGCCTCGCTCGCACGGCAGGCGAAGCTCACGCCTTCCACTGCGGCCGATTGCCAGCTCTTGCCGTCGCCCTTGGCCAGTTCCACGGTCACGGTCTTGCCGACCAGGGCGCTGCGGATCTTCGCGGCGTTCTTGGTCGCCAGCGCCTGGTTCACCTGGTCTGCCGTGAGGCCGGTGGCCTGCTTGCGGCGCACCAGCTTGGGCGCAGGCGGTTCGGCCGGCGCGGCTGCCGCCTTGGGGGCCTCGGTGGTGTCGGAGGAAGTCTTCTGCTGCAGCGTGCTGCAACCCGTGGCCAGCAAGGCCAGCGTCAGCGAAGCCGTCAGGGAGAGATTGAATGCCTTCATTCGTTCTTCTTCAAAGGAAAGTGCGATGCGGTTGCTGTGGGCTGGCCCGTGCAGCCGCCCTTGTAGGCAACGGCTTGACCCGGCGCGTTGCGCGCCCATTGGTAACAGCCGTTACGAGATGGATCGTACACGCGCAGCAGGGCGGCACATCCCCTGTGCTGCGGATGAACCAAAGTGCTAGCGCAGCGGCACGTTGCACTGGGCACCACGCGTTTCATCAAATGCACCGCCATTGTGAAGAGTGCAACGCACATCTAGAGTCCGCTGCAAGCCGACGCGAAGACGTCGGCACCCATGGAGACGTGCTGATGACTACCGACTCGATGCGAACGCCCGATGGCTTCCTCGAATCAGCGGTTGCGCAGGCGCTCTCTGCCCCGCAACTTCATTCGAGAGACCCATCCATGAGCCAGCTTCCTGAAATCGTGCGCGAGTTCGATCGCGTCTCTGCCGAGGTCGTCGCCAAGGCCGCCACCTACCAGGCCGCCATCCTGGCCGACGTGGCCGGCCGCCGTGGCACCATGAACGCCCGCATCGCCCCGGTGCACCACGGCATGGCCGTCGCCGGCCCGGCCTTCACCGTCGAGGTTCGCCCCGGCGACAACCTGATGATCCACGCGGCCATCGCGCTGGCCAAGCCGGGCGACGTGCTGGTGATCGACGGCAAGGGCGACCAGACCGCCGCGCTGATGGGCACGCTGATGCTCAGCGCCTGCAAGAAGCAGGGCCTGGCCGGCGTGATCGTGGACGGCGCGATCCGCGACAAGCTCGAACTGATGGAACTGGGCTTTCCGGTCTTCAGCGCCGGCTTCAATCCGGCCGGCCCGACCAAGTTCGTGCCGGGGCGACTCAACCACCCCGTGTCCGCCGGCGGCGCCATCGTGAACCCGGGCGACCTGGTGGTGGGCGATGCCGATGGCGTGGTGGTGATCGAGCGCGCCAAGGCGCCGGCGATGCTGGCCCTGGCCGACAAGAAGGTGGCCGACGAGCGCGCGCGCATGGACGCCATCTCGCGCGGCGACACCGCCTCCAAGTGGCTGCCGGCGGCCCTGCGCGCCGCCGGCGTGCTCAAGGAAGGGGAGTCGCTGTGAGCGCCATCCTCGTCACCGGCGCCGACCTGGCGCCCCAGGCCCTGGCACTGCTGCAGGGCTTCGAGATGATCTACGCCGGCAAGACGCCCACGCAGGACGACCTGCTGGCCCTGTGCCGCGCCCATGACCCCGTCGCCATCATCGTGCGCTACGGCAAGGTCGACGCGGCGATGATCGATGCAGCGCCTTCGCTGCAGGTGATCTCCAAGCACGGCAGCGGCACCGACACCATCGACAAGGTCGCCGCCAAGGCGCGCGGCATCGAGGTGGTGGCTGCCGCCGGCGCCAACGCCGCGGCGGTGGCCGAAGAGGCGCTGGCCCTGATGCTGGCCTGCGCCAAGTCGGTGGTGCAGCTGGACGCGCGCATGCGCGCTGGCCACTGGGACAAGGCCACGCACAAGAGCCTGGAACTGCACGGCCGGACGGTCGGGCTGGTCGGCCTGGGCGCCATCGGCCAGCGCTTCGCGAAGATGGCCGATGCGATGGGCATGCGCGTGCTGGGCTTCGACCCCTTCGCCAAGGACCTGCCTGCCTTCATCCAACCGGCCTCGCTGGACGACATCTGGCGCGAGTCCGACGTGGTCTCGCTGCACTGCCCGTTGACCGACGAGAACCGCAACCTGCTGAATGCGCAGACCCTGGCGCAGTGCAAGACGGGCGTGATCGTGGTCAACACCGCGCGCGGCGGCCTCATCGACGAAGCGGCCCTGCTCGAGGCCGTCCGATCGGGACAGGTGCGCAGCGCCGGCCTGGACAGCTTCGCGGTGGAGCCCATGACCGCAGGCCATCCCTTCCAGCAGGACCCGCGCATCCTGCTGAGCCCGCACATCGGCGGCGTCACCAGCGATGCCTACGTGAACATGGGCACGGCGGCCGCACGCAACCTGCTGGCCGTGCTCGATCGCCGCGCCGTCGCGGCCTGATCGCGCGACGCCACACCGCACCGCATATCGCCCGGCCGCACGCGGCCGCGGCCACGCAATCCAGAACACCCAAAAGACATCGAGGCAAACCGATCATGACCTTCCTTCCCAAGCTCCTCGCTCGCTGCATGGCCGTCGCGGCCTGCGCCTTCACGGCCATGGGCTCAGCGCACGCCGCCTGGCCGGATCGGCCCATCACCATCGTCGTGCCTTATGCGCCCGGCGGCGCGGCGGATGCCGTGGCACGCGTCGTGGCAGCCCGCATGGGCACCAGGCTGGGCACCAGCGTGATCGTGGACAACCGCGCCGGCGCCAGCGGCACCATCGGCGCCGCCTACGTGGCCAAGGCCGCGCCAGACGGCTACACGGTGCTCTACGACGCCACGCCCTATTCCATCAACCCTCACCTCTTTCCCAGGATGCCCTACGCGGCCGACGCGCTGCAACCGCTGTCGCTGGTGCTGCTCGCGCCCAACGCGCTCATCGTCAAGGCCGACTCGCCGTTCAAGACGGTGAACGACCTGGTGGCCAAGGCCAAGGCGCAGCCGGGCAAGATCAACTTCGCCTCGGGCGGCAGCGGCACAGTGCAGCGCCTCGCGGCCGAACTGATGCGCCAACGCCTTCAGCTGGACATGGTGCACGTGCCCTACAAGAGCGGCGGCCCGGCCATCTCCGACGTGATGGGCGGCCAGGTCGACTTCATGTTCGGCACGGTGGCGGCGACCTACCCGCTGATCACCTCCGGCAAGCTGCGCGCGCTGGCCGTGTCCTCGCCGCAGCGCTCGCCGCGCCTGCCGGACGTGCCCACCGTGGCCGAGACCGTGGTCCCCGGCTACGAGGCCTTCGAATGGAACGGCATGCTGCTGCCGGCCAGGACGCCCAAGGACATCGCCGACAAGCTGCAGAACGCGGTGGTCGAAGTGCTCAAGGAAGACGAAGTGCAGCAGCGCCTGAAGGACCTGGGCGCTCAACCCGTGGGCTCCACGCCCGCCGAATTCGCCGCCTTCCTGAAGAAGGAAGACGCGAAGTGGGGCGAGGTGGTGCGCAAGGGTGACATCAAGGCCGACTGAGCGCATCCTTCGACTCGCCATGTTCCTGCTCCAGCCCCCCGCCGTCCGCGAACTCACCCTCTTCAGCGCCATGCCCGATGCCCTGCGCCGCTCCGAGCGCAGCGCCTGGGCCGACGCCAACCGCGGCGGCGCCATCACCGACTCCTTCCTCGAAGGGCCGGTCTTCGACGGCGCCGGCAACCTGTACGTGAGCGACATCCCGTGGGGCCGCATCTTCCGCATCGATGCCCAGGGCGCGTGGACGCTGGTCGCCGAGTACGACGGCGAGCCCAACGGCATGAAGTTCCTGAACGCGAATACGCTGCTCATCACCGACTACAAGAACGGCCTGATGCAACTGGACATGGCCACCGGCCGCGTCGCCCCATTCCTGCAACGGCGCAACAGCGAGCGCTTCAAGGGCGTGAACGACCTGGTCTTTGACGCCACCGGCAACATCTACTTCACCGACCAGGGCCAGACCGGCCTGCACGACCCCACGGGCCGGCTCTACCGCCTCGGCCGCGATGGCCGGCTGGACCTGCTGCTGGACAACATCCCCAGCCCCAACGGCGTCGCGCTCTCGCCCGACCAGAAGGTGCTGTACCTGGCGGTGACCCGCGGCAACTGCGTGTGGCGGGTGCCCTTGCTGCCGGACGGCAGCGTGGCCAAGGTGAGCCAGTTCTTCACGTCCTATGGGCCCAGCGGCCCCGATGGCCTGGCCGTGGATGCGCAGGGCCGGCTGCTGGTGGCCAACCCCGGCCTGGGCTATGTGTGGGTGCTCAACGCGCGGGCCGAGCCGGTGGAGGTTCTGCGCGGTCCGGCCGGCGCATCGATCACCAACCTGGCCTTCGGCGGCGCGCAGCGGCGGACCTTGTACGTGACCGACTCCACGCATGGCCAGGTGCTGCGCGCCGACATGAACGAGCCCGGCCTGCCGCTGGCCAGTCGCTGAATTCTCCTTAGGGATGCCAGCGCGACACCACCGCCGGTGTCGCCTGAGTGCGACCGCCCGCCAGCGCATACGACAGCTGGTTGGCCGCATGCACCACGGTCTTGGCGAGCTTTTCCAGCTTGGCCTTGGTCAGCCGTGAACTCGGCCCCGAGATGCACATGGAGCCCAGCAGGCTCCAATTGGTGCGGAACACCGGGGCCGCCACGCTCGACACCTCGGCTTCCCGCTCGCCCGTCGAGATGTGGAAACCGCGCGAGCGGATGCCTTCGTACAACTCGCCCTTCGCACCGCTGAAGGCCAGGATGACCCGCCCCGGCGCGCCGCGGTCCAGCGGCAGCCGCTCGCCGATGCGCACGTTGTGCCGCACCGAATGCGGACCCTCCACGCGCGCCACGCACGATCGGATGTCGCCCTCGCGCACGTAGAAGGAGGCGCTTTCGCCGCTGAGCTTGACCAGCTCGTGCAGCGCAGGCTCGACCACGTTGTTGACGTCGAAGCCCGCCTGGTAGCGGGCGCCCAGCCAGCCGGCCGCCGGGCCCAGGCGCCACTGGCCGTCTTCCATCTGCACCATGTAGCTGGACAGCGCCAGCGTGCGCGCAAGCCGCAGCACCGTGGTCTTGTGCATGCTGCTGCGCCGGCTGAGCTCGGCCAGCGACAGCGACGACTCGCCTACCTCGAATGCCTCCATCAGCGACAGGGCGCGCGTGACGGCAATGACGCCGCCGGCCTGGCCCTCCTCGGAAGCGTCTTCCCGCTTGTTGCGCATGCTGCACCTCTTTTCACTGTACGCAACGCCATTGTACGCAACGCAACCCGAATCTACAGTCCGTTTCCAGAGGCGCGAATGCGCCCGTCATCATTCCAAGGAGACAAGACATGCAGATTTCCCGTCACGCCGCCGTGGCGCTTGCCGTCGGCGCCGCCTTCTTCGCGGCCACGGCCCATGCGCAGAACTGGCCCAGCAAGCCCATCCGCATGATCGTTCCCTTCCCCGCCGGCGGCGGCACGGACATGATCACGCGCGAGCTGACCAACAAGCTTGTGAGCTCGGGCTACACCTTCGTGGTGGAGAACAAGCCGGGTTCGGGCGGCAACCTGGGCGTGGACGCCGTGGCCAAGGCGCCAGCGGACGGCTACACGCTGGTCATGGGCCAGACCAGCAACCTGGCCATCAACCCGACCCTGTACGCCAAGCTGCCCTACGACCCGCTCAAGGACCTCACGCCCGTTGCACGCGTGGCCGACTCGCCCCTGGTCATCGTGACTGCCACGGCATCCCCCTACAAGACGCTGGCCGACGTGGTCAAGGTCGCCAAGGAAAAGCCCGGCAGCATCAACTACGCGACTTCGGGCAACGGCACCGTGTCGCACCTGGCCGCCGAGTCCTTCCAGCGCGCTGCCGGCATCACCCTCACGCACATTCCCTACAAGGGTGCGGCCCAGGGTGCCACAGACGTGATGAGCGGGCAGGTGCAGCTGTACGTGTCGACCATTCCCACGCTGCTGGGCCACATCAAGTCCGGCAAGATGCGCCCGATCGCCGTCACCTCGCTCAAGCGGGTGGACGACCTCAAGGACGTGCCGACCATCGCGGAGTCCGGCTACAAGGGCTTCGAATCGGTCACCTGGTTCGGCATCCTGGGCCCGGCCAAGCTGCCCAAGGAGATCGTGGCCAAGCTCAACGCCGACATCAACAAGGCGCTGAAGGATCCGCAGCTGGAAAAGCAGCTGAGCGACCAGGGCGCGGACGTGGCCACCGGCACCTCCGAGCAGTTCGCCGCGCTGATCCGCGACGACATCCCGCGCTGGGGCAAGCTGGTGAAGGAATCGGGCGCGAAGGTCGACTGAGCGGCGCCGCTCGGCGATTCCGCGCGGGCCCGCTACCGGTCGGCCATGTCGTCGTGAACGGGCAGCGCGAGCAGCATCTGCTCGCGCTCGGGCGGCGCCTTGCGCCGCGGGCTCCTCGCCCGGGGCTTGGGCAGCGCGCCGAGCTGCTGAAGCCCGCGCCGCTGCAACTCGATGCCCAGCACGGCCAGCAACTCCACTTCGTCGAGCTTCGCCAGTGCCTTGCCCACGCGCTGCGCACGTGCAGACAAGCCGGGGTCCAGCAGGTCATCGTTGGCGGGATCGGGGAAGAGGTCGAATGACATGGCGCTGGAATTGTCGGGCGTCCCTGCCACACCGCGCGGCCGGAGTTGCCGCACTAGACAGTGAGCGATACCCACTGTGGAGGCCAGAACGAACAACGGGCCGAGAGGCCCGTTGTGCTGTTGCTGGCGGAAGGCGTGGGATTCGAACCCACGGAGGGCTCACACCCTCGCCGGTTTTCAAGACCGGTGCCTTCAACCGCTCGGCCAGCCTTCCTGCAGCCTGAGAGTGTAAGCGAGACCCCACTTCCTTTTCGAAGCCAGGGCCCTAGTTGACCACCACCGTCAGGGTGGTGCCGGCAGGCACGCGGATGGTCTCGTCGAAGGTGCCTTGCACGCGAGCGCGCGACACCGGGAAGCTTGCCAGGGGCTGCAGCATGGCAGGCAGCGCGGTGGGCAGGCGTCGCGATTCGCCGAACGCTGCCGGGTCGATGCCGGCCAGGCTCAGGCCGCTGTCTGTGCGACCGGGCATGCTGTATCCGGCAATGCCGGCGCCCAGGGGCACCAGTGCAGCCGCCGCGGCGGAAAAGTAGCGCAGCTCATGGCCGACGCTCGACTCCGGCCGCCTGGACTTGATGGCTGCATCCAAGAGCGCTTGTGAGTTTTCCATTCCGCTGCTGTTGAGCAGAGATGTGAAGAGGTCCAGGCCGAACTGCCGATTCAGGTACGCACCGAAGGACCCGTTCACGGCGTAGCTCTCGCAACTGGCTCCCATGGGCGTCCAGTCGGTCACGCTGCAGTTGTAGCTCCCCTTGCCGCCGTAGCCAAGGTACGAAGGAAAGCGTGTGTCGCGAATGGCGTTGAAGCCTGGGTTCAGCGAGTTGCCGGCCCAGTCTTCCATCATCATTGCCGACATTTCTTCCAGCCAGGTGTCGAAGGTGAAGGCCGCACCCATCAGCACGCCCCGGCGATAGAAGTTCTGCATGTGCATGCCCTCGTGCGCCAGCGTGGAGACGATTTGCATGAAGCCGCGCTCGCCGTCCAGGTAAAGCGTTTCGGTGTCCATGTACATGCTCAGCGACTGGTTGCTCTGCGGGAGCACGTCGGCCCTGAAGTTGTTCAACGACCAGAAGTAGCCCACCACGCCGTAGGGCGTGCTGTTCTGATCGAGGTTGACAAAGAAGATGTCGATCGGCTGTCCCGCGCCGGAGATGAGATAGTTCGGCGCCGAGTGCGGTCCCCACAGAGGGCCGCCGACCTTCACGAGCATGTCGTAGACGCCACCCGCACCAGCGAATGCGTCGCGCAGCCGGGCCACCATGTCGGCGGTCACGCGACTCGGTGTCATTTCGCTCGGCTCGACCCACAGGTTCACCGTCCTGCCGTCGCCCGTGGCCTTCGTGGCCTGGAGTTGAACGGTGCGCTGTCGGCCACCGGTCAGGTAGATGGAACGCTGGTCGCCCACCGCGTAGCCCACGCTAGAGGCCAGCGGGGCGGCCGGAACGACCGACTTCCGGGAAGCCGCAGGCTCGCCCTGCGAGCCAAGGAACCTGGCGAAGCCGGAGCGGTTGAACTCGGAGACTTCCGCGTTGTCATGAACCGCCGCATCGACGGCAGTCTCGGTGCCCGACTTGCTCAACTGCGCCGAAGCGTACTGCTGTGGGGTGTCGATGCGCAACGCCGGCAGCGCCACCGGAGCGGCGGATTCATTCGTGAAGACCAGCGTGACCGATTGGCCCGTCAGGCCCTTGAGTTGGACCGGCAGGTCAGCCGCCTCCGTGGCGTTGTTCGAGGCCTGCCAGACACCCGTGCCGCTGCCGGCGTAGGTGTTCGGGTCGACGGCGGAGCAGCCTGAGCAGGCCACTGAAAGCGACGTCGCGACGTCGGGCTTGGCGCTCGCTTGGGCATCGCTGTTGCCGCCGCCACCGCCGCCTCCTCCGCAAGACGATAGCGCCAGGGCTGCAGCCAGGGCGGCGGCCGCTTTCAGGAGGAGATTCTTGTGCGGGTAGAGATGCGATTCCATGCCAACGATCCGGGTGGGTTCTGAACGTCGAGCAACCGGCCGGAAAGGGCCCCGGCGAATCGCCGTGGCACTGACCTTGTGGAAGCTCCCCCCGGGTATCGGCAGGATCGGCGGAATCTTTAGGGATGCGCGCAGTTGGAGCGACGACGCAGCGGGTGCGTCGCGCGGCGCTTGTCGCGCCTAGAGCGAAGCGCTCAACACGCGCTGCTGCTGGGCGTCGCAGCGGCTGGGCTTGCTGAAGTCGGCGCGGCTGGCGTGGCGCCTGAAGGCCTCGCGCTTCTCGAAGCGGGCGCTGGTGTCGTAGGTCTTGTCGGTGATGACATTGATCATCTGCTCGAAGTCGCCCCGGCGGTCGGGGCCCAGTGCATCGGACACGCAGGACATCACCTCCACCTCACGCTCGGCGAGCGCGGCCGTGTCCTGTACCTGGTCGAGGTCCACGGCGAGCGCGGGCTGGATGGAGCGCGCGATCATCTCGGCCGCGCCGCGCATCGCGCCGCTCTGGCCATAGCTGCGCAGGATGAAGGCGTCGACGTCATCGCGGATGCCGTTGCCATCGGCATCCTGGCCTGCCAGGTCCACCAGCAGCCCCTGTGCGCGCACGACACGGGCCTCATGGGCGTCGTCATGCACGCCGGTGGCGAAGACGACGACGAGGCTGGAACAGGCAAACAGGATGGCGGAAGCTAGAACAAAAGTACGAGGGCGGCGCATGGGCGTCTCCTTTTCTCTTCTTGAGGAGTTCGCTTCGAGTCTCCGCGCGCCGAGCAGCGGGCCCTCGTCAGCGAAGCCGCAGACACGCTGTAGTCGGCCGCCGACGGGCGGCGCGCGTGCTCAGCCTTCGGGCAGGAAGAGTTCCTGCAGGTTGCTCAGGAAGTCGAAGCCCTTCTCGGTGGGCCAGGCATGCCAGAGGTCGCGTGCCAGCAGGCCCTTGGACTCGGCCTCTTCCATCGCGCGCTGGATGGCGGTGATCGCCAGGCCGGTGCGCTCGCCGAAGTTGGCGAAGGAGAAGCCTTCCTTGAGCCGCAGCGCATTGAGCATGAATTCGAAGGGCAGGTCCGAAAGAGCCACGTCCTCGCTCTGCGCCGCGGCCTGTCCGGCCAGGGCCTTGTCCATGTACATGCGCGGATCGCGGAAGCGCACCTGCCGAAGGACGCGGTGCGCGAAGCTCAGCTTGCCGTGCGCGCCCGCCCCCAGCCCCAGGTAGTCGCCGAACTGCCAGTAGTTGAGGTTGTGCCAGCAGCGATGCCCTTCGCGCGCATAGGCCGATATCTCGTAGCGCGCGAGCCCTGCCTCGCCGGTGGCGGCGGTGATCGCGTCGAGCATGGCGTAGGCCTCGTCGTCCGGCGGCAGGTTCTTGGGCGGGTACTTGGCGAAGTAGGTGTTGGGCTCCAGCGTGAGGTGGTAGACCGACAGGTGCGGCGGCCGAAGCGACAGCGCCTGGTCCAGGTCGGCCTGCAGCTGCGCCGGCGTCTGCCCGGGCAGCGCATACATCAGGTCGATGTTGAAGGTGTCGAAGGCGTCCTGTGCTTCTTCCACCGCGGCGATGGCCTGCGCCCGGTCATGCACCCGGCCCAGGGCCTTCAGGTGCGCATCGTTGAAGCTCTGCACGCCCACCGACAGCCGCGTGACGCCCGCGCCGCGGAAGGCGCGGAAGCGTTCGCGCTCGAAGGTGCCGGGGTTGGCCTCCAGCGTGATCTCGCAGTCGGGCGTGAACTTCAGGCGCGCGCGCATCTCGCCGATGAGCCGGTCGATGCCTTCGGGCGAGAACAGGCTGGGCGTGCCGCCGCCGATGAACACGCTGTGCACCGTGCGGCCCCACACCAGCGGCAGCGACGCGTCCAGGTCGGCGAGCACGGCGTCGATGTAGCGGTCCTGCGGCAATGCATCGCCTTCGCCTTGCCGCGCCTGCCATTCGTGCGAGTTGAAGTCGCAGTACGGGCACTTGCGCAGGCACCAGGGCAGGTGCACGTAGACCGACAGGGGCGGCAGCGCAGCCAGCTGCAGCGGCCCGGGCCGCATGTGGTGCATGACGTCGTTGGCGTGCAGCGCGCCGCTGCCGCCCGCTTCGGAAGAGGGGTCGGCTGCGTGCGGAACGATCGGAATGCTCATGGCGGAAACGATGCGGCCAGTGAGGCGCCGCGGGGAATTCTTCAGGATGCGGAGGGTGCGTCCGCCTGCCACAGCGACTGCCAGCGCTCGCGCATCAGCGCCAGCATGGCACGGGCGGCCTGCCCGCGGTGGCTGTTGGCGTTCTTGACCTCGGGCGGCAGCTGGGCAAAGGTCTTGCCGAACTGCGGCAGGAACATCACCGGGTCGAAGCCGAAGCCGTTCTCGCCGATGGGCTCGCGGGTGATCTCGCCCACGGCGCGGCCGGCGGCGATGAGCGGCTCGGGGTCGTCATGGCTGCGCAGCGCGACCAGCGTGCTGACCAGCGCGGCACGGCGGTTGGCCAGCCCCTGCATCTGCTCCAGCAGTGCGCGCACGTTGTTGGCGTCGCCCTTGGGGTAGCCGAACTGCGTGGCATAGAAGGCCGTGTCCACGCCCGGCAGGCCGCCGAAGGCATCCACGCACAGGCCGGCGTCGTCGGCAATGGCGGGCAGGCCGGTGGCAGCGCTGGCATGGCGCGCCTTGGCCAGCGCGTTCTCGACGAAGGTGCGGTGCGGTTCCTCGGCCTCCCCGACGCCCAGCTCGGACTGGCGCACCAGGGCAATGCCCAGCGGTGCGAAGAGCTGCTGCAGCTCGGCCAGCTTGCCGGCGTTGTTGGAGGCCAGGACCAGCTTCATGCCTGCGTCGATTCGGCCAGGGCCTTCTGCTGCAGCGCGCCCAGCTCGGCGATGCCCTTCTCGGCCAGCGCCAGCAGCTTGTTCATCTCGTCGCGCGAGAAGGCAGCACCTTCGGCGGTGCCCTGCACTTCGATGAAGTGGCCCGCGCCGGTCATGACCACGTTCATGTCGGTGTCGCAAGCCGAGTCTTCCACGTATTCCAGGTCCAGCAGCGGGGTGCCTTCCACGATGCCCACCGACACGGCCGCGACCGAGCCTCGGATCGGCGAGGCCGCCAGCGTGCCCTTGGCCAGCAGCTTGTTGACGGCGTCCTGTGCGGCCACGAAGGCGCCGGTGATGGCCGCGGTGCGCGTGCCGCCGTCGGCCTGCAGCACGTCGCAGTCCAGCTGGATGGTGCGCTCGCCCAGGGCCTTGAGGTCGAAGACCGCGCGCATCGAGCGGCCGATGAGGCGCTGGATTTCTTGCGTGCGGCCACTCTGCTTGCCGCGTGCGGCCTCGCGGTCGCTGCGGGTGTGGGTGGAGCGCGGCAGCATGCCGTACTCGGCCGTGACCCAGCCCTCGCCGCTGCCGCGCTTGTGCGGCGGCACGCGCTCTTCCACCGAGGCAGTGCACAGCACGCGGGTCTGGCCGAACTCGATCAGCACCGAGCCCTCGGCATGGATGGTGAAGCCGCGTGTGATGCGGATGGGACGAAGCTGGTCGGCGGCACGGCCGCCGCTGCGGATGAAATCGGTCATTGCAGTGAAAAGGAAAAAGGGGGAAGCGCTCAGGCCTTGGTCTTGGCGGCCGAGCGTCGGATGGCCTCGTTGATCTCGGCGATGGAGCGCTCGATGGCGTCCTCGTCGAGATCGGCCGCCTCGGATTCCGAGGGCATGCCGGCCTGGATGGTGGAGGCGAAAACGCCTTCACTGATGCTGTCGGTGGACACGCCGGGGTCGGCGCCAGGCGCGTCGGGGGTCTGCCATTCGAGCGCGATCATGGTCACGTTGTCGCCGTTGGCGCCGCCGCGGCGAAGCGCCATCTCGACCAGCTCGGGCGCCGCATCGGCCACCGGGCGGGTGGCGAGGATGCGCACGATCTGCATCTCGTCCATGACGCCCCACAGGCCGTCGGAGCACAGCATGATGCGGTCGCCCTGCTGCAGCGGCACCGGCTCGGAGATGTCGAACATGGGCGTCGTTGGGGAGCCCAGGCAGGTCAACAGCAGGTTGCGGTTGGTGATCTCGGGGCCGGACGAGGGACGCGGGCGCTCGGCATGCGAGTGGTCCAGCGTGCGGGTGAGCAGTTCGCCGTCGCGCACCACGTACAGGCGCGAATCGCCGCAGTGCACCCAGGTCGCGGTGCTGCCCTGCAGCACCGCGGCCACGACGGTGGTGCGGGGCGTATCGAGCATGCCCTTGTTGCCGGCGTAGCGCATGATCTGCTGGTGGGCCGCCATCACGGCCGAGGTCAGGAAGGCCTTCACGTCCTTCAGCAGGGGGCGGGCCTCGCGCTGGTAGAGCGCCGCGATGGTCTGCAGCGCCATCTGCGCCGCCACCTCGCCCTCGGGGTGGCCGCCCATGCCATCGGCCAGCACGAACAGGCCGGACTCCCGCGTGTAGCAGTAGCCCATGCGGTCTTCGTTCTTGAGACGGCCGCCTTTTCGGCTGACCTGGAATACGGAAAATTTCATGCAGGCCTTGTGGTGGGGGCAGCGGCCTTGGGCAGCGATTTCTTTTCTGGCGAACGGATGTTGTCGATGGACAGGCGCACCTTCTCGCCCACGCTCAGCTTGGTGTAGCGGCGCTCACCCTCGCGGCTGAGCTCCTTCTGCAGCGCGAACACCGATTGCGGCCGCGAGAGCGGGTCCAGCGACATGCACCACTCGACCACCTCGATCAGGTTGTCGGAGTAGACGCCGCGCAGGCGCGAGAGCGACAGCGAGAGGCGGTCCTTCTCGATGCGCTGCGGCGCATCCGCCGGCGGGTAGCCCTGCATGCAGGCATAGATGCAGGCGCCGATGGCGTAGATGTCGGTCCACGGGCCCATGGAGGAGTCGCGCCTGTACATCTCGGGGGCGGCGAAGCCGGGGGTGTACATGGGGCGGATGAAGTTGCCTTCCTTGGAAAGCACTTCGCGCGCGGCGCCGAAGTCGATCATCACCGCGCGGTCGTCGTCGGTGACGAAGATGTTGGCCGGCTTGATGTCCAGGTGCAGCATCTTGTGCTGGTGCACGATGCGCAGGCCGCGCAAGATCTCGTCGAAGAGAGAGCGGATGGTGGACTCGCGGAACACCTTCTGCTTCTTCAAATCGCGGGCGGTGACGATGAAGTCCTGCAGGGTCGCACCCTCCAGGTAGTTCATCACCATGTAGACCGTCTCGTTTTCGCGAAAGAAGTTGAGCACGCTTACCACGGAGGCATGCGAGATCTGCGCGAGGGAGCGGCCTTCTTCGAAGAAGCTCTTGAGGCCCAGGCGGTAGAGCGACAGCTTTTCCGGCGACACCACCGGCAGCAGTTCGCCCACGCCGCGCGAGGCCAGCGAGGAAGGAAGGTATTCCTTGATGGCCACCTGCTGGCCCGCGTTGTCCAGGGCCAGGTACACCACGCCGAAACCGCCCGCGGAAAGCCGGCGCACGACACGGTAACCGCCGATGACCGTGTCCGGCATCAGGGGTGAAGGTTTGACCTTTGACATAATCCGGGAGTTTCGCCCGAAGGCGGCAGTGCGGCAAGCGAACAACATGCCGGCGCCCCTCGTGCAGCAATCGAACACAGCGAGGCGCAATGCCAGTTTACAGCATGACCGGCTACGCAAGTGGCCAGACCGGCGCCCCCGCCGGTACCTCGGAGAGCGACGCCCGCCCCTCGGCAACGGGCCGTCTGGGCATCGAGATCCGCTCCGTCAACAGCCGCTTCCTGGACCTCACTTTCAAGCTGCCGGAAGAGCTCCGCCAGCATGAAGCGGCCCTGCGCGAACTGTTGGGAGAACGCCTCAAACGCGGCAAGGTCGAGGTGCGCGGCAGCATCGAAAGCACCGCACCCGGCGGCGTGGCCGAGCCCTCGACGCGCTTTCTGCAGCGCATCAACGGCGTGCAGGACAGCATCCGAGCCTGGCTGCCCGGCGCGCGCGAACTGAGCGTGGCCGACGTGCTGCGCCTGGCCGGCGGCGAAAGCGCCGCGCAGGGCGACTGGGGCCCGGCCCTGGCCGAGCTGGCGGCGCGCGTGGTGGAAGACCTGCTGGGTGCCCGCGAGCGCGAAGGCGCCCGCCTGGCCACCATGCTCAAGGACCGCGTCTCGCAATTGCGCAAGCTGGCCGAGCAGGCCACGCCCCTGGTGCCTCAGCTGGTCGAGCAGCAGCGCCAGCGCTTCCTCGAGCGCTGGCAGGAGGCCATGGGCCTGGCGGCCGGCAGCACCCTGCCCGAAGCCGCCCAGGACCGCGCCCTGTCGGAAGCCACCGCCTTCGCCATCCGCATCGACGTGGCCGAGGAGCTCACCCGCCTGGCCTCGCACCTGGACGAAATCGAGCGCCTGCTCAAGAAGGGCGGCGACATCGGCAAGCGTCTCGATTTCCTGATTCAGGAGTTGCACCGCGAGGCCAACACGCTGGGCTCCAAGTCGGCCACCCTGGAACTGTCGCGCATCGGCGTGGACATGAAGGTGCTGATCGAGCAGATGCGCGAGCAGGTCCAGAACATCGAGTAGAACCGGACATGGACTATCCCGGAAACATCTTCGTGGTCGCGGCGCCCAGCGGTGCCGGCAAGTCGAGCCTGGTCAAGGCCCTGATGGAACTGGACTCGGCCGTCCAGCCCTCGGTCTCGCACACCACGCGCCCCCCGCGCGGGCAGGAAAAGCATGGCCGCGAATACTTCTTCGCCTCGCATGCCGAGTTCGACGCCATGGTCGAAGGCGAGGCCTTTGTCGAATGGGCGCACGTGCATGGCCAGCGCTACGGCACCTCCAAGCGGGCCATCGAGGAGCGCATCGCCCAGGGCGCCGACGTGGTGCTGGAAATCGACTTCCAGGGCGCGCTGCAGATCCGCAAGGCCTTTGCCAACGCGGTGCTGATCTTCATCCTGCCGCCCAGCTGGGAAGAGCTGCGCTCGCGCCTGGAACGCCGGGGCGAGGACAGCGACGAAGTCATCGAACTGCGGCTGAAGAACGCCGCCGAGGAGATGGCCCAGGCCAGCGAGTTCGATTTCGTTATAATCAACGAGATATTTGAACGCGCGCTTTTCGACCTCAAAGCGATCGTGCATGCGCAGCGGCTGCGCTACACCGCCCAGCGCCGCCTGCGAGCCGAGACCTTCGCCGCGCTGAACATTTCCTGACAGACCACCACCCGAAAGCTCAACGATGGCCCGCATCACTGTCGAAGATTGCCTGCAACAGATTCCCAACCGCTTTCAGCTCGTGCTGGTGGCCACCTACCGTGCCCGCATGCTCAGCCAGGGCCACGCGCCCAAGATCGAGAGCAAGAACAAGCCGGGCGTGACCGCCCTGCGCGAAGTGGCCGAAGGCAAGGTCGGCATCGAGATGCTCAAGAAGGTGCCGGGCTGATAGCGGCCAGTCACTTTCACCGAGAAAGGCACCCTTTGTGGTGCCTTTTTTTACGTCTGGGCACGCTTGGGCACCGGCCACGCTAAAGTGAGGGTATGAGTGCGGTCGCCAAACCCAAGCAGAACGCCCCCGCCGGAGCCCACCGCCCGACGCCGGCGTCGCTGAATGCCGCGGCCGCCAGCTTCGCCGCACTGACGGCCAAGCTCGACTACCTGGACGCGGAAGACACCGAGATGGTGCGCCGCGCCTACCGCTTCGCGGACGAGGCCCACCTGGGCCAGCTGCGCAACAGCGGTGAGCCCTACATCACCCACCCGATCGCCGTCGCCGCCCAGTGCGCCGAATGGAAGCTGGACGCCCAGGCCCTGATGGCCGCCCTGCTGCACGACGCCATCGAGGACTGCGGGGTCACCAAGGCCGAGCTGATCGAGCGCTTCGGCGCTCCGGTCGCCGAACTGGTGGACGGCCTGACCAAGCTGGACAAGCTGCAGTTCAACACCCGTGAAGAGAACCAGGCCGAGTCCTTCCGCAAGATGCTGCTGGCCATGGCGCGCGACGTGCGCGTCATCCTCATCAAGCTGGCCGACCGCACCCACAACATGCGCACGCTGGACGATGCGCCGCGCGAGAAGTGGGGCCGCATCTCCAAGGAAACGCTGGACATCTACGCGCCCATCGCGCACCGGCTGGGCCTGAACCAGACCTACCGCGAGCTGCAGGAAGAGTCCTTCAAGCACCTGTTGCCGTGGCGCTACACCGTGCTGTCGAAGGCGGTCACCAAGGCCCGCAGCCGGCGCCGCGACCTGATCCAGAAGGTGCAGAAGGAGCTGGAGGGCGCCTTCGCCGCAGCCAGCATCCCAGTGCGGATCGCCGGGCGCGAGAAGACGCTCTACTCCATTTACTGCAAGATGCAGGACAAGCACCTGAGCTTTGCCCAGGTGACCGACATCTACGGCTTCCGGCTGATCATGCCGACGGTGGTGAGCTGCTACACCGGCCTGGGCATCCTGCACCAGATGTACAAGCCGCTGCCTGGCAAGTTCAAGGATCACATCGCCATCCCGAAGGTCAACGGCTACCAGTCGCTGCACACCACGCTGGTGGGCCCTTCGAGCGTGAACGTCGAGTTCCAGCTGCGCACCGAGGCCATGCACGTGGTGGCCGAATCGGGCGTGGCGGCGCACTGGCTCTACAAGGCTTCCGACCCGGCGCCGGCCAGCAACGAGCGGCTGGGCACCAAGTGGCTGCAGTCCCTGCTCGACATCCAGGACGAGACCCGCGATGCGGCCGAGTTCTGGGACCACGTCAAGGTGGACCTGTTCCCCGACGCGGTCTACGTGTTCACGCCCAAGAGCCAGATCCTGGCGCTGCCGCGCGGCGCCACGGTGATCGACTTCGCCTACGCCATCCACAGCAACGTGGGCGACCACACCTCGGCCGCGCGCATCAACGGCGACCAGGTGCCGCTTCGCACCGAGCTCAAGAACGGCGACGTGGTGGAGGTGGTCACCGCGCCCACCTCCAACCCGAATCCGGCCTGGCTGGGCTTCGTGCGCACCGGCCGCGCGCGCTCCAAGATCCGCCACTATCTCAAGACCCTGGCGCAGGCCGAGTCCGAACAGCTGGGCGAGCGCCTGCTGGCCCAGGCACTGCGCGCCGAGGGCCTGGGCAGCCTGCCGGCCGACGACGACGAGCACCAGGGCGTGTGGGAAAAGCTGCTGCGCTTCACCGGCAACCGCACCCGCGTCGAACTGGTCACCGACATCGGACTGGGCAAGCGCATCGCCACCATCGTGGCCAAGCGGCTCATGGCCCTGCTGGCCGAGCGCGGCGAGCGGCCCGACGCGCTCATGCTCAGCCGCGAGCGCTTCACCGCGCACGAGACGGTCTCGCAAGGCGCCGTCACGCTGGACGGCAGCGAGAACTCGTCGGTGCGCTTCGCCCTGTGCTGCCGCCCCATTCCGGGCGACGCGATCGTCGGCTACCTGGGCCATGGCGAAGGCCTGGTGGTGCATACCGACGAATGCGGCGTGGGCCAGCGCCTGCGCTATCGCGACAGCGAGCGATTCTTCGCGGTGGAATGGTCGGACGAGCCGGTCCGCACCTTCGAGACCGGCATCGTCATCACCGTGCGCAACGACAAGGGCGTGCTGGCCCGCGTGGCCGCATCGCTGTCGGCCGCCGAGGCCGACATCACACACGTGGAAATGTCGGAAGAAGTGCCGCAGGACTCCACCGACCTGCGCTTCGTGATTGCCGTGCGCGACCGCACGCACCTGGACCACGTGCTGCGCGCGGTGCGCCGCACGCCCTCCGTGCTCAGCGCGGTGCGCACCGTGCCTGCGCCCTGACCCTTTGATCAGTGGGGCGTCGGGTAGCGGACCTCCAGCACCTCGACCTCGTGCACGCCGCCGGGCGTGACCAGCTTCACCACGTCGCCTTCGCGTGACTTCAGCAGCGCCCGCGCGATGGGCGAGATCCAGCTCACCTGCTGCTGGCTGCTTTCTGCCTCGTCGATGCCCAGGATGGTGACGCTGCGCTCCTCGCCGCTTTCGTCGGCGTAGGTGACGGTGGCGCCGAAGTAGACCTGGTCGCTGCCGTGGTGCACCGAGGGGTCGGTCACTTCGGCGATCTCCAGCCGCTTGGTGAGGAAGCGGATGCGCCGGTCGATCTCGCGCAGGCGCTTCTTGCCGTAGAGGTAGTCGCCGTTCTCCGAGCGATCGCCGTTCTTGGCGGCCCAGTGCACCGCCTCGACCACCTTGGGCCGCTCGTCGTCCATCAGCTGGAGCAGCTCGCCGCGCAGGCGCTCGAAGCCGCCCGGCGTCATGTAGTTGCGGGTACCGGCGGGAATGGAAGGCAGCGCGCCGTCTTCCTCGTCGTCGCCGGCGTCGCTTTCCTTGGTGAATGCCTTGCTCATCGTCCTTGCGTGTTTTCTCTTCAAGGAAATGATAGGCCTGAACTACAATCGCGGCTCTGCAGGAGAGCGGGCAAAGCCATTTGCCCCACCGAAGGCGCAAACTCCCATAAACGCTCAGGTCGGCCCAGCCAGGGCCTGTACTGCAGATACTGTCAGTGCCGTCTGGAGAGCCATCGCAAGCCATTGCGATGCACCGAAGGAGCAAGTCCGTTGCGGGTGCAGCGGATGAATCTCTCAGGTACCAAGGACAGGGGGAGCGGCAACTTGGACGTGCGAGCATGCACGCGGCCCGGTTGCCCATCGATTTTCCCCGGTGGCATTCGTCGTCGCGCATCCCCCGCCCGTTCAAGCGCTGCAACCTCGAAAGGGTTCTCCATGCGCGTGATCGTCCTCGGTGCCGGCCTGCTCGGCACCACCTCGGCCTACTACCTCCAGCAACTCGGTCACCAGGTGACCGTGATCGACCGGCAAGCCACCCCGGGCGCCGAAACCAGCTTCGCCAATGGCGGCCAGATCTCGGTGAGCCATGCCGAGCCCTGGGCCAACCCCAGTGCTCCGCTGAAGCTGCTGCAATGGCTGGGCAAGGAAGATGCGCCCCTGCTCTTCCGGCTGCGCTCGGATCTGCGGCAGTGGCTTTGGGGCTTGTCCTTCTTGCGCGAATGCACGCCGGCGCGCACGCGCCACAACATCCGCCAGATCGTGCAGCTGGGCACCTACAGCCGCACCATGCTGCAGGAGTTGCGGCGCGACACCGGCATCGACTACGAGCAGCGCACCCAGGGCATCCTGCACTTCTACACCAACGCCAAGGAGTTCGACGGCGCGCTGGCACCGGCCGAGCAGATGCGCGCACTGGGCTGCGAGCGCCGCGTGATTTCGGCCGACGAGGCCGTGGCCATCGAGCCGGCGCTCAAGCACATCCGGTCGAAGCTCGCCGGTGCCACCTACACCGCCGAGGATGAATCGGGCGATGCCAACGCCTTCGCGCGCGCCCTCGCCCGGATGGCGCAGGCCAGTGGCGTCGAGTTCAGGATGAGCCACAGCATCACCGCGCTACGCCAGACCGGCGGGCGCATCGACCACGTGGAAGTCACGGACGACACCGGCCGCTTCCAGCGCATTCAGGGCGATGCCTTCGTGCTCGCGGCAGGTTCGTTCAGCGCGCTGCTGGCGCAGCCGCTGGGCATCCGGCTGCCGATCTACCCGGCCAAGGGCTATTCGGTGACGCTGCCGGTGAAGGACGCGAGCCGCGCCTACGAGACCTCGCTCACCGACGACGAATACAAGCTGGTGTTCTCGCGCTACACCTCCGAAGACGGCGACCGCATGCGCATCGCCGGCACGGCCGAACTCAACGGCTACGACCGCGACCTGAACGCGACGCGCTGCGAGGCCATCGTGCGCCGAGTGGAAGAGCTGTTCCCCGGCGCGGGCGACACCTCGCAGGCCCGCTTCTGGACCGGCCTGCGTCCGGCCACGCCCAGCAACGTGCCGATCATCGGCAAGTCGAAGCTGGCCAACCTGTTCCTGAACACGGGGCACGGCACGCTGGGCTGGACGCACGCCTGCGGCTCGGGCAAGTCGATCGCGCGCATCGTGAGCGGGCTCAAGCCCGAGGTGGACTTCGCCTTTGCCGGCATGGCGGCCTGAGAAAGGCGGCTGGCAAAAAGAAAACGGGTCAGTTCCCGCAAAGGAACTGACCCGTGAATGTTGGTGCGGCTGGCAGGAATTGAACCCACGACCCCTTGGTTCGTAGCCAAGTACTCTATCCAACTGAGCTACAGCCGCACAGCTCGCAATTCTAGCATGCCTGGGTATTGCTACCTTGGCAGCGCCTTGAATTTGATCATTCAAAGTGCGTCAACTGCGAAGCCCTCGATTATGACACAAGTTTAGGCTCGTTGCGAAAAAATGAGGAGTTCGCGCCAGGCAACCAGCCGCGCCGTCGATGCGACATGCGTCATGCCGTCTGCAGCAACTGCGCAGCGTATCGAGAACTTTGTCATGGTCGCCTGTCATGGCCGCGAAACAGAGACCAAAAGTCCTCTCTTTTCTCCCTTTGGCTACTTTGGACTGCTTCGTAAAGTCTGGGCATCCCTTAGTACTACCCATTTCATCGCCATGCCCAGATTGATCATCCTTGCCAGGGACCGCAGCAGTAGACAGGTCTACATCAGCGGCCGCATGACCACCATCGGCCGCAACCAGAACAACTCGCTGGTCGTCGACCGCGATCGCGTGAGCCGCAAGCACGCGATGATCGACTGGGATGGCGCGCGCTATTCCATTGTCGACATCGGCAGCCGCAACGGCACCTTCCTGAATGGCATGCGAATCATGCAGCATGACCTTCGCAATGGCGACACCATCACCATCGGCGACTGCGACCTGCGCTTCCTGAGCGACGTGCAGATCGCGGCGGATCGATCCCTGCGCCTGATCACGATGCCCGGCTCGCTGGCCGACTTGCAAGGAATGCCGGTTCCGGCCTGATGCGGCTGGCCGAGTGCGCGCCGCGCCCCTCGGCGCGACGCGACCGGCGCTCCGATCCACGCGCAGCAGAGAGGTGGCGGCCACCCGTGGGCTCGCTCATTGCTCTTCGCGGATCAGCAGGACGATGAGCACCACCACGGCACTGCCGGCGAACATGGCGCCCTTGGACTGGCCGTTCCAGGTGGCCGACTGCCACATCGAGAACCACTCGCCCCCGATGACGACGAAGCCCAGGTAATACAGCAGGAACACCAGCACCAGCCCCGCCGCCGCCAGCGGCTTGGCGGCCACGAACGCGGCGGCGTTGCTGCGCGTGCGCCAGAGTCGCCATGCGCCCGCCAGGCACATGAGGCCCATGAGCCACTCGACGGCGATGATGAGCCAGTAACTGGCCGTCTGCAGGGTCGGATCGGTGATGGCGCGGTAGCGAAGATGGTTGTCGGGAAAGACCGTGTCCATCGACAGCACGTGCTGCACGAACTGCCAGTTGGAGCCGTAGTCCAGCAGGTTGCCCAGGGCCACCAGCACGCCCCACACGCCTACGCTGAACACCATCAGGGCCTTGAGCAGGCGGATGTTGAGGAGGCCTCGGGATTGGGTGAACGCCGGCAAGTCAGCACGCTCGGGCGTCCAGCGCAGGCCCGAAGGTACCGTGGGTGGCTTCTGATTCATGTCGATCGCTCCATCCGAGCGGCGTAGGGTGCGCCATCCGCGGGCTCTTGTCCATGCGTCGATCCGCCCCGCCTGTACGCGCGGCGTCGCGCCGGGCCCGCCATTAAGGCAGGCTTAAGGAAAGACTCGCAAAGTGGGGGCTCGACAGCTCTCGCTCTTCTCCTCCCCCTCCTCCATCCTCTGAGACTGTCGTTGAACCCGCCACCCGGCGGGTTTCTTTTTTTCCCGCGCGCATCCGTGCGCAGGCGGCTTTATCCGTCAGCCAGTCCGCATGCGGGCCTGCAGTCGCAGCGCCGGGCGAAGGCTACGGTCGATGCCTTCACCGCCAGAAGAAGGAATACCGCCATGACCGATTCGCAGGACTTCGATTCGAAAGAACGAACCCAGGTGAACCTCGGCGACCCCGAGGACGTGCGCTACTGGACCGAGCGCTTTGGCGTGTCGGAGGACGATTTGCGTGCCGCGGTCGAGGGCGCGGGGCCGTCGGGCGAGGCGGTGGCCAAGCGTCTGGAGAAGACCTGGCTGCCCTGAGGCCGAGGCGCAGCGAAGGACTTCGCGCCTTTGGCGAAGCCAGGCTGCAGTGTCGACGACGCGGGAAATTTGGTAGGCCGTGCTGGGCTTGAACCAGCGACCAACGGATTATGAGTCCGCTGCTCTAACCAACTGAGCTAACGGCCCACGTGGGGCGCAATTCTACTTTCGGTGGCTCAGCGCATTGCTGACCAGGCGCGAAGTGATGTCCACGATCTGGATCATGCGCTCGTAAGGCATGCGAGTCGGCCCGATCACGCCCAGCGTGCCGACCACCTGGCCGTCCACCTCGTAATTCGCGCTGACCACCGACAGTTCCTCGTAGGGCACGACCTTGCTTTCGCCGCCGATGAAGATGCGCACACCCTCGCCCTTGCTCGAGACGTCCAGCAGGCGCATGAGCTGCGCCTTCTGCTCGAACAGCTCGAAGGCACGGCGCAGGTGCGTCATGTCGCTGGAGAAGTCGCTCACCGACAGAAGGTTTCGCTCGCCGGCGATCACCACGGCCTCCTCCTCGGTCATGGCCTCGGCGCCCAACTGCACCGCGGTCTTCATCAGCTGGGCGATCTCGCCGCGCAGGGAGTCGATCTCGGTCTGCAACTTGTCCCGCACCTGCTCCAGCGACAAGCCCGAGAAGTTGGCGTTGATGTAGTTGGAGGCCTCGACCAGCTCCGACTGGCTGAAGTCCACCTCCGGAAAGATCACCCGGTTCTGCACGTCCCCGTCGGGCGAGACGATGATGACCAGCAGGCGCTTCTCGGACAGCCGCAGGAACTCGATGTGCCTGAATGTGGAGGTGCGCCGCGGCGCCATCACCACCCCCACGAACTGCGACATGTTCGACAGCAGGTTGGCCGCGCTGGCGATCACCTTCTGCGGCTGGTCGGCGGGCAGGGCGGCGGGTGCCGTGATCTCGTCACGGTTCACCGTCAGCATGGTGTCCACGAACAGGCGGTAGCCGCGCGCCGTGGGGATGCGGCCAGCGGAGGTATGGGGACTGGTGATCAGGCCGTGGTCCTCCAGGTCGGACATCACGTTCCGGATGGTTGCGGGCGAAAGCTCCAGCCCCGGCACACGTGACAATGTGCGCGAGCCCACGGGCTGGCCATCGGCGATGTACCGCTCTACCAGTGTCTTGAGCAAAAGACGTGCGCGTTCGTCCAGCATGGTTTGATTTTAATGTTGTAATTTGTGTATGACCCTAGGCTTCCGGCACGTTGCGCTCATTGGAAAATACCAGCAGTACGGTATTCGCGCGCAGTCGGGCGCGCCTGACGAGATGCTGGACAGCATCGGCCGCTTCCTGGAATCCCAGGGCTGCCAGGTTTCCGCCCTGCAGGGCGACGAAAGCACGGCGCCCGGGCGCTATCCGGCGCTCAGCGTCGAAGACATCGGCCAGCACTGCGACCTGGGCCTGGTCGTGGGCGGCGACGGCACCATGCTGGGCATCGGGCGCCAGCTGGCGCCCTACGGCGTGCCGCTGATCGGCATCAACCGCGGCCGATTGGGCTTCATCACCGACATTGCGCTGGACACCTACCAGTCCACCTTGGTGCCCATGCTCGCCGGGGAGTACGAGGAAGACCGCCGCGGCCTGATGCTGGGCCAGGTGGTGCGCGACGGCGAGACCGTGTTCGAGGCGCTGGCCATGAACGACGTGGTGGTCAACCGCGGCGCCACCTCCGGCATGGTGGAGCTGCGCGTGTCGGTGGGCCGCCATTTCGTGGCCAACCAGCGGGCCGACGGCCTGATCATCGCCACGCCCACCGGTTCCACCGCCTACGCGCTGTCGGCCGGCGGGCCGCTGCTGCATCCTTCCGTGTCGGGCTGGGTGCTGGTGCCGATCGCGCCGCACACACTGTCCAACCGCCCCATCCTGCTGGCGGACGACGAGCCGATCACCATCGAGCTGGTGGCGGGGCGCGACGCCAGCGCCAATTTCGACATGCAGTCGCTGGCCACGCTGGCCCATGGCGACCGCATCGTGGTGCGGCGCTCGCACCTGAACGTCCGCTTCCTGCACCCCAAGGGCTGGAGCTATTTCGACACGTTGCGCAAGAAACTGCATTGGAACGAGGGGGGCTCCTGACTTGGCTCTGCGAAGGATCACGCTGCGCGATTTCGTGATCGTGCGTTCGCTGGACATCGACCTGTCGTCCGGCTTCACCGTGCTGACCGGCGAGACAGGTGCCGGCAAATCCATCCTGATCGACGCGCTGCAGCTGGCGCTGGGCAGCCGCGCCGACCCCGGCTCGGTGCGCGAGGGCGCGCAGCGCCTGGACGTAAGTGCCGAGTTCGACCCCGCCCCCTCGCTGGCCGAATGGCTGGACGAAGGCGGCTTCGACGCTGGCGCGGGCGAGTTGCTGCTGCGCCGCACCGTCGACCTGCAGGGCCGCAGCCGCGGCTGGATCAACGGCAGCCCCGCCACCGCCGCGCAGCTGCGCGAACTGGGCGAGCGCCTGCTCGACATCCACGGCCAGCACGCCTGGCAGAGCCTGACACGCCCGGACGCCGTGCGCGGCCTGCTCGATGCCTATGCCGGCGTCAGCGAGGATTCGCTGGAAGCCACCTGGCAAGCCTGGCGCCAGGCGGGTGCCGCGCTCGAATCCGCCCGCAGCGCCCAGGATTCGCTGCTGCGCGAGCGCGAGCGGCTGCAGTGGCAGATCGGCGAACTCGCCAAGCTCGCGCCCGGCACCGACGAATGGGAAGAGCTGTCAGCAAGCCATTCGCGCATCTCCAATGCCCAGGCGCTGATCGACGCGGCCGAGGGCGCGCGCTCGGCGCTCGAGGATGACGAGCAGGGCGCCCTGGTCGCCCTGCATCGCGCCCTGTCGCTGCTGCAGGGCTGCGAGCACATCGAGCCCGAGTTCAAGGCACTGGGCGAAGTGCTGGCCTCCAGCGTGGCGCAGGCCGCCGACGCGGCACACAGCCTGCACGGTTACCTGCGCCATGCGGACACCGATCCGCAGCGCCTGGCCGAGCTGGACGAGCGCATGGGCCTGTGGATGTCCCTGGCGCGCCGCTACCGCCGCACGCCGGAAGAACTGCCGGCCCTGCTGGCCGGCTGGCAGGAAGAGCTCAAGGCCCTGGACGCGGCCAGCGACCTCGACGCGCTGGAACGCGCGGAGCGCAGCGCGCAGCAGGCCTTCATGAAGGAAGCGCGCGCCCTGGGCAAGGCCCGGCAGGCGGCAGCGCCGCGCCTGGCCAAGTCGATCACCGAATCCATGCAGGGCCTGGGCATGCAGGGCGGCCGCTTCGACGTGGCGCTCTCGCCGCTCGCGCAGCCCAGCCGCCACGGCCTGGAAGACGTGGGCTTCCTCGTCAGCGGCCACGCCGGCAGCACCCCGCGGCCCATCGGCAAGGTGGCCTCGGGCGGCGAGCTCTCGCGCATCGCGCTGGCCATCGCGGTGACCACCAGCCGGCTGGGCGAAGCCCAGACGCTGATCTTCGACGAGGTCGACTCCGGCGTGGGCGGTGCGGTCGCCGAGACGGTGGGCCGGCTCATGCAGCAGCTCGGCCAGGACCGGCAGGTGCTGGCCGTGACGCACCTGCCCCAGGTGGCCGCGTGCGCCGATCACCACCTGCTGGTGTCCAAGCGGCCCGCGCAGGAAAAGGATGCGGGGGGCGGCCCGCGCATCGAGAGCAAGGTCGTCACGCTGGAGAGCGATGCGCGCGACCAGGAGATCGCCCGCATGCTGGGCGGCGAGCGCGTGTCGGCCACCACGCTGGCCCATGCGCGCGAGATGCTGGGCAAGCCGGCGGCGCCGGCCAAGGCGCGCGCATGAGCGGCGCGCCTGCAAGCGGTCCAACGATGGAAGTCATCCTCATCACCGGCATGTCGGGCTCGGGCAAGTCCGTGGCCCTGCATGCGCTGGAAGACGCGGGCTACTACTGCGTCGACAACCTGCCGCCCGAGCTGCTCTCGCCCTTCATCGCGCTGGAGCGCCAGCAGCAGGCCCGCCGCGTGGCCATTGCGATGGACGTGCGAAGCGGCGTCTCCTTCCCGCTCATTCCGCAGCAACTGGACGCGCTGCGCCAGGAGGGCGTGTCGCTGCGCTCGCTGTTCCTGGACTCCACCACCGACGCCCTGGTGCGGCGCTTTTCCGAAACTCGCCGGCGCCACCCCCTGTCGCGCCAGGAGGGCGACGAGGACGCACCCGAGCGCCATCGCGCCCTGGTGCAGGCCATCGAGCTGGAGCGCGAACTGCTCGCCGACCTGCGCGACGGTGCCGACATCATCGACACCAGCATCATCCGGCCGGCCCAGCTGCAAAGCTACATCAAGGACCTGATCGCCGCGCCGCAGAGCTCGCTGACGCTGGTGTTCGAATCCTTCGCCTTCAAGCGCGGCATTCCGCTGGACGCCGACTTCGTCTACGACGTGCGCATGCTGCCCAATCCGCACTACGTGCCGGCGCTGCGCCCACTCACCGGCCGCGACGCGCCGGTGGCCGACTGGCTGCGCGAGCACGACGAGGTGCTGCGCATGTACGAGGACATCGAGAGCTTCCTTGCGCGCTGGCTGGATGCGCTGGCACGCGACCATCGCAGCTACGTCACGGTGGCCATCGGCTGCACGGGCGGGCAGCACCGCTCGGTGTTCCTGGTCGAGCAGCTCACGCGCACCTTCGAGAAGCGCTGGGCGGCGCTCAAGCGGCACCGCGAGCTGCACGACCTCTAGGCGCCTGGCGGCTCCGAGAGAAGCTTGCGCACCGGCGCGGGCAGGCCCAGGCCGGGCCAGGCTTCGGACGCGAACCAGGCGCCCTGCGCCGAGGCTTGCGCATTCTTCTTCGCCGACCACAGCACCGGATGCAGGTGCAAGTCCTTGTGGGTCAGCACGTGAAGGAAGGCTGGTGCGTCGTGCAGGTCAGCCTCGTCTGGCAACGCCGGCATGCCGGCAACCAGGGTCTCGCGGCTGTCGAAACAAGGCAGGCAGTACAGCCCGGCCCAGATGCCTTTGGCAGGGCGCTTTTCCAGCCAGACGCGGCCGGCCGTGTCGCGTGCCACCAGCATCCAGATCGAAGCCGAGCTGCGCCGCAGCTTGCGGGTCTTGACCGGAAAGCGTTCCTGCTCGCCCAGCGCCTTCGCCTTGCAATCGGCGGCCACCGGGCACAGCAGGCAGGTGGGCTTGCGCGGCGTGCAGATGGTGGCGCCCAGGTCCATCACGCCCTGGGTGTAGGCCGGCATGTCCGCTTCGTCGCCCTCAGGCGGCAGAAGTTGCGTGGCCAGGTCCCACAGCGTGCGTTCGTTGGCGGCGGAGGCCAGGTCGGCATCGAAGCCCAGGAAGCGCGTCAACACGCGCTTGACGTTGCCGTCCAGGATGGCGACGCGCTCGCCGAAGCAGAAGGAGGCGATCGCGGCCGAGGTCGAGCGGCCGATGCCGGGCAGCGTTTCCAGCTGCGCGGCGGTGGGCGGAAAGCGACCACCGAATCGCGACACCACCTCCTGCGCGCAACGGTGCATGTTGCGCGCCCGGCTGTAGTAGCCCAGGCCGCTCCACAGGCCCAGCACCTCGTCCTCGTGCGCCGCGGCCAGATCGGCCACCGTCGGGAAGCGCTCGAGGAACCGGTCGAAATAGCCCAGCACGGTGCTCACCTGGGTCTGCTGCAGCATGACTTCGGACAGCCACACGCGGTAGGGATCTCGCGTGTTCTGCCAGGGCAACTCGCTGCGCCCGTGGCTGCGCTGCCAGCGCACGACTCGCGACGCGAATCCGGCCAGGGCCAAGGGAATGGCGGCAGGCGGCGCCGCCCTGACCCGCGGCGCCCGGCCGTTCGGGGCGGTACTCAAGCGACGCGCAGTTCGGGACGGGTGCCGGTGGGACCGGCGTCCTGGCTGGTCATGAGCGAGGTCAGCTCCTGCAGGCGCTCGCCCAGCTCCTTGAGCGCGGCTTCCTGTGCGGAGATCTCGGCCAGGCGCTCATCGAGGCCGCCGGCGGCGCTCTGGATGCGCTCCACCGACTCGATGCGCCGGCCGAAGTTGCGGCGGCGCTCCTTGAGCTGCGCGTCGAGTTGCGCGCCCGCGCCCTTGCTCCAGCGCTCCACCTCGGTCATGGCAGCCTCGTTGACCACGCGCAGCCGGCTGGCCAGGGCCCGCACCAGCTTGTCGCAGAACTCGGGTTGCGCCAGCTTGAGCAGGTTGCCCACGCCCAGGTACTGCAGGTGGCTCTGCTCGATCTGGCTGAGCTGCTTGACGAAGCCGGTCAGGTCCGGCTCGGCCGGCGCCAGCAGCGTGAAGCCATGTTCGGCATTGAGCTGGCGGAAGGTGGCGTTGAGCATGGCCTGGATCTCGGCCGTGGTCTCCTGCACCTCGCGCAGGTTGCCGCGCAGGGCGTCGAAGGTCTCGCCGTAGGTCTTGCGCACGGCCAGCTTGATGCCGGGGCGCTTGAGCGCGGCGGCCAGCTTGGCCATGTCGGCCTTCAGCGCCGTGCTGCCCAGCACCGCGTACACCTCGCGCAGCAGCTTGCTCTGCACCGAGCGCAGGGCCAGGATGCGGGCATTGCTGCCTTCGAACTCGGACTGCTCGCTCTCGATGCGCGAGCGCATGTGGCGGATCACGCTGGAGTTCTTGCCGCGCAGGCCTTGCAGTTCCAGCGCCTGCTCCGACAGGTCGCGTGCGCGCACCTTCAGGATGCGCTCGGCCTCGGTGCGCAGCGCGCCGATGCCGTTGTTGATGGCCAGGCGCAGCACGGTCTCGCGCTTGCCCAGCAGGCCTTCGCCCAGCACTGCCTCCAGTGCCGGCAGGCGGCTGGCCTGCAGCAGCGGCATGTCGCGCCTGATCTTGGCCTGCAGGCCCTTCTGGGCAGACACGGGCAGCACATGCTCCAGCGGAACGTCCAGCACCTTGGCCGACGCCTTGCACTGGCGGTCGATCTGCTTCTCGACTTCGCTGGGGCTGTTCAGGATGTCCCACAGCGTGTCGATCTTGTTGAGCACGACAATGCGGGTGTCCTTGTGATCGCCCTCGGTGATCAGGTGCTCGCGCCAGATCGACAGGTCCGAGCGCGTCACGCCGGTGTCGGCGCCCAGGATGAACACCACCGCATGCGCCTGAGGAATGAGGCTCACCGTCAACTCGGGCTCGGCGCCGATGGCGTTCAGGCCCGGGGTGTCCAGGATGACCAGGCCCTGCTCGAGCAGCGGGTGCGGCATGTTGAGCACCGCATGGCGCCAGCGAGGGATTTCCACGCGGCCCTGGCTGTCGGGCGAAGGGTTGTCCTCGGGGCTGTCGTCGCTCCAGAAGCCCAGCTCGCGAGCGCGCTCCAGCGGCACCCATTCGACCTCGGCCACCATGTGCATGGTCTGGGCCAGGGCCTCGGCGTTGTGCACGTCGATGGGCAGTTCGGTCCAGCGCTCCTTCTCTTCGCGCCAGTGGTAGAGCGAGTGCGGCTCCAGGCGGGTCTCGATGGGCAGCAGGCGCAGGCTGGGTGGCAGGGCCGGGTCGTAGCCCAGCTCGGTCGGGCACATGGTGGTGCGGCCGGCGCTGGCGGGCATGATCCGGCGGCCGTAGCCGGCGAAGAAGATGGCGTTGATCAGCTCGGACTTGCCGCGCGAGAACTCGGCGACGAAGGCCACCATGACCTTGCTGGTGCGCATCTGCGACTCCAGCTCGCGCAGGCGCTCGCCGACCGCCATGTCCAGCAGGTCGTTCTCGCGCAGCCACCCGCTCAGCCACTTGAGCCGATGGGCAAAGTTGCGTCGCCACGCGCCGTGCTGGTCGAATTGCTGGTTGAAGGAGCGGGTCAAGGTCGAGAATGTAAATGTCGACTTACAAATATTAGCACCCGCTCCAGCCTGCGTCCCCATCAATGCGAGCCAATGTGGCCGAATCGTTGCACAGACACCCAAACGGCCAGTCTGCTAGTACTTTTGGCAGTGTGGGCAAAAGAAGGTGGAGCGCTGTCCCTGGCGCAACTGGCGGATGGCCGTGCCGCACACCCGGCAGGGCTCGTCGGCGCGGCCATAGACCATCGCCTCCAACTGGAAGTAGCCGCCCTGCCCGTCCACGTTGGAGAAGTCGCGCAGCGTGCTGCCGCCGCGCTCCACCGCGCGCGCCAGGATGGTCCGCACCGCCTCGCGCAGCCGCGCCGCCCGCGGCCGGCTGATGCGCGAGGCCGACAGGGTGGGCCGGATGCCGGCGGCGAAGAGCGCCTCCGACGCGTAGATGTTGCCCACGCCCACCACCAGGTCTCCCGCCAGCAGCACCTGCTTGATGGGTGCCCGGCGCTCGCGCAGGGCGGCATGGAAGTGGTCGAGGTCGAAGTCCTCGCCCAGCGGCTCCACGCCCAGGCCGCCCAGCAGCTTGATGGCGCCGGGCGCGTGCTCGTCGTCGGCGTAGACCACGGCGCCGAAGCGGCGCGGGTCGTTCAGGCGCAGGGTGCCGCGGCTGGTGACCAGGTCGAAATGGTCGTGCTTGCCGGCCTCGGGCAGGTGGTCGGCAAAGCGCAAGCTGCCCGACATGCCCAGGTGCAGCATGAGCAGGCCCGAGTCCAGGTCGACCAGCAGGTACTTGCCGCGCCGTCGCACCGTACGCACCTGGCGGCCCGCCAGCGCAGCCGGATCGATGCCCAGGCCCCAGCGCAGGGGCTTGCCCAGGTGCACGGCCTGCACCTGCGCGCCGGCGATGCGATCGGCAAAACCGAGGCGCGTGACTTCGACTTCGGGTAGTTCTGGCATGAGGGAAGGCTTGCAGCGCGCCTGCCGCGCCCGGATGGGCCCTTGCAATCGTCGCCAAAGTTGCTTGGATTATTATGGTCCGATGACCTTTCCGCCCCGCCGACTCCGCCTTGCGGCGGTCGCGTTGCTCGCCCTCAGCGCCTGCGCCTGTGCATCCCTCGACCCCTCGGCGCAGTCGGGTTCTTCAGCCAGCCCTGCACCGCCCGCCGCAGCCGCGCCGGCCGCTTCCGCACGCCCCGCTGCGCAGCAGCAGGCCGTGGCTGCGCCAGCGCCCCAGGGACCGCCCGCCGCGCCTCCTGCCAAGCCGGCCGACCCCGAGGCCGTGCCGTCGGCCATGACGGCGCAGGTCTTCTACGAAGTGCTGGTGGGCGAGCTCACATTGCGCTCGGGTGATCCGGGCGCCGGCTATGCCCTGGTGCTCGATTCGGCCAAGCGAACGCGCGACCCGCAGCTCTTCCAGCGCGCCACCGAGATCGCCCTGCAGTCGCGCTCCGGCGACGCTGCGCTGATGGCCGCCCGCGCATGGAAGCAGGCCCTGCCCGACTCGCGCGACGCGCGCCGGCTGGAACTGCAGATCCTGATCGCCATGAACCGCCTGGCCGAGACCGCCGAGCCGTTGCGCACCGAGATCGCCGCCACGCCGCAGGTCGAGAAGCCGGTGCTGATGAACGTGATCGCGCGCAACTACTCGCGCGCCACCGACAAGAAACTGGCCGCCTCGGTGGTCGAGCAGGCTCTGTCGGACGAGCTCAAGGCCCCGGCTACCGCCGCCCCGGCCTGGGCCGCCATCGGCCGGGTGCGCCTGGCGGCGGGCGACAGCGCCGGCGCCATGGATGCCGCGAAGAAGGGCCTGCAGGCCGACGCCACCGCCGAAGCGCCCGCCGTGCTGGCACTCGAACTGATGGACGCCAACCAGGCAGACGCCGAGGGCTTGATCAAGGCCTACCTGGACAATCCCAAGGCCAGCCCCGAGGTGCGCATGGGCTACGCCCGCGAACTCGCGCAGGACCGCCGCTATGCCGAATCGAGCGCCCAGCTGACGATCCTGACGCGCCAGCAGCCCGAACTGCCCGAGCCCTGGCTGCTGCTGGGCACCCTTCAGGCCCAGGCCAAGCAGGACGCCGCCGCCGACACCTCGGTCAAGCGCTACATCTCGCTGGTCGAGAAGCAGGCGGACACCGATGAGCGCGGCCGCGCCCTCACGCAGGCCTACTTCGTTCTCGCGCAGACGGCCGAGCGGCGCAAGGACTTCCCGGCCGCCGAGGCCTGGCTAGCCAAGATCGACAACCCCGAAGACCTGTATGCCACCCAGTTGCGCCGCGCTGCGCTGCTGGCGCGCCAGGACAAGCTGGCCGAAGGCCGCGAGCTGATCCGCGCCCTGCCTGCCACAACGGCCGACCAGCGGCGCCAGAAGCAGCTGGCCGAGGTGCAGCTGCTGCGCGACGCCAAGCGCTACCAGGAGGCCTACGACCTTCTGGCGCAAGCCAGCGCGGCGGCCCCGGAAGACGGCGACCTGATCTACGACCAGGCCATGGTGGCCGAGAAGCTCAACCGCATGGACGACATGGAGCGCCTGCTGCGCCGCCTGATCGTCATGAAGCCGGACAACCAGAACGCCTACAACGCCCTGGGCTACTCGCTGGCCGATCGCAAGGTGCGCCTGGACGAGGCCAAGACGCTGATCCAGAAGGCGGTTCAACTGGCCCCGGACGACCCCTTCATCGCCGACAGCCTTGGCTGGGTGGAGTTCCGCATGGGCAACAACCAGGAGGCCACCCGCATCCTGGAGGCCGCCTACAAGCAACGGCCCGACCCCGAGATCGCGGCGCACCTGGGCGAAGTGCTGTGGAGCAGCGGCCAGCGCGACCGCGCCATGGTCGTCTGGAAGGAAGCCGTGAAGGCCGACGCCGAGAACGAGACGCTGCAGGAAACCCTCAAGCGCCTGCGCGTCAAGCCGTGATGCACCGCCGCGCCGCACTGGCGGCGAGCGCCGCTGCGCTCCTGACCCTCCTGGCCGGCTGCGCCCAGGTCGGCAGCACCGCGCCCGCCGACGCGGCGACCGGCCATTGGAGCGGGCGCATGTCGCTGCGCGTGGACAGCGCGCCGCCGCAAAGCTTTTCCGCCTTCTTCGACCTGCGCGGCAACCCGCGCGCCGGCGAGCTGCAGTTGACCAGCCCCATCGGCAGCACCCTGGGCCTGGCCCGCTGGACGCCGCGCGAAGCCACGCTGCAGACGGGCTCGGACATCCGTCAGTTCGACTCGGCCGAGGCCATGATCGAGGCGGCCACGGGTGCTGCCATTCCGCTGGACGCCCTCTTCGCCTGGCTGGACGGGCGCCAGCAGGCCGTGCCCGGCTGGCGGCCGGACCTGAGCCAGGTGCAGGCCGGACGGCTGCAGGCCGTGCGCGAATCGCCCACGCCCACCGCCGACCTTCGCATCGTCTTCGAGCGGCCCTGAGCATGAAGGCCCTCTACGACCTGGCCGCGCCGGCCAAGCTGAACCTGTTCCTGCACATCACCGGCCGCCGCGCGGACGGCTACCACCTGCTGCAGTCGGTGTTCATGCTCGTGGACTGGTGCGACACGCTGCACGTGGAACTGCGCAGCGACGGGCAGCTTTCTCGCGAGGACCTCACCACGCCGCTGCCGGCCGACGACCTGGTGCTGCGCGCAGCGCGTGCGCTGCAGGCGCTCGCGCCCGCTGGCATGGGCGCGCACATCGGCGTGGCCAAGCGCATTCCGGCGCAGGCAGGCATGGGCGGCGGATCTTCCGATGCCGCCACCTGCCTGCTGGCCCTGAACCGCCTGTGGAAGCTGAAGCTGCCGCTGTCCAGGCTGGAAGAACTGGGGCTCGCGCTGGGCGCGGACGTGCCCTTCTTCCTGCGCGGCCACAACGCCTGGGTCGAAGGCATCGGCGAGCAGATCACGCCCATCGAACTGCCCACCGCTGCCGAGGTGGTGGTGGTCAAGCCCGAGGCGGGCCTGGACACGAAGTCGATTTTTTCTGCAGCCGATCTGGAGCGCTCCACAAAGACTGCTATACTCTCTGGCTTTGCTGCATACAGTGCACAAGGAACTGAACAGATGTTCGGTTTCGGGCGCAACGACCTGCAGCCGGTCGCGCAAAGGCTCTGCCCCGCCGTCACCCACGCCATCGATTGGCTGGGCACCAAGGGACTCAGCGCCAGGATGACCGGTTCAGGTAGCGCGGTGTTCGCGGCAAGAACGCAGGAAACGGATCTGTCCGATTTGCCGCAAGGCTGGGCAGCACGTCAATGCAAAATTTTGTCGGTCCATCCCCTGGCCGGGTGGGCAGACAGCGACAATTCATAGGTCGCCGGAGATTGTTCCGGTGTCCCGTGTAGGGGAGTCGCCAAGCTGGTTAAGGCACTGGATTTTGATTCCAGCATGCAAAGGTTCGAATCCTTTCTCCCCTGCCAAATTTCTCGACCTGACCCACGAAGGCCCGAAAGGGCCGTTTTTCGCTTTGCCGGGACTCTAAATGCAGGCTCCACATCCTGATTTCATGGTTTTCACCGGCAATGCCAACCCGGGTCTTGCCGCCGAGATCGCCCACAACCTGGGCACCTCGCTGGGCCAGGCGCGTGTAGGCCGCTTCTCCGATGGTGAAGTCACCGTCGAGATCAACCAGAACGTGCGTGCTCGCGACGTGTTCGTGGTGCAGTCCACCTGCGCCCCGACCAACGAGAACCTGATGGAACTGCTGATCATGGTCGACGCGCTCAAGCGCGCATCGGCCGAGCGGATCAGCGCCGTGATTCCCTACTTCGGCTATGCCCGCCAGGACCGCCGCCCGCGTTCCAGCCGCGTGCCGATCTCGGCCAAGGTGGTGGCCAACCTGCTGCAGACGGTGGGCGTGAGCCGGGTCCTGACCATGGACCTGCATGCCGACCAGATCCAGGGCTTCTTCGACATCCCGGTCGACAACATCTATGCGTCGCCGGTGCTGCTGGGCGACCTGCGCGCCAAGAACTACGAAGACCTGATCGTGGTCTCGCCCGACGTGGGCGGCGTGGTCCGCGCCCGCGCGCTGGCCAAGCAGCTGAACACCGACCTGGCCATCATCGACAAGCGTCGCCCGAAGGCGAACGTGAGCGAAGTGATGAACGTCATCGGCGAGATCGACGGCCGCAACTGCGTGATCATGGACGACATGATCGACACGGCCGGCACGCTGGTGAAGGCGGCCGAGGTGCTCAAGGAGCGCGGCGCCAAGAAGGTCTATGCGTATTGCACGCACCCGATCTTCTCGGGCCCGGCCATCGAGCGCATCACGCAGTCGGCACTGGACGAAGTGGTGGTGACCAACACCATCCCGCTGTCCGACAGCGCCAACGTGTGCGGCAAGATCCGCCAGCTGTCCGTGGCACCGCTGATCGCCGAGACGGTCCAGCGCATTGCCAAGGGCGATTCGGTCATGAGTTTGTTTTCGGACCAGGACAACCTGTTCTAAGACAGGGGTCGGGTCCGGACCAAGAGCGGGCTCCCTTCGAGGGAGCCCTTTTTTCAATCGGCGCCGCACTGGTCGCGGTCGGCGTCACTAGGAGTCAGCTATGAAATTCGTCGCTTTTGAGCGCGCCAAGCAGGGTACGGGTGCGAGCCGCCGTCTGCGCATCTCGGGCAAGACGCCCGGCATCGTCTACGGTGGTTCGGGCCAGCCGCAACTGATCGAACTCGATCACAACGCGCTGTGGCACGCCCTCAAGAAGGAAGCCTTCCACTCGTCCATCCTCGAGATGGACCTGGGCGGCGCCGTGAGCAAGGTCCTGCTGCGTGACGTGCAGTACCACCCCTACAAGCAGCTCGTGCAGCACATCGACTTCCAACGCGTCGACGCCCGCACCCGCCTGACGGCCAAGATCCCCCTGCACTTCAAGGGCGAGGAAGAGTCCGAAGCCGTGAAGCTGCAGCACAACCTGGTCAACCACGTGATGACCGAACTGGAAATCAGCTGCCTGCCGGCCGACCTGCCCGAGTTCATCGAAGTCGACCTGTCGAGCCTCACCGCCGGCGCCACGCTGACCGTCAAGGACGTGAAGCTGCCCAAGGGCGTGAAGTTCGTGCCCCACGGCAACAAGGTGAACCCGGTGGTCGTGTCCGCCGTGGCCCCGAAGGTGGAAGAAGAAGCCGCTCCCGCTGCCGAAGGCGCTGCTGCAGACGCAGCCGCTCCGGCCGGCAAGACGGCTGCCAAGCCCGCCGCCAAGGGCAAGAAGTAATCAGCGTTCCAGCAACGCGACTCAAGACAGACGGCCCGCCATGCGGGCCGTTTTTCTTTGTTTTTCCATAATTGCGCATGATCAAGTTGTTCGTCGGCCTCGGCAATCCAGGCCCGGAGTACGAAGCCACGCGGCACAACGCGGGCTTCTGGTGGATCGACGAGCTCGCGCGCGAGCTCAAGGTGAGCCTGGTCCCCGAGCGCAGCTACCACGGCTTCGCGGCGCGGGCCAACGTGGGTGGCCAGAGCGTGTGGCTGCTGCAGCCGCAAACCTTCATGAACCTCTCGGGCAAGTCGGTGGGCGCCCTGGCGCGCTTCTTCAAGATCGCACCGGAAGAGATTCTGGTGGTGCACGACGAGTTGGACGTGCTGCCGGGCCAGGCCAAGCTCAAGTTCGGCGGCAGCCATGCCGGCCACAACGGCCTGCGCGACATCCATGCGCAACTGGGCACGGGCGACTACTGGCGGCTGCGCCTGGGCATCGGTCATCCGGGCACCAAGTCCGAAGTGGTGGGCTGGGTGCTGAAGAAGCCGCTGCGCGAGCATCGCGAGGCCATCGACGAGGCCATCGTGCGCACGCTCAAGGCCGTGCCTGCGCTGGTGGCGGGTGAAATGGAGAAGGCGACGTTGCTGATTCACACCAGCAAGCCGCCCCGGCCCAAGCCACCGCGCAAGGACCCTGGCGAAGGACCGCCGCCAGAGTCAAACTAGCAGCATCCATCAAAAAAAGGACAGGGAGGAATGGATGCCGCGGCTGTCACCGCTTTGCATCGCATGGGGCTGCGCGGCCCTGGCGATGTCGCACACCATCGCTTTCGCAGCGCCGCAGGTCTGGCGCTGCGCCGGCAACAGCTACTCTGACAGGCCCTGCGAGGGCGGTCGCGAGTTCGACGCCAACGCATCGCCGCCAACGGTCGATCAACGCCGCCAGGCCGACGAGGGCACGCGCAAGGACCAGGCGGCCGCCACGCGCATGCAGCGCGAGCGCCAACAACTCGAGGCGCAGCAGGGCCAGAACGGCGCCGTGGTGATCGGCCCCGCGCCGCGCGACACCGCCAAGCCCGCATCGCCGGCCACGGTGCTGAAGCCGTCGAAGAAGAAGAAGGCCGAGAAGCCGGATACCTTCGCCGCCAGCGGGCCCGACCCGAAGCAGGCGACCAGAAAGAAGAAGCCCGGCAAGTCGCCGGAGGGCGCCGGCTAGATTTCCGCCGTGGACGGCGGTGGCGCTTCAGGCGAAGGCTTGCCGCCTGCGTCCTCGGCCGCCGCGCGCGCGCTGGCCGCCTTCGCGGCCGCCAGGCGCTCGAACCGCTCCCACAGTGTCTCGCGCGTCTCGACGTGCGCAGGGTTCACCGGGATGCAGGCCACCGGACACACCTGCACGCACTGCGGCTCCTCGAAGTGGCCCACGCACTCGGTGCACTTGCGCGGGTCGATCTCGTAGATCTCCTCGCCCATGTAGATCGCGTCGTTGGGGCACTCCGGCTCGCACACATCGCAGTTGATGCATTCGTCGGTGATCATGAGGGCCATGCCCGGATTATCCCAGGCAGCGCTTCCGGGCGCGGCGCGCCTGGGCCAAGGCCCCACCGCCCGCAGGCGGCGCCGTCCGGCACAGGTTATGCTGCGCCCCGCCCTATGAGTCTGTTCCTGTTCAAGCGCATCCTGACGCTGATCGCCACCTTGATTGGCACTTCGGTCATCGTCTTCCTGGTCCTGGAGATCCTCCCCGGCAACGCCGCCCAGATGCTGATGGGCCCCGACGCCTCGCCCGAAGCGGTGGCGGCGCTGGCGGCCAAGCTCGGCCTGGACCAGCCAGCCTGGAGCCGTTACTGGCATTGGGTGAGCGGCCTGCTCACCGGCGACCTGGGCAACAGCTACGCCTACGGATCGCCGGTGATCGACCTGGTGCTCGAGCGCCTCGCGCTCACCATTCCGCTGGCGGTGATCGCGATGGTCTTCACCACGGTGCTGGCGCTCATCGTCGGCGTGACCGCCGCGGCCAAGCACAACCAGCTGGGCGACGTGGGCCTGATGAGCCTCACACAGGCGGGCATCGCCATTCCGAACTTCTGGTTCGCCATCCTGCTGATCCTGGTGTTCTCGGTGGAACTGCAGTGGTTCTCGGCCGGTGGCTTCGACGGCTGGAGCGAGGGCATAGGCGCCGGCCTGAAGGCGCTGCTTCTGCCGGCGCTGTCGCTGGCGGTGGTGCAGGCTGCCATCCTGGCACGCATCACCCGCTCGGCCGTGCTGGAGGTGATGCGCGAGGACTTCGTGCGCACCGCGCGTGCCAAGGGCGTGTCGCAGCGCGCGGTGCTGTGGGGCCACGTGCTGCGCAACGCGATGATCCCCGTGGTCACCGTGATGGGCCTGCAGTTCGCCGAGCTGCTGGCCGGCACCATCGTGGTCGAGCGCGTGTTCTACCTGCCGGGCCTGGGCAAGCTGATCTTCGACTCCATCGCCAACCGCGACCTGATCGTGGTGCGCAACTGCGTGATGCTGCTGGCCGTCATGGTGGTGGTCGTCAACTTCGTGGTCGACCTCCTCTATGCCCTCATCGACCCGCGTCTGAAGGCGAGCGACATCTGACATGAGCAGCCTTCCCGCCACCCTTCCTTCCGTCTCCGCGCCGCCGCTGCCGGGCTTCTGGCGCCGCGCCCTGCGCCACCGCAGCTTCGTCATCGGCGCGGTGCTCAGCGCGCTGCTGGTGCTGGCAGCCGCCGTCTCCTACGCGTGGACGCCCTGGTCGCCCTACGACATGGACATGGCCAACAAGCTGCGGGGCCCGAGCGCCGCGCACTGGCTGGGCACCGACGTGTTCGGCCGCGACGTGGCATCGCTGCTGCTGGTGGGCGCGCGCGCGTCCATCCTGGTGGGCGTGATCGCGGTGGGCATCGGCCTGGTGGTGGGCACCGCCCTGGGCCTGCTGGCCGCGGCGAGGCGCGGCTGGGTCGAGGAAGGCATCATGCGCCTGACCGACTTCACGCTGGCCTTCCCCGCCATCCTGTCGGCCATCATGCTCACGGCCGTGTTCGGCGCGGGCATCGTCAACGCGATCATCGCGATCGGCATCTACAACATCCCCACCTTCGCGCGCATTTCGCGGGCCTCGGCCAACGCAGTGTGGTCGCGCGAGTACGTGGCGGCGGCGCGGGCCTGCGGCAAGGGCTCCTTCGCCATCACGGTGCAGCACGTGCTGCCCAACATCTCGGCGGTGCTGATCGTGCAGAGCACCATCCGCTTCGCCATCGCCATCCTGGCCGAGGCGGCGCTGTCGTACCTGGGCCTGGGCACGCAGCCGCCGCAACCGTCATGGGGCCGCATGCTGGCCGAGGCGCAGACCATGATGTGGCAGGCGCCGCTGCTGGCGGTGTTTCCCGGCATGGCGATCGCGTTCGCGGTGCTGGGCCTGAACCTGCTGGGCGACGGCCTGCGCGACCTGCTCGATCCGCGCCTGGCACGCGCACGCTGAACCTCTCTTCACTTCCCCACGCAATGGCATTGCTAGAAGTCAACGACCTGCACATCCGCCTGCAGACGCAGCGCGGCCCGGCCGACGCGGTGCGCGGCATCAGCTTCGCGCTGGAGCGCGGCCAGACGCTGGGCATCGTGGGCGAATCGGGCTGCGGCAAGTCGATCACCGTGCAGTCGCTCATGGGCCTGCTGCCCTCCACCGCCAAGGTGAGCGGCAGCATCCGCTTCGACGGCCAGGAACTGGTGGGCCTGCCCGAGCGCGCCATGTGCGGCATCCGCGGTGACCGCATCGGCATGATCTTCCAGGAGCCCATGACTGCCCTGAACCCGGTGCACACCATCGCGCGCCAGGTGGCCGAGCCGCTGCGCCTGCACCGAAAGCTGTCGGCCGCCGACGCGCGCAAGGAAGTGCTGGCGCTGCTGGAGCGCGTGGGCATTCCCGACGCCGCCTCGCGCCTGGACGCCTACCCGCACCAGTTCTCCGGCGGCCAGCGCCAGCGCATCGGCATCGCCATGGCGCTGGCCTGCGGGCCCGACCTGCTGATCGCGGACGAGCCGACCACTGCCCTGGACGTGACCATCCAGAAGCAGATCCTGGAGCTGATCCAGGGCCTGGTGGCCGAGCGCGGCATGGCGCTGATCCTCATCTCGCACGACCTGGGCGTGATCGCGCAGAGCGTGTCCAGGATGCTGGTGATGTACGGCGGCAGCATCGTCGAGAGCGGCCCCACCGCCACCGTGTTCGCCGACCGCGAGCATCCCTACACCCAGGGCCTCTTCGCCGCCCGGCCTGCACTTGGCGCACCGCGTGGCCAGCGCCTGGCCACCATCCGCGGCAGCGTGCCCGAACTGGTGGACCTGCCGCCTGGGTGCCCCTTCGCCGGCCGCTGCGCCTTCACCGCCGACGCCTGCCAGGCCATCCGTCCCGAGGCGACGCAATTGGCGCACGGCCACGAGGTGCGCTGCATCCGCCTGGAGGCCGTGCGCGAGGCTGCGCTCGACAAGGCGCCTGCATGACGACACCTCTCCTGGAAGTCACCGATCTCGTACGGCACTACACCCTGCCGCGCGAGAGCCTGTTCACGCCGCCGCCGCAGGTGAAGGCGCTCAACGGCGTCAGCTTTTCGCTGCAGGCCGGCCGCAGCCTGGGCATCGTGGGCGAGTCGGGCTCGGGCAAGTCGACCATCGCCCGGCTGGTGATGGCGCTGGACCAGCCCACCGCCGGCAGCGTGAAGCTGCTGGGCCGCGACCTGCACCGATTGCCCCGGGAAGAACTGCGCCTGGCGCGGCGCGATGTGCAGATGGTGTTCCAGGACCCCTACGGCTCGCTGGATCCGCGCCAGACGGTGGAGCGCATCGTGGCCGAGCCGCTGGCGGCCCTGGCCGGCAGCTCGCGCGCCGAGCAGCGCGAGCGGGCGGCCGAATCGCTGGCCGCGGTGGGCCTGCGCAGCACCGACCTGCACAAGTACCCGCACGAGTTCTCCGGCGGCCAGCGCCAGCGCATCGCCATCGCGCGGGCGCTCATCACCCGGCCCAAGCTCATCGTGGCCGACGAGCCGGTGAGTGCGCTGGATGTCTCGGTGCAGGCCCAGGTGCTCAACCTCATGCAGGAACTTCAGCAGGAGTTCGGCGTCAGTTACCTGCTGATCAGCCACGACCTGGCGGTGGTCAACCACCTGTGCGACGAAGTCTGCGTGCTGCACCGCGGCCTGGTGGTCGAGCGCGGGGCGCCCGCCCGGCTTTTCGCGCATGCGCAGCACCCCTACACCCAAGCCCTGCTGGCGGCCGTTCCGCGTGCCGAACCGCCCGTGCCGGCCTGAGTTGTTGTAACGTTATTGTTTCGAATCATTCATTCCAACCGTCCCGGAGTTCCTTCATGTTGAAACGCCGCACCCTCCTGACCACCGCCGCGCTGAGCAGCCTGCCCCTGGCCGTGCCCAGCGCCTTCGCGCAGGCCAACAAGAGCGCCATGGTGGTGGGCATGACCCTGGAACCGCCGGGCCTGGACCCCACCGCCAACGCCGCCGCGGCCATCGGCGAGATCGTTCTCTACAACATCATGGAGACGCTCACCAAGATCAACGCCGACGGCAAGGTCACGCCGCTGCTGGCCGAAAGCTGGGAGATCTCCCCCGACCTGCGCACCTACACCTTCAAGCTGCGCAAGAACGTCAAGTTCCAGAACGGCGAGCCCTTCAATGCTCAGGCCGTGAAGTTCTCCTTCGACCGCGCCGGCGGCGAGAAGAGCACCAACAAGGACAAGCGCACCTTCGCCAACCTGAGCACGCAGGTGGTGGACGAGCACACGGTGGTGCTGATCAACAAGGAGATCGACCCCGACCTGCCCTTCCTGCTGGGCCAGCCGACGGCCGTGATCGTCGAGCCCAAGAGCGCCGACGGCAACGCCGCGACGCCCGTGGGCACCGGCCCCTACACGGTGCAGAACTGGGTGAAGGGCTCCTCGCTGATCGTCACCGCCTGGGACGGCTACCGCAACGCCTCGGCCATCAAGCTCAAGCGCGTCACCTTCCGCTTCATCTCCGACTCGGCCGCGCAGGCCACGGCCCTGCTGGCCGGCGACGTGGACGCTTTCCCGCGCTTCAACACGCGCGCGGTTGCGCAGTTCAGGAACAACTCGCAGTTCCAGGTGATCCTGGGCGGCTCGCGCGCCAAGACCATCCTGGCCTTCAACAGCAAGAAGAAGCCGCTGGACGACGTGCGCGTGCGCCGCGCCATCGCGGCCGCCATCGACCGCAAGGCGGTGATCGCCGGCGCGGCCGACGGCTTCGGCGTGCCCATCGGCAGCCACTACGTGCCCGGCGCGCCCGGCTATGTCGACACCACGGGCGTGAACCCCTTCGACCCCGAGAAGGCCAAGAAGCTGTTGGCCGAGGCCGGCATCAAGACGCCGCTGGAACTGACCATGACCGTGCCCCCGCCGCCCTATGCGCGCCAGGGCAGCGAAGTGATCGCGGCCATGCTCGCCAAGGTGGGCATCAACGTGAAGATCCAGAACGTGGAATGGGCCCAGTGGCTCAGCAACACCTACGGCGGCCCGCACAACTACGACCTGACCATCGTCTCGCACGTGGAGCCCTTCGACCTGGGCAACTACGCCAAGCCGGACTACTACTGGGGCTACCAGTCCAAGGAGTTCGACGCGGTCTACAACAAGATCATGTCCACCGGCAACGAGGCCGAGCGCAACAAGCTGTTGGGCGACGCGCAGAAGATCCTGGCGCAGGACGCGGCCAACGGCTACCTGTACCAGCCGCAATTTCCGATCGTGGCCAAGAAGGGCGTCAAGGGGCTGTGGACGGCGATGCCGATCTTCTGCAACGACCTGTCGACGATGAGCTGGTGAAGAACGGCGAACTGCACGGCCTGGGTGTCGCGGAACTGGTCCGCGGCTACGCCCAGGGGGCGCTGTCGCCGGTCGAGGTGACGCAAGCGGTGCTCGACCGCGTCGAGAGCTGGGAAGGCCGGCTGCAGGCCACCTGGCTGCTGCGTCCGGGCGAAGCACTGGCCCAGGCCCAGGCGTCCGAGGCGCGCTGGCGCCAGGGGGCGCCCCTGGGCCCGCTGGACGGCGTCCCGGTGACCATCAAGGAAAACATCGCCACCCGCGGCGACCCGATGCCCGCGGGCACGGCCGCAGTCGACCTGGCGCCGGCGGCGGCCGACGCGCCGCCGGCCGCGCGCATGAAGGAGACCGGCGCGGTCTTCTTCGCCAAGACCACCATGCCCGACTACGGCATGCTGTCCTCGGGGCTGTCGAGCTTCCACCGGCTGGCGCGCAACCCCTGGGACCTCAGCCGTACGCCGGGCGGCTCCAGCGCCGGCGCCGGTGCGGCCACCGCCGCGGGCTACGGGCCGCTGCACCTGGGCACCGACATCGGCGGCTCGCTGCGCCTGCCGGCCAGCTGGTGCGGCATCTTCACGCTCAAGCCCAGCCTTGGCCGCATCCCGATCGACCCGCCCTACATGGGCCGCGCTGCCGGCCCGATGACGCGCACGGTGTCCGACGCCGCGCTCGCCATGCAGGTGCTGGCGCAGCCCGACGCCCGAGACAGCATGAGCCTGCCGGCGCAGGACATCCCCTGGCAGGACTTCGACGTCGAGCCCGGCCACCTGCGCGGACTGCGCATCGGCCTGCTGCTCGAAGCAGGCTGCGGCCTGCCGGTGGAGCCGGAGGTGCGCGAGGCGGTCGAGCAGGCCGCGCGCGCACTGGAAGCGGCCGGCGCCATCGTCGAGCCCATGCAGCCCTTCATGACGCAGGCCATGCTCGACGGCATGGACCACTTCTGGCGCATGCGCTCCTTCGTGGACATGAAGGCCCTGCGGCCGGAGCAGCGCGAGCGCGTGCTGCCCTACATCCGCCATTGGGCCGAGAGCGCCGCGGGCTTCGGCGGCGACCACGTGTTCCGCGCCTTCAGCCAGTTCCACGCGACCCGCGTGGCCACGGTGCAGGCCTGCGCGCGCTACGACTACGTGATCTCGCCGACGTCGCCCAACCTGCCTGTGGCCGCCGAACTGCCCTCGCCGACCAACGACCCGCTGCGGCCGCTGGAGCACATCGGCTTCACGGTGCCCTTCAACATGTCGGAGCAGCCGGCCGCGTCCATCAACTGCGGCTACAGCAGCGAGGGCCTCCCCATCGGCCTGCAGATCGCCGGCCAGCGCTTCGACGACCTGGGCGTGCTGCGCGTGTCCCGCGCCTTCGAGCAGATCCGAGGAGCCCAGCACCCATGGCCCGAGCCACCGCAATCCTGAGGCAGGCCTTGCGCCGGCCCGAGGTGCAGAGCCAGCTGTTCCGCCTGGCGCTCTATGCCTCGGGTGCCACCCTCGGCAGCTTCACCGCCTACTGGTCGATCCTGGCGGCGCGCCAGGGCGACATCCTTTTCAACGCGCGGCGGCTGCCGGTCGTCCACCTGTCGGAGGCCTTCTCCACCTACTCGCATGTGGTGCCCGGCGGCATGGTGCGCGGCTATGTCTACCACCCGCAGGGCGAAGAGGCGCTGACCGACCTGTTCGTCTACTTCGCAGGCCGCAGCGAGGACGTGCGGGCCACCGCGCAAGCCTTGCACTGGCTGCCCGCAGGCTTCGGCTTCGCGGCCGTGAACTACCGCGGCGTCGCCGATTCCGAAGGCCACCCCTCGGAGATCGCCTCGGTGCAGGATGCCAACCGGCTGGTGCATCACCTGCGCCATGCCTTCCCGCAGGCGCGGCTGCACGTGGTCGGGCGCAGCCTGGGCACCGGCGTGGCGATCCAGCTGGCGGCGCGGCAGGACTTCGCCAGCCTGCAGCTGGTGACGCCCTACGACTCGCTGCTCGAAGTGGCCAAGCGGCGCTTTCCGCTGGTGCCGCTGTCGCTGCTGCTGCGCCATCGCTTCCACTCGCTGTCGCACTGCAAGGACGTGGCGGCCAAGACGCAGGTGCTGCTGTCCGAGACCGACGACGTGGTGCCGCACGATCGCTCGGCCCGGCTCATCGAGGCCTGGCCCACGCCGGTGAGCGTGGAAACCATCCCGGGCACGAACCACCACGACATCATGCATGCCGAGGAGACCTGGCTGCGCCTGGTGGATTTCGCGCTGACCTCGATCCTCCCCGAATCGAAGTCGGCCTGAGGCCGGCTGCTAGTGCAGCAGCAGTTGCTGCGCCAGCAGTTCGCGCACGCGCGTCACCAGCTCGGCCTCGCCCCGGCGCGGCGGCATGAAGTGGAAGTCCACCTTGGGCAGCGCCGGCAGGCCGTGCGGCGAGGGCAGCAGGGCCACGCCCTCGGCCAGCGAGGACTCGTTGAGGCAAGCCACGCCCAGCCCCGCCGCCAGGGCCGACTGCAGTCCGGCCACGCCCGAGGCCACGTGGGCCACGCGGTAGTCCACGCGCCGCTTGCGCAGCAACTGCTCGGTGAACTGGCGCAGCGAGCAATCATCCGGCAGCGCCAGCAGCGGCAGGGGTTCGCCGCGCGGCAAGCGCTCCCACTCGGGCGCGGCCATCCAGGCCAGGCCTTCACGGCGCAGCGCCTTGGCTTGGCGTGTCGCACTGCCGGCCACCTGCATCGACAGGCCGATGTCGATCTCGCCGCTCGCATGCAGGGCCTCGACCTCGCTGCTCTTCTTGATGCTCACGTTGAGCCGCATGCGCGGATGGCTTTGCGCCAGCCGCGCCAGCAGGCGGGTGAGTTCGCCGGGACGGAAGTAGTCGGTGACCGCCAGCCGCAGCTCGCCCTGCAGCGACTCGCCGCGCAGGTCGCGCAGGGCCTCGTCGGCCAGGGCGACCAGTTGCTGCGCATGCAGGCGCAGCCGGTCGCCCGCGGCCGTGGGCAGCACGCCCGCCTTGCTGCGCGACAGCAGGGACTGTCCGGCCGATTCCTCCAGCTTGCGCATCTGCTCGCTTACGGCCGATTGCGAGAGGAAGACGCGCGGCGCGGCGGCGGTCAGGCTGCCCGCATCGAGCACCACGAGGAAGGTGCGGAGCTGGTCGAGGTCGAGTCGCTGCATGGCCTATCCATCCGATAAATCGATGGCACACATCTTATCTTCCCGCTTTTCCGATGACTCCATTGTTCCCACAATGACCCCATCGCCAACCCGATCCCTTGAGGAGAACACCATGCCCCATGTCGTCATCCATCTCTCCGGCACGCCCGATGCGAAGCTGACCCGCCAGGTGGTCGAGCAGGTGAACGCGCTCACGCAGGAGCTGCTGGACAAGAAGCTGGAGGTGATCGCCGCGACGGTGCAGTACATCCCCTCCGAGCAGTGGTTCATTGGTGGAAAGACGCTGGCCGAACTCGGCAAGTCCGCCTTCCACCTGGACATCAGCATCACCGACGAGACCAACACCAAGGCCGAGAAGGCCCGCTACCTGCGCGCGGTGTTCGAGGCGATGGCGCGGCTGCGGCCCGACCTGCACGAGGTGTCTTACGTGCACCTGATCGACGCCCGAGCCGCCGCCTACGGCTACGGCGGCCGCACGCAGGAATACCGGCACCAGCAGGCCGGCGTGTAGGCCCTTGCAGGCGGCGGCAGAATAGGCCGCATGCATGCACAAGACAGCCTGGGCAACACGCTGAGCCTGGACGATGGCGCGAGCCTCGGGCCGGTGAACGACTTCGTGGAAGGCTTCATCTCCAGCGAGGCGCGCGCCGCCAACGTGCTGGCCGCCGCACAGGACACCAGCCCCATCGTGCAGGCGTACTGCGCAGCGCTGCACCTGTTCGCCGAGTCACGCGACGCGGTACCCAATGCCCTGCCCTTCCTGCGCCGCGCGCAGGATGGCGCCGGGCGGGCCACGCCGCGCGAGCAGCGCTTCATCGCCGCCGTCGCCGCCTGGGCCCAAGGCGACATCCGACGCGCGATCGCGTTGCACCAGGAGCAGGCGGAGGAATTCCCACGCGACCTGGCCTCACTCAAGCTGGGCCAGTACCACGCCTTCAACACCGGCGACTGCCCCGGCATGCTGCGCCTGGCGCTGGCCGCACTGCCTGCATCCGGCGACGTGCCCTACGTGCACGGCATGGCCGCCTTCGGCTACGAGCAGTGCCACCTGATGCGCGAGGCCGAGGCCAGCGCCCGCCGCGCCATCGCCATGCGCCGCAAGGAGCCCTGGGCGCACCATGCGCTAGCCCACGTGATGCTCACCGAAGGGCGGCTCACCGAGGGCCTGGACTTCATGCAGGACGTGAGCGAGACCTGGACGGGCCTGAACTCCTTCATGCTCACGCACAACTGGTGGCACGTCGCGCTCTTCCTCATCGACCTGGGCCGCGACCCCGACGCACTGGCGGTGTACGACCGCCAGGTGTGGGGCGTGGAGAAAGGCTACTCGCAGGACCAGATCGGCGCCGTGTCGCTGCTGGCGCGGCTGGAGCTGGCCGGCGTCGCGGTGGGCGAGGCGCGCTGGAACGAACTGGCCGGGTATCTGGCCGAGCGCACGCAGGACCAGGTGCTGCCCTTCCTCGACCTGCAGTACCTCTATGGCCTGGCCCGTGCCGGCCGGCCCGAGGCCGACACCTTGCAGCGCAACATCGAGGCCTTCGCACCGGCAGCGCCGCCATCTGTGCGCGACGCCTGGCAGCGGGTGTGCGTGCCTGCCGCCCGCAGCCTGCTGGCGCATGCGCGGGGCGAGCACGCCGAGGCCGTTGCGGGCCTGGGCGCCGCCCTGCCGCACCTGGTGGAGATCGGTGGCAGCCACGCGCAGCGCGACCTGTTCGAGCAGATCTACCTCGATGCCTTGGTGAAGAGCGGCCAGCCGATGCTGCTGTCCAGCGCCCAGGGCCTGCTGCAGCGCCAGCTCAACGGCCAGCCGCAGTCTCACCGCCTCGCGCGGCAGGCCGATGCGGTCTACGCGGCGCTGGGCTTGCCGGCCAGGTAGCGCTTCTGGTCGTAGGTGGGCTGGGCGGGCAAATCCTGCAGGTGCCGCGTGTCGGCCCAGTCGACGATCTCGATGGCTTCGGGCGCGCTTGCATCGGCGATGCGGATGCGGTTGAAGCCCGCGTTGGGAATCTCGCTCTGGCGCGGGCCGTTCAGGCCCAGGCCGCGCGCGGTGCGCCACACCATGTCGAGTGCACCGCCGTGCGTGAACACCAGCACCGTCTGGCCGTCGTGCGCCTGGGCGATGCGCGAGAGCGCGTCGATGATGCGGGTGTGGAACTGCCGCGCCGACTCGCCATTGGGCATGGCGTTGTGTTCCTGGAACTTGAGCCAGTCTTCCCAGGCGCGGGGATGCTGCGCCTGGATCTCGTCGGCCCGCATGCCCTCCACCGCGCCGAAGTGCTGCTCGCGCAGGCCGGCGTCGATGTTCACGGCCAGCGACAGCTGCAGCGAGGTGGGCGCGGCCGTCTGCTGGCAGCGCATCAGGTCGCTGGAGACCAGGTGCTGCGCCTTCTCGCGCGCCATGCGCAGGCCCAGCCGCCGGGCCTGCTCGTGGCCCATGTCGTTGAGCGGAACGTCGATATGGCCCTGGAAGCGCAGCTCTCGGTTCCAGTCGGTTTCGCCGTGGCGGATCAGGATGAGTTCAGTGGACATAGTGTTCGCAACCATTGTCCTCGCAGGACTCGGGTTGCGCGAGCATGCGGCTTTCGGGTGACGGCAGAAAGACGCCGAGTGTGGCGGGCGCGCGCCAGCGCCGCATTACTTGCGGCCAGAGGCAGGAGGCCACATCCGCGCGGCGTGCAGGACTCTCAGGATGGTTACCGCAGCATCCGACACGGCATAGACCACCACGTAATTCGGCCGCACGACCATCTCGCGCGTGCTTGCCACGGGCCCGGCCGGTACAACTTGGGCCGCTCGCGCAGCCGTTCGGCCTTCTCCTCGATTTCGTCCACGAGTTCGAGCGCGGCATCGACGTTGCGCTCGGCGATGTAGTCGACGATCGAGAGCAGGTCGGCGCGCGCCGCTTCGTGCCACTCAAGACTGAGCACGTCGCTTCTTGCGAATCAGTGCCCGGGCGTCGGCCATCACCTTGTCATGAGGAACCGTCGGGCGCGTGTCCTCCAGCGCTTCGCGGACCTTCGCGTGAAACCACCGGTCGTGGGCTTCGGTGTCCACCGCCAGGCCTGCCGGTAGCCCGCCCTCCTTGGTCACGCGCGTGAGAAAGATGCGGATGGCCTCGGACACGCTCAGGCCCACGTTGGCCAAGGTGGCCGTGGCCTCTTCCTTCAAGTCGTCGTCCACGCGTACGTGGAGCATCGATGTCTGTGTCAATGCAGCCCCTTTTGCCAGAAGGCCAGGATTGTATCTCGATTGAGATACTAATCGAGGATCAGCTGCGTCTGCGTCACCACCGCGCACAGCCGGCCTTCCGCATTGCGGATGCTGGTCTGCCACACCTGCGTGGTGCGGCCCCGGTGCAGGGCCAGGCTCTCGCCGGTGACGACGGTACCCAGCTTGGCACCCGCGATGAACTTGGTGCTGGAATCGGTGGTGGTGGTCCGCTTGCCCTGCGGCAGGTTCAGCAGCGTGCCCACGGCCCCCAGGGTGTCGGCAAAAGCCATGTAGGCGCCGCCGTGGAGGATGCCGCCCGCGGTGCACAGGTCGGCCCTCACTTCCATGGTGGCGAGCACGCGCTCGGGTTCGAGCAGCTCGATCTTCACGCCCATCAGCCCGGGGAAGAGGGGCTCGATCAGCTTCTGCATCTTGTCGCGGTCGATCATCAACTCTCCTGGCTGCGGATCTCGACTTCGGCTTCCACCTCGACCGGGATGTCGAAGGGCAGCTCGGCCATGCCCACGGCGCTGCGCGCGTGCGCGCCCACCTTGGGCCCGAAGACCTCGAGGACGAGGTCGGAAAAACCGTTGATGACCGCGGGCTGCCGGTTGAAGCCCGGCGCGGAATTCACCATGCCGAACACGCGCGTCCAGGCCGTGATGCGGTCCAGGTCGCCCAACGCGCGCTGCAGGCTGCCCAGCACCGCCAGGCCCACCAGCCGCGCCGCGGCAGTCCCTTGCGCCACGTCGAGTTCACGGCCCACCTTGCCCAGCGGCTGCGCGAGCGAGCCGTCGGCGTCGGTCGGCCCATGGCCCGAGATGAAGGCCCGGTTGCCGTGGACACGCACGAACTGGAAGGGCAGCACCACGCCGGGCGGCACCTTCAGTGGCTGCGGCAATGTGAGGCCGAGCGCCTTCAGGCGCTGTTCTGCTGTGGGCATGGGGGCTCCGGCTGGAAAGGGATTCGGCGCGAGTCATTCTCCTTGAGCACGCGGGCAGGGTCCAGCCGGAATCCCCGCCCTTTGCCGCGCCGGCCGAATGCGCGATAGTGGGGCCATGGTCACTGCTGCCGGTCCTGTCCGTTACGCCCGCGCCTTCGCCTTGTCAGCGCGACTGTGGTCGCTCGTCGCCGCTGCCGGGCTGCTCGCCGGCTGCGCCGGCCAGCTCCAGCTGCTGGAGAACGGGCGCACCTACCCGGGCAGCTTCAACTCCGCTTCGGGCACGGCCGAAGCCACCATCGACGGCATCCACTACACCGGCACCTTCCGCAATCCGCCGCCCATCGGCCTGGGCATCGGCGTGGGTGGCGGCAGCTGGGGTGGCAGCTTCGGCGGCGTCGGCCTCTCCACCGGCACGGGCGGCGGTGGCGGCTACGCGCTGCTGCGATCGCCCGACGGCAGCAGGGTGATCGAGTGCTACTTCTCCACCTCCTTCGGCAGCGGTCAGGGCCAGTGCATGGGGCCGGACGGGCGGCGCTTCATCCTGGTGGTGGGCGGCGGCTGAGACCCTGACCCGCTTGGGCGCCCAAGCAGAACAGCGCCGAACATCGCACACTGTGCGCCCCGCGCTGCGACACCCGCAGCGCGGCGATTCGCCCTCCTGTTTCCTTTACACAAGGCTTCATTCCATGCGTCTCAAGAAATTCGGCCGCACCGGCCTCTTCGTGTCCGAGCTGTGCCTGGGCACCATGACCTTCGGCGGCGAAGGCGAGTTCTGGGGAAAGATCGGCAACACGCAGCAGGCGGACGCCGAGCGCCTGATCGGCCGCGCGCTCGACGCCGGCATCAACTTCATCGACACCGCCGACATGTACTCGGGCGGGCTGTCGGAAAGCATCACCGGCCAGGCCCTGAAGAACCTCAAGGTGCCGCGCGAGAACGTGGTGCTCGCCACCAAGGTCTATGGCGAGACCGGCACCAAGGCTGCCAATTCGCGCGGCATGTCGCGCTACCACATCATGGACGCGGTCAAGGCCAGCCTCGCTCGGCTGCAGACGGACCACATCGACCTCTACCAGATCCACGCCTTCGACCCGGCCACGCCCATCGAGGAAGCGGTGCGCGCGCTGGACGACCTGGTGCGCCAGGGCCACGTGCGCTACGTGGGCGTGTCCAACTGGGCGGCCTGGCAGATCATGAAGGCCATCGGCATCTCCGAACGATTGGGCCTCGCGCGCTTCGAGTCGCTGCAGGCCTTCTACACCATCGCCAGCCGCGACCTGGAGCGAGAACTGGTGCCCATGCTGCAGAGCGAGCAGCTGGCCCTGATGGTGTGGAGCCCGCTGGCCGGTGGCCTGCTGTCGGGCAAGTTCGGCCGCCACGCGGCGCAGGACGCGGCCGCCGGCAGCCGGCGCGCGGTCTTCGACTTTCCGCCGGTGCGCATGGAGCACGCCTACGACTGCGTGGAGGTGATGCAGGGCATCGCGCAGGCCAGGGGCGTGTCGGTGGCGCAGGTGGCGCTGGCCTGGCTGCTGCACCAGAAGGCGGTGACCAGCGTGATCATCGGTGCCAAGCGGGCCGAGCAGCTGGATGACAACCTGGCGGCCTGCCAGGTGGAGTTCAGTGCAGATGAACTGGCTGCGCTGGACAAGGTGAGCGCCCTGCCGCCCGAGTACCCGGGCTGGATGTTCACGCGCCAGGGCGAGATGCGGCGCAGCCAGCTGGCGCAGGCGCGCTAGTTTTCGTCCCGGAATCCGAGGCGCGGCGGGCGATGCCGCGGCACCTCGCGGCCTTGTCCGACAAGGCACCGGCGGAATCTGCGGCAGCCTTGTCAGGTTTTGCTTTGCACGCCTGCACGAATGAAAGCTACCGCCGCGGTCGACCCGCATGACTTCCAGCGCCTCCTGCGGCGCAACATCCTGCTGCCCATGATCGGCGGCGTGATCGGCGCCGCGGTGTTCGTGGCCCTGATCGCCTACCTGCTCTCGCAGATCAGCTGGGTGGAGCACAGCGACAAGGTCAGCCGCACGGTGGCCGAGATCCAGCGCCGCATGATCGACATGGAGACCGGCATGCGCGGCTATGTCATCACCGGTGACGAGACCTTCCTGGAGCCCTACGAGCGTGCCGTGCCCCGTATCGGCAGCGACCTGAGCAGCCTGCGCGAGCTGGTGGCCGACAACAGCCGGCAGGCGGAGCGCGTGGAACGCATGCGGGCCCTCAACGAGGCCTGGCAGGGCTTCGCCAAGGAAGTCATCGAGCAGCGGCGCACTGGCGACTCGCAGGCCAGCGACAACATCCGCCTGGGCCGTGGCAAGCGCATGACCGACGACCTGCGCGACGAGTTCACCGCCTTCGGCAACACCGAGCTGGCGCTGCGCGCGACGCGCAGCGGCGAGGCCAGCCGGACCGCCGTGTGGGTGGTCGCGCTGTTCGTGCTGGTGACGCTGGGCAGCACCGCGCTGCTGGCCTTCTTCGGCCGCCGCCAGCTGCTCGCGCTTTCGCAGACCTACGGGGCGGCGCTCGAGGAGCAGGCCGCGCAGGCGACCCTGCTGGAGCGCCAGTCGTGGATGCGCGGCGCGCAGACCGAGCTGTCGGCTGAACTGGTGGGCGAGCTCAATGCACAGGAGATCGGCCGCAAGGTGCTGGGCTACTTCGCGCGCCTGCTGGGCAGCCAGGTGGGCGCGATGTTCGTGCGCGAGCGCGACGGCTCGCTGCGGCGCGTGGCCAGCTACGGATTCTCGGACGAGGCCGAGGCGCACCAGCAGGTGTTCCGCGCCGGCGCCAGCCTGGTGGGCCAGGCGGCGCAGGAGCGCCGGCCGATCAAGGTCGATCCGGTCGAGGCCGACTACCTGCGCGTGAACTCCGGCCTGGGCCAGATGACGCCCCGCTCGGTGATCATGCTGCCCCTGATGCACAACACGCTGGTCAATGGCGTGCTGGAGCTGGGCCTGGCCGCCACGCCCGACCCCCATCAGGAAGCGCTGATGCAGGCCGTGTCCGAGATCATCGGCACCTCGCTCACCGCGGCGCGCTATCGCGAGCAGCTGCAAAGTGCACTGGCCGAGACGCAGCAGCTCAACGAGGAGCTGCAGGTTCAGCAGGAAGAGCTGCGCACCGCCAACGAAGAACTGGAAGAGCAGTCGCGCGCCCTGCGCGCCTCGCAGGCCCAGATGGAAAACCAGCAGGCCGAGCTGGAGCAGACCAACACGCAGCTGTCCGAACGCACCGAGACGCTGGACCTGCGCAATGCCGCCCTGCGCCGCGCGCAGCAGGAGCTGGAGGACCGCGCCTCCGAGCTGCAGCGCGCCAGCCGCTACAAGTCCGAGTTCCTGGCCAACATGTCGCACGAGCTGCGCACGCCGCTCAACAGTTCGCTGATCCTGTCCAAGCTGCTGGCGGACAACCCGCTGGGCAACCTCAGCGCGGAACAGGTGCGCTACGCGGAGTCGATCCACACCTCGGGCAACGACCTGCTCACGCTGATCAACGACATCCTGGACATCTCCAAGGTCGAGGCCGGCAAGCTGGAATTGACGGTGGAGCCCATGCCGATGGCCGCGCTGGCGCAAAGCCTGGAAGGCACCTTCGCGCCGCTGGCCGCGGAGCACGACCTGGGCTTCCGGGTCGAACTGCGGCCGGGCGCGCCGCAGTCCATCCGCACCGACCGCCAGCGCGTGGAGCAGGTGCTGCGCAACCTGCTGTCCAACGCGGTCAAGTTCACCGAGCGCGGCGAGGTCTCGCTCACCATCACCGGCACCTCCGAGGGAGGCGCGCGCTTCGACGTCAGCGATTCGGGCATCGGCATTCCGGCCGACCAGCAGGAGCTGATCTTCGAGGCCTTCCGCCAGGCCGACGGCACGCCAAGCCGGCGCTACGGCGGCACGGGCCTGGGGCTGTCGATCTCGCGCGACCTCACGCAGTTGCTGGGTGGCGTGCTCACAGTCAGCAGCACGCCGGGCCATGGCAGCACTTTCAGCCTCACCCTGCCTGCCGTCACCCCCGAGAACCGGCCCGCGGCAGCGCCCAGCTCGCTCACACCCGCCCACGCGCCGGCGCGCCAGGCACCGCCACCCGCCGCGCCCCTGCCTGCGCTGCGCAACCTGCCCGCCAAGGCACCCGCGCCCGCCTTCGAGGACGACCGCGCGCTGCCCGCGGACGACACGCGCCGCGTGCTGGTGATCGAGGACGAGCCGCAGTTCGCGCACATCCTCTACGACCTGGCGCACGAGCGCGGCTACCGCTGCCTGGTGGCGCAGGGTGCAGGCGAAGGCATGGAGCTGGCCGCCACGCACCGCCCCGATGCCATCCTGCTGGACATGGGCCTGCCCGACGGGCCGGGCCTGGGCGTGCTGGAGCGGCTCAAGAGCGACTCGCGCACCCGCCACATCCCGGTGCACGTGGTCTCGGCCCACGACAGTTCCGAGGCCGCGCTGCACATGGGCGCCATCGGCTATGCGAGAAAGCCCACCACGCGCGAGGAACTGCACGAGGTGTTCCGGCGGCTCGAAGAGAAGCTCGCGCAGAAGGTCAAGTCGGTGCTGGTGGTGGAGGACGACCCGCTGCAGCGCGAGGCCGTGATGAAGCTGATCGCCGACGACGACGTGCAGATCACCGCCGTCGAATCGGGTGCCGAGGCCCTGGCCCTGCTGCGCGAGCGCGTGTTCGACTGCATGGTGACCGACCTTCGTCTGTCGGACATGCAGGGCAGCGAACTGCTCAAGCGCATGTCCAGCGAAGAGATCGTCTCCTTCCCGCCGGTGATCGTCTACACGGGCCGCAACCTGACGCGCGACGAGGAGATGGAGCTGCTTCGCTACTCGCGCTCCATCATCATCAAGGGCGCACGTTCGCCCGAGCGGCTGCTGGACGAAGTCACGCTGTTCCTTCACAAGGTGGAGACCGACCTGTCCAGCGAGCGCCAGAGCATGCTGCGCGCGGTGCGCGGGCGCGACCGGGTGTTCGAGGGCCGGCGCGTGCTGCTGGTGGACGACGACGTGCGCAACATCTTCGCCCTTACCAGCGCCCTGGAAAGCCGCGGCGCGGTGGTGGAGATCGGCCGCAACGGCCGCGAGGCGCTGGAGAAGCTCGACGAGGTCCAGGACATCGACCTGGTGCTGATGGACGTGATGATGCCGGAGATGGACGGCCTGGAGGCCACGCGCCGCATCCGCCAGGACCCGCGCTTCGCCAAGCTGCCGGTGATCGCGGTCACCGCCAAGGCCATGAAGGACGACCAGGAGCAGTGCCTGGCGGCCGGCGCCAGCGACTTCCTGGCCAAGCCGGTGGACCTGGACCGCCTGTTCTCGCTGCTGCGGGTCTGGATGCCGCGCATGGAGCGGCTCTGAACGATGGCCCACCTGCCTTCCGAACCCCCGGGCACCGCCGCATTGCCGGGCAGCGACCCCGACGACCCGAACGCCGCGCCCGGCCAGCTCAGCGCCGGCGCGATCGAGCTGCGCCTGCTGATGGAGGCCATCTACCTGAAGTACAGCTACGACTTCCGCGACTACACCGGCGCCTCGCAGAAGCGCCGCGTGCAGTACGCGCTGACGCAGATGAACATGCCCAGCATCTCGGCGCTGCAGGAGCGCATCCTGCACGAGCCGGCCATGTTCGCGCGGCTGCTGCAGTACCTCACCATTCCGGTCAGCGAGATGTTCCGGGACCCGGCCTATTTCCTGGGCATTCGCAAGCTGGTCGTGCCGCACCTGCACACCTACCCCTCGGTCACGATGTGGGTGGCCGGCTGCAGCACCGGCGAGGAGGTGTATTCGCTGGCCATCCTGCTGCGGGAGGAAGGGCTGCTGGAGCGCACCCGCATCTATGCCACCGACATCAACCCCGAGTCGCTCGCGCTCGCGCGCCAGGGCATCTTCCCGCTGGAGGCGGTGCGGCGCTACACCGCCAACTACCAGCAGTCGGGTGGCACGCGCGCCTTTTCCGACTACTACACCGCCGCCTACGACGCGGCCCGCTTCGACCCCTCGCTGATCGCCGACGTGATCTTCGCCGACCACAGCCTGGCCACGGACAGCGTGTTCGCGCAGACGCAGTTCATCTCTTGCCGCAACGTGCTCATCTACTTCAACCGGACGCTGCAGGACCGGGCCCTGGGCCTGTTCCACGAATCGCTGTCGCACCGCGGCTTCCTGGGCCTGGGCTCCAAGGAAAGCATCGACTTCTCCGGCTACGCCAACCGCTTCGACGTGCTGGCGCGCAGCGAGCGGCTCTACCGCAAGGCGACGTGATGGCCAGCACGCTCGAAATGCGCATGCGCGCGGTCGAACTGGTGGCCATCGGCGCTTCGGCAGGGGGCGTGGATGCGCTGATCACGCTGCTGAGCGGCTTGCCCGCGCGCTGGCGACTGCCCCTCGTGGTGGTGCTGCATTTGCCCGAAGACCACGAGAGCCGCCTGCCCGCGGTGTTCGCCGACCGCCTGCACCTGCAGGTGCACGAGGCGCAGGACAAGGAACCGGTGATGCCGGCCACGCTGTATTTCGCCGCGCCCGGCTACCACCTGTCGCTGGAGCGGGAGCGCTGCTTCTCTCTCAGCTGCGAGCCGCCGGTGCTGTTCTCCCGCCCGTCCATCGACGTGCTGCTGGGCTCCGCCGCCGACGCCTACGGTCCCGCCGTGGCCGGCATGGTGCTGACCGGCGCCAACGAGGACGGCGCGCTCGGCCTGGCGCAGATCCACCGCGCGGGCGGACTCACCGCTGTGCAGGACCCGGCGAGCGCCCAGTCAACGGCCATGCCGCTGGCGGCATCGCGCTCGCACCGTCCCGACCTGGTCGCGCCGCTGCCCGTCTTGCGGGACTTCCTCCTCCAGATGGATGCATGCCATGCCCACTGAGGTCGAAGCCAAGCTGCTGATCGTCGACGACCTGCCGGAGAACCTGCTTGCGCTGGAGGCGCTGGTGCGCGGCCACGGCCGCCCCGTGTTCCAGGCCCGCTCGGCCGAGGAGGCGCTGGGCCTGATGCTGACGCACGAGTTCGCGCTGGCGATCCTGGACGTGCAGATGCCGGGCATGAACGGCTTCGAGCTGGCCGAGCTGATGCGCGGCACCGAGCGCACGCGGCACATCCCCATCATCTTCGTCAGCGCCGCGGGGCGCGAGCTCAACTACGCCTTCACGGGCTACGAGAGCGGCGCGGTCGACTTCCTGCAAAAGCCCCTGGACCCGCACGTGGTGGCCAGCAAGGTCAACGTGTTCGTGGAGTTGCACCGCCACAAGAAGGCCCTGCGCCGCGAGGTCGAGGCGCTGGCCGCGCTGCACCGCGAGCAGGAAGCCCTGGTGCAGCAGTTGCAGTCCACCCAGCGCGAGCTGGAGCGGGCGGTGCGCATGCGCGACGACTTCATGTCCATGGTCTCGCACGAGCTGCGCACGCCGCTCAACACGCTCTACCTGGAGACCCAGGTGCGCAAGCTGCACCTGAGCAAGGGCAACACGGTGCACTTCGGCCCCGACCGCCTGCCGGCCATGATCGAGCGCGACCAGCGCCAGATCCAGAGCATGGTGCGGCTGATCGACGACATGCTGGACGTGACGCGCCTGCGCAGCGGCTCGCTCACCATCCAGCCCAAGCCCATGGACCTGGCGGCCCTGGCGCGCCACGCGGTGGAGATGCTGTCGCAGCAGGCCGAGGCGGCCGGCTGCAGCGTCACGCTGGACGCGCCGGAGCCAGTGCAGGGCAGCTGGGACGAGTTCCGCATCGAGCAGGTGGTCACCAACCTGGTCACCAATGCCCTTCGCTACGGCGGTGGCCAGCCGGTGCACATCCAGGTACGGCGCTGCCAGGACTGGGCCCGCATCAGCGTGCGGGACCAGGGCATGGGCATCGCCCCGGCAGACCAGCAGCGCATCTTCGAGCAGTTCGAGCGCACCGAGGCCAGCCGCAGCAAGGCCGCCGGCCTGGGGCTGGGCCTGTACATCACGCGCCAGATCGTGCTGTCGCACGGCGGCGAGATCGAGGTGCGCAGCCAGCCGGGCGAAGGCGCCACCTTCACCGTGCGCCTGCCGCTGGTGGCCACGTCCATCGAGCCCGAGACGCCGCAGGCGCAGCGCGCCCAGCCGTAGGCTCCCTCCTACACAAAAGAACGAATTCCACGCCTATGCTTGATTCCCTGATGAGCCTCAACGTCCTGATCGTCGACGACAACGAGTCCGCGGCCGACCTGCTGCAGGAGCTTTTGCAGCTGCAGGACCACAAGGCGCTGTGCGCCTACACCGGCCAGCAGGCCCTGGACGCGGCGGCCGGCAACGACTTCAACGTCGCACTGGTCGACCTGACCCTGCCCGACATGCCGGGCACCCTGGTGGCGCAGCAATTGCGCGCCAAGTCAGGCGGCCCGCAGCTGATCGTCGCGGTGTCTGGCCATGCGCCTTCGGAAGCCACCCAAGGGCTGTTCGACCACCACCTGCAAAAGCCGATCGACTTCGACGCGCTGGACCGCATCCTGGCGCAGGCCGCATAGGCGGCAAGAGAAAGGCCGCCGGGCCCACGAAGGCGCGGCGGCTTGATCAGCCCGGCGGGGCTGGAGATCGATCAGTCGGCGTAGACGCCGGCGGCCTTGATGACCGGGCCGAAGCGCGCCACTTCCGCCTGCACGAACTTCTTGTGCTCGGCCGGCTCCACGCGCTTGTCGCTGACCACCACCGCGCCCAGGCCTTCCTGCTTCTTGATGAAGTCCGGGTCCTTCAGGGCCACCTTCAGCGCATCGTTGATCTTCTTGAGCACCGGCGC